>NZ_CP121671.1:1406479-2812958 GCF_029714185.1 Halobacillus naozhouensis | reverse complement strand
GAGTTCCTATAGGTATCATTGTAATGTTGGCCCACCGAGTAAATACTAGAAATGAGTTATGAAAATACCATTACCAATATTAATCGCTTATTGTGCCAAAGACGCAGAAAATGATTGCTACATATTCAATGTTCCGTTATAGGGGAGCGATTGTTACAGTAGAAAGTCGTCCTCATTGCTCAAGATTTTTTAGAAATTGGAGTTGAAATTTTAAAATGGGTCAAAAGAAAAAAGATCAATCAAATATGGTTTACCTTTATGCCCTAATTCTATTCTGGATATTTGATACAATTGATACCTTTTTCATAGAAGAAAAATGGTTTGATTTCATATTCTCCTCATTAACGATGGTTGCAATAGCTGGTTTTACATATATTAGTTTAAAAAAACACAAAAAATTTGTGACGGTTATTTTATGTATTTTATTTATTGCCTATTTATATGAGGCAATTTGAAAGTCCTAATTCAATTAAAGGAGCGCGTTTATCGAATAACGTGTCCTTTTTTAATTTAAGGGCCATATTGTTGAATAAAAAAGGGCGCTTTATCGGAACATTAGCTATGTTTTTTCCCTTTCAACCAAATAAACAGCAGTTTGGTTAAAAATGTTAACCGCAATATATTTATGTTATCCTTTAACTGGAAAACTATTTACTTTTTTGGGTGGTGAGAGATTGTCTAATAAAACTAGGTTTATAATTTCGATAATCGCAGTTATTTTACTAGTAACCAATTGTATTATTTCTTTTAACAATCACTATGATTTAAAGTGGCTATGGCTTGCTGTAGCTTTATCCAGTGTATTTAATTGTTTTTATTTTTATAAAAAGAAAGGAAATCAAATCAATTAGTCTCATTAAAATATACATATGTGGAAAACCAAAAATATCAGCAATTCTATTGCTTTAAATCAATAAATTGATCTTCATTAAACGGGCGCTTATCTTGAAAAGGTAAGCGCCAATCTTACATATGAGGGCCAGATAATTAAATGAATGATTTCTCGGAATAGGGGGTTGTTTTATAATGAAAAAATACAGAATTCATATTTGGATTGGGTTCATCCTTATAATCTTATTTATGTATGTGGATGCCCTATTAAATGGGAGCACCTACTCTGATACAATATGGAACCATTTAACAAAAGTAGGCATTTTTCTCGGTGCATCTATAATTTATATTCCACCCATAATTAGGAAAGTTAGGAAGAAAAAAGAGTGAATTTAGTCTAGGGAATGTTCAACAAACGGGCGCTTTCCTTGATTAAGGAACAAGCGCCTGACTTATGTAAAGGACGTTAAATGGAATAAAACTGAAGACCTTATCTAGCTAGATGCTAGTTACAGAGGAGCGTCTTTTTTGTAGAATCTAAACGTTAAAATAAGTACCTTGATTTTATCAATTTATTAGGGAACGGGAAGCACTCGAGTTTCGTCTAACGAGATGTAAAAGGGGGTGGGAGGATATGCATGACAAGCGAGAAAAGCAAGAACATCAGTCTACACGAGAGATATTAGTGGATTTAATGGAAGAGTACGGGGACATGGTGCTTCGTGTTGCATTTACATATGTGAAGGAAAGGCAGTTAGCCGAAGATCTTTCGCAGGAAATATTTATTAAGTGTTATCAATCCCTTCATACTTTCGAGGAACGCTCTTCCTACCGGACGTGGTTGTATCGAATTACAGTGAATTACTGCAAGGATTACGTTAGGAGTTGGCCATTTCGGAATTTAATCCCTCGATCGGTAGTAAGACCAGGAAATGATCGAAGTATGGATTCCGTGTCTTCTCAAGTTGTGCAGCGAGAAGAGAATGATTTACTTTTTAAGAAGGTGTTAAAGCTTTCGGTGAAGCTGCGTGAAGTGGTTATCTTTTATTACTACGAGAATTTATCCGTAAATGAGATTGCCTGTGTTTTACAGGTGAACCCAAATACGGTTAAAAGCAGGCTTCATCGCGCTCGAAAAAGCTTAAGACATCATATCGAAGGGGGAATGATCCTTGAAGAATAAATGGAGCTACCCAGAAAAGATGAATCAGATGAAATTTAAGGAGAGTCATCAGCAAAAGGTATTGAGTCAGCTAGACACCCCGCCTCGTAAGGGAAAGCCCCGAATGCTCCTTTTAAGCAGTTTAACGGCTGCAGCCTTAGTCGTAATACTGTTGGGGAGTGCGCTATTTATGCCGGCAATGGAAAATGTCGTCGCAAAAATCCCGTATATTAGCCAGTTTATAAAGGAAGAGGAACAACGGTTGGATCAGATGGAAAACATCTCAGATCAGGTTAAGATTATTGCAAAAGAAAACGGATTGAAGATCGGAAACCTTCAGCTTCGTTTGGAAAAGAAAGAATTGAAAGTCGCTTTTACTGGATTGTCTGGAAACGAAAAGAACCTTTCAGATCAGATACAAACTCAACTTGGAGAAGCAGGTCTAACCGGTTATGAAGTGACGGTTGTTCCTTTTAAAGAAAAAGAGATCCAAGCCGAACGAAGCAAAGAAGAGATTGAGCAGGATATGCGAGATAGTGAAGCACTACAGGCTACATTAACAAAACGTTTGAAGGCGGAAGGGTATGAGTTAATGTTTCCAATCTCCGTTCGGATCAATGATATAGAAGGTATTTTCATGAACGTCATTGTACCTGAAACGGAAGATCGCTTAGACCAATTAAAGGAAATAATGAAAGAAGAGGCCCAGGTCTATGGAGATGAATATAAGCTGGATGTTCGACAAGTGCAGAAAATCGCACGGGAGCAAGAGAAACAATGGGCAAAAACAGGAGCGCTCGGTCATATTGCTAGTGCGTTGATGGAAGCTAAGAACTTGCCTGTAACAGGTTTTGCTTACTCGTTTCACCCCTATCCTCTTCAGATAACGGTCAAAACATCTTTAAATGAAGGTGATCCCGATGCCCAGCAGATTGCACAGGAAATTAGCTCGGAAATTGATTTGCTTATCCAAAGTGATGAGGAGACAGAAGCTATTCGTGACGCTCGTTATAATGTGAAAGTATTAAGTAAAGATAAAAAGGAAATCAAATAAAAGTTTGGATAGTCGCCTGTCTGGTTACATGCGACTATCCAATTGGTTTGGAGAAATATATTAAAACAGTCGGCGCAATAATATATTCGAGGGGGAATATTAATGGATGGTGCAATCATAACTTTCATTTTCACTTTAACTGTTGTGCTAATTATTAATTTTACAGGACACAGATTGATTGTTAATAAAGGCGAGGTACTTGGAGGGAAAACGATAACTATTTTGCTTGTTCAAAGTTTAACAATAACTATCATACTAAGTTTTGTCTGATTTTTTGAACTTTGAAAGTGACAGAGCGATCTTCCTTGATAGGGGGCGGAAGAGTAAGATCGTTGTTAATATTATCTTGAAATCAAGTCTTCATGAAACGGGCGCAATTCTGAAACAAAGGATTGCGCTTTTATTAATGTGTCGGGTCAGATTGTTTAATAAGAATTAATGAAAATGGAGTTTTAGTTTCCAATTTGTGTTAATATCGAAGTGTTTAGTTTTCAAATGAAAGGTGTGGGGTTAATGATTGTGTTGGTTATATTTTATGGTTTTCTCATTAACGCTCTCGTGATGATTGCGGGTCTGGGTTACTATAAATTACGTAGGGAAAAGTCTAGCTATTCATCATTATTAATAGTTAATTTGATTGTCTCAGGTTTAGGTTTTTTGTATGGATTTACTGCTGGATTTTTCACTTATAACGACCCATACATTGTTCAAACTGTAGGAATAATGGCATTTGGTATGCTCATATTTTGCTTAGTGCCTTTGATTTTTCATATGCTATGGGAATAAGAAAATTATTTGACCCACTTATTTTAAGCCAACCATTTCGAACCTACCCGAATAACTCATTAGTCGTCTTTCCCCCATCCCCGTGACCTATACATCCTAAGACAGTATTAAGCAATCGGGCGCAATTCTGGAGCAAAAGATTGCGCTTTTCTTAATGTATGGGGCCAGATAATTGAATAAGAATTTAAAAGAAAGAGGGAATTTTATTTCCATTTTGTGTTAAAATGAATGTGCATTCATGTCATCAAATCCAAAGGAGTGATGGTAATCACATTTTCATTAATATTTGGAGTATTTGTAGGAGCGATTGTAATTTTAACGTTTGTTGTTCCAGCTTTTTTGGCTGTTAAAAGAAATGAGAAGGGGCCAGCCCCTCGAAAAATTTCATTAGGTGTTTTGGGGCTGTTGGTTATTAATTGGTTGCTTTTTTTAACTGGTTCTTACGCTTTATTACCGACAAACATAGCAGAGCTAATATTTATTCCTGTATGGTTGGTGTTATGTGTGGCGGGAGTAATTGTTGCTGCTTATGAATTTAAAAATAACAAAGGTTTTGCCATACCTGTTGCTGGTTTAACAACCATAAGCTTCTTGTTTAGCGTTCTCGCTAGTGGAATCTCTAAAATGTAATTGCCGTTAACGATCCTGTAGAAACAATAAGGATTTTTGAACGAACATAACTTAAACAAATAATTCAAAACATAGTTTTTTTAGTTTAGCTTGCTAAACAAACGGGCGCAATTCTCGAGCAAAGGATTGCGCTTTTCTTAATGTATAGGGCCATTTTGTTGAGGAGAAATTTAGAAAGAAAAAATGAAGGTGGGATGAAATATGATTGATGCTGGTTGGCTTAACGTCGGCAGTTTGGTACTTGGATTAGTAGCTTGGATAATTCCTATTATTAATCTTGCGGGAGATAAAAAACAGAAGAATATGAAATGGATTGCTCTTTCTATTATCAGTTTCAGCGCTTGCGCTATCGCAATATGTTTACAAATTTTTTATAACCTTCACTTGGTAAAAATTGAAGACTGGGCTGCTCTGGGGGATACAATGCGTGGTGTAGCTGTTGCTTCAATATTACTTGTCATTGTTACCATTTTATTAAATGCACTTACGTTGTTTTTATATCGGGATAGGGGCGCATTGTAAAACAATCGGGCGCTTATCTGAAGTAAATAGGAGGTGATTTTAATTAAGACACTCGTCAATATTGGTGACAAAAAACTAGAGGTATGGATGAAAGGATATGGTAGGACAATAATTATTCAACCAGGTATGATAAGCTCTTTATTTGAATGGGAAACTTTATGTGAAAATCTTTCCAGACACGCAAGAGTGATTGTTTACAATAGAGCTAGCTGCGGTCGAAGTGATAAGGGGATAATACCAAGAAATTGTAAGGAGAACGCAAAGGATCTTAATGCTCTGATTAAGAAGCTTAGTATCACTTCTCCTATATTATTAGGCCATTCTTATGGAGGGCTCATTCTTCAGCAATTTGCTCAGGAGTATCCAAACGTGGCTAGTGGGTTTATTTTAGTCGACTCAACTTCATATGATGCTTATAAACTAGATGAAGTTGAGATCGACGGAGAGGATGGAAATAGTACGGAAACTTGGATAGAAAAATGCAAAACGTATTCCGGTCTTTCAAAAGACGATTTACAAGTGGAGATGAAAGATTGGATTATTGAACTCAAAAAATTATTACCAAGCAGCAGACACATAGAAGTAGAGGAATTTATGAGTAACCCATCCATGTTCGAATCTCTAAGTGAAGAGCTTGAATATGATCTCTTGTCCGGTAGGGAAACTAATCAGCGCATATTTCCTGATACCCCTACTTTAGTTATAGGTAGGGATCCAAAGGCATCAATTATAGAAATGGTAGAAAGTGAAGGGTTACATAAGGCAGAAGCCGAGGAAATAGAACACATATGACAATCGTTAATCCGCAATCAAACTAAGCTAAACTCTCACACTAAATATATTTTAGCCGAAGGATCTGGGCATAGTGTTCATCTTGAAAAGCCTGAAGTTATAGAGATAGCTGTAGACTCCATTCTTGCCAGTACACAAATGGAACAATAAATCCACATATCTTGAATTCAAATCTTAAACAATCGCGGGGCGTTTACAAAACTCAGTATCACCCACGTTACAAATGAAAAACGTATGACTGTCTTGCAAATTAATATGTAGAGTAGATTGCTGAATATAAGATTGGAGGATTAAAGTGAAAGAATTTAACGTAATGGTGGATAACCACTCTTTTAAAGCATATGAGTTCGGAGACAACAGATTGCCTTCACTCGTTTGTCTTCATGGAATGACAGGGGACTCGAATAGTTTTCTGGAACTAAGAGAGTATCTATTTGAAGATTTTCACATAATTATTTTAGATCTCCCAGGCCATGGAGAAACCAATCCATTAAAATTAGAAAGAGATTACCGGTTCACCTCACTTGCGAAACGTATTTACCGAGTAATACATACATTAGTAAATAGTACTTTTTACATTCTGGGTCATTCTTGGGGGGCTGACCTGGCGCTACATACGGCAAAAGAGTTTCCCGATAAAATAGAAGGACTAGTCTTAATAGATGGAGGGTATGTATTTCCTGAAATGGCTGAGGGCTTGACAAAAGGGAAAGCGCTTTCAGGTTGGTCGGAATATATAGAGTCAAGCAAATATAGCTCTTGGGATGAGATAGTCAATACATACCAAGAGTACACGACAAAGCCTTGGAATAAGAAACTTGATTCTATTATCTCCTCTAATTTTATCAAAAGTAATGATCACTATATTCTGAGAGCTGATCGTTACAGCCTTTTAGCAACAATCCAAGCATTCTATTCAGAACCGTGCTCAACTACTTACAAAAACATTGAATGTCCGGTTTTATTATTCTATTCCACATTGCCAAATTATGATAACTCGCGACAAAAAGGAATCGAAAAAATTAAGAACGCGTTAAAAAAGGTGAAAGTTATAGGGATAGAAAATACAAAACATAATGTTCGTTGGGATTCTCCAGAAAGAGTAGCAACTGAAATTCTGAACTGGAAAATTAATTTGAAAAGTTACTTCCTTTATAAAAGGATGGGATAAAATCTCACCAAAACATCAAACATCTTTAAATAACTTGAAATCAAGTCTTCACCAAACGGGGCGCAAATCTGGAGTAAGGATTGTTATTTATGAAAGGGCCAGATTGCGGAGCAAGGCATCTTGGGATAGGAACTGCATATAACAACCTCACCTTTCACATAGGGTTGGTTTATATATTACCTTTGTAATATATATTTTACTATTGACTAGTATATGTTACGATGTAAGTGTAATGTAATTGGATCGAGGTGGTTGAACTGAGAGGAATCACTGTAAAAAATAAAGTAAAGATTGTTCGTATTGAAAAGGGGGGACTCACACAAAGTGAGTTTGCTAAAAAGGTTGGCGTAACAAGGCAAACAATGAATTTGATTGAAGCTCAAAAATACAATCCAACTATTCAGTTATGCTTGCAAATAAGTAAATATTTAGATACCTCTTTAGACGAATTGTTTTGGATAGAAAACTAAAAAGAAGGTGAGATAATGAATAATAGATACATCACAATGCTTGCTGGTGGAATTGTTGGTGTAGGCATAGTGAGTTTGATCGTGGGTGCGATACAATGGGGATTACTTATAGGACTGGGTTTTGGCATTAGTATCGCCGAATGGCTAAAGAGGAGAAGAGATGCCGAGGGTGTTGTGGAATCGGACGAAAGGGTTGAATTTAGTTACCGAAAATTTTTAGTTGCGGTTTTTGGGCTATCAAATTTCTTGCTTTTCATATATTTGTTTGTCCGCGATCAGTTTTTAAATCAAGAGTTAATTGAAGTTAGGTACATTTTTTACTATCTTTTGGCTACCTTTGCTGTCTGTATTTTTATAGGCCCTGCAATAATTAAGAAAAAATAGATGAAAATTAGGAATTGAATTATTCCAGAAATTGGGTTATCAATTGAAGGGGGAGGCTATGTGATGACCAAGGACCTATGGAAAAGCTATATTTTCTTAATATTAAGTGCATTTGTAACGCTCTCAATTGTCGCATTTTTCTTCGTTGGATTTGGTACTGACAATCAATCCTTGTTTCAGGCTATGTATTACTTGATTTTAATATTAGGGATAGCTTCCTTAATAATGGGGTTTTGGAGTTTTATATCTAAACAAGCATTGCAAAAATCAACTATTTTTGCTTCAGTCTTAATGGTAGCAAACCTTTTAATATTTTTATTCCTTTTTTAATTTACTCTATTAAAATTTGTTGATACCTTTTACAATCGGGCGCAATTCTGGAATAAGTATTGCGCCCTTAGGTGTATTTTAGGTGAATTTAATCCATCAATTTAACACGTTGTTCGAGAAATATTTCCTCTAACGACGGTTCAATAACGTTCACTGCGTAAATGTTAATCCCTTGTGTTATAAGGGAGTTAAGAAGTATTGGGATATCTTCCTCTGCAAAAACTTCCGTAACAAAAAAGTTTTGATCCCATTCGTATTTATAAGTCTCTTTAGAAAGGTTCTGTTCAATCTGCTTTTTATGGGTCGCTGTTATATCAGGAGCTAATTTGACCCGAATGGTTAAGGTCGATTGGTAGGATTTCCTCAATTCGTCCATTGAACCCTGAGTGAAAATCTCACCCTCTTTCATGATCGCAATATTCGTACAGATCTTTTCTACCTCATCTAAATTATGAGAAGTCATGAAAATAGTCTTGCCTCGGCTGTTTAACTCCTTAATAAGCTGTTGAATTTGAATAACGGCTTCGGCATCAATCCCAGAAGTCGGCTCATCTAGAAAAAGGAGTTCCGGGTCATGGACAATAGCCTGAGCAATACCTAACTTTTTCTTCATTCCAAAAGAAAACTTTCCTACTTTTTTATTTTGGTGTTCTGCGAGTCCAACCAGGCTCAATGTTTCATGAATTTTAGAGTCGGAAACTTTAATTCCAGAAATCCTGGAAAAGTACTTCAAATGTTTCTTTGCACTAAGATTGTTATAAAAAGAAGAGTAGTCAGGTAGGACGCCAATTTTAGATTTTACTTCATCAAGATCTCCCTCATAATTTAACAAACGAAATTCACCGGATGTAGGAAGCATGATTCCCGTAAGTATATTAATAAACGTTGTTTTCCCAGCTCCATTACGGCCTAGAAAACCAAATATCTCACCTTTATTTACTTCCAAAGAAATAGAACGAACAACTTGTTGGTTCTTGAACGATTTAGATAGATTGTTTGTTTGAATGATTGTCATTAGAAATCTCTCCTCTTAAAGATGTACAGGGATAGAAACGATAACACCATGGCCAGTAATAGAGGAGCAAGCTTTAACGGTAAATCGAATGCAAAATAGTGATAGGGTGTTAGATATTTAAACCAATTAATATAAAATTTTTCTGACATAATAGCCCATAAGGATAAACCAGGAAGAAGCAAGGAAAGCGCTATTCCAAGAAACATGGATTGACCTGGTCTGGACACTAACATGGGAAAGCAAAACAGCTGCGCTAATGCAATAGAATAAAAAAACCATACACTCCAATAACATCATGTAATGGAGGGACTTAGAGAAAAAGGTGGTTACGATTAAGCACACTGTCACAATGATGAACCAGAACAGAATGATTCCTAGTAATTTACCAAATAGAATGTTATTCCGAGATGTTTTAGTTACTAGAAATCGCATTGTACGTGACTCAACTTCTCTATTAATGGTGCTGTGAGACAATGTAAACACAAAAAGCAACCCAAAGAAAAAGATAGAAACCGACAAACCGGTCGTGTAGATATCTTGCTTTGTAACTCCTTCAATATTTCCAGGAAAGACGCTAGCTAACCGAGCAGATAGATAGGACACACCTAATAATATTCCAATGATAATGATAGGACGGATGCCTTTAAATAATTCTTTACACTCTCTTGCGCAAATCGCCCACATTATTTTTCTCCCTTTAACGGGAGGGCATCTTCTATGTCCTCACGATTATTAAGATAGTCACGTATAATCCACCTTAAAATGAAACTAGCTAGAATAGTATAGGCGATGAGATTAGGAAAAGTAAGAGGTATATCTGTGTGCAGCACAAGTGTACCTCCGATGAATAGCGAAATAATCACAACCCAATAGGTAATGTATCCGGCAAAGTGAGCATTAGAACGGGTGCGCTGATCATGCTCAAGATTGACCTTGGTCCAGTTTCCTTTTCTATGAATATCAACCCCAAATGAGCCATAGTGAATCGTGGCTATAATAGCAGCAACTAAAGTCATTGTAGAGTGAGACTGAAAAAAATACATATAAAATAAAAATAACGGAATCCCCATTTTCAACAGGAAGTTTGTTCTATAGGTTACGTTCATTTTCATTCCTCTCCTTCGATCCAAAATAAATTCTCTAAAGAGCAATCTAGTACAGTAGCTAATTTAATGGCTGTTCCAATGGATGGTTCATAACGTTGCTTTTCTATAGCAATAATCGTTTGTCTGGTAACGAGGATCTTTTCGGCCAATTGATCCTGAGTGAAACCCATTTCTTTTCTAAAATCTTTTACGTCATTACGTACTCCATGTTTCATCGTTAACGACCTTCCTGAATTGTAATGTGCACCTTACATAATTCAATTATATACGAGGGGTAATGTAATGTAAACGTTACATTTAAAATTTTCCATATTTATATGGAAACAATTACTCGTTTAATGAGGTTGTTCCATACTTCTAAGAGGGATGATACTTTTTAGAAGTATATATGGTATGAATTATTTGGCGAGCAGTTTTGGGGACATTTTTCATATTTCTGTTGATCAATTATCGGGTGCAAAAACGGGAGGTCGTTTTAAACAAGTTTTCATGAAAAGGTCCATTTTGTTGAGGAGAAATTTAGAAAGAAAAAAATGAAGGTGGGATGAAATATGATTGATGCTGGTTGGCTTAACGTCGGCAGTTTGATACTTGGGTTAATAGCTTGGATAATTCCTATTATTAATCTTGCGGGAGATAAAAAACAGAAGAATATGAAATGGATTGGTCTTTCTATTATCAGTTTCAGCGCTTGCGCTATCGCAATATGTTTACAAATTTTTTATAACCTTCACTTGGTAAAAATTGAAGACTGGGCTGCTCTGGGGGATACAATGCGTGGTGTAGCTGTTGCTTCAACAGTACTTGTCATTGTTACCATTTTGTTAAATTCACTTACGTTGTTTTTATATCGGGATAGGGGCGCATTGTAAAACAATCGGGCGCGTTTATCGAATAACGCGTCCTTTTGAATAGGGCCAGATAATTGAATAAGGATTTAAAAGAAATAATTGTTTATAATTCCCATTACGTGTTAAATTGAAGTTGTTTTCATATTTTAATCTGTAGGAAAATCTTATAAGGGAGGGGAGAGAAGGTAGTGAGAAAACCGACTAAATATTCTGTATTACTTACTTGTTTAATTTTAATTGCAGTCGCTGTATTAGTGTTTTTATATCCAAATGATGATTTTGCTGCAATTTTTTTTGCAATAGTTATGTTTATCAGTGCTACTTCATTGGCTGGAATAATACTTGCTTCAAGAGAAATCTATGTGGCAAAAGATTTAAAAAACAAGATGATCAATGTACCATGCTTAATAGTATTTATCGTAACGTTTGTGACACCAGGTGTTTTTATATTTTTAGTGGGTAGTGGTCCATAAAATTACATATGTGGAAGCTAAGGTAAATCTTTTAGTTTACCTATTTACTTCGCAAACGGGTCGCGTTTAATTGAATAACGCGTCCTTTTTACATTTAAGGGCCATATTCTGGAGTAACGTATTGTGCAATTGATAAGGATTTGAAATAATTGTTATTAAGATAAAGTGCTGGTTAAATAAGGAAGAGTGACTTATTACATAATTAAGTAGGATTAGTTAGGGTGATTTTTATTGAATTGATTATTAACGTATTGCTAGGTGTTGGTATTGTTATATTCTTATTATTTTCCTTTGTGGTCTTTATTACCTTTAAAGATAGAAAATAAAAATACGGGGGTACAAAAACAAAAAGAATAGAGCTAGCAATATGAACTAAGGGGAAATTGCAATGCAAGATTTATGGTTATTATTAACGTATTTATTTTTAGGGTTATTTCAAGGTTTTACGGAACCTATTCCCATTTCATCCAGTGGCCATCTTGTTATTCTTCAAGAATTGATTGATATGAAAAATGAAGGGTTAGACTTCCTAATCCTGGTAAACTTTGGATCGTTGATCGCTGTGCTAATAATTTATCGTAACGATATTATGAGATTAATACAGAATGGAATAGGATATATTTTATCGAGAGATTCCAAACTGAAGGATGACTTTTACTTTATTATTTACTTAATAATCGGAACAATTCCAGCAGGTGTACTTGGAATTTTATTTGGGGATTTTATAGAAGCAGAACTTAATGAAGTGTGGATTGTTGGAGTTACGTTGCTTATTACAGGTCTTGCTTTATGGATCATCCGAGATCTTAGAGGGAATAAAAATGAAGGAAGTATCACCTGGAAGGATGCTCTGTTAGTGGGGTTAGCTCAAGGGGTGGCTTTAATACCGGGGATTAGCCGTTCAGGGGCTACGATTGTCGCAGCTATGTTATTAGGAATGAAACAAGAAACAGCCCTTCGTTTTTCTTTCCTTTTATACATCCCAGTAAGCTTAGGAACTATGATTCTTTCTATTGACACACTCATAGAAAGGAGTTTGTCACAAGTCTGGGCTTTATACACAATTGCTTTTATCGCTTCTATAATCGCATCGTACGGAGCACTAAAATGGTTTATGAACATAATGGCTCAGGGTAAGCTGAAGTATTTTTCCTTTTACTGTTTTATCGTAGGTGGACTCGTTCTACTGTTCATATCATAACCAACCTTTTTTAAAAATCTCAGTCCATAGTAGTTGTGTTATTCAAGAATAGGGCGCGCGCGACAAGTTCTGCTATAAACGCCTTTCGCCGTGAAAAAGCAGGAAGTTTAAACAATTAAATTTCAACTTTACAACGGAGGATGGGAATGACGGATCCATGTTTCCTGAAACCATCCCGTCAATACTCCTGCATGCGTTATAATTGATAGGTTATAGGGTATGAAGCACAGGTAGATTAGGTAGAACGAAGGCTGTAGCCATTCAATAAGAAAAGGTATGCCAACGGATATGCCTCACGGCTGAAAAACTAGATACGGTGAGAATCGTTCCTTGAGATAGGAACTGACGAACCTCCGAAAGTAAGGGTCTAAATTTTCAACGTAGGGAAACTTACGTGTCATCTTACGATGACGTGAGTGGTGTGGAGTAAAACTGCGCCCTCTGAAATACGCTATACCGAACCATGGCGGTATCCAGCTCACAGGCTTAAAGGAAGCACCTATGTTTAGTATGGAAAGCTACGTTGTAAGGTACTTGGAAAGCAAGGGACGTTGAAACAAGGGCTGTCACCCGAAACGGTTGCTATAAAGCTCCATGCTGAAAAGTATTTGTCCTTGTGAGGGTAGGGGAGTGACTGGAATCTCCTGTAATGGGAGTGGAGGAACAGCCCCAAGTCTAATGAATGAAACGATTATTTTCCGTAAGTGAATGGCACCGATCGGGTAGGAACGTGGGAACATCACTCCATAAGGAGGGATGCCACAGTGCCAACGTTGCGAAACTGGGATTATTATCATATGACGGAGACGTTTACAGACCTACATGAAAAAGCGAGTCAAGGATACAAGTTTTCTCATCTTTATGACACGATCATTTCGAGAGAAAACATCCTGCTCGCTTTTCGCATGATTAAAACCAACAAAGGGTCCAAAACGCCAGGTACCGATGGAAAAACCATCGATGACATGAAAGAGCTATCGGAAAACAATCTCGTAAACGAAGTAAGAACCAAACTAAGAAACTATCACCCGAAGAAAGTTCGAAGAGAATGGATTGAAAAAGAGAACGGTAAATGGAGACCTCTTGGGATTCCATGTATCTTGGATAGAATCATCCAACAGAGCTTCAAACAAGTTCTCGAACCGATTGTTGAGTCTCAATTCTTCAAACATAGTTACGGGTTCAGACCTCTCCGGTCTGCTCATCATGCTATGGCAAGGATACAATACTTAATTAACCAAGCGCAATTTCATTTTGTCGTCGATGTAGATATTAAAAGTTTCTTTGATAATGTGAATCACTCATTACTAAATAAACAGCTTTGGAATATGGGTATTCGAGACCGAAAGGTTCTCGCTTGTATAGCTAAAATGATCAAGTCCGAAATCGATGGAGAAGGTGTGCCTGTGAAAGGATCACCACAAGGTGGTATTCTATCACCTTTACTCTCTAATGTGGTTCTAAATGACTTAGATCAATGGGTTGCAGGACAATGGGAGGTCTTTCCTCTTACAAAAACCTACAGTTCAGATGATGCTAAAAGGCGAGCTAGAAAACAAACAAACTTGAAGCAAGGATACTTGATTAGGTACGCCGATGATTTTAAAATTCTATGCCGAGATGGAAAGACAGCTCAACGGTGGTACCATGCGGTACGTCTTTACCTCAAAGAGCGTTTAAAGTTGGACATCTCTCCAGAGAAATCTCAAATTGTAAACTTGAGAAAACGAGAATCAGAGTTCTTAGGTTTCACCATTCGTGCGAATAAAAAGGGGAAGAAACGAGTGGCCCATACAGGGGTCATTTCCTCAAAAAGAAGGAAAATCAAACAGGAAGCTAAGAAGCTCATTCGAACAATAAAAGCTTCCCCTTCTGCTGGAAATATTCAACGTTATAATAGTTTCGTTTTGGGTATTCATCATTACTTCAAACGAGCGACTCATGTAAGCCTTGCGTTCTCACGTCTTGCTTTCGATCTTAAACCATTTCTAGTGAACCGTCTTCGACCGGTTGGAAAACTAGAACATCCTTTTCAGCCACCACCTTTTTATAAGAAGAACTTTAGCTTAGGAACGAAGACTATCAACATTAGAGGGATGTACCTTTTTCCTATTGGTAATGTTAAAACATTCCATAAGATGAACTTCAGTCCAAAGCTTTCGCTTTACACAAAGAGAGGTAGAGAACAAATTTATAAAAAGTTACGACCGGATATACAACAAGAAGTCGGTTATTTAATGAAAGCTTCTCTACCGAATCGGAGTATAGAATATCTTGATAATCGAATAAGTCGGTACAGTATGAAGATGGGTAAATGTGAAATTACAGGCGAGTATTTACATGCTTCAGATGTTCATTGTCATCATTATGTACCCAAGAGTTTTGGAGGAACGGATAAGTTTCAAAACCTCCGCATTCTCCATAAAGATGTCCACCGGCTCATACACATTAGAGATATCGAGCGAATCAATTTTTATCTTGAAAAGATTCCACAAAACCAACGAATTCTAGATAAAATTAACCAATACCGAAAGGTATGTGGGATGGAAGGGATCAAGCGATCCAGTCTCGAAGAGTAACAAGGAACTTATAATTTAGTACATATCATTAGATGGAACGCCGAATGCTGGGAAACTAGCACGTTCGGTGCGGAGCAGGGGAAAAGCCGGAGATAACTTCAAACGCTTACCTATTGCTAACAAAAGTTGAATAACCCACTGTCAAAATATAGTCCGTTTTGCTGCTTTTCCTGCTATAGGGAATTTAACTGAAGGAGATATGTATTAAATATCGAATATGATTTTATATACCAATTATAGGGAGTGGTTTGAATGTGTGGGATTTGTAAGTAAATATGAACAGAGAGATTTACGATTACCAGATTATCGAAAAAAACTTTTATCCTCAATTGAAAGTGATTTATTAAATGATGATCATGTTTTAGCATTCTTTTATGGTGGTTCAATTGGTAATGGGAATACGGATCTATATTCCGATATCGACCTTAGAGTAGTGGTCAAGCCTGAAAAGATAAAGGAGTACATTTCTAACAAAAAAACTCGCCCTCAAAAATGGGGAAATATTTTATTTTTTGAAGATACAAATCCTCTGTCGATTTACACCGTTGTTCACTATGATTGTTTTGTTAAGGTTGATACTTTTTACTATGAGCCTAATGATATTCAACCTTCAAATTGGCTGAAACATATTAAAGTAATAAAAGATACTAATGAGTTAATGGCTGACATTCTAAATAAATCCAGGGCTTTAACTTATGAACCAACATTTGAAGAATTTCAATTTTGGAGAAGGAAATTCTTTGCTTATTTACATGAAGCATACCGAAGAGTTATGAGGGAAGAGTATTATTACGCTTTGAATTGTATTGATCATTTACGTCTGTCTATGTCAATTGCTTGGTATATGGATAAAGGGCTCCAACCAAATGGTTTTGGTGATTGGGCAAAATATGAAGGGGAAAGGAGTCAGTTAGAAGATTGGCAACATTCCTTTCTTAAGAGTTGGGAATGCGGAAGGAATGCTTTGGAAATCACCAATGTTATGAAGAGTATCGTTATGGAGTTTAAAAGTGTTCATAGGTCTCTGTGTAATAAATTAGAAATCAAAGAAGACTCTGCATGGGTTAATAAGATAATAGAGATGGTTATATGACCGCCTATCCCCCCTTTTAAAGGGCAGTTTTAAGTAAGTTAATGATGTTAAGGGGTGATTTGATGAATGCAAAGCCATATGTGATTTCCATTGCAGCTGTGTCAGGTGGAGGAAAAACTGCTGTAACGAATGAATTGGGTTCCAAGTTAAAAGGTTCTAAAAAACTATTCTTTGATGACTATGAATTCGAAAATTCACCAAAGGATCTAATTGAATGGGTCAAAGAGGAACCTGATTATGATCAATGGGATTTAGAACCTCTGATCTCAGACTTTCGATCTTTATTAGAGACTAAAGAAACTCCATCATACATAATACTGGATTACCCATTTGCATATAAGAACCGTAGTATGAAAAGCTATATTAATTTATCGGTATATATTGATACTCCTCTAGACGTTGCAATGGCCAGGCGTTTCTTAAGAGATCACAAAAATAGCTCATCTTCTGAAATACATAATGATTTAAAGTTTTATTTGGATAATGGTAGAGATGCCTATTTAGAAATGGAGACTATAAAATCTAATTCCGATCTCATTATTGATGGAACGTTACCGATTGATAAAATAGTTAACATTATTTTACAAATACTTCCGTAATAGGGGCAAAAGAAGATGATTATTAATATTACCTTGAAATCAAGTCTTCATGAAACGGGGCGCGTTTATCGAATAACGCGTCCTTTTTACAGTTAAGGGCCAGATGATGGAGTAACTTCTTGTGGCAAATATGGAATTTTGAAATAATCGTTGTTAAGTTAAAGGGCAGTTATCTGGAATACTGCTACTAGTTTTCAATGAAGGGGAGTAAGAATGAAAAAGAATTTTGCTTTGTTATTATCCATATTCTTCTTTGTAATTGGCTTATTAAGTGCTTGTTCAAATTCGGGCGAAGTAATCAAAATAGACAACAAGAGTTTTGCAGAAGTTCTTTTCGTGCAAAAAGTAGAAGGCCGTTCATCGAATGAAGAGATGACCAAAAAGATTTCGGAAAGGGCCAAAATAAAGGAAATTTTAAATATGGTGGAAGGAATAAAAGTTCAAGAAGCAGAGAAAGAAAGTTTATTTGGAACTTTAAAATCCCAAAACACGTATATGTTTAGCTTTTCCAAAGAGTTAAAGTCAGCTGAAGAAGTGCCATATGTCTTTTATGCTCTAAATGATGGGACCTTCATATTTACACAGGATAAGGTTAACTCTTCAAGGAAAGCACCCCTTATTTCCACGGAAAGGCATAAATACTTATTAAATGAGATTAAAGAGAAGCTAAAATTAGATTTTT
The DNA here is from genome assembly GCF_029714185.1 of Halobacillus naozhouensis. Classification (NCBI taxonomy): domain Bacteria; kingdom Bacillati; phylum Bacillota; class Bacilli; order Caryophanales; family Bacillaceae; genus Halobacillus; species Halobacillus naozhouensis. Next base: position 2,795,227 of record NZ_CP121671.1, on the reverse strand, counting down.
AATATAGGTAGGTTATTCCATATAAGGGGCGCAAAAATTGAATAACTAGCTGCCTATGTTCAGTCCGTCTTATTGTTTTTACAGCTATCGGTGCAGGTTACTTCAAGAAAGAAACGGGTTTGTCTTTTATACCTTTTATGAAACTTCTTATTGATATGTTCGTATTTAAACTGAGGGGAGAATGAGTAATGGAGGCATTCGAACTGAGCTTTAAAAATAAACGTGTAAGAATGTGGTTTATATGGGTGCTTCCTGTAATCATCCTATCAGGAATACTATTTTTTCCTTTACCAATAGAGTACCATTGGATACCTTCTTTTCTTCCTATCATTGCTATAATTATCTTTTATGGTTGGGTCAAATTTGATAAAAATAAAAGGTAACCATTTTATTCTATTAAAGACCAGCTATAAAATGTCAAGGAACTAAATCATACTATTCTATTAAATTCATCGTAATAAAATTAAGCATGCCAAATAAACCTCACCCTTGTAATTATTAAAACTGCAATAAACAGTTGTTAATCATCATTGATTTGAGGGCGAGGCACATAAGGTTTTTGATCTCTCAAAATTGCAAATATGATGTGTGTTAATTTACGAGCTACGGCCCCTACTGCAGTACCGTGAGCTTTCCCACGATCTCGTAACTTTTGATAATAAAGGGATAGGGCAGGATCATTAAAGCTAGCCACAAATGCTGCTTGCCATATAGCACGTCTAAGATAAGGCGAACCTCTTTTTGAAAGCTTCGTATTAGAGCCATTAAATTCACCGGATTGGTGCACGGTAGCATCCAGACCTGCAAAGGCGACTAATTGTTTTGGTTGTTCGAAGCGATCAATTGAACCAATTTCACCTAAAATGACTGCAGCTGTGACATCACTCACGCCTGTTATGGTGGTTAAATAATGATGTTGACGACTCGAGAGCTCACTTAACTCTTCTTCTATTTGAGCCAATTGTTTTTCGAAAAGAGCTATTTGTTCCAATAGGAGATGGATCTGCATCTTAAATGCATCTGTACCTATTGAAATACCAAAGGTATTCCGGGCGCTTTCTTTCAAGTGTTCAGCTTTCCAACGAGCTCTTGTAGTCCCGTAACGTCCTTTACTGACACGGTAGAGCACATCTGCTAGTTTATCTGTATCAATGTCTAAAAGATCTTCTGGTAATGTATAGTTTAAAAGAATTTCTGTGGAAGATAGCCCGAAAACATCAGAAAACACTTGTTCATATTCAGGAAAAACCTGATCTAGTAAAGCGATGATTTTACGCTTAACATCTGAGCTTTGATCTACCAAGGCATAACGAAGCCTCTCGAGGTGTCTGAGTTCAAGTAGGTCTTCTCGAACAAAAGGAGTCGCTTCTGGAGAGTCAATGCGAATAACCTGGGCCATTAAGTACGCATCTTTAATATCCGTTTTGGTCTTACGAATATAAAAGTTGCGTAGTGCATCAGACTGCATAGGATTAAAAGCCGTCACTTTAAATCCAAGTTGATGAAGGAAAGAAAAGAGAGATAACCAATAGTGACCTGTGGCTTCCATACCACAAGCACAGTCTTCAGGTGTAACCTGGTGTTGATTTAGGAAATTAAGAAGCTTTTCGCTGCCTTTTTTCGTATTGGCAAAGCGTAATGTCTTTCCGATAGAATCCCCTTTTTCATTGATCAGTCCAGCTTCGTGATGACGTTTTCCAATATCAATTCCAAGATAAATCATAAACGATACCACCCATATAAAATTAATCAGATGGAAGGAATCCTCTTAACTTTATAGATACTCAACCTCGTTCGATATACGGCAACGACGTACCATCCAGCTCATACGAATAGTTCTATAAAGAAAGAGGTGTCAGTCTTTAACACGAAGACAATGCTTCAAGGGCGCAAAACGACAACCTCTATCTGATTTATCCCCATTATACCTTTTGATAAAAGGTATAGAGGATTAAAAGCCAGAAGAAATCTGACTAATAATAATATACGAGGGCGCATTTCCTTAATAAGGAATTGCGTCTTTTATGCATTATAGGGCTTTTTTGCTTCCTTTCAACAATATGGGCGCGGATGCGGAATAATTTTGATCATCAGTTGGGCCAGATTGTGGAGTAATAAAGATTTTTAGCAATCGAGAAGAAATCCTTGTCAGTCGTATGTGATAAATGGAATTATAAAAAGGAGGAAAAAATTATGAATAACAAAATCCAAAAAATCACTCGCTACGGGAAGGAGCGTAAGGAGGGTATAGAAGAAATCGATGGGATATCAGAGGGAACTGTAATGACTGTGGAATTCCAGCTGGAAGGACAAGAATTCGTAGCATTAAATGGCGGTCCTCAATTCAATTTTACTGAGGCGATATCATTTATTGTCCATTGCGACACGCAAGATGAACTGGACTATTTTTGGGAAAAACTCTCCGAAGGCGGAGATGAAAAGGCTCAAAACTGCGGTTGGCTAAAAGATAAGTATGGCGTGTCGTGGAAAATTAATCCTGCCAACTTGACCGAAATGGTAAGTGACCCCGATCCTGAGAAATCAGAAAGAGTGATGAAGGCACTGTATGAGATGAAAAAAATTGATATAAATACTTTAGAACAAGCGTATGAAGGGTAAGTTGCCAGCCGAAATAAGGATTCTTTACCATTGGAATATCCAGTATTAATCATTACGGGGCGGCAGGAGAGTGTTGTTGGGTATAAAGATGCATGGAAGTTGATTGATTATTTTCCAAGAGCGACCTTCGCCACACTCGATATGGCAGGTCATAACCTTCAGATTGAACAGTCTAATGTATTTGAAGCGTTAATAGGCAATTGGCTCGAAAGGGTTCAACATGAACTTTCGAAAAAGCGTTCATCAGTTTAGTTCTACTAAGGAATCTTGATTTCAAGTCTTCCGCAATAGGGCGCTTACCTTGAATAAGCGCCAATCTTACATATAAGGACCAGATAATTAAATGAATGATTTCTCGGAATAGGGAGTTATATTATAATGAAAAAATACAAAATTCATATTTGGATTGGATTCATCCTTATAATTTTATTTATGTATGCGGATGCCCTATTAAATGGCAGCACCTACTCTGATACGATATGGAACCATTTAACTAAAGCAGGCATTTTTCTCGGTGCATCTATAATTTATATCCCACCCATAATTGGGAAATTTAGGAAGAAAAGAGAGGTGAACAGTATTGAGTTACACTGAAAACCAACAAAAAAGTAATAAAAAGAAACTATTCCAATAAATAAATCGATTAACGCCCCATAGATTAACAAAATATAGTTAATTTTTAATGTGGCAAGATATTTAAGGATAGGTTAAACATGTTACCAGCTTGGCAAAACCGTAAAGGAACTTTATTAATTTTCTTTTAGCAGAAATTATATTTTATTTACTAGGAGGTATAGTCTTAATTAGAGCTATTGAAGACTTCTCTAAAAATAAAAAACTTTATGCTTTACTTGGTTGTGTTATTGCTATATTTATTTTTATCACTACTTTTTATAAAATTTGAACTGTTGAATGTTGAATATAGGCTTGGCTTTAATTTATTTTTACGAAAAGTTACCTAATGGATTAATTACTTTTCTGACTGTGTTTTTTGTTATGAGCTTTATTTATTTTGGATCAATTATTTTCTTTTAATCCTATTAAAGAAACGGGCGCAAGTGTTCAATAAGAACGAGTGTCTCTTTTGGCCGTTTAGTTCGATAACAATAAGAGTAATCTTTACATGGTTTAATACGTCTAAAACCATCAAGCCTTCATTAAAACAACTAATTTTTTAAACAGCCGCATTTATCAACGGATAAATATGACTTTTAGCTGATAAAAGGAGGTAACTTTATTCATACTGGAAATTAATTTCTTCCTATTTATATGTTAATGAAATCGTTTGAAAGAAACTAGGCGAAATTATTCGGGTGAAGAAATTCGGAAGTGTAGTCTTAAACGCGAAGAAGAGCCGTACTCACTCTCATTTATGTAATTAGATTTTAAACAGTTAGCGAAAAAAACCTCTTTAACTCTGAACCAGTGATTTCGATTTAACGTAGTATTTTTTATGCCCTGTTTGTGCCCCCCTAGATTGGAGAAGTTTGATTTTATGAAAAAGCATTTTTTTCGAAAATCGCTTGAGGTAAGTATTTTTGCAAATATAAGATACAGATGAAGATTCAACATTATTCAAATTCGAGATGGAAGGTTCTATTGGATAAGTAAATATCGAATCTATGCCGTACAGATGATCTCCATCTGTACGGTTTTTTAATTCATGAAGAATGAGGAAAGACTAGAAGGTATTGCATTCTAGTCATGTTTTCGTCATAGAAAACGTGATACTATAATATTATCTCTAATACAGATAGAAGGTTATTCATGTTTATTATCATTGCTTTACTTATTGGATTTATAACAGCATTGACAGGTAGTATAGCAGGGCTGGGTGGCGGAGTTATATTGGTACCTGCGCTTCTTTTTCTAAGTGATCATAATCACTTGTTTACATGGGTCACTCCAGAGAAGGTTGTAGGAATCTCTTTAGTTGTGATGGTTTTTACGGGGCTCTCTTCAACGCTATCCTATATTAAGCATAGACGAGTGGACCTAAAGGCAGGATTCCTCTTACTAATTGGAAGCATTCCTGGCGGTATATTAGGGTCATGGCTTATTCAATTTTTTCAAACAGATCACTTTGCCTTATTGTTTGGAAGTGTCATGATTGTTGTATCCTTATTATTTTTTCTTCCGCGAAAGCCATCAAATAAAATTGCATTAAAGGGCAAGAAAAGGATTGTAGAACTTAATGGAGAAAAGTATTCCTATACGTTTCCATTTGGTTATGGATTTCTCTTATCTTTTACAATAGGTGTATTATCAGGGCTGCTTGGGATAGGGGGAGGTTCGCTTTTCGTTCCAGCTTTGATCCTGCTTTTTCGATTTCCACCTCATATCGCAACCGCTACCTCTATGTTCATTATATTTATATCAAGTATAACCAATACGACTACACATATTTATCTAGGGCACGTTGATTGGGCTCGGGCCCTTTATTTTATCCCTGGTGCCTATTTGGGCGGGATGTGCGGAGCATTTATTAACCGAAAAGTTAATGGACAGGCGGTGGAATGGTTTCTTCGCATTTTACTTATCATGGCTGGCATACGACTAATCTGGCAAGGGATTGGATAAGGAGACTGATGATGAAGGAAAAAATCTTTTTATATTATACCAGTGATTTGCATAGCCACTTTGAGAATTGGCCTCAAATTATAGGTCATTTTAATCAACGAAAAAAGCTGCACGATATAAATGAGGAGAGCTATTGGCTGCTGGACAATGGGGATCATGTTGATCGATTTCATCCATTAACGGAAGGGTTGATGGGAAAAGGCAATGTTGAACTTCTTAACGAAGCAGGCTATAGTTTTGCAAACTTAGGAAATAACGAAGGAATCACCTTATCTTATGATGATCTATATTCTTTATATGATAAAGCCGATTTCGATGTGGTTTGTGCTAATTTACAATCTCAAAAAAATAATCAGCCTTATTGGTTAAAACCTTACAAAGTAGTTCGATCAAAGCACGGCGTTAGGGTCGGTGTGGTAGGACTTACGGCTCCTTTTGAGACGTTTTACAGACTGCTGGGCTGGTCAATTGCTTCACCTTTCGATGTGTTGGACAAGCTTTTGGAAGAGGTTCAGAAACAAGCAGATATCGTTGTCCTTCTATCTCATCTTGGGATGTATGATGATGAAGAGATTGCCAGACGTTATCGGGGTGTTGATATTATTATAGGAGGACATACGCATCACCTCTTTCAAAATGGTGAGATAACGAATGAATCCCTTCTAACAGCCGTTGGTAAGCACGGAACTCATTTAGGTGAAGTGTTAATTGAATGGGATCATGAAACGCATTCGATAAGTAACAAGGAAGCTTACGCTGTCCCTACAGAACATATGAAGAAAGATAACATAGTGACGAGTCAGGTAGAAGATAAGAGACGCCATGCAATTGAACATTTGCAAACCCCTTTAGCGAGCATCGAGCGGCCTTTAAAAGTTGCCTGGTTCAAGGAAACACCGCTTATGAAACAGTTTACCAAAGGTATGCAGGATTGGACTGATGCAGATCTTGCTATGCTGAATTCGGGTGTATTATTGGACCATATTCATCCTGGGGAAATTACGCTGGAGGACATTCATAGAATTTGCCCTCACCCAATGAATCCATGTAAAGTTGAGCTTTTTGGTGACGAACTATTGGAAGTGATACGTGTTGCTCATACAAAAAAACTGACGGAAATTCGTTTGAAAGGCTTAGGGTTTAGAGGAGAGGTGATTGGTAAAATGGTGTTTTCAGGGGTGGAAATAGAAACCGAAGAAGGTTCTGATGGTGAATTCCACGTCCGTGATGTGCGTATGAACGGCAAGGCGATTGACCAGGAGAGAGCTTATACACTGGCCACTGCTGACACGTTTACGTTTGGCAGACTTTTTCCTGAGATCGCCTATGCTAAAAATAAAAGATATTATATGCCAGAGCTGCTGCGCGATGTTCTTGCACAGTCTCTACGGTCATTGTGTAATGAGAACAGAGGTGCTAACTTCTAACTTGCTATCAGAAGCATGGATCACAAAATGTGAAACAACTTTCTAACAGGATGCTTAAACCCCTCCTCACCGACATATAGATAGTGCAGGAGGGGTTGTTTTATGAGAAAAAAGAAAGCGAATCCACCCTCAATCGGGAAGAGGATCCTTATTACATTTATTTGTTTTCTGATCATCACTGGTTCATGCCTGTGGCTAATTGACAAAGGAATCACACCAGCCATACAAGATATTGCAAATACTAAAGCCCATCAATTGGCGAGGGTTGCTATTAACGAAGCGGTCAGCAGGCAAATCTCCGAGGGTATAAATTACGACGACTTGGTGGAGATTGAAAAAGATGATGAAGGAAACATAGTTTCAATGGGCTGGAATTCTCTCGTTGTGAACAAAGCTTTAAGGGATACCACTATTAGAGTACAGCATTTTCTTAGACGAATGGAACAAAATGATCTGCCCATGGATGTAACATTAGAAGCGGATCTTGAGCCGCAAGAAGGGGATCCGAGTGTAGAACCAGTGACTTTAATTCGAGTACCAATAGGACTGGCAACAAACAACACACTTCTATCAAACTTGGGGCCTGAGGTACCAGTTCAGTTACAGGTGATTGGAGATGTTCAAACACAATTTAAAAATGAAATTACCGAATATGGAATTAACTCTGCACATTTTCAATTATGGATTCATTATAAAGTTAGCTTGCGAGTGGTCATCCCTTTTTCTTCAGAACCTACGGTAGTATCCAATAAAATTCCGATAGATACTCGCATGGTTATGGGTGAAGTGCCTGAATTTTATAATGAAGACGGGAACAATGAGTCTCCAACCTTCTCTATCCCAATGGACCCCTTGCAATAAAGGTAAGTTCCTGATAAACTGTGTAGGAACTAAATATGCGTGACCTTATCAGATCGGTGAGGTAGAGGCGCAGGCTTTATTAGTATTCTGTGGGAGAATGACAACGATGATCACACGAAGAAAGGGGAGTCCTGCCGAAGTTTAATGTAGCTGTCAATCTGCTTTAATCTGGTGTATATCTGAATAAGAAATACACTCTCGTGCATGCTTTTCTTGGTGTATGGGGCGCTACTGATCGAAATGGAGGATAATCAAGTTGCTAATAGGGCAATGGTAGATTATTTTCTATCATTGTCTTTTTTGTGTTTTTATTGCTATTTTATATTCCTCAATTTTTATCTCCAGTGGAACCCCGCAGGCACCGAAAGACCATCTTAAGATAACGGAGGGGACGATCTTGGAAGGAACCATTTACTCATTAATTCCACCATTGCTAATGCTTGGGCTTGTAATTGTAACGAGAAAAGTCATATTATCACTAGCTGCAGGCATCCTTGTCGGAGCATTTATGTTGACACAATTAAATATTGTGGAAGGAATCCAATTGATTTGGAGCGTTTTCGCTACGATTTTTTATAGCGAAGGGGCTCTCAATACAGGCAATATTTATTTATTAGCATTTTTACTATTACTCGGAATTGCTACAGCCTTTATGACAGCCTCTGGAAGCAGCAGAGCCTTTGGTAAATGGGCTGTGAACCGTATTAAAACTCGAAAAGGGGCAAAGCTTGTTCCTGTCTTGTTAGGAATTATTATTTTTATTGATGATTATTTTAATGCCCTTGCTGTTGGCCAGGTGGCCAGGCCTGTTACAGACCGCCACAAAATTTCCAGGGCCAAGCTGGCATACTATATAGACTCAACATCGGCACCGGTAACTGTGATTTCGCCCATTTCAAGCTGGGGCGCTTATATTATCGGAACAATCGGAAGTATTCTAGCTGCAAACGAAATTGCCAATTATCAAGCGTTTGAAGCTTTCGTCAGAATGATTCCTTACAACTTCTATGTTTTTGCAGCATTACTTCTTGTTTTTCTTACCGTATTTATGAAAGTAGACATTGGCCCGATGCGTAAGCACGAACGCAGGGCGGTTCAAACAGGTGAACTCATTGACCCTGAAAGAAAAGATGATGTTCCCGGGGATTTAAATGATGAATTTTCAGAGCATAATCATGGAAAGATGTCTCATCTTATTTGGCCGATTGCAGTATTAATTGTGGGTACAGTTACGTCCATGATGATAACCGGTATAAGAAATTCACCAGCGTCCGTGGACTTATTAAGTATATTTGCTAATACAAATGTAAACATTTCATTATTTATAGGTGGATTATTATCAGTAATTTTGGCACTATTCCTTTATATTAAGCAGCCTGAACCTAAATCAGGTATGAATCATGTATTTGTGGAAGGAATAAAGGCGATGTTGCCTGCCGTGTATATTCTCCTTTTCGCCTGGATGATCGGAGATATAATCAATCAGCTTGGGACAGGAGAGTATCTGGTCAGTTTTGTGAACCAGGCGTCAATTAGCGTATCTTTACTTCCATTTCTAATTTTCATTGTGGCAGGATTCATGGCTTTAGCTACAGGGACATCATGGGGTACGTTTGGTATCATGCTGCCGATAGCAGGCCAGATTGCTGCGGGGATTGATGTGAGCCTGGTCATACCTGCTTTATCTGCTGTGCTGGCAGGTTCTGTATTTGGAGATCACTGCTCACCTATTTCGGACACGACGATCCTGTCTTCAACAGGTGCTGGCTCCAACCATATCGATCATGTACTAACACAATTGCCTTACGCCTTTATAGCTGCATTAGCTGCAGGAGTTGGCTATTTACTGTTAGGTTATACAGGACAATTAATATGGGCATTCATAATTACGCTTATTATCACTGCGGTACTAGCCGCGATTGTCCATTTTGCTTTATCAAAAGACTATGGTACTAGGTAAAATATACTTGTGAGAGAGGTGCTTAAACGCGCCTCTCTTTTTTGTTTCACTTACAAAATAAGGATTAAAAGAGGGTTTTAAAGATAATTGGTACCAAAATATTGCTTTGACATCTAATCAACAGTATGGTTATAATCTAAGTATAAATAATCAGAAAAAAATAAAAATTATAAAGATTCTCTTTTCCATGCTTGTCACATACAAGTATAGAGAAAGGATTCTGATTATGAAAGGGAGGTCTTTTCACATGGAAAATCGATCACAATGGGGGTCACGGGCAGGTTTTTTGTTTGCTGCCATGGGTTCGGCAATTGGTTTAGGGAACATCTGGCGCTTCCCCGCCACAGCCTATGAAAGTGGAGGCGGCGCATTTATTATTCCTTATCTGTTTGCATTGTTAACAGCAGGTATACCGTTACTAATTTTGGAGTACACGGTAGGCCATAAGCACCGTGGTTCGGCTCCTAAGTCTCTTGGCAGGGTCCGAAAAGGGTTCGAATGGATAGGCTGGTGGCAAGTAACGATTGCTTTCATTATTTCTACTTATTACGCTGTGATTATTGCCTGGGCAATTATGTATGCATATTATTCCTTTGGTTTAACATGGGGCGATGATCCTACCAGCTTTTTTGTAGGAGACTTTTTAACACTTACAGATCCAGGGACATTTGGAGGCCTAGTACCAAAAATATTACTTCCGCTGTTAGTTGTCTGGGTTATTACATTGGGAGTTCTTTCTAAAGGTGTTAAGAAAGGAATCGAAAGAGCAAACAAATTTTTTATTCCTACTTTAGTTATCTTGTTTACGATAATGGTTATCCGAGCAGTAACTTTGCCGGGAGCTGCAGACGGTCTCTCAGCATTCTTTACGCCTGATTGGTCAAGTATTGCAGATCCACAGGTTTGGGTAGCAGCATATGGACAAATTTTCTTCAGTTTATCAATTGCTTTTGCTATTATGGTGACATATGCTTCCTATCTTCCTAAGAAATCTGATATAACGAATAATGCATTTATTACCGGGTTTGCCAACTCTTCCTTTGAAATCCTGGCGGGAATTGGGGTATTTGCTGCAATTGGTTTTATGGCTTTTACCTATGATACATCCGTCAGTCAGCTAGCGGCTGAAAAAGGTGTAGGAGGAGTAGGACTTGCCTTCATGGTATTCCCGGAAATTGTTAGCCAAATTCCTGGAATTCCAAGAATCTTCGGTTTTCTATTTTTTGCAACTTTAGTATTGGCTGGATTGTCTTCTCTTATTTCTATTACTGAAACGTACGTTGCAGCCGTATCCGAGAAATTCAATATTTCACGAGGCAAATCAATTGCCATCGGGGGCGGGCTTTCTGCTCTAATTTCTTTACTTTACGCAACAAGAGGCGGACTGAACCTATTAGATACTGTCGATCATTTCATTAACAGCTATGGGGTAGCAATGGCAGGCTTGTTCGAAGTTGTGGCCTTAGCCTGGTTTGCTAAAGGACTTAAAGGTTTCCAGTCTCATGCTAACGATATTTCTGATATTAGATTAGGTACCTGGTGGCGAGTTTGTTTAGGGATCATCACACCAATAGTACTTGGCTACATGCTGCTGCAAAACTTACGCTCTGAACTATCAGCTGCATACGGAGGTTATCCAATTGATTTCTTATTTAACTTTGGGTGGATTGTTGCCATTGGAGCCATTTTTGTCGGGGCATTAATGTCCATTAAAAAATGGCCTAACAATGAACTGGAGCAGCAGTCAAATAAAGAGAAGAAGGAGGTTGCTCGCTAATGGCTATCGTTATGTTTATTATCACTATAGTTATAATTTGGGGCGGCCTGGCACTTAGTATAACGAATGCAGTAAAAAAATCTAAATCTCAAAGCTAGAAGGAAAAAGCCCGATGTTTTCTCGTCTTACGAGAGGCACCCGGGCTTTCCTTTGTGTCGCGAGTAGTTGTGGTAGTTCCACGTTCAACTTCCTGCGTCTTTCTATTGTGATTTCCGGGCTAATTTTTCCCACTTCTTCAAATAAGGATAAGGGTCAAAGGACCATTCGTGTTCTCCATTATCTTTGTACATGCCGTAATGGAGGTGGGGTGGGAATTTTCCTGAGGTGCCAGGAGGTCCATAACCGGTAGCCCCGACACTTCCTATCACATCTCCGGGCTTCACTACGTCTCCCACTTTGATTCCATCTTTAAACCCATTTAAATGGGCATAATAATGGTAAATATTATAAATATCCCTAATTCCAATTCTCCATCCACCGTACTTATTCCAGCCTTTCATTTCAACCACTCCATATGTGGTGGACTTTACAGGAACTCCATAGTTCGCAAAGATGTCAGTTCCTTCATGGATTCGCCTTCCTCCAAATCCTCGCACATCTCCCCATGTATTGTTGTAACTGTAATTGGCTTCCAAGGGCAGAGGGAAGTCCCGATCCGTCAGTGAAACAGTTTGGAACTTTTTAAATACTTGAGCAGTATTCATAATGGTTTGGACGGTTAAATCACGTTTATAATAATTCCATAATGCTATTCTTATATCATCTTTAGTGGTTCCATATGACTTTATATAATTACCTAAAGACCAAAGAATATCTTCATCATTTGTCATCTCAGCTTTCGCGTCATCGTTTCCGCTGGCTCCCCATCCATCTGGGAAAAACATCGAAGGTTCATTGACTCCTCTCCAAAATAATGGATCTGGCTGAATTGCTGTTACTCTTCCTTCAGGTATCTCATCGTGTATTTGACGTTCGTATTGATCAATAGCGGCAAAGTAATACCATGGAATATTGGTGACAGCAGATGTTTTTTTGTAAAGGGACATGCGTTCAGACTCTTCGCTAGCTGAAACATTGTACATGGTAAATAACTGACAGACAGCTGTAATCATGATGGTTAAAAGTACTTTAGAACGAATGTTCATTTATATTCACCTTCAAATAAATTGGTACAGTTAGCCTTTCTTTCCTATAAGGCTCTTATGCTTGGTAAAGTTAGGGAAAGGGTTAGGACGCGTCAGTATTTTCGGACGGTTCGTCTTTACCCTGAGGGGCTTCCTTCATTTTTTGAATAATGTTATCGATCACTTCATTATATTGATCATCATAAACTGTCGAGTTACTTAAGCTTTGGATATCGCCAAATGCAGAGGGATTATCAGAGATATATACATGGTAAAAACTTGGAACTAATGAATAGGCTGTTTTTTTAACCATATCTGCTGATAGCTCGCGATCTTGTCCGTCCGGTGCCTGATAAGCAACAAGAACTTCTTCATCAGTAACGAGAGTCGCTACGTCTTCAAATTCTTCGTATTTGAGAATCATACGTGAAATCATATCTGCCACTTTTTCTTTATTGACTTTAAAGTTCTGATTTTGTTCAGCATCTTGGTCAAGTTGATCTTTTTCGTAACGAACGTAACCTACTTGTCCTTCCATGGGACGGTCGTTATAGTCGTCCATTTCATTTCGATGTAAGGCCTCATCCGTTCCCTGGTCTCTTGCTTCTTCTTGTTGAGCTTCCGTACAACCGGCTAATAGCAGGAAAGTCAGCCCCATTATAAGGGTAAATAATCTATAATTTTTCATGTTAAATCCTCCTGTTCATATGACAACTTACTTTTAGGTTGGACTTTTTTTAAGGAATGATACAAAATTTTTGTAGTTGTATTATCACCACTGATTTTAAATATGATACACTAATGATAAGGTATGAGGTGATCCGAGTGATTGAACTATTTGGGAAAACATATGAAGTCGTCGAGAATTATCGGGATGGCTTCAGTGAGGAAGAATTAGAAGGTCGTTTTAGTGATATTTTAAGTAAATATGACTTTATAGTAGGGGATTGGGGCTACGGTCAGCTTCGTCTTAAAGGTTTTTACGATGATCAAAATGCTAAAGCCACTTTTGAAACAAAAATAAGTACGCTAGAAGATTATTTATATGAATATTGCAACTTTGGCTGTGCGTACTTTGTGTTGAAAAAAGTAGTCAAGTAAATCAAAAAACCGGCAAGGTGTAGAAACCATGCCGGTTTTTTTAAAACGATTAAATAAGTTCGTGTAACCGTGCTCTAAGTTTTTCTGCATCAATCTCATTAATTTGAAAAACATGTTCAAGATAGTTTGGTCTATCCAGGGTTTCGTGATCTATAAGACCGAATCTGTTCTTATTAAGGTCTAAAACCATGGTTTGGTCAGGATAGTGCTCTGTGTGAAGGAAGGCTAATTCATATAGGTGCCCCCCGACAACAAACACTACGAAGCGGGTTGTTGAATGTTCTGTAACATCCTTGATGAGTTGATCATCACTCATAACGTCAGCTCCTATTTTTCAAACTTTAGATGTGGCTTATGGTCCAGGTGGTGGTTAGCTTTAATAAAACGGACTGTACGTGTTTTGGCTCGCATTACAATTGAGTCCGTTTCAACGAGGTCGCCGCCAAGAAACTTCACGCCGTTTAGCAGTTCACCTTCTGTTACACCCGTAGCTGCGAAGATTGCATCATCACCTCGGACTAGATCATTTAAAGTAAGGTGCTGAAGGGGGTCTTCAAGTCCCATTGTCTGGCAGCGCTGTGATTCTTCTTCATTCTGAGGGACAAGTCTGGCTTGCATATCACCGCCAAGGCTTTTGATCGCAGCAGCAGATATGACACCCTCAGGTGCACCTCCAGTCCCTACAAAAAGGTCGACACCTGTTTGGGGCAGACATGTTGCAATCGAAGCACCAACGTCTCCGTCACCAAAGAGCTTTACACGGGCACCTTTTTTAATGATGCGATCGATGATTTCCTGATGGCGTTCGCGTTCTTGAATAATAACAGTTAGATCTTCAATACGTTTATTATTTGCTCTAGCAACGATATCAATGGTTCGTTCTATAGGATCGTCGATATGTATGAGACCTTTAGCCTTTTTACCTGCTGCTATTTTGTCCATGTACATATCAGGAGCATGAAGCAAGGTGCCGCGTTCGGCTGCTGCAATAACTGCCATGGCATTATTATGACCCTTTGCTACAATATTAGTACCTTCTAAAGGATCAACAGCGATATCAACTTTAGGCCCTGCCTTATCCCCAAGTTCTTCACCAATGTAAAGCATAGGGGCTTCGTCTAATTCGCCTTCACCGATGACAACAACACCGTCCATCGAAACAGAATCAAAAATAGTTCTCATTGCTGTTGTAGCCGCATCATCTGCGTTCATTTTATCACCGCGGCCCATCCATTGGGCGGAAGCAATAGCTGCTGCCTCTGTTACACGTACTAGTTCTAATGCGAGTTCTCTATCCAATAAGTTCGCCTCCGATTCGTTTAATTCCACTATATACTATAGCAGAATTCGTATGAAAACGTAAATATACATCCTAATATCTCATGAAAAGATAATTGTGTTATTCTATTTAAAGTGAAAGAGTGTTACAAGGAGGAAAAATCATGTATTTTGTGGATCGAAAAAAAATTGAAGAATTATTGTTATATATGGACACATTATTAGCGGAACAAAAGAAGCAAACATTTCAAACATTTAGCGACTATTTAGGCTTAGAAAGGGTGACACATCTTTGTGTGGAAATAATCATTGATGTCGGAAATCAAATGATTGATGGCTTTATAATGCGTGATCCAGGAAGCTATGAGGATATTATTGATATTTTAACGGATGAAAAGGTGCTTCCTGAAGAGGAATTAAACGCCTATAAAGAAATAATCAGACTTCGTAAAATGGTTGTTCAGCATTATTTAAAGGTTGACCATGAAGCAATCATGCATAGTTGGGATCGAAATAGTGAATCGCTTAGTCATTTTCCAGACCGTGTTCGTAAGTATTTGAATGACGAGTTAGGTCCTGTCAGTGCTTTCTCAAACGAATAGAATTCAAAAAATATCGGAGTAATATGTGAGAGCAGGTGTGCAAATCAATGAAACAATACAAGGCTTATTTTATCGATTTAGATGGAACCATGTATAGAGGAAAAGACCCAATTCCCGGAGCTGCAGAGTTTGTTAAGTTTGTACAGGGACAATCGATTCCCTTTATATATTTGACGAATAATTCATCGGCTAAACCTGAGCAGGTTGCTAAGAAGTTGAATGATATGGGCATCCCTGCTACAGGCGATCAAGTGTTTACGTCAAGTCTGGCGACAGCAAAGTATGTCTCTTCAATAAAAACACAAGCAAAGGTATATGTGATTGGAGAGGAAGGCCTTTATGATGCCCTGGAGAAAGAGGGGCATGAAGCGGTGGATCATGGAGCAGATTATGTGATTATAGGTATTGATCGCAATATTTCCTATGAAAAGCTTGCCAAAGCCTGTTTAAATGTTCGAAATGGCGCGAAGTTAATAAGTACGAACAAGGATGCTGCCATTCCAACAGATAGAGGAATGCTTCCGGGAAATGGAGCGTTAACTTCAGTAGTGGCTGTCAGCACAGGGGCAAAACCAATCTTCGTTGGTAAACCGGAAGCGATTGCGATGGAGCAAGCTTTGGATAAAGCTGGCTTAGAAAAAAAAGATGTCCTCATGGTTGGTGATAATTATGAGACAGATATTCTGGCAGGAATAAATGCAGGTCTTGATACACTGATGGTTGAAACGGGTGTTACTTCTTTTAAGGACATTCAATATAGCGTGAAACAGCCAACCTACAAAATGAAGGACTTATATGAGTGGTTAAAAAGATAAAAAGGGATAAGTCAGTCTGTTGCTAATGGAATGGAAAGGGACAGACAGGACAGGCTTACAAACAAATCATCCACTACACTATTAGGGTGTTATAAAAAAATAATGTTCAGTCTGGCAAAAGGAGTGGCTTGCAGAGGATGCAGCCACTCCTTTTGAGAACAGTCTAAACGAAAAAGATGACCTGAGGGGATTTGGGACATCTCCTTTTATTAGATAAGGTAGGGTCCATAAAATATCGTGACGAACAGAAGATGAACACCGACAAAGTAACTAAGACGTACTGTAATCGACCAATCTCTTTTACTCAGTTGCATAATAGCATAGATGACCAAGGCAAATACAAGGGTGTAGACAATGGAACTCCCTGTAAAACTTAAATACTCAGGAGCACGTGATAAGAGGGAAGGTGTGTAAATACGATCTTTAAAAAGAATGGCTGCTCCGAGGTAGATGAAGGCCCCTAAGAAGAATACCCATTCCTGATCTTTATCATAGGCCTTGTTTGAACTAAACATCATAACAGCAAGGAAAATCAATGGCCATATATACCAAATGAGCCCCACAATAACTGCAAAAAAGCTATATGAAAGCATTCCTACTGTTTTTCCTAATGCGCCGAGAAGATATTCCCCGGAAACCTGCTGAGCTTGTTCAATAACCTCAGGATGGGATGATGCAAGCAGCAGGCGGTTTGTATCGCCCTGTCCGTCCACCCAAATGATTGCGTCTTCATTGATTCGTTCCGGCTGGGAGGAGGAATCAGGTGTATTACTCAACCGTGTAGTGGTTGATTTACCTTGTTCGTTTATTATGGCTTGATAAATGTTGAACTGACCATCTTCCCGGTAGCCTGTTTTCGTAAATCCATATCCTTTAAACAAAAGAACTGTTTGCCCATTTTCGGTCCCTATTTCGAAGTCCGAGATTTCTGACAGCGCCTGGTTTGCCGCTGGATCTGAAAACGTAATCGATTCTAACTGTGGCTTCTCATCTAAGGGTTGTTTAGAGTAATAATAGTGAGAAACTGGTTTGCCGGACATACTTTGTTTCTGGAATGTTTGGAGGAAGAGCGAATACTGATGATCTTCTATCGTGAACTGAATAGACTTCGCAACCTCTGATGGCTTTGTCTGGAATTGTGTTTCTGCCAGTTTAGAAACTGTGGTTTGTTTTACCTGATAAAAAGTGATGTCAATCCCTGAAGTATCTGTTTTCTGTGTCATTAAATAGATCTGAGAGTCAGCTTCATACATACTGAATTCAACATTATCGTCTGGTAAAGTTAGTAATGAAGAAGAAGTTTTAGTTTCAGGATTCATGATGAAAATTTCCAATCCTTGTTGATAGACTACGTTATTTTTTAATGGAATGAAACGAGAAGCGTCGGTGATTTTTTCCTTTGTTTTCCCATCATAAATCGCATAGTAATCAAAATAAAGTACATGGTCATTCTTTACATATGTTTCTGTCCATTTATTATAAGGAATATCGTATGTATGCTTCGCAATTACTTGATTGGTATCACTAAGTATTTTCTGTTGTACCCCTTTTTTCGTTGCATATGAAATGGATAGCGTGCTATTACTCATTTCTGATACGTGTGGTTGAATGTTTGAAGAAAGGGTTCCTAGTTCAATTTCCCGACTCCATTCTTCACTCGGAGGTCCAGTTACTTCCTGGTAATTTTCAACAAACAGGATGAAAACACCAACAAGCAGAATTATTAAAGGGCCAATCCATATCCAACTTCTCTTTAAACGTGCCATTACCCCATCCCTTTCCAAAGTCATTATAACTATTATATGATATAACGAATAAAAAGGCCGCAAGGTTTCAGAAAAATTAAAAAAAGCCACGCACGTAGCGTGACTTTACTCTTATTTATTCTTCTTCTGCTTCGCCAACCGCACTGTGGGCAAGTCTGCTTGAGGCAGCCGCTGCAATGGCTCCAACGATGTCGTCTAAGAAGGTATGACAATTACCGGAGGATTTATCATTCAGGGCCTTAAGGATTCCGGGCTTCTGTTTATCAATATACCCATAATTTGTGAAACCAATGGATCCATAAACATTTACAATAGAAAAGGCGATGATTTCATCTACCCCATATAACCCTTCATCCACTTCAATGGTGGATTGAAGCGGTTCTTCAAGCTTTTTTTGTTCAGCGAGCACATCGAGTTGTATCCCTGTGACGATCGCATTTTGCACTTCCCGCTTTTTAAGTACTTGATTAACGTTAAAGCGACACTCCTCCATGGTTAGTTTAGGATGGTATTTCGATTGAAGATAATGGACAAGTTCAGCCATATCGTCGACAGTTACACCTCTTTCAATCAGCCATTCTCTTGCTTTTTTCTCTAATACAGTCATTGTTCGATTTTCTCCACTCATGATTATCGACCTCCTTGCATGTAGTTACAGCACAATAGATGTTTCTGTCTTATGGAAAAAAGATTGGGCATAACTGCATTATATCAAAAATTTCTGTTAGGCATTCCATCATATGTTTTACTGCTTATTTTCGTTTATAATAAATTCTACAAGGATGAAAGAGAGGAAGGGATAAAAGTGACGAAGCCTTATGTTTATATCACTAGAAAACTGCCTGATGATGTTGTTGATTCATTTAGGGAAAAATTGAACATCAACATGTGGGACAGCGCAGAAGAATCAGTACCTTATAAAAAGTTGTTAGAGGAATCCAAGAAAGCCGAAGGACTGGTAACGATGCTGAGTGATCCTATTGACGAGACGATACTAAGCCAGACGGATACCTTGAAGGTGGTTGCTAATTTGGCGGTAGGTTTTGACAATATTGATATCGAATCGGCTAAAAAACATAGAATAACGGTTACTAATACGCCAGATGTATTGACAGATACAACGGCTGATTTAACTTTTGCTCTATTAATGACCACAGCGAGAAGGATTCTCGAAGCCGCTGATATGGTCAAAAAAGGAGAGTGGGAGCATTGGTCACCCCTATTACTTGCTGGTTCAGATATTCATCATAAAACTATAGGAATTGTCGGCATGGGGAGAATAGGTGAAGTTGTGGCTAAGCGGGCTAGAGGTTTCGATATGAATGTGATCTATCATAATAGAACCCGAAAGCAAAAAGCTGAAGAAGAATTGGGGCTGAACTATGTCAGTTTTGACCAGCTTATCAGTTCGGCTGATTTTGTTGTTTCCTTAGTTCCATTGACAGACGAGACGCATCATTTGTTTAATGCGAATGTTTTTAGCCATATGAAAGACGAAGCTATTTTTATTAATGCATCCAGAGGAAAAGTAATGGATGAAATGGCCCTTTACGAAGCAGTAAAGTCTGGTGAAATTAGAGGAGCGGGGCTTGATGTATTTGAGGATGAACCGATATCTGCTGATCACCCGCTTTTAACGCTTAAAGAAGTGACTTGTCTGCCTCACATTGGCTCAGCAAGTCTTGAAACCAGATATCAAATGATGGAGTTAAGTCTTAATAACATTCTTCAAGTACTTGAAGGCAATGGCCCGATGACAGCAGTTGATTAGAAAAACAACTAAGTCCGTACATAATTATGTACGGACTTAATCAAAATGGGATGTACTGCATCGAAATGCTTTATCCTCTTCAGCTAACACCTGTCAATTAATTAAAATACTTGTTCCACTTCATAAATTCCAGGAACCTCTTGAGAAAGTGCACGCTCAATCCCTGCTTTAAGCGTAATGGTAGAACTTGGGCAATTCCCGCATGCTCCCATTAAACGAAGACGGACAATGCCATCTTCAACGTCCACTAATTCTACATCTCCTCCATCACGTAGTAAAAATGGGCGAAGTTTATTGAGTACTTCTTGAACTTGTGCTTCCATGTTCGATCTTCCCCTTTCAATATCCTCATTATAAAACGGAATGAACTAAAAATCTATGGATGTCTCTTCAAAATATAATTCAATTGAGAACTACTTTCATTTTATCTTTTTTATCTTCTTTTGTAAAATGGTTATATACGAACAACATTGAGATGGAGGGGCGTAAATGAGTGATCAAAAAATTTACTTAACAGTGTACGGTGCGGAAGAAAGGTGTGCCAGCTGTGTCAATGCACCAGGATCAAAAGAAACGTTTGAATGGCTGGAGGCAGCTATTACACGAAAGTATGGACAAGGACATGTGGATTTTAATTATGTAGATATCTACTCACAACATCATCATAAAACAGATCAAGAATTTGTACAGCAAGTCTTAAATGACGAGCTTTTCTATCCGTTAATCGTCGTAAACGGAGAAGTGGCTGGGGAAGGAATTCCGCGCTTGAAATCTGTTTATTCCGTGCTTGAACAACATGGGTTGTAAGGGATCTCTTAAGCCTGTCTATCAGTAGGTTTGATGGTGTCTTTTTATTTAATAATGTGGTAGGATTATATTCTAGCGGGGTTTCATCCAGGATGAAGAGGTGAAGCGGATGAATCCAATTATTGAGTTTTGTGTAAATAATTTAATCAGCGGGGCTGATGAAGCTATGGAAGAGCTTGAAAAAGACCCGGATCTTGATGTTATAGAATATGGTTGCCTCAGCCAGTGCGGCATTTGTTCACAAGGACTGTATGCCCTGGTAAATGGCGACCGCGTAATGGCGGACACACCTGAAGAGTTAGTGCAAAATATTTATCAGCACCTGGAAGAAAATCCCCTATTTTAAAGGTGTCATGCTGCCCGTGAAAATCCTTTTATGATCTTTTTCATAAAGGGGTTTTTTGATAGCGTAGCGGATATTTGATCAGGGTCGTGTCATTTTAGTATACTAATTATAATGATATGAAAGGAGAGGCTCCAGATGATTCTTAATATCACGGAAGCAGCTAACCATCGAATAAAAGAAATGATGAAGGAAGAAGAGTCAGGGGACGTACACCTTCGTTTTGGAATAAAAGGTGGGGGCTGTAGTGGATTGTCTTATGCGATGGGCTTCGAAGATGAAATAAATGAAGAGTTAGACAAGACTATGGTTTTAGACGGCATCCCTGTTGTCATCCATAATCAAGATATTCCGATCATTGAAGGCACAACGATTGATTTTAAACAAAATATGATGGGCGGCGGGTTTACAATTGATAATCCGAACGCCATTGTATCATGCGGCTGCGGATCTTCCTTTAAAACAGCAACAAATGCTGGAACACCTGATCCTAATTGCTAATAGCTGATCATCCTTCTTTACGTTCTATCGAATGTGAAGAAGGATTTTTTGTAGCGTGGAAAATGACCCAATAGTTTTTATAAGCGAATAATTAAAGTTATATTCAATTAATCAAATTTATGTGCAATTATTTTGCTTTTCTGTGCAATCCCACTCCATGACCTCTTCAAAGAAAAAAAGCTATCTTCAGTTAATGACCTGAAGATAGCTTTTCGCAGCCTACAAGTTAGGAAAACATGCTTGTAGAATGCTTAGGTTGTACCCGCGCACTTGGGTCTAAATAAGCTTTCGCGTTGTTTACGGCAGTGGGTCCTTCCCCAAAACCGGAAGCAATCAGCTTCACTTTTCCAGGATAGGTGCAAATATCACCCGCTGCATAAATTCCCTCAATATTAGTTTCCATTTTAGAATTCACCACAATACTGTTTTTCTCGATTTCCAGTTCCCAATTTTTAATGGGACCTAGGGATGAGATAAAGCCGTAGTTCACAACTACTTCATCAACGTCGACCGTTTCTACCCGATCGCCTTTAACTTCATGAAGCTCCACCTGGTTGATCCGAGCTTCCCCAATCATTTTTTCGGGTGTGAAAGGCGTCATCAATTTGACACTAGAGTTCATCAGCTGCTCGACACTATGTTCATGGGCACGGAATTTATCACGACGATGAACAAGTGAAACCTGCTTCGCGACAGGTTCAAGCATTAATGCCCAATCCACTGCTGAATCTCCTCCACCGCAAATCATGACATTTTTGTCAGCAAAATGATTCATATCATTAACGTGATAATGTAAGTTAGTCTCTTCGAATCGCTCCGTGTCGTCAATCTTCAGTCTTCGTGGTTGAAAAGCCCCGTTGCCGGCAGTGATAATAAGTGTGCGTGTATAGTGTGCTTCAGAATTTGTTGTCAGCTTGAAAGAGCCATCTTCAAGACGTTCAACTGTCTCAACTGCTTGATCCAAAGCGATCGCAGGATCAAATGCCAATGCTTGTTCCTCCAAGTTATCAACAAGCTCTTGTGCCCGAACCCGTGGAAACCCGGCTACATCGAATATATATTTCTCAGGGTATAGTGCCGTAAGCTGCCCACCCAAATGAGGTAAACTCTCTATTATCTTAACGCTAGCTTGACGCATGCCACCATAGAATGCAGTAAATAAACCGACGGGACCTCCGCCGATGATGGTTATATCATAAACTTTATCATCCATTAAGATTGCCTCCTCTTGATAAAATGACACTTTTTTTATTCTATCATAAAATG
This sequence comes from Halobacillus naozhouensis, assembly GCF_029714185.1. Taxonomy (NCBI): domain Bacteria; kingdom Bacillati; phylum Bacillota; class Bacilli; order Caryophanales; family Bacillaceae; genus Halobacillus; species Halobacillus naozhouensis. The sequence continues at coordinate 2,772,629 of NZ_CP121671.1, read as the reverse complement.
AATTTTATTGGCATTTCTATTGATTTGCATTGATTAGTATAAAGTCATAAAGGTTAGGAACTTTCGGAAAATTACTCAAGGGTTGAAAATAGAAAGGAAAAGGTCTAAGATAAAATCAGAAAACATTTTACGATTTTATGACAAAACTAAATAAGAATCGACGGGCTTTTTTTTATGTTGGATTGTGTGAAACGAGTCACAAAGAACGATATTTAAGATGTAGGCCAGAAAGTGGTTAAAAATCTCGAGATGGAAGTGATAATCATGAATAACCCTAATATCGTGATCATTGGAGCCGGATACGGTGGAATTATGACAGCGGTTAAGCTTCAAAAAAGCTTAAACGTGAACGAAGCGAACATTACTTTAGTGAACAAGCATAACTATCATTACCAAACGACATGGCTGCATGAAAATGCTGCTGGCACGCTGCACCATGATAAGACGAGGATCCAGATTAACGAGCTTATTGACACTAGCAAAATTAATTTTGTTCAAGATACTGTAACGAAAGTAAGACCCGATGAAAAGAAGGTTACACTGGAAAATGGGGAACTTTCTTATGATTATTTAGTAGTCGGTCTTGGCTTTGAAGCTGCAACGTTTGGAATTTCCGGTCTTAAAGAAAATGCGTTTACAATTAGCAGTATTAATAGTGCACGACTCATTCGTCAACATATTGAATACAACTTTGCTAAATACAACAATGAGGCAGACAAGAAAGAAGAGCGTTTAAATCTTGTTGTCGGCGGGGCTGGATTCACTGGAATTGAATTTGTTGGTGAACTTGCGAACAGAGTTCCGGAACTCTGTAAGGAATATGATATTCCTCGAGAAAAGGTACGTATTATAAACGTTGAAGCTGCACCAACTGCGCTTCCAGGCTTCGATCCTGAATTAGTGGAATATGCAATGAATTCTCTTGAAGCACGCGGTGTAGAATTTAAAATCGGTGCGATGATCAAGGAAGTTACTGAAGATAAACTGATATTTGAAAAAGATGAAAAGCGAGAAGAGATTGCTACGAATACGGTTGTGTGGGCAGCTGGTGTTCAAGGGAATTCCTTAATTGTTGACGCTGGATTTGAAACAAATCGTGGTCGAATTCCAGTTCGTGATGACCTACGTGCTCCTAATTATGATGATGTCTTCATCGTTGGTGACTGCGCGGTAATTATGAATGAGGAAACAGAACGTCCGTACCCTCCAACAGCACAAATTGCTATTCAAATGGCTGAACACACAGCAGCAAGCCTTACGAAATTAGTGCAAGGCGATAACCATCTAGAGTCGTTCACTCCTAAGATCCAAGGTACGGTTGCTTCACTCGGTCATAGTGATGCGATTGGTGTCGTGTTCGATGATAAGAAACTATTTGGATGGTCTGCTTCAGCAATGAAGAAAGTGATTGATAATCGTTATCTTCTTAAACTGGGTGGCATCGGGCTTCTTCTTAAAAAAGGAAAGCTTAATCTCTTTAAATAAGTTTGATAAGTAAAAGCAAAGGCAGGTCAGCTGTCTTTGCTTTTTTAAAGCCGAGAATATATAATTTTTATGCACGATCGCTCTTGCGCTTTTAATTAGGGGGATTTATTTTGAATATTGTTCAGTTTGTTGTATCCATGTTATTGTTTTTTGTGTTGTTTTTTGGGATCTCTTTCTTAATTAACATGATTCTACGATCATCCTGGATTATGGCTATTGTCTATCCTGCCATTGTCTTACTCATCGTAGATAATTTTGAAATAGGTCGATATTTTACTGAAACTTCTGAAGCTTTTGGAACTGTTTTTGATCAGATAGTCAAACTTCAAGCTGTTGATATTACTATTCTTCTTTGTGGCTTTGCTGGAACCATTGGAGCAGGTATTGTCATCAAATTACTTAGAAAACACGGATATCAAATGTTCTAATTTACACACCACGGCTTCTGTATAGATACCGTGGTGTTGTATATTTCAGGTAAATGTTGGACATGATGACATCGTGAGGTGATAATCATGAGAAAATATTTACGGACTCTATTTTTCGTAGCGTTATTTGCGACAGCTATTTATTTTACCTGGGTGAACATTACAAACATTTCACTCAAAGACGTTGATAACTGGATATCTAGTAATCATGAGAAAGTTTCAGCACTGACCATGACTGCATTTGATGAAAGAAGGGTAGGGCTTGAAACCAAATCTCTTAACGTAAAAAAGGCACAACAACGTTATGTTTCAACTTCTACTGTGGAAGCACCTGCTTCTCTCCGGGAAGCGATTGACTTATCTCAGTATCCCAGTCATACAGTGGTTGCGACAGGCTATACAGCTGGATATGAATCAACAGGAAAAACACCAGATCATCCCCAGTTTGGAATAACCTTTTCCGGTGTTACTGTAAAGAGAGACTTATATTCTACTATTGCAGCAGATTTATCAGTATATCCAATAGGAACGATATTATTTATTCCCAATTACGGTTATGGCGTTGTGGCAGATAAAGGTTCTGCGATCAACGGAAATGAGATTGATTTGTATTACCCGACAGTAGATGATGTTTATGAGCATTGGGGGAAGAAGAAGGTCAATGTGTATGTCATTAAAGAAGGCGATGGAACCCTTACTGACGAAGATTTAACTAAACTGAATAAAAATGAAGCCTTACAGGTATTCAGAACACAGATTCTTGAAGAATAGAACTAAACCGGATCCGAATAAGTCGGATCCGGTTTCTTGCATTAATTAGACGAGTACATTCAGTACCAGGGTTAAACCAATACCAGTGAGAGCCCCAAAAAAGACTTCAATCGGTCTGTGGCCAAGAAGCTCCTTCAGTTCTTCGCGTTTTTGAAATTCTTCTTTATTTCCCCATTCTTTTGCCTCACCAACAAAACGGTGAAAGTCATTTAATAAAATATTTAACATAATAGCTTGTTCACCTGTTTGTCTTCGGACACCAGTGGAATCAAACATAACGATAATAGCAAATACACAAGCAACAGCGAAAATCGAGGAATCGAATCCTTGGTCGACCCCCACTCCTGTTGCTAAAGCAGTGACAGCTGCGGAATGGCTGCTTGGCATCCCGCCAGTGCTAAACGCAAGCCCACCGTCAAATTTGCGAGAGGCGATAAATTGAATGGGAATCTTAACAATTTGTGCGAAAATTATGGCGGCGAGTGCCGCCCAAAGAGGGAAATTTTGTAGTAAATCCATACGGTCAAAAGACATCCTTTCCTTCATTATGCCTGTAAAGGAATATAGGTTTCAATAAATCTTAATGGTATTGTATCACATGTTTCTTTCATTAGTCCCTTCTAAAACTGCAGGAGGCAAATCGGCAATATTTTTAGTATACTGGCAATGGAGGTGTAAACTATGTTCAACGTTCAAAAAGATTTGTTTGGCCAGAAACATACCCTTATTGTCGGTTTAACCAAGGGAGATATCGATCAACAAGTAATCTATCAAACATTAAATGATCACTCCACTGGCCAAGTTGCTGCACATATCCAAGAAGGTGATCTTTCCAGGGAGTATAAAGAAATTTCTAAATATCTGCCTCCTGGCCAGCTTCCTCTTAAGCGGATTTATTTTTTGGGGTTAGGAGATCGAGCTCAACTTACAAGAAAACAGCTTAAGAATGCTTTTGGAAAGTTATTTAAAAGGCTGCAATCTGACAAAGTCACCGAAGTGTCCATAGCTCTTGATAGTTTCCAATCGGACAAACATTCCAGTAGTGATTGTGCTCAACTTATTGCCGAATCGATGGGAACATCCACTTATCGACTCATTAATTTTAAACGTGAGCAACCTGAGCCACAATCGATGATGGACTCACTTACTTTAATTTCAAACGAAAAAGAAGACATTCTGCTTCGTTCGTTAGAAAAAGGATACTCCTTCAGTCACGGTGTAAATACAGCCAGGCATCTAGTGCATCTACCCGCCAATATGCTGACATCTACCAATATGGCACAATACGCTGTAGATTTGGCTGATAGTTATGGTTTTGCAGTGGAGATCCTTGATAAGAATCAAATGGAAGATCTGGGTATGGGAGCCTTACTCGCTGTTAATCAAGGTTCCGTTGAGCCGCCGAAGATGATTGTATTGAAATATCAGGGGCTGGAGAAATGGACAGATGTCACAGCACTAGTGGGGAAAGGGATTACATATGACACTGGAGGCTATTCAATCAAGACGAAGACAGGCATGCCAGGAATGAAAGGAGATATGGGTGGAGCAGCAGCTGTTCTTGGGGCAATGGATATTGTTGGCCGTTTACAGCCAAAGCAAAATGTTTTAGCTGTAATTCCTTCCTCTGACAATATGATTTCCGGTGCTGCGTTTAAACCTGATGACGTCATTACATCTATGAGTGGCCGTACAATCGAAGTGCTAAATACTGATGCGGAAGGCAGACTAGCCCTGGCCGATGGAGTGACCTATGCTAAACAATTGGGTGCTGAACGTATTATAAACATAGCTACCTTAACAGGTGGTGTAGTTACAGCATTAGGTTCCTGGATGACAGGTGCGATGACGAATAACGAAATCTTCTTCAATGCTGTGCAGAAGAGCAGTGAAGCTGTGGATGAACCAATTTGGCAGCTTCCTTATAACGAAGATTACCGGGAACAAGTTAGAAACAGCTCAATTGCTGACCTAAATAATTCTCCTACACGCAAAGCTCATCCAATTATGGGGGGAGCTTTTGTCGGGGAGTTTGCAGAAGAAACTCCTTGGGTACACTTAGATATTGCTGGAACATCAATGGCTGAAAAATCGCACGATTTAGGCCCTAAAGGTCCAACAGGTGTGATGGCTCGAACTTTAGCCCATTACCTTTTAACAAGATCTTAATAGCTTTTTTACTATTTATAAAGCAACCTGAATGGTTTATCATTCAGGTTGCTTTTTTGCATGGGAATTTATTAACTATTTAATAGGCGATGGCACTGAGCAAAGTCAGGTATGGGGTATACATTAGAGGAATACGGTTCAATGTTAGTCTCAAATAAATAAGCCCGCACAATGGCGGGCATTTAAATTGAAGCGGATATGAAATTAGTCTTCAATAGCTGCTTCTAACGCTACTTCAATCATGTCGTTAAAAGTAGTCTGACGTTCTTCAGAAGAAGTTTCTTCACCCGTTAAAATGTGATCACTAACGGTAAGCACAGATAACGCCTGGCGGTTGTATTTGGCTGCAAGTGTGTATAATGCGGTCGTTTCCATTTCCACTGCTAACACATTGTATTTAGCCAATAAGTTGAAAAGGTCCATGGCATTATCCCGGTAAAAGCTATCGCTAGTGAAAACATTACCGACACGCAAGTTAAGTCCTTTATCAACACCAGCATCATAAGCGGTTTTCAAAAGACTAAAATCAGCAGTCGGGGCAAAATCTATGTGGTCAAATACCATTCGATTCATCTGTGAGTCAGTAGTTGATGTTGAGGCTAGAATGACATCACGCACTTGAACATCCTTTTGCAGGGCTCCGCATGTGCCCACACGGATGAGCTTCTTAACATCATAGCTTTCCATAAGTTCATTAATATAAATTGAGATGGATGGGACACCCATGCCAGTTCCTTGAACAGAAATACGTTCACCTTTATAGGTTCCTGTGTAACCATACATGCCGCGGACTTCATTGTAGCATGTTGCATCTTCCAGGAAATTCTCAGCAATATACTTTGCTCTTAAGGGATCTCCAGGTAATAGAATTTTATCGGCAATCTCTCCAGGTTTGGCACCAATATGTACACTCATTGGTATTACCTCCTCTTAAACATTTAACTATTTTAAATTACCACACCCGATATCAGAAAACAAACTGGGGTGTAGATTGACAGCTCAACTCCTGATAGTATTACAATGTAACCGATGGAGTTAATCCAATGGTTAATTTTAATGAAGACCTTATAATGTGTCATACTAATGAGATCAGGTCAAAAAAGAAAAAGGAGTGGATAGTAATGAATATTTCTGTTTCACAGTTACCAGGCATTGGTCAAAAAATCACTTTAAAAACAGCTGAAGACAGTATGCTTGTGCTGATCGTACATCATACAGGGAAGCGGGAACTGTATTTTTTTGAAGAGGCTGACAGTGAAGAAGCGGACTTTGCCATGGATTTGACATCAGATGAAACGAGAGAACTTGGTGCCCAGTTACTCGGTGCAACATACCAGCCTGTGGATGCCAATAAATTAAAGATGTTCAGAAATCAAATTGTAATTGATTGGATAGAGTTAAAGGAGGCTTCTCCCATCATTGAACAAACAATTGAGCAGTCTGAAATTAGAAATAGGACAGGAGTCACAATCATTGGTATCATAAAAGGAGACGAAAGTATTGCCATCCCAGAAGCAGACACTAAACTGTTCCCAGGGGATGTCATTATGACGATTGGTAAGCAGGAGCAGATTGACAGCTTCTCTGAATTGTGCAGTGGAAAGGGCTGATGATTAGTGCACAGTGAATTTCCTGCCCTGTTGGGTGCAGGGCTAATTCTAATTGCCATTTTTTATTTAGGTTTTTTAAGTCTTAAAATCAAAATCCCTGGAGTTATTCTGTATATACTTTTAGGGATCGTTCTGGCTGGAGAACTTGCTGGAAACGAACTTCTTCATTTTGCAAGTGAAATAGGAATTGTCCTGCTATTTTTCTTATTAGGTTTGGAGTTCAATGTGAAACGGCTTGGCGGGATTGCTAAAAAAATCTGGCCTTCCGGGTTGATGGACTTGTTCTTAAGCTTAGGGATTACTACAGGTATTGCCCTTTTATTCAATCTTGATTTATTTTCAAGTTTTTTAATCGGTGGAATTGCCTATGCGACTAGTTCATCGATTACAGCTAAGCTGCTGGATGACCGAGGCAGAATGGCTAACATAGAAACAGAATATATTTTAGGGATACTTATTTTCGAAGATCTTGCTGCGCCGATCGTGGTAGCCATCTTATTCGGTGTCAGTTCTGGTGAGACCTTCACTACGGTTTCTTTTCTTGCGATTACAGGTAAGATTATCGGGTTGACATTAGCAGCGATCATCCTTGGTAAAACCGTATTTAAACAAATTGAGACATTGCTTGATCGAATAGCAGATGAAGATTTTAAGATTGCATTGCTAACAGGGATAGCCCTATCTTACGGTGGTTTGGCTCTTTATCTTGGGCTCTCAGAAGTACTGGGGGCTTTTTTGGCAGGCATGATGCTCGCTGAAATTGGTAAAATTGAAAAAGTAGAGCAAACCGTTTTTCCGATTCGTGATCTTATGCTTCCGACATTTTTTGTTTACTTTGGGACAACCATTAACTTAGGCAACGGCGTACCGATGGCTGGTCTGCTCGTTACTGTTCTGATTTGGTCAGTAATTGCAAAACTGCTAGTAGGCATCCTTGGCGGACCACTTTATGGACTGCCAAAACGTGCCTCCTTACGAGCAGGATTATCGATCTGCTCAAGGGGTGAATTTTCTGTAGTCATCGCTGGTGTAGCTACCGGGGTGCTTAAAGCCTTTAGCGGGTTATATATTCTCCTCGCGGCATTTATAGGGATGGTTTTATTTGAGCAAGCACCAAAGATTGTTACAAAAATTTACGGGAAGCCCCAGAAAAAGAAGAAAAGCTTGAAAGTTCCCGGAAGTTAAAAACACGCTCAAGGTGAGCGCGTTTTTATCTGAAGTATTGTTTTTCGAGATCGTTCAGTTGATCTAAAGCATGCTGATTAAACTCAGTTTCCCGCCGTGTCAATTTTTGCTTTAACCTTTCTACTGATTGTTTCAAAGAATCGTCGTAATCGGGTACCTGTTCGCTTTCATAAGGGTGGACAGCGTGTTTATGGATATTTGCTTTTTCCTTATGACTTAATGCTTTTCGTTGATGAAAAAATACATCCTCTGTTTTTCCTGGGTTATGAAGGTCGCCTTGCATAGGATGTTTGTCGACGGCAAGTATTTTAACTAAATAATGTTGATTGCGATCTTCCATTACTTCACCTATGTAAATCCCTGATTTATAATGAGCCTTAACGACTGTTCCATTCTGAAACTCTGACATTTAAACCCCTCCTTGTTGACTATTGTACCAGAGTTTAAATTTTTGAAAAAATAGAGAAGCATCACTTATGGATATATGTATTTGTTATAATGGTGGTGTATAAGGAAAGGTGTGTTGCCCTATGATGGAATTTCTCTATTTCCCCCAAGATAAATCTGAATATATTCCAGCTCTTCTGACCTTATTAGTATTTATCGTTGGTGCTGCAGTTACGATGTACTTTATCATTAAAGTTTCTCGTAAAGAGGAGGAACGGACAGATTACTCTCCCGTTAAAGAAGAACAAGATAACTATCAGCATAATCAGTGAACGGCAGCACTTGGGTTCTATCTCAGGTGTTGCTTTTTTGTATCGCAGCACTCTCATTGCTTCAATTGATTATAAATACAAAGCTTCTTGGAAAAGCTAAAGGTAAGATTACATTTTGAAAGGACGTACAATATGAGAGTTGTTTGGATCGGTGCATTAGTTAGTTTATTAATGATAACGGGATGCGGTGAAAAACGTTCACCTTTGGAATCGGCTCTTTATAATCAGGAAGGAGATCGAATTGGCAGCGTCACCTTAACAGAGCAGTCAGATGGAGTAGAGGTGAAAGTGCAAGCAGAAGGTCTAGAAGCAGGCCCGCATGGCATTCATATCCATGAGTTTCCAAAATGTGAAGGGCCGGACTTTAAAAGTGCAGGAAATCATTTTAACCCTACTAAAAAGAAGCATGGTTTATTAAATCAGAAAGGCGCCCATGTAGGCGATCTGCCTAACCTTGATGTAGAATCAAGCGGCTCAGCTAAGGCAAAATTAATGATTTCAGGGGCTACCTTGAAAGATGGTCAAACCTCTTTATTAAGAAAAGAAGGGACATCATTAGTCATTCATAGCGAACCTGATGACGGCATGTCACAGCCTGCAGGAGATTCAGGAGATCGGGTGGCTTGTGCAGAAATCACATTAAATAGTGATAAGGATAAGGCAAGTGATCCTACTGATTTAAATGAGAAGCAAAAAGAATAGCAACAGCCCCTTCTCGTATGGTCGGGAGAGGGGCTGTTGTTTTACTTTGCTGCGCTGCTGTCTTATGCTATTCGTGGCTACTGGGGCGTTTACGTTTTTGTTTTATCGTTATTGACGGCCTGTATGATTCGTGAAACTCCCTCTTCAATAAGTTTCTTGGGTGCAGCGATATTCATTCGCATAAAGCCTGTCCCTTCTTCGCCAAAGGAGGCCCCTTCATTAAGCCCGACCTTCGCCTTCTTCTGCATAAAGGAAATCAATTCAGGCTGGGAGAGGTTTAGTTTACGACAGTCAATCCATAATAAATAGGTGCCTTCAGCAGGAGTAACCCGCAGCGTTTCAGTTTCTTCGTGGAGACGCTGTGTGACGTAGTTCCGATTCATCTCAAGGGTTTCGATCAGTTCCTCAAGCCATTCTTCTCCGTGCAGGTATGCTGCTTCCATCGCAGTAATACCTAATGTGTTCAGCATAAACATCCCTTGTTTATTGAAATGATCTGTTAGTAACCCTCTGGCTTCATCATTCTCTGTAATTAAGTAAGAGGCTTGTAATCCTGCCAGGTTAAAAGTTTTTGTTGGAGAAAGACAGGTTATGGTATTGTTGCTAGCCTCTTTAGACAGAGAAGCTATCGGGATGTGTGTGTGGCCAGGAAAAATCAGGTCAGCATGTATTTCATCCGAAATTACTATAACTCCATGTTTTAAACAAATATCATTGATTTGTTCAAGCTCTGCCCGCGTCCACACTCTGCCGACGGGGTTATGAGGGTTGCAAAGAATAAATAGCTTAACCTGATGGTCCTGTATCTTAGCTTCAAAGTCACTAAAATCAATAGAATATATCCCTTCATTAAAGACTAAGGGATTTTCAACTAGTGTACGGTCATGGTCCTTGACTACGCTTGAAAAAGGTGGGTATACAGGAGTCTGAATCAAAATTGCATCATTTTTACCGGTTAAAGATTGCACGGCCATATGCAAACTTGGGATGACACCGGGACTGTATGTGATCCAGTTTCTTTCCACATTCCAATTATGACGCTTGTTAAGCCATTCGATAATGGCAGACTTAAGTGGATCATCAGCTATCGTATATCCAAAAATTCCGTGTTCAACCCTTTGGGTTAGTGCCTGGACAACTGCTTCAGGAGCCTTAAAATCCATATCGGCTACCCACATGGGGAGCACATCTGAATCTTGGTACAGTTCTTCAGCTAAATCCCACTTAACAGATCTTGTTCCTCTTCTTTCTGTTAGTTCATAGAAACGGTTCATTGTATCACTGCTCCTTTAAGCGGATCTCATTCTTATAGTAACGAATTATTGGAAAATATAGAAATAGAAAGCTTGACATCGTAAAAAACAAAAAAAAGCAAAGCGAACGATTCGCTTTGCTTTCACAGGGGGAATACGAGAAAGTCTTACGCTAATATTAATATCCTTATGGTCCTTCCTTTAAACCTGTTTTTTAATATTTATTGAAAAATCATGTGAAAATAATAGTTTAAGAGGGAAATGATCATCAGAAGCCTTTTGCTTATTATGAGGAGTTATGATAAAATCAGTAATTGCGTTAAAAGAAACGAATAATTTAAATCAGGAGTTGTATAGCATGTCAGATAAGTTCCAAGAAGGTCAAGTTTTAGAGGGTAAAGTTACAGGAATACAGCCATACGGTGCTTTCGTTGCACTCGATCAACAAGTACAAGGACTTGTGCATATTTCTGAAGTAACTCATGGCTATGTAAAGGATATTAACGAACATCTTTCTGAAGGTGATGAAGTTCAAGTTAAAATTCTAAACATTGATGAGAAAAATAATAAATACTCTCTCTCTATTCGTGCCACACAAGAAGCACCTAAAAAGGAGCGTCGTCCTCGTAAACAAGCGGCTCCCCAGCAAGAAGATGCTTCAGCAGGATTCAACACACTTAAGGATAAGTTAGAAGACTGGATTAAACAGTCTGATGACCGTGAAAAATTCCGCAAATAATGGAAATGATTTCCACGCTAAAAGCCCGGCTTCCACAGCCGGGTTTTAGTATTCTTTATTTTATTTCTCTTACTCGGTTGATTCTGCTGTCGTTGCTTCATGGTGTTCGGCAGCACGGGAGAAATAAAGGGAAATAGTAATAAGTCCGCTAATTCCTACAAGCGTATAGATAATGCGCGCAAACGCTCCACTTTGCTCTCCGCCTCCAAATAAACCAGCGACAAGATCATATTGGAACAAACCAATCAGACCCCAGTTTATCGCACCAATAATCGTCAGTAGTAAAGCGATTCGTTGGATTGTATTCATATTTTCACTCCTCATATTAGTAAAATGAACATTTATAGTCTTAGTAATAAAAGCCATTTTATACATATTGCGTTTCTTTTGAGAAATTTACATGGATCATGGATAATGGAAAACTGAGAAATACAGAGAGGGGAAGTAGCAATGGACGCATTTACATTTCAAAATCCGACTAAGCTGATTTTCGGTAAAAATCAGGGCGAACAATTAACTGAACAGCTTCCTAATGATATAAAAAACATTTTAATTGTTTATGGTGGAGGCAGTATTAAGAAAAATGGGGTTTACGATCGTATCATAACAGAATTAAATAAAACAACGATCAAGATTCATGAGTTGTCTGGTGTCGAACCAAACCCCAAACTGAGTACAGTTCGAAAAGGTGTTGAACTTTGTAAAAGAGAAGACATCGATTTTCTTCTTGCTGTAGGCGGGGGCAGCGTTATTGACTGTACAAAAACAATTGCTGCCGGCGCAAGATACGAAGGGGATGCTTGGGATTTAGTTACTCGCAAAGCTATCCCAGACGGAGTTCTTCCATTCGGTACTGTGTTAACTCTGGCGGCTACCGGTTCTGAAATGAATGCTGGGGCAGTCATTACCAATTGGGAAACGAACGAAAAATATGGCTGGGGTTATGCTCCTTATACGTTTCCAACATTCTCTATTTTAGATCCGCAAAACACCATAACAGTACCGCGTGATCAGACCATTTATGGGATAGTTGATATGATGTCACATCTATTAGAGCAATATTTCCACAATCCAACGCCATCACCTGTGCAGGATGAAATGGTCGAGGGTGTTTTACGGACAGTGATTGATACGGCACCTAAGCTTCTGGATGACCTTGAATCATACGAATATCGAGAGACGATCTTATATGCTGGAACGATTGCTTTAAACGGAATGTTGCAAATGGGATACCGGGGAGATTGGGCGAGCCATAATATTGAACACGCGGTCTCGGCTGTGTATGACATTCCGCATGCTGGAGGACTCGCGATTCTTTTCCCAAATTGGATGAAGCATAACCTTGGTGTCGACGAAGATCGATTCGTGCGGTTGGCTACGAAAGTGTTTTCAATAGATTCTGAAGGCAAATCGGATCGTCAGATAGCTGAGGAAGGGATCGACGCTTTACAGCAGTTCTGGACATCTATAGGGGCCCCTGAGAGACTTGCTGACTACGATATAGATGATCAGAACTTTGACTTGATCGTTGATCGCGCCATGAAACGAGGACCTTTTGGTAACTTTAGCACGCTTGAAGCCAGCGATGTAGAGTCTATATTAGAAATGTCTAAGTAATCATCGTAAGAAGTACAGGCTGACCTGTACTTCTTTTTTTGATTGAATGCGGTTACATGAATAGGCCTACTTGATTTGCTTAGAACGTTTAGGTAAAGTGAAAATGGCTTAATTTTTTAAATGATGAATCTTGGAGGGATGAAGATGACACACGTTCGGTTTGATTATGAAAAAGCTTTACCATTTTTCAATGAACATGAACTTGAATATATGGAAGGAACTGTATCATTAGCTCATAAAGCATTACATGAGAAAACGGGTGCAGGAAATGACTTCCTTGGCTGGCTTGATTTACCTGTTGATTATGATAAAGAAGAATTTTCAAGAATTAAGGAAGCTGCTGAAAAGATAAAGCAAGATTCAGATGTTTTGCTTGTTATCGGGATCGGCGGCTCATACTTAGGAGCGCGTGCAGCGACAGAAATGCTAAATCATAGCTTTTACAATGAATTATCTATTGATCAGCGCACCACGCCTCAAGTTTTCTTTGTGGGGAACAGTATTAGTGCTCCTTACATGAATGAGTTATTTGATGTGTTGAAGAATAAAGATGTATCGATCAATGTGATCTCAAAAAGCGGAACGACGACAGAACCGGCGATTGCATTTCGCATTTTCCGTAAGTTTTTGGAGGAAAAGTATGGTCGTGAAGAAGCCCAGAAACGAATCTACGCCACTACAGATAAGGAAAAAGGTGCACTGAAGACACTAGCTGATGAACAAGGCTATGAGTCGTTCGTAGTCCCTGACGATGTGGGCGGGCGTTATTCTGTACTTACAGCTGTAGGATTGCTTCCCATTGCAGCCAGTGGCATTGATATTGATGACATGATGAAAGGGGCTCAGGCAAGTCGAGAAGAATTAAGTACAGATCGTTTGTCTGAAAACCCTGCCTACCAATATGCTGCGGTTAGAAATACGCTGTATAATAAAGGGAAAACGATCGAGATGATGATCAATTACGAGCCTTCTCTGCAATATTTTTCTGAGTGGTGGAAACAGTTGTTTGGTGAGAGTGAAGGAAAGGATCAGAAGGGGATTTTTCCAAGTTCCGCAAACTTCTCAACGGATCTTCATTCATTAGGACAATACGTACAAGACGGTCGTCGTGACTTATTTGAGACGATACTGCATGTGGAAGAGCCGACATCAGATTATACGATAGAAGAAGATGAGCAAAACTTAGATGGCCTGAATTATTTAGCTGGAAAGACAGTTGATGAAGTGAATGAGAAAGCGTACCAGGGTACGATGCTTGCTCACACGGATGGTCAAGTGCCGAATCTTATTGTGCATATACCAAAGCGAGATGCATTTACATTTGGCTATCTTGCTTATTTCTTTGAAAAAGCGTGTGCGATCAGCGGATATATTCTTGGTGTGAACCCATTTGATCAGCCCGGTGTTGAAGCATATAAGAAAAATATGTTCGCACTTCTCGGAAAGCCAGGATTCGAACAACAAAAGCAAGATCTAGAAAAACGCCTATAAAAGACCATAAATTACCACCTCAGGTCATCCAGAAAATGGATGACCTGAGGTGGTTTTATTTGGGTACGATAAGATGAAAAGGAGGGAATGTGTGTGATTAATTTGTCGTCTCAACTGACAGGTGAGTTATTCGATTTACACGAGCTTGAACAAAAGCTTCAACCTATTGGATTTTCCTTTTCGGATAATTGGGATTATGAACACGGCTATTTTGACTATAAAATTGCGGAGCAGGGTGGCTATCAATTTCTTAGGATCCCCTTTTCTGTTGTCGAAGGGACACTAGATTCGCCAACAGCCCCTGCGACTGTAAAAGTTAACCAACCGTACCTTCTTTCTCATGCTTACCAAGATGGTATTGATGATCATGTGCAAGAAGGGAACTTCCGGGCAGCATTTGATCAGTTTCAAACCCCACGGGACAAGGATGCGGATTTTCCAGAGGAATTTATCCAAACAGGTAAAGAATTGGTCCAACAATGTGAGCAAGTATTACTCGTTGAACGGGGTAAATAAAATTAAGTAATCCTCCTCAGTTAAAGTTGTATTCGCATCGAAATCGAAGGAGAAATTCTTCCCATTTCGTATACCAATTATTTGTGAGCTTTGTTTTAAATAATGTTCGATGATCTGAATCATTGGCTGTCCGGCTAAGGAAGAAGACACTTTTTCTTCATGAAATTGACGATTGGTTAATAAATTTAAAAAAAGTTGAAAGGGCTGAAGGGGGTCTTTTCGGTAAAGCTCATGGTAAAATAAACTGCTCATGAAATCATTTGAGCGAATTACCGTATTGGCTCCAGCTCTTTCAGCATTAACTTTTTGACGTTCTGTCAATACTTCTGCAATGATAAATAAATTAGGGTGATGCCCTTTTAAAGCGACAAGCTGGTGGATGACAGCTTGATCGGATTGATGTTCTTTCTTTGAAGGGTTGGATGTAACAACGGCCATTCTAGCTTTACATACGTTTGCTTTCTCAAGTGTTTCTTCGTTTGTGGCGTCCCCTTTGATGAAATGGACATTTGACAGTTTTTGATACATTTGATTATTCGTCTCGTCAATTAAAACAATACTATCATCGATGTCATCTTTTCTCATCATATTGATCAGCTGTCTTGTCCGTTCATTCCAGCCGATTAAAATGATATGAGACTCTCCTTTATAACGTACTTGGCCTTTCGAAAGGGCCCGCTCATGTTCAACAGTTGTAGAGGCTAAGGTCACCATATAAAAAGTGAGAAGTCCTCCACCTGAAAAAATTAATAACATTGCTATAAGTTTACCTGGTACAGTCAGTGGTACGTAATCACCATAGCCGACTGTAGCCCCTGTTACAAATGCCCACCAAATCCCGTCAAAAATCGTTGGGAAGCTGTTTGGTTCTATCAGATGGATCATAGTACCAAAAATGATCATTGTAATAAATATCACCGATAGCAGGCGGATAAAGAGAGGAAGTTGAAAATAATCGCGAATCCATTGCTGCATACCCATAAATCCCCTTTTTTATCTACTAGTATGGCTCCCAGGGAAAGGATTCAAACATAAGGGAAGCATGCCGTCATAAGAACGGCATGCTTAGTCATTATTTAGCAAATGCTTTTTTATATCCTGATACACAAATGAGTGAAACTCTTTGTTGTCACGGTAAGCCTTTGATACAAACTGAAACATCTCTTGTTGTTTTTCTTTAAAGTCACCTGCATCATTTGGAGGAAGACTGGCTAACGACTTATCGATAAACGCCTGTAATTTCGGAGCACGTGGCCCCCAATTAAATATTTCGCCCCCGTTTTTATTTATGACGATAATTTTCGGAATCGAACGGGATTTTCCATTTGTCAGGTATTGGTCCATCAGTTCAAGGTTTTCATCGCGTTTCAGGAAACGGGTCTCAATTCCACCTGCCTCTGCGATACGTAAATAAATCGGTACATTAAGCATGGCATCTCCACACCAGTCTTCGGTAATGACAATGGCTCGGAGCTGCTCGGACCTTAACGGGTTGAAAAATGACAGATCCTCCTCAGGAACCATGAACTGATCATAGATACTGAGTAAGTTTTCTTTATGCTGTTCCATCGCTTCGATATAAGTGTCAGGTGTTACCCCTTTATGAAACCATTCATGTAAATTCATTTCAAACTCTCTCCTTTTCTATGCATACAGCTCTTCATTTTCCCGAAATGTTGATTAATTATGCAGTTTTTAAATAAATCATGATGAATGGTATAATTTTCAACAGAGTGAACTATTTAAGGAGGTTTAGTTTCTTGGAAAAAAAACAAACAAATTTTTTACTAAAAATGTTACAGACCCCTTCTCCGTCAAGTATGGAGATGGAAATTCAGAAATCATGGATGAAAGAAATAAATAAACATGCCGATGAAATAAGAACGGATAACGCTGGAAATGTCATTGCTGTATTAAATCCTGGTGCAGAATTCAAGGTGCTGCTTGCCGGTCACTGTGATGAAATTGCTCTTGTGATTAACCGTATCGATGACCAAGGCTATCTCCACTTCGATAAAATGGGTGGAGTCAATCCTAAAGCTGCAGTTGGGATGAAGGTGATTATTCTAGGCAATAACAAATCCATTACTGGAGTAATTGGGGTCAACGCCCAGCACCATGGGGGATTAAAGGATGAATTTGGATTAGAAGATCTCTTTATCGACTGTGGAGCGAAATCAAAACAGGAGATGGAAAAGCTTGTTCAAATCGGTGATTTAGCCGTATATAAACGTGATCCAGAAGTTATGATGGATCGATATATTTCCGGCCGAGGACTCGATAATCGTACAGGGCAGTTTATCGTTGGAGAAGTGTTAAGAAAACTAGCACAACGAAACATTAACGTAGGCGTGTATGCAGTTAGTACAGTTAACGAGGAAACTAACATGGGAGGTGCCTATTTCGCGGCGGCTGGCATTCAACCAACAATGGCGATCGCTTGTGACGTCACCTTTGCCACGGATTATCCTGGTGTAAACAAAAACAAGTATGGAGATGTCCGCCTGGAAGGGGGGCCCGTATTAGCTAAAGGAGCGCCGATCAATCGAAAAATCAATCAGCTGCTCGAGAAGAGTGCGACCTCTTTAAACCTAGATTTGCAGTATGAATTAACACCTCGTATGACTGGGACTGATGCAGATCGCATGCGTTTAACCGGGCAAGGAGTTCCGGTTAGTCTTGTCTCTCTTCCATTACGCTATATGCACTCACCTGTAGAGACGGTCAGTATAAAAGATATGAATGAAGAAATCGATCTTTTAGTTGATATGATCGCCAACCTGACTGGTGAAGAAAGCTTAAACCCTTTAGAAGACTAAAAATGAAACTCTGGCGCATAGCCAGGGTTTTTATTTTTGCTAAAAAATGATTGAGAATATGGGATATGTGGTATATGAAACTAGGAAGAGTTGAATGATTTACATTCGAAGGAGTGGTCTTATGGAAATAGCAGCTCTGCTATTGATAGGGATTATGTCTGTTTTTTTTGCCATAATTTTAGCTATAACTATACTTATTATAAGAATAATGTTGAAAGATAAGAGGCAGGAAAGCCATTCGATCCTAAGAAATTACCCTATTCTTGGAAAGATGAGATATATCACTGAAAAAATGGGACCTGAATTACGACAATATTTATTTAACGATGATAATGAGGGGAAACCATTTACCCGAAACCAAATGGAGGGTACATATATTTCAGCTAAATATAATAAACGGTTAATCGGTTTTGGATCGGAACGCGATTTTGAGGCCCCTGGTTATTATCTTAAAAATGCTATGTACCCTACCCAGCGTGAAGAAATGCTTGTCGATAACGAGAATAAAGTACGTACGAAAGTGTATCATGTGGATAAAGAAAAGCTTTTCCAACGCAAGGAGCATCCTTCTTATAAAGAAGCGAATCCATTTTATTTACCAGATGAGGAAGCAGTCGTGATTGGGGGAGATACATGCAAACACCCCTTTACGGTGAAGGGGCTGGTTGGTCAATCTGCTATGAGTTACGGATCCCTTGGTGAAAAGGCAATTACCGCCCTGTCTACTGGACTTGGATTAGCAGGCGGTGCATGGATGAATACTGGAGAAGGCGGATTGTCCCATCACCATCTTAAAGGTGGCGTGGATATCATTTACCAAATCGGACCAGGGTTATTTGGTGTTCGGACTAAGGATGGCGAATTTTCATGGGAAGAATTTAAACGAAAGAGTGAAATAGACGAGGTAAAAGCGTTTGAACTGAAGCTTGCACAAGGTGCAAAAACACGAGGCGGGCACGTTGACGGAGCTAAGGTGACGCCTGAGATTGCTGAAATCCGTAATGTTGAACCGTGGGAGTCCATAGATAGCCCCAACCGTTTTTACCAATTCAGTAATAATGAAGAAATGTTTGAATTTATGAAGGAGTTGCGTGAAGTAAGTGGCAAACCTATTGGAATGAAGATCGTGGTAGGGAATATTGAACAATTAGAGGAAATGGTATCACATATGGCAGACAGTCGAGAAGGCCCCGATTTCATTACAGTTGATGGAGGGGAAGGGGGCACGGGTGCGTCTTACCAGGAACTTGCAGATGCGACCGGTCTGCCAATTAACTCCGCCCTGCCTGTAGTAGACGATATGTTGAAGAAATATAATGTGCGAGATCGTGTGAAAGTGTTTGCATCAGGTCAGCTAATATCTCCTGACAAAGTTGCAATGGCTCTCGCGATGGGTGCCGATCTAGTAAATATTGCCAGAGGAATGATGTTCTCTGTAGGCTGCATTCAGGCTGAAATTTGTCATACGAATAATTGTCCGGTGGGAGTGGCCACTACGAACCCCGATCTTCAAAAAGCCTTAATTGTAGAAGAAAAGTCGTTCCGAACCTGTAATTATGTATTATCCATAAGGGATGGTCTATACAATTTGGCAGCTTCCGTGGGTATTGACTGCCCTACTAAATTTGAGCGCAAACATATTGTTTATCGTGATGAACATGGGCGTCTTCAATCATTAGAGAATATCTTTCCATCTGCGGAAGTAGTAAAACCTTGATCGTTGTAGAGGGGGATTTAAAGTGACACAAAATAAAATTATGATTAGTAGCCCTTTCTCTGGGAAAATAATTCAGCTGTCCGATGTTCCGAAACAGAAGTTTTCTAACAAGATGATGGGCGAAGGAATAGCAATTGAGCCAACTGAGGGAGAAATGGTTGCTCCCGTATCGGGTGAAGTTACACAAATTTTTCCGACCAAAGATGCTGTAAATTTATTAACAGATACAGGTGTTGAATTGTTACTACAAGTTGGAATCGATGCAGAAGAGCTGGAAGGTGTAGGATTCGAGACAAATATAAAAGAGAAAAGTCGTGTTTCAAGGGGCGATTCTCTAATTACGTTCGATTTAGCAAAAGTAACACGGGAACTTTCCAGTCTTGCCTCTCCAATTGTAATTATGAATCGTAACCAAGTTGCTCAGTTCTCCTATACGTCACAATCTAATGTTATAAAAGGTGAAACGATAATTATGGAACTTGAACTCACTGAGTAAGCATAAAAAAAATATTGCAATTTCGTTCGCTTTTTTGTAAGATTAGCTTAATTATATAATATCGATTCAAATCTTCGGGGCAGGGTGCAATTCCCGACCGACGGTAAGGAATACTTCAAAAGTATTCTAAGTCCGTGACCCGTTAGGTGTTTAGCCTGACGGTGGACCCGGTTGAATTCCGGGACCGACAGTTAAAGTCTGGATGGGAGAAGATGTCGAGTGGAATGGTAGGTGAGGAACCTGCCTTTACTTTCCTATGGACAAACCTCTAACCTTAAGCCCTGTTGCTTAAGGTTTTTTATATGGGAACTTGTCTTTCGGTTACCTTCATCTGGGATTTTGAATCGATGCAAAAGATGAAGGAGGAGATTGTTGATGAACCCGTACACAGGTCAATCATCAAAGCTATTAAAGTTAATTATATTATCATTGTTTGGAAGTATTTCGATGATTTTAATGCTGCTAAATTTTCCGTTACCAATGCTTCCTCAATATTTGAAAATTGATTTCAGTGAAGTTCCTGCGCTTGTTGCTGCTATTCTGTTTACTCCAGCAGCGGGGATCATTGTGGAAGGTTTGAAAAATACTCTTTATTTAATTTATACAGGAGCAGCTGATCCTGTAGGAGTTGTTAGTAACTTTATGGCCGGCGTTTTATTCATCGTGCCTGTTTCCATGTTCTATCACAAATTTAAGAACGTAAAAAGCCTTGTTTCGGGGTTAATTACAGGCTCTGTTATCATGGCGATAGGGATGAGCGTCCTCAATTATTTTCTTTTTTTACCTGCATATAGCTGGTTTATGGGGTGGGAAACAATGTCTGATCAAGTAAAATGGTTGACGGTTGTAGGGGCAATTCTTCCCTTTAATGCACTAAAGGGAGTCATTGTTGGAATATTATTTATCCCACTGTTTATTAAACTTAAGCCGTGGATTGAGCAGAAACGGATAAAGACCTCTTCCGCTGCATAAATGTCTCATAGAGAACGAATTTTTCTAGCGTTATAAAAACAGAAATTTAGGAGAGCGTATGGACCGCTCTCCTTCTTCAGGTGCTTTCTGCTTCCTCTACGGTCATTCTCGCTGTCGGCATTGCCTTTAGACGTTCAAGCGGGATCGGCTCTCCCGACTTTTCACTCTTTCCATAACTACCATCTTTAATCCGATCAAGAGCAGCATAAATTTCTTTTAGCTTTTCCCGTGTTTGCTCATGAAGTGTATACTCTTTCTCTTTTTCAAATTGTGAAGTTCCTAGATCTCCAGGGTGATCAGCTACACTGGAAAGTTCACCTTCCTTATCATTAGGGTCTTCACTATTTTTCTGCTGGTTTTGAAATTTAGCCAACTCTTGTTCCGCTTCTTCTTTCATTGCTTCTAGCTGTTGTTTGAATTCATTCAACTGTTTATCAGTTAACATTATTTCACTCCTAATTAGTTGGAAGCGGCTAGGAACTTTGGCGGGACACGACCCCCACCGTACACCTTGAAATAGAGATCAATTGGTGGTCTTCACCTTCTATTCGAATTTCCCAAACCATAGTTGTTTTGCCACGGTGGTGGGGGATGGCAGTGCCATAAACAAACCCGGAGCGTATACTTTTCGTATGGTTAGCATTAATCTCAATTCCAAAAATCTGCTGTCGTTCTGGATCAATATTTAAAAAGGACCCAATGCTTGCAGCGGATTCAGCCAGTGCTACACTTGCTCCCCCATGGAGAAAGCCCATCGGCTGATGTGTGCGATGGTCTACAGGCATTTTAAGGATAACTTTGTCCGGCCTGGCTTCGATAACTTCCATTCCTAGTGCTTCCATTAATGTGTTTTGTATAGATATATCCATTTTATCATCCTCTATTTTTAATTCCCTGATTTCATAATATCAAACATATATAAAGATGAGGTATTTCCAGCTTATCCTATCCCCCAAAAAAACAACCCGGCCTGTTTTTTGAGCTCGGGTTGTAATAAGGTTGCCTTCCATTTCAACTGCTCTTATACTAGCTAAAATGAAAAGGGGAAAAACAATTGCAATAGAAGTGAAATTCCTAGTAATAAACCGTATAAGGTATTGGTCTGTGCCGTTGCCTTCATGGCCGGCATCATTTCTAATGGGGATTTCTCCCCAGCAAATCCCCGTATAGATTGGATGCCTTTTCTAATGCTAAGCAATGTAAAGATAGACCAGATGGGAAGCATTCCTATTGCGGTTAACACTACAGTTATTCCATAGGCAATCACATATAAGCTTAATAAGAAGCGGACAGCTCCATGATGGCCGAATAAAATGGCTATAGTTTTGCGGCCGTTTTCAGCGTCCCCGACGCGGTCACGAATGTTGTTTGCCAAGTTGATCGCTCCAATAAATATCGCCACTGGAACCGAGATCACAATAACTTCCCATGTTAAACTCAATGATTGGATATAATAACTTATGCCAATAATGATTGTGCCCATGAATAGCCCTGCAGCTAGCTCTCCTAATGGGGTGTAGGCTATCGGGTAAGGACCGCCTGAGTAAAGATACCCTAGCAGCATGGAGACTAGACCGATCACAGCCACCCACCAACTGGAAGAGGCGCAGATATAAACACCAAGCAATGTAGCCACTACGAGGAAGCCGATGGCTAAGTTTAAAATCGTTCGCGGTCGGATTCCATCCCGCACAATCGTTCCGCCTATTCCAACAGAGTTCTCATTGTCTAAACCTCTGACGAAATCATAATATTCGTTAAACATATTTGTGGCAGCCTGAATTAAGACCGAAGCGAAAAGCATTGCAGCAAATAATCCAAGATGAATCCCATGATCCAGAGCAGCAAGCATCGTCCCCACGAATACGGGTACGAAAGCAGCGGTTAACGTATGAGGACGCAGTAACCTCCACCAAACTTGAAATCCGTCACGTTCATTCAAGGAAGCTCTCATATTTTGATTTGAAACAGAACTCATGGGTGTCATCTCCCTTGTAATCAAACTAGTAATATAATATCAACTTAAGTTTAGGCAAACAGTCCTCTGGTGTCAATCCTTGTAAGAATATGCAGGAACCGATTAAGATTCCTTGAGTCAAGATAAAAAAGAGAATAAAATAGAAGAGGATCACTATCTTTTATAAATGGTGTGTAAATGATTTATCTTAATATAATGCAACGTCCCTAACTGGGGTGGGAGGAATTTTAATGCTTCATATAAAAGTGCCTCAAATAGATGAAATGGTTGAGGAAGCGATTAATAAGGCGACTTCTGAAAGAAAGCCGCAACTTATCAGTTTTGTGAATGAAATAGATTATACAGAGGCTTTTACCTTTTTGGATCGATCACAGAAGGTAGACCAGCATCGTTTATTTTGGAAAAGTGCAGATGAGGATTTCACGATGGCAGGTGTAGGTGCTGCTCACAGGATGACAGCAGCTCACCCGAACCGATTCAGGAAAATAGAATCAAACTGGAATGAACTTATGAACGAAGCCCAAGTATACGACCCGTACTATGAAAAAGGGACAGGCCTTGTCACGCTGGGAGGCTTTAGCTTCGATGCCAACCAGAATAATTCAACTCCATGGGAGGGCTTTCCTGACTGCCAGATGACGGTTCCGGCCTATTTGTTGACGAATAAAGGCTCAAAATCGTACTTGACGACAAACTTGCTGATTTTTGAGGAAGATCATAAGCAGCAAATTATTCGCCAAATAGAGGAGCAGCAACATCATCTTTTACACGGGGCTCGTCAAGAGTTGAATCTGCCCAAACAAACAGCATGGGTGGAAACGGAAGCGGAGAAATGGAAACAGAGTGTCAAGCAAGCTACCGATGATATTAAGCAAGGAAAGCTAGGGAAAGTTGTACTGGCCCGTGAACTGCGTGTGAAATTTGATGCCTTAGTTGAATTGGCCGCAATCGTGGAGGAATTATGCGAGACTCAACAAAATAGCTATATTTTTGTTTTCGAAAATGGTGGAGATTATTTTATCGGGGCGACGCCGGAAAGGCTGGCTAAATTAGAAAATCAGAAGCTTGTCTCTACTTGTTTAGCGGGAACTATTCCACGTGGGAAGGATAAAAAGGAGGATCACCTCCTCAGTCAGCAGCTTCTGAATGATCCAAAAAATCGTCAGGAGCATGATTTTGTTGTTCAGATGATTAGGGAAGCTGTGGAAGCGTGTTGCTATAATGTTGATATTCCTAGTGCACCAGTCGTTTATCCGCTCCGCAATTTACAGCATTTATATACTCCTGTAACAGCCACTCTTGAACAAGGGTATACACTGCTTGATGTTGTGGAGAAACTTCACCCAACTCCAGCACTTGGGGGCATGCCTCAGAAGCAATCTGTTGATTATATCAGGAAACATGAAACATTAAATCGAGGCTGGTATGCGGGCCCTGTTGGCTGGTTTGATGGTCATAATAATGGGGAGTTTGCAGTAGCGATCCGTTCCGCACTGCTTCAACAGGATGAAGCTTCTTTATTTGCTGGATGTGGGGTCGTAGAAGATTCTGATCCTGATGCGGAATACGAAGAAACAGCCGTGAAGCTTCGGCCTATGTTATCTGTATTAGGGGGATCAGTATGAATTACACGGACACCTTATCAAGATATATGACACATTTTGTTGCCCAGCTCGCTTATTCGGGTATAGAAGATGTGGTAATTTCACCCGGATCACGATCTACCCCGCTCGCCATGACATTTAGTCGATACGATAGAGTGAAACACTGGGTCCATGTCGATGAGAGATCTGCTGCTTTTTTCGCGCTGGGCTTAGCTAAAGCAAAACAAAAGACCGTAGCGCTTGTCTGTACGTCTGGCACCGCTGCAGCTAATTATTATCCGGCTATCGTCGAGGCTTACTATAGCAGGGTTCCACTTGTTGTTTTAACAGCGGATCGTCCCCATGAGCTTAGGGATGTAGGAGCACCCCAATCTATTGACCAAATTGGTATGTATGGCCATTACGTCAAATGGTTTCACGATTTAGCATTACCCGAAGATGGGTTACTCTCTTATGTGAGAAAACAGGCCGCTCGTGCAGTGGGGGAAAGTGAATCGAACCATCCTGGCCCCGTACATGTAAACCTTCCATTGAGAGAACCATTAGTTCCAGATTTCAATATAAATGATCTTTGGAATGAAGGAGTAAAACCGATTCCGAAAAGTATATACGGTCTGCCTCAGATTTCGGAAGATCAGGCAGCTGAATTTGTGGAATTACTGGCGAGCGATAAAAATGGATTAATCGTATGCGGACCGCAGACGGATACTGACATAGCAGTCCATCTTACAAAGTTGGCCGCACGCTCAGGGGTTCCTATTCTGGCTGATCCTTTAGCCCAATTAAGAGCGGGCGAGCATGATAAACGAAATATTATTGAAAACTACGATGCCATTTTAAAATCAGATAAGAGAAAAGAGGCGCTCAAGCCGGACTATATCATTCGGTTTGGGGCGATGCCTGTCTCCAAACCATACTTGCAGTGGATACAAAAACATGATTCTACGATCGATCATTATGTTGTAGACACATACGCAAGCTATCGGGAGCCCTCAGGTATAGCTACACAGTTTGTTTGGAGTGATCCCGGTGAGTTTTGCCAAAGGATCTTTGACCGCCTGCAGGCAGACCATATTGAGAATGCTTGGTTACAGCATTGGCAGGAGATGAATATGATCGCTAAAAGTCATATGCTTGCTGAACAAAGTAAGGATTTAAACGAAGGTCATGCTGTGGTTCATCTGACGAATTCAATGCTGGATCATTCTGTTTTATTTGTTGGAAATAGTATGCCAATTCGAGATGTCGACAGCTTCTTTATGGCCACTCCGAAGCATATTAAAGTGATGGCTAACCGTGGAGCAAATGGGATTGATGGGGTAGTTTCGACAGCCATCGGGGTAGCGGCAACTGGACAACCCACAACACTGCTTCTGGGGGATTTATCCTTTTTTCACGATATGAATGGATTGCTGCTTGCTAAGCAGCATCAACTGCCCATTACGATTGTTATCATTAATAACGATGGTGGCGGAATCTTTTCTTACCTTCCCCAAGCTAACCAGCCTGCCTATTTTGAAGAGCTATTCGGAACGCCGACCGGGGTGGACTTTAAAAAAGCTGTTGACATGTATGGTGGAACACATAGACGTGTTCATAATTGGGAAGCCTACAAACGTTCATTAGAGGATAGCTATAAAGAGAAGGGTTTAAGTGTAGTAGAAGTAATCACGAACAGGGAAGATCATGTGGCTTTTCATAAAGATAAATGGCAGGGTATCGCAGAAACCTTGGATTTCCTGGATGAGGTCTAGTTGATGTATATCAAACTGAGTCATCGTACTTACTGGGTAGACGATGAAGGGGAGGGACTGCCTGTCCTGATGCTCCATGGGTTTACGGGCAGTGGCCGCACTTTTTCTAAAATACAGCGGTTATTGCCAGATTCCATCAGGTCGATTTGCATCGACATGCCAGGGCACGGATATACAGGAGCCGTCGGTGCGGTAACAATGGAACAATTTGCTGCAGATGTAGTGGAAATTCTGGAACATTTACAACTCTCTGTTGTCGATGTGCTAGGTTATTCCATGGGCGGACGAGCAGCCCTATCCTTTGCTATGCTTTACCCTGAGTATACAAATAAACTAATTCTCGAAAGTGCTTCCCCTGGTCTTGCCAATTCTGAGGAACAAATCACTAGACGAGCTAAGGATCAAACATTAATGGACAAAATTACAAACGAAGGCTTACAGGAGTTCGTTAATTATTGGAGGAAAATCCCGCTTTTTGAGAGTCAAAAACAACTGGCTGCTGAAGACATTGCTCAATTGCATGAAGAACGATTAAGTCAGGATCCCCTTGGCTTAATTCAGTCCCTCGAAGGGATGGGAACGGGGCAGCAGCCTTCCTGGTGGGAAAAGCTTGCTGACCTTCCAGTAGAGGTGCTACTGATCGTTGGCGAGTGGGATGATAAATTTTTTACTATTAATAAGGGGATGGACTTGCGCCTGTCTCAATCAACTTTAGTCGTGGTTGAAAGGGCAGGACATACAATACATCTCGAACAACCAGAGTTTTTTGCTAAAACTGTCGAAGACTTCGTGATACAATAGTAATTGTATGGAAGCGGATAAGCTTGTCCGCAATTTGTTTACAATGGAGGGTTATGTATGACTTATAACTGGATTACCGAGCGAGAATACGAAGAAATTCTCTACGAAACGTATGAAGGAATTGCTAAAATTACGATTAATCGTCCACAAGTTCGTAATGCCTTTACCCCTAGAACTGTGCAAGAATTAATTGATGCTTTTGCTTACGCACGTGATGATTCCAAAATCGGAGTCATTGTATTGGCAGGAGCTGGCGATGACGCATTTTGCTCAGGTGGAGATCAAAGTGTAAGAGGGCACGGAGGTTATGTGGGCGACGACCATATTCCTCGTTTGAACGTGCTGGACTTACAACGACTTATCCGAGTTATTCCTAAACCAGTCGTTGCGATGGTTTCTGGCTATGCGGTAGGCGGCGGTCATGTCCTACATATTGTTTGTGACTTGACGATTGCTGCTGACAATGCCATCTTTGGTCAAACAGGTCCAAAGGTTGGAAGTTTTGACGCAGGATATGGCGCTGGTTTACTTGCACGTATTGTCGGTCAAAAGAAGGCACGTGAAATTTGGTACCTATGCCGTCAATATAGTGCAAAAGAAGCGGAGGATATGGGACTCGTTAATACAGTTGTTCCTCTTGAGCAACTTGAGGATGAAACAGTGCAATGGTGCAGAGAAATGCTTGAGAAGTCACCGACAGCTCTTCGTTTCTTGAAAGCTTCCTTCAATGCTGATACAGATGGTCTAGCAGGCCTGCAGCAAATGGGTGGTGACGCAACCTTGCTTTATTACACAACTGAGGAAGCGAAAGAAGGACGCGATGCGTTTAAAGAAAAACGCAAACCTGATTTCGGTCAGTTCCCGCGTTTCCCATGATCACAAAATGAATGGTTAAAGAAGGGCTTCCTATAGCTTAGGCAGCCCTTTTTATATGATAAAAGGGAGGATATGAGCATGAATGTAATTCCTCATTGGCTGGAAAAACAGCATGAATTACAACCAGAAGCAACAGCGATTGAATATGGTGAACATCTATCTTTGAGTTATTCTGCTCTAAGAGAAGAAAGTCGAAAGCTGGCCAAGGGGTTAATAAAAGAGGGTGTGAAGACTGGAGATCATGTTGCCCTATTGTCTGGTAACCGAATAGAGTTTCCCATTTGTATTCACGCACTAAGCTATATTGGAGCAGTAGCTGTCTGTTTAAATACGCGATTGACTCCTGAAGAACTTGCCTATCAATTAAACGATGCAGAAGTTTCCGCATTGATTGTTGATCCGAATCTTGTAGAAAAAGCCCATCGTACTATTGAAGAAGTTTTGTTAGGACATGACGATCTAATTTATATGAATCATCTACCAACATGCAATGAGTCCATTGAGTTGAAAGAACAGTTATATTTAGAAGAAGTTTTTACCATGATGTACACATCGGGCACAACTGGAAAACCTAAAGCTGTTATGCATACTTACGGAAATCATTGGTTCAGTGCTGTCGGTTCAGCTTTGAATTTGGGTTTGTCGCAATCAGACAAATGGCTGATTTGCCTGCCTATGTTCCATGTTGGTGGCTTTTCTTTACTAATGAAGAATGTCATCTATGGAATGCCCATCCGATTACTGTCACATTTCGATGCCCAGGTGATCAATGATGAGATTCGCTATCGTGGTGTAACGATCGTTTCCGTGGTAACCGTCATGCTTCAAAGGTTGATACTAGACCTACAACAAGAGGACTATCCTTCATCTTTTCGATGCATGTTATTGGGCGGTGGGCCAGTTCCCAGGCCGTTATTAGAGAGGGCAAGTAAGAAGGATATTCCTGTTTTCCAAACGTATGGCATGACGGAAACCAGTTCTCAAATTGCAACATTAAGTCCTGTGGATGCCTTTCGAAAGCTCGGATCAGCCGGCAAAGCCCTGGCTCCGGCCACGCTGAAAGTTATAGCGGATGGAAGAACAGCTGCTGCCTATGAAACAGGAGAAATACATGTTAAAGGACCGATGGTATCTGGTGGGTATTATAAAAAAGCGGGAAATGACTCAGAATATTTGGCAACGGGTGATGCAGGGTACCTAGATGACGAAGGCTTTCTGTACGTTGTCGATCGTGTTAAAGATATGATTATATCAGGAGGAGAAAATATTTATCCGGCTGAGATTGAGAGCGTTATAATGGGGCTTGCAGGAGTCGAAGAGGTGGGGGTAACTGGTACAGCAGATGAGGAATGGGGAGAGGTGCCGGTAGCCTTTGTGGTTCTCCAGGCAGGAGCGGATCTGTCTCTAGAAGAGATGACCACATATTGTCGCCAATATTTGGCTTCCTATAAAATCCCGAAACGGTTGTTCATTATATCAGAGCTGCCGAGAAATGCTTCGAATAAAATTGTCAGAAGAAAATTATTTGAGTGTATGGAAAGGGACGTATACTAATGGATATACATCGTCTCATTTTACGTAAAATTTCACTGCCGCTAAGGAGCCCATTTGTAACACATCAGGGAAAACTCCATGAGCGCTCAGTAATTATTATTGAGGTTAGTGACCATCAGGGTCTGAAAGGATACGGAGAGGTTTCGGCATTTTCTACCCCTTTTTACACAGCCGAAACTATCGAAACAGCCTGGCACGTGCTTAGAGATATTATCCTTCCTCATTTAGACGTCCAACACATCCAAGAACCAGGGGATTTCGTACGCATAACTTCCTTTATACAAGGTAATCAAATGGCTAAAGCTGGCTTGGAAGGAGCTCTGTGGGATTTATGTGCGAAACAGAGCAACGTGAGTCTGGCTAAATTGATTGGAGGTACGCGTGCCTCTGTTAAAGCGGGCGCCGTCTTAAGTCTGTCTGATTCCATCACTGAAGATATAAACCGGATGCGGCAGTCAGGTTATGAGCGGTATAAGTTAAAGGTTGAAAAAGGCAAGGAAAGGGACAAAATCAAACAGATTCAGTCTGTCGAACCTAACCTTGGTATTATGATTGATGCGAATGGAATGTACAGGGAAGAGGATTTAGATTACCTAATTGCTCTCGATGATTTAGGATTGCTGATGATTGAGCAGCCTTTTGAGCCTGGTGATTTCTATCTGCATAAACTAGCACAGGAACAAATGAATACTCCCATTTGTTTGGATGAATCCATAACGTCATTACATGATGCAAAGCAAGCGATTGAACTCGGCAGCTGCCAGGTCATCAATATAAAGGTCTGCCGGGTAGGGGGCTTGACAGCAGCACTGAATATCCATGATCACTGTCAAAGCAATGGACTTCCAGTTTGGTGTGGCGGTATGGTAGAGACGGGAATCGCTAAGGCACATAATCTAGCCCTCGCTTCTTTACCAAACTTTACGATTCCAGGGGATTTATCAAGTTCAGACAGATACTTTTATAGGGATGTCCTCAAAGAACCCATTGAGGTAAAAGACGGTCAAATAAGTGTGCCTGCTGAAAATGGAATAGGGGTTAGCGTTGATGAATCCTATTTGGATCAGATTACCGTGCAAAGCTATACCTGGGAGTGGGAATAGGTTTGCATTTTATCGGTTTGGTAATATCTGCTTCTTGCCTTTTCAAGTAATAAAGCCTTCCTTTGTAGCTAAAGCTACATATAGAGGAGGTTTTTTATTATGGAAGGAAAAAACCAATATTTTGTCAATATCGGCACACGTGAAATTTCAATCAATCGTAACGGCAACAATGATGAGTTCATCATTAACGCAGATCGAGAAGAACTCCTTTTATTAAGAGAGGTTTTTAATGAAATATATAACTCGGATACAAGAGCGTTCTTTCGATCACACGTTCCATTTGTAGAATATCATAAAGACAGTTCGAATGATGAGTATGATGAGGGGATGACGCGAGCCTTGCAGATGATTTATGATTTAGGTGATGATACGACCAGGCACCACATCAGTGGGATGGGTGTTTTAGAAGATAAATAACCGCCTCTAATCCTAGAAGCGGTTTATTTGTATTATTGCGTTATGGAACTTAAATTAGGCACCTCATTTTTTGATTTACGGATGCTTTGCTTTCTAAGTGTTTACTGGGAGCACTCCTTTGGCCAATTGGTCCCAAAGTTAAGTGCTCCACCTTATTCATGTATAAGTACATACGATTGATATTAGTTTCAGTTTCATAATTATGGTAATAAGTCTTGCGTTTACAAACTATACAGGAGGGTAACAGTAATCATAGTGATAAAAAGAACGGTACTGTTTGTAATCTGGCTTGCTTATGATACGATTTAAATAGCAATACATGACAGAGTGTATCGCTAAAGTTCTTCTTCATTACATAAACAACGGATTAAAGGCAGATGATCTTATATGAAAACATTTAGCGATTACTATCGAAATCAAGTTAAGTTATCTTTTGATAATCATCCATTTTCTAAGACACCAAAGCATGTTTGGGTTATTTGTCGATTCGATAATAATTGGCTGTTAACTAACCATAAGGACAGGGGTCTCGAATTTCCTGGTGGCAAAGTAGAAAAAGGAGAAAATGCGAAAGATGCTGCAATCAGAGAAGTGTTGGAGGAAACTGGAGGATGTGTCAAGCAGATCGACTATGTCGGCCAGTACCATGTAGCTGGGAAGGGCGGAACAATTGTTAAAAATGTCTATTTCGCTTCCATATCGCAGTTACAAGCGCAAGATCATTATTTTGAAACGGATGGTCCTGTTTTGCTTGAGAAGCTCCCTGAAGGAATTGTAAGTGATGAGCAGTACAGCTTTATGATGAAAGATGATGTGCTGCCCAATTGTATGAGACAAATTAGAGAGAAGTTTCTAGGAGAGCCTGCTGAATAAGCTGCAGTAACAAAAGCAAGCGCGCAGTTAATACTGCGCGCTTGCTTTATCTATATTGAGGAGATGAGGAAACATAATTTAGTTCCTGCCGGAAGCAGGACCAGCATTTTTAATAGCTGAGCTGGCATGAGTAAATTTCTTGAAGTTCTCGTGAAATTTTTCTGCTAGTTCCTGGGCTTTCTTATCATAAGCTTCAGGGTTGCTCCATGTCTTTCTCGGTAACAACACATCATCTGGTACCCCAGGACAGTGAAGCGGAATTTGAAGGCCAAATACTGGGTCTGTGTATGTTTCTACTGAATTTAGCTCATCTTCAAGAGCTGCATGCACCATTGAACGGGTATGGGACAGTTTCATTCTTTCTCCCTCCCCGTAAGCTCCTCCTGTCCAGCCTGTATTGACGAGATAAACGCTCGTATCAAATTGGTCAATTTTCTCGCCCAGCATCTCTGCATATACTGAAGGTGCTAATGGCAGAAATGGAGATCCAAAACAAGCAGAGAAGGTAGCCTGTGGAGAAGTAACCCCACGTTCTGTACCCGCTAATTTACTTGTGTATCCGCTTAAGAAGTGGTACATCGCCTGTTCTTTTGTCAATTTACTGATCGGCGGGAGAACTCCTGTAGCATCTGCAGTTAGAAAAACAATTGCATTTGGGTGTCCTGCAATGCTTGGTTGTACGGTATTATCAATATGATGTAATGGATAAGCCGCTCGTGTGTTTTCAGTCAGGCTGGTATTATCATAGTCAGGAACCCGGGTCTCCTCATCCACTACTACGTTTTCTAACACTGATCCAAATTGGATGGCGTTAAAAATTTGCGGCTCTTTCTCAGCTGATAAACTAATGCACTTGGCGTAACAGCCACCCTCGATATTAGCCACTCCATTATGTGACCAGGCATGCTCGTCATCACCGATCAGCCGTCGTTCCGGATCAGCAGACAACGTTGTTTTCCCTGTTCCTGATAAACCAAAAAATAACGCTACATCGCCTTCTTTTCCAACGTTAGCTGAACAATGCATAGGCATACTATTTTGTTTAGGAAGCAAGTAGTTCATAACAGAAAATATCGACTTTTTAATTTCGCCTGCGTATTCTGTTCCTCCAATGAGTACAATTCTATGTTTAAATGAAATTATAATGAAAGCTTCCGAGTTTGTTCCATCTACTTTTGGATCGGCTTTAAATGTTGGGGCAGAGATGACTGTAAACTCGGCTTCGTGTTGAGAAAGCTCTTGCTCCGTAGGGCGGATAAACATTTGATGGGCGAATAAATTATGCCACGCGAATTCATTGATGACTTGAATAGGTAGACGGTTTTTCTTGTCTGCGCCTGCGTAGCCTTTAAAAACAAATAATTCATCACGTTCTTTTAAATAATCCAGCACTTTGTGGTATAAGCGAACAAACGTGCTGTCATCTATAGATTGATTGGTGCTTCCCCAGTTGACGGTGGATTCTGACTCATGATCTTTTACGATAAATTTATCCTTTGGAGACCGGCCAGTATAGGTGCCTGTGGTAGCAAGAACAGCCCCGCGATCCGTTAACGATCCTTCTTTCTTGGAAAGTATTTTTTCTACAAGTTGTGGTACAGACAAATGATGGAGGACATGCTCTTGTGCTAAAAGTTGGTTTAAATCTGACATTTGGTTAATGGCACTCATATGTGTCAACCCGCCTTTACTATAAAATTAATAAAAAGCACATTGCTTTAAGCTGATTAATAGTATAACACATTCATTTTAATATTCCATACTAATCATGAAAATGCTTTCAATTTATTTTACTATAAAGTTGTGTATCATGCATGCGAGGGATATGAAGTCTTGGGCAGAGTAAACTTACTATACGATTAAACCTATTACTACGTATGGTTATGGAAGAACATCTGCTTTTTCCTCACCCATTTAAAGCTTTAAACATTGGTTATTTCAACCATTGAATTTTCAACAAATAGGGCAGCCAGTCTATCGTAGTTTCAAGGGAAATGTAAAGTGATTATTGTTCTATAATAATAGTTATACTTGTTTAGAGGGAATTGCCTGTTTCTTAAAGCATAGTAAACTGATTGACATTAAATGAGGATTTCGGTACGATTATTCCGAACGGATACTCTCTTATCCAGAGTTGGTGGAGGGACAGGCCCTAAGAAACCCGGCAACCGTCAGATAAATACCTGACATGGTGCTAACCTGGAGCAAGGCAGTTGTTAGCCTTGGACGATAAGAGCGAAAGGGAACAGTACCTTTCCTCTGAACGAAGGAAGGGTTTTTTCTTTTATTGGAAAAAGGTTCCAGCACAATTTCTTATGATGTTCATATTCATATGTACATATAACGTGAAATGTGCGATAGCCATAATAACGATTGTAAGGAAACTTATAGGTTTCTAGTGATACTGGTAAAGAGTTCCGTCTAATCTATGTATATAACAGAAGGAGGAGTTTAGCAGAATGCCTGCCAATCGCCGGTTATTCACATCTGAATCTGTAACAGAAGGTCATCCTGATAAAATCTGTGACCAGATTTCTGATGCTATTCTAGATGAAATTTTAAAAAACGATCCAAACGCACGTGTTGCGTGTGAAACAACTGTTACAACTGGGCTAGTCCTCGTTTCAGGTGAGATCAGCACGAATACGTATGTAGATATCCCTGCTATTGTACGTCAAACCATTAAAGATATTGGCTATACAAGAGCGAAATACGGATTTGACGCTGATACATGTGCCGTATTAACAGCTATAGATGAACAATCTCCTGACATTGCAGGCGGAGTAGATGAAGCACTGGAGTCAAGGGAAGGTCAAATGAGCGATGAAGAAATTGAGTCTATTGGTGCGGGAGATCAGGGTCTAATGTTTGGTTATGCAAATAACGAAACGACAGAACTGATGCCTTTGCCAATTTCTCTTGCTCATAAGTTATCCAAACGACTTTCTGATATGCGCAATGATGGTACCCTCAGCTATTTGCGCCCCGATGGAAAGACTCAGGTAACAATTGAATACGATGAACAGGATCAGCCTGTTCGTGTCGATACTATTGTTATTTCGACACAGCATGCAGAAGAAATAACACTTGAACAAATTCAAAGAGATTTGAAGGAAAAAGTTATCCTTCCAGTAGTGCCGTCAGAACTTATTGATGAGAATACTAAATATTTTATTAATCCTACTGGAAGGTTCGTGATTGGTGGCCCCCAAGGTGATGCCGGGCTAACCGGAAGAAAGATTATCGTAGACACCTACGGAGGCTATGCCCGTCATGGGGGTGGGGCCTTTAGTGGTAAAGATGCTACTAAAGTTGACCGATCTGGAGCTTATGCTGCTCGCTATGTTGCGAAAAACATTGTAGCTGCCGGTTTAGCCGATTCCTGTGAAGTTCAATTGGCTTATGCTATTGGCGTAGCACAGCCAGTATCAATTTCCATTGATACTAACGGGTCAGGAAAAGTAACAGAAGAGAAGCTTGTGACAGCAGTAAGAGAATTGTTTGATCTACGTCCTGCTGGTATTATCAAAATGCTGGATCTTCGCCGTCCTATCTATCGTCAAACGGCTGCCTTCGGTCACTTTGGCCGAACAGATGTTGAATTCCCATGGGAAAAAACAGATCGGGCTGAAGAGTTGAAAAAACGTCTGAAGTAAATAAGAGGAGAACCGGCCTTCAATTTTTTGAAGATCGGTTCTTTTTATTTTTGTTATGATTCTTGTCTAAGCTGTTTATAAATTTGACCTTTCTCGACATAAGTTGTCAGAATTCGGTCCAGCTCTTTATAATCTTCCTCGTTTAGTTTCCGAACCACTTTTGCTGGACGGCCAAAAGCCAGCGTTCGGGGAGGTATGACTTTTCCTGGAGGAACAAGACTGCCTGCTCCGATAAATGCCTGCTCACCTATTTCGGCGCCATCGAGAATGAGAGACCCCATACCAATGAGTGCGTCCCTTTTAATATGAGCGGAGTGAAGGGTGACTTGATGTCCTACAGTTACACCATCTTCAATAATCAACGGCTGGTTGGGACTTTGATGCAGCATACTCAAGTCTTGGATATTTACTTCGCTACCAATTTTAACGGGAGCTACGTCTCCGCGTACAACAGTTTTAAACCAAATACTTGCATACGAACCAATGGCGACATCGCCCGTAACGACTGCATCTTCAGCTATGTAGGCTGTCGAATCAATTTGTGGGTGCTTTCCTTTATATTCGCAAATCACGATAATCCCCCTTATAATATGATTATAATCTAGTATAGCAAAAGTAAGCTGTTGCATGGGGAGGATTCATATGAGTGCGGTCCAGACGACTATTGTGATCGTTCATGGAGCTTTTGAACACATCGGAAGGTATCAACATTTAATCAAGCAGCTTAAGGATGATGGTTACAAGGTGATTTGCCGGGATCTCCCAGGTCAAGGCAGATCAGAAGGGGTGAAAGGCCATATTGACTCCTTTCATCAGTACATACATACGATAGAAGAATGGCTGCAGGAAGCGGATGAAGGTCCGGTTTTTCTTTTGGGGCATAGTATGGGTGGACTAGCTGTTATACGCACGATGCAGCAGATTAAACCTAAGGTTAATGGTGTAATCTTGGCCTCCCCGGCGGTTGGAATTCTTGAAGGGGCCTCTAAACCTATGGAAGTGGCGTCTCGAATGTTAAACCGTGTATGTCCTAAGCTGCAGGTGGGCACTCAGCTCAAGTCTGAAAAAGTTACGAGAAATGAATCTGTCCGTAAACGTGACGGTGAAGATGCACTAATTTTAGAAAAAGTATCAGTAAGGTGGTATAGGGAATTTCAACATAATATTCAACAAGCCTTTGTCAAAATTAATGAATTTCCAGAAGTTCCTTTGCTGATTATGCAAGCAGGAGAAGATCTGATGGTTGACGCAGAGAAAACAAAAGAATGGTTTCATAGCGTCGATCTTTCTGAGAAAACATATAAAGAGTGGCCGGGGCTTTATCATGAGATTTTTAATGAACCGGAATGGAAACAAGTTTACACATATACCAGCCATTTTATTCACCAACAACTATCTAACCTACATCATAAGGAGGGATGACTTGTGGCTCCTCAAGTCCCTGCGAATGCTTTGCATCTAATGGCTAGAGTGTACAAGGATATTTTCCCGAGAGTACACACAGAGCTGAATCAATGGATTAGTAAGGCAAAAGATATACCAAATTCTGAGTTAAGAGATCAGGCATTAGCCAGTATCGAATCAAAAACTTTTCATTGTGAGGGCGGTGGGATATACGCCCTGTTAGCTAGAGACAAATGGAAAGAGTCGATCCGTTTTATCGTGGCTTATCAAACGATTAGTGACTATTTAGATAATTTGTGTGATCGAAGTACTTCAATGGATCCGAAAGATTTCAGGATGCTTCATCAGGCAATGATTGATGCGCTAACACCAGATAATGAAATAAAAGATTATTATTACTATCGTGAAGATAAAAATGATGGCGGATATTTAGGCGATCTTGTGCAAACTTGTCAGTCTGTGCTGCGTAACGCGAAAGACTACGTCGGAGTATATGAACATACCTTGAAACTTGGAGGGCTTTATAGTGATCTTCAAGTACATAAGCATGTGATTGAAGAGGAGCGTATACCGCGTTTGAAAAACTGGTTTAAGGATCACCAGAAGCACTGGCCGAATTTAGAGTGGTTTGAATTCTCTGCTTGTACGGGTTCTACATTGGGGATTTTCTGCCTGATTTCCTATACATTAGGCGGGGAAATGACAGACAGTCTGGCTAACCAAATTGAGAAAAGCTACTTTCCGTTTATGCAGGGCCTTCATATTCTGCTCGATTATTATATTGATCAGCAGGAAGATGAAGAAGAGGGGGATTTAAATTTCTGTTCCTATTATGATCATGAAGAACAAATGAAACAACGATTTGTTTTTTTCGTGAAGCAAACGAATCAGGAAGTCCAAAAGCTGCCTGATGCTGCTTTTCATCAAATGATCCATGAAGGATTAGTAGGCATGTACCTCGCTGATCGGAAGGTAAGCAATATTCAACATGCAAAAGGCTTTGTGAGGGAATTATTAAAGGTAAGTGGAGTAAAAGCGACTTTCTTTTATATTAATACGAAAATGTATCACAAATTAAAGCCTGGTAAACCGTTATAGGGTACCAGGCTATTTCTTTTCGATGGCTAGAATAAACGGCGGTTGATTTCGTTGATTGATAAATCCATACTGCAGCACATTGTATTGACGCTGATCCAAATGGCTTACATAGTCGAGTAATGCTGTTTTCTCCTCTTCGCCACCCGGATGACCATAATAAACCACCAGTACAACCAGCCCTCCTTTTTGGAGATAGGAGAGAATGCTTTGAATGGAAGAAAGAGTGTGATTGGCTTCAGTAATAACGGACTTATCACTGCCAGGTAAATAACCAAGGTTAAAAATTGCCGCTTTAAGACGTGTGAGATGTTCGATAGGAATGTGTTGTTCAATAGTAGCGTGGCTATCATGAATCAGTGTGGTCTGCTCGATTGCCTGATGGTCGATCAGCCGCTGTTTGGTATTGAAGATGGCTTCATCCTGGATATCAAATCCATATATGTGTCCGGTTTCACCAACGAGCTGGCTGATTAATAGAGTATCATGTCCATTACCGCACGTCCCGTCTATGGCGATATCCCCCATTGTTAGCACATCTGTCATCAATTCATGAGCGTAATGCAGGACTCTTTTAAGGGTCATGTTTAGATGCCTTCTTTCTAAGCGTGTCTTGTTCAATGTATAGCAAAAGTATTGTAGCATGTTTTGGTTTAAATTTAAATTTTGAAACGAATCCATTTGAGTTATCATGATAAGTGACCAAAATAAAATTGTTTAAAATAGATTAGATTGGAGGTCTTTCATTGGAGGAGTGGGGGTTACAGCGCACATATAGGAAAAGATTCGACATGTAAGCCCATTTTGAAAAATAGGCTTACACCTTTTATTTTTTAGGCTGTTTACTAGATGAAGATTTTTGCTTGTTTTTGATTGTATCAAAGGCTTTTTTAGCATAACGTTTAGTTTGTTCAGGGTTTTGTTTTGCATAATCCGTTGCCTTTTTAAATAATTTTCGTACCATGGGCACCCTCCATTAGGTAATAGTTTGATGTAACTATCTAGATACCCAGTATAAACGTTTACTAAACATTATAGGGAGTAAGCTTGACAAAGCTATCACCATTCATTACTATACGAATATATATAATAAACGTGGAAGAGGACTAGTAGTAAAGTTTCAAGCATAAGAGAGGCAGCGGTCGGTGTAAGCTGTCCTTGACCTTTATGAACTCGCCTTGGATGTTGAAGGAGCGAACAAGTCAGTAGTTCCTTCCGGCTCTATCACCGTTATCGATGTCAAGTGAGCGTATGATAACGTTAATTTGGGTGGTACCGCGGGAGATAAGTCTCTCGTCCCTTTGAATATAAGGGACGAGAGACTTTTTTATATAGCAAAAGTAAGAAGGAGGAACAGTATGGCTTTTGATCATAAGAAAATTGAAAAGAAATGGCAGAAATACTGGGTAGATAATAAAGTTTTTAAAACAGACAATGATTCGGAAAAAGAGAAGTTTTATGCGCTGGATATGTTCCCTTATCCATCAGGTGCTGGTCTTCATGTCGGTCATCCTGAAGGCTATACAGCAACAGATATTCTTTCAAGAATGAAGCGTATGCAGGGATATGAAGTGCTGCACCCAATTGGCTGGGATGCTTTTGGGCTCCCTGCTGAACAATATGCCCTGGACACTGGGAATGACCCTCGGGAATTTACAAAACATAATATTGATACTTTTCGCAGGCAAATCCAGGAACTAGGCTTCTCTTATGATTGGGACAGGGAAGTTAATACGACCGATCCCGACTATTATAAATGGACACAATGGATTTTTCTTAAACTATATGAAAAAGGACTTGCTTATATTGATGAGGTAGCCGTGAACTGGTGCCCCGCACTAGGTACGGTACTTGCCAATGAGGAAGTAATCGACGGCAAAAGTGAGCGTGGAGGCCATCCTGTTGAACGCAGACCTATGAAACAGTGGATGCTTAAAATTACTGCCTATGCAGACCGGCTTCTTGATGATCTTGAAGAATTAGATTGGCCTGAAAGCATTAAAGATATGCAGCGAAACTGGATCGGCAAATCAGAAGGTGCGGAAGTAAGCTTCGATATCGCCGGTCACGGAACTTCTTTTGGCGTATTTACTACGAGACCTGATACACTTTTTGGAGCGACCTATGCTGTGCTGGCG
Organism: Halobacillus naozhouensis; assembly: GCF_029714185.1. Classification (NCBI taxonomy): domain Bacteria; kingdom Bacillati; phylum Bacillota; class Bacilli; order Caryophanales; family Bacillaceae; genus Halobacillus; species Halobacillus naozhouensis. Next base: position 2,732,687 of record NZ_CP121671.1, on the reverse strand, counting down.
CCTGAGCATCCACTAGTGGATGTAATTGTGACAGATGAACAACAAGAAGCTGTGAAGGATTACATCGATCAAGCACAGAAGAAAAGTGATCTTGAGCGAACAGACTTGGCCAAAAATAAATCAGGTGTATTTACCGGGGCTTATGCTGTCAACCCGATTGATGGTAATAAATTGCCGATATGGGTAGCTGATTATGTGCTGATGAGTTATGGTAGCGGCGCAATCATGGCGGTCCCGGCCCATGATGAACGTGATTATGAATTTGCTACAAAGTATGATCTTCCAATTATCGAAGTAGTTGAAGGCGGGGATATTGAAGAAGAGCCGTACACGGGTGATGGAAAACATGTGAACTCTGATTTCTTAAATGGATTAGATAAAGAAGAAGCGATTAAGAAATCAATTAACTGGCTGGAGAAAAATGAAAAAGGCACGAAGAAAACGACTTACCGGCTCCGTGACTGGTTATTCAGCCGTCAGAGATATTGGGGAGAACCGATTCCTATTATCCATTGGGAGGATGGAACGACTTCACCTGTTCCGGAAGATCAACTTCCTGTAACGCTGCCAATAACTACGGAAATCAAACCTTCAGGCACGGGGGAATCGCCATTAGCCAATATTAGTGAATGGGTGAATGTGGTTGACCCGGAAACAGGCATGAAGGGGCGCCGTGAAACGAATACAATGCCGCAGTGGGCGGGCAGCTGCTGGTATTACCTTCGATACATTGACGCTCATAACGACGGGGTGTTTGCCGATTTCGAAAAATTAAAGAAATGGCTGCCTGTCGACGTCTATATTGGAGGAGCAGAGCACGCAGTTCTACACTTGCTATATGCACGCTTCTGGCATAAAGTGCTTTATGACATTGGTGCTGTTCCCACAAAAGAACCTTTCCAAAAATTGTTTAACCAAGGGATGATTCTTGGTGAAGGTAACGAGAAAATGAGTAAATCTAAAGGAAATGTAGTGAACCCGGACGATATTGTTTATAGTCACGGCGCGGATACACTAAGGTTATATGAAATGTTTATGGGTCCTCTTGACGCTTCGGTTGCCTGGTCTACGAATGGGCTTGATGGAGCAAGACGTTTTCTAGACCGTGTGTGGAGATTGTTTGTGGTCGACGGACAACTTTCGAAAGCTGTTAAAGAAAATAGTGCTGATATGTCATTGGAGAAGACGTATCATGAAACTGTCCAAAGGGTAAGTGAAAACTTCCAGGAGCTACGCTTTAACACAGGGATTTCCCAAATGATGGTTTTCATTAATGAAGGTTATAAAGCGAACGAGATTCCTAAAGAATTTGCTGAAGGGTTTGTCAAGTTGTTATCCCCTGTAGCCCCTCACTTGGCTGAAGAACTATGGGAGAAACTTGAGCACAAGGAAACAATCAGCTACCAGGAATGGCCGACTTTCGATGAATCGAAGCTCGTAGAAAATGAGGTGGAGATTGTAATCCAGGTCATGGGAAAAGTACGGGCCAAGATGATGATTAATGTAGATGCTTCAAAAGAGGATTTGGAAAAAGCTGCGTTAGAGAATGAACAAGTGCAAGAATGGCTGGAGGGGAAAACAGTTCGTAAGGTAATTGCTGTGCCAGGTAAACTGGTAAACATTGTAGCCAACTAATTATATAGGAGAGAGGACGTCATTCTTTCGAAGGCGTCCTTTTTTTAGGCATACGAAAGCGACATCCAGCTCCAGCGCGCAAGACTAGTCAATTGTCTCCGTGGCTCCGCATTGAAGGTGGCACACGCCCTCGCTCGTAGTGGTTAGTTCGGTCTTAGACGAACTTCCTCTGTCTTGTCTATCGAACGCTTGTGCTTTTGAACAGTAACATTGAGTTCAAATTCTTGACTTCAATATGTAGACTAATACAATATGAATCACAGATAACTTTAAGGAGGAGATCTCTGATGAGCAATATTCCTGAAATCACTGCAGACGAACTGCAAGAGGCTCTTGATAGTAACAAGGAGTTCACCGTTATAGATGTAAGGGAAGATGAAGAAGTAGAACAGGGTGTAATTCCTACTGCCAACCACATTCCGCTAGGTCATATACCAGAAGCTGTTGGCAACCTAGACCCAAGAAAAGAATATATCATGGTTTGCCGCTCTGGAAGAAGAAGCATGAATGCCTCTGAATTTTTAAAGGAAAATGGATTTGAACAGGTCCACAATCTTAAAGGCGGTATGCTTGCCTGGAATGGTGAGCTCGTTTTTTAAGGTAATAGAGGAAACATTGTATGGAACTTATCTTAATTTTAATAATTGTAATCGTACTAATACTTTTCCTGAAAAATGCAGCAGACCATAAGTCGCTTACTTATATTGGGGATGAACAGATTTCTATAAAGGAGTACTGTATCATAGACATCCGAGATTATATATCGGCTTCACATTCTCCATACCCAGGGTCTGAAAATATCCCCCTTAGCTATCTATCTCGTGAGCTTAAAGAGCGTATGGACTGTGAAAAGAATATTTTACTGATCACCGATGATAAACGCGGTGCAAAAATGGCAGCCAAAATCATTAGAAAGAAATGGAAAAGCTCTATTTATTATATAAAGTCAGCCTGAAAAACTACACTTATCCTGGGTGTGGTTTTTTTAAAATAGTCATTGACAATTTATTTCATAACATATAGAGTATTTAGTGTTGCTTTTAAAATACAAATAGTTACAATTTGATTGGTGATTCGAAAAATCTATTGAACTATTGACAATCTTTTAGGCTTTATGCTAGAATTAATTTACGTCGCATCAATCCATTGCGAATACCTATTAATGCAACTGATATTTCATAAAGAAAGTTGTTGACTTCAACTCTTTTACCATGTTACATTAATTAGGTCGCTGTTTTGAAGCGGCACTCAACATTTTGATCTTTGAAAACTGAACGAACCAACCAGTACGTCAATACATTCTTTCTATTATATAGAGGGAATACAAACAAGCACATTCGGTGTGCAAAGAGTCAAAGGATCTTCAAATAGGTTCGCAACGTCCTGTTGCAACGTTGAAGGCAGTGCATCCGTGCACAAGCAAACTTAACTTTTATGGAGAGTTTGATCCTGGCTCAGGACGAACGCTGGCGGCGTGCCTAATACATGCAAGTCGAGCGCAGGAAGCAGGCAGATCCCCTTCGGGGGTGATGCCTGTGGAATGAGCGGCGGACGGGTGAGTAACACGTGGGCAACCTGCCTGTAAGATCGGAATAACTCCGGGAAACCGGGGCTAATGCCGGGTAATCTTTTCCCTCGCATGAGGGAGAAGTAAAAGATGGCCTTTGGCTATCACTTACAGATGGGCCCGCGGCGCATTAGCTAGTTGGTGAGGTAATAGCTCACCAAGGCGACGATGCGTAGCCGACCTGAGAGGGTGATCGGCCACACTGGGACTGAGACACGGCCCAGACTCCTACGGGAGGCAGCAGTAGGGAATCTTCCGCAATGGACGAAAGTCTGACGGAGCAACGCCGCGTGAACGATGAAGGTCTTCGGATCGTAAAGTTCTGTTGTTAGGGAAGAACAAGTACCGTGCGAATAGAGCGGTACCTTGACGGTACCTAACGAGGAAGCCCCGGCTAACTACGTGCCAGCAGCCGCGGTAATACGTAGGGGGCAAGCGTTGTCCGGAATTATTGGGCGTAAAGCGCGCGCAGGCGGTTTCTTAAGTCTGATGTGAAAGCCCACGGCTCAACCGTGGAGGGTCATTGGAAACTGGGGAACTTGAGGACAGAAGAGGAGAGTGGAATTCCACGTGTAGCGGTGAAATGCGTAGATATGTGGAGGAACACCAGTGGCGAAGGCGACTCTCTGGTCTGTTTCTGACGCTGAGGTGCGAAAGCGTGGGTAGCAAACAGGATTAGATACCCTGGTAGTCCACGCCGTAAACGATGAGTGCTAGGTGTTAGGGGGCTTCCACCCCTTAGTGCTGAAGTTAACGCATTAAGCACTCCGCCTGGGGAGTACGGCCGCAAGGCTGAAACTCAAAGGAATTGACGGGGGCCCGCACAAGCGGTGGAGCATGTGGTTTAATTCGAAGCAACGCGAAGAACCTTACCAGGTCTTGACATCCTTGGACCACCCTAGAGATAGGGTTTTCCCTTCGGGGACCAAGTGACAGGTGGTGCATGGTTGTCGTCAGCTCGTGTCGTGAGATGTTGGGTTAAGTCCCGCAACGAGCGCAACCCCTAATCTTAGTTGCCAGCATTTAGTTGGGCACTCTAAGGTGACTGCCGGTGACAAACCGGAGGAAGGTGGGGATGACGTCAAATCATCATGCCCCTTATGACCTGGGCTACACACGTGCTACAATGGATGGTACAAAGGGCAGCGAAGCCGCAAGGTGTAGCAAATCCCATAAAACCATTCTCAGTTCGGATTGCAGGCTGCAACTCGCCTGCATGAAGCCGGAATCGCTAGTAATCGCGGATCAGCATGCCGCGGTGAATACGTTCCCGGGCCTTGTACACACCGCCCGTCACACCACGAGAGTTGGCAACACCCGAAGTCGGTGAGGTAACACATTATGTGAGCCAGCCGCCGAAGGTGGGGCCAATGATTGGGGTGAAGTCGTAACAAGGTAGCCGTATCGGAAGGTGCGGCTGGATCACCTCCTTTCTAAGGAACTATGGAAGGCGGACACAACCTTCGGGTTGATGGATGCTGATCCATACGGAAGACGCACTGGTTGGTTGTTCAGTTTTGAGAGATCAAACGATCTTCTCAATGTGAACCTTGAAAACTGGATAAGATATTTCAGAACGTGTTTGATCGCAAGATCAACACGGGATGACAAGACATCAAACATCAATTTTCAAACGTCTTTTCACAGATAGTTAAGTGAATAAGGGCGCACGGTGGATGCCTTGGTACTAGGAGCCGATGAAGGACGGGACTAACACCGATATGCTTTGGGAAGCCGTAAGTAGGCTGTGCACCGAAGATTTCCGAATGGGGAAACCCCCTGCTCGTAATGGAGTAGGATCGTTTACTGAATTCATAGGTAAACGAAGGCAGACTCGGGGAACTGAAACATCTCAGTACCCGGAGGAAGAGAAAGCAAACGCGATTTCCCGAGTAGCGGCGAGCGAAACGGAATCAGCCCAAACCAGAAAGCTTGCTTTCTGGGGTTGTAGGACACTCCATTGGAGTTACCAAAAAAGAAGATAGATGAATCGATCTGGAACGATCAGCCAGAGCGGGTAAGAGCCCTGTAATCGACATCTTCTTTTCTCCGGAGTGGATCCTGAGTACGGCGGAACACGAGGAATTCCGTCGGAATCCGGGAGGACCATCTCCCAAGGCTAAATACTCCCTAGTGACCGATAGTGAACCAGTACCGTGAGGGAAAGGTGAAAAGCACCCCGGAAGGGGAGTGAAAGAGAACCTGAAACCGTGTGCCTACAAGTAGTCGGAGCCCATTGATGGGTGACGGCGTGCCTTTTGTAGAATGAACCGGCGAGTTACGACTGTATGCAAGGTTAAGCATCAGAAGCGGAGCCGCAGCGAAAGCGAGTCTGAACAGGGCGCGTGAGTATGCGGTCGTAGACCCGAAACCGTGTGATCTACCCATGTCCAGGGTGAAGGTCAGGTAACACTGACTGGAGGCCCGAACCCACGCAAGTTGAAAATTGCGGGGATGAGGTGTGGGTAGGGGTGAAATGCCAATCGAACACGGAGATAGCTGGTTCTCTCCGAAATAGCTTTAGGGCTAGCCTCAGAATAGAAAGTCTTGGAGGTAGAGCACTGATTGGACGAGGGGCCCCTACCGGGTTACCGAATTCAGTCAAACTCCGAATGCCAACGACTTTGTTCTGGGAGTCAGACCATGGGTGATAAGGTTCATGGTCGAGAGGGAAACAGCCCAGACCGCCAGCTAAGGTCCCTAAGTGTGTGTTAAGTGGAAAAGGATGTGGAGTTGCTTAGACAACCAGGATGTTGGCTTAGAAGCAGCCATCATTGAAAGAGTGCGTAATAGCTCACTGGTCGAGTGACTCTGCGCCGAAAATGTACCGGGGCTAAACACACCACCGAAGCTGCGGATTGATCCGAACGGATCAGTGGTAGGAGAGCGTTCTAAGGGCTGCGAAGTCAGACCGTAAGGACTGGTGGAGCGCTTAGAAGTGAGAATGCCGGTATGAGTAGCGAAAAAAGAGTGAGAATCTCTTTCACCGAAAGCCCAAGGTTTCCTGAGGAAGGCTCGTCCTCTCAGGGTTAGTCGGGACCTAAGCCGAGGCCGAAAGGCGTAGGCGATGGACAACAGGTTGATATTCCTGTACCGCCTCCTTTCCGTTTGAACGACGGGGGGACGCAGGAGGATAAGGAGAGCGCACCATTGGATGTGTGCGTCCAAGCAGTAAGACGGTCGAGGCAGGTAAATCCACTCGGCAACGTCAAGCTGTGATGGGGAGGGAACTAAAGTACCGAAGCTCCTGATTTCACACTGCCAAGAAAATCCTCTAGTGAGGAAAGAGGCGCCCGTACCGCAAACCAACACAGGTAGGCGAGGAGAGAATCCTAAGGTGAGCGGGAGAACTCTCGTTAAGGAACTCGGCAAAATGACCCCGTAACTTCGGGAGAAGGGGTGCTCCTCTGCCGAGGAGCCGCAGTGAAAAGGCCCAAGCGACTGTTTACCAAAAACACAGGTCTCTGCGAAGCCGTAAGGCGAAGTATAGGGGCTGACACCTGCCCGGTGCTGGAAGGTTAAGGGGATGCGTTAGCGCTTTTGGCGCGAAGCGTTGAACCGAAGCCCCAGTAAACGGCGGCCGTAACTATAACGGTCCTAAGGTAGCGAAATTCCTTGTCGGGTAAGTTCCGACCCGCACGAAAGGTGCAACGACTTGGGCACTGTCTCAACGAGAGACCCGGTGAAATTATACTATGCGTGAAGATGCGCATTACCCGCGACAGGACGGAAAGACCCCGTGGAGCTTTACTGTAGCCTGATATTGAATGTTGGTACAGCTTGTACAGGATAGGTGGGAGCCTGAGAAACCGGAGCGCTAGCTTCGGTGGAGGCGCTGGTGGGATACCACCCTGGCTGTACGGACATTCTAACCCAGGACCGTGATCCGGTTCGGAGACAGTGTCAGGTGGGCAGTTTGACTGGGGCGGTCGCCTCCTAAAGAGTAACGGAGGCGCCCAAAGGTTCCCTCAGAATGGTTGGAAATCATTCGCAGAGTGTAAAGGCACAAGGGAGCTTGACTGCGAGACTTACAAGTCGAGCAGGGACGAAAGTCGGGCTTAGTGATCCGGCGGTACCGTATGGAAGGGCCGTCGCTCAACGGATAAAAGCTACCCCGGGGATAACAGGCTTATCTCCCCCAAGAGTCCACATCGACGGGGAGGTTTGGCACCTCGATGTCGGCTCATCGCATCCTGGGGCTGTAGTCGGTCCCAAGGGTTGGGCTGTTCGCCCATTAAAGCGGTACGCGAGCTGGGTTCAGAACGTCGTGAGACAGTTCGGTCCCTATCCGTCGTGGGCGTTGGAAATCTGAAAGGAGCTGTCCTTAGTACGAGAGGACCGGGATGGACACACCGCTGGTGTACCAGTTGTTCCGCCAGGAGCATGGCTGGGTAGCTACGTGTGGACGGGATAAGTGCTGAAAGCATCTAAGCATGAAGCCCCCCTTGAGATGAGATTTCCCCTTACGCCAAGTAAGTAAGATTCCTCAGAGACGATGAGGTCGATAGGTCCGAGGTGGAAGCGTGGTGACACGTGGAGCTGACGGATACTAATCAATCGATGACTTAACTATATCAAAAAGCGGAGACGACCGTTTATGGGAGTCAAAGCTAGATTATTAACGTAAACATGATGTTTGTCTTGCCCCTCTTATCCAGTTTTGAAGGTTCACCCTTCCTAACAGAATGATGTGGTGGCGACAGCGAAGAGGTCACACCTGTTCCCATGCCGAACACAGTAGTTAAGCTCTTCAGCGCCGATGGTAGTCGGGTCGATCCCCGTGAGAGTAGGACGCGGCCACGTCAATTTAAAAAGCCTTGGATATATCCAAGGCTTTTTTGTATGTTTTAATTCTTCAGTAGAGGTTAGAACATGAAGGGGTTACCTTTATTCAGAACGATCACTTTCTTTTTTATCAGGTGACCAGTCTTTCTGTTCATCTGTCTCTAAAATACCTATAGTAGCATCGACGATACTTTCATCTTGTAACACTTTTTCTTGTATTTGATACTTAATATCATCTGCTTCGGCTAAAGTCATCCCTTTTCTTAATTCAATATAACTTTCTACATGGTAGTCTCTTCCTTCTTGAAGGATACGTAGTTTGTTAATATCCACAACATTATCGTCATTTAAAATAACTTTAGCTACCCTCTCCTCTACAATTTTAGGAGCCGCGACACCAATAAGACCGAGTGTGTTTTCATACCCAATTTTCAATGCGATGCCAATGAGTAATATACCGATAATTAAAGTACCTAGCCCATCTAGAAAGTAAAGACCAGTAAAGTAGGAAAGTACCACAAAAATAAGGGCGATCGCTGAACCGGCTGTTGCTACAATATCTTCATAGAAAACGAGACGTGTCGGCGGTGCGGCCAGACTAACGTTTTTAAATGCATTTATAAAGATATTGCCACCGTTTGACTCAGAACGGCTTTCCTTACCAATTTCTTTCATTACCTTAATTAAAATATAGCCGTCGACCAAAATGGCGATCGCTAGTATGCCAACGTTTAGCCAAATGTTAGAAGAAGGATGCGGTTCTTGTATTAATTTCCATCCTTTTAAGATGGTTTCATAAGCCATGATCGTTATTATGGTTACAGCAATGAGCACAAAAAGGTTCACGACTCGTCCGAATCCAGTAGGGAATCGCTTAGTTGGTTCTTTTTCAGCTAATGCGCTTCCGAAATACACAAATCCCTGGTTAGTCGCATCTGCGGCAGAATGAATGGCAGTAGCGAACATGGCTCCACTCCCACTCACTGCAGCAGCTATCCCTTTAATGATCGCCAACAATGTGTTCCCTATTGCTGCAATACCAGATGATTTATTTCCCTTTTTGAGCAATTTAAAAAAGGCCATAAAATTTTCACCCTCACAATTTTAATAAGTACTTTTTTATTTTGCTTTAAAAGAGTTATTTTAAACTGAGATTTGCAAGTTACTTAAAACTTTTTTGAAGTGGGTTGACTTAAAAGGTATATTTGGCACCGGAGGTATTTGTATGATTACTGAAAAGCAGATGTAAATATAGTGGAGGGGCAAGGAATGTGGTTGGTCGGGGAATTACTATGTGGATTCAAAGGGTTACTTAGTATCCTGGTGAATTTCTTAGGGATATCTATTGGTAAAGAGGCTGAGAGAGCAGACTTTTTACTCTCTCAGAATATTTCCTTTTGAGCCATACATGTTTTAAGTGCCCATTGCTTCATAGGCAGCATGGATCCCGGCCACTCTTCCCGTAACCATAGCCGCTGTAATATTATAGCCTCCCGTATACCCATGAATATCGAGAATTTCTCCACAAAAATATAACCGATTCATTAGTTTTGATTGCATCGTGTTTGGTACGATTTCTTTAATGGAGACACCACCGCCTGTTACAAAAGCTTTTTCAATAGGCTGGGAATCATGTATGGATACTTGAAAATGTTTTAGATCGTTAACGAAGTCACGCAGCTGATGGTTTGAGATGTTTGCTGCTTTGTCTCCAGATTTCACACTAATATGTTGCAGTAGATAGTCAAGTAAGCGCTCGGGAACAATTCCCTTCACAATGTTGCGAAATGACTTCCTGGGCTGCTCATTCATTTGCTTGTAAAATTCATCAATTATAGAGTGTTCATTTCGATCGGGTAAGCAGTCGATTTCGATGGTTACGGGTCTATGACCTTTCATAAATTCTTTTACTACAAATTGCGAACATCTTAAAATAGCTGGTCCTGATAATCCAAAATGTGTGAACAGCATGTCCATACGATGGGTGATCAGTGGTTTATTTTTCTTACTTAATACTGACACGTTAACATCTCGTAAAGAAAGTCCCTGGAGGGTCTTTTCTTGAATGAAAGAGTCTTTCGAAATTAAAGGGACTTCAGTTGGAAATAACTCAGTGATGGTATGGCCCGCTTTTTTAGCCCATGCATACCCGTCCCCAGTACTGCCTGTATGAGGGACAGCTTTACCGCCAACGGCTAATACGACAGAGCGTGTACTGATTTTCTCTTTGGATTGTAAGATAATTTGATGGTCATCCTGTCCATAATGAATTGCTTCTACGGGCGTTTTTGTTCGAATTTCAACGTTTAATTCCTCGAGACGATTAAGAAGAGCATTGACGACATCTTTTGCTTTATTACTAACTGGAAACATTCGTCCATGGTCCTCTTCTTTTAATCCAACCCCTAGCTCTTCAAAAAACTCGATAATATCATAGTTATTGAAAACAGAAAATGGACTATACAAAAATTTGCCGTTGCCAGGAAGGTGTCTGATCACTTCGTCTTCAGGAAGACGATTAGTGACATTACAGCGTCCGCCACCTGAGATGGCAAGTTTAGTGCCGAGTTTCTTTCCTTTATCAAGGAGTAGTGTTTTCATCCCTTGTTCAGCTGCTGCAATCGCAGCCATTAAGCCTGATGGGCCTCCGCCGATGACCGTAACTTGGTAACTCATGTTGTTCTTCCTTTCTTTTAACCACTAAAGCAGATATTTCGTCGATTTTTATGATAAAATAGATGCGTTCGACTCTACAACAATTGAAGGTGAATAGAATATTATGTCGAAGATTTTAAAGGGTACAATGATTTTGACAGGTGCAACATTTCTGTCAAAATTTCTAGGTATGATCTATACAGTTCCATTTGAACAGATGGTAGGTGCTAACGGGATAGCGCTTTACTTCTATGCTTATACACCATACAACATTTTATTGAGTTTATCTACACTTGGTGTCCCGATGGCTGTCTCCAAGTTTGTGTCTAAGTATAATTCGTTGGAAGATTACCAAACGGGACGGGATATGTTTAAATCCGGAATGCAGTTAATGGCTTTTACCGGAGTTGTCGCGTTTTTGTTGTTATTTTTTAGTGCAGAACAAATTGCCATTCATAGTTTGTCATTGAATGAAGATTCGGTTACTAGTGTTGCCGACGTAACTATGGTCATTAAGATGGTTAGTTTTGCTTTGCTGATCATTCCTTGCATGAGTATCATAAGAGGATTTTTCCAGGGAAATGAGTCGATGGCTCCGACCGGAATCTCGCAAGTTATCGAGCAAATAGTCCGGATCATCTTTTTACTAATATCAGTATACGTGGTACTTAATATAGTGGACGGCACTCGTGCAACAGCCATTGGTTTTGCCACTTTTGCGGCCTTTATAGGGGCGGTTGCTTCATTACTCGTCCTGGCTGTGTTTTGGAAAAAGCGCAAACCTCATTTAGACAAGCTAGTAGATCAACAAGAGTACACATACGATTTATCTAAAAAATCAATGATGAAGGAGTTATTGGGTTACGCTGGTCCATTTGTATTAGTAGGAATTGCGACACCTTTATATCAGTTGATAGATCAATTTACGTTTAACCAGGCGATGTCTGCGGCTGGTCTTAGTGAAATTTCTAACGACTCTATATCTGCTATTCATGTGTTAAGCCATAAATTAGTGATTATCCCTGTGACCCTTGGGATTGGGTTGTCGCTTGCAATGCTCCCAGCGATCACACGGTCATTTACAGGAGAGCACATGGACCAATTAAATCATCAGATTAACCAAGCTTTACAGATTATCTCACTTCTAATTTTGCCTGCTGTTGTTGGGTTATCTGTTCTTGCTTATGAAGCTTATGGTTCCTTTTATGGGTTGGAAAAATTAAGCTATCGAGGTAGCTTACTTAGGTGGTATGCGCCTGTTGGATTATTTTTTGCCTTATATACTGTGACGTCATCGATCTTGCAAGGAATCAACCGTCAAAACTTCGCAGTGATTAGTCTCGGTTCAGGGCTTGCCATTAAGTTACTTACAAATTCCTGGTTTATCGTTGAGTTTGGAGCAAAGGGTTCGATTATTTCCACAGGATTAGCTGTTCTTGTCGCTGTATCATTGAACCTATGGCGCATTCATAGAGCTATCGATTTCTCCTTCAAACAAGTATACAAGAGGACTTTGCTTATATTAATTATCTCAACGATCATGGCAGCGGTTGTTTTTGTCATTAAATGGTCTATAGGGCTTTTATGGAATCCGATGGACAGCAGACTGGCTGCTTTCTTTATATTAGTATTAGGTGTTAGTGTTGGAGGCATCCTTTATATGTGGATGGCTTATAAAACAACGCTGCTTGAGCGAATTCTAGGCGGTCGAGTCCGAATTCTCGATAAGTTTTTGCATCGCAGGCAAAGGGGGTAAGTTATGAGAATTGATAAACTGTTAGCGAATATGGGATATGGAACACGTAAAGAAGTTAAAGGGCTGCTGAGAGGTGGAAATGTAAGAGTCAATGGCCACCCCGAAAAAAATGGTAAGACTCATGTTAACCCGGAAGACGATTCAGTAACCGTCATGGGGGAAGAAGTGAATTACCGGGAGTATATTTATTTAATGCTTAATAAACCTGGTGATCTTATCTCAGCCACAGAAGATGCTCATGATATGACTGTAATTGATATTCTGCAGCCAGAAGATCAGGTTTTTGCACCATTTCCTGTTGGCAGATTAGATAAAGATACAGAAGGTTTACTTTTAATTACCAACGACGGCCAGCTTGCACATCGTTTAACAACACCAAAGAAAGATATTGGGAAAACCTATTATGCTGTCATCGAAGGTGTAGTAACAGAAGAAGATGTTTCAAAGTTTAAACAAGGAGTCACGCTTGATGATAGCTATATTACAAAACCAGCCGACCTGAACATTATTAAGTCAGATCAAGTCTCTGAAATTGAACTGACGATAACAGAAGGCAAATTCCATCAAGTGAAACGAATGTTTGAAGCCGTTAACAAGAAGGTTACGTATTTGAAGCGAATACAAATGGGGAGCCTAAAGCTTGACCCAGAGCTTGAGCTTGGCGAGTATAGAGAGCTAACTGATGAGGAAATCGAATATTTAATGACCATTACCAAAATGGACTAACAAAAAAACACCCGGAATTTTTCCGGGTGTTCTATCTATTCGTCATGATATTTTTACCTTTTTCTCTGTTGTTGTCCACTTTCCACGGTGCGGACTTGAGACAAGTCCGTTGTATTCCAAAATGCTTAAGTCCCTTTGCATCGTTCGGTCAGTGATACCGAACTCCTCAGATAGCTGCCTGGTCGTAACTGTTCCTTGGTCCTTAATGTACAAGTAAACAGCTTTGATTCGGTTTAGCATACGGGATGATGGATGATTCAAAAAACCACTCCTTATTGTCATTCATTGGAATTCTCGCGGTGCTAGTGAATGTATGAAGTTATCTCTATATTACAACACTGAAACCAAAACGGCTAGACAAATACATTAAATTTACAGACTTTTCGTCAAATTTAACAACGAATTAAAGATAGAGGTGAGTACACGATGTTGATATTAAGAAAGATTATCTTAAAAATGGTAAAGGTGAATAATTACGTATTATTTATGAGCAGCGCTTTACTTGTAATTTTATCCTCTTTTCTTATCGTCTATGTGGAAAAAGATACGTTTCCTACTGTTTTCGATGGTTTCTGGTGGGTGATGACGACCGTAACCACAGTAGGGTATGGTGATTATTATCCTGTAACCGCTGCTGGTCGTGGTATCGCCATATTTTTATACGTATTCGGAATCGGTTTGATCGGAATCGTGATAGGTAAAATTATTGATATACTTGCTGTATTTAGGAGAAAACGGGTGGAGGGTGATATTATGTTTAAAGGTAAAGATCATTTTATTATTGTTGGATGGTCACAAAAAGCACGCTTTGCCGTCAATGAAATGGTGGATACATATAAGAATGTAGAAATTATTATAATTGACGAGCTAGATGAAGCTCCTGTATTAACCGAGAACATTCACTACATAAAAGGAAATGCTTCAGAACTCTACATTTTAGAAAAAGCTTCTATAACCAATGCCCGTTCGGTTGTAATATTTGCAGATGATAGCTTATCAGGCGATCAAGTGATCGATGGCAAAACCCTTTTGATTGCTTCCACCATTGAATCTGTTGCTCCTGATGTTCATACTGTTGTTGAAGTTATGGAACAAAAACATATCAAGAACTTTCAACATGCTAGTGTGGATGAATTTATTATTTCAAATGAAACCATCTCCTCTCTTGCAGTGCGATCAGCCTTTAGTAAAGGGGTTTCAAATCTTTATAACCAACTTTTGAGACGTTCCGTTGGGGATGATCTTTATCGAATCCCCATTCGTTCCTCATGGAGTACCTATCGAGATGCATTTCAAGCGTTAATTGATGAAGGAGCAACGCTGATCGCAGACAGAAGTGACCTCACAATTAATCGCAAACTTGATGAGAAACTGCCACCCCAAGCTGAGCTGTATGCCGTCTGTGATGACTTTACTTATCAAAAGATTATGAAAAAGGGAGGATCTCTATGAATTTTACTTTATTAAGCCAGCAATATGAACCAGAATTTATTGAAAAGACCATGAAACTAATCCGTATCCCCAGTGTTTATAAATCAGACGAGGGATATCCCTATGGTGAACCCATTGATCAAGCTCTTCAAACTATGTTGAAATTAGCTGAGGATGACGGTTTTAAAACAAAGAATGTTGAAAGCCATGCCGGTCATATTGAATTTGGCCAGGGGGAAGAAATTCTTGGTATTCTCGGTCATCTGGATGTCGTGCCTGCGGAAGAAGGGTGGGACACTGATCCCTTTTCACCGGTAATAAAAGATGGGAACCTTTATGGGAGAGGGGCCCAGGATGATAAAGGGCCTATAATGGCTGCTTATATCGCCATGAAACTTCTAAAGGATCAGGGGTTTCAGCCTAATAGGCGTGTACGCCTTATCCTTGGAACGGATGAAGAAAGGGACTGGCAGGGCATTAAACATTATTTTACGCACGAATCTATGCCCGAATTTGGTTTCTCCCCGGATGCTTCTTTCCCGGTTATTAATGCAGAAAAAGGATTAATAGATACTTATGTTACGATCCCTATCCAAGATAGGGAAGGGGAAGATTTTGAGCTATTAACGCTGGAAAGTGGGGGTCGCCTTAATATGGTTCCTTCCCGAGCGAAGGCCAGTGTTAAAACGACCGCCAGCTTAAGTGAGTCGTTCCAATCTTTTCTGGAAGCGAAAGAAATAAAGGGGAAGATGAACAAACACGATGGAGAAGTAACCTTAAGCATTGAGGGTATTTCTGCTCATGGAAGCAGACCAGAAAAAGGAAAAAATGCTGCCCTTCTTATGCTGGAGTATCTGCAACAACTTCCTTTTTCAAAAGAGCAGGGCACAATTCTTACCAAATTATCCAACGGGTTATATGATTACTCTGGGGAAACAATAGGATTAAAATGTGCTGATAATTCTGGTGCTTTAACACTTAACGTCGGCTCCATAAGCTGGGTTAAAGGAGACAAGTGTCAGGTGGGGATCAATACGCGTTACCCAGTCACGGTCGATGGGGAAACTGTTATAAACAAATTATCACAGTTCGCTAAGGAAACAGGAGGGACCTTGGAGTTATACGATCATTTGCCCGCTCTTTATATAGAAGCGAAGCATCCTTATGTCCAAACATTACTATCTATTTATAACAGAGCTACAAACGAAGAAGAGAACGTCCAGTCAATTGGCGGAGCTACTTATGCCCGATCACTTTCGTCCGGTGTGGCTTTTGGAGCTTTATTTAAAGACAGTCCTGATACAGCCCATCAGGAAAATGAGCACGTTCGCATCAAGGATATGGTGAAGGCGATCGCTATTTACGCTGAATCCATTTATCAATTAACAAAATAGTGCCTTACATTAATTTACCGTCCGGTGTGGATTGTAGAATCGTCAAAAAGGAGTGTATCTTGATGGGAAACCATTATTTTATTGGGATTCCAATTTCAGAAGATAAGCGGGATGAATTTGCTGATCTACAAAAACTGCTTAAGCATGACATGTCTTATAAGAACTGGACACATCCTGATGATTTTCATATTACCTTAAAGTTTTTAGGAGCGTGTGAAAGCACCCCACTTGAAAAGATAGAGCAGCAGCTGATGGGCTATTCATGGCCGGAACCCTTCGAATTAAGTCTTGGACCTGCTGATACTTTTGGTAAGCGGGAACGTCCAAGAGTGTTTCATATTTCAGTCGAAGCTTCTTCTTCTCTTATGATGATCCAGGAAGGCGTAGAACAGATTTGTGAGCAAGCAGGTTTTGCAAAAGAAAAGAGAGCATACTCGCCCCACGTGACCTTGGCGAAAAAATGGGTTGATGGACAATGCCCGTTGATGGATGAGGAAGTGGACCCTCTGTTTATGAGTAACTATTTAATGGATGTGGATCGCTTTTGTCTTTACCGAATACACCCTCAACAAACCCCGAAATATGAAGCCGTTTGCGAAGTCAGGTTGCAACGTGGAGGTGAAGTATAATGGCACAGTTAATTAAACTGTATGATTATATTTCGCGCTATGAAACTAATATGTATCAATATTCCAGTCAGTATATTCGTTTAAAGCAGGATAACTGGAAAAAGATGAAGCACCTTTGGGAACAAGGAGAACTTTGTCCCAACGAAGAAGGTGGAAAATTCATACTTGAGAAAGATGATAAAGGTAAATCGTGGCATCGTTTTTTAAAAAAGAAACAGGTAGAATCTGGGGATCAACAGGGAGAAGTACAGTGGTCCCCAAAAACAATGATAGAACTTAAACAATATTTTCTTAATGGAATTTTTCCATTCCAAGTTAAGTGGGCTTCTACAACCATTCAGAAGAAATCGTTTATAGATAGAACTATCCATAAAGATCAAATGTTGAAAATGCTGCTGCAACGATTACCTGACACATTTTTAGTGATGTACTACCCTGTAGTGGAAATTAAATCGGTTCCGGTTAAGGCGGAGATTTTACTCATTGGTCCGCAAGAAGTTGAAATTATTTCAGTCATGGATTTCCCTGATGTGACCATGATTCATCCATCAAGCGAGTCAAGCTGGCATGTAGAAAAAAAAGAGAAGCGTTCGAAGGTGCTCAGTCCAATGCACGGATTAAAGAGAACGGAAACCTTTGTGAGAAGTGTTCTTCATACATATGCAATTGATTATTCTTTCCATAAAGTTGTACTGGCACCTTCTCATACATTCGATGGAGCGAAGCCACCATTTCTTACTTCGTACATCGATGAAACACGTTTTTCTGATTGGCTTAACAAGAAAAGAGAATATAGTGCTCCTCTGAAACATAACCAGTTGAAAATGGCTGATTTGCTTATGCGTCATACAAAGAAGATTGCCTTTAAGCGTCCAGAATGGGAGGTAGATCAAACAAGTAAGGAATAGCATTCCTGTATTCTAAAGTGTTCTTTATTGAGCAGTCCTGTGTATTTAGTGTGTCATACAAACGTGCTGAGCAATTACGCATCTTGTATATTGGATAGGTTTTCGCTTGAATGTTGATGCTCTTTTGAGTTAATCTATTAGAAGGTGTCTTAAAATATACAGTTGTGAGACAGACTACAGATTTTTTACTAGATACGGTATACTGATAGAAGATAAAAATGTGATGCCATCACAGGGAGATTTGAGGAATTGAAGGTGAATTGGTTGGAGCACATATTAGGAAGCAACTGGAAAATAACGCCTGCTGGAGGATCCACGGGTGAAGCATATTATGCTCAAAACGGGGGGAAGCGTTTATTTTTAAAACGTAACTCTTCACCTTTTCTTGCCGTTCTTTCTGCTGAAGGAATCGTACCTAAGCTTATGTGGACGAAAAGATTAGAAAATGGGGATGTAATTACAGCACAGGACTGGCTTGAAGGTCATGAGCTAAGCGCCGAAGAAATGAAGCATCCCAGAGTAGCTGCATTACTAAGTAAGATTCACCATTCATCTGAACTGTTAGACATGCTTATGAGGTTGGGAAAACATCCGTTAACACCAAGTGAGGTTCTAACAGATATAAAGGAAAATCAAAAAATACTAGGCCAGGTAGAGCCGCGCATTGAAATGCATCAAGCCATTCAATACTTAGAAAAACATGTACAAGAAGTAGAGTTTGCTCGCCATGTGGTATGTCATTGTGATACAAACCATAATAACTGGCTGCTTTCCTCAAGGGATCAATTGTATTTAATCGATTGGGATAATGCGATGGTAGCGGATCCGGCATTGGATCTTGGAATGCTGCTATATTCTTATATCCCTCAGGAAGACTGGAATCGATGGTTGAATCAATATGGTGTAGAACCAAATGCTCATTTATTTAATCGAATGACATGGTATGCAGTCTCTCAATCATTAGCGTTCATTCAATGGCATATGATGCGGGGCGAATATCAGGAGGCTTCTATTAGAATGATTAAATTAAGGGACATGATGGTTCATCACGAAATCATCTGAACGAAAAAAACTTGCGTTAGGGTTACTAACGCAAGTTTTTTTCGTTTCTTATTGAGAGATAGCTGAATACTTCAGTTTCTTTTCACGTACTTCTGAACTCATTTTTTCGTTTAACTTTTCAAAAGGGTATATAAGTAAAGCGTATCCTGCAAAGAGTACGGAGAAAACAGCAAGTACAGTCAATTCGATCATTCCAGTAATAAGATTCATTCGTTTACACTCACTCCTGTTTTATTTTTTAGTTGGCTGGCTTCGTTCTTCCGTCTTGATGTTCCAGACCGTTCAGGTTTTAATATAACGATTTTAATCATATATCAGGAAGCGCTTACAACCCAATAGTTAATTTTTACGATATAGCTGAATGTAATGGGATTGTTTATCCTGGTCGCGATATAACTGCCTCATGATTACTAATATAGCTGTATAAGTGCACATACCTCTGTTTTCTTCACATTATTAAAAAACTTTAACAAATTGCATAATTCGTGGTAAGCTTTTAACGGATAAAAGGAGGAATTTCAACCTATGCGTTTAAGACATAAACCCTGGGCAGACGATTATATGGATGATAACAATCATATTGTGATTCGCAGTCCTTTTGAATGGAAAGGCACCTGGAACGAAGTGTTTGATAAGAAACAACCACTTCATTTAGAAATAGGGTCAGGAAAGGGACAATTTATTGCAGGGATGGGTAAACAGCATCCTGAAGTCAATTTCATTGGTGTTGAACGTGTGAAAAGTGTCATTGTAGGAGCTTTAAAGAAGGCGCTTGATGCAGAAACGGAGAATGTACGCCTCATTAATGAAGATGCTCAAGACTTGCGTGACCTTTTTGCCCCGAATGAAATTGATCATATTTACTTAAATTTCTCAGATCCATGGCCGAAAAGTCGCCATGAAAAAAGAAGGCTTACCTTTCATACCTTTCTAGAGCAGTATGAGGATGTATTAAAACCTGGGGGAGAGCTGACGCTTAAAACTGATAACCGTGGATTATTCGAGTATTCTCTGGCCAGTTTTTCACAGTTTGGTATGGTCCTTGAAGAAGTTTCCCTGGATCTTCATGGGCTTGAGGATTCCCTGAATGTTCCTACAGAATACGAGGAGAAGTTCTCGGCTAAAGGTCAGCCGATATACAGGTGTAAAGCTCGTTTTAAAGGTTGATAACGTTTTCAAAACAATTCTTTCCTATGGTAGAATAGCTTCATAACGGAGTGGAGGAGGAGATTGTGTTGGAAACAATGAAAATAGGCAGGGCGACATTAACATGGTTAAATGGCGGTGTAACCCATTTGGATGGAGGAGCGATGTTTGGAGTCGTCCCTAGAGCGCTCTGGAGTCGTAAATATCCTGTAAATGAGAAAAACCAAATTGAATTACGAACTGATCCGATCTTATTACAAATAGACGGCCAGAACTTGTTAATCGATTCAGGAATTGGCGAGGACAAGCTGACAGAGAAGGAAAAGCGTAATTTCGGGGTCCTTGAGGATTCAAATATTGAAAAAAGCTTAGAAGAATTAGGCTTCACAAATAAAGATATTGATACCGTATTGATGACACATTTACATTTTGATCATGCTTGTGGCTTGACGGCCTGGGATGAGGACGAGCTCGTTCCTGCCTACCCTAATGCGAAGATCTATACGAGCGAAACAGAATGGAATGAAATGAGAAACCCGAATATGCGCTCGAAAAATACGTATTGGGAAGCGAATTGGAAGCCTGTAGAATCACTCGTACATACATTTGTAAGTTCCATTGAGGTTTTACCTGGCTTACGAATGGTTCACACAAGTGGTCACAGCGATGGGCATGCCATTATTATTTTTGAAGATGGTGAGGAGACGTTTATTCATATGGCAGACATCATGCCAACTCATGCTCATCAAAATGTGCTCTGGGCTTTGGCTTATGATGATTTCCCTGTTACCTCTGTCCATGAAAAGAAAAAGTGGATGGATTATGGTTACAGCAGGGAAGCCTGGTATGTTTTTTACCATGACGCACAATACCGCGCCATGAAGTTTGATCAAAAGGGAGAAGTGATTGATCAGCTGAGTCGAATTGCACATGCATATGAATAAAAGAACACCCCGCGCTGAATATTAATCAGGCGGGGAATCTTTATATCTGAAATCCATATTTAGTTAAGCTGATGCTTCTTCTACATCGATAATAGTGCCTGTTTCTGAATCAATGAAGAATTCATATTGTGAGGTTTCGCCATCCTGGTTTTTAGAAATTCCGCCACGATATACTTCATAGTTGATTCCGTTTTTGTTTAAATCTTCTGGCTTCATGTAAATCCATGAACCGCTGATAGGTCCTTGCTTTTTAAATGCTTCCTTGGCAATTTTTAAAGCTTTTTCAGGAGTGACACCTTGTTTGTTTGCCACTTGTTCTTTTACAACATAACCAGCAAGTGCTCCAACACCTGCAGCTATTGCAACCTTTTTCCAATTCATAGTTCACTCACCTCAAATCTATATTCTATTTTCAGTATACTAGAATTTCTTGCTAAAAGGAAATATAACAATAAAAAAACTGATTTGTAGAAACGTTCTTACTTTTTCGTTAAACTATAGTATAGAAACCAAAAAGGAGAGTACATAACATGAATCAAGAGACACAGGATCTTTTTAAGACGCTGACAGAACTCCCAGGGGCACCTGGAAACGAACATCACGTCCGCAAATTTATGAAGAGAGAATTGGAAAACTATTCAGATGAAATCATCCAGGATCGACTAGGCGGTGTGTTTGGTGTCCGTCACGGGAAAGGACCAAAGGTAATGGTGGCGGGGCATATGGATGAAGTAGGTTTTATGGTCACCCAAATAACAAAGAACGGGATGCTTCGCTTTCAGCCATTAGGCGGTTGGTGGAATCAAGTGCTGTTGGCACAGCGGGTTCAAGTGTTGACAGATAAAGGTCCTGTTGTTGGAGTGATTGGCTCGATTCCTCCTCATAATTTAACACCAGAGCAGCGTAAAAAGCCAATGGAACTGAAAAATATGCTTATAGATATCGGAGCGGATGATAAAGAAGATGCAGCGGCCATCGGCATCAGACCTGGTCAATCCATCCTGCCTATCTGCCCGTACACACCAATGGCAAATGAAAAGAAGATCTTAGCTAAAGCCTGGGACAACCGCTATGGATGTGGTCTGGCGATAGAACTGTTAAAAGAATTACAGGGAGAGAAGTTATCCAATCAACTTTATTCAGGAGCTACTGTTCAGGAAGAAGTTGGATTGCGAGGAGCTCAAGCAGCTTCACAAATGATTAAACCAGATATATTTTATGCCCTGGATGCTTCCCCCGCTAATGATATGAGTGGAGAGGATAAAGAATTTGGCCAGATGGGCAAAGGAGCTCTTCTACGCATTCTCGATAAGTCGATGGTCACTCACAGAGGCATGAGAGAATTCGTATTGGATACAGCGGAAACGAATGATATCCCTTACCAATATTTTGTCTCTCAGGGAGGTACAGATGCTGGACGTGTCCATGTAACGAATAATGGTGTTCCATCAGCTGTTGTTGGAATATGTTCAAGATACATTCACACGTCTTCCTCGATCATCCATATCGATGACTATGCAGCGGCTAAAGAATTGATCACGAAACTAGTTAAATCCACGGATCAAAATACAGTTGATGCTATCAGGTCAAACGTATAAGATGTAATAATAAAGTCGCACCCTGGTTCATATTTCACATGGTGCGGCTTTGTGCTATGCTAGAAACTGAAAAATTTTTTAATGAGGAAGGTGCCGTCACCTGTGAAAATTTATATAGGATCACTCAACCCTACAAAGATTGAATCCGTCAAGCGAATCTTTGCAGAGGATGAAATCATCGGGGTGGAAGCACAATCCAAGGTAGCCGCACAACCCTTTTCAGACGAAGAAACTTTAGAAGGGGCGATTAATCGTGCGCGTGAGTGTGCAGCCCTAAAAAAAAGTGATATCGGTATTGGATTAGAAGGTGGTGTCATGGAAATAGAAGACGAGTGGTACCTTTGTAATTGGGGAGTGCTTGTAGACCAAAAAGAGAACGTGTATAAAGCAAGCGGAGCACGAATCCCACTGCCCGAAGAAATTAAAAAAGGACTTCAGACAGGAAGAGAGCTTGGGGAGTTAATTGATGTGTACACTGAGAAGACAGATGTACGGAAACGTGAAGGTACGATTGGTGTTTTCACAAACGGTTTAGTTAAACGTGAAGAAATGTTTGGACATGTAGTCAAACTTCTGAGAGGTCAATGGCTATACGATCAATAACGAGAAGGGCATCCTGTTTACAAAGGATGTTCTTTTTTTGGTCATCATATTCTGATAATGAGACAGACTATTGATGAGGAGGTTATGGGAAATGAAAAACAAATCTAAAAACAAAAGTAAAGAAGAGCTCAACGCTTTATCTAAACCTTTAGCCCGTTCAAATAAAAAAGACGAGAAAAAATTGAGAAGTGGCCCAGATCATCCTTCGACTTACTAAAAATTAATATGAAATAAGTGAACAAATGGAAAGGGTTTTGAGGTTTAGCATGTAAAACGATACTGAATTTTAAAGATCAGAAAGTTAAAGAGCCTGCCAGATCAACGATGGGCAGGCTCTTGTTATGGCAAGGTCATTCATAAACATAACCTAGAACTTTTAATGCTTGTTCAATGGTTTCAACTGTAACCGTAGCCTGGTTAGACAATTCTTTTAATGGATGGACCAGGGACTCGGGTCTGATTAATATTAATGGCTTATTGGCCTGAATAGCAAGGCTGGCATCCATAGCTGTATTCCACTGTTTGTATTCTTCCCCGAATAAGGCGATCACAGCATCTGCTTTAGAAAGCAATAATTGAGTTCGGAAATTATTAATACTTGAGGCGGCCTCATCTCGATATACCTTCCCTGGCTGCTGCCCCATAATGTCTTCTCCAATACTGTCAGAAAGTTGGTGGTTTTCCTGTGGACCTACAAAGTTAATGGAAAAATTCTTTCTTTCAGCCTTATCCTTCAGTTCATCACGCCAATCGTCATGAATTTGGCCAGCTAAATAAATAGTAAGTTCCATATAATTCCCCTCCCAATATTAGATCTATTCCTAGTATGTTGTTAGATACAGGTTATTGTCCAGAAAATCAACTTGGAATGGATAAAATTAACCCTTGTTAAATTTAATCGACATAGTATGATAAAAGTAGACAAAATTGGGCGTAAGGAGAGTAACTGAACATGTATTTAATAAAGGGGATACTTTTCATAGTATTGGCTATGCTCCTTGGGGGATGCAATTTCATGCTTTCTGAAAAAGAGGCGATTAGTCAGACGAAAGAGGCCTCTTTGAAAGCATTTGAACAAGAAAGTATGGAGCCGAACTATGATGGCCAGGCGCTATCCATGTATCTGCCTGGCTCAATGGAAGTAAAGCAGCAGGCTAATAACAATATAGTCATGACAGAGGGTAATGAGCAGACATACATTCTTTTTTATAATTCAATGGAAAGTCAGGCCAGTCGTTTGAACTACAAGGCGGCTTCAACCATAGATAAAAGTTTGTTGTTTCAGTCTTATAAAGATGAAGATCGGTTTAGCTATGTTCGTGTTTTGCCGTTGAATAAGGAGGAAGAATATGAGCTTCAAGTCAGTGTAGGCGGTGTGAAAATAACAACATACACTGAAAAAGGTGAGCTTGTTTCAGACTCTGAAAAAATGATGGAAATTGCCAATTCTGTTCAATATTCTGGTAGCCTTGTCAGGGAATAATAAATAAGCCCCTCATTGGAGAGGGGCTTATTTATTATGATGATTTTCTTTCGTGATCGTAGAATTCTTCATTTTCCGTGTTTATGTCATTGTCTTCTTCTAGAGGTACTGGGATATTCTCTTGATCAAGATCACTATACTCATCATGAGTATCATTATGTTGGAAGAGTCCCTTGTTTACGCTTGCTGACTCATCAAATGTATCTTCGTAAATGCTTCTATTTTCCTGGATCGTAAATTGACTTACCTCTGATGATAATTCTTGTGAGAGAGATTGTAAGCCCGTTGCCGCTTGATGTACTTGTTCAATGGAGTGAAGTTGATTCTCACTCGATGCTGCTACCTCTTCAGCGGTTGCTACAGCTTCTTCTGAGATAATACTAATCTCGTGGAGCTTACTTTTTACATTATCATTAACTGTTTCTACTCCATTTACAGCCGTTTTCACTTGATTAATCTGGTGATTCATATCTTTTACATAAGAAGAAATACGAGTAAACGCTTCTTTCGTTTGAAGAACCGCCTTGTTTTGCGAAGTTTGATAGTCATCAAATTGGCCAGCGTCTGTGGTGAGTATGGTCATCTGCTTAGACATATTTAAGACGAGCTCGTGAATTCTCCCTGCTTCCTGTTTTGATCGCTCGGATAGTTTTCTTACTTCATCCGCAACGACGGCAAATCCTCTTCCTGCCTCACCAGCTCGTGCGGATTCAATAGCTGCATTAAGCGCTAATAAATCAGTACTATCAGCGATATCCTCAATCGTTCCCACAATCTTTTTCACTTCCTCCGACTGCTCAGAAGCCGATTGAACCTTGCTGGACATATGAGAGGCTAGTTCTATGAAGGAATTTGAGGTTGATTCAAGTTCATTAACTGTTCCTAATCCATCTCTTCCTTCTTTGTCCGCTTCTTGCAAACGGTGGGTTATATCCTCTGTAGCCAGACATGTATCACTAATCGCTTCCGAAACATGCTCGATCAGCTTCGCCGTTTCTTCAATTTTCTGAGCCTGGTCCTGAGAACCTATAGCCACTTGATTAATAGCATCATTAACCTCCTGTGCTTGAGTGGCAGAATGGTCAGATACTGAAGTCAAATGGTCTGAAGATGTATTTAACACACCTGAAGCTCCTAGCACTTTGTGAACGGAGCGCTCCATTTTCTCAGCCATGATGTTGAATTGATTTGCGATCTCAGCCATTTCATCTTTAGAGTATAAGTGAATTCGATGAGAAAGGTCACCATCTCCAATGATTGCAGTACCTTCTTTAAGCGTAGTGACAGACTTTGTAATTGAACGAATTATGATGAATCCTGTACTTAAGGTTGCGAGTAAAGCAATACCTCCTATAATGAACAAAAGTTTCATGATAAAATTCTTCAATGTGTTTTGTTCTGCTGTAATCAGCTCATTCACTTCTTCTGCCGAAACGATAGCTTGATTCACTAGTTTTGATATATCGTTTGAAATCTTTTCGAAGGTAGATCTTACTGTATCCGCCTGGTTAAATGTGCTATGGACGGTGTTTAAAGATTGCTCATATTTTAATAAAGTTCGATCTACACTAGTGGCTTGTTCTTCCGGTAAACTTAACGAATCAGCAACTTGTTCAAATGATCCTGAACTCTCCTTGAAATTTGACAATCGTTCTTTCGTTGGCTGGTTCAGAAACGCCTGTTCTTGGAGCCTCATTTGCAATAAAGCTGTTTCCAATTTAGGGTCATTGATGGTGGTGACTAGCTCGTTAAAAGACTGATAGGATTCATTGATAAATTTATACATTCCCTCCGATTCGGTGTACCCAAGTAATTTGAATGCATTGATCAGATTTTCAAGTTCCTGTTCATATTGTTTAGCCTGCTCAGAAATGGCAGAAAACCTCTTAGATACAGCTTCATATGAACTGTATTTATCCGCATAGGTTTGAGCATTTTCCCTCACTAGTGATATAGACTTTGTAATAGCTTCCGCTGTCTCCTTACTTGGATTTGTAAAAAAAGCTTGTTGCGCCTTGGTAGTATCTGTCATTAAATACTTAATTTCTGTACTGGCTGTTAACGCCGTCTGAACTTGTTTGCTTTCATCTGCTATCTCTGTCTGTTTCGTAAAAAAGTATGTAGAAAATCCTATTAGAACAAGCAAGCTGATTAAAGCCAATCCAACTATGAACCGAACACGGCTTCTTAATGATTTCATATGATATCCCCCCTTTTGTATGTATCGGGAATTTTTCCATAATTTCAACTAAACAGGACTAAATAATTATGTGCGGGGGTAAGTGTACTTGTTAAAAGTAAATAAAAGTGAAAGGTTCATGTGTGTTTACACGTGTTTAATTATAATGTAAAATGAATGCGTTATAGAAAGAGGGGTCTTTATGAAAAACTTCTTAGAGAGAAAAGGCGTACATATTTCTGTGCATTCTTATTTAATAACAGCATTAAGCTATATGGCCTTAGGTTTGTTCTCATCCTTAATTATTGGGTTGATTATTAAAACAATCGGTCAGCAGATTCCTTCCCTCGATTCTTTCATAGAGTTGGGCAACTTCGCTATGGATACCAAGATTTGGGGTGGGGCGATAGGGGTAGCCATCGCCTATGGATTGAAAGCACCTCCCCTTGTTATTTTTGCAGCTTTGTTTAGTGGGGCTTTTGGTGCAGATTTAGGTGGGCCGGCAGGAAGTTATATTTCTGCATTATTGGCGACTGAAGTTGGAAAGTTAATTAGTAAAGAGACGCGAGTGGACATTATCCTAACGCCATTCGTAACTTTAACAGTAGGTTTTTTTACCGGGAAGTTCATCGGTCCTCCCATCGACCAGTTTATGACTGGGTTCGGGGAAATTATTAACTGGGCCACTGCTCAACAGCCTTTTATAATGGGAACCATTGTGGCTGTGCTGATGGGGCTTGCTTTAACGGCACCGATCTCAAGTTTAGCTATTGCAATCATGTTATCTATTGATGGGCTGGCTGCTGGTGCGGCTACGATCGGTTGTGCTGCGCAAATGATCGGCTTTGCTACGATAAGTTATCGTGACAATGGATTAGGAGGATTCATAGCCCAAGGTATTGGCACCTCCATGCTCCAGGTAGCGAATGTTGTTAAAAAGCCCATCATTCTTCTTCCTCCAACAGCTGCCGGGGCCTTACTTGCACCTGTTGCGACCGTTTGGCTGGAATTAGAAAATAATGCTTCAGGAGCAGGGATGGGGACGAGCGGGTTAGTTGGCCAAATCATGACCTTTCAGACTATGGGATTCTCATGGGATATTGTTGGCATCGTTTTGATTCTTCATTTCATTTCCCCGGCAATTATTAGTTATTTAATTGCGCTTTGGCTTAGGAGAAGAGGGCTGATCAAGGATGGGGACATGTTAATTGAATATGAGTAATCGTGTGCTAAAATAAGGCTTGGGGGTGTATGAATGATTACTTTAGAATCAGATGGTCAATTAAAGGAACTAATAAATGAGAAGCAAACGGTCTTATTATTTTCTGCGGACTGGTGTCCGGATTGTCGTGTGATTGAACCTGTTCTTCCGGAGATAGAAGAACGTTTCAAAGAGTGGACGTTTGTCTATGTTGATCGCGATCAATTTATTCATGTCTGTGCGGAGTATGATGTTTTTGGAATACCAAGCTTTGTTGCCTTCCAAAAGGGCGAGGAAGTCGGCCGCTTCGTTAGCAAAGACCGGAAAACACAACAGGAAATTGAATCGTTTATGGCCGGTATAGAATTGTAACAAGCTGTTTTGAGTGCAGCTTGTTTCTTTTTTGGAGAAAAAGGACAGCAACTGAGTGTAATAGCTTTATCCTATATGCTAAAATGGATTGCGGAATCATTCTTCCATCATAGAAGGAGGAAGAGAATATGAAAATGACGAGTATAAAGATGAAGAAAATTCTCGAAGAACGATTGCAGTGTGAGGAATGGAAAACGGTTTTTAACCGTGATAAAGATACGTTTAGGGTTGAATGGGACGATTCTGGAAAAGGAATTACGATCACACTTCCCAACGTGATTTCTAAGTATGAGAACCGTGGGGAAAAGGCAGTTGATGAACTGGTGGACCATGTTCAGGAGGCCTTGCGGATCATGAATGAAACTCATGAACTTTCGGGTAAAGAACAACATATTTATCCTGTTATACGGGCGGCTTCTTTTCCAATAGAGACAGAAAACGGCAAGAAATTGGTGGTAGAGGAGCATACAGCTGAAACTAGGATATATTATGCATTGGATCTTGGTAAGTCCTATCAGCTTATAGATAAAGATATGCTGGAAAGAGAACAATGGACGGAGGAACGCATGAAGGAGATCGCCAGCTTTAATGTTCGTTCTCTTCCAATTGACATGAAAAAAGACACGGTTTACGGAAATGACTTTTACTTTCAATCAGCTCAGGATGGGTACGATGCGAGCAGAATCTTAAACGAAGTTTTGTTAGAGAAATTAAAAGTTGAATTTGAAGGGGAGCTAGCGATTAGCATCCCTCATCAGGATGTCATCATTTTTGCAGATATTAAGAATCCAGAAGGATATGACATTCTGGCCCAAATGGCGATGAAGTTTTTCGCGGAAGGGCTCGTCCCTGTAACCTCATTATCTTTCTTATATGAAGATAAACAGTTGGAACCAATTTTTATACTCGCTCAAAAAAAACCTAAGAAAAACAGAAAGGGCGATGAATGAATGGATGTGTTTTATAACCCAAAAGGAATTGGGGACGTTTTACTCGTTCCAGTTAAAGAAGGAGATCGTTTAACGACTCATTCAAAGATATATGGAGATGTGGTGAAGATTACGAATAGTCAGGACGGATCTCTGCTTGGCTATAACATTTTTAATGCATCCGAACATTTGTCGCTAAAAGGGGAAGGTAAGCTACGGCTGACAAAAGAGATCCTTGGTCAGTTACGAACATTGTTTAAACTGGAGCAGCTAGATGATTCACTCGATTTTGATTTGACCCCTAAGTTTGTAGTCGGCTATGTAGCAGAAAAAGGCCCACATGAAAATGCGGACAAGCTTAGTGTCTGCCATGTAGATATAGGTAATGATACCCTGCAAATTGTGTGTGGGGCTCCTAATGTTGAGCAAGGCCAAAAAGTCGTCATCGCTAAAGTCGGGGCTGTAATGCCTAGCGGTATGAAAATTAAAGATGCATCATTGCGCGGGGTACCTTCGAGCGGGATGATTTGCTCAGCAAGAGAACTGGAACTGGAAAATGCTCCGAAGGAAAAAGGCATCTTAGTATTAGAAAAAGACTACGAGGTCGGACAACCATTTGAATTTTAAGATAAATATGGAAGCAAAGGGAACTTAAGAACTAAGCCCTTTGCTTCTTTTTCTGTAGTTGAGTCTTATTTTAAACATATTGTAAACCAAAATCGGTCTAAAACCTGTTAGAATGAATATACCCTCTATCCATTATGTACGTAAAGAGAGTGTGATAAATAATGTGGAATGAATTTAAGAATAAATTTAAGGGTTTGTTTGATTCTGATGAGGATCAGACACAAAGACGGAAGCCGCATGAGTCTAAGAGAAACCATCATGAGTCAAATGCTAATACAAAAATGACTTATAAATATCCTAAAGCAGGGAATTTTCGTTTTCCTGTAATACCTGACACTTCAAAACAAAATAACCATGAAAAACCAGCTTATAAAACACGTTCAAAAAAAAGAGAACAAGAAAAAAAGCGAGAATTTAATTACGACGGTTTTACTAAAGAAGGTAAGAAAAGTAAGGAGGATACGTACAGGAAATCAGCTGAGAAGTCCAAGCAATCCAAGCCTAAGCTGCCGGAAACATCGTCACAGCCCTTTACACCGAGTGATGTCCCCTCACCCATTTATGGTTATAATCCGCGGGCAAAGCCTGTAGTAAATGAAGAGGAGCCTGAATATAAAAAGCAAAATCCAAACAACTTCTCTCAATCTTTGAGTATGGAACAAGCTAGGAGTGATGAGGAACAGTGGCAGGCGATTCGCCAAAGAATGCGTGGCAAGATCGATGAAGGTAAAAAGCGTGAAAAACGTCCTGTTTCCTTGAATAGACAGGCGGAAAAGCCTGCTGAAAAAAGCGATCTTTCAGTCAAGGAGCCTCGGCAAGATGTAGTGGATAACGAGATAAAAGAGTTTCCAATAGGGGAGAAGGAGCAGCTAAATAACACACTAGAAAAAGCAGAGGACATTCCTTCAGAAGAAGAGAGTACAATTAATACAGGCGCAGAGACTGCGGCAAATTCAAGTGAGCAAACCATAGCAAATACAAAAGAAAAGACTGTAACAAAGGAAGAAAATCAATCAGGGTCTTCGAAGGAAAAAAGTGAATCTCTTCCCGAGCCAAAACCTACAAAGCCTGCCGGTCGATCCAAAGGTTCACGTGTGCCGTTCAATGTAGTGATGACTCCTCGTGATAAACGAAGTAGAGATCAGCAAAAAAAAACTCTTTTAAAGGACAATGATGAGGAGCCTGTATCAGTGAAAGCCAGTGATCAAGTGGAAGAACATGATCCTGAAGCCGATGAGAGGCTGGAATACTCCACACCGTTACATTTATTAAATGACCCTGTTAAAAAATCGTCGGATGATCAGACGTGGATCCATGAACAGATGGAATTGCTGGAGACAACCTTGCGCCAATTTCATGTAAAGGCAAAGGTGGTCCATGCAATGAAAGGACCGGCAGTGACAAGGTTTGAGGTTCAGCCTGAGCCAGGTGTAAAGGTCAGTAAGATTACAAATCTATCTGATGATATTAAGTTGAGCATGGCTGCGAGGGACATTCGGATTGAGGCCCCTATTCCGGGGAAACAGGCGGTAGGCATAGAGGTTCCTAACCAGCAGGCAGAAATGGTTGGGTTACAGAAGATTTTTGAGTCCGAAGCATTTAGGGATGACTCATCTCCTTTATCCGTTGCTCTAGGTTTGGATATTGGTGGAGACTCTGTTGTGACGAACCTGAAAAAAATGCCGCATGGACTTATTGCCGGGGCGACAGGTTCTGGGAAAAGTGTATGTATAAATACCATATTAATTAGTCTGTTATACAAAGCACACCATGAAGATGTGAAGTTCCTATTGATTGATCCGAAAATGGTAGAACTCGCTCCGTATAATAATCTTCCACATCTTGTTTCTCCGGTAATTACAGATGTAAAAGCAGCCACAACTGCTTTGAAATGGGCGGTAAAAGAAATGGAAGAGCGCTATGAAAAATTCGTAGCTGAAGGAGCAAGGGATGTTGAGCGCTATAATGAGAAGATGATCCAGCAGGGAAGAAAGTCTGAAAAGCTGCCTTATCTCGTTATTGTCATAGATGAACTGGCTGACCTTATGATGGTTTCTCCGCAGGATGTGGAGGATTCTATTTGCCGAATTGCTCAAAAGGCCAGAGCATGTGGCATTCACTTATTAGTAGCTACCCAGCGGCCATCTGTAGACGTAATTACTGGGTTAATTAAGGCAAATATCCCAACTCGAATCGCCTTTAGTGTTTCTTCACAAGTAGATTCCAGAACGATCATCGATACAGGCGGAGCGGAGAAGCTGCTCGGTAAAGGGGACATGCTGTTCATAGAAAATGGTTCAGGACGATCTGTTCGGATTCAGGGCGCTTTTGTGTCAGACGATGAAATTGAGCGGATCACCGGGTATGTAAAGAAAATAGCACCGCCAAATTACTTATTCGAGCAAGAAGAGCTGATCAAGCAGCTTTCGAATGAAGAGGCAACAGATGCTTTGTTTGAAGAAGCTGTCCATTTTGTCCTTGATCACAATGGAGCAAGCGCCTCCCTGTTGCAGCGTCGTTTTAAAGTTGGTTATAACCGGGCCGCCAGGTTGATTGATCAAATGGAGGATTATGGGATTATTTCCGAACAAAAAGGCAGCAAACCGAGAGATATCCTCCTAACTAAACAGCAAGTAGACGAACTGATGGGGACTATGGCCTAATACCTTCTCATTCAAACTAGAAAAGCTCTTGTTAAAAATGTACCAATTCTATATCATATACAAAGAATGAAGCTTTAACAGATCCTAATTTCTTAAGGAGTAAAAAGATGAAAGAAATTGAAAGTAAATTAAATGGCGAGATTTCTCGCTTAACGAATAGAACATTC
Organism: Halobacillus naozhouensis; assembly: GCF_029714185.1. Taxonomy (NCBI): domain Bacteria; kingdom Bacillati; phylum Bacillota; class Bacilli; order Caryophanales; family Bacillaceae; genus Halobacillus; species Halobacillus naozhouensis. The sequence goes on along the minus strand of NZ_CP121671.1, from coordinate 2,700,227 downwards.
AAATTTGATGAACGTGTTGCTGAAGGATGGTTTTCAGCTGTTTATTTTTTAAAAACGAAAGAAATCATCGAAAAACATTTAGCTGATAACGTGGTAACGATGCAGTTCTTCCAAAAAAAGCATAACGCTGTCCTGTGCGGAACAGATGAAGCCATTGCTCTGATCCATACGTTTGCCGATCACCCTGAGGAGCTTGAAATACGCTCTTTAAAAGATGGCGATAAAATCAGTCCATATGAAACAGTTCTGACTATCACAGGTCCCTACCAGTACTTTGGCTTTTTAGAAGGGATTATCGATGGAATATTGGCACGGCGCACATCCGTGGCTACAAATGTGTACAACGTCGTAAAAGCTGGCCGAACTTCTGGAAAGCAAAAACCGGTTATTTTCATGGGGGATAGAGACGACCATTTCACGCAACAGTCGGGAGATGGTTATTCTGCCTTTATCGGTGGTTCAACGGCCCAGGCTACTCATGCTATGAATGAATGGTGGGGAAAAGAAGGAATGGGCACAATGCCCCATGCTTTGATCCAAATGTTCAGAGGGGACGTAGTGGCAGCATGCAAAGCTTATCAAAGTCAATTTCCTGAAGACCAGCTTATGGCACTCGTAGACTACAATAATGATGTCATTACGGATTCTCTGCGAGTTGCTCGTGAATTCGGTGATGACCTTGTAAGTGTAAGACTGGATACCTCCCGAAATTTAGTTGATAAGTATTTTCTTAGAAATCAACACCTGATGGGAACTTTTGATCCTAGAGGTGTTAATCCAGAGTTGGTTTTTGCCCTTCGTAAAGCCCTCGATCAAGAAGGGTTTGAACATGTGAAAATAGTTGTGACCGGAGGATTCACTGAAAAGCGGATCCGATCATTTGAAGAATTAAACGTACCTGTGGATATGTATGGAGTTGGCGGAAGCCTTTTGAAAATAGGAATCGGGTTTACAGGAGATAATGTCAAAATTAATGGGAATCAAGAGGCAAAAGAAGGAAGACGTTATAAACCTAATCCTCGTCTTGAGCTTGTTGATTTTATTGGGAATGAATAAGGTGTACTGCCTATTTCTCCTTGTGGAGACAGCGGCTGAAGCTTGCTCTCTCATGGAGTAAGCTTCATAAGATTAGACGCTTTTTTACGAGGTATTGACATGGTAGAATGAAGAGTATTCTTTTACGAAGAGAGTATGAGGCGAGCAAAATAATCGCAAGCTAACTTGTAATTACATACACTATACAATAGTGATTTACTTTATTTTGGAGGTTCTTGTTTATGACAACTTACCATTTTATTGGTATTAAAGGAACAGGAATGAGTGCGCTGGCACAAATTTTGCATGATTCCGGAAAAAATGTTCAAGGTTCTGATGTGGAAAAAAGATTTTTTACACAGGAAGTCCTTGAAGAGAGAGAGATCCCTATTCTTCCTTTTACTAAAGATAATATAAAAGAAGGACTAATTATTATTGCTGGAAATGCATTTAATGACGACCATGAAGAAGTTAATGCAGCCAAACAACTTGGGCTACCATTTTATTGGTATCACGAATTCCTGGGTAACTGGCTGCAGAGGTACACAAGTATTGCGGTAACAGGGGCCCATGGCAAAACATCGACTACAGGGCTGCTGGCTCATGTCCTTTCTGAAAATTATCCCACTTCCTACTTAATTGGCGATGGAACGGGAAAAGGGCATGAGAAAAGTCAATTTTTTGCTTTTGAAGCCTGTGAATATCGCAGACATTTCTTAGAATATGAACCTGATTATGCGATTATGACCAACATTGATTTCGACCATCCTGATTATTTCACAAGTATTGAAGATGTATTCCAAGCTTTTCAGCAAATGGCGAAGCAAGTGAAAAAAGGAATTATAGCTTGTGGTGATGATGAGCATCTTCAGCACATTCAGGCAAATGTTCCTGTGTTGTATTACGGATTAGCGGATACAAATGATTTTCAGGCTCAAAATATTCATGAAGACGAGCAGGGAACGACCTTCGATGTGTTTGTACGCAATACGTTCTATGAATCGTTTACCATTCCGCAATTTGGAACACATACGGTTTTAAATGCTTTGAGTGTTATAGCCATATGTCACTATGAAGGGATGCCAGCCGAGCAAATTCGCAAACTCTCCACCTTTTCTGGTGTGAAACGAAGGTTTACAGAAAAGGAATGGAATGATCAAATTTTAGTTGATGATTATGCCCATCATCCGATTGAAATTACAGCTACGATTGATTCAGCAAGGAAGAAGTATTCAGACAGGTCGATTGTCGCTATCTTCCAGCCCCATACGTACACTCGAACAAAAACATTTCTAAATGAGTTTGCTGAAAGCTTAAAATTGGCTGATGCTGTATATTTGTGTGATATATTTGGATCTGCAAGGGAAAACAGTGGTAAGCTTACCATTGAACATCTGCAAAATCTTATACCTGAAGCTTATATTCTTAATATTGAAGATACAAATCAATTGGCGCAATATGAAGAAGGGGTTTTATTATTTATGGGTGCAGGAGATATTCAGAAGTTTCAAAAGGCTTATGAAGAAAGCAGTGTTTAGTATATGAACGTGCGGACAACGCATTTTAGTTCGCACGTTATTACTTTGTGAAAATTCCGTCTAAATTTAGAGGGTTTTACAAAATGTATCTAGAATATATCCAATAATAGCGATACACGTTTATAAATTTCCTGTAATGGGTAATTACTAAACTGTAAATACATACGAAGAAGGAGTGTGCTTAGGGGCAATGATAATTATGTTATATATTGCTGCACTTATTGCAGCGATAGCATTTGCGGTTCTGGTCATTTATGTAGCTCGAACACTAGTCGCCGTACGCCGTACCATGAATAATGTAGCTGACACATTAGAAGGCGTTGAGAAACAAATGGAAGGTATTACGTTAGAAACGACAGCATTATTAAATAAAACCAATAAATTAGCAGAAGATGTAGGCGAAAAATCTCAAAAGCTAAATACATTGGTAGATGGTGTTAAAGGGATTGGCGATTCTGTGCAGGACTTTAATCAGTCTCTAAGAACCTTTTCCAAGGGTCTGACGACATCTGCGAATAACAACACAGATTCAGCAGCTCAGGCGATGAAGTGGGGACAAGTAGCCATTAATCTCTGGAAGAAATCGAAAAATGAAGATCATAAATAAAATAGGAGGAATGCAATGATGAGTAATCAAAACAACCAGCAAACTGATAAGTCTAATGGGAATGGAAGAGATTTTGTACTGGGATCACTTATTGGTGGACTAGTGGGTGCAGTTGTGGCGTTATTGTTTGCCCCTAAATCAGGTAAAGAGTTGCGCACGAATATTAGTGAAGGTTCAAGTGATTGGAGAGAGCGTGCTGGCGAGTGGAAAGATGTGGCATATGAAAAAGGCGGTGAGTGGAAAGACCGTGCTGTTGAATCTTCTTCACAATTTTCAAGAACAGTTTCAGAAAAATCACAGGAGCTAGGTTCAAAAGTAAAGGACTCTACAAAATCTTTCCAAGACAAAGTAAATAGCGCTAGAAGTAATGATGATGAGGAAGCCGAGAAAGCTGCCCAGGAGGTTGCGGAGGCGATCGAAGAAGCAGCACAGGAGCTTGAGAAACAACAAGATTCAACGACTTCTTCAAACGTATAAGATCCATTAGAGCGGGGGCAGGAGCCCCTGCTTTTTTTAACCTAGAGCTTTTCTAACAGATATTCTGTAGAAGGAGACTTTTCTATGACTATTCAGCACATAACAACTGAGCAGGAATTGAGTGATCTTATTAGGAACAACGAGGTATTTTTTCTTTTAAAGCATAGTCTTACTTGTCCGATTAGTGCTTCAGCGAAAGAAGAGTACGAATTATATTGCAAGGAATCTGACCTTCCCTGTTTCATACTTTATGTACAGGAAGATAGAGTGCTTAGCAACAAAATTGCTGAAGACTATCACGTGAAACATGAATCCCCACAGGCGTTGTTATTTAAAGACAAGGCTGTTTGCTGGCATAATAGCCATCATAATATCACAGTCGCATCATTAACAAATGCTTCTGATCACACATAAGAAAAAGGAAGTGCGTTTATGATCAGCCTCTAATCTTTGAATTTATATAGTGATATGACTGAAAATGATGAACTTTTTAAACAATTTTTCATGAAAGCCCTTACTATGGGTGACAACTTTCGTAAAATTAGCTATAATTATTCCTAATTATCTTTTGAATGAATTTTGGGTTCTAAAATAATAATAATAGACATAGGAGGACTAGTTATGAGTAACCAACAGTTAGACCAGTTGCGTAATCAACTGGAAGAGGTTAATTTGCAGCTTTTGAATTTAATCAATAAACGCGGTGAATTGGTAAAGGATATTGGTCAGATTAAAGAAAAACAAGGGATGAATCGGTTTGACCCTGTTAGAGAAAGAGTCATGTTTGACCAAATTTCAAAACACAATGATGGTCCTTTTGAAGATTCAACGGTTATTCATTTGTTTAAGGAAATATTCAAGGCTGGTCTTGAACTTCAAGAGGATGACCATAGAAAAGCATTGCTAGTTTCCAGGAAGAAAAAGCCTGAAGATACGGTAATTGACATTAAAGGTGAAAAATTTGGCGATGGAGAACACCACTTTATCATGGGGCCATGTGCAGTAGAAAGTTATGAACAAGTATCTACTGTGGCTGAAGCCGTTAAAAAGCAAGGGTTGAAATTATTGCGAGGCGGTGCCTTTAAACCAAGAACTTCACCTTATGATTTCCAGGGCCTTGGTATCGAAGGTTTGAAAATATTAAAAAAAGCAGCTGATGAACATGATTTAGCAGTTGTAAGTGAAATCGTTAATCCAGCTGATATTGAACAAGCGGTTGATTATCTCGATGTCATTCAGATTGGTGCACGGAACATGCAAAACTTTGAGTTGTTGAAAGAAGCTGGGTCTGTCAATAAACCTGTCTTATTAAAACGTGGAATGTCCGCAACTATCTCCGAGTTCATTAACGCAGCAGAATATATAATATCTCGTGGGAACGGTAATATTATTCTTTGTGAACGTGGAATTCGGACATATGAGAAGGCAACTAGAAATACTCTGGATATCTCAAGCGTTCCAATTCTAAAGCAAGAAACGCATTTACCTGTTATGGTTGATGTAACACACTCAACAGGGCGAAGAGACCTGCTTCTGCCTGCAGCAAAAGCAGCCCTTGCTATTGGTGCGGATGGTGTGATGGCAGAGGTACATCCAGACCCTGCTGTTGCTCTTTCAGATTCAGCACAGCAAATGGATATTCCAACCTTTGAATCATTTATGAAAGAATTAAATAACTTTAACGTAAATGCCTTAGCTAGACAATGATCTGCACAATTTTATGAACAAATTATGTCATGTTAAATAAGTCAGGCTGAAATTTCAGCTTGACTTATTTTTTTGTTATCATGTTATTCGGTATAATAGTTAGGGTATCCTAGAACTAACGAACAATTAAGGGACATTGCGGAGGATAGCTAATTATCGTATGATGAGATTTATAATATGTCGGAATAGTTGTAATCGACGGAGGAGGAAGCAGTATGAATGTAACAATATATGATGTAGCGAGAGAAGCAAGTGTATCAATGGCCACGGTGTCAAGAGTAGTGAACGGTAACCCCAATGTAAAACCAGCAACGAGAAAAAAAGTAAATGATGCTATCGAGCGGCTTGGTTATCGGCCAAACGCTGTAGCACGGGGACTGGCCAGCAAGAAAACTACGACAGTCGGGGTAATTATTCCTGATATTTCAAGTATCTTTTTCGCGGAATTAGCTCGAGGGATTGAAGATATAGCAACGATGTACAATTACAACATTATTCTTAGTAACTCTGATCAAAATAAAGACAAGGAACTCCACTTAATTAATGCTATGCTCGGAAAACAAGTGGACGGACTTGTATTTATGGGCGGAAAAATTACTGACGATCATGTCCACGAATTTAAAAATGCTTCCGTACCTGTGGCTCTTGCAGCGACAGTAGATGAAACGAAGGAAACTCCTTCAGTCAATATTAATTATGAACAGGCTGCCTATGAAGCTGTAGAATTATTAGTTTCTCACAATAATGAGCAGATCGCCTACGTGTCGGGGGCTGAAAATACTGAAATAAACAATCAAAAGCTTGAAGGATACAAGCGTGCTCTGCGTGATCGTAACCTTTCCATAAATGATGAGTTGATTATTACTGGAGACTATTCCTACGACTCAGGGATTGAGGCATTTGAACAGCTTTGGGAGCTTAATGATAAGCCTAGTGCTATTTTTGTTGCAGCGGATGAAATGGCTTTAGGGGTCATTCATGGAGCACAAGACAGGGGATTGTCAGTACCTGAAGATGTAGAGGTGTTTGGGTTTGACAACACTCGTCTGGCTACGATGGTTCGACCGACCTTATCAACAGTGGTTCAGCCTATGTATGACATTGGGGCAGTAGCTATGCGGTTACTCACGAAGTTTATGAACAAAGAAGAAGTCGAAGAGCAAAATGTTACTTTGCCTCATAGAATTATTGAAAGGAACTCAACACAATCGAAGTAGTGCCGATATAAATACTAAATGTATTTATAAATCGGGGAGAGAGATCAATGAACAAGCGGGATGTGTTGACTCCAATCGGGCTCACTATAGGTATTGTGATGGTTATGTATGGAATCATGTCGAGTGCAGGCATCAGAGGAGCGGCTTCTTTTGCTGATGCCGCTTCTATTTTAATTGTAATTGGCGGACTTTTCGCGGCTTTAATGGTAAATTTTAATGTAACAGAAATGAAGGTCACGTCTCGCGTGCTCAAGGAATCATTTAAGAGATGTGATATGAGTTTACGTGAATTAGTACAATTATTCGTTAAACTATCCGACAAAGCGCGCAGAGAAGGTCTGCTTTCACTCGAGAGTGAGCTTAATGAAGTAGAAGACCCTTTTATTAAGAAAGGCATTCTACTGGCGGTGGACGGGGCCCAGCCAGAAATGATTAACGAGATCATGACCGCAGAGATTGTGGCAGTTGAAGAACGGCACGAGCGAGGAAGAAAGATTATTGAAAAGGCAGGAGAGTATGCTCCAGCCTGGGGGATGATTGGGACGTTAATCGGGCTTGTACTTATGTTGCAGACATTAAGCAGCCCTGAAACCTTAGGTCCGAAGATGGCAGTAGCGCTTCTGACAACACTATATGGTACGTTATTGGCTAATTTAGTATTTAACCCTATGGCTGGGAAACTTGCAAATAAAACCGATCAGGAAGTTTTTATTAAGCAAGTGATCATTGAAGGAGTTATAGGAATACAATCCGGCCAGAACCCTAAACTTCTTGAAGAAAAACTAAGTGCTTTTCTTTCGGAGGAAGATAAAAATGTACCGAAAGAGAAGGCAAAGTATGGGAGAGCTCAAGTAAAGGAACCAGCAAATGAAGTTTGAGCGTCGAAGAAAAACAGATCAAAAAGGCTCCCCCAAATGGATGACTACATATGCAGACATGGTCACTTTAATTTTAGTATTCTTCATTCTTTTATTTTCAATGTCTCAAGTCAACCTAGTAAAATTTGATGCGATAGCTGAGTCCTTTCAAAACAAAATGGTTTTTGAATTTTACCCTTCTCTTGTTGATAATGAGAATCCGACAGATCAAGTGAAGATTCAAGAAAATGGGCAGTTGAGTAACAAGTTTAATCAGTCAACAAACAGTTCGATAATTATAGCTGATCCTGAACATACTGCAGGTCAACCTTCTGACTTGGATGATCTGCTTAAGGAAGTAAACCAATACCTTGAAAGCCACCATCTACAGGACACGATCTCAGCTAGTAGAACAGACCAGGGGATTGTATTAGTGTTGCAGGAACAGCTGCTGTTTGACAGCGGTGAGGCAGCGATTCTTGAAGCAGGTAAGCCTTTTCTTAACAAAGTGGGAACACTGTTGGCTGCTATACCAAATGAGGTAAAAGTAGAAGGACATACGGATAACCGTCCAATCGCCACCTTTAAATATCCCTCGAACTGGGAACTATCAGGTGCCCGGGCAGGGAGTGTCATTAGGTACTTACTTTCAAATACAGAAGGATTAAAGCAAAGTCGATTCACAGCGTCTGCCTATGCTGATACGCGCCCTGTTGTACCAAACAATTCGACAGAGAATTGGAGTAAGAATCGCAGGGTTGAGATTGTCATTCTTGACACTGGTATTTCTTCATAAAAAAAGACCTGAGGTGCACATATCCCTGTCAACTAGACCATTAATAAAAGAGTAACTTAAGCTGCGGTCTTTTCCCGATATTCAATTGGGGAAAGGCCGTTAAATTTTTCTTGAAATCGATCATAATTATAGAAGCGTATATATTCCTCAATATATTTATAAGTTTCTTCTTCTGTTTTTGGTTTCTTTATATATAACTTTTCTGTTTTTAAATGAGAGAAGAAACATTCAGTACATGCATTATCGTGGCAGTCCCCTCTCCGAGAATGACTCCCTTGTATGTTCATCTTTTCTGTCACTTGCTTTTTGAAGGCGTTTGTTGTGTATTGAAAACCCTGGTCGGAATGGATAAGGCTATCCTCAATAAAAGGCTTATCCTCCAGTTGCTTCATCGTCTTCAATACTAAATCAAGATCGTTTCTTGCTGACAATTCCCAAGCTACAATCTCATTATTGAATAAGTCCAAAACGGCAGATAAATACCGAAAAGAATCACCAACTCGAATGTAAGTAATATCTGTAACGAGTTTTTGATAAGGTTTCTCTGCTTGAAATTCTCTATTCAAGACATTGCTAAAAATCACGGATCCTCTTTTACCATAGAAGGGGCGTTTTCTACGAATGATGGACTTAATCCCTAATTCTCTCATTAGTCGACGGACCCGTTTATGATTGACTTTTATACCTTCCCTGCATAGAGCTCGTGTCATCCTTTTATATCCATAATAAGGATGGACTTTATGAATAGCTATAATATGTTCTTTCAGTAGTAGGTCATCTTTGTCCCTGATGACACGTTTGGAATGCGTGTTTCGCCATTTGTAATACCCTGCTTTCGAAACTTCCCCAATTTTAAGGAGCCATACTAATGGGTGTTTCCTTCTTAGTTTATCAATGATTTCAAACCGTTTTGCTTTTAGGATCACTCCTTCCCATGGAGATTTGGATTGCGCTTTTTTAAGTAAGCTACCTGCGCTTTCAAATAAGCATTCTCTTCTTCGGGAGTACTAAAATGTTCCTTATTCCATTTTCCACGTTGGTCCTCGAATGATTCATTCTTTTGTACTTTTTGTACCCAGTTGGCTATTTGGGCGTCACTCTTAATTCCAAAACGTTCTTTAAGCTGTCGATATGACCATCCTTCTTCAACCTTCAAACGAGCGACTTCACGCTTTAAACCTTCAGTATAGGTAGTAAAGGTTTGTCCCTTTTTAGCCATAGAAAATCCCCTCCAGGTAGTATGTTAAGATCATCATATCAAATGCTCTCTTTTTTTGCTGTCTACCTGAGGGGGATAATATCAAGGTCAGGTCTTTTATTATGAGTTAAATTTTTTCTGATTGAGAATGAACTGCATTGATTTTTCTAATATTTTTTGGTTTTTTTCGGATATTTCCTGTTTTCTCGGAATTTCCTGATAACTTCCCGCCGGGTCATCCCAGTGTAAAGGCAATTGTACTGGGGATTTGGACTGCCAATGGTCTTTCCAAGAAGCAGGTAAGGGACCATTAAAAGGGCTTCCTGTTGACATGATCTTCCAGAGTTGTGCCCAAGCTCTTGGGACAACCCGCCAAATATCATAACCTCCTCCTCCAAGCGCAACCCATCTTCCTTCACAATACTCATGAGCAAGTTGATGAGCAAGCATTGGGATTTTCTCATATAATTTCATGGTTCCACATAAGTGGGTAAGTGGATCCAAAAAATGGGCATCTGCACCATTCTGGGTAATAATAATGTCTGGTCTGAAATAGTCTACGATTTGTCTGAAAGCGTATTCATACAACTGTATAAACGATTCATTTTCAGTAAAGGCATCTATAGGCAAATTAAACGAATAACCATACCCTTCTTTGAGGCCGCGTTCGTTAACATTTCCAGTACCCGGGAAAAGGTAGCGCCCTGTTTCATGGATAGAGAAGGTACAAACATTCGGGTCATCATAAAAGGCCCATTGCACACCATCTCCATGATGCGCGTCCGTATCAACATAGAGGACTTTGTAATCGGTGTGTTTTCGGATATATTTAATGCCAACAGCCCCATCGTTGTAAATACAAAATCCTGAGGCCTTTCTTTCAAATCCGTGGTGAAGACCACCGCCTAAATTAGTTGAATGTTTTACCTTTCCCTGCAGGACAGAATCGATAGCCGCAAGTGTGCCTCCAACTAAGAGGGAGGAAGCTTCATGCATACCAGAAAATATTGGCGTATCCTCAGTTCCAATTCCATATTCCAACGCTTCACTTTCGGTTAGCAGCCCTTCACCGCCCCTTTTTACAGCATTGATGTATTTAGGATGATGGACGAGTCTTAATTCTTGTTCAGTAGCCACGCGGGGCGGGATAATCTGGTCATCAGTAAGGGCATGCTCTTTTTCAAGTAAATCCTTTGTCATAAGTACTCGTTGTTGGTTAAATGGATGATCGTCTCGGAATCGATAGCGTGTAAACTCTTCTGAAAAAACGAAGCTTGATGGACAGGTCATGATGTCATCCCCGGCAAATTCGGCCAAAGCACCTCATACCCTTCAGCTTTTAAATCCTCGATCGTTGGCAGTGGATTCATGGTTTGGATCCGCACAACTATAATTTTATAGTTTTGATCAGGTTTGTATGGATAGATGAGGACAGAACTGATGTTTACCTTCCGCTTTCCGAAAACCTGTGTTACCTGGGGGAGCATTCCGGGTTTGTTGATCACTTTTATTTCTATTTGAGAGCTTTGTACATTCGTTCCAGTTAGCTGGATGAGTGTGTGCAGCATATCCTTTTCTGTAATGATTCCAATAAGTTCATCATTTCTTGTAACGGGGACACAGGCAATTTCCTGTTCGTAAAAAATGCCTGCTACTTCTTCTACAAAATCAAGTGGGTGGACGGTTGTAACTGGTGTAGTCATGATTGATTGGATCGGGTGGTTAAGTTGTTCTGATTGTTCAGGATCATCAAAAATAGACGGACTTGCATCCCTGACGTCCCGGTCGGAGACAATTCCGATCACACAGTTTTGCTGATCAACAATAGGAATGTGGCGAATCCGGTGAGCATTTAACAGCTTTAACGCTGTTTCAATGCAATCGTCAGGAGACATAGTGATGACATCTTTATTCATAATTTCTTCGACTTTCATACTCATTCGCCCCTTGCTTTACGATATTGATGGCGGGTGAGAAACCGTAAGTGATCAAACTGTTCGACAGATTCCTGGGGAACATGTTTTCCTATTCTTACCATTAAGCAATTTGCAGGATGGGATATGATTTCAGGGTCATCTGTTGGAGCTGGTGTCAGCCCGCCGGCAGCCATCATTTTTTCCATAACTTTTCGATAGTCCCAAATGGACAGGTGCGTTCCTTTAAGATCCCAATGCCAATAGTACTCATTTGAAATAATGATGTAGTTTTCCATATATTCATCTTGCATAGATATTTGAAGCAAGCGTGAGCCTACACGAAAGCCACGAAACTTCGGAATTACCTCTATGGCTCCTAGTTCTATGAGGTCTTCCATATTTCCTTCTGACCAACGCTCTAACGGATCAGGATGGAGAAACGTAACATAACCAATAATATTATCTTGATTACGGGCGATAACAATTCGTCCCTCTTTAAAATCAGCAATACTTTGAAGTGCTTCGAACTGTTTGGCTGGAGGACGGAAGGCATTTAGCCCTTCGTCGAATGTATAACGAGATAGTTGATCTGGCAGGAGCGGACCTTCAACTGTGATAGGCCCATATTTACTATCAAAGGTTTCTGAGTAAAGTGTTTTCGTATGTTCCATTGCGTCACCACCTAGCTGTGAGGGATTTCTTATCTACTCTTCACATTATACATGATTGATTGTTATTTTAAATCATCTGCATAAGAAAACTCCAGCCCTGGCACAGGACTGGAGTAGATATGAATGGTGTGATCTATTCTTCAGAATCGTCTTGATCCTGTTTGTTAGGGTCTTCCGTGTTAGAATCTGAAGAAGCATTTTCACTTTCCGTAGATTCTTGTTCTGAAGAGGTTTCTTCAGAAGCATTCTCCTCTTGTGAACCATTATTGCTTTCAGGTTCTTCTGATGATGAACTCGCATCATTAGTTTCAGATTGCTCTGTTGTAGATTCTGACTGCTGATCTTGTTTAGGTTTTTGTTTTTCCTTTTCCTCTTTCTCTGGTTTGGATGATTGTTTTCCAGGATCACCCACCTTAACAGTAGATGAATTTCCCGAAGATTGACCGAAATAATCTACGGCTCTGACTGCATAAACACCATCTCCACCAGAGAAGTTAAGGGAAGTCTCAGTCGTACTTCCTATTACTGAGAATGAGCCTCCGGGTTTAGAAGCCTTGTAAACTCTGTAACCGACAACATCATTACTTGATGAGGCGGACCAGGAAATGGTTGAAGAGCTTACTGAAACAGAGCTTGGAGCTGCAGGATTCTTCCCATCATTTTCTATAGACGATGACGTTGATAACGATCCGGAGGAAGGAAGTGCAACATTCTCCCAGGCCCCTCTATTTGGAATCAGATAATTTAACGTCGATTGTGAATCATAGTTGTTTTCTTTGATAAATTCTGGGCTCAGAGTGACGCCGCCTTCGTCTATCACAAATTCACTTGGCGTATTACCTCCGGCAGCCACTAGTTTGTCCTTCACTCTGACAAAATTACCACTAATTAAGCTGTCGTCCACTTTCGTAGGAGCGTATTCAGGGATATAGAGGTCACTTTTAGCTAGTCCTACTGAGGAACATAGCTCAGAAGCTAATAATCCTGATGTCGCGCAGTAAGAACGTGACACGATCCCATTCGGACGCTGGAATCCACTGTCTGGTATCATCAGCTCAGGTCGGATTTCTGATAAAGCGTTGACTACATCAGCCCATAGTGCTGTATTTCTTCCACTATAGTTAGGAACATCTTGTAAATTTTCCTTACGGTCATAACCCATCCACATGCTCACGGTCACGTTAGGGTTGGTGGCTACAAACCATGTATCTCTTTTGTTTTGAGAGGTTCCTGTTTTACCCGCCCAGTCTACACCGGGATTCGTAAGCTGACCCTTTAATCCTGCTGCTGTACCGTATTGTAAGACATCCCGCATCATATCAATCGTCAGGTAGGCAGCTTGAGGACTGAAGACCTCTGCAGATTCTTTTTCATGCTGATAGAAAACTTCTCCGTCTTTCGTTACAATCTTCTCGATCATATAGGCATCTACAAATGTTCCCATGTTTCCAAAAGTAGCGTAAGCATTAGTGTTTTCTGAGTTCTTAATGAGTGCAGAACCGAGTGCCAGGGAAGGGTTCGTATAGTGCTCTTCACTCAATGTTGTGATCCCCATCTTTTCTAAATAATTTTTAGCTGGGTTTTCGTCAATAATTTTCATATATGCTTTAACCGCCGGCACGTTATAGGATTTAGCTAATGCATATCGTGCCGATACGAGTCCGTGGTACCCCATGCTGTAGTTTGTAACATCATCGCTTGTACCACGATATTGATAAGGAACGTCAGCAAGCACTGATCCGGGCTGAAGGCGCCCCATATCAATAGCAGGTCCATATACAGCCAGTGGTTTCATAGTACTCCCAATCGAACGCGGTCTCTGAGTGGCATGGTTCACTTGCATCTGATCAAAGTCACGACCAGCAATAAACCCTTTTATTTTACCAGTGGAATTCTCAATAACTGTACTCCCCACTTGGCCAAGGATTACTTTTTGAACCTGTTTTCCAGTTTCAGGGTCTGTAACCGTAATCGTCTTGTTTCGAGGGTAACGATTGTAATTATTTTTTACTTTTTGAAGAACACCATAAATCTCCTGGTCTATCGTTGTATGAATCTTGAAGCCGCCTGTACTCAAACGCCTTTCTGCCAGAATATTGTATTCCTCTGCCAGCTCATCATTGTTAGCCAGGTCTTCCATAGTATCGCCGTTCTTTTTAACTAACTGCTTGATGATAATATCTTTCGCACGTCTATGAATCTCATCGGTTAAGAAAGGGTATTTCTCATACGATGAATTTGTAGGTTCTGCTAGATTTTCTACTAGATTAAAGTTCAGTGCTTTCTCGTATTGTTCCTTAGTAATGGATTCTGTTTCATACATTCTCTGTAGTACTTCTTTCATGCGGTTAATTCCTGGCTGAAGCTCTTCCTCACTTTTTACTTCACCATTATTTTTAAATGGCGTATACGCAAAGGGACTTTGTGGGAGCCCTGCGATAAAAGCAGCTTGAGGGATGGATAAATCCTTCGCACTTACACCAAATATACCTTCAGCAGCTGATTGAGCACCCGCTATGTTTTGGCCGTTTGCGTTACGGCCAAAGGGAACAATATTTAAGTATGCTTCTAAAATTTCTTCTTTCTCAAAAAAACGCTCGACCCTTAGGGCTATTAGCATTTCTTTTGCTTTTCGCTCAAAAGATACTTCATTTGTTAGAATTTGGTTTTTCACGAGTTGCTGCGTTAATGTACTACCGCCTGTTTTAACTGCTGCGTTCGTAGCCTCTTGCATGATCGCACGCATGACAGCTTTAGGGACAACGCCATTATGTGTATTAAAGTAGGCATCCTCTGTTGCAATAACCGCATTTCTCAGATGCTTACTCATTTGGTCTATAGAAACTTCCTCACGGTATATATCCGATTGGATTTTTCCTAAGTAGTTTTCATCGTCAAAATAAATCTCTGATGTTTCCTCATAGTTATATATACTTTCCCGCATCTCTGCCTCACTTCTCATAGGCTCGTCCTTTACGAGAGAGGCAAAATATCCAGCTCCGACACCGCCTGCGAAGAATAGTCCGACGACTCCAATAATGATAAAAAATAATATAATATTCCAAGCCACATCGTAGCCGATGCGAGTATTCTTTTGGATGACTCCCCTCTCCCAAAGGGACTTAAGATACTGAAAATCAAACTTTTTATTGTTCCCCATATTTAAAAACCCTCCTAAATTCCACACTACATTATAACATATCCGTCGTTTTAAGACATGGTTCTACATAAATTCACTGTTGCCTTTTTAATCAAGTTATGATAATAATTGAATACAGTTTAATTATTCGTGTGATGAATGGCTGAAGTAGAGAGTAAATCCCTTTTTTAGAGAGCTGGCGGCTGCTGGAAGTCAGCATATATTTACTCTTGAATTACGGTCTGGAGCAGTCTTCTGACAGGGTCGGAAGACGGTTGATTGTTCAACCGTTATCAATGGAGTGGCATGTTATGTGCAACAAGGGTGGTACCGCGAAAAGACCTCGTCCCTTTTATTAGGGAGGAGGTCTTTTTGTTTTTTAAAAATTTCAAGAAAACAGAGGTGTTGAAGATTGGATATCTTAACAGATTTAGAGAAACGTGGTTTGGTTAATCAAATCACCGACGAAGAAGGATTACGTAAACATTTAAATGAAAAACAGGTAACACTGTACTGCGGGTTTGATCCAACGGGTGACAGTCTTCACATTGGACATTTAGTTCCGGCCTTGTTATTGAAACGATTTCAGGAAGCTGGACACAGGCCGATTGCCTTAGTTGGCGGCGGAACGGGAATGATAGGAGATCCCAGCGGGCGGTCTACAGAGCGTCAGTTGAACTCGGCTGAGGTTGTACTTGGCTATAGCGAAAAATTGAGCCAGCAGCTTGCGAAATTGCTTGATTTTGATAAAGGAGAAAACGCAGCTGTCGCCAGAAACAACCACGAATGGCTATCGCAGATGACTATAATTGATTTCCTTCGTGATACAGGAAAACACTTTGGTATCAATTACATGCTGGCAAAAGATTCTGTTGAGTCTCGTATTGAAAGCGGCATAAGCTTTACGGAATTTAGTTATATGATCTTACAGGCTCTTGACTTTCAACAGCTAAACGAAAAAGAAAATTGTACACTACAAATTGGCGGCAGTGACCAGTGGGGAAATATAACTGCAGGGCTTGAATACATTCGCAGGTCATCTGCCGGGGAGCAAGAAACGGAAGCCTTTGGCTTAACGATGCCTTTGATTACGAAAGCAGATGGTTCCAAATTTGGTAAAACAGCCGGAGGGGCCATTTGGTTAGATCCTGAGAAAACGACTCCATACGAATTCTACCAGTTTTGGATCAATGCCGATGATCGTGACGTGGTGAAGTTTTTGAAGTATTTTACATTCTTAAGCCATGACGAAATCGCTGATCTTGAGAAGGAAGTAGAGTCACAGCCTGAGAAACGGGTAGCTCAACGTCGTCTTGCTGAAGAGATGACACGACTTGTACATGATGAGGATGCCTTGAAGCAAGCAGAGCGAATTAGTGAAGCTTTGTTTAGCGGAGATATAAAATCCCTTTCCGGGGCAGAGATCGAACAGGGTTTCAAAGATGTGCCGGCATACCACTCAGAGGAAAAAGAACCAGCGTTGGTTGAATTGTTAGTTGCAGCTGGAATTTCTTCTTCCAAGCGCCAGGCGCGAGAAGATATTAAGAACGGGGCCGTCTATATTAATGGGGAACGAAACCAGGAACTATCACATACAATTAACAAAACGGACCGGATTGAAGATAAGTTTACCATCATTCGCAGAGGAAAGAAAAAATACTTTTTAATTCGGTACGTTTAAAGATAATGGGCAAGTGCCTGTAGTCACGACAGGGGTAGTTCGACATTTAAGGAAGTTCGGCTAAGAACGGTCCTGTTCCAACGCCGAACTACCCTACGTTGTGGGGGTCACTGAGTCGATTGACTAGTTTTTGCATGACTTGAGTGGAACTGGAGAGGCTACTTCATTTAAGCTTACCCTTAGTTAAGTATTTTTATTGCTCATTATTTACCAAAAACCGCCACCTCAGGTCACCCATTTATTGGATGACCTGAGGTGGCGGTTTTTGCCATTTTATTCATAAAAGAAAACCACCCTGAATGGGGTGGTTTTCATAGAATAGGCTATTAACGAGAGTAGAACTCAACGATAAGAGCTTCATTAATTTCAGCTGGAAGTTCAGAACGCTCAGGGTAGCGAGAGTAAGATCCTTCTGCCTTATCAGCATCAAAAGAAAGATACTCCGGTACGAAGTTGCTCACTTCAACAGCTTCCTGTACGATGTTTAGGTTCTGTGATTTCTCACGAAGACCAATTACTTGGCCAGGGGCAACGCGGTATGATGGAATATCTACGCGGCCGCCATCAACAGTTACGTGACCGTGGTTTACTAGCTGACGAGCTTGTGGGCGCGTACGTGCTAGACCTAGACGGTACACAAGGTTATCTAAACGAGATTCAAGGAGAATCATGAAGTTCTCACCATGAATACCTTTCATGTTACCAGCTTCTTCGAACAAGCGACGGAATTGACGCTCAGTTAAGCCGTACATGAAACGAAGCTTCTGCTTCTCTTGAAGCTGAAGTCCGTATTCAGATTGTTTTCTTCTTTGATTTGGACCATGCTGTCCAGGAGCGTAAGGACGCTTGTCTAGTTCCTTACCAGTTCCACTTAAAGAAATGCCATAACGACGTGATTTTTTCCAGGTTGATCCTGTATAACGTGCCATTGGTATTTCCTCCTCTTTTATTTTATTTTGCATAAAATAAAAACAGTGTGTTCCTTGTAACGCTGTACATTTTGTTTTCATGCACCATCGCTCCAGCAGCAGAGAGTTACGCGATGCACCTCTTAAACGAGGAACAAAATGAAGACAGTCGCCGGATTCACATAGGCTGCCATTTATTTTACACAAAGGCTATTATAGAATTTTTATAGATATAAGTCAAGGATGAATCCTGTCCAGACTATTAGCTTACATTAAATTCTCGAATAAGAAACAATAAAACCGCTCCATCATATAGAAGAGCGGCTGTAATCTGTTATTAAGTTATTAAGAGAGCCTAAATCATACTATTAAAGATGTTTTTCAAGAGTTTTAACGAATAACGATAGAAATTCTTCATCTGTATCGTCAAATCTGCCTACAGACGGACTGTCAATATCGAGGACACCGTATATAGAACCATCTTTGAAGATAGGAACGACAACTTCTGATTGGCTGGCTGCATCACAAGCAATATGTCCCGGGAAAGCATTCACATCGTGAACTCGTTGAGAGGTACCTTCCGAAACAGCAGTTCCACAGACGCCTTTACCAGCTGGAATACGGACACATGCCGGGAGCCCCTGGAATGGTCCTAAGACCAGCTCATCCTCTCTCCACACATAAAAACCGACCCAGTTCACATTTTCTAGAAATTGATTAAGCAAGGAAGATGCATTTGCCAGGTTGGCTATTTGATCGGGTTCACCCTCGAGCAGTGCATCAAGCTGTTTAATGAGCAGGTGATATTGTTCTTGTTTTGTACCTTTATACTGTGTGGTCTGAAACATGATAAAGCCTCCTATGATTTAATTATTTCGACAGGATTCCTGCCGGAATGTCGGGAATTGATGTACGATTCTTAAAGGATTTTAACGGATAATGGGGAACTCCTCTAGTAAGGAGGAATTCAATGATGAACCGTCAAAATACAACAAGACAAAAGGTGTTAGATGTCGCCAGCCAGCTTTTCTATAGTCAAGGGTTTAACGGAACATCTGTCCGGGATATCGCCAACCGTGCACAGGTTAACGTGTCATTGATTCATTACTATTTCAAGAGTAAACAAGGGTTGTTTGAGTCTTTAGCCGTTCATTACTTTGAACCGTACCTTGAGATGATTGAGCAAGAACTAAATGCAAATTTGGAGCAAAATTTAGAATCATTAGTGAAAAGAATTTTACAATATAAGCAGGAACATTATCAACTTTCCTGTTTGGTGAATCGTGAATTAACGTTGAACACTGTTTTTGCCAGAGAAATGTTAGTCACCTATTTAGCTAAAGAGAACCATCTCTTCACAAAACTTCTATTTAATAAATCGAGCAAACTTGAGGTTACTTATAAAGAAAAGCTATGCTTGGTACAGCTAAAAGGTCTGTTAAATGCTCCATTTGTAATGCCGCTTGAATTCCAGGAGTCCCTTTTAACAGATACTTCTGTTTCTCATTTTATCGACGTTTACAGTTCACTCATGATGGAACGTAAAGCGTTGAAGGCGAGGCGGGTCTTTAGCGTATAATAGAAGTGTCAATAGATGAATAGCCTTGCTTTAACGAAGAACTGTTGTGTGCATCCGAACCATAAATAAGCGGAATTCCTTTTGCGGAAGCCTTCCGAGCGATGTTTATTGGCGGATAGGCTTCTTTGCATTGTTCTTTTTTTATACCGGCTCCATTATAATCAAGAGTCATCCCTTTGTTCCTGACAGATTCAAGTAAGGATTCAGCCATTTGTTCCCATCCTTGCGGCGGTTCATATAACCTCTGAAATTTTTTAATAAGGGTCATATGTCCAATCCTGTTCGGCTTGAAGGAGCCTAAATCAGTTAAAACAGATTGAAGGAGTATATCAAAATATAGTTTATAGAGTTGCCACTGATCACCAATAGCCGCAAGAGCACTTTTATACATATCCGAACTGTAATCTATGCAGTACCAATCATTATGAATGGGGAGAAAGTGGACAGATAGGATGCTGTCGTCAAGGGAAGGTCCGTATTCATTTAATAAACTCTCAGTTTCTTTCTCAAATCCTCGAATATAATCAACTTCCAGTCCTATCTGTACATTAATATCAGGAGCATAGGATCTCTTCACTTTTTCTAAATCCCTGATATATGATTCAAGCGCATTTGCATCCATCCCACTGTCTCTTAATGGAACAGGATCAATGAAGGAAGAGGGCAAAGGGGCATGTTCAGTAAACGTCAATGAATCATACCCGAATTCAATGGCCTTTTCCACATAGGAATCAAAGGAGTCAGAAGTCCCGTGTGGACAATATGGAGAGTGTACGTGACCGTCAATCATAAACTTTCACCTGCTTTCCTTGCATTAATTGTCAATATGTTAATAAATTTGAAATATTTTAGCCAAAATGATTACATACATGATATCATAAGAAGTATCTAAATTTTATTAATATGATCGTAATGATCCGTGAACGTGCATTTTGTAAGGAGGCTGTTTATGAGGTACTTCATTGGGGGCATTCTAGTACTAATCGCACTGATCATCATTGGATTGATCTGGCGAAAAAAAGTGTATGATGAAGTCGACCGTTTAGAAGGATGGAAGATGGATATCATGAATCGAAATGTGACAGAGGAACTATCCCGTGTAAAATCATTAAACCTTTCGGGTCAAACCCAGGAGCGGTTTGAGACGTGGCGTAACCGCTGGGATCAAATTCTAACCAGAGAACTTCCTGATTTAGAAGAGCATTTGTTTGATGCGGAAGAGGCAGCTGACCGTTATCGGTTTAAGCGGGTAAGAAAAGCCTTGAACCACACAGAAAATGAATTGAAATCAGTTGAGCGGGATATTGAAGAGATGTTCGATGAATTGGAAATGCTGCTTGATTCGGAGAAAAGCAGCCGTTTGGAACTTGAATCTCTGGCGCCCGACCTGAAGGAACTAAAGAAGAAGCTGATACATAACCGTTATCAATACGGTAAAGCGGTTCAGGTTTTTGAAACGAGAACCGAAGAACTTGAGACTGAATTAATGCAGTACGAAGAGGAAATCGAGCAAGGGAACTATTTGGAGGCAAATGACCTTGTTCACTCTATTCGTGAAAAGCTTAGCCTTTTATCTGAAGAAGCAGCTGTTTTCCCTGACCGTCTGAAAAAAAGTCAAACGGAACTTCCAGAACAGTTAACTGAGCTCCTAGCAGGAATTAAAGACATGGAAGAAGACGGCTATCGTGTCTCTCATCTAAGCTTAGAGCCAGAGGTGGAAAATTATCAAGAACAATTGAAAAATGCTGTCGAACGTTTAGAAAAGGGAGATCAAGAAGATGTGCAATCTCTTATTGATGAGATAGAGGTTCGAGTTCAAGAAATCTATCAAACACTGGAACAAGAAGCCCTAGCTCATACATTTGTAGGACAACAGCATCCATCCTTTCAGGCCTCACTTGAGAAGTTAGAAACCATACTCGAAGAAACGAAGCAAGAATTAGAAAGGTTACAAATAACTTATCAAATGGAAACGGATGACGTTGATACGTACCATAGTATTGACCAATCTATGATGTTATTGAAGAAGAAGTATTTGAGCTTCGATAAAAAACTCGAAGATGGGAAAACATCTTTTACGGAGCTGCGTAAAGAACTTGAAGAAGCACAGGAACAACTAGAAGAGGTAAAAGAGAAACATAGTACTTTCAATGAACGGATTCAAACCCTTCGAAAGGATGAAATGGATGCTAAGAATAGACTGTCCGAAATGGAGCAGCTGATCCTCGATACCCATCGCCGATTGAAGAGAAGTAATTTACCAGGAATCCCCATCTATTTCTTTGAAGGAATGCAAAGAGCTAGCGAAGATATTGATGAGGTTTTTCGAAGTTTGGAGACTCAGCCGCTTGATATGGCAGAAGTAAATCTTAAGCTTGAAAAAGCTATTGAGGAAACAGAAGCGATAAATAAAGAAGCTGAGATTGTTATTACAAAAGCTCACCTCGTAGAACGGTTGATCCAGTATGGGAATCGATATCGCAGTCAATACCCACTGCTTGCAGCTGAATTACTTGAAGCGGAAAATGATTTCCGATCCTATCGTTATGAAGAAGCGTTGAATAGAGCTAGTTCGGCCATTAATGAAGTGGATCCAGAGGCACTTAGCCGGATCAAAGAAGGAGAGCAAGTACCCGTTTAAAATAAATAGGCACGATTAACGGAGCTAGTATCCTCGAATGGGTGCTAGCTCTTATTTTTGAGTATAAACATTTAATTTGCCCGCTTGTTATGGTACGATAATGTACTGCGAAATAGGAAAGAGGTGCTTCCTTTTGATATATTTAGATAATAGTGCTACAACTAAACCATTGCCAGAGGTTCTTGAGAGCTTCATGAAATCTGCTGAAAGCTTTTATGCTAACCCATCTTCCGTTCATCAGCTAGGTAGTGACGCTGAAAGGCTGCTTACAAAATCCCGGACACTAGTAGCTGACCTGATGGAACTTGAGGCCAGTGAAGTGTTGTTTACTTCAGGAGGAACAGAGGCGAATAATTTGGCTATAAAGGGAATTGCTTTGAAGCATCAAAATAGAGGGAAACACTTGATTACGACTACAATAGAGCATCCATCCGTTCTTGAAGCTTTCCATTCGTTGGAATCACTTGGGTTTGAGGTAACGTATGTGAACGTAGATGAAGCAGGCCATGTTGATCCAGACGAAATTGATAAAGCTATTCGTAAGGACACGATCTTAGTCAGTGTGATGTCTGTAAATAATGAAATAGGAACCGTTCAGCCTATCGAGGAAATCGGTAGGCTTACTAACAAGTATCCCAAGTTGTTTTTCCATGTCGATCATGTCCAAGGACTAGGAAAAGTACCCATTCATATAAAGGATTGGAGTATTGATTTAGTCTCGATATCTGGTCATAAAATTCACGGTTTAAAAGGAACAGGAGCACTTTTTGTTCGGAAAAATGTTTCTTTGTTTCCTTTATTACATGGAGGAAGGCAAGAACAAGAGAAGCGGGCTGGCACAGAGAATCTTCCGGGAATCGTAGCTTTGGCTAAGGCTATAAGGTTAATCAAGCAGAAGGAGAAGGACCATTTGCAGGAGTTAAAAGCGTTGCAAGGTGATTTAAAACAACAACTCCGGCAAATTGATGGCTTGGTGATAAATTCCCCTGAAAATGGTGCACCGCATATCGTTAATATTTCACTGCCTGGTTTTAAACCGGAAGTGCTCATCCATAAACTTGCCGAGAACGAAATATATATTTCAACAAAATCAGCTTGTTCTTCTAAGCAGTCAGATGTAAGTGCTGTATTAGAGGCGTGCAAGTTAGAAGCTGAAAGGTCTACATCTTCTCTGAGAATAAGCTTATCTTATCAAAATACAAAAGCTGAAATCGATCAGTTTGTACAAGCACTAAAAAGTGCGGTTGTTCATGTAACGCATCAATAAGGAGGTAACTATGGAATTTGATCATATATTAATTCGCTATGGTGAAATGTTTATAAAAGGGAAGAACAGGAGGAAATTCGAAAGTAAACTGCAAAGTAACCTGATTAAAAAGTTAAAAGAGTTTCCAAGTGTTCGGGTTTCTAAAAAAAGAGAGCGAATGTATGTGCTTTTAAACGGGACAGACCCTCATCCTGTCATGAAAAAGTGTCAGCAAGTTTTTGGCATTCATACATTAAGTTTTGCTATTAAAGTTAATAAGAGTGAGGAAGAAATTAAACAGGCGGCCCTATATGCCATAAACGATGCACCAGAGGCACGTACCTTTAAGGTCTCATCAAAACGAGCGGACAAGGATTTTCCGATTGGTTCTCAAGATCTGAATCATATTATCGGAGGTTATGTGCTCTCGAATACAGAAGGGATCACTGTTGACGTTCATAACCCTGATGTTGAGTTAAAAGTAGAGTTAAGAAATGGAGCCGCATATATTACAGCAAAAGATTACCCTGGAGCAGGTGGTCTCCCTGTTGGGACATCTGGCAAGTCACTCTTGCTTCTATCAGGAGGGATAGATAGTCCTGTAGCCGGTTTTTTGACAATGAAGCGTGGAGTTGAACTAGAGGCGATACATTTTCACTCCCCACCTTATACAAGTGAGCGGGCTAAACAAAAAGTGCTGGACCTCGCAGGCGAACTTTCCAAATATGGTACGAAGGTTAAAGTCCATATCATCCCATTTACGAACATCCAGCAAAAAATTCACCGGGAAATGCCTGAAGGTTACAGTATGACGATCATGAGAAGAATGATGATGAGAATTAGTGAGCAACTAGCGGATCGAGAGGGAATTCTATCCTTAAACACCGGGGAAAGCCTTGGCCAAGTGGCTAGCCAGACAATGGAAAGCATGAACACGATTAATGAAGTAACCAACTTGCCGATCCTTCGCCCGTTAGCAGCAATGGATAAGCTTGAAATTATCGAGGTCTCCAGGAAAATCGGTACTTATAATATATCTGTGCTGCCTTACGAAGACTGTTGTACCATCTTTGTACCGAAAGCTCCTAAAACGAAGCCCACAAGAGAAAAAGCCAATTTTTATGAATCCAAAGTTGATTTTAGTCAGGATATTGCAGAGGCTATCAATCAATCCGTTGTTGTTGAAATGGATCGAAACCAAACGGAAAAAGATGAGTTTGATGAATTACTTTAGAAAAAGGCCCACGATGCGCTTAGCATGGTGGGCTTTCGTAGTATATGATGGGTTTGATGATAAGCGCGATAGGCAAATTGCGTCTGCCTCTTAATTTACAATGTGATGTGAATTCCTGTATGGTAAATATAAAAATAATGGGAAGGGGCAGACATATGAAGTTATGGTATGGTGGGAAAATATATACGATGAAAGAAGAAGGAGACTGGGTAGAGGCCGTTATCTCTGATGGAGGAACGATTGTAGCGACAGGGTACACCCAGGAACTTTATGCTGCATATCAGCCTTCGATAACAGAAGAAATCGATTTAAAGGGTGCTGTGATGTACCCTGGTTTTACAGACAGTCACCTTCATATCATCGGGCATGGAGAACGATTAATGCGGCTTGATTTGTCATTTATGAAATCTGCTGAGGAAGTGAAGCAAGCTTTAAGCCTTCATGCTGAACAGCTTGAAAAAGGTAAATGGATCATCGGAGAAGGATGGAATGAGAACCAATGGGAAGACAAACGAATTATACATAAAAAAGAGTTAGATGAACTCACTAAAGACCATCCTATGATGCTTACGCGAGTCTGCCGTCATGCCTTATTAGCCAATTCAAAAGCAATGGAACTTGCAGGTGTTACAGAGCGAACACCCGACCCTCAAGGCGGAGTGATTGTGCGAGATGAACACCTTGAACTAACAGGGTACTTTCATGACCAAGCACAGGAATTAATTAAAAAGGCAACACCTGAAGTGACCCCCCACTATTTAAGAAAAGCAACAGAGCTTGCTGTCAGTGATATGCATGCACACGGACTGGTGGGCGGTCATAGTGAGGATCTCAATTATTATGGAGGCTTTAAGAAAACATTTGACGTCTTTACCGATGTCATTAATGGTCAAGATGTGAAATTCAGGGCTCATTTGCTCGTACATCATGGAGTTATAGAGGATATGGATGCAGAGGGTTTAGGTTTTAAAAAAGGTACGGACTTTGTTGAACTTGGGGCAATGAAAATATTCGCGGATGGAGCGCTTGGTGGACGAACTGCCTGGCTCACAAAAGATTACGCCGATGATAAAGGGAATCAAGGTGTAGCTATCTATACTCGTGAACAGTTGAAAGAACTCGTCCTTAAAGCACGACAAAGACAGATGCCTGTTGCCGTTCATGCAATCGGGGATGCAGCAGTAGAGGCAATTGCTGAGGTAATTATGGAACACCCGATTCAGACGGGAGAGAGAGATCGGATTATCCATGCACAAATTTTAAGTCCGTCTCTCATTAACAAGCTCCAGCAGCTTAATGTCATTCTTGATATTCAGCCGACTTTTGTTGCTTCAGACTTCCCATGGGTGATGGATCGTCTCGGTCTTGTTCGTCTAAAAACCTCATACTCCTGGAAAACTTTGCTGGATGAAGGGATTGTTTGTGCAGGTGGCTCGGATGCACCGATCGAAGAGATCGATCCATTACTTGGAATTCGGGCTGCAGTCGATCGCAGGTCCACCTACGACAATGAAGTGTATCAGGTCGAGGAGCGCCTGACGGTTTATGAGGCTGTTTCTTTATACACGAAGGGGAGCGCTTATGCGATGGGGAAAGAAGATGCTCATGGAATCCTTGAAAAAAATTACGTTGCCGATTTTACTGTTTTAGACCGTGATTTATTTGCTCTTAAGCCGCATGAATTAACCGATGCAACGGTAATGATGACTGTGGTAGATGGTGAAATTATGTATCAGCGAGTATAAATGAAAAGCCAGGCGATCGTCTGCCCGGCTTTTCCAAATGAATCCTTTTATAGAAAGGTGCGCTGAACCCGTTCCCAATAAGAGTTATTTTTCAGCTTGACTGTTTTAATAACCTTATCACTTAATTTCACAGTGATATCTTGAATGTTTCGTATTGAAAATGCCTCGTTATCCATGCCGATGATAGGGTAATCATTGCCGTCCTGCCGAACGCTTAAACGAAGAGTACGTTCTGAACTTAAAATAAAGGAAGACCCAAGTGTCCGGTACCGATTATTGTTCAATGAGGCAAGTTCACTGACCTGGAAGCATGGAAGTTTAGGATCAACTACAGCTCCCTTGGTTGATTTATTATAGCCAGTACTACCTGTTGGTGTGGCTACGATAAGGCCATCTCCTCTGAACGTCTCGAAATGAATCTCATCGATATAAACATCGATAACGACTGATTTAATCAATGTAGAACGAACGCTGCATTCATTAAGACAAAGATAGCTCGATTCTTCATTTACCGTAGATTCAATAACCGGGAAACGTCTGACTTCAAGTTCGGCGTGCAGCATGGAATGAACCATGTCATTGTAATGATCAAGATTAAAGTCGCAATACAATCCGGCTTCATCTTTTGTCCTGACTCCGACGTACAAACAATCTTGTCGAAAGCCTGTCTTTCTTACTGCCTGGAGGAAAGTACCGTCTCCACCTACCGATACGATGATATTTGCATCTTTTGATTCGTCTACAAGCGTAAAGTCGTTTTCTTTTGCCAGCCGGTAAAGTGGTTCCAGTTTCTCTTCCAGCTCAGGGTCAGGGTGGTAATAAAAATAGAGATTTCTGCGTTGGTTATCCATCTGAGAAAGCCTCCTTCATATCATTCACCATGTATTTTACCATTTAGGCAATTAAATGGATAGATGATCGGTCTGGGTGACTTGGGGAAGTCATGTATTTGAGATGGTTTAGTGTTGAAGTGGATGCCTATTTCCGGTATGGTTAGAATTAGAATTAAGCACGTTTGAGGAACGCATACCTTGCAGATTCGCAATGCGTTCCTTTCGTATGAAATAAGGTTATGATGGAGACAGGAGGATCATGATGAAACAAGAAAACGTAGAGGCATTATATATTTGGATCGATGAAACAGCTACAATCATTGAAATGGATTTGAATGTTACGTACCTGGAGGGAATTGCTGAAACACTGGATACGTTGTTTAACGGACAGCCTTTTGAGGATATAGATGACCAGCTCTCAACTAAATTAAATAATCAGCTGGTGAAAATAAAGAGTGATGAATATAGCAAAGAGGAAGTACGTAAAGCCATACAGCTGGGAATATTAAAAGGAATGAAAGATGCAACGCAACAGCAGCACCTCATTACACCCGATTCCGTAGCTATGTTTATGGGGTATATAGCATCTAAGCTATTTGAAGGTGAAGAGCAGTTGAAATTATTTGACCCAGCCGCCGGGACAGGGAATTTAATGACGGCTGTCATCAATCAACTTGATATGGAGATTACAGCTTACGGAAGTGAAGTAGACCAAACATTGATCCAACTGGCTTTAGCTAATGCGAACTTGCAAAAAAATCATGTTGAGTTTTTCCATCAGGATAGTCTGCGTCCATTTTTAATGGAACCGGTAGATTTTGTGTTTGCTGATCTTCCAGTTGGTTATTATCCTGATGATGGCCAGGCTAAACAGTACAAGCTTAAGGCGGAAGAAGATCATTCGTATGCCCATCATTTATTTATTGAACAAGGGTTAAACTATACGAAAGACGGCGGTTATTTAATGTTTATTGTACCGAACTTCCTCTTTGACAGTGATCAATCTCAGCAACTCAACGAGTTTCTTAGGGAAGAAGCCCATATAGTCGGGATGCTGCAGCTATCAGACTCTCTATTCAAGGATGAGAAGCACGGAAAAAGCATCTTAATTTTGCAAAAGAAAGGTCAATCCACAACAGCACCTAAGCAAGCATTGCTCGTTCAGCTTCCGTCCTTTAAGAATCCGGACGCAATGGCGGATATTCTAGCTCAAATGAATCAGTGGTTTCAAGATTATAAAGCGATAGAAAAGTGAGAAAATAAGAAATATATCAAGTAAACGTTATCATATTCCTTAGACCTTGAAAACGAGTCTGGCTGGTGGTTAAATGGTATTGGCAGAAAGATACGAACCTATATTTAAGGGGATGAGCAACGTTGAATAATATTCTTGCGATAAATGCAGGCAGTTCTTCTTTAAAGTTTCAATTGATTGAAATGCCGGAGGAAACCGTCGTGACAAAAGGACTTATAGAGCGAATCGGACTAGATGATGCTGTATTTACAATAGAGTTTAATGGTGAAAAAGATAAAACTGTAACAGAAATTCCCGACCACAGTGAAGCTGTTTCTTTACTTTTAGATAAGCTGACAGGTCATGGAATTATTCAATCACTTGACGAAATCGATGGGGTAGGACACCGTGTCGTGCACGGAGGAGAGCGGTTCAGTGATTCTGTCTTGATCACGGATGAAGTCATCCAGGAAATTGAGGATGTATCTGACCTTGCTCCACTGCACAATCCTGCTAACTTAACCGGAATTCAAGCATTCAGGGGGCTAATGCCAAATGTTCCTCATGTAGCTGTATTTGATACAGCGTTCCACCAGACGATGCCGGAACAATCGTACTTATATAGCTTGCCTTACGAGTATTATGAGCAATATGGAATTCGTAAGTACGGTTTCCATGGTACATCCCATAAGTATGTTTCTGAGCGTGCAGCGGAAATGCTTGGACGCCCTGTAGAACAGCTTCGTCTGCTTTCCTGTCACCTTGGAAATGGTGCAAGTATTGCAGCAATTGAAGGTGGCAAATCTATTGATACATCCATGGGATTCACACCACTTGCCGGAGTTACGATGGGAACTCGTTCAGGAAATATTGATCCTGCTCTTATTCCATTCATTATGGATAAAACAGGGAAATCAGCAAATGAAGTGATGAATGTGCTAAATAAAGAAAGTGGAATGCTTGCTTTATCAGGTTTCTCAAGTGATTTGCGTGACATTGAGGAAAAAGCTTCAGTGGGGGATGAGCGTGCTGAACTTGCGCTGGAGGTTTTTGCTAATCGCATTCACAAATACATCGGTTCCTACGCTTCTCGTATGCATGGGATTGATGGGATTATTTTCACAGCAGGTGTTGGGGAAAATAGTACATCCATTCGTGAACGCGTGTTAAAAGGCTTAGAGTTTATGGGAGTTTATTGGGATCCTTCTCTTAACCAGGTGCGTGGGAAAGAAGCGTTTGTCAATTATCCGCATTCTCCTGTTAAAGTGATGGTCATTCCAACGAATGAAGAGGTTATGATTGCTCGCGATACAGTTGAAAAAGGCTTATAAATCGGAGAAGAGTTAGACAGTCGATGTCTAACTCTTTTTTTGAATAAACAACCTTCCTAAACCATTTTCATTTTTCATCGATACGAGCTACAATTAGGCTAGTGAAAGGTATTGAAGGAGGGGTGTTTTTGACAAAGAAAAGAGTGATAGAGGGGATTGAAACGTGGCGGGAGCACCAGTCGAGTTATCAAGCCAATGATTTTGAGATGATGTACGATGATTGGATCCGTGACTCCTTTAGCCGCATCAGTCCGGAAGTAAAGCAAAAGTTCTTTTCAAAACTGGATGGCTGGCTATTTCATACCCATGCTTTTCTTCAGAGTTCTGCTTTCCAAAACGATGCACGTGAACGCATATTAATGGTTGGGCGGATTTTTCAGTCAAATGTCACTCACATTGAAGACATGAAGCAGCTTGATGTCAATCAACTAACGTACATAGCAGATCAGCAGGTAGCCAGAGGCCGTTTGTATTCGTTTGCTCAAGGCGGGTTAACTGGTACGGGAGGGTGGCTGTTACTGGGGATAGACTTCCCGCTTATGACCATATTGAATTTGCGGGCAGTTCAGCTAGTTGGCTTGACATTTGGTCACGAGATGAATCACCCCTATGAGATGATGATTTCGTTTAAAGTGTTTCATGCAGCTATGCTGCCTAAGCGACTGCAAGAAGCTGCTTGGGATCAATTGATAGAGGAAATCAAGTTGACTCAGCATCCCTATGTATATGAAGGAGAGGACCAGCTCACGGATGAAACATGGTTTGAGCAGCCTATGAAGCAGGCATTCAAGTCATTGTTTATCCTCGTGTTCAAAAGAAAGCTATTCCAGGGCATTCCTCTTATTAGTGTAGCGGTCGGGGCTTATTCCAACTACCAATTGACGAAGCAAATGACTGAATTCGCTATGAAATTTTACCAATACCGTCATTTATTAATGGAGAAGGAGGTCTAGAGAATGGCTGTGGAGCAACACAAGCAAAACGCACCTCATGCAGTGCGCTGTATGGTTGTTACTATTAGCGATACAAGGACGAAAGAAACGGATAAGAGTGGACGATTAATGATCGAAAAGCTCACAGCCAAGGATCATCAAGTTAACAATTATCTAATAGTTAAAGATGAGATAAGCACCATAAGGGATGCAGTGCAGCAAGGGATTATGGACGAACAAATTGATGTTGTGTTAACTAACGGGGGCACGGGGATAGCAAAGAGAGACGTGACGATCGAAACCGTGACGTCAATGTTTGATAAAGAAATTCCTGGTTTTGGTGAGTTATTTCGGATGCTTAGTTATACGGAAGACATTGGTTCGGCTGCGCTCTTATCCCGAGCAACAGCCGGTGTAGCCCGCAGAACGGCTGTCTTTTCTACACCAGGGTCGAGCGGGGCAGTGAAACTAGCAATGGACAGTCTGGTCTTACCCGAGATCACTCACGTAGTAAGAGAAGTGCAGAAAGATTATTGAATGAAAGAACAAAGATAAGCATCTTGGCAGAAACGAGAGAGGATGTTCTTAGTCGAGCATCTTCTCTCGTATGGAGCCAATGAAAAAAGATACTGAAATTAGCTTCATTTATTCTTCTTCCGCGTTATCTTCACGTACCACGAGTACATCGCAACTCGCATATCTTATGATGTGCTCGGAAACACTGCCGATAAAGAAGCGTTCCATGACGTTTAAGCCAGTAGCCCCGCAAATGATTAAATCGGCTTTGTGCTTGGGAGCGACATCTTTGGCGATTTTCACTTTAGGGGAACCGTAATCAATATCAATCACTACATTGGTTACACCTGCAGCTTCTGCTTTGCTTCGGTAATCCTCAAGTAATTCCGTGGCGTATTTCTCGGCCCGAATAGCAAGCGAACGGTCGTATGCTTCTACGGTTGAAAACGCACGAGTGTCGACAATGTGGGCAAGGATCAATTTTGATTGATTCCGATTAGCGATATCGATGGCCTTATTAAAGGCTACCTCCGCAGTTTCAGACCCATCAACGGCGACGACGATATCTTTGTACTCAAATGTCATCATGAACTCTCCCTTCCGTTAATTACCTTTATTATAACACGATAAAAGTTGTGACAGTGCTTACATATGAAGCGGTTAGTGATTTTTTTCATATTCCGTAATATACATATAGAGGCAATTTAGCTGAACCTTAATCTTTGTTTATAGTACAGTATATGTATAAACGGTCAGTATTCACACCCAAGGCGAAAAAAGGAACTATGTTTCCCATACAGAGTGATCATAACGAAATCGAACATAAGCAACCTGATAATAGAAGGGAGAATACATATGCGGCACGCAATCATTACAGCAGGGACAAAAGGGTTGGGGAAGAAAGTGACAGAGCAATTTCTCAAGGCAGATCATACGGTTACCGTCACTTATCGAACAGATGAAAAGAAAGCTAAGGAGCTATTGGAACAATATAGTGAACTATCAGATAGAATACAGTTGGTTCAAGTAGATGTTACTTCTCAATTTGATTTGAAACAACTGGTTGAAAAAGCAGTAGGCCGCTTTGGACGGATAGATTTTCTGATCAATAATGCAGGCCCTTATATTTTTGAAAGAAAGAAGCTGGTCGATTACAGCGATGACGAATGGAACGATATGATCAGAGGGAATCTTGATGCTGCGTTTTATTTACTCAAACAGATTATTCCTGTTATGAGGACTCAAGCGTTTGGACGAATTATTAACTATGGTTTTCAAGGGGCAGGTACCTCGTCAGGGTGGATCTACCGCTCAGCCTTTGCTGCTGCGAAGGTTGGTTTAGTATCATTAACGAAAACGATCGCCTTTGAAGAAGCTGAAAATGGTATAACATCGAACATGGTATGTCCAGGCAATATTACTGGTGATATGAAGGAAGCGACTATCGAACAAGGCAAAAAAATAAAAGGTGATAAAACACCGATCGGCAGACCTGGAACCGGTGAGGATATAGCCCGAACGATCGCCTTTCTATGTGAAGAACAGTCAGATATGATAACGGGGACCATTTATGAAGTCACGGGTGGGCTAGATGTCATTAATCGATATCGTTGAAAGAAGATCCTTCATTTTTTTGACCATGACTACAGTTTCTTACATGAATTTGATACAATGAAAGGGCTTACAGAATAGTCTTCTGTTCACTTGTAAAAAATGAAGTTATAGCTGATTTTGACAGGAAGTGAGGTTTACCCTGGTCGAATCGAAGTAGGAGGTTGAGTATTCGTGAAAATAGGTGTGCCCAGAGAAGTGAAAAATAACGAAAACCGTGTTGCTATGACACCGGCCGGAGTGATTACTTTACAGAATTCCGGACATCAGGTTTTTGTTGAAACAAATGCAGGTGTTGGGTCTAGCTTTACAGATGAGCAATACAAAGAAGCTGGTGCTACAATCGTTTCCACAGCAAAAGAAGCATGGGGGCAGGAAATGGTTATGAAAGTGAAAGAGCCGCTTCCAGAAGAATATGATTTCTTTTATGAAGGACTTATCTTATTTACTTATTTACACTTAGCTCCAGAACCAGAATTAACAAAAGCTTTGATCGATCGAAAAGTGGTTGCCATTGCTTATGAAACGGTACAGCTGGCTAATGGTTCATTGCCTTTGCTTACTCCGATGAGTGAAGTAGCTGGGCGAATGGCTTCTCAAATCGGAGCGCAGTTCTTAGAAAAATCTCATGGTGGAAGAGGCGTTCTGCTTGGGGGGATTCCTGGTGTAAGAAGAGGTAGAGTAACCATCATAGGTGGAGGGGTTGTAGGAACAAATGCAGCCAAAATTGCAATGGGACTAGGAGCTGATGTTACGATCATCGATCTGAACCCTGAACGTTTGCGGCAGCTTGATGATATTTTCGGTTCAGACATTAATACGTTGATGTCCAATCCATTAAATATCCAAGAAGCACTTGAAGAGTCGGATTTGGTTGTCGGAGCTGTCCTTATCCCGGGGGCAAAAGCACCTAAACTTGTAACAGAAGAAATGGTGAAATCGATGCCTGAAGGGTCAGTCATTGTTGATGTTGCCATCGACCAGGGGGGGATTTTTGAAACAACTGATCGAATTACAACACACGATAATCCGACATATGAAAAACATGGAGTATTACATTACGCTGTAGCCAACATGCCGGGGGCAGTCCCGCGAACATCAACAATCGGTTTGACAAACGTGACGGTTCCTTATGCCCTGCAGCTTGCCAACAAAGGGTACAAACAGGCAAGCAAGGATAATGAAGCGCTCTTTAAAGGAATAAATACTCTTGACGGCTATGTAACCTACCAAGCAGTAGCTGAAGCCCATGGCCTTGATTATGCAAGTGCGGATGAATTATTAAAAGCATAACTTGTCAAATAGTAGGACTTTCTTTCGTTCTGCTGTTTTTTTATAAAAAGTTATAATAAAGTGAAACCAAGTACGGGTTCACCCCGTACATACAGATACAAGGTCTTAGTTGAAGAGAGGTGAGCATTTGGGATTCTTTTCGAAACTGTTTTCAAATAAAAAAACAGAAACTCCCGAAGTGAAAGAAAGAACGGTTCTTAACATTCAGGTAGGTGATATCGTCACATTTGACCTTGTGGATTATGAAGTGGTCGGTAAAATTACTTACCGTGACGGGTCTTATGAATGGTACTCTTATCAACTACTGGAAGGTACTAATATAAAGTGGCTTTCTGCAGAGATGGATGATGTGCTGGAACTGGGTATATATGAGACAATTAAGCTTCCGCAGGATTCCTTTCCCAAGCAAATTGAATATGAAGGTACCACTTATCATAAGGATGAGGAGGGTGAAGCATATGTGACGGGAGAAGGCCGGAGCCAAAATATAAATGGCCGGACCACTCGTTACGCTGAGTATATTTCTAATGATGAGGAAACATACTTATCCTTAGAATCCTGGGGCAGTGAAATTGAAGTGAGCTATGGATATGATATTGAAGCGTATGAAATAAAAATCATAGCCGGTTCTAAATAATAAGGAGGAAATGAAATGTTTAAACTTTTTAATCGGGTCAAAACGGTTGTCGGTGCTGAGCTTAACTCTATGTTAGATAAAGCTGAAGATCCAGTGAAAATGCTGGAGCAATTCATGAGAGATATGGAGAGCGACATCCGTGATGCAGAGAGTGCCGTGGCTAAGCAAATCGCTAATGAAAAAATGCTGAAGCGTAAATATGATGACGCACAGGCATTAAGTGACAAACGCATGAAGCAGGCTGAGAAAGCCATTGAAGCAGGAAATGAAGATTTAGCCCGTCGTGCACTTGAAGATAAAAACAATCATCAGGAACAGGCTGATCAATTTAAAGCTTCACATGAACGTGCAGAGCAGGATTCTAATAATCTTCGTAAGAAACTTGATGAAATGAAGAAAGAGTATCAGGAAATGAAGCTGAAAAAGGATTCGCTTAAAGCAAGAGCAGAATCAGCGAAAACACGCACGAAGATGAACCGTACGATGTCCGGCATTGGCAGTGACGAGTCACGTCAGGGATTTGAAAGAATGGAAGAGAAAGTCATGCAGCATGAAGCGGAGGCTGAGACAAGTGAGGATCTCTCCAAATCAAATCGTTCTCTCGATGATGAGTTTGATGCTTTAGATGATAAAAATAGTGTAGATGATGAATTGGCTGCCCTTAAAAAGAGAATGAATAAAGAGTAATAAAGCGGGAGATGAATCGTGCCTGACTGTACGTTGGGCACGTGTATTTTTTGATGAAGGGAGGGGTTGCACGTGAGAGGTTTTGGCGGAGTTATAATCGTTGTGATCATCGCAGTAGTTCTAGGAATGAATATGTTTGGAAATAATGGTGATTCAAGAGGGATTTCTGGTTCATATACAGAAGATACATATGAAGAGCTGCCTGAGGAACCATCCCGGAATGAAATTATTGATAACATTAATAACACGGATACTTCATCCATTGAAGAATTAATCAGAAAGGGTTTTCCTTTACTTGATACTGTCAAGACTGACAGGGGAATTTCTGAAATTTATATGACACAGGAGCTCACGCTGCCAAAGGTTACTGAGCTCCTTAAAAAGAATATTCCACCTGAAGAAGTAAGCGAACGAAATGATGGGAAACAAGTACTCGTTTATCCAGAGCACTTTGTAATCTTACAGGAAAGCGATGCGGAACCCGGTCTGGTCTTAATTGAATTATCCAGTGACGAATTTGTACGAAACCATTATTCACCGAGCTTTTTCCAAGGATTATTAGCATACTCCTTATTGAATCGAATGCTTGACTCTGATGATTGGGCGAGAAAACGTGCATCAACTTGTCAGTCAACAGGTAATTGCTACGGCGGTTATAACAAGTACGGAGGATACAACTCAGGAAAACCCGGTTCTTTTCGCGGCTCTTCAAACCGCGGCGGCGGACCTGGTGCAGGAAAATAAAGGAGGGAATGGAATGGAACCATTTATAGCCACATTAGGGTATTTCGCTCTAGGCGTAGTTGTTGTAGTGATTGGTTTAGTTTTGTTTGAATGGCTTACGAAGCAATATAAGGATTGGGACGAAATAAGTAACGGAAATCAAGCTGTCGCCATGTCAATTTCAGGAAAGGTTATTGGGATTTGTATTATCTTATCCTTTGCCATTTATCATAGCTTTACGTTATGGGATACCTTGATTTGGGGTGCTGTTGGGGTTGTCTTGCA
This sequence comes from Halobacillus naozhouensis, assembly GCF_029714185.1. NCBI lineage: Bacteria > Bacillati > Bacillota > Bacilli > Caryophanales > Bacillaceae > Halobacillus > Halobacillus naozhouensis. The sequence continues at coordinate 2,663,953 of NZ_CP121671.1, read as the reverse complement.
AATGGTTACTTACTTGTTATTTGAATTATTCATGAGGAAGTTTTCTGTAGAGTCCAAACTCAAAGAAAATAATACAGCTGTTGGAATTGTTTCGATGGGTGTATCAATCGGGCTGGCTTTTGTAATTGGCGCCTCCATTACATAAACAGCGCAGGTGTACTTTCTAATCAAAAAAGAATGTGTTTTGAGCCGCTATGGATTACTGATTCATAGTGGCCTTTTTAAAGTCGGTTGTTTGATGTAGGAGTGAAAACAATGAATAACGAAGCCATAAGAAAGAGCAGGGTAATTTATTGGGCTTCTGGAATTGTCTCGATTTGCGGCATTATTTTTGAAGTGTTGTTCGGCGCGCTGGGCTCATACATACTTGGAGATGGTGTGAAACAATATACGTTGACGATCAGCTTGTTTTTAACTGGTATGGGGATCGGTGCCAGTTTGAGCGAGAAAGTGATGAAGAAATTGATCATTACATTTGTATGGATTGAATTTATGGTTGCGCTAATCGGCGGATTCTCCAGCTTTATGATGTTTGGCATGACAGCATTTGCCCCGGCTGGTTCGGATGCCTTATTTTTATATTTAATCACATTTACGGTCGGTGCACTTACCGGGGTGGAATTGCCGATTTTGATTCGAAAAGCGAATGAAATTGGCGTGGAATTAAGCAGAAGTACTGCAAGAGTGCTGTTCTCAGATTACGCTGGGGGATTAATTGGCGGATTGCTATTCGCTTTTTATTTGCGCCCGCAAATGGGTATGGTGAAGAGTGCTTTCTTTGTCGCTTGTATTAATCTTGGAGTTGCTGTTGTCGTCCTGTACCTATTTAGGCAAGAAATTAAAAAAATGGTCTTTCATGTCTCAGCGGCTGTAGTGATCGGAATATTATTAGTCGGCGGATTATTTTTCGGAGAAGAGATGGCCTTTTCCTTCGAACAAAAGCTCTACCAGGACCCGATTATTTATATGGAGGAAAGTGCCTATCAAAAAATCGTTTTGACTAAAGAACAGGGAGATACTCGACTATATTTAAATGGGTCGCTTCAATTTAGTTCTTCAGATGAGCACCGTTATCACGAAACGCTTGTCCATCCTCCCATGGCTCAAGCAGAAAGCCATGAAGAGGTACTCGTCCTTGGAGGTGGTGATGGATTAGCGGCTCGGGAGTTGTTAGAGTATTCAGATGTAGAGGAGATTACCCTTGTCGATCTCGACCCTTCTGTTACTAATCTGGCCAAGACAAATCATCATTTACTCAATTTAAACGAAGGATCACTTCTCGATGAGAGAGTCACCGTTCATAATAAAGATGCATTTCAGTTTCTTGAAAAAGCAGATCAGTTTTATGATGTGATTATTATTGATTTACCTGATCCGAACAACGAGAGTCTCAATAAATTATATACAAAAGAATTCTATTCCCTCGTTAGAAATCACTTGAAACCTGGCGGAGCAGCCATGATTCAAGCAACGAGTCCTGTCTTTGCAACGGAAGTTTATTGGACAATCAGTGAGACGGTTGCAGCTACAGGGCTTCATATTGAAAACTTCCATGTCGGGATTCCCAGTTTCGGAGATTGGGGATTTGTCATGGCAAGCCGCGAACCTATTGATGTAAGTCAACTTGAGATAACTAAGGAAACTGAATTTCTAACGAGTGAATTATTAAAGTCCCTGACCGTGTTTGGAAATGATGAAGATCGGGAAATTGTAAACAGGGACGGGGAAACCGTTTCATTTGAACCTAATACATTAATTGATCCTAACCTCATTCAAAAATATGAGCACGCATGGCAATATTATTGAGGAGGGTAAAAAGTGAAAAGGAGTGTAAGTGTGAAAGTATCTTATCATGGACATTCTGTTGTAAAAGTTGAAGCTCATGGAAAAACAATTTTGTTTGATCCGTTCATTTCAGATAATGGGAATACGGATTTAAATGCCGATGATGTGCAGGCTGATGTGATTTTATTAACACATGGTCACAATGATCATGTTGGGGACACTTTTGCAATCGCAAATCGCAATGAGTCACAAATCATTGCGCCTTTTGAATTAGCTTCTTATCTGGGAAGTAAAGGGTTAAATACCCATCCGATGTATATTGGAGGCAGTAAGGAATTTGACTTTGGGGAAGTGAAATTCACCCAGGCATTCCACGGTTCTTCTTATACTGAAGAGGATGGAACGATCATATATACAGGAATGCCTACAGGAATTTTATTAACCATTGATGGGAAAACGATTTTCCATGCTGGGGATACTGGATTGTTTACAGATATGAAGATGATTGGCGAACGAAATGATATTGATCTGGCATTTCTCCCAATCGGAGATAACTTTACAATGGGCCCAGAGGACGCATTGACTGCTGCAGAGTGGCTTAACGCGAAACAAGTAGTCCCGGTTCATTACAACACCTTCGATTTAATTAACCAAGATGGTGAAGGTTTTGCTTCAAAAGTGAAACCAGGGAGAGGAAAAGCGTTACAGCCTGGTGATTTAATCGAACTTTAGAGAGATGAGAGACCCGCGGAGATTCCGCGGGTTTTTTGTGCTTGTTTCAGCTAATAAATCTAGATAATCTTCTGCCTCCCTACAACTTTTTTTCTCCGAAAAAGCATGATTAAAAGGTAAGCCTTTGTTTATGTTGTAAAAATTGCGGTTAAACTGTATCACTAGTATAATAACAATCAACGATTAATTTATTAGTACAGTTGGAAAGATTGGTGAGAGAAAATGGCTACCAAACATGAGCAGATTCTGGACCACATAGACTCCCTCTCTGTGGGAAGTAAAATCTCAGTGAGGGGAATAGCAAAGGCTCTAAATGTAAGTGAAGGAACCGCATATCGTGCCATTAAGGAAGCAGAAAATCAGGATCTTGTTAGTACGATCGAACGTGTGGGGACGATCCGAATTGAGAAAAAGAAGAGAGAAAACATAGAACGATTAACGTTCGCTGAAATTATTAACATAGTAGACGGACAAGTGCTTGGTGGAAGGGAAGGGTTATACAAAACATTAAGTAAATTTGTCATTGGGGCTATGAAGCTGGATGCGATGATGCGTTATACGGAAGCTGGTTCGCTTCTGATTGTTGGGAATCGGACGAATGCACACGAGCTCGCAGTAAAAGAAGGTGCTGCGGTATTGGTTACTGGCGGTTTTGATACTACCGACGCTGTTAAGCGACTTGCTGATGAAAAGAAACTGCCTGTTATTTCAACGAGTTATGACACGTTTACGGTTGCTGCCATGATCAACCGCGCTATCTATGATCAGCTTATTAAAAAGGAAATCGTGCTAGTCAATGACATCTACACACCATTCGATGAAGCAAAATTCTTAACAACGAAAGATTGTGTGCAGGACTGGCACCGGCTGAATGAGGAAACTTTGCACAGCAGGTATCCTGTAGTGGATGCAAAGAATCGAGTTGTGGGGATGATTACATCAAAAGACGTAATCGGAAAAGAAAAGCAGGTTAGAATAGATAAGGTTATGACGAAGAATCCGATGATCGTTCATACGAAAACCTCTTTAGCGAATGCTGCCCATATGATGGTCTGGGAAGGGATCGAACTTATGCCTGTGGTAGACCCGGCACATAAGCTTCAAGGGATTATCTCAAGGCAAGATGTATTAAAAGCCCTGCAGCAAATTCAGCGCCAGCCTCAGGTGGGAGAAACCATTGACGATCTCATAACAAGCCAGCTTGAATTAGGGGAAACGGAAAATGGTGAGTTCTTGTTAAAAACAAAAGTGACTCCCCAGATGACCAATCAACTTGGGACTATGTCCTATGGGGTGTTTACATCGCTCATCACAGAATCTACCAGCAGGCTGTTAAGCAAGCATAAAAAAGGAGACTTGGTTGTTGAAAACATATCCGTCTTTTTCATTAAGCCCGTACAATTAGAGAGTGAAATTCAGATTAAGCCAGAGATTCTTGAAGTGGGCAGAAAGTTTGCTAAAGTGGATATAGAAGTGCACCATGATCAGGCTATTGTTGGTAAAGCATTATTAATGGCACAGCTTATAGATAGATAAAACAGCTGCCTCAAAATCGGATTTACATTCCGTATCGATTGAGACAGCTGTTTTTCTCCCTGAATATTAGTTTCAAGGTTATGCACGGTGCTTTCTAAATTCATTCCGGTAATGGCGGGTCATTTTCATGCCAAGCCGCAATTGGAACCCGCCTATGACTAGGAATAGAATTCCAATAAATAAAGAGAGTTGAGTTTCGTAATAAAGATATTGATTGATCCCGAAGAAAAAAACAAAGATGCCAAGGAATACTTTCGCTTTACTGTTCATATAGGATTGTTCTAAAGGATCACGAGACTTTACAAGCATCACTTTATAGTAAATGTAAAGCACAAATGAGATAAGGATAATAATTGGGAAAATGATCAATCTGAATCGACTCCTGATGATAAATAGTTACTCATTAATTGTAGCTTGTTTCTCACGGTTTTGCTACCTATCGCACTAACTTTTGTGTTTTAATTAGAACAGGAATGATAGAGAGAGGGTTGAAATAATGTTAATGAGAGAGATTGCAGAAGCTATTCTACATTATGAAACGATTATCATACATCGTCATGTGCGTCCAGATCCGGATGCAATTGGTTCACAGGCAGGTCTGGCTGAAATGATTCAGCACAGTTTTCCATCGAAGAAAGTTATGATCGCAGGGTATGATGAACCTTCCCTTCAGTTCTTAGCAAAAATGGATGAGGTTTCAGATCGGGATTATGTGGGAGCCCTTGTTATTGTTTGTGATACAGCGAATCAAGCACGCATCGATGATCAGAGGTATAAGAAAGGCGATAAACTAATCAAAATTGATCATCACCCGGTCGTAGATGATTATGGAGATGTGAGCTGGGTCAATACGGATGCTAGCTCAACATCTGAAATGATATACACGTTTTTCAAAGAAATGTTTGATTTAGGATTTACATTTAACAATGTAGCAGCGAGATTGGTGTATGCCGGAATTGTCGGTGATACCGGACGTTTTTTGTTTCCTAGTACAACGAACCATACGTTAACTTCGGCTGCTGAGCTTGTTAACTATTCGTTCGACCGGCCTGAGCTGTATAATAATATGTACAAAACATCTATAAATGTGGCTAAATTGAAAGGGTATGTGCTCCAGAACTTTACCTTAAACGAAGCAGGATATAGTACAGTGCGGCTCCCAAAGGAAATACTTGAAAGACACAACGTGACGGCGACAGAAACAAGTGCGCTTGTAGGGTTGCTTGGCGATATCGAAGGAATTCTGGCTTGGGCTTTTTTTGTGGAGGAGGAAGACGTAATTCGTGTGCGGCTGCGCTCGAAAGGACCTGTTGTTAATACAATTGCTGCCAACCATAATGGAGGCGGTCATCCGATGGCGGCAGGAGCTTCTGCCTATTCCTGGGATGAAACAGATGAAATCGTGAACGAATTAGAAGCTGCTTGTCTGGCTTATCGTTCATAATAAATTGTGTCAGCAGGACTTTATCTGCCTGCTGACATTTCTATCGGTCTATGGAGATCGATATGTCTACAATTAATTCATTTGCGATTACGAGCTGCTCGACAGTTAATAGATAAATGAAATCGTCGACTTTAAACCGTTTGTTTTCAATTGCTGAGACTATCAGTTCTCTTTGCTTGGCAGCGTCCTCAATTTTCTCGCCGGTGAGGGAGGTAAGTTGCTCTTTCACCATGGATGAAAGTTGGTGCTGAGTAAGTTTATCCACTTCTAGTTCTTTTGCATTTTGGAATTCAACGACAATTTCTTGAACTGTCAGTCCTTTTGTTCTCTCTTCCTCTTCTTCTTCTTCCGCATTTAGCAGTTTCTCGTATTTCGCCTCTGTGTCCTTGAGGTCAGTCGATAACTCAATGTTTTCTTCCAGCAGCTGTTCCTGTAACTGACCATTTATAAATACAAATAATACATATCCGAAGATGATCCCAAATACCATTCCTGCAAAGAAGCGTCGCCACTCGGTACTTCTAACTTGTGGAGGGATGTACATTAAGTAACCTCCTCCCCAAGCAGGAATTCGAATAGTAGAAGGGCAGCTTGGACACCTCCCATGGCTGAGACGATAATCATCACTTGTTTAAACAAATCAAACGTTGAACCGTCAAATATACCTTTTTCAAAATTGCTGATTGCGTCAAAAGTCCCTCCAATTGCGGCTACGATCGCCCAAATGCGCAGGGCTTTTGCAATTCTATACATAGAGGTAAGAGGAGCTTCACCGGTGAGGAAGCTGCCAATACTGCCGATTAAGGTTCCTCCCATTATTACACCAAAAGCAATGAAAAAGCATTGGATCATGGATACAATAAGTCTTTCCTCTTCCATCTCGTCCCTCTTTCTGCTAAAAAAGTTATTAAAGATTTCACTTATTACTCAAAATATTCTTAGCTTTAAGGAATTATGCAGGAGGCTTTCTTAGGTGGGATAACTTCCATATAATATAAGATAGAAAGAAGGTGGCTCCGATGTCGTTTACACATTTACATGTACATAGTGGATATAGCCTAATGAACAGTACGATCCAAATCCCTTCTCTTGTAAAAAAAGCGAAAGAACTTGGTTTCACTTCCCTTGCGCTCACAGATGACAACGTAATGAGTGGAGCCGTAGCTTTTTACAGGGCTTGTCTTGAGGCAGGGATAAAGCCTTTATTAGGAATGAAAATACAACTACTGTATAAGGGAGAATACTTTCCAGTCGTATTGCTTGCGAAAAGTAAGCAAGGCTACCAGGAGCTACTGTCTATAAGTACATTGAGGCAGGCATCAGAGGAGATTTCCCTTGAGGATATACCTGTATATCCTGCGGATCTCATTGCGATTGTTTCCGTTTCTGAAACTTCCTGGGGTCCTTCGATTCTCAATGGCATGACTGAGGATGTTGAGGATGACTTGTCGAACTGGCGGCTTTATTTCGATGAGGTATATTTAGGTGTAAAAGATTATGGTGTTCACATAGAACGGCAGCTTCACCACCCATTGAAAGAGTGGTCAATGCAAAGCGGCATACCGGTGACAGCGATGAATGAGGTTCGCTATCTTAATGCTGATGACGCTGAGGCGTATGAATGTTTACGCGCCATTGATCGTGACGAAACATTTACGCTTGATGAGATTAGCAGTCATCATCAATATTTAAAACCATCCGCGGAAGTAGAAAATTATTATAAAGATTGGTGGCCGGAAGTGCTGGAGGCCAATCAAACTATTGTGGAGTCCTGTAACATCCAGCTTGATCTCCACCAGCAGCTTATCCCTTCATTCCCTGTACCGGACGGAAAATCCTCTGCCCAATTTTTACGCTTTCTTTGTGAACGTGAATTAACAAGAAAGTATACAGAGAATCAACAGGAGGCAAGGGAAAGGTTGGAACATGAGCTGAAGGTCATCACCTCTATGAATTTCAGTGATTACTTTCTCATTGTGTGGGATTTCATCGATTATGCTAGAGAAGCTGGTATGGAGGCAGGACCAGGAAGGGGTTCGGCTGCTGGTTCGATCGTTAGCTATTTGTTAGGCATCACACAGGTTGACCCCCTGGAATATCACCTGTTTTTTGAACGATTTTTAAATCCTGAACGGTTGACTATGCCTGATATAGATATTGATTTTCCAGACGACAGGCGTGATGAAGTGATTGAGTACGTAGCAAATAAATATGGGAAGGAACACGTTGCCCAAATTTGTACGTTTGGTACTTTTGCCTCACGAAGTGTATTACGGGAGCTGTTTAAAACGATGAATGTGGATCACAGGGATGCTTCCTTTATTCTTAATCATATTAAAGGAGGGTCATCCAGTAAATTGAGGCAGCAGGTGCAAAAATCTTCAGCATTAAAAGAATACATTCGCTCCTCTCCTCATTTACAAAAAGTGTTCCAGCTGGCAAGTAAACTGGAAGGACTGCCACGACATGTTTCTACCCACGCAGCGGGGGTAGTGATCAGTGAGCAGCCACTTATTGAATATACAGCCCTGATGCAAGGGCAAGGTGATGTTCAGCTTACTCAATTTGCGATGGGGGACATCGAGGCTGTCGGCCTGTTAAAGATGGACTTTCTTGGTCTTCGGAACCTTTCTTTGATGAGAAGAATAGAAAAGAAAATTCAGGATTACAGAGATTCGAATTTTTCCATTAAAGGAATTCCTCTTGTCGATAATCAATCATTTGAACTGTTACAGAAGGGAAAAACAAATGGCGTGTTTCAGCTGGAATCACAAGGGATGAAGGATGTCCTTCGTCGATTAAAACCAAGTCACTTTGAGGATGTCGTTGCCGTTAACGCCCTCTATCGTCCTGGTCCAATGGAATACATTCCAGTCTATATCAATAGAAAGCATGGAGTAGAGGAAATTGATTATCCTCATCCTGATTTGCAGCCGATCCTAAAATCAACGTTTGGAGTGCTCGTCTATCAAGAACAAATTATGCAAGTTGCTAAGAAAATGGCAGGATATTCACTGGGAGAGGCAGACTTATTAAGACGGGCAGTAAGTAAGAAACAAAGAGAAATACTTGTACAGCAGCGAGAGCAATTCATTTCGAGGACGGTAGAAACAGGCTACACTGATGATGTGGCAAATGAGTTGTTTGACTGGATTGTTAAGTTTTCGAATTATGGGTTTAATCGAAGTCATGCTGTGGCTTATAGTATGATTTCTTATCAGTTGGCTTATCTGAAGGCACATTACCCTTCTTATTTTTTAGCAGAACTTATTAATTCAACAATAGGTGACCGCGATAAGTTATCAACATATTTACGGGAAGCAAAAGATTTAGGAACTTCAATAAAAGGACCATCGATCAACAAAAGTCATATATATGCTCGTGATGAGCATGGAGCAATCCGGCTGGGTTTTTTGTCCATTAAAGGGATCGGTTTTCAGGCTGCCCAGGCAATCTTGAATGCCAGAAAAGAGGCGCCGTTTAAACATTTAAATGACTTTTGTTTAAGAGTTCGGAACAAAGAGGTTTCCAGGTCAGTGATTGAAGCTTTGATCATGGCAGGCGCGTTTGATGATTTGCAGCACAATCGAGCAAGTCTGCTCGCCAGTATCGATCAGGCTTTAGAACAAGGGGAATTGTTTAAAGAGTTTCAGGACCAGCCTGGCCTGTTTAGTTCAGATTTAGAATTGGGCAGACAAACGCTGAAAGTCGATCCTTTCCCTGTTTTACAACAGCTCTCCATGGAGAAAGAAGTATTAGGCACCTATCTATCAGAACATCCGCTTGAGGTTCACCGTCAGCAGCTTACTCGATTGAACATTAGACTGTTGAAAGATATTCTTCAAAAAAAAGGTGTAAAGTCTGTTAAATCAGCTGTTGTCATTGAAAAGCTGAAAGAGATAAGGACGAAGCGGGGAGATCCGATGGCGTTCTTGACAGTGAGCGACGAAACAACAGAAATGGACGCTGTCGTTTTTCCGGAACTGTACCGAAGTGTGAAACAATGGATTTCAGAACAAATGCTTGCCGTGATAGAAGGGAAGATTGAAGAGCGAAATGGCCGTAAACAATGGGTGGTTAATGAGATTTCCCGTTTAGATAACGAGGAGAAATCTGATCGTACCGAACAAAGGCTGTTTATAAAAACGAGCATATCTGAAGAAAAACAAACATTGGCCAGATTAAATAAATTATCGACCTATTTTCCTGGAGACACACCAGTACTGCTCTTTCTGGCTGAAGACCGCAAAACTTACCAATTAAGTGAATCCTATTCTTTATCTGTTTCTGAAGAATGCTTACGAAAACTACACGAGTTTTTTGGTTTATCCTCCGTTGCCTTACGATAATAGGTTAGTAAGACAAATTAATTAGAAGACGCCCAAGACGACTCAAATAATCTACTGGTATGATTTTAAGGTAGATAGGTTTAATCTTGTTTCAGAGCAACGCGAAATTAGTCGATTTTATTCTAATGGTCCCGCTTAGGGCATAAAAGCTTTAGTCATATTCTTTACAGCCCAAATCGATCTGTTATAATGAAGAGGTTAATAGTGGTCTGACCACCAAATCGGCTTTATTCTATCTGTTATAAAGGAGCGTGTACTCGTGTCAAATTTGCGTGATGAAGCACTGCATATACATCGTGCTAATAAAGGGAAACTGGAAACTAACTCAAAGGTTCCTGTTAGAAATTCAAAAGATTTAAGCCTCGCTTATTCTCCTGGGGTTGCTGAACCATGTAAAGAGATTTATGATCATAAAGAATCGGTATATGATTATACAATGAAAGGGAATATGGTAGCTGTCGTTAGTGATGGATCCGCGGTATTGGGTTTAGGGAATATCGGGCCAGAAGCAGCCCTGCCTGTAATGGAAGGGAAAGCTGCCCTCTTTAAAAGTTTTGCCGGTGTAGATGCGTTTCCGATCTGCTTAAATACTAGAGACATAGATGAGATTGTTCAAACAGTTAAATTAATGGAGCCTACTTTTGGTGGCGTAAACCTGGAGGACATTGCGGCCCCAAATTGTTTTATCATTGAAGACCGTTTGAAAAAAGAAACAAATATCCCAATTTTCCATGATGACCAGCACGGCACAGCGATTGTAACTCTAGCCGGGTTAGTTAATGCATTAAAAATTACCGGGAAGTCTTTCTCTGAAATTAAAGTAGTGGCTAACGGAGCAGGAGCAGCCGGAATTGCCATTATTAAATTGCTCTACCATTTTGGCGTTCGCGACATTATTATGTGTGACTCAAAAGGAGCGATTTACGAAGGTCGCCCGAACGGAATGAATGATGTAAAAGATGAAGTAGCTAAAATTACGAATAAAGATAAAGTAAGTGGCAGTTTAGAAGAAGTAATGGAAGGAGCAGACGTATTTATCGGAGTTTCTGTTGGAGGCCTCCTTTCTAAAGAAATGGTCTCTAAAATGAACGATGATTCTATTATTTTTGCTATGGCTAACCCGGAACCGGAAATTATGCCTGAGGATGCGAAGGAGTCTGGCGCACGTGTAATTGGGACGGGCCGATCCGACTTTCCTAATCAGGTGAACAACGTTCTTGCTTTCCCTGGGATTTTTCGCGGAGCTCTTGACGTTCGAGCAACACGTATAAATGAAAAGATGAAGATTGCTGCAGTGGAAGCCATTGCTTCTTTAGTGAGCGATGAGGAACTTCATGAGGATTACGTTATTCCAGCACCATTTGATCCAAGAGTAGCACCTGCTGTTGCAGCCAGTGTAGCGCAGGCTGCTATGGAATCAGGTGTAGCCAGACATCATGTAGATCCTGAAGAAGTGGCAGAAAAGACCCGACAACTTACCCTTATTGATGAAGAGTGAAGGTAACACAAGAGAAAAGCTCTCCGGCTTTTCTCTTGTGGTTTTTGAAATGGTACGCTTGTCTTGTCTGCCCGGGCGCTTGCACTTTTGTTCTTACATATTGTATGTGTGAAGGAGGGGGCTTTAGGTGTGTCCCGATCTTTAAATGAGAAAGTGTATGAAGGGGTTCTGGAACAAATTAAGTCATATATTGAAGCTCACGAGTTAAAACCTGGTGATAAACTGCCTTCCGAACGAGAGTTGAGCGAACGACTTAAAGTAGGAAGATCCTCCATTCGAGAGGCTTTACGAGCAATGGAATTATTAGGATTAATTGAAACTCGGCGTGGTGAGGGAACGTATATGAGAACATACCGTCCTTATCACATGGTAGAATTATTGTCTAAATTCTTACTCAATAATTCACGAACCAGAGACGAGCTGCTAACGGCGAAGCAGATGTTGGAGAAAGAAGTGTTATTCATGTCAGTTGGAAGGTTGTCAAATCAACAGCTGTCAGTCATATCCTCATTGTTACGGGAAGAGCATTCTTGTGAGAGGCACCAGCGTCTTTTTCACTATTTATTTGAACAAAGCAGGCATCCCTTGCTATTATCGATGTGGCAATTTATTACCGGGTTCACCCATACAGTTCATGATATTACCTATCATGCATCCTGGTATGAGGAAATGGAATCAGTGATCAGACAGGGTTCTGCTGCACAGGTCACAACGTTGTTCGATCATAATTAATGTTGTTTAATATACCCCGACATATTAAGTGATGTTATCTGATTACATTATTGTATAGTATATAGTAGAAACCTTTGTCCTAAAGGAGGAATCAGCTTGCTTAGAGATTTTTTCAGCAAGAAAAAAAGGTATGCATCCATCCCTAGTCAGGAAGCAAAGCAGGATGTACCTGAGGGTCTAATGCAAAAGTGCCCAAGTTGTCAAAAGATATTTTATAGAAAAGAATTAATTAGAAATCATAACGTATGTCCACATTGTGGTCATCACCATAGGCTAAGTGCTTACGAAAGAATTGATCACTTGTTCGATGGTGACTCTTTTGAAGAATGGGACAAGTACATGATCTCAAATAACCCGCTGGAGTTTCCGGATTATGAGGAAAAGCTTGAGAAAGACAGGAAGAAATCAGACTTAAATGAAGCTGTTGTTACTGGAAAAGCAGCGTTAAATGGGATCCCCACAGCGTTAGCTGTTATGGATGCTCGTTTTCGGATGGGCAGTATGGGCTCGGTTGTAGGAGAGAAAATTACCAATGCCATTGAACAAGCCAGAAAAGAAAAGATTCCGTTTATTATCTTCACGGCTTCTGGCGGTGCGCGGATGCAAGAGGGTGTGCTAAGCCTTATGCAAATGGGTAAAACATCGATTGCCTTACAGCGTCTCCACCAGGAGCAAGGTTTGTTCATTTCGGTCATGACTCATCCTACTACAGGAGGCGTTTCAGCCAGCTTTGCTTCGTTAGGGGATTATAACTTTGCAGAGCCCGCCGCTTTAATAGGCTTTGCCGGACGCAGGATTATAGAACAGACAATACGCGAGAAACTCCCAGATGATTTCCAAACTGCTGAATTTTTGCTTGAGCACGGACAATTAGACCGCGTCATCCACCGTCATGACATGAAAGCAACACTGACAACGGTGCTCGAGCTGCATCAGACGGGAGGCGAAGCCACATGAAGCACGTATTGGAGTTTGAAAAACCAGTAGTAGAACTTCGGGAGAAAATAGCTGAACTAAAACGTTTAACAGAAGAGAGTGAGATGGACTTAAGTGACGAGATCGTCACTTTAGAAAATCGATTAGAGAAGCTGGAAAAAGATGTATACGATCGAATGAAACCGTGGGATAGAGTGCAAATGGCACGACACCCTGAGCGCCCGACCACTCTTGATTACATTGAGGAACTATTTACAGATTTTCTCGAACTGCACGGTGATCGTTTATACGGAGATGATGAAGCCATTGTCTCAGGTATTGCGAAGTTCGGGGAACGACCGGTAACTATAATTGGCCACCAACGTGGAAAAGATACGAAAGAAAATATCAGGCGGAACTTCGGTATGCCTCATCCGGAAGGTTACCGAAAAGCACTGCGCCTAATGAAGCAGGCTGAGAAGTTCAAACGCCCTATCATCACCTTTATTGATACGAAGGGTGCCTACCCAGGCAGAGCAGCTGAAGAGCGCGGGCAAAGTGAAGCCATTGCCAGAAATTTAATGGAAATGGCCGGCCTTACTGTTCCAATTGTTTGTATTGTGATTGGTGAAGGTGGAAGCGGTGGTGCTTTAGGTCTTGGAATTGGTGATCGTGTATTTATGCTCGAGAATTCGACCTACTCCGTTATTTCACCGGAAGGAGCTGCCTCCATCCTTTGGAAAGATTCAGGCTTAGCTCAGCAAGCGGCTGAGTCGATGAAGATTACCGCCAATGACTTGAAAACTCTCAACGTAATTGATGAAGTTATTCCGGAAATACGCGGCGGGGCTCATCGAGATATTAAGGCTCAATCAGATCAAATAAGGGAATTGCTGGATGAGTCCTTAAAGGAGCTTGAAAAAAGTAGTGAGTCTGACTTGTTAGAAAATCGATTTAATAAATACAAAAAAATTGGTGATTATACACATCTTGATATATAATGATAGGGTAAAAATAAAGCTTAAATTGCGAAGTCGCACAAGATCCACGTGCGACTTTTGTCATCTTTACAGAATGGTAACGCTATCATTCGGTCGAAGACTTTGTATTCCTGTTCTAGTTTATGTCTATAAATAAGGATAAGTGGTTAAAGCTTAGTCTGATATAGAATAGAGGTTTCACTTTACATGTGAATGGGGAGACAGATTAATACGTATAACTTTTTGAGGTGAATGAGGATGAAAAAAATAGGTGTATTAACAAGTGGCGGAGATGCCCCGGGCATGAATGCTGCTATACGTGCCGTTGTTCGAAAGGCAATCTACCATGACATTGAGGTTTATGGAATCCAGCACGGGTACCAGGGACTGATTGATGGTACTATAGAAAAGCTGGAACTTGGTTCTGTAGGGGATATTATTCAACGTGGAGGGACGAAACTATATTCAGCTCGCTGTGAAGAATTCAAAACAGCAGAAGGTCAGCAGAAGGGAATAGAACAATTACAAAAGCATGGCATCGAAGGATTAATTGTCATCGGTGGAGATGGGACATTCATGGGTGCAAAGAAACTAACGGAACACGGCTACCCATGTATTGGTGTGCCTGGAACTATTGATAACGACATTCCTGGAACTGATTTTACCATTGGATTTGACACGGCTTTAAATACAATTATTGACGCGATCGATAAGATCCGTGATACAGCAACATCCCATGAGCGGACGTATGTAATTGAAGTAATGGGACGAGATGCCGGGGATTTGGCTCTCTGGGCAGGTCTTGCCGATGGAGCAGAAAGTATTTTGATCCCTGAAGTTAAAGATGACTTTGATGATGTGATCGACCGTCTGAAGCGCGGACACGATCGCGGAAAAAAACATAGTATTATCATACTGGCAGAAGGAATGGGAAGTGGATTCGAATTTGGTAAAAAAATTAAAGAAGCGACCGACCTGGAAACACGTGTAACAGTCTTAGGACATACCCAGCGCGGCGGTTCTCCATCAGCTTCTGACCGCGTGTTGGCAAGTCGTCTGGGAGCCTATGCTGTTGACTTGCTCATCGCAGGGAAGGCCGGGCGCATGGTCGGTATAGAGAAAAATGAACTAGTAGACCACGATATACTGGAAATCCTAAATGCCAAGCATTCAGTCGACTTAAACTTGTATCGTCTGTCAAAAGAGTTATCGATCTAATTAAGTGAATAGATGTTTTGAGGAGGAAGTAATATGATTAGAAAAACCAAGATCGTAAGCACCATCGGACCTGCATCCGAATCTGTGGAGATGCTGACTAAGTTAATTGAAGCAGGAATGAACGTTACCCGTTTAAATTTTTCACACGGGGATTTTGAAGAACACGGGGCACGCATTAAGAATATTCGTCAAGCGGCGGATGCAACTGGAAAAACAGTAGCCATACTACTGGATACGAAAGGTCCTGAAATCAGGACAGGTACACTTAAGGGCGGCGAAGCTCAATTGGAAAAAGGATCAACAGCCTACGTGTCCATGGAAGAAATCGAAGGTGATGCCGAGCGCTTCTCTGTAACTTATCCAGGATTAATTAACGATGTTCATAAAGGTTCAAAAATCCTGCTTGATGACGGTCTGGTCGAGCTTCTGGTAGAAGAAGTTCTCCCAGAACAAAATGAAATTAAAACAACCGTATTAAACAATGGCCTATTAAAAAATAAAAAAGGCGTAAACGTTCCGAACGTCAGTGTGAACCTTCCTGGAATTACGGATAAGGATGCAAAAGATATTGAATTTGGTATTGAGCAGGATGTTGATTTTATTGCTGCTTCTTTCGTGCGCCGAGCCTCAGATGTACTTGAAATTAAAGAGCTTCTAGAAAAACATGATGCGACACACATTCAAATCATTCCTAAGATTGAAAACCAGGAAGGTGTCGACAATATTGAAGAAATTTTAGAAGTAAGTGATGGATTAATGGTAGCTCGGGGTGACTTAGGCGTTGAGATCCCTGCTGAGGATGTCCCGCTTGTTCAAAAGGAATTAATTCGAAAATGTAATAAAGCTGGGAAACCTGTTATTACTGCCACACAAATGCTTGATTCCATGCAGCGAAATCCTCGGCCAACTCGTGCAGAAGCTTCCGATGTGGCCAATGCTATTTTTGACGGGACAGATGCGATTATGCTTTCAGGAGAAACAGCTGCGGGAGACTACCCTGAAGAAGCAGTCCGCACGATGCATAATATCGCGAGAAAAACAGAAACAGGCTTAAATTATAAAGCGATTCTTAGTGAACGTTCTAAACACAGTGATATGACGATCACGGA
This sequence comes from Halobacillus naozhouensis, assembly GCF_029714185.1. Lineage (NCBI taxonomy): Bacteria > Bacillati > Bacillota > Bacilli > Caryophanales > Bacillaceae > Halobacillus > Halobacillus naozhouensis. The sequence continues at coordinate 2,647,655 of NZ_CP121671.1, read as the reverse complement.
CGGTATCAGTCAATCTGTTACCCATACAGCCATTAACCTTGAGGTCAATGCGGTAATTACACCAACAGAGAGTGGTCACACGGCAAGAATGATTTCTAAATATCGTCCATTTGCTCCGATCGTTGCGATCACTTCAAGCGAACGGGTCAATCGTAAGCTTTCCCTTGTATGGGGGGTACATGCTGTAATGGGACCTCATGCGCATTCAACAGATGATATGCTAGACGTTGCAGTAGACCGTGGACTGGCTTCAGGAGTTGTAACGCGGGGAGACCGGGTCATAATTACAGCAGGTGTCCCTGTAGGTGAAAGTGGTACAACGAACTTGATGAAGATTCATGTCATCGGGGATGTACTCGTGAAAGGCCAAGGAGTAGGACGCAAGAGTGCCTATGGCCGTGTTGTAGTAGCAAAAGATGCTGAAGAAGCGATGAACAGAGTCGAAGATGGAGATATTCTTGTCACTTATGGTACAGATCGTGACATGATGCCAGCTATTGAAAGGGCTGCTGGACTAATCACACAGGAAGGCGGATTAACTTCACATGCTGCAGTTGTAGGACTGAGCCTTGGGATTCCGGTTATTGTAGGTGTGGAAGGTGCGCTTACCAAAATCACAGATGGATCAGATATCACGATGGATAGTTCTCGTGGGGATATTTATGAAGGACATGCAAGTGTGCTTTAATAAAGAGTAATAGGCAGAGTCAAATTTAGACTCTGCTTTTTTCTTTTGGTATGAAATCGAATCTGTCATATAATAAAGGAAAAAGGTTCAGAAAGGACGATCTTATGTTTCGCTGGTTGTTTCTACTCATTATTATTATACCGGCATTAGAAATAGCCTTGTTTATCTGGGCTGGACAAATAATCGGTGCGTGGTGGGTGATCCTGCTGATCATAACCACTGGTGTTATTGGAGCATGGCTTGCTAAGCAGCAAGGGCTTGAAACTATTCGCAAAGTACAGTCCTCTGTTGGAGTTGGTCAGGAACCAGCGGATGCGTTACTGGACGGTGCCTGTATTTTGGTAGGCTCTGTATTACTTCTAACGCCGGGCTTTATTACGGATGCTACCGGCTTTCTTTTACTGCTTCCTAGAACAAGACCCTTAATTAAATCGTTTATACGCAGAATTATTATGAAACTGGTGGACCGGAATACCATTACGATTTACCGAAGATAATGCTAGGCTGTTCCTTAGAGACCTGAGGAACAGCTTCTTATTCTTGGCCTTTAATGAAGTACCATGCCTGCGATATGACACCTGTTGTATGAAGTGTTTTGATAAAGGCAATAATAATCGGGCTTACGATGACTGCATACATACCCACCAGTTGAAAGCCAACAAACAGGCCTGTTAACAAAACAAGTGGGTGGACACCGAAATGTGAAGCTAAGATTTTTGGTTCCAGCAATTGCCTTGTAATGATAATCACCATATAGAGTACCGCCAGGCAGATCGTCATTTCGAATTGACCCATTATAAATTGATAGACGATCCATGGAATGAAAATAATACCTGTACCAATGTAAGGGATAAAATCAACGACACCTGAGACAAGGGCAATGGTTAAAGCATTGGGAATGTCCAATATAACTAGTCCCACGTAAATCATCGCAATAGATATACTCATCAAAATAATTTGTGCTCTTACAATACCGCTAACCGTTTCTTTGAAATCGGAAAATACAGCCGATGTATGATGTTGGACGGATATGTTCATTTGTTGGACAAGGTAATTTTGAATTATGTCCCAATCTTTACTAAGGAAAAAAGTAGAAAGAATACCGACGATTAATGTCATTGTAAATTCAGGTACACCAGCCAGCCCGCTGCTGAGAAATTGTAAAATATTATTCATCCATTCCATTCCGGTAACACTTAGCTTTTCACGGAATATATCTGCCGATTGATAGATAGACTGCTGCCAGGAAGAATCGATCATCCCGAGCCATTGGTCAATGTAGTTTAATGGTGGCTGGATCAACCCAAGAAGCTTATCATGTAAGGTGTTAATGATTTGTAAGTAATGGTGGGCACCACCTGACAATAACCTTTGCATCTGGTCAATAAGTTCAGCGATGATTAAGGTTAACGAACCGAGTGCAAAGGTAGCGATTGATAGAAGTAAGAGCAAGATGGAAAGCGTTCTCGGTAAATGAAGATGCTGTTCGAAAATCCTTATAAATGGTTGTAACGTCCAAGAAATGATAAAAGCAAAAATAAATGGAAATAAATATTGCCACAATGTAAGGGCAACAATAATACAGATAAGTGTACCGGCGCAAACGATTAAGAAGCGGATAAATTGCTGAACGCGGAATTTGTTCATGCTCGTCCCACCTAACATAAGTAAACTCTTTAATGCAGACATTCAGGGAATTCATTGGTTTCCAAGAATCGTCAATAGTTTATAAAATATCGTAAATTAAACGGTTTCAATTCACATTGAACTCAGAATACTTTATAATTAGCCGTGGGGATGAATTGCAAATCCATTTATAGGTCTATTATCAAGTGTTTATCTCACCGATAATGAAAGAATGGAACATATTAAAAAGGAGAGATTGTATGGCATCAACAAAAGGCTTAGAAGGAATTACAGCTACAGAGTCAACTATCAGTTCGATTATCGATGACAAATTAACCTATGTTGGATATGATATCGATGATTTAGCAAACAACTCTAGTTTTGAAGAAGTTGTTTATTTGCTCTGGAATCAAAAGCTTCCGACACAAAACGAATTGAACCAGTTTAAAACAGAACTTATTTCGAATATGGGTATTCCGAGTGAAGTAGTGGACCACCTGAAGTCGTATGATCTATCTACCGTTCACCCAATGGCTGCTGTACGCACAGCTGTGTCCATGTTAGGTTTATTTGATCCCGAATCAGATGTTATGGAGGAAGAAGCAAATAAACGTAAAGCACTTCGTTTACAAGCAAAAATTCCGACAGTGGTTACAGCTTTTGCTCGCATACGTAATGGCAAAGACCCTGTAGAACCTAAGAGAGATCTTAGTTTTGCTGCGAATTTCTTATATATGATGAACGGGAAAGATCCGGAAGATATCGAAGTAGAAGCTTTTAACAAGGCATTGGTGCTTCATGCAGACCACGAATTGAATGCATCTACATTTACTGCACGAGTTTGTGTGGCTACACTTTCTGATGTTTATTCAGGTGTAACAGCTGCTATCGGTGCACTCAAAGGGCCCCTTCATGGTGGAGCAAATGAGCGTGTCATGGAGATGCTTACAGAGATCGGATCTGTAGAGCAAGCGATTCCAGAAATTGAGAAAAAACTGGAAAACAAAGAAAAAATCATGGGTATGGGGCACCGTGTTTATCGTAATGGCGACCCACGTGCCAAGCATTTACGTGAAATGTCCCGCGAGCTGACGGAACTCACTGGCCATTCTAAATACTATGATATGTCTATTAAGATTGAAGATTACATTAAAGAAAACAAAGGCTTACCTGCCAATGTAGACTTTTATTCTGCATCCGTTTATCACAGTCTTGGAATCGATCACGATATCTTTACACCAATCTTCGCAGTAAGCCGTGTGTCTGGCTGGCTTGCACACATTCTAGAGCAATATGCAGATAATCGTTTGATTCGTCCAAGAGCTGAGTACGTTGGGCCTAAAGGGCAAACATACAAGCCAATCGAAGAGCGTTAGAATAGAATTGTATGGGTGAATTAGAAAGAGCATAACGTTTGGTAAGCCAATATGAAAGTTTACTTAAGGATGACGAATGTATTAGCTCCCAAGAGAAGCTGAATATTTTTGAATGTATGCTTTTTCTCTGCTCTTTTTATTCGGGTTATTTTAACGTATGATAGAAAAGGATGCTTTATCCCAGATACTAATTTTCAGGAGGGTTTATTTTGACACAATCACAGAAAATCTCAGTAGAACAGAATGGTAATTTGAACGTACCAGACCGTCCGGTTATACCGTACATCGAAGGTGACGGAATTGGACCAGATATTTGGGCAGCAGCCAGCAAGGTGATCGAAGCTGCTGTTGATAAAGCTTATAACGGTGAAAAATCTATCGAATGGAAAGAAGTACTTGCTGGTCAAAAGGCCTATGACGAAACAGGTGAATGGCTGCCAGATGCTACGCTAGATACGATTCGTGATTACAAAATTGCTATTAAAGGTCCACTTACTACACCTATCGGCGGTGGAATTCGCTCATTAAATGTGGCACTAAGACAAGAGCTGGATTTGTTTACTTGTCTTCGTCCTGTACGATATTTTGAAGGTGTGCCATCTCCAGTTAAACGCCCTGAAGACACAGATATGGCGATTTTCCGTGAAAATACAGAAGATATCTATGCGGGAATCGAGTGGCAGGAAGGTTCACCTGAAGTGAAGAAGGTCATTGATTTCCTTCAAAACGAAATGGGCGTACATAATATACGTTTTCCTGAAACTTCCGGTATTGGTGTTAAGCCTGTTTCAGAAGAAGGTACAAAACGTCTTGTACGTGCGGCCATAGATTATGCATTTAATGAAGGACGTAAAAATGTAACCCTCGTCCATAAAGGCAACATTATGAAATTCACAGAAGGCTCCTTCAAAAATTGGGGCTATGAAGTGGCAGAAGAAGAATACGGTGATAAAGTATTCACATGGGCTGAATATGATCGTATTGTAGAAAAGGAAGGCAAAGATGCTGCAAATGCAGCACAAGATAAAGCAGAAGCTGAGGGTAAAATGATCGTTAAAGATGCAATTGCCGATATCTTCTTGCAGCAAATTTTAACTCGTCCAAAGGAATTCGACGTTGTGGCAACAATGAACTTAAATGGGGATTATATTTCTGATGCCCTGGCTGCCCAAGTTGGCGGAATTGGTATCGCTCCAGGTGCTAACATCAACTTTGAAACTGGACATGCTATTTTTGAAGCCACACACGGTACAGCACCTAAGTATGCAGGAATGGATAAAGTAAACCCATCTTCTGTTATTCTTTCCGGGGTTCTTATGCTTGACCACCTAGGTTGGAGAGAAGCTGGAGAGCTTATTTCTAAAGCTATGGACAAGACAATCGGAAGCAAAGTTGTGACGTATGACTTTGCACGAATGATGGACGGTGCTACTGAAGTAAAATGTTCTGAGTTTGGTGACGCTTTAATTAAAAACATGGACTAAGGAAGGGGATCATGATGGCAATTCGTAGAAATAAGATTTCTGTAATTGGCAGCGGCTTTACTGGTGCTACAACTGCACTAATGGCAGCTCAAAAGGAACTAGGCGATGTTGTATTAGTAGACATTCCTGATATGGAAGATCCGACTAAAGGAAAAGCCTTAGACATGCTTGAAGCAAGTCCTGTGCAAGGATTTGACGCAAATATAAAAGGTACAGCCGACTATGAGGATACAAAAGACTCTGACCTAGTCATCATTACAGCAGGTATTGCCCGTAAGCCAGGAATGAGCCGTGACGACCTCGTCAGTACAAACTCCAAAATTATGAAAAGCGTTACAAAAGAAATTGTTAAGTATTCACCTGATTGCTATATAATTGTATTAACAAATCCTGTTGATGCGATGACCTATTCTGTATTTCAGGAAGCTGGACTTCCTAAGAATCGGGTAATTGGTCAGTCTGGTGTACTGGATACTTCTCGCTTCCGCACATTTGTTGCAGAAGAACTCAACGTATCCATTAAAGATGTTACAGGATTCGTATTAGGTGGACATGGGGATGACATGGTTCCACTTGTACGCTACTCATTTGCAGGTGGCATTCCGTTAGAAAAGCTTATTTCTAAAGAGCGCCTTGATGCGATCGTGGAACGTACTCGTAAGGGTGGAGGAGAAATTGTAGGACTACTTGGAAATGGGAGTGCCTATTATGCTCCAGCAGCCTCATTAGTACAAATGGCTGAAGCGATTCTTAAAGATCAGCGGAGAATACTCCCAGCGATTGCATATCTAGAAGGTGAGTATGGTTATGAGGGCATCTACCTCGGTGTACCTACAATTTTAGGCGGAAACGGAATTGAAGAAGTGATTGAGCTTGAACTTACAGAGGATGAGAAAAAACAATTAGATCAATCTGCTGACTCTGTTAAAAATGTACTCAATGTATTAAACTAAAGGAGACAGGTTCGGGGTACGCCTCGAACCTTTTTCTTACTAAAATGGGAAAACGCTTTCAAAAGAGGTGGAAGTATGCTTGGTAAAAAGAGGAAACTAGGTAAAAAAATCAATGACTTAAAAGTCGGGGACACATTCACGGCATCTTCTACTATAGAAGATCGGGAACTGTTAATGTATCTTGGTTTAACAGATGATGCTAATCCTTTATACATTCAGCATGATTATGCATCCGGAACTCCATTTAAACGTCCTGTGGTGCCCACCGTTATGGTATTTGGAATGATATCGTCGATGGTCTCCATGCATTTACCTGGTCCAGGGAGTCATATTACGAGACAACAACTCTCCTATCCTAAGCCTGTTCATCACTATAGTGAAGTTCGGATAAGGCTTGAAGTGAAATCGGTCCGGAAGGAAGAGCATGTAGTTGATTTGGAAGTTGTCGGGTATGACGAAGAAGGAGATGTGGTTGTGGAAGGGAAGCTGGCTGTCCAGCCTCCGTTTGAACCTAAATCTATGAATGCGAGCTCCTTAGAGAATTTTTATTAGTTTCGTGAAAAAGCCAGCGGAAGCTGGCTTTTTTTCATAGATGAATTTATCGCTCACCATAACTAGGACTATAATTTCCGGATAAAATGTAAAGTTTAAGTAAAAGTTGTAAAGATACGTGTTCACCGTGTAAACTTCATTGTATGATGAACATGAACGTATCCTGTAGATTGAGGTGATCGAAGTGGCGCAAAGAATACTCATAGTTGATGACGAAGAATCCATTGTTATGTTATTAAAATACAATATCGATCAAGCGGGGTATGAAACTGATGTCGCTTACACTGGCCCAGAAGCCCTTGAGAAAGCATCAGCCACGACTTATGACATGATCGTACTTGATGTCATGCTTCCAGGGATGGATGGAATGGAAGTATGTAAACAACTCCGCCAGAACCAAGTGGAGACCCCTATTCTAATGCTTACAGCTAAAGATGATGAGTTCGATAAAGTATTAGGGTTGGAATTAGGAGCGGATGACTATTTAACAAAGCCATTCAGCCCGCGTGAAGTGGTGGCCCGTATTAAGGCGATTTTACGCAGAATGGTACGAGAGCCCATGGGACAAGAATCACGGTTCATTGAAATAGCCGATTTAATTATTTATCCAGAACAATATGAAGCAACGATTAAAGGGAATTCACTACTATTTACCCCGAAGGAATTTGAACTGCTTCATTATTTGGCTCAAAATATTGGACGGGTTTTATCAAGAGATCAATTACTAAGTGCTGTTTGGAACTATGACTTCGTTGGAGATACTAGAATTGTTGATGTCCATGTCAGTCATTTACGTGAGAAGATAGAACCGGATACAAAAAAGCCTGTCTATATCAAAACGATCCGTGGATTGGGCTACAAGATGGAGGAGCCAAAGTAAATGAAGATCAATAAAAGGCCGCTTCTGACCTATATGATAGTTGTCATTATTGTCATGGTCGGATTAGGTATTTTATTAGCCCAGCTAACAAGAAGTTATTTTATTGATGTCTTTGAAGAACGCATTTCAGTTCAGAGTGAATACGTCGCCAGCTACCTTAAGGAATTTTCAGAAGATGGTCAACTTACGGCTAATTCCCTTAATGATTTTAGCAAGCAGCTGAACACAGGAATCTTATTGGTCTCTAATCAAGGTGAAGTTATTATTGATACGGTTGAGACACTGCCGACGATTCAGAAGGACGAAAAAGAAACAATTATTGCAAATATCCAATTAAACCAATTTCCGATGAATGCAGGGCGATTAGGGGAGACCGTTTTCTACTATCCCCTCCAGATGAACTTGGAAGGTATAACTGGCACTCTTGTAGTGTTTTCACCGGTACAGTCGTTATTAGATATTACGAAAAACATTTGGCTACTCATTGGATTTACTTTGCTGCTTGGGATCATTGCTATTTTCTTAGTTGTTTTTAATGTTTTTTCTAAATATATTCGGCCAATTCGTGCTGCATCAAAGGCGGCTACAGAATTAGCTGAAGGAAATTACAATGCCCGCACCTACGAAGGACATTTTGGTGAAGCAGGTCAATTGAGCCGATCTATCAATGTTCTTGCCAGGAACCTTCAGGATATGATGAGTACCAAAGGAATGCAGGAAACTCAACTAGAAGCAGTCATTAATAACATGGGGAATGGCCTGATTTTAATAGATGAAAAGGGTTATATTCTTATTGTTAATAAAGCTTTTCTTGAAAGTTTTGGCGGCATTAAGAAGGAATACATAGGTTACCTTTACCATGATGCCATTCCTTACCCAGCCATTCACGAAACAGTACAGACTATCTATATGTTTGAAGAGACGATCAGTGAAAAATTTGCTCTGCCTGTCCATATTGACCGAAGGCATTTTGAAGTGACGGGTGCGCCCATCTTTAGTAGTAACAATAAATGGAAAGGTATCGTGCTTGTTTTTCATGATATTACTGAAATGAAAAAACTTGAACAAATGCGTAAAGACTTTGTTGCTAATGTCTCTCATGAACTTAAAACGCCTATTACATCGATTAGAGGATTTTCAGAGACGCTGCTGGACGGCGCGATGAAAGATGAAGCTATGATGGAGCAATTTATGCGAATCATCCTGAAGGAAAGCGGGCGTCTACAATCGCTTATTGAAGATTTGCTGGAGCTCTCCAGAGTAGAAAGAGATGATTTTAAATTACTTGTTGAAGAGATCGAGCTGCAGAACCTTCTAGGTGAACTGTTCCCGATCATAGAACATCAAGCAGCTCAAAAATCCATTCGTCTCGATATGTCCATTGACGAGAAGGCTACCATTCAAGGAGACGTAAGCAGGTTAAAGCAAGTGTTTCTGAACTTGCTTACAAATGCTGTTAACTACACAGGAGAAGCAGGACTGGTACAAGTATCGCTTCAAAATCATGGAGAGTCCGTTAGTATTTCCATTAAGGATAATGGAGTTGGGATTCCAGAGGAGGAAATTTCCAGGATATTTGAAAGATTTTATAGAGTCGATAAGGCCCGTAGCCGTAATTCCGGAGGCACTGGGCTGGGTCTGGCGATTGTAAAGCACATTGTCGAAGCTCATCAGGGATCTATCAAAGTTGAAAGTGAAGTGAATGAAGGTACAACCTTCGAAATTATTTTGCCGAAGAAATTTACAAATCATTAATATTTTTTTAAAGGACCCTTTATAAAGTTTTGGTACTATTACCAATGAAACCCTTTCATCCAAGGTGTTTTCTCTTATTGGGCAGAAGCGAACCCTTGCTTCTGCTCTTTTTTAATGCAATTTTTTGTTGGGAGAAGGATTCAGGGTTGCTCATGGTGGTCAGAGAAATAGCTGTCTTTTTATTCCTGACAACAAACGTGGTAGAATAGAGCAAAGACATACATATACTTGAGGAGTTGAGCAAATGGCGGAAAAAGTCGTACTAATAGATGGAAACAGTATAGCGTATCGGGCATTTTTTGCGCTGCCTTTGTTGAATAACGATAAGGGGGTTTATACGAACGCGGTCTATGGATTTACGACAATGCTGTTAAAGATCCTAGAAGAGGATAAGCCCGATCGTTTATTAGTCGCATTTGATGCTGGTAAAACAACATTTCGCCACAAGACGTATTCGGACTATAAAGGCGGCAGGCAGAAGACGCCTTCTGAACTGTCTGAGCAGTTTCCGGTCATCAAAGAACTATTGGACGCGTTTGCTATTCCATATTACCAACTTGAAAATTATGAAGCCGATGACATCATCGGAACGCTAGCGACCCAAGCGGGCGAAAGCAATTTGGAAGTAAAAGTAATTTCAGGGGATAAGGATTTATTACAGCTCGTTTCAGATCGTATTCATGTAAGCCTGACTAAAAAAGGGATCACAACTGTTGATTCATATGATCCTGCTTTTATGCAGGAAAAAATGGGAGTGCGTCCAGACCAAATTATCGATCTGAAGGCATTGATGGGAGACAGTTCGGATAATATTCCAGGTGTTCCGGGTGTTGGCGAAAAGACCGCAGTCAAACTGCTAAGTCAATTCGATAAGCTTGAGAACGTGTATGACAACCTGGAAGATGTGAGCGGAAAGAAATTGAAAGAAAAGCTGGAACTTAATAAAGAAGAAGCATTTATGAGTAAGCAGCTTGTCACCATCGAAAGAAAAGCTCCGATTGAAATCAGCCTTGAAGATATCCGTTATATTGGTTATGAAAGTAAGAATATAAGTGCTCTGTTCCGCAACCTTGGTTTTCAGTCACTTATGAATCGTGTAGCTTCACCAGAAGGGGACTCAACACCGCTGGATCAAGATGATGAGTGGCCGGAAATGAATGTGAATGTTATCACGGATGTTAACGAGGAAATATTGGCTGGACAAGAAGCCTTAATTGTAGAAATGCTTTCTGATAATTACCATAAGGCTCCGATTGAAGGGGTTGCTTTTGTCAATAAGCATGAGCATTACTTTATTTCGATAGAAGATGCGGAAAAGTCTGCAGGTTTTAAAGCATGGATGGAGGATGAAACGAAAGAAAAATGGGTCTTTGATGCAAAGCAAACGGTAGTAGCCTTAAAGCGTTACGGAATAGAAGCGAAAGGGATCAGTTTTGATTTACTGCTTGCCTCCTATTTACTTAACCCTTCGGAAAATAACCATGATATTCCATCCATTAGTCATCGAATGAATGAAAATGCGGTGCAATATGATGAAGAAATATATGGAAAGGGAGCTAAAGTGAAGCTTCCGGATTCTGAGGATGTTTTCCATGTGCATCTTGCCCGAAAAGCAACGATGTTGTTTAAACTTAAAGATCTTATGGAACAAAAATTAGAACAAAACGAACAGATGGAATTATATAAAAACCTGGAGATGCCATTAGCATTAATTTTAGGAGAAATGGAACATCAAGGAGTAAAGGTTGACGTGGACCGACTTGAACAGATGAGAGGCGAGCTTGAAGAAAGACTTGAAACGATCAAGGCAGAAATCTATGAGCTTGCAGGAAAATCGTTTAATTTGAATTCACCTAAACAGCTTGGGCCGGTTCTGTTTGAAGACCTTCAACTACCAGTCATTAAAAAGACAAAAACAGGTTATTCAACTTCAGCAGACATCTTGGAACAGCTTGAAGATCAGCATCCGATCATTCCAGAAATCCTTTTGTACAGGCAGTTAAGTAAACTTCAATCTACTTACCTCGAGGGATTACTGAAGGTGGTGGATAGCTCAAATAATATGATTCATACTCGATTTAACCAGGCACTTGCTCAAACGGGGCGCCTAAGTTCTATTGAACCTAACTTGCAAAACATACCTATTCGTCTTGAAGAGGGAAGGAAAATCAGACAGGCTTTTGTACCTTCTGAAGAAGGATGGCTTATGTTTTCAAGTGATTATTCTCAAATTGAGCTTCGGGTTTTAGCTCATATTGCCCGGGATGAAAAATTAATGGCGGCCTTTAAAGAAGGAAAAGATATTCATACTCAAACAGCCAGCGAAGTCTTTGATGTGCCCGGTAATGAAGTCACAAATCAAATGAGACGTCAGGCTAAGGCCGTTAACTTCGGAATCGTGTATGGCATTAGTGATTATGGCTTATCCCAGAGTCTGGGTATTTCCCGTAAGGAAGCCAAGAGTTTTATTGAAAAATATTTAAATAGTTATCCTGGCGTAAAAGACTACATGGAAGAGTCTGTTCAAGAAGCGAAACAGTCAGGCTATGTAACAACATTTATGCAACGGCGTAGATACTTGCCGGATATTACAAGCCGTAACTTTAATAAGCGAAGTTTTGCTGAACGAACAGCTATGAATACACCTATTCAAGGAAGTGCAGCAGACATTATTAAAAAAGCAATGATCGATTTATATCATCGCTTGCGAGCGGACGGTTTCAAGGCGCGAATGTTACTTCAGGTACATGATGAACTTATTCTGGAAGTGCCTGAAGAAGAAATAGAAAAACTAAAAGATGTTGTAGCAGAGGTCATGGAGAATACAGTCAAGTTAGAGGTGCCACTAGAGGTGGATTATTCTTATGGGCCAACCTGGTATGACGCGAAGTAAGAGAGGGGAACAAGATCCAACATGCCGGAACTACCTGAAGTGGAAACGGTCAGACAAACATTAAAGCAACTCGTTCTAAATAAGAAAATTGAAGACGTTTCAATATATTGGGGAAATATTATTAAACGCCCGCAAGACCCAAATGACTTTAAGCAATGGGTTCATTCACAGACGATTCGTGATATTGGAAGAAAAGGAAAGTTCCTTATATTCAAGATGGATGATATTTCAATGGTCTCCCATTTGCGAATGGAAGGGAAGTTTGGTGTGTACGATGCTTCGGTGGAGAAGCCGAAGCATACTCATGTTATTTTTCATTTTACTGATGGTACTGAATTGCGTTATAACGACGTTCGTAAATTTGGAACGATGCATTTATTTAAGAAAGGAACAGAATGGAATGAGAAACCTTTAAATCAATTGGGGCCTGATCCATTCGATCCCGCTTTTACCATTGAATACTTTTATGAAAAAATTAGTAAAACTACACGCAATATGAAGGCAGTCCTGCTAGATCAGTCTGTCGTAGCGGGGCTGGGCAATATTTACGTGGACGAGACCCTTTATCGCAGCGGAATTCACCCTGAGCGATTGGCAAACCAACTCTCTATAGAAGAAGCTGCACGAGTTAGACAGGCGAGTATTGATACGATCATGGAGGCGGTAGAACAGAGAGGCACTACCATTCGGTCTTACTTGAACAGCCAGGGACAGATGGGAATGTTTCAGCAGAAGCTGCGAGTTTACGGGAAGCAGGATACGGATTGTTTGGACTGTGGCACCCCTATTGTGAAGTTAAAAGTAAGTGGGCGAGGCACCCATATTTGCCCGATTTGTCAGAAGTAACAGGTTTCGAAGAGAGTCCATATACTATGTCACACATTCTTGGATATGAGGTGAACCGTATTGGGCATCGTTCTATTTACATTCCTCTTCGGCCTGGCTGTGAGCGTGGACAGCTTTGGGATCGGCTGTATGATTGGTTTAAAAAAGATTGGGATTTCGAAAAAAGGAATTTGTGCCATTGCTTGTTTATCGGGCTGCTGTTACCTGTTATCTGCCTACTTAGGTGAATGGATTAAACCGTTCATTGATCAAGCATATGCTGAAAGATTTGGTGCATTAGGACTGATCGCAATTGGGCTGTTTTTCCTCTTCCATTGTTTAAGGAAGCCTGAGAAACCAACACAGGAGGACAATGTCTGGGCACAGCCCACGAAGGTATTACAATCACCTGAAGCGGCTGATTTAGACAGATCGGGGCAAATTAAAGGGAGAGAACTGCTGCTTCTCAGTCTTGCCCTCTCGTTAGATACCTTTGCAGCAGGAATCAGCGGTTCATTCATAGGAATCGATCCTAACTTAACGGCTTGCTTAATTTTAATCATGACGACCTTCATGTTACTTGCAGGCGTTCGAAGCGGTGAGAAACTGAGCAAAAAAATCAACAATATATCAATACTTCCAGGAATGCTACTCATTATTATTGGACTGATTAAGCTTGTATGAGGAGGTTATTATGACAGTTGTAATCGGGTTAACCGGCAGTATAGCAAGTGGTAAAAGTACAGTTTCTGAAATGTTTCATACCTTCAATATCCCCGTAGTGGATGCCGATGTAATTTCCAGAGAAGTAGTTAATGTTGGTGAGCCTGCTTACCATAAAATCGTTGACGCATTTGGTGAAGAAGTATTGCATGAGGATAAAACGATCGATCGAAAGAGCTTGGGAAAAATAGTGTTTAAAAATAAGGAAAAACGAGATCTTTTAAATCAAATTGTGCACCCGGAAGTCCGAAAAGAGATGCTGCGCCAAAGGGATGCTTATAAAGCAGAACAAAATTCTGCCGTTGTGCTTGATATCCCATTACTATTTGAAAGTAAACTTGCCCATTACGCCGATCTGACACTTGTGGTATACGTAGATGAGGGTACGCAATTACAAAGGCTGATGGAGCGTGACCAGTCAAGTATGGAGGATGCCGAACAACGAATAAGTTCTCAAATCCCTGTTGGCGAAAAGGCTGAGATGGCGGATGCTGTCATTGATAACACAGGAAGTGTTAAAGAGAGTCAGGAACAATTAAAAAGCATACTTGAGAAATGGAACATCATAAACTAACCTGACAGGAAATCTTATCTGTTTAGGTTAGTTATTTTTTTTAAAAAAAGTATTTAATTCTGCAAAAACGCTTTCAATGTGCTATACTATTTTTGTGAAAATGATCAAAAGTATATCATATATAGGGGGCTTGCTTTATGGGGAAAACGCGAATTGCGATAAATGGATTAGGCAGAATAGGGCGCATGGTCTTTCGAAAGGCTGTGTTAGACGACTCGATTGAATTAGTTGCAGTTAATGCAAGTTATCCTGCTGAAACCATTGCACACATGGTGAAATATGATAGTGTTCATGGACGCTTTGAAGGAACTATTAAAGCGATAGATCAAGGAATTGTCGTTAACGGAAAGAAAATAAAACTCTGTGCGACTCGAGATCCCTTAGAACTGCCTTGGGATGAATTAAATGTAGACATTGTTATTGAAGCGACCGGTAAGTTTAAAACACAGAAGGACGCATCGTTGCATATCCAATCCGGTGCAAAAAAAGTTATCATTACAGCTCCAGGAAAGGAAGTTGATGCCACAATTGTGATGGGAGTAAACGAGGAAGCGTATGAACCAGGACAGCACGATGTGATTTCAAACGCTTCTTGCACGACAAATTGTTTAGCACCCGTGGTCAAAGTGCTTGAAGATCAATTTGGCATTGAGAATGGATTAATGACGACTGTCCATGCCTTTACCAACGATCAAAAAAACTTAGATAATCCGCACAAGGACCTTCGCCGTGCACGTGGATGCACGCAATCTATTATCCCAACGTCCACGGGAGCTGCCAAGGCTCTTGGTGAGGTTATTCCATCGATGAAGGGGAAATTAAATGGCATGGCTTTAAGGGTTCCTACCCCAAATGTCTCCCTGGTTGATTTAGTCGTTGACCTGAAAGTGGATGTTACGGAAGAGCAGATAAATAAGGCTTTTTCAAAAGTGGCAGATGATAAAATGAAGGGAATTCTTGAATACAGTGATGAACCGCTTGTCTCCATTGATTATACAACTTCAGAAACTTCGGCTATTATAGATGGATTATCCACTCAAGTTATCGAAGATCGTAAAGTTAAAGTGTTAGCGTGGTACGACAATGAGTGGGGTTACTCCTGCAGAGTTGTGGATTTAGCCAAATATGTCGGAAGCTTTTTAAGCCAAGAGAAGAAAGTAAAAGTATCGTAAATAGTGGCGTTAATATGTCTTTGTATCTATAATAGGAACCACCCCATGAGAGAATAAAAAATGTGTCTTGCAATAATGCAGGAAACCGTATATACTTTTTCTGAACTTCTGAATATTATTGACTTCATGTCTGCTCAAAGGGTTAGGACCTCTCAGGACTAACTTTCCCCCGTGGTAGAGCATGTTAGGCATTTGGAAGTGAATTTGTTACTGATCAAAAGGGGGGTCCTTGAATGGATACAATGGGAAGACATGTTATTGCAGAATTATGGGATTGTAACGAAGATAAATTAAACGATATGTCATATATCGAACAAACTTTTGTAGATGCAGCACTCAAAGCAGGTGCTGAAGTAAGGGAAGTTGCCTTTCACAAATTCGCTCCACACGGGGTAAGCGGGGTTGTTATTATTTCGGAGTCGCACTTAACGATCCATAGCTTTCCCGAGCATGGATATGCAAGTATCGATGTATATACTTGCGGTGATCGCATCGATCCAAATGTAGCAGCTGAATTTATTGTCGAAGCACTAGAGGCTGGTCGAAATGAAACAGTGGAAGTTCCGAGAGGGATGGGGCCTGTTGAAGTGCCACAGTCCCGTGTCCTATAGTGATTGAAAGCCGTACAGTTCCTTCTGTACGGCTTTTTTTGTTATATAAGAAATTACAAAAATATTTGCTTGTGAATAACCATACTGAAATTAGCAACATCCAGCTCCAGCACGCAGGACCAGTCATCCGCTTCCGCTTTTGTTCTTGTCTGCATTGATTCGAACTTTGCTTTCGCGTTAAGTGCGTTTAGGGAACCTTCACTTTTTTTTTTAGTAAAACGTGTTAAAATATAATCAGATGATGTCGAATTTGTTTTGAAGGGGTTAGGTATGTGAAATCATTTATTTCCAGGTATTTTAGTAATCATGCAGAAACAAGTGAAGAACCACATGATAAGAGACTTAAAACACATTACTATAAAGCCAAGAAAGACGAAGTATTCAGAGCGGTAGCGGATCTATTTCCTGCACCTTCTGAAAAAGCGGCCGTTTCAAATGAGCGTGGAGAGATTACCGTGAACTATAAGGGAAACAGAAAAGCCTTCATCGTTGCAACCATTATTATGGTACGTCCATTTCAAACATCTGTAGATTTTTCTGTGACTAGTGATTCAGGTGGACCGGTAGATTTTGGCTTCAGTGACAGGTTGATTCTTCAGCTTTACGAGCAGCTTGATCGTCAGTTTCCTTCATTAAAATCGTCAGAAAGATGAGAATGAATCGAAGAATATGTGGAGTTGATTGTATTGAAATGCCCAAATTGCCACTATAAAAGTACGAAGGTGCTGGATTCGAGGCCGATCGAGGAGGGACATTCGATCAGGCGGAGAAGGGAATGCGAACAATGTGACTTTCGCTTTACGACCTTTGAGAGAATCGAAGAGGTACCGCTGATTGTCGTAAAAAAGGAAGGAACGAGAGAAGAGTTCAGCCGTGAGAAGCTTATGCGCGGTCTTATACGTGCATGTGAAAAAAGACCGGTTGCTGTTGAGGAATTGGAAGCTGTAACCCTTGATATTGAGAAGGAACTGAGAAATCGTGGTGTATCAGAAGTTCAAAGCAAGGATATAGGTGAAATGATCATGGGGCGACTTTCAAGAATTGATGAGGTAGCTTATGTTCGTTTTGCATCAGTATATCGCCAATTTAAAGATATTAATGTGTTTATAGACGAGTTAAAAGAATTAATTAAACATGAAGATAAAGGATGAGCCGGGTTGGGGCTCATTTTCTTTTTCAGATGAAAGGGGGGTCTATTCATGGATCGGTATATAGGAAAGCTTTTACCAATAGATGGATTTAGAATTATTCAAACAGGTTCAGCTCCTCAATCCGCTCAATGGTCATTAACCCATTTATATCAACCACTAATAGGAAAGCTAGCTATTTCCTTATATCAATTTTTAGTTAATGAATATGAAACGTGCGAGCGAGGGTTTGTACAATCCCATCATGCGATTATGGCGTTTCTGTCTACCCCCTTGGATCAAGTATATAAAGCCAGGCAAAAGCTTGAGGCGCTAGGGCTTTTACGAACATATCTATCAAAAAAAGAAGCGACAACTGTTTACTTATATGAAATCAGGCCCCCATTTTCCCCGGAGGAATTTTTTAATGATGATATGCTTTCCTTGTTGTTAAGACATGAAATGGGTGAAGATAAATTTAAATCATTGCGCACCAGGTTTTCCTTGCCTACTGTTTCTGTGGAAGAATATGAGGAAGTAACAGAAACATTTGATCGTGTATTTCATGGGGTGTACCCTTCGTCAGCTTTACTGGATCAGCAAAAACAATCTGCGCAACGTCGAGAAGGCACAGTGTCCCGCGGTCCAGCGATTTTAAACAGCCGGGTAGATTTTAATTGGCTGCATCATGCATTAAAGCAGAGGATGTATCCGAGTGAGAAGATTCTTACTGGGGATCATCGGAGGATTATTTCCCAGCTAGTTGCTTTGTACAACTTAACGTCCAGTGAAATCGAGCGGGCGATTATCTGGGCTATTAATGAGGAAAATGAATTGATAATTGATGAACTAAAAGCTGCTTGTCATGATTATATGAAAGACAGGCCTTCTGCAGAGAATGGGAGTATTGACGAGCGGGAAAAGGTCCCTGAGTCTACTAATAAAGAAGCAGGCAATAAGGAAGAGCAGTTTATTCAATTACTAGAAGAAATCTCACCTAGAGAACTTTTGGAGGATCTATCGAACGGTAATCAAGCCTCAGAGCAGGAAATGAAAATAATTCGAGATATTATGACAGAACAAGGCCTCCAGCCTGGGGTCATGAATGTTCTGATTCACTATGTGCTATTAAAAACGGATATGAAACTATCGAAGCCTTACCTTGAGAAAATTGCCAGTCATTGGGCACGCAAAAATGTGTCTACTGTGAGACAGGCAATGAACCTTGCCAAGGCTGAACATCAGAAGTATCAGCAGTGGGGGAAACAGAGAAACACATATCGGAAAAAAAATACAAATCAGGAAGTTATCCCGGATTGGTTTAAGAAGCGCGGGGAGCCTAAAGAGAAACAACCTGCAGCCCCGATCAATAAGCAGGATATTGCTGAGCGTATACGGAAGCTGTCGAATAAAGGAAATGAATCGTGAGGTGTAGTAATTCGTGGAGCCCATTCAAAAATCTTTGCAAAAGTGGATGAGTAATCATAAACAATTTCAACAACGTCTAGGTCACATGAAGCGTGAAGTTCTGAATTCATCAGAGATAAAACAGCTGGTCAGGGACCATCCTTCTCTAACGGAAGATGTCCTGGAAAAACAGCTGATCAAACTTTATGAGTATCAATCGCAATCAAAGGATTGTGAAAAGTGTCCTTCTCGCGAAGCTTGTATCAATATTTTACCTGGTCACGTTCCTCAGTTAGAGGTGACAGGTTCAGAAATTAAATTGGTTTATAATAAGTGCCGCAGTGAACGTCAACAAGAGCAGCAGCGGAATCAGCGCTCTTTAATAAGCAGCCTTCATATCCCAAGGGAAATTTTGGAGGCTAACCTTGATCGAATAGACTTTAATGATGATGATCGTGGTCAGGCTATCCAGAGAACCGTACAATATCTCGAAAAAATAGATGAGCAGCTTCCGAGCAGAGGATTGTATTTTCACGGTCCTTTTGGAGTGGGTAAGACATTTTTCCTCGGAGTGATTGCTAATGAATTAATGAAAAAAAATATTGCTTCGATGATTATTTATATGCCTGAATTTGTTCGGGAGATCAAAGCCTCTATAAAAGACGATTCCATGAATGACAAGATTGAGGCCTTTAAAAAAACACCTGTGCTCATGCTGGATGATATAGGAGCAGAATCTCAATCCGCGTGGTTTCGTGACGAAGTCTTGGGATCTATATTACAATACCGAATGATGGAGCGGCTTCCGGTCTTTTTCACTTCTAACTATTCTCTAAATGAATTAGAAAAAGTATTAATGACGAGCAATCGTGGAGATATTGATCAAGTTAAAGCACAGCGAATTACGGAACGTGTGAAGCAATTAAGTGATAGTGTACCTGTGGAGGGACAGAATCGACGAGGTCAATAGGCATGTTTCATTCCTTCTTATCATATGTATAAGACGTAATAGTCTAAATAAATGCTCACTGCAGGTGGGGATGTTTTTGTGATGAGGGGGAAGTGTGTTGGTATGTATACAGTTTTCCAGTCGAAAAGTTGCTTTTTATTTCCATCAGGTGATAACAGAACTTCAAATAGATCACTCCTGCCCCTGGATGGTTAAAGATATCTCACATAACAAGTTATTAATAGAAACTGAGTTGTCGTTGAGAGAAGTTTTTAATGATTTTGTACAAAGTGTGACAAGAGTCATTAAGGATCAAAAGCTGGCACCATGGACAGAGGGTGTACTCAAGCATGTATTTCACTATAAAGAAAAGCAGGAGATTAAACGGATTATAGAATTGAGCAGTGAGTTCAGACTGGAACCTCCGGCAGGAATTGTAATCCCTGATTTAGAACAAGCTATCGAGACATGTGTAAATGACAAGTTATCAGGTCGTTTTTATGTCGATTTTGACTGGTTAAGTGCTGTTTGTCTGGAAAAGATCTATGAGGATTTAGTGGATTTTACAGGGAAAATATTAGATGAATATAAGCTGGAAGAGGCGCATCAGCTTATGGTTGATTCATGGAGGCGCGGTGTCAATAATAGGGACACGGGGGTGCATGTATTACATGTATTTCATGACGAGGAGCTTCATTATTTCCATGATGAGGGAAATAAAGTTAGTCGGGACGAACTCGTTCTTTATTTGAATCAATATCCAGCTCCTTTTCTAACCAATTTACCTATTAATTTTGGAATTACCCCAGCCCTTATTTTTGCGCCGGACGAGCTAATTATTTATTCTGATCACTTGGGAGATTCGAAGCTTGATTTGCTAACAAATTTGTTTGAAGAAAAAGCGTCTTGTAAGCCCCTTTCGGAATTTCCTTTCGATTGGGCTTGATTTCTTTCTTGTTTACCGCTATAATACCTACATATATTTACTGCACTGATGAGGACAAGAACTCTAATGGACGCTTGTATAGAGAGAAGAGTCACTGGCTGAAAACTCTTCCTTGACGGATTAGCTGTTTACCACCTCTGAGCTCTGTTTGTGAAAGGAAATGAGTAATAAACAGCGTTTGGTCCGCGTTAAGGATGAATGGAGCCACAAAGTATTTTTTGTGGGAATTGATGGGTGGAACCGCGAGTAATCACGCTCGCCCCTTTTGCTTAGCAGCAGAAGGGGCGAGCGTTTTTTTAATTTTATGAAAAAGGAGTGGCAACATGGCAGAAGCAATTCATATTACGTTTCCAGATGGTAATAAGAAGGAATTTCCTATAGGAACTACTGGAGAAGAGATTGCCCAGTCGATTTCGCCAGGGCTTAAGAAACAATCATTAGCAATTAAATTAGATGGAGAAGATTATGATTTAAGGCGTCCCATTGAACAGGACGGTGCAGTGGAAATTTTAACTTATAAAAATCCAGAAGGAATCGATATTCTGCGTCACTCTACAGCCCATTTAATGGCACAAGCTATTAAACGTCTGTATGGTGAGGTCAAGCTTGGTGTCGGTCCTGTGATTGAAAGTGGTTTTTACTACGATATTGACCTCGATGTTTCTTTAACACCTGAGGATTTGCCGAAAATTGAGAAGGAAATGCAGCGTATCGTTGATGAGAATCTTGAAATCCAGCGAATTGAACTTACTCGTGAAGAGGCAATTGAAAAGTATAAAGAGCTTGGTGATGATTTAAAACTCGAGCTTATTCAAGATATCCCAGAAGGGGAGACCCTTACCATTTATAAACAAGGTGAATTTTTCGACCTTTGCCGTGGAGTTCATGTTCCTCAAACGAGTAAAATTAAAATATTTAAGTTACTGAACATCTCTGGTGCCTATTGGCGTGGGGACAGTGATAACAAGATGCTGCAGCGAATTTATGGGACAGCATTTGAGAAAAAAGCACAACTTGAAGAATATCTTCATCTTTTAGAGGAAGCAAAAGAGCGCGATCATCGTAAACTAGGTAAGGAGCTGGGGCTGTTTACAGTCAATCAAAAAGTAGGGCAAGGCTTGCCGCTCTGGTTACCGAAAGGGGCGACAATTCGTCGTAACATTGAGCGTTATATAGTTGATACAGAAGAACGTTTAGGTTATGACCATGTGTACACACCTGTGCTAGGGAGTGTAGACCTTTATAAAACAAGTGGGCACTGGGATCACTATCAAGATGACATGTTCCCAACATTGGAAATGGACAATGAAGACTTAGTTCTGCGCCCAATGAACTGTCCGCACCATATGATGGTGTATAAAAATGAGTTTTACAGTTATCGTAACCTTCCCGTCCGGATTGCTGAACTGGGAACAATGCACCGTCATGAAATGTCTGGAGCTCTTGCTGGCTTGCAGCGTGTTCGAGCGATGACCTTGAATGATGCTCATATCTTTGCTCGCCCAGATCAGTTGAAGGATGAGTTTAAACGTGTCGTTCGCCTCGTACAAGAGGTTTACCGTGATTTCGGAATTAACGATTACCGGTTCCGTCTGTCTTATCGTGATCCGGAAGATAAAGAGAAGTATGTAGATAATGATGAAATGTGGAATAGAGCTCAGGCAATGTTAAAGGAAACGATGGAAGATATGGAACTTGAATATGTGGAAGCTGAAGGAGAGGCCGCTTTTTATGGTCCGAAACTTGATGTTCAAGTGAAAACAGCACTTGGAAAAGAAGAAACACTGTCCACTGTTCAGCTGGACTTTCATCTCCCTGAACGATTTGACCTGACGTACGTTGGCGAGGATGGCAAGGATCACCGTCCGGTTGTTATTCACCGCGGAGTTGTTTCTACCATGGAGCGATTCGTTGCTTTCTTAATTGAAGAGTATAAAGGGGCTTTTCCGACATGGCTCGCGCCCGTTCAGGCCAAAATTATACCAGTTTCGGCTGAGGCCCACCTTGACTATGCGAAAAAGCTTGAAGATGAACTAAGAGAGGCAGGCGTCAGGGTTGAAGTGGATGAGCGTAATGAAAAAATAGGATATAAGATTCGCGAAGCTCAAACTCAAAAAATCCCATTCCAGCTCGTCGTGGGGGATAAAGAGATCGAAGACCATGCCGTAAATGTCCGTCGTTATGGTGAACAGAAGTCAGAAACGAAGACCGTGGCGACTTTTAAAGATGAAATCCGTAATGAAATTGATTTAAAACTTTTAAATAAATAGCGGACGTAAAAGTGTTATCAGCTGAGCTTTTTGGAAGGCTGTTTTCTAAAAGATTGTTGTTTTTGACCTAACCCTCGAAGTTGATATAAACTTTCGTCCCAAAAGCGAGGTTGATTTTCACTTCGGGCAGTCGCTTTCCGCGGGCAACGCTTCAATCCACCGCATACCAGCCTAGTGTATTTCCGAAATCGTACTTTAAGAAGTAGTTTATAGTTCTCGGAGCAACAAAATTTACGAAAAGAGCCTTTCGGAAAAAACCTTCATATGATCTAACGATGAACTGCAAGGCAATAGCTGTTGACATGGAGAAACCAGCGTGCTATTATTGTTAGGTAACTGAATGAACGGATCTGAGACAAGAAGAAGCACCCGCTTCTCACCTGATCGACGCAAACATATGCAGTTGGCAGGTTAATTATCCTTTGTATTCTATAAGGGAAACGTGTGGGTGCAGTCTGTGTGCCGACACTTTTTTTATGGATTCAAAACCACTTGTCGATGACGGATCTTATATAAGTTTCTAAATTATGATGGAGGTGGCTGACTATTAGCAAGGATAACATGAATGTTAATGAGAAAATTCGCGCACGTGAAGTAAGACTCATTGATGTAAACGGTGAGCAGCTCGGAGTTAAATCTCGTAATGAAGCACTTGACATTGCGACAAATGCCAACCTTGACCTTGTCATGGTAGCTCCAAATGCGAAACCACCGGTCTGCCGGATCATGGATTACGGTAAGTACCGTTATGAGCAGCAGAAGAAAGAGAAAGAAGCTCGTAAGAATCAAACGATTATCAAGCTTAAAGAAGTTCGATTAAGCCCGGGAATTGAAGAGCATGACTTCAATACGAAGCTTCGTAATGCTCGTAAATTCTTAATAAAAGGTGACAAAGTGAAAGCATCTGTCCGTTTCCGTGGTCGTGCAATCACTCATAAAGAACTTGGACAAAAAGTTCTTGAACGTCTGGCTGAAGAATGTAAGGACGTTGCTACTATTGAGACCAAACCAAAAATGGAAGGTCGCAATATGTTTATGATGCTTGCTCCTCTAGCAGAGAAGTAAGTAGAATCAGTTAAAGGAGGAAAATGTCAATGCCTAAGATGAAAACCCATAAAGGTTCTCAGAAACGTTTCAAAAAAACTGGTAGTGGAAAGGTGAAACGCTCCCATGCGTTTACAAGCCACTTATTCGCAAATAAATCTACGAAGCAAAAACGCAAATTGCGTAAAGCGACATTAGTTTCAAACGGAGACTTCCGTCGTATTAAACACATGCTTCCGAAAAAATAATAAACGAAACAGATTCATATAGGAGGGAATTACAATGCCACGAGTTAAAGGTGGAACAGTGACACGTAAACGTCGTAATCGTGTCCTTAAATTAGCTAAAGGTTATTATGGTTCAAAACACGCACTATTTAAAACTGCTAAACAGCAAGTAATGAAGTCAGGTCAGTATGCATACCGCGACCGCCGTCAGAAAAAACGTGACTTCCGTAAACTTTGGATTGCACGTATTAATGCAGCAGCTCGTATGAATGACATTTCTTACAGCCGCTTAATGCATGGACTTAAGCTTGCCGGTGTAGAAGTAAACCGTAAAATGCTTGCTGAGCTTGCCATCAATGATGAAAAAGGGTTCTCAAGCCTGGCAGAGCAAGCCAAATCAGCTCTTAAATAAAGAAAATATTTAAATATAAGAAGCCATTTCCGTTCGCCTGGAAATGGCTCTTTTCGTGATGGACGGGGGAGTAATGATGGCCGTATCTTATTGGATCCTGTTTGTTTTTATTCTATCCAGCACTGCGCTGTTTATTTTAATGGGGTATGACAAAAGGAAAGCTAAAAAAGGGCAATGGCGAGTGACAGAGAAACGATTGTGGTTATTCGCTTTAATGGGGGGAGCGTGCGGCGGAGTTGCCGGAATGAGAGTCTTTCGACACAAGTTAAATTATTCCCGTTTCCGTATTGGATGGTCCATATTAGCAGTGATTCAGCTAGTTGGTTTGTTGATGCTCATGTGGTTCTATTTTCCATAATGCTGTCATAATCTGTAGGCAGGGAGGCGAAGTGGATGGCCGAAACATCGACTGCCGTTCTGGCATGGGTAGAACATCAAGGAGCGTGGGCACCACTATTATTTATTGCGATCCATTTGTTACGTCCTTTTTTATTTTTACCGGTAATGCTCGTTTGTGTCACAGGTGGTATGCTATTCGGACCAGTTGCTGGAACTGCCTATTCAGTCATTGGAACCTTGCTCTCCAGTCTTATATTTTATCGAATGATTCGTCTTGTTCCCTTTGGTCTAAAGAAAATGCAGGCTATGTATCAGAAGTGGAATAAACGGAAATCTCATTTAACGGTAAGACAGGTGGCAATTCTTCGCTTAATTCCATTCATCCATTTTCATTTATTGTCTTATTGTCTAATTGAAATGAGTAAAGATTTTAAGGATTACACTAAATCTTCCTTGCTGGCAAACTTTCCATTGGCTGTGGTATACACTTCAGTAGGGCAATGGATTACCCTCTTATCCATCCCTATGCTGTTATTATTCTCTGGATTGCTTGCTTTCGCGTGTTACTTGCTAAGGAAGAAATATGAAGTGTTGATTTGGCAGGATTTCTTTCAAACCAGTTAAAAAAGAGGCCGGTACCCGCTGCTCTGAGGTACTGGCCATGTTTTTATGTGTCCGAGGTATTTTAATAGAAAACACCTAATTAATCAGTTACTGATCATCATTGATCGGGCGTATATTTAACCGATTGATCGGATATTTCCATTCGATTCTGGCATAAGGGTACCTTATTAAAACTTGCTCTTCAAGAAAGTATAAGTCATTTCTCTCTAATCCTTGTAACTTTTCAGGATAATGGGTGAAAATATTAATAGTGACAACTTCAAACGCTTCCTCAGTAGTCCCAAGATATTTTTCTCCTTCAAACATTAATCCTTTATAGGTAATGAAGAAATTCTGTTTCGTATTTTCAGGGGTATCGTGAAAGTAAAACTCGTGCTTTTGATGGGCATGATCAAGCCTTCTTCTGGGGTTTACTATGAATTTGTAAACTGTGTAAATGATGAACAATATCGCTATAATTAATAAGATTCGAAAGAGTATAATTATCATAGTTACCTTCTCCCTGAAAGTGATTGTTAGCACATGTACGATTAACGTTCCCTATTTGTTTCAAAAAGTGATACATTTATGTTGAAGAAAATTTTTTTAGGAGGAATATCATGAATTGGGAATCTTTTTATCACATGCAGCAGAAGCTAGATGCTCACATTATACATACGCATGATCTGCAAGAGATGAATGTTGTAGATAATAAAATACTGGCACTATTAGTTGAGATCGGGGAGTTAGCGAACGAAACCCGGTGTTTTAAATTTTGGAGTAAGAAGCCAGCAAGCCCTAAAGAAGTTGTGCTGGAGGAGTACGTGGATGGGTTACATTTCATCCTTTCTCTGGGGCTGGATCTCGGCTTTCGGTATCAAACTTCAGCGCTTAACGAGAAGATGAATCAAACAGAAGCTTTTCTTGCTATATTCACAGCTATCGAGAGTTTTAAACGGGAAAAAAACGAGACAAGCTATTTTGAATTGTTTGCAGCCTTTTTATCACTAGGAAAAACGCTTGGCTTCCAGGCCGGGGAGTTACAGAAGGCATATATTCAAAAAAATGAAGTGAACTTTGAGCGGCAGGATCAGGGATATTAGACGTAATTTTTTGTGAATTCATAATAAAAACTATATAATAGGGAATAGTGAGACAAAAGGAGGAATTGTACATATGGCTAAAAAAGATGAAACACTAATGATGCTCAAAGATTTAACAGATGCGAATGGAATTCCGGGGCACGAACGCGAAGCTAGGGATGTCATGACTAAGTATATCACCCCTTATGCGGATGAGGTGTATACAGATAATCTCGGAAGCCTGGTAGCTAAGAAGGTAGGAAATAAAAAAGGTCCGAAAGTCATGGTCGCAGGTCACCTGGATGAAGTAGGCTTCATGGTGACACGTATCGATGACAAAGGCTATATCTACTTTCAGCCTGTTGGCGGATGGTGGAGTCAGGTAATGCTTGCCCAGCGCGTAACTATCATGACTCGTGAAGGCAATCTAACTGGAATTATCGGTTCTAAGCCTCCTCATATTCTACCTGCCGACCAGCGTAAAAAGGCTGTCGAAATTAAAGACATGTTCATAGATATTGGTGCTTCAAGTAAAGAAGAAGCAAAAGAGTTTGGTGTAGTACCAGGAGATTCTATCGTTCCCTATTTTGAATTCACTCAAATGAAAAATGAGAAAATGCTGCTTGCCAAAGCTTGGGACAACCGGATCGGCTGTGCTATTGCAATTGAAGTACTCAAACGCCTGAAGTCTGAGAAACACCCGAACATTGTTTATGGTGTTGGTACGGTACAAGAAGAAGTTGGCTTACGAGGTGCTCGTACTTCCGCTCATTTAATTAATCCGGATATCGCTTTTGGCGTAGATGTAGGTATTGCAGGAGATACTCCGGGAGTTTCTGAGCGTGATGCTCAAAGTAAAATGGGAGATGGGCCGCAAATAATTTTATATGATGCTTCCATGGTTTCTCATAAAGGACTGAGAGATTTTGTGGTCGATACAGCAGATGAAAATGCTATCCCTTATCAGTTTGATTCCTTGGCTGGAGGCGGTACAGATTCAGGTGCTATTCATTTAACCCATGATGGGGTGCCAGCCTTATCCATAACCATTGCAACACGGTATATTCATTCCCATGCAGCGATGCTTCATCGGGACGATTTTGAGAATGCTGTTCATCTAATTGTAGAAGTTATTAAACGACTCGATGATAAAAAAGTAAAAGAAATTACATTTGACTAAAATAAAAAGCCATCCCCTTAGGGGTGGCTTTTATGATTGCTTCTGCAGACTGTGTTCAAGAGTTTCAAGCATTTCATGTTTATCCTGTTCGTTCGCTTCTTTCCAGATCATTTCAAATAAAACCCCAAGCCCAGGAAGCATCTTCTCTTCACCATTTTCGACGGCGTCAACAATAGTAGCTTCCAGCTGATCCGTATTGTGTCCTGAAACGTTAGACAGGATTGCTTTTCTTAAGTTTAAGTCCATTTTTTGTCTACCTCCACTTTTGAATTATGTTTAGTTTGACCAAATGAGAATAAGCTATGTATGATTAAAAGAAAACTTCAAATTAAACGAGGGAAAACATAATATGCTAACATCTGTCAATAACTCGAAAGTGAAAGAATGGAAAAAGTTACATAAACGAAAATATAGAGAAAGAACGGGAACCTTTTTAGTGGAAGGGCACCATTTAATAGAAGAAGCACAAAAAAGTGACTGGAAAGTAGTGGAAGTGATCAGAAGAGAAGGAGAATCTTTTGTTCCTGACACGGACGTACAGCTTACTGATGTAAGTGAGCAAGTGTTTCAGACCATTTCTCAAACACAAACGCCTCAAGGGATCGCAGCGATTGTTGAGCGAAAGATTGTGCCTTTCCAACCGCAAACGTTGACCTTGTTAATTGATGCTGTGCAAGACCCGGGGAACCTTGGCACGTTAATTCGCACGGCTGATGCCGCTGGTTTTGACCATGTAGTGGTTGGAGAAGGCTGTGTGGATCCTTTTAATGAAAAGACGATTCGCTCAACCCAGGGGTCATTGTTTCATATTCCAATTTTTCAAGGGGAATTAGAAGACGTTATACGGGATCTGCAAGCTGCTAATGTTATGGTTTGGGCCTCAGCTCTTCAGGATGCTGAACCTTATAAAAAGTTACCACAACCTGAGAAAGCAGCTTTGATTGTCGGTAATGAGGGACAGGGCATTCGCAATGAATTGCTAGCTTATGCAAGCGAGAGAGTCTATATCCCGATTTATGGACAGGCTGAATCATTAAACGTGGCGATTGCTGCGGCCATATTAATGTATCATTTAAAAGGATAGGCTTGCATAACTCATCGTCTTTCTCTATAATTAATGAACAGTTATATAGTGAATAGTGAAGAAGGAGCATAGTAAATAAGGGCAGCATCGATTAAGGGAAGAAATGCCTTAGACTGAAAGCATTTCTATCGTGGCCGTTGTTGAAATTTCACTCTGGAGCTGGCATCTGTTAAAGATGTGCCGGATTCATATCCGTTATCTAAGAACTTGAGTGGGCACACTGGTGTGTCAACAAGGGTGGTACCGCGAAACGATTAAACAAGTCTCGTCCCTTTTTTATGAGGGGATGAGGCTTTTTTTTATTTTGAGATTGAAGGAGGAAGCAGGACATGAAGGAACGTTTGCAGGAATTAAAGCAAGAAGCATTAAGCAAAGTTGAGAAATCCGAAGAAGTGCAAGCCCTTAAAGACATTCGTGTCGAATACTTGGGCAAGAAAGGTCCGATCACAGAAGTATTACGCGGGATGGGAAAACTCTCGAAAGAGGAACGACCGGTTATCGGTCAACTGGCAAATGATGTTCGGGAAGAGATAGCCGATGCAATCGAATCTAAACAAACCCGTCTTGAAGACGAGGCGCTTGAAAAACAATTAGAGGCTGAAAGTATTGATATTACATTGCCTGGCCGCCCGATACAGGTCGGAGGTCCTCACTTGTTAACTTCTCTTGTAGAGGAAATAGAAGACCTGTTTATCGGGATGGGATTTGAAATTAAAGAGGGGCCGGAAGTGGAAACGGATTATTACAATTTTGAAGCGCTGAACCTGCCTAAAGGTCACCCTGCTCGTGATATGCAGGATTCCTTTTACGTTACGGAGGAACTTTTACTACGTACCCATACATCACCTGTCCAGGCGAGAACAATGGGGCAGAAAAATGGTTCTGAACCTGTACGTATGATTTGCCCGGGAAAAGTCTATCGCCGTGATACAGATGACGCCACCCACTCCCATCAGTTTACTCAAATTGAAGGGCTGCTCGTCGATAAAGATGTGCGGATGAGCGATTTAAAAGGAGTTCTTGATACATTTGCTAAGCAAATGTTCGGAGCTGAGCGGGAAATCAGGCTGCGTCCAAGCTTCTTCCCTTTTACAGAACCGTCTGTGGAGATGGATATCTCCTGTAAAATGTGCGGTGGAAGCGGATGCTCCGTTTGTAAAGGAACGGGATGGATTGAAATCCTGGGGGCTGGCATGGTTCACCCTAATGTACTCGAAATGGCAGGGTACGATCCAGATGAGTATTCCGGCTTTGCTTTTGGAATGGGCCCAGAACGAATTGCCATGTTGAAATATGGTGTGGATGACATTCGTCATTTCTATACAAACGATCAACGATTTTTAAAACAATACCATAAAGCATAAGGAGGATAAGGACATGCTAGTATCCTTGAATTGGCTAAATCAATATATAAATGTGCGTGATTATCAGCCGGAAGACCTTGCTGAAATTATAACGAAAACAGGCATAGAAGTAGAGAGTGTAGAACCTGTGGCTGAAAAAGTTACAGGGGTAGTGGTTGGTCATGTGGTTTCATGTGAGCAGCATCCGAATGCAGATAAATTATCATTGTGTCAAATTGACGTGGGAACCGAGACATTACAAATTGTATGCGGTGCCCCTAATATAGCAGAAGGTCAGTATGTTCCTGTTGCTGTTCCAGGAGCTGTACTGCCTGGCAATTTTAAAATTAAGAAAACAAAGCTGCGCGGAGAAGAGTCAAACGGAATGGTTTGTTCCCTTCAAGAACTTGGTGTAGATGAGAAAGATGTTCCGAAAGAATACCATGATGGGATTTTTGTTTTTCCGGAGGATGTGCAAGCAGGTGAAAATGCTGTATCATTGCTGAATCTGGATGATATCATCATCGAGCTTGGTTTAACGCCAAACAGGGCAGACTGTCTAAGCATGGCTGGGGTAGCCTATGAAGTGGCGGCAGCTCTGGGTCGTGAGTACGAATTGGCTGTTGAGGAAGTCCATCCTGTTTCGGAGAAAGCATCAGAATATCTATCTGTCACGGTTGAAGACCAAGAGGCCAATCCTTACTATGGTGCGTTTATAATCAAAGATGTAAAAGTAGGAACGTCTCCGTTATGGATACAAAATCGTTTAACGGCAGCTGGAATTCGCCCGATTAATAACGTAGTGGACATCACAAACTATGTATTGCTTGAATATGGACAGCCGCTTCACGCTTTTGATTACGATCGTTTCGGCTCTAAAGAAGTCGTAACCCGTAAAGCAAAAGACGGCGAAACGATTGTGACGTTAGATGATCAAGAACGCACATTAACACCAGATCATTTAGTCATTACAAACGGTACTAAGCCACAGGCGATTGCTGGTGTAATGGGCGGGGCAGATTCTGAGGTTAACGAGAGCACCACAACGATTTTGCTGGAGGCTGCTTATTTTGATCCAGCTGTTGTGAGACAGTCCTCCAAGGATCATGGACTACGCAGTGAATCAAGTACACGTTTTGAAAAAGGAGTGGATCCAAATCGAGTAGAGCGAGCAGGCCAAAGAGCATGTGAGCTTTTAGAAAAATACGCAGGTGCCAGTGTACTTTCAGGAGTTGCTAAGTTTGATCAACTTGATCGGACCGAGCGAAAAGTGTCCATTGATACCCAGCGCATAAATGATCGGTTAGGGACTGAAATTTCAACAAAAGAAATCGCGAATATTCTCAATCGCCTTCAATTTACATTCACTCAATCCGGAGATGATTTTCAAATTTCCGTACCGACGAGAAGGGGAGATGTCACCCAGTTTGAGGATATGCTTGAAGAAGTGGCTCGTATATACGGGTATGATCAACTGCCGTATACTTTTCCACAAGGTGCTTCACAGGCAGGCGGATTGTCACAGAATCAAAAGTTGAAGCGTGAAATCAAGACATACCTTGAAGGGGCAGGCTTAGATGAGGTAATTACGTATTCACTTACTAGTGAAAAAAGAGCCGCCATGCTTGTAAGCGTGGAGATTGCTAATCAGGCCAAGCAACCTGTTAAATTGGCTATGCCAATGAGTGAAGATCATAGCCATCTTCGTCTAAGCATACTTCCTGAGATGCTTCAGTCGCTAGCCTATAATACTGCACGTAAACAAAATAACCTGGGGTATTATGAAATTGGTCAAGTTTTCATCAATGAAGAAGAACGAGTCACGAAACAGCCTGTTGAAACACTGCGAGCCTCTGGTGCCTTAACGGGTGAATGGGTAAGTCATCTATGGCAGCAAGAGAAAAAGGCTGTCGATTTCTTCGTTGTAAAAGGAATTGTTGAGGGGCTGGCTGCTAAGCTGGATCTGTCTGTTTCATTTGAGAAAGGAAAGATTGATCACATGCACCCTGGAAGAACGGCTCTCATTAAATCCGGTGGGAGAACGGTTGGGTTCCTTGGACAAGTCCATCCGAAACTCCAAAAGGAAATGGGATTAAAGGAAACGTATGTGTTTGATCTAAATATTGAGGAGCTCTTCAACATGTACACGAAAGAAGAAGGCTTTCGAGCAATACCTAAATATCCGGCGGTGAGTCGAGACATTGCCTTAGTTGTAGACGAATCTATACCTGCTGCTGATATTGAAAAGACGATTGCCGAGGCCGGAGATCCGCTCATTCAGGCTGTACAGGTCTTTGATGTTTATCAGGGCGAACATCTTGAAGACGGGAAGAAATCACTGGCTTTTAACCTTGTTTATTTAAATCCACAACGAACATTGAAGGATAAGGAAGTAGAAGAAGCTCACAATCAAATTCTTGAAGCCGTTAAACAAACTCACCGGGCTGAGCTCCGCGGTTAGTTTTGCTAAATAGAGCGTAACAAAAGCGTGCCATTTTATGGCACGCTTTGTTTGTGGCTACGTTAATTTTCGGGCTTTCTCTAAAGTAGCAAAATGTATTTTGGCAATTTCACGCAGTTTGTCTTCTCCATAAACGGTAATAACTTTTGCTGCCGCTTTGTCAACGGTTCCTGAAGCTCCTTTAGGAATAGGAAGCCCGGTGTCCATCTCAATTTGATTCATCGCTTTCACGAAACTCGACCTGGCAATAATGGAAGCGACAGCGACAGACGTGGAATAGCTTTCGGCTTTGGTCATAAAGAATATGTTCTTCT
Organism: Halobacillus naozhouensis; assembly: GCF_029714185.1. Classification (NCBI taxonomy): domain Bacteria; kingdom Bacillati; phylum Bacillota; class Bacilli; order Caryophanales; family Bacillaceae; genus Halobacillus; species Halobacillus naozhouensis. Next base: position 2,614,755 of record NZ_CP121671.1, on the reverse strand, counting down.
GAAGCTGTTTACGTTCAGATTTCAAGTGTTTTGCGTAAACGTCAGGCTGGGAGAATTGGTCAACCAGAATAGCCGGCTGCTCAGGCGCAATTTTTGTAAGCAAATTTTCTAAAGCTTTATGGTGAAGCATTGTCTTCATTTTGCCTTGTGTCCAATCCCTCTCCTGCCATTCATTATATTTCATATTATCTAAACGCAGCAGACTGTAAGGAATATTCATTTCCACAATTTGTTTAGCGATATGTGTGATTTGTTTGTCACTGAGGTGTTTTGAATCCTTTACCCCGATTGCTTTCAACTGGCCAATTTGATGATCTTTTACATAGGCCGCAGCCACAGTTATCGGACCGAAAAAGTCACCAGTTCCGGCTTCATCTGACCCAATATGGGATTGGGCAAACAACGCTTTATCGGGATGAAATCGATGAGTGGATTTTGGTTTTGACTTTTTAGAGGAAGATTGAGCAGCGGATTTTCCCCATTTATCTGATTCCTGCTGCGGAGCTTTTCCTTGAAAAAGTACTTTTCCAGAGTTGTACGCTGTGATTGTACAACTTGGTGTTTTGGCTGCAAAAGCAGCATTCTGGGGTGTGGCCTTCAGACTTTGTTTATAATAACTTTGCATTTCCTGAAGTTTTTCTTTAGGTAAGGTTAGAACAACTTGTGACATAGTTAAGTCCTCTCTATTGAAAAGTATAAAATCAGTATAGCAAATTAGAAACATGAACAGAACAGAGTTATTAATACTTTTTGGTTTCCCAAATGTTCAGCTTCATGTTACTATTATGCTTAGGACTTGAGAATCAAGGGGGTATGGATGTGTCCCAATCAGATAAAAACAGAAGAAGAATCACCGTTGAGATTAACAATCGCTCGTACACAATTGTTGGGCATGAAGAGCCGCACCATATCCGCATGGTATCTAGTCTTGTGGATCAGAAAATGCGCGAAATACATGAAGCTAATCCAAGTTTAGATACGTCTAAGCTTGCAGTCTTGACAGCGGTTAATACAATGAATGAATATATTAAACTAAAAGAAGAGTGTACGGAATTAATGAATTATATTGACAAGATAGAGAAAGAGGACGACGACTGACATGATTGATATACTGCTTTTAATTATTTTATTCTTTGGCGTTATGGTAGGCGTGCGAAGGGGCTTTATCCTCCAGTTATTTCATCTGATAGGATTTATTGCTGCTTTTATCGTTGCTGTAATGTATTATGACAATCTAGCACCAAAACTTATTTTGTGGGTTCCCTACCCAGAACTCCCAGAGGGAGCGTCCTGGGCAATTTTTGCGGAGAACCTTCCTTTAGAACAAGCATTTTATAATGCTGCAGCCTTCGCTATTTTATTTTTTGGTGTTAAAATTATCTTACAGATTATTGCTTCCATGCTGGACTTTGTTGCAGAACTACCCATCCTGAGTTCAATAAATAGTCTGTTAGGCGGCATTTTAGGGTTTGCAGAAAGATATTTTCTTTTGTTTATTCTATTATACATAGCGGCATTAGTACCTTTAAGTGTTGTTCAAAACGCTTTGGACGGTTCGTTTCTTGCCCAGTTTATTATTGAAAGCACTCCCATCCTGTCCAGCCAAATCAAGACAATGTGGGTAGACCATATGATAAGCTTGCTACAGTAGAACGAATTGTTATTTTCTATGGTTTTACATGTGAGCTATTCGGAAGTTGAAGGAGATTTGTTAAGTTTGACGTGGCTATCTCCTGTTTTTGGCTTGTTATGGAAAGGTCGCTGTGAAAATTTCATAGCGGCCTTTTCTTTGTATCTTCAACTGTTGAAATGCATGAAAGGTGGACTAAATCATGACAATTGATAAAAAGAAAGTGATTCAATTACTTGAAACAATTGCTGTTTATCTGGAATTAAAAGGAGAAAATTCATTTAAAGTTTCAGCTTACCGTAAAGCTGCCCAAGCGTTAGAAAGAAATGATTATTCTCTGAATGAAATCAACGATTTTACTAAGATCAAAGGCATCGGTAAAGGTACTGCAGCCGTCATCCAGGAGTATGTGGATCAAGGGAGATCTGAAACGTTAGAACAATTACAGGCGGAGGTGCCGGCCGGTCTGGTTCCCTTACTTGATATTCAGGGCTTGGGCGGGAAGAAGCTCGCTAAACTCTATCAACAATTAGGAGTAACCGATGCTGAATCACTGAAAGAAGCCCTTGAAGAGGGTAAGGTAGAACAGCTTGAAGGCTTTGGCAAGAAGTCAGCAGAGAAAATATTGAAAACGCTAGAGGAATACGGTTCAAGACCTGAAAGGCTTCCTATTGCTTTTATGCTGCCGATCGCAGAAAAAATCGAAGCCTTTTTGAATCAAGCAGAAACGATTATACGTTTCTCTGTGGCAGGCAGCTTAAGAAGAATGCGGGAAACGATTAAGGATCTCGATTTCATTATTGCTTCTAAAAATCCTGAGCAGACAAGAGAAGAATTACTTGCCTACCCGGAGCTAAAAGAAATTGTTTCCTCTGGTGATACAAAGGTTTCGATTATCATAGATGAAGGATACGATATAGGTGTGGATTTTCGAATTGTCGAACCTGAAGAGTTTGCTTCTACCTTGCATCATTTTACTGGGTCAAAAGAACATAATGTAGCAATGAGACAACTGGCCAAGCAAAAACAAGAAAAAATAAGTGAGTATGGGGTAGAAAATGCGGAGACAGGTGAAATGCTGACCTTTGAAACCGAAGAACATTTCTTTCAGCATTTTGGACTTCACTATATTCCTCCTGAAGTACGTGAAAACAAGGGAGAAGTTGAAGCATTTCAAGAGTCAGTTTCTCTCCTTGAATCAAAAGATATTCGCGGCGACCTTCATATGCACTCAACGTGGAGTGATGGTGCCCAATCGATAAGAGAAATGGCAGAACAAAGCAAGAATATGGGATATGAATACATCGCTATAACAGATCATTCCAAGTATTTAAGAATTGCCAACGGGTTAAATGAAGAGCGTTTACGAATGCAAAGACAAGAGATTGACAAGATTAATCTTGAAATGGAGGGCTTCCACATATTTGCCGGAGTTGAAATGGATATCCTACCAGACGGTTCTCTAGACTTTGAGGACGAGTTTTTAAAGGAAATGGATTTTGTTATTGCCTCTATCCATTCCAGCTTTAATCAATCTGAAGACCAAATTATGCATCGGCTTAACACTGCACTTCAGAATCCTTACGTTGATATGATTGCCCACCCAACTGGACGATTAATTGGCCGCAGAGCCGGTTATCAAGTACAATTAGAGAAGCTAATTGAAGGTGCACAGAAAACGGGAACAATTTTGGAACTTAATGCGAACCCCAATCGCCTTGACTTAAGTTGGGAATGGCTAATGAGAGCACAGGATGCTGGCGTAACGATCGCAATTAATACGGATGCCCATAGCTATCCGATGCTTGACCATATGGAGGTTGGGATCGGCACCGCTAGAAAAGGGTGGCTCCGTAAGGAATCTGTACTAAATACAATGACGACACAGCAGTTGATGGAACGTCTTGGTAAGAATTAGTTGTGCATAAAGGAGACTTTATTAACATGAACCAACGAATCCTTCATGTTTTAGAATACAAAAAAATTATTGAACAATTAGCGGAGCAGGCGGCTTCCTCACTTGGTAAGGAACGTGCGCTCGCATTGAAGCCTTCAATTGAACTTGAGGAAGTCACTCAGTGGCAAAAAGAAACAGATGAAGCAGCCCAGGTGATCCGTCTTAAGGGTTACATTCCACTGGGCGGAATTTTTGACATTAAACCGAGCATTAAGCGGACAACTATTGGAGGAGTGCTTAGTGCCTTCGAATGTCTTGATATTGCAAGCACGATTTACGGTGGAAAGCAGTTAAAACGATTTGTTGAAGAGATGGAAGAACCTGAAATGCCTATATTGAGGGGACTTGTGGAAGGTATCGTTCCCCTCACAGAACTTGAAAGAAAAATTAGAAACTGTATTGATGAGCACGGAGGAGTGATGGACGGAGCTTCTGATAAACTTAGAACGATCCGTTCGAAAATTAGAACTTCAGAAAGCCGTGTCCGCGATAAGATGGAGACCTTCACCAGATCGAAAAGTAACATGCTTTCTGATGCCATCGTCACTATTAGAAATGAACGGTACGTATTACCCGTAAAACAAGAATATCGAGGTTCAATAGGTGGGATTGTTCACGATCAATCTGCATCAGGAGCTACCTTATTCATCGAACCACAAGTGGTGGTAGATTTAAATAATCAATTACAGGAATCAAAAGTACAAGAGCGCCAGGAAGTAGAGCGTATTTTAACAGAATTGTCCTTAGCTATTTCAGAAGAACAATCCTTGCTCTATTCTAATGTTGAAATACTTGCCTATGTAGATTTTATGTTTGCCAGGGCCAAACTTGGCAGTGAAATGAAAGCCGCTATGCCGACTATGAATGATGAAGGTCGTATTCATCTTAAACAGGCAAGACACCCGCTTATAGACCCAGAGGAAGTTGTTCCTAATGATATCGATTTAGGAGTTGATTTCACTTCAATTGTGATTACAGGGCCAAACACTGGAGGTAAAACAGTTACCTTGAAACTGCTTGGTTTGTTTACATTAATGGCTCAGTCCGGTCTCCAGGTGCCTGCTATGGATGGATGTGAATTGGCTGTATTCGAACAGGTATATGCGGATATTGGGGATGAGCAGTCCATCGAACAAAGCCTATCAACTTTTTCCTCTCACATGACCAATATTGTGGAAATTTTAAAGCATGTCCATGAACGTACATTAGTTTTATTCGATGAGCTAGGGGCAGGAACAGACCCTCAAGAAGGAGCTGCTTTAGCTATGTCCATATTAGATGAGGTAGTTGGCCGCAGAGCCCGGGTAGTTGCGACGACACACTACCCTGAGCTCAAAGCGTATGGGTACAATAGGGAAGGGGTTACGAATGCCTCCGTTGAATTTGATATCCAAACATTAAAGCCAACCTACCGCCTTCTGATAGGGGTTCCTGGACGTAGTAATGCGTTTGAGATATCCAGAAGGCTTGGTCTAGAAGAGCCGATTATAGAAACTGCTAAGCAGCAGGTCGGAGTTGATTCACAAAGCGTTGAGAATATGATTGCTTCACTTGAAGCATCAACAAGAAATGCTGAAAGAGACTACGATATAGCGGAAGAAACATTAACAAAAGCAGAAGAATTGTATCGTGATTTGCAAACGCAATGGAAACAGTTTGAGGAGAAACGAGAACGATTATATACAAAAGCTGAAACTAAAGCAGAGAAAGCAGTTGAAAAAGCAAGACATGAAGCGGAAGAAATAGTCCAGCAGCTTCGACAAATGAAGAACCAGGCTGAAATTAAAGACCACGAATTGATTGAGGCAAGAAAAGCATTGGATGAAACAAAGCCGAACCTGGCAAATAAGAAAAAAACCAGTAAGAAACCAGTATCTAAACAAGAAGACAAAGAGTTAAGACCTGGTGACGAGGTGAAACTGCTTACGTTAAATCAGCAAGGGGTTATTCTGGAGCAAACGAGCAGCAATGAATTCCAGGTTCAGGTTGGCGCGATGAAGGTTAAGGCAAAACGGAACGATTTAGAATTTGTAAAGGCTCAACAGCCATACAAGGAAAAACCTATGGCTACCGTGAAAGGGAAAGGCTATCATGTTAAAACGGAGCTTGATCTAAGAGGGGAACGTTACGAAGAAGCTTTAAATCAATTGGAAAAATATATTGATGATGCATTGTTAGCGAATTATCCACGTGTTTCCATTATACACGGAAAAGGAACAGGCGCACTGAGAACAGCTGTCCAAAATTATGCGAAAAACCATCGCCAAGTTGACTCGTACCGTGCTGGCGGCATGAATGAAGGTGGCAGCGGAGTCACCGTGCTCGAATTAAGGTAAACTCGTACAAAGGGAGAGCTTATTTATGACAGGATTCTGGGAACATGCACTCATTGAAACCGCAGCAAGCTATAGTGTTGTAGTTCTGTGTGTTGTTGTATTTATGGCTGTATTTGAACTAGTAACCACCTATAATAATTGGAGAGAAATTCAGAATGGTAATTTAGCTGTAGCTATGGCAACTGGGGGGAAAATATTTGGCATCGCTAATATTTTCCGCTTCTCCATTCAAGAGAATGACTCCCTCCTCCAAACGATGGGGTGGGGGCTGTTCGGATTCATCCTACTGTTAATTGGCTATTTCATATTTGAATTTCTCACTCCCTCATTCAAGATCGATGACGAGATCACTGAAGATAACCGGGCTGTTGGTTTTATTTCATTTATTATTTCAGCAGGATTGTCATACGTGATCGGGGCTAACATCATTTGAAGGGTGGAATAATATGGAGACATTAGCAAAAATATTGATCGTTATTGCTTCATTGTTTATTGTGATTGGTATCGTGTATGTTCTGTTATAGGCATGTACTTTCAGATGGTTTGCTTACTCAAAGTAAATATTTTCAAAATTATAATTATATATTTCAAATTTGACGTCGATAACGGTATAATAAAAAGTAATACAAAGAGGGAGGGGTTTTTATGGAGAGTGGTCGACGTCCTTGGCTCAAAAATTATCCGCCTGAAATTCCTGCAGCAGTAGATTATGATAAACGTCCGCTGCACAGCTTTTTGGAGGATAGCGTTGAGCTCTACGGAAAAAAGAAAGCGCTTCATTTCATGGGGAAAGAAATGACCTTTCAGGAGCTTTTTGACGAGACCCGGAGCTTTGCGAGTTACTTACAGAAGTTAGGGCTCGAAAAAGGCGATCGTGTATCCGTAATGCTGCCTAACTGTCCTCAGTCGGTGATCGCTTATTACGCAATTTTAATGTCTGGCGGTATTGTAGTTCAGACCAACCCGCTGTATATGGAGCGAGAACTTGAATATCAGTTGAAGGATTCCGAGGCAAAGATGATCATCTGCCTGGATATTCTATATCCAAAAGCGGTTAATGTTAAACCAAACACTTCTCTTGAACATATTATTGTTACCGGTGTTAAAGACTACCTCCCATTTCCGAAAAACAAACTGTACCCTTTCATACAGAAGCGTCAGCATCAGGTTTTGGTGAAACCAGAACAATCATACGACACACATTTATGGAAACACATTTTGGATAATAGCAGCGGCCAGCTTTCTCCAGTAGAAATAGATCCAGTTGAGGACATAGCCCTCTTGCAATACACAGGTGGAACTACAGGTTCTCCTAAAGGGGTAATGCTAAGTCACTATAATTTAGTTGTAAATACTCAAATGGCCATGACATGGATGTATAAGTGTGAGAAGGGGAAGGAAGTGGTTCTTGCCATTTTACCATTCTTCCATGTTTACGGGATGACCTCCGTTATGAATTTGTCTGTTATGATGGGTTCAAAAATGGTTTTAGTGCCTAAGTTCGAACCAGGTGAGGTACTGAAAACGATTGAAAAGCAGAAACCGTCCTTATTTCCAGGTGCCCCAACTATTTATATTGCTCTCCTGAATCATCCTGACCTGAAAAAGTATGACCTGTCATCTATCGAGGCTTGTATTAGCGGTTCGGCACCGCTTCCTGTGGAAGTTCAGGAGAAATTTGAAAGTGTTACCGGCGGAAAGCTTGTAGAGGGGTATGGCTTAACCGAAACATCTCCCGTCACGCATTCTAATTTTATTTGGGGTAATCGTATAAGTGGAAGTATCGGGGTACCGTGGCCGAATACCGATGCTAAGATTGTAAGTATGGAAGCAGGCGAAGAAGTTCCCATTGGGGAGATAGGAGAAATCGTCGTAAAAGGACCGCAAATCATGAAAGGGTATTGGAACAGAAAAGAAGACACGGATCAGGTACTCAGTGAAGAGGGATGGTTTCGTACAGGTGATATGGGTCGTATGGATGAGAATGGTTATTTCTATGTAGTTGACCGCAAAAAGGATATGATTATTGCCGGAGGCTATAATATTTACCCTCGTGAAGTAGAAGAAGTCCTTTATGAGCATAATTCAGTTCAGGAAGCAGTCATTATCGGTGTACCAGATGCCTATCGCGGGGAAACTGTTAAAGCGTTTATAGTAAGGAAGCAGGGTCAGAATGTAACAGAAGAAGAATTAAATGAATTTTGCCGAAAACATATGGCAGCATTTAAAGTTCCGCGTATTTATGAATTCCGCGATGAGCTTCCGAAAACAGCGGTCGGGAAAATTCTTCGACGTACACTTGTTGATGAAGAGAATAAGAAGCTGGAAGAAAGCAATCTGCAAAACTCATAGATTCATAGAAAGTTGACAGAATAGTTAGAAGTATGTATTATGATGTGTGAATGACCATTCATTCATTTTCACAATAAAGGCAGGGAGATTTATGAAAAAAGATAAACCAAAATATAAACAGATCATCGACGCAGCAGTTGTCGTTATTGCTGAAAATGGATACCACTCTTCGCAGGTTTCAAAAATCGCAAAAAAAGCAGGGGTGGCTGATGGGACCATTTACCTCTATTTTAAAAATAAAGAGGATATTTTAATCTCTTTATTTCAGGATAAAATGGGGCAGTTTATCGAAAGAATTGAACAAGAAACAACCTCAAGGCAGACAGCTGAAGAAAAACTTCTTACTCTAGTTGAAACTCATTTCGAGCAGCTGGCTGCCGATCATCATTTAGCGATTGTTACGCAGCTTGAACTCCGGCAATCCAATAAAGAATTACGGTCTAAAATAAATCAGGTGTTAAAGAGGTATTTAGCTGTAATTGATCAAATATTGGAAGAGGGAATAAAAGAAAAGTTGTTTCGTGATGATTTAAACCGTAAACTTGTTCGTCAGCTGATTTTCGGCATGATGGATGAAGCGGTAACCAATTGGGTTATGAAAGACCAGCGTTATCACATAGGAGATCAAGCGAAAGAAGTCCATAGCTTTATCATCAACGGACTGACTCTGCATAAATCGTAAAGGAGTGATGCTAGTGTCTACAGTCTATTTGCAGAAAGAAAACCACCTTGCAAGAATTACGATTCAAAGCCCACCGGCTAATGCTTTGTCTAGTACACTATTAAATGATCTATCTAAAGTACTGGATGACGTGGAGAAAGATAACAGTATAAAGGCTATCCTTATACATGGGGAGGGAAAGTTTTTCTCAGCAGGTGCAGATATTAAGGAATTCACCTCCTTACAAGCTGCCTCGGATTATGAGCAGCTTTCCAGCACGGGCCAACAACTTTTTAATCGTATGGAAAACTTTCATATTCCTATCATTGCTGCCATCCATGGAGCAGCACTTGGGGGAGGACTGGAGCTGGCAATGGCTTGTCACATACGATACGTAGCAGAAGATGCAAAGTTAGGTTTACCAGAGCTGAACCTGGGTATTATTCCTGGTTTTGCGGGCTCCCAGCGCCTGCCACGATATGTAGGCGCCGCCAAAGCCTATGAAATGATTTTGACAGGCGTTCCCATCAGCGGCAAAGAGGCGGCAGCAGCCGGCCTTGCGAACCAGAGCTTTGCTCGGGGGGAATTATTTGAAGCGGCGGAGAAGCTCGCTGTACAGGTTTCTGTTAAAAGCGGACCTGCTATTCATCAAATAATGAAACTAATCCCATATGCTCACACTGGTCAGTTTTCAGATGGTAACAGAGCTGAAGCTGCAGCGTTTGGCGAAGTCTTCGGCAATGAAGATGCCAAAGAAGGAATACAGGCATTCATTGAGAAAAGAAAACCAGTATTTAAAGACCAATAGATTAGGAGGAATCAGAATGAACATTTTCGTATTATTGAAACGTACTTTTGACACAGAAGAAAAAATATCGATCAATAGTGGTCGTATTGAAGAGGACGGCGCAGAATTTATTATTAACCCTTACGATGAATACGCTGTTGAAGAAGCTATTAATCTTAGGGATGAGCACGGCGGAGAAGTTACCGTTGTAACTATTGGGGAAGAGGAATCCGAGAAGCAGCTGCGGACTGCCCTTGCAATGGGAGCGGACAAGGCGGTACTGATTAATACGGAAGAAGATTTGGAAGATGGAGATCAGTTTACAACCGTTAAAATTCTAGAAGCATTTTTTGCTGATCGAGAAGTAGATCTCATCCTAGGCGGGAACGTAGCCATCGATGAAGCAAGCGGTCAAGTGGGTCCTCGCTTGGCAGAGCGTCTGGATATAGCTTGTGTAACTACGATTACCAACATTTCAGTTGATGGTGAAACCGTTCACATTGAACGTGATGTCGAAGGGGATGTAGAAAAGGTAGAAACGTCATTTCCACTACTGGTAACGTGTCAACAAGGTCTTAACGAACCTCGTTATCCTTCTTTGCCGGGAATCATGAAAGCGAAGAAGAAACCGCTTGAAGAGTTAGAGATCGATGACCTGGATCTTGACGAAGAGGATGTTGAACCAAAAACAAAAACCACAGAAATCTTCTTACCACCGGAAAAACAGGCAGGCAAAGTGTTGGAAGGTGAAACTGAAGATGCGGTGAAGGAACTTGTATCCTTATTAAAAACTGAGGCGAAAGTACTTTAAATATTCGAGACAGGGAAGGAGATTTGTTATGGGTAAAAAGGTATTAGTAATCGGAGAAATACGGGAAGGTTCTCTTAGAAATGTAACCTTTGAGGCTATTGCTGCAGCAAGAATTGTTAGTGATGGAGGAGAAGTGATCGGTGTTCTAAGTGGTGCCGGAGACCTTCATGAGATGGGTAAGGAAATGGTGTACTACGGCGCAGACCGAGTTATAACTGTTGCACACGATAATTTGAAAACGTATACATCTGAAGGTCATGCGCAGGCAATTTTTCCTGTAATCGAGGAAGAGTCACCAGAAGGAATTATTATGGGCCACACCTCTCAGGGAAAGGATTTAACACCAAAACTTGCAAGTAAGCTGGAATCCGGACTAATTTCAGATACCACAGAGGTTGCAGCCGAAAACGGCGCTATTGTATTCACTAGACCGATTTATTCAGGTAAAGCTTTTGAGAAGAAAGAAATCACGGATGGCCTGGTTTTCGCAACAATTCGTCCGAATAACATTCCATCCCTTGAAAGGAATGACGCTCTGGAAGGGGAAGTAACTACAAAGGATGTTGATGTTAAGGATATACGTACTATTATTAAGGATATCATTCGTAAATCATCTGATGGAGTTGACCTTTCTGAAGCGAAAGTTATTGTAGCTGGTGGACGCGGTGTCAAAAGTTCTGAAGGCTTCGAACCCCTTGAAGAGCTTGCTGAAGTTCTTGGTGGTACGGTTGGTGCTTCAAGAGGCGCATGTGATGCGGGCTACTGTGATTATTCACTACAAATTGGCCAGACAGGAAAAGTGGTAACACCAGACTTATATATTGCTTGCGGAATATCTGGAGCGATTCAGCATTTAGCTGGTATGTCCAACTCTAAAGTGATCGTTGCAATTAACAAGGATCCGGAAGCCAACATCTTTAACGTTGCCGATTATGGAATTGTCGGGGATCTCTTTGATGTTGTGCCAAAGCTTGTTGATGAAGTGAAACAAATGAAGGTAAATGCATAATTCATGAAGAAGCAGCCAAAGCTAAGCGTTACTTGCTTTGGCTTTTTTATATTCTCATTTGTTTTAGCCGCTACAGGACACCTCCATCGTTACAAAACATATTGTTAGTCACTCAAAATAGAAAATGATATACTCTTAACAGACTACATGATCGAGGAGGAATAAACGATGGCAATTGTAAAAGGAACAGATCAAAACTTTACTGAAGAAACAAACGAAGGTCTTGTTATTGCAGATTTCTGGGCACCTTGGTGTGGTCCATGTAAAATGATTGCTCCAGTGCTTGAAGAACTAGATGAAGAAATGAGCGATCAAGTGAAGATCGTTAAATTGGATGTCGATGAAAACCAGGAAACAGCAAGTAAGTTCGGTGTTATGAGTATTCCAACATTACTTCTCTTTAAAGATGGGAAGGTCGTTGATCAAGTAATCGGCTTTCAACCTAAAGAAGCACTAGCTGAATTAGTTACTAAACATTCTTAGTGAGAAGTAGAAGTGGTAGTAGCCGCGTTGCCCTGCAGCGTGGCTTTTTTTCGGAGAAAAATATTCATAACTCCCCCTAAGGACTGAAGTGTGGCAGGTTGGCTATAGATGTCTAATAAGTTGGAGTGAAGTAATCATGAACGCAACTATAAAAGAAAAGCTAGCGGTTTTGCCTGATCAGCCAGGGTGTTATCTTATGAAAGATAAGAATGACACCATTATCTATGTCGGTAAATCAAAAGTACTCAAAAACCGAGTCCGCTCTTATTTTACCGGAGCTCACGATGGGAAAACCCAAAGGCTTGTAAGGGAAATTAATGACTTTGAATATATCGTGACAACTTCTGATATGGAAGCTCTCATTTTAGAAATGAATTTAATAAAAAAGCATGATCCTAAATACAATGTGCTCTTAAAAGATGATAAATCCTACCCTTATTTAAAAGTTACGGCTGAAAGACATCCAAGATTGATTGTTACAAGAAAGGTTAAGAAAGATAAAGGAAAGTATTATGGTCCTTATCCTAATGTGATTGCAGCCAGAGAAACTAAAAAGCTGCTTGACCGATTATATCCACTAAGAAAATGTAACACGATGCCCGATCGTGTTTGTCTTTATTATCATATGCATCAATGCCTGGGTCCCTGTGAGTTTCCAGTGTCAAAAGAAACAAATCAGGAAATCGTGCAGAATATTACGTCCTTTTTAAATGGAGGCCACAAAGAAATTAAGAAAGATTTGCAACAGCAAATGTATAAGTCTTCTGAAGAAATGGACTTTGAACGAGCAAAAGAATTACGAGATCAAATTGAACATATTGAATCAGTCATGGAGCAACAGAAAATGACCTTAAATGATGAAGTAGACCGTGATGTCTTCGGCTATTCGTATGATAAAGGATGGATGTGTGTTCAGGTCTTTTTCATAAGACAAGGTAAATTGATTGAGCGTGATGTAGCTTTGTTTCCGTTCTTTGATGCTCCAGAAGAGACATTTCTTAGTTATGTTGGACGGTTCTATTTGCATCAGAATCACCCATATCCGAGGCAAATTCTTGTGCCTGTAGGGACAAACAGAGAGGTGCTGGAAGGAGCAATCGATACTAAGGTTCTCATTCCTATGAGAGGGAGAAAGAAAGAGTTAGTTGAGTTAGCCAGGAAAAATGCAGGGATCGCTCTCGAAGAAAAGTTTGCTTTAATTGAGCGAGATGAGGAGCGGACGATTAAGGCTGTGGAGTCGCTCGGAAACCAGCTGAATATACAAACTCCTCACCGTATTGAAGCCTTTGACAATTCTAATATACAAGGAACTGATCCCGTCTCGGCTATGGTTACATTTATTGATGGAAAACCAAGTAAAAAGGACTATCGGAAGTATAAAGTTCGTGACGTCAAGGGTCCTGATGATTATGATACGATGCGTGAAGTTATCCGCAGAAGGTATACTCGTGTGCTAAAAGAGGAACTTCCTTTACCTGATCTCATTGTAGTCGATGGTGGGAAAGGCCAGATGAGTGCAGCTATGGATATTCTCGAAAATGAATTGGGGCTGGATATTCCTTTGTGTGGATTGGCGAAGGATGACCAACATAAGACAAGCGAGCTTTTGTATGGAGACCCACCGGTTCTCGTTGATTTAGATCGAAATTCACAGGAGTTTTATTTAGTTCAGCGAATTCAGGACGAAGTGCACCGCTTTGCTATTTCCTTTCATAGACAGTTACGCGGTAAAGGTGCTATTCAATCAGAACTTGATGACATACCAGGAGTGGGACAGAAGCGAAGAAGATTGCTGTTACGCCATTTCAAATCTGTCAAAGAGATTAAAGAGGCTGCGCCTGTAGATTTAACCCGCTTAGGGATACCTGAACCGGTAGCGGATCAAATATTAAGACATCTAAATGAAGAGAAGCCAGCTGAGTAATCAGGTGGCTTCTATCCTTTAATCGCAGTTATTTCAACCGCATTTTCTTTTTTATTTATCTGCTCAAAGCATTCATATGTATCACTGGTAATGATTTGGATCATCTGGGCTAAAAATCCACTCTCTAACCGGAAATCAACATTGTGTAGTTTCTGTGTTAAACGCTTCTCGACTATGTGTCCTGATAAATGAAATATGATTTCTTTTTTCTTTTCTTTGATCAGCTTGAGTTCGCCCCATCCCATATATTGAAAAAATTCATAAAGGTCTTCCCATGTTTCAAGGGTTGTTTCGCGAGCTATATTTTTCCCCATGAAATATAAGAGATATGGGGCATCTTTTCCGAGAAAGTCGGGCAAAGTATAGTAACGCAGCAAATCAAACCCTGCGCCAGTAGACACTAGCGATGAGATGTTTTGAGTGGATAGCTTAGCTGTTTCTCTCATGACGCTCATTCCTTTCTACACAATTATTATCGCTTGAATTTATAAAAGTAGCAACAGTAATCTTACATTTTATCAATTTAGAAAAAATGTGTATTTTTAATCAAATTGTAGTTCGTTTTCTTGACGCTATGAAATGATAGAAGTACAATAAACGTGTCACAAATTGTACATTTGCCAGTTTTTTGTTGGGAAAAGGGGTTTTCCTATATTTAATATGCGTTTTTAAAGCGCTTCACTTTCTGAAAAATGTACATACATTAATCGTTATCATCTCGAGGGGGGTAAACATGGCAGGAACGCGCGGATATGTTAACAGGAGATTACATTCATTATTAGGAGTACTACCCATTGGGATATTCCTGCTTCAGCACTTAACTGTGAACTTTTTTGCAACTCGTGGACCAGAGGCGTTTAACTCGGCAGCTCATGTTATGGAGAGCTTGCCATATCGTTACGTACTGGAGATTTTTATTATCTTTTTACCACTTTTATTCCATTCCATTTACGGAGTATATATTGCATTCACAGCGAAGAGTAACTTGTCGAACTTTGGATATTTCAGAAACTGGATGTTCATGTTTCAGCGTATTACTGGGATTATTACGCTTATTTTTATTGCGTGGCACGTATGGGAAACACGAATTGCCATTGGACTCGGCTGGGCAGACCTAAACTATCAGTTGATGGAAGGCATTCTTAGTGAACCGTTCTTTTTCTGGTTCTACATAGTAGGTGTCATTTCAACTACATTCCACTTCTCTAATGGGCTTTGGTCATTCTTTGTCAGCTGGGGGATTACAGTCTCTCCACGTTCTCAGCGTATCATGACGTATGCGAGTATCGTCATCTTCGTAGCTATTTCTTATGTAGGTGTTCGTACGCTGATTCAATTCGCTTACGGTATTTAACATAATTTTCTTAATGCAACGTTGATCTATTGAAAGTTAAGGGAGTGAGGTTCAATCATGTCTAATAAAAATATTGTTATAGTTGGTGGAGGTCTTGCGGGACTTATGGCAGCTATTAAGGCAGCAGAGCAAGGTGTACATGTCGATATGCTGTCACTAGTGCCGGTAAAGCGCTCTCACTCTGTTTGTGCGCAAGGCGGCATTAACGGTGCAGTTAATACGAAGGGTGAAGGTGATTCACCTTGGGAACACTTTGATGATACTGTTTACGGTGGTGACTTTTTAGCCAACCAGCCACCCGTTAAGGCCATGTGCGATGCTGCGCCAAGCATCATTCATCTCTTGGATCGTATGGGTGTAATGTTTAACCGTACACCTGAAGGACTGCTTGATTTCCGACGCTTTGGCGGAACACAGCACCACCGTACAGCCTTTGCCGGGGCTACAACTGGACAACAGTTGTTGTACGCTCTTGATGAACAAGTTCGCCGTCATGAAGTAAATGGCTTAGTGACTAAATACGAAAACTGGGAATTCCTTTCAGCAATCATTGACGAGAATGGTGTTGGTCGCGGAGTCGTTGGACAGAACCTTAAAGATCATGAAATCAAAGCATTCCCGGCGGACGCTGTGATCATGGCGTCAGGTGGACCTGGAATTATCTTTGGTAAATCGACGAACTCTGTAATCAATACAGGTTCTGCTGCTGGTTCTCTTTATCAGCAAGGGGTAAAATATGCAAATGGTGAATTCATTCAGATTCACCCAACTGCCATTCCAGGAGACGACAAGCTGCGTCTTATGAGTGAGTCAGCTCGTGGTGAAGGTGGACGAATCTGGACATATAAAGATGGTGAGCCATGGTATTTCCTAGAAGAGAAGTACCCAGCTTATGGTAACCTTGTTCCTCGTGATATCGCTACACGGGAAATTTTTGATGTGTGCGTGAATCAGAAACTCGGAATCAATGGTGAAAACATGGTTTATCTTGACCTATCTCATAAAGATCCTAAGGAGTTAGATGTTAAGTTAGGCGGAATCATCGAAATTTATGAAAAATTTGTAGGGGATGACCCTAAGAAAGTACCGATGAAAATTTTCCCTGCTGTTCATTATTCCATGGGTGGTATGTGGGTAGATTTTGATCAAATGACAAATATTCCTGGTATTTTTGCTGCCGGAGAATGTGATTATAGTCAGCACGGTGGAAACCGTTTGGGTGCAAACTCGTTGCTGTCTGCCATTTTTGGCGGAATGGTAGCAGGACCTAATGCAGCGAAATATACAGAAGGTCTTGATACGATAGCTGATGACATAAGCTCATCTCTATTCGATGAGAAAGTTAAAGAAGAGCAAGAGAAATTTGAAAAGATTATGAGTATGGATGGGGATGAAAATGCCTACCAAATCCATAAAGAGCTTGGTGAATGGATGACAGATAACGTGACTGTTGTTCGCGAAAATGACAAGCTGCTTAAAACAGATGAAAAGATCGTTGAACTTATGGAGCGGTATGAGCGAATTAATATTAACGATACGTCTCGCTGGAGTAACCAGGGAGCGATGTTTACACGTCAGCTATGGAACATGCTTCAATTAGCTCGTGTGATTACTCAGGGTGCTTACCATCGTAACGAAAGCCGCGGGGCTCACTTCAAACCAGACTTCCCTGAACGTAATGATGAAGAGTTTTTGAAAACAACAATAGCAAGTTATGATAGAGAAAATAACGAACCTGTGATCAGCTATGAGAAGGTAGACACATCTCTACTCGAGCCGCGAAAGCGCGATTACTCGAAAAGTAAATAAAGGAGGACAATGATCATGAGCGAAAATAAAACGGTTACGTTTATCATTACGCGCCAAGACGATCCCGAATCTAGTCCTTACGAAGAAACCTTTAACATTCCTTATCGCCAAAATATGAACGTTATTTCCGCATTAATGGAGATCCGTAGAAATCCAGTGAACGCTGACGGGAAAGAAACAACGCCCGTATTTTGGGAAATGGGATGCCTGGAGGAAGTTTGTGGCGCATGTTCCATGGTGATTAATGGAACGCCAAGACAATCTTGTACAGCACTTGTTGATCAATTGGAGCAACCTATCAAATTAGCTCCAATGACGACATTTCCCGTAAATCGCGACTTGGCCGTCGATAGGAGCCGCATGTTTGATTCCTTGAAAAAAGTCAAAGCCTGGGTTCCAATTGATGGAACTTACGATCTTGGGCCAGGACCAAAAATGCCAGAAAGCAAGCGTCAGTGGGCCTATGAGCTATCTAAATGTATGACATGCGGGGTTTGTTTAGAAGCTTGCCCTAACGTCAATAGCAAGTCTGACTTTATTGGTCCAGCATCTCTTTCACAAGTTCGTCTCAAAAATGCTCACCCAACAGGAGCGATGAATAAGAGTGAAAGATTGCAGACAATTATGGACGAGGAAGGGCTAATGGGATGTGGAAATGCACAGAACTGTGTGGAATCATGTCCAAAAGGAATTCCTTTGACTACTTCAATTGCTGCTCTAAATCGTGATACAGCCATCGAATCATTCAAGAGCTTTTTCGGAAGTGACGAGCGCGTTTAATAAATGAATCTATAGAAGTGCCATAGCCTAACTTTACTGTTAGGCTATGGCACTTCTTTGTTTAATCTATTAGAATGTCATAGTATAATAAATAGGATTGAATTCATGGGGTGAATATTCGCATGTCAAATTGGAAACAAACAGTACTCGTATCCTTTATTTTGCTTTCAGCTTGCTATATTACCTTGATTTCTCTTTCTCAACCTTTAATTGGAATTGATTTAGAACGAAGTCAAAACGGTGCCTGGGTCATCTCACAGATTAAAGAAGGCTCATGGGCAGATGAAAATGGAGTAGAAGCGGGAGCGGTATTAACGTCAGTGCAAGGAAAATCACCTGAGGATTATTACACGGTGCGTATGTTCCATGAATTGGAAAGTGTTGAATCGTTTACCGTTGAAAAGTTAGACAAAAAAGTGACCTATTCCTCAATTAATGAGTCTACCTTGCTGCATTGGACATTATTTATTCTTTTACCTTTATTATTTTTAATTGCAGCATTTTGGATCTCCAGGATTGTCGAGAAAAAAGTGGCTAAACGTTTTTCGGCCAATCAGTTAATGCTCTATTTTTTGCTAATAGCTTTAGGGTATTTAAGTAATAGTGGAGCAGTTCGGGATGATCTGTACAGTATTTTTCTTAATTCTATTCTCTTTCTAATATCACCCGTCGTACTCATCCATTTCCTTTATAATTACTTCTCTGAGCTAAAAGTATATTGGTTCTCAAAAAAAGTTTATCAAGTTTTGTATGTGCTTGTCAGCTTGATAACTGTACTGGAAAGTTACTTTCTGATTACGACTAATTATCCGAGTTTCTTTTACAATGTGCCTCCTTTTACATTGCTTGGTCTGTATATTGTATTATTTTTCATCATTTTTAAAGGGTTGCATAGTTACAAGGATACATCTGTAGGAACTATTTTTAAGTATATGAGTATTGGGATGTCAGTAGCCTTCTTTCCATATATTTTCCTATATTTAATTCCTGCATTGACGATTAAGGAGAAGATTATTCCCCTGGAAATAGGTGCTTTATTTTTAATTGCCTTACCCATCACATTTATGTATTTAGTAACGAGGGAAAGGTTAATTGATATAACCTTTGTGATAGGTCGTCTTCGCTATTACGCATTGTTATCTGCGCTTCCAAGTATTCTAATCCCTTGCATTTTTTCTATTTATGTAAGGGAAGAAATTGCAATGATTCATTATTTACAAATCTATCTGGGTATCCATGTTCTGCTTATTTTATTGTTATCAATAAAAGAAGGGCTGGACTTCCGATTGCAAAAATTCTTGTTTGTGGCTAAATATAGTTATCAAGAAAGTATGCACAGGATGTCTAAAGATATGAAAGAACAGTCGAATGCTGTTGATCTTATGAAGGTAATGCGAAAGGAAATAGGAAACGTCTTAAAAGTACGGGAAATGTATATATATTCTATTCATAATCACCGGAAAATGTATTGTGTATATGACCCGATCCCTGCTGACATACTGGATCATTTTGACGACTATTTTCCGAACCGGCAATATGATATTGGATCAATTCTGGAAACAGATAAAGGCTTTGGTGTAATTGTAGGATTTACTTTAGATAAGGTGACCATGCTTTGGTGCAGAGGGAAGAAGGATTATACGAATCTAAACCGAGATGAAAAGACGTATTTACAGACCATTTCTCATAATGCCAATATTGCTATAGAGAATATGAACTTGATTGAAGATCTGGTTAAAGAATTACGCACTTTAAGAAGTGATCCAACTCATAAATCTCCCACCTGGCTCTCTAGATTAGTATTTACGATTGCAGAGAATCAGAGAAAACAGCTTTCGATTGATCTACACGATACAGTTTTACAGGAACAGCTATACTTGTACAGAAGAATGGATGATTTAATTAATAAAAGGTCGGACTTGTCGAAGACGTTAGAGGCAGAGCTTACCATTTATAAAGAATCACTTTTAGATAGTATTCACCTAATACGTGAAACATGTAATGAATTGCGTCCGGCGTTTATTGAAGAGATGGGTTTGGTTCATTCCCTGGAAAATCTAATTGAGCAGTATCAATTACGTTCAAACTTCACGGTATATTTTACAAGTGACGGGTTTGACGCGAAGCTTGATCAAGAGCACGTATTAACTATTTTTCGGGTCGTACAGGAACTGTTAACCAATGCATCCAAACATTCAAATGCAAAAATTGTAAAGCTAAGTCTATCTAGCAACCAACACCAAATTATGCTGTTATACTCCGATGATGGGCAAGGGATGGATTACTCCCTTCAAAGAGATCTATTTTCTCACATTGGCTTATCTGGCATAGAACAACGAGTAAACGGACTAAACGGTCACCTTGAAATAGAAACTGCGCCAGGAGAAGGTTTTAAATCCATCATTACCTTTCCTTATGTACTATCAAAGGAGGTGGGACTATGACCCGTATTTTAATTGTTGATGACCATCCCGCAGTAGGTGCGGGAACAAAAGCAATGCTTGAACAAGAGGAAGATATGAAGGTAGATGTTACTGATCAGGCAAGCGAAGTAGAAGAGCTGATAAAAAATCAGTTATACGATATCCTGCTGCTTGATTTATATATGCCCGGGATTAGCGGGGTAGATCTTGCGAAGAGGCTGAAAAGGACTTCCCCGGATCTAACCATTTTGATTTATACAGGTTTTGATCTTAATACCCATTTTAATATGATGGTGGAGGCCAATATAAATGGGTTTGTGAGTAAAACAGCTACAAGCGAACAATTGATTACAGCGATTCGATGTGCGCTTCGCGATGAAGTGGTCATCCCCCTTCACTTATTTAAACAGCTGCGAAGATCGGAAGCGAGCATTAGTCACTCCGTTAATAAGAGGGAAGGAGCAGGGCCTTCCCTTAATGAAAAAGAGCAGTCTATCCTAAAGGAAGTGGCCTCAGGGCTAACTAATCGTGAAATTGCTCAGTCCCTGCACATGTCTCAGCGCAGTGTGGAGTACACGCTAACGGGAATCTTTAATAAGTTGACTGTCAAGTCTCGGACAGAGGCCTTATTCAAAGCGCAGGAACTTGGACTGGTATCTAAATCGTAAACGGCCGACACGAGGCCATGTTTTCGCACATAAGATATGATGACTAAATAATTCCCCTCAAAATAATAGCTAGACAACAAGGGAGGGGTACGCTTGTGAAGGAAGACGGCTACAGGCCAACACAAATTCTAACCAAGCGAGAGCGAGAAGTTTTTGAGCTTCTAGTGCAAGACAAAACTACGAAAGAAATTGCTAATGAACTGTTTATCTCTGAGAAAACAGTTCGGAATCACATTTCAAATGCAATGCAGAAGCTTGGGGTAAAAGGAAGATCTCAAGCCGTAGTCGAGTTATTACGGATGGGAGAACTTGAACTCTAAATGTAGATGTGTTGGTATGAGGAATGGATAGGGCCTTTCAGGTAATGGATGAATGATTTCACTCCATACCTGAAAGGATTTTTAACAAGAAAAGGCAATTTTCTGACGTTTTTTAGACAATTTGATAAAAATTCTTGAATTTTTTTAAATAGAACAGCAGTATTAGAAATACATTTTATTGTGTGAGGAGTGCTGGTTGTGACAGAATCGCAGGCCACATCATCGATTGCAGATGTTGAGAAAGAATTACGGTACATATCAGGTATCATAAAGCAGCAGGGACGTGAAATTTTAAATCACTACCCGATAACTACTCCACAGTTTGTAGCTTTACAGTGGCTGCTCGATAAAGGAGATTTGACAATTGGCGAACTATCTACTCATCTTCATTTAGCTTGTAGCACTACGACGGATCTCGTCGATCGTTTGGAGAAGAATGAGTTGGTGGAGAGGATTCGCGACTCGAAGGACCGTCGGATTGTTCGTACCCATCTCTTAGAAAAAGGTACACAAATTATTCATGAGGTAATAGAAAAACGCCAAAACTATTTACAAGACGTTCTTAAGGATGTTTCGGACGATGAGGTTAAACAATTAACCCACTTATTACATGTACTTCATGAAAATATGCGAGAGACATCTAAGGAAAAACAGAAATGAGGGATTTCATGGGAAAGCCGATAGGTGTGATTGATTCAGGAGTTGGAGGATTGACCGTAGCCCGTGAACTGATGCGTCAACTCCCCAAAGAAAAATTTATTTACTTGGGTGACACATTAAGATGCCCCTATGGACCACGGCCAAAAGATCAAGTGAAAGAATTTACATGGCAGATGGTTCATTATCTCATGCGACGCGATATTAAGATGCTCATTATTGCTTGTAATACAGCGACCGCCTACACATTAAATGAACTTCAGTCCGTATTGCCGATCCCGGTAATTGGTGTAATTGAACCAGGAGCCCGGGCAGCAATCAAGAGCAGTAGAAATAAACGGATAGGTGTAATTGGGACAGAAGGTACAATAAAAAGTCAAGCATACCCAGAAGCACTCAAGGCAATCGACCATTCTATGCGAGTAAATGGTCTCGCCTGTCCTCCTTTTGTTCCTATGGTGGAGAACGGTATTTTAGAGGGTCCGGAAGCAGAAGAAATTGTTAGCTCGACTTTGTTACCCTTAAAAGAGATGAACCATATTGATACATTAATTCTCGGATGTACTCATTACCCACTTATAAAGGATTTAGTGCAGAAGGAAATGGGAAGCCACATTAACGTGATAAGCTCTGGAGAGGAAACCGCTAGTGAAACTAGTTTAATTCTGGCCTACCATAATGTTTTAGAACAGGGAGATAGTACCCCCGTGCATGAATTTTATACAACAGGAGATATGGAAAAATTCAGGCTGGTGGCCAATAGGTGGTTTGAAGAGCCGATCCAAGTCTTAAAGCTTATTGAACTTGAACAATTCGAAAAGACAGCAAAATAGCTAGCTTGAAAGCCGTGTGAATACTTTGTTATTTTTCCACGTTTGGAAGGCTTGATTAAGTAATAGACAAGCTGATTACCTATTCTGCCTGTATCGAAAGTATATCTTAATAAAGACTGAAAGGATTAACCTTCAAGTTTCGTTTTAGATCTTGAAGGTTATTTATGTAAGTTCGAAAGAGAATCTTTCTTGAGTCTACTAAGTGCTGCCCCTGACAAAAACACATTTTCTAGAAAATCTTGTCTTGCAACATAAAATCAGTGGTCTAAACTTTATTACAGCTCGTATATATGGTAGTACAAACTATCATGGGAGGGAATAGCATGAAAACATGCGGAATTAAACCCTTATCGATTGCCGTACTATTAAGTACAGGATTGCTGTCGGGTTGTTTATTTGAAGGGGAGCAATCATTAGAGGAGATGGATGCTCCGCCAGAAGAGGAGACGGCAGCGACTCCTGAAACGAATACAAAGGAGTCACCACCAGAAAAAGGCAGTGGCAAGGAAAGTGTTGAAGGAGAAGGTCAGAAGGAAGCAGAAGAGGCAGCAGAAACAGTGGCGAGAGAATTATTTTTAATTGATTCTAATGGGATGGTTGTCCCTCAGACGGTAGAACTGCCAGCTTCTAAAGAGGTAGCTACACAAGCCCTAGAATACTTAGTTAAAGATGGACCAATCTCAAGTTTATTACCAACCGGCTTTAAGGCGGTATTACCGGCTGGAACTGAAATTTTAGGATTGAATCTAAAGGATAATGGCACGATGGTCGTGGATGTCTCAAAAGAATTTAAAAATTACCAGCCTAACGAAGAAAAAAAGATTTTGCAGGCAATGACCTTTACAGTTACACAGTTTGATAATGTAGATCGAATGAAGTTATGGATCAACGGACATGAACTTAAGGAAATGCCTGTGAGCGGGACTCCGATCAATGGAGGAGTTTCCCGCTCGGACGGGATCAATGTCCATGTTGGTGACCAAACGGATGTTGTGGGAAGTAAAGCCGTAACGGTCTACTTCCCATCTCAACAAGGTGACGAAGAAGTATATCAAGTCCCGGTAACCACGAGAGTAAGTACAGAGGGTAATTTGTACACTTCTTTAGTACAGACCCTCCTCGATGGACCAGCGCTTGGAACATCCCTGCTTCAACCTTTCAATGAAGGCGTTCAAGCCACAAGTGCTGAACTCAATGAAGGGGTGTTGAGTGTAACCTTCAATGAGGCTTTGTTAAATGGACAAGAATCTAAAGCGGTGTCTGAACAAGCTCTCGCCAGCCTTGTCATGAGCTTAACCAATATGAATGATGTGGAAGCGGTTGAAGTAAAAGTTGAAGGGGTCGAACAAGTTTTAAATGAAGCAGGGGAGCCGCTGGCTGAACCTGTAACACGTTCAGATATTAATGGAGCAAATGAACCTGGAAGTTTATAAAAATGAAAATCACGGGTCACTATAATGATGTAGTGGCCCATTTTTACATAAGGCAGCAAAGAGTGTAATCTGTATATAGACCTTTTTTTATGTTAAGATGGGCTAGGTATAGTTGTAGAGAACGAAAGGGAGGACATAGCCATGAGAAGCGGACGTGCAGTCAATGAATTAAGGGAAATTACAATCGAAACGGATTATGTGAAGCACCCGGAAGGATCTGTATTAATAAGTTTCGGGGACACGAAAGTGATCTGTAATGCGAGTGTGGAGGACCGGGTCCCGCCATTTCTACGCGGACAGGGAAAAGGCTGGATTACAGCAGAATATGCGATGCTGCCACGTGCTACAGAACAGCGAAATATTCGTGAATCCTCAAAGGGAAAGGTTTCCGGGAGGACGATGGAGATACAGCGTCTTATTGGTCGCGCCTTACGTGCCGTAGTTGACTTAGATCGTATAGGTGAACGTACCTTATGGGTCGATTGTGATGTGATTCAGGCAGACGGCGGCACGAGAACAGCATCGATTACTGGTGCTTTCGTTGCGGTTGTACTTGCGTTTGGCAAGTTAGTTGAAAAAGGAGTATTAAAAAAGCTTCCTGTGACTGACTTTTTAACAGCTATTTCGGTGGGAGTCCTCCCTGATGGCGAAGAAATTCTGGATCTTTGTTATGAAGAGGATAGCAAAGCCCATGTGGATATGAATATTGTCATGACAGGTCAAGGGGAATTTGTGGAGCTTCAAGGAACAGGAGAAGAAGCCACTTTTTCAATGAAACAACTTCAGAAGATGATATCCCTGGCCCAAGAAGGAGTGGCAGAGCTTACTAAACTGCAAAAAGATGCAATTGGAAAATGGGCTGATGTCATTGAAACATCATCAGCAGTTTCGGAGAAATAATCCGATGAAAGAATTAGTTATTGCCACAAAAAACAAGGGTAAAGTTGACGAGTTTGATGAGATGTTTTCGAAATATCATATAACAGTAAAATCATTGCTTGATTTTGATCAGAAGATAGCTGATATAGTTGAAGATGGTGACTCCTTTGAGGAAAATTCAGTCATCAAAGCCGAGGCAATTGCTGAACAATTCCAAATTCCTGTCGTTGCCGATGATTCCGGTCTTGAAATTGATGCTCTAAACGGTGCTCCTGGTATTTACTCCGCTCGTTATGCGGGAAAAGACAAGGATGACCGCAAGAACATCGAAAAAGTTATGGATGAATTGAGCCACGTTCCAGCACACGATCGTACAGCACGTTTCGTATGTGCAGTCGCTGTTGCACGTCCCGGCCATAAAACTTTTGTGGAAAGGGGTACTTGTGAAGGGCGGATTGCTATGGAGCCAGCAGGTAACAACGGTTTCGGCTATGACCCAATATTTATCCCAAGTGATTCTCATCGAACAATGGCAGAGTATACATCAGCGGAAAAGAATTCAATTAGTCACCGAAAGCATGCTATCCTAAAAATAGAACAATGGTTGCAGGATCTATCATAAAGAGGTGTTTGTAATGCCAAAAGTGCTAATTATTAGTGACACGCACGGATTAACCAATGAAGTGATGGAGATTAAACAGCGTTACCGTTATGAAGTGGATGCGCTCATTCATTGTGGTGATTCAGAACTCGGCTACCAGTCTGAAGAGTTGGAAGGTTTTCATTACGCTAAAGGTAATTGTGATTTCGATACCGACATGGAAAATGAACAATTAGTGTCTATTGGTGATTTAACTATTTTGGTTGTTCATGGCCATTTACACCAAATTAAGTCAACGTTAATGCCACTATCGTATCGGGCAGAGGAACTTGGTGCTCAGGTAGCTTGTTTTGGACATTCACATATGGCAGGGGCAGAAAAAGTGAAAGACAAACTGTTCATTAATCCAGGCAGTGCCAGATTGCCGAGGGACCGTGAAGAACCGACCTACGCCATCATGGAATGGGAAACACTTGATAAGATCGAACTTCAATATTATCACGTGACTGGGAAACCTATGCCAGAGTTAAGGTTGGAAACATCTCTAGCAGCAAAGAATTAACTCTTTGCTGCGGAGTTGTTGACAAAGACACGGTATTTTACTATAATTATCCTTGTCGGAAAAAATAAATCGTTCATTAACTTTATTGTTTTGCGGGTGTAGTTTAGTGGTAAAACCTCAGCCACGAGCGAAACTTCACCGAATGTTCTTCGAGTTGCCCGCCCGATCAACTTCTTTGACTAAGCTAGCAGAGGTAAGGGCATGACCAAACGTGGCTAATGATATAATGTAAATGCGGGTGTAGTTTAGTGGTAAAACCTCAGCCTTCCAAGCTGATGATGAGGGTTCGATTCCCTTCACCCGCTCCACTCTAATCCTACATAATTCTACAATCTTATGACTTGTCCCAGTAGCTCAGCTGGATAGAGCAACAGCCTTCTAAGCTGTGGGTCGCAGGTTCGAATCCTGCCTGGGACGCTAAAAGAAAAAGCCGGAATCCTTAATACATAAGGATTCTGGCTTTTTTGTGTTTTAAAAAAGAAATACTCGAGCTGAGCAGTATGCACTAGTTGCTTCAATTACATCGCAACCAATAAGTTAGAATAGGTTGGATACATTAAGGGACTGAGAACCGCAGTTTCTTCAGCACGAATAGTAAATAAGTTGCCCGATTTTTGTTGCAGAAAATATTAAATGTTGTTAATTTTCCCATATTCTATTGACATTTTTTCTAAACGTGGATAGTATATATACCAATAATTCAATAACATATTTTCACATTCTTATCGTGAGAGGTGGAGGGACTGGCCCTTTGAAGCCTCGGCAACGGGTCTGATGATTGATCATCAGAAAACTGTGCCAATTCCAGCAGATGCTCCGGCATTTGAAAGATAAGGAGATAGGTAGCTAAATTTATGTGTTAAAACCTCTCTTCTTATCGTTGATAAGAAGAGAGGTTTTTTAGTGTTCAACGCTAAGAGTTATGTGGATTGAAGGAAGATATATACGGGAAGATGTTTTCGTTATACCCAACTAAATACCTTGGACTACAATGAATTACATGTGCAAGGAGAACCCGGGGGGACTTATGAATAAAGTTTATATTGTCGGTGCTGGACCAGGTGACCCAGAATTAATAACTGTGAAGGGCTTGAAGACCATTCAGCGAGCAGATGTCATTTTATACGATCGGTTGATTAACACCGAATTACTGAATGAAGCGGGGGATGAAGCTGAACTGATTTATTGTGGTAAACGGCCTGATAATCACTCTTTGGATCAGAAAACAATTAATAGACTTCTTTGCAACTTTGCCTTACAAGGTAAATCAGTAACCCGCTTAAAGGGAGGAGATCCCTTCGTTTTTGGGCGAGGTGGGGAAGAAGCGGAAGAATTAGCAAAGAATAGGATTCCTTTTGAAATCGTTCCCGGAATATCGTCTGGGGTAGCCGCCCCAGCTTATGCTGGTATTCCAGTCACACATCGTAACTATAGCTCGTCTGTAGCTTTTCTTTCAGGGGTGAACAAACATGGATATGATCAGGAAGAATATTGGGAGCACGTTGTGAAAAGCATGGATACTTTGTGTATTTATATGGGTGTGAAAAAGCTACCCGAAATTTGTGCGCGGCTCATCCGCCATGGTCGTCCCCCAGAAACGCCGATAGCTCTGGTGGAGTGGGGAACTACAGCACATCAGCGTACCGTTACAGGGAGCCTGAGGAATATTGTAGAAAAGGCTAATGACCTCAAGAATCCCTCAATAATTATTGTGGGAAAGGTCGTGAAGCTGAGGGAACAGCTGCAATGGTTTGAACAGCTTGAGAACAAGACAGAAACTCATGTGCCATCAATTGTAGGGTGAAAGCGAGGGAGATATTTGCATGGAAGCAGTTTTATATGTGAGTCATGGAAGCCGAGTTGAGAAGGCACGTAAAGAAGCTGTTTCCTTCCTTCAATCCGTCCAAAAAAGGGTAGACGTTCCTCTTCAGGAAACGTGCTTCTTAGAACTGGCAGAACCGGATATGGCTCAAGGAATTGAGAACCTTGTACGGCGTGGAGCAACGAAGGTTGCTATTATACCTGTCTTATTGCTAAGTGCAGGTCATTACTACAGTGATATACCGGAAGAGATCGATCGAGCGAAACTTCGCTATCCGCAAGTTCACCTCGTTTACGGACGAACGATCGGCGTCCAGGATCGGGTGATTGATATTTTGGTTCAACGTGTGCAGGAAAAAAAGGTACCCAACCAATCAGACATGAACATCTTGCTAGTTGGAAGAGGCAGCCGTCATCCAGAGACTAAAGATTCAATTGAACAAATCGCACGTAAATTAAGGGCGAAAACGGACGCAGCTAATGTCGATGTGAGCTATTTAGCTGCCTGTTCACCTTCTTTTCATGATGGTTTGCAAACTTCTAAGCGTGGAGGATGGTCACAAACGTTCGTGATTCCCTACCTATGGTTTACCGGGCTGCTTATGCGTTCGATGGAAGCCAAAATCAATGAAGTACAGAAGAAAGGTCAACAGGTGGTGTTGTGTCAATATCTTGGTAACCATCCCATTATGATTGATGCTTTGACTGACCGGGTCAATGAAGCTTTGCGAGGCTAATTGATGTATTCTTCAGCAGCGAAAGAAAGGAATTAATTGAAAGGAGTACGAGTTATGAACTGGTTAGATGGAAAACTTATTGGAGTCGCTGCTGATCGAAGTGCTGAGTCATTAAGAAACTTGATCCAGAAAAAAGGCGGAAAACCGGTAGTTTATCCCATCCAAGGAAAACAAACGTTAAACGAACAAACTAGCCAACAGAATATAAAGGATTTTCTTTTTGAACCATTTGATTGGGCCATTATTACGACAGGTATAGGAGCTAAAACCTTGGCTGACTCTTCAGTAGAAGTGGGGCTTTACTCATCATTTATTGAAAAGTTAAATGAAACGCGAGTAGCAATTCGCGGGAAAAAGACACTGAATTGGTGTAAGAGCAATGCTGTCCAAGTCAGTCTGGTCTCCGAAGATGGGACAATGGAAAGTATCCTGAAAACATTTGCCGATGAACAAATAGATCGCAAGCAGACCCAGGTTTTTTTACAAGTTTATAGTCAGGATGATGCAAAGCTCAAGGAGGAATTAGAGAAGGCTGGCTGTCATGTTTATCTGTCTCAGCCTTATTCCTATGAAGAACCAATTCCCGAGGTGTTACACAATCTTAAAAATGCCATCATAACTCAATCACTTGATGCCGTTGTCTTTACAAGTAAAACACAGGTCAATAATTTATTTGGGAAAAGTCGCGACAAACATGAAATCATTCAGGCTTTCAACGACAAGGTGTTGGCAGTGGCGGTTGGGAAAGTGACAGCAAATGAATTAAACAGAAATGGGGTGCTGAATGTTCTTAAGCCTGATCAGCCCAAAATGGGGCCGATGGTAGTAGCTCTTGAACGTTACGTCCGACAAATAGCCTTGTACAACCATTGATTAGGTGTGAGAAAGGACATTCACACAAAACAATGAACGTGATGCTATTACTAGTTACAAATTAAACAGAATTTTGTGAGGTGGGTATATTTGCAGTTCCAGGTAATGAATAGTCCCTTTAAACAAGAGCAGGCAGACTTGTTAAATCAGGTTCTGCCGTCGATGACAGAAAGCCAGAAAATATGGTTAAGTGGATACTTAGCTAGTTCCCAGGCAGCATCTACGGTAACAGCCGAACCAGATACTGGAAATGATTCAGGGACGGAAGCGTCCTCACTAACAGTCGACCAAACCGCAACGCGTGAAGTGACAATTCTTTTCGGTTCGCACACTGGAAATTGTGAAGCGCTGGCTGGGGAAATCTCGGAAAAGCTGAAGGAGCAAGATTACAAGGTAATACTATCAGACATGGATGACTTTAAACCCAAGTCTTTAAAAAAGGTTAAGGATTTACTTATCCTGACGAGCACTCATGGTGATGGGGACCCCCCTGACAATGCGATGGCTTTCTATGATTTTATACATAGCAAAAGAGCACCAGCATTAGATGACCTCAGATACTCCGTCCTTTCCTTGGGAGACAGCTCTTATGAGTTCTTTTGTCAAACTGGCAAGGATTTTGATAAAAAACTGGAGGATTTAGGCGGAAAAAGGATCTATCCTCGTATAGACTGTGACCTGGACTTTGAGGAGCCTGCAGAGGAATGGTTTGACGGAGTCCTAGCTACATTAAATAATGCGAAGCAGGTGAATACAGAGGAGGGGCAAGGCTCTCAGCAAGAGCAAACAAACACATCCATTAGAAAGTCGGTCTATTCCAGGTCAAATCCATTTAAGGCAGAAATCCTGGAAAATTTGAATTTAAATGGCCGAGGGTCAAACAAAGAGAATCGCCACCTTGAATTAGATCTAGAAGGCGCGAATTTTGAGTTTGAACCAGGTGACAGTCTCGGGATTTTTCCGGAAAATGATCCTGCTCTTGTAGCTAAACTGATCCAAGAGTTGGAATGGGACCCTGAAGAGCTTGTTCCTGTAAACAAGCAAGGGGAATTGCGGCCATTGCGTGACGCCTTAACTTCAACTTTCGAAATTACCGGGTTAACAAAACCGTTGCTTGAAAAAGCAGGACAGCTTTCTGCAAATGAAGAACTGAATAAGCTTGTCATGCCAGATAATCAGGAACAATTGAAAGCCTACTTATATGGGCGGGATCTTATTGACTTAGTCCAGGATTTTGGCCCTTGGAATGTTACGGCAGAAGAATTTACTGCGATTCTTCGCAAAATTCCGCCTCGTCTCTATTCGATTGCGAGTAGTTTAAAGGCGAATCCTGATGAGGTACACCTTACGGTCGGGGCGCTGAGGTATGATGCACATGGGCGCAAACGAACGGGTGTCTGCTCCGGACAGTGTGCGGAACGATCACAACCTGGGGACACGCTGCCGGTTTTTATTCAACGTAATTCAAATTTCAAACTTCCTGAAAATCCGGATACTCCAGTCATTATGATCGGGGCCGGAACAGGGGTTGCTCCTTACAGGGCTTTCCTTGAAGAACGCGAAGAAACAGGTGCTGAAGGGGAATCATGGTTATTCTTTGGAGATCAGCACTTTGTCACCGATTTTCTTTACCAAGTTGAATGGCAAAGGTGGCTCAGGGAAGGGATTCTAACCAGAGTAGATGTGGCCTTTTCCCGTGATACATCTGAGAAGGTCTATGTACAGCATCGTATGCTGGAGAAAAGTCACGACCTGTATCAATGGCTGCAAGACGGAGCTGCTATTTATGTATGTGGTGACGAAAAATACATGGCCAAAGACGTAGAAGCTACTCTGTTAACTATTTTGGAGCAAGAAGGACAGATGAGTATAGAGGAAGCGGAAACATATTTAGCTGAATTGCGTAAGCAGAAACGTTACCAGCGTGATGTATATTAAGAATGATCTAAATTTATAAAAGTAGAGTGGCAGTTTGATAGAAAGGAGATTTTTCATGACGGAAAAGGAACATACTCACCTGCATGGATCCCCAAGTGACATGGAGAGGATTAAGGATGACAGTAATTACCTGCGTGGTTCAATCGCAGAAAGCTTTGCAGATCGCATTACGGCGGGAATTCCTGATGAAGATACAAAGTTATTGAAGTTTCATGGAAGCTATCAGCAGGATGACAGGGACTTAAGAAATGAACGGAAGCAGCAAAAGCTGGAACCAGCTTATCAGTACATGGTTCGTGTGCGTTTGCCAGGAGGCGTGGCAACTCCCCGTCAGTGGCAAACTATGGATAACCTCGCAAACACTTATGGAAATGGAACTCTGAAGCTGACAACCCGACAGACGTTTCAATTACACGGGGTTTTAAAGTGGAATATGAAAAAAAGTATGCAGGAAATCAATGATGCCCTGTTAGATACCATTGCTGCTTGTGGTGATGTGAACAGAAATGTGATGTGCAATGTTAATCCAGATCAATCAGACATTCACACAGAAGTTTATGGTTGGGCACAAAATTTAAGTGAAGAACTATTACCAAAGACAAAAGCCTACCATGAAATATGGCTTGACGAAGAGAAAGTGCTGGACAGCCGTGAAGCAGAAGGTGATATAGAGCCAATGTATGGTCCTGTGTACTTGCCACGAAAATTTAAAATCGGTATCGCGGTCCCACCGTCTAATGATGTGGACATTTTTTCTCAAGATCTCGGTTTCATTGCGGTCATGGAAGATGGAGAGCTAGTAGGGTTCAATGTTGCTGTAGGAGGAGGGATGGGGATGACTCATGGGGATACAACTACATATCCTCAACTATCACGAGTCATTGGCTTCTGTCCAGCTAATCAAATTGTAAAGGTGGCAGAGCAGATCATCACGATTCAACGAGATTATGGCAACCGCTCAGAGCGAAAGAACGCGCGCTTCAAGTACACGATTGATAGATATGGGATCGAGTGGTTTGTTCATGAACTGCAAGCAAGATTAGGCTGGGACCTTGGGGAGGCAAAACCTTACCACTTTGAGCATAATGGCGACCACTATGGCTGGATCAAGGGTAGTGGAAGATGGCATTTAAATCTGTTTATCCAAAATGGCCGTATTAATGATTCAGAAGATTATCCGTTAATGACTGGACTGCGAGAGATTGCAAAGATTCATACTGGAGATTTCAGGCTTACCCCAAACCAGAATCTCATTATCGCCAACGTCACGGAAGAAATGAAGCCCGAGATCGTGGAACTAGTCAATAAATATGGACTAACGGATGGGAAACAAAATTCCGCCCTACGCAGAAATTCTATGGCCTGTGTCGCCTTTCCGACATGCGGGCTGGCGATGGCTGAATCGGAACGATATCTTCCGGTACTACTAGACAAAATCGAGGACATCCTTGATGAAGCAGGGATCCGGGAAGAAGACATTATCATTCGTATGTCAGGATGTCCGAATGGTTGTTCACGCCCGGCTCTAGGTGAAATTGCTTTCATTGGTAAAGCTCCTGGAAAATACAACATGTATTTGGGTGCTGGTTTCACCGGGGATCGACTAAACAAGCTGTATCGGGAGAATATCGGAGAGGAAGAGATCTTAGAGACGTTAAAGCCGATTCTTTTGCAATATGGAAAAAGACGCCGCGAAAATGAGCACTTCGGAGATTATGTTGTTCGAGCTGGTTATGTTGAAGAAGTCAGCTCCGGTCTTGATTTTCATAAATAAGCCTTTGGGTCAAGTTGCCAAATTAAAGGTATTCAATTAATTAAAAGGAGGTTCGTTTAATGACAGTAACCCAAACTGAAGAAGCGACCATTTTACCACACGGAGGAGAGCTTGTAATACGGGAATTGACTGGTTCCCAGCGAGAAGATTATTTAAACAAAGCAGGTTCATTGAAGTCATTAACATTAAATGCCTGGAGTCTGTCGGATTTAGAACTGATTGCTATCGGAGGATTCAGCCCACTAAGTGGTTTTATGGGGGAAGCAGACTACACTCGAGTCGTTGAAGAAATGCGTCTTGAAGATGGAACAGTTTGGAGTATCCCGATTACATTACCTGTAACTCAGCAGCAAGCGGATGAATATGACATCGGGTCAGAGATCGCGCTTATTGGGGATGATGATGTGGTTTATGGTGTACTTAAACTGGAAGAAAAGTACACATATGATAAGGAAAAAGAGGCAAGTTGTGTTTATGGGACCACGGATGAGGCTCATCCCGGCGTGAAAAATGTTTATAATAAAGGGGACGTTCATCTTGCAGGTCCTGTTTATTTATTAAATCGTCCCAGCCACGGTGAATTTGAAGATTTTTACCTTGATCCATTGCAAACAAGGAAAATGTTTTCCGATCTAGGCTGGAATACCGTAGTCGGGTTTCAAACGCGTAATCCAGTTCATCGTGCACATGAATATATTCAAAAATGTGCCCTGGAAGCTGTAGACGGGTTGTTGTTAAACCCGTTGGTTGGTGAAACTAAATCAGATGATATACCTGCAGACATTCGTATGGAAAGCTATCAAGTGATCTTAAACAATTACTACCCAGAAAATCGCACACGTCTAGTAATCTATCCTGCAGCCATGCGATATGCAGGTCCTAAGGAAGCCATTTTGCATGCGATTGTCCGCAAAAATTATGGCTGTACGCATTTTATTGTGGGACGTGATCACGCAGGTGTAGGTGACTATTATGGCACATATGAAGCACAAGAATTCATTTCTAAATTTGAAAAAGAATTGGGGATTCAAGTATTCAAGTTTGAACATGCGTTCTATTGCACGAAATGTGAAAACATGGGGACGGCAAAAACGTGTCCACACGGAAAGGAACATCATGTGCATCTCAGTGGTACGAAGGTACGTGAAAAACTTCGTAATGGCGAGAAACCACCGAAAGAATTCTCTCGTCCAGAAGTTGCAGAAGTACTTATTAAAGGAATGAGAAAAAATAGTTGAATGAGCAGATGATATTTTTCTAATATGAGGAAGGCTTTTTCGGTCTTCTTCTAATTTAAAATGCTAAATCTGAACACATGATCTACCTATGAATGTTCGAGGAGGAAAAAGATGACTGAATCAACAAACATCGTATGGCATGATTCAGAAGTAACCAAACTGGACAGAAGGAAGTTAAATCATCATAAGAGTGCTGCCCTATGGTTCACAGGGTTATCCGGCTCAGGTAAATCCACGGTATCGGCAGCACTAGAAAAGAAACTGCATGGACTGGGGGTCCACACTTATCGTTTGGATGGAGACAACGTTCGTCACGGATTGAATAAAAATTTAGGTTTCAGCCCTGAAGATCGTCAGGAGAATATTCGCCGCATTGGAGAGGTGGCTAATCTGATGGTTGACGCAGGTCTAGTAACTCTGACGGCGTTCATTTCTCCATACCGTGTGGATCGAGCTAGAGCTAGGGAATTACTAGACGAGAAAGAATTTATCGAAGTCTATGTGAAGTGCAATGTAGAAGAGTGTGAGGAGCGTGACCCGAAAGGTTTATATAAGAAAGCTCGTGCTGGTGAAATTAAAGGGTTTACCGGAATTGATGCCCCCTACGAAGAACCTCTTAATCCGGAGGTCTTAATAGAAACGGATCAGCAAACGTTAGAGGAATCCGTTCAGGTAATCGTGGATTATTTGAAACGAGGAGGGTATCTTTCATCATAGTGTTTTACTATTGGAGGGGTTATTAGACTAGCTGATAAAATTGCATGAAGATTTAGAAGAAAAGACGCTGACACCATTTTATATGAAGGTGGTTAGCGTCTTTTTCAATTTATTAAATAATTTTAGGAGCTAGAAACCATTGAAATAATCAGAAAGGTGTTAAAATGGGATAACCAGCTAAAATTATGAAACGGAGTGGGTCGGTAATATGTACGAAGGTATTCATCATGTATCATTGCTTGTAACAGATATTAAGAGAGCGAAGCGGTTTTACGGAGAGGTGCTTGGGTTTCAAGAAAGCGAAGAACGCCCTGATTTTGATTTTTCCGGGGCATGGTACCAAGTGGGAGAAACGCAAATCCATTTAATTGTACATGAAGAGGGAAGAACATTAAGAGGTGTCACATCCATTGATTCAAGAGACGGTCATTTTGCCATCCGAGTGCAGGATATGGAAAGCTTTATTAAAAGAATGCGAAGATACCAGGTCGAAATCGTTGATAAACCGAATAATCAAACAGATTGGCATCAAGTATTCGTGAGTGACCCAGATGGAAATCTAATCGAATTTAACTGTTAAATAGGAAGGGATATTCCGGAAGCTGCCGCCTAAGAGAAGGGAGGAAGACGGTTGTGAAACTAAGTATATTGGATCAATCTCCTGTGTCTTCAGGAACAACAGCTGAGCAAGCATTAAAAGAATCCATGAAACTTGCAAAAATTGGGGAGGTATTGGGATTTGAACGTTATTGGATTGCGGAGCACCATGATATTGCGGGTTTTTCCTGTCCCGCCCCTGAGGTCATGTTAGGTTACATTGGAGCCAATACAGAATCCATTCGAATTGGGTCTGGAGCTGTCTTGCTCCCCCATTATAAACCATATAGAATTGCCGAAACTTATAATATGTTGGCTACCTTATTCCCGGAACGTATTGATATTGGAATTGGGAGAGCTCCGGGTGGTTCTGCGGAAGCGACAATGGCACTCTCAGATAACTTTTTGGAACAAGTCCGAAGAATGCCTGAATCCGTTGATGAGCTTCTTCACTTCCTGAATCATGATTTTCCCTCAGATCATTTGTTTTCCAAAGTATCTGCATCACCTCGACCTGCTGTGCTGCCGGAAGTTTGGATGCTAGGAACAAGTGAGAAAAGCGCCCTGCTCGCAGCAGGAAAAGGGACTGCCTATGCATTTGGACACTTTATGAGTAATAACAATGATCCCGAGATTATACAGACTTATAAACACAATTTCAGACAAAGCGGTATGTTGCAGCAGCCTCACTGTATTCTTGCCGTAACCGTTATGTGCTCAGAAACAAGCGAACGGGCAGAAGAAATAGCTCGGAGTAGTTTGTTGTGGGGTATTCAACGTAGTAAAGGAGAAGAAGGAAAAGGAGTGCCTTCAGTGGAGGAAGCCAAACGATATTCGTTTAGTATTGAGGAGCAAAAAAAGTTGGAGAAGATGAAGAAGAAAATGGTAATTGGTAATCCGAAGACAGTCAAGCAAAACCTAATAGACTTACAAAGGTTATATCTAGCGGATGAAATCATGATCATTACAATTACCTATGATTATGGCGAACGTATTCAGTCATATAAGCTGATAGCTGAGGAAATTCTATCTAATTAAATATTGAACACCCCATCCCCTCGTCCAAATAGATGATTGGATGGGGTTTTTTGCTTGGAAAATACCTTGTTAGATTATCTCACATATTTATTGTGCGAATACTTTGATACTGATACATTAATATATAACGAATGATGTTAAGAAAACTTACACAAAGGAGTTATGTGTTAATGGACACTATTTTTCTAATGAATAATCTTTGGATTGTTATTTGCACCATACTCGTTTTATTTATGCAAGGTGGTTTCATTTTACTTGAGGCTGGCTCAACAAGAATGAAGAATGCAGGGCATATTGCTGGTAAGACAGTATTTACGGTCGGTATTGTATCACTTGTTTTTTGGGCTGTAGGGTATGGATTAATTTATGGAAAAGGAAATGCTTTAATAGGTTTTTCGAATTTCTTTTATGGTGACGCGACTACCATGGGTGAAGGTCTGGCAGGATCTGTAGACTTCTTCTTTCAACTGGCATTTGCTGCAATTGCTATGACGATTGCATTCGGCGGATTTGCTGAGCGGGCTAAATTATCAGCCTATGTTATTTTTGCGATATTATTTTCTGTTGTCGTATATCCTGTAATTGCTCACTGGATTTGGGGAGGTGGCTGGTTAGCAGAGCATGGGAAGCAGGACTTTGCCGGTTCAACTGTAGTTCATTTAACAGGAGCGATGGCTGCTTTAGCTGCTACAATTATTTTGAAACCGCGCATCGGTAAATATAATAAAGATGGAACATCCAATGACATTGCTGGCCATAACCAGGTGTTTACTGCCTTAGGTGTGCTCCTCCTCTGGGTTGGGTGGTTCGGATTTAATGCGGGAAGTACATTTGGTGTAGCTGATGCCTTCTTTGGTTATGTAGCACTAAACACACAATTAGCTGCAGGCGCAGGGGCAGTTGGTGCCATGCTTGTCGTGTGGGCTATTACAGGAAAAGCGGATGTTCCGACAACATTAAACGGAGCTTTAGCGGGACTTGTTGCCATTACCGCTTCTTGTGCCTTTGTTGAACCGTGGGCCGCAGTCATTATTGGTCTGATTGGCGGGTTTTTAGTGTTCTTCAGTATGAAGTTCTTTGATAGAAGGAAAATAGATGATCCAATTTTTGCTTTATCTGTTCATGGTACAGTTGGTGTATGGGGCACACTTTCGAATGGGTTATTTGCAACACCTGAATTAGCTACTGTAGGGCAGGCAGGTTTATTCTATGGTGGTGGATTTGAACAGCTTGGTGTTCAATTGTTAGGTGTTGGTACTTGTGGTCTTTATGCGTTTGTGATAGCTTTTATTATTTTGAAAGTGATGGATAAAGCCATGGGAGGGATTCGTGTAACAGAGGAAGAGGAGGTCATGGGACTTGACTTAAGTGAACATGGTGGTTACGGATACCCGGAAAATGTATCTCATCCAAATACGAAAAAAGGTGCATAGACGGAACACAGAACAGTCTTTTAGTTGAAGTCAAGGAATGTTACCTTACTAAAAAGATGTGCTGAAATCAGAAAAATACAGGATCGGCAAATGTCCGCCATAGGGTTTTCTATTGCTTTTGGGGCAAAGTAACTTAGTTGAGGGGTGAGGGGTGCTTTGACCGACGACTATAAGAGTAAAAAAGTAATTTCCATAGGGGTAGTTAAGGAACTAACGGGTCTATCGGAACGACAGATCAGATACAATGAAGAGCGAAAGCTTATTCTTCCCGATCGAACTGCGAATGGGACGCGTAAATATTCATTTTCTGATGTAGAAACATTGGTAAAGATAGCCGAGAAGCGAGAAGAAGGAGTTCAATCATATGAAATAAGTCAAGAAATGAGAAAGGAAAAGAAAGAGGGAGAGGCGCAAATGCGCAGGAATATGATCCGTGGCCAGTTAAATGCTCATTTTCGTACGAAAAGATAGAAACCCTCTATGTGGAGAGTCGCGCGCTTGGTTTTTATACGAGTTAGCTTTTTTATGCATTCTCAATAATTTGACTCTATGGGTGATATTTTCTAATGTCAGTATTAACTGTTAGAAGTGATCGTAACGAATTAGATAAAGCTTATTTAATTGGGAATAGTTAAATATAAGTTATTTCAAATGTC
Organism: Halobacillus naozhouensis; assembly: GCF_029714185.1. Taxonomy (NCBI): domain Bacteria; kingdom Bacillati; phylum Bacillota; class Bacilli; order Caryophanales; family Bacillaceae; genus Halobacillus; species Halobacillus naozhouensis. The sequence goes on along the minus strand of NZ_CP121671.1, from coordinate 2,575,664 downwards.
TTCGATAATGCTTCAGGTAATGAAGCATATCTTTTTGTTTTTTACTGTCTAGATATGTATTTGAAAGGACTTCATGTAAATAGTTGTTTTTTTCTTCAGAAGAGAGATTGATTTTCTTTAGCAGGTGACGAACATCAAATAAAAAATCCAGGTATTGTTCATATCTCTCATTATATTGACAGGATAATTCTTGTTTTACTTTTTTTGCGAATAAAGGACTGGCACCTGCAGTAGAAATAGCTATGGTCAATTTCCCGCGTGTGAAATAGGCAGGAAAGCTGACGTTCCCGTTTTGGACGTTAGAAGCTGCATTAAGTAATCGATCGCCCGGGGCAGCCTTGATCACGGCATTGTTGACGGATTCACTATTGGTAGCCGCGATAATCAGGAATGCCTCATCAATGTCAGCGGGGGCGAAGTTCTTTTGCTTCCAATCTATACTCCCCGTTTCATAGTAAGAGATAAGCTCGTCCGTAAGCGAGGGACTCACTACTGTTAGTTGGGCTTTACTCATAAGAAGACTATCGATTTTTCTTTTCGCCACATTTCCTCCGCCTACAACTACTACTTTTTTCCCCTCTAGATTTAACATGGTCGGAATGAACAGCATAGGTAACGGCTCCTTTGAAGCTAGTTTCTGGAATTACTAAGCAGGTCACGCAGGATAAATCCAATCGTACAGATGATAAACGCAATCAGTATGATCAGAGTGAAAGGATTAGAAAAAGATTGATAAATACCAATAGAAAAGCCGGTGAGCATAATAAGTAAGAATGTTATTTTCCTTAATTTCATAATAGGGGGCTAGTCAGATAACTAATCTAGCTTGCTTCACACCTCACTTTAACAAAGAGTTTATATAATCTTGAACAAAGTCTGCTCAACCTTAATGGATACGACGGTTCATTGAATGTATGTATAATAATTGTCCTGCCTATACTAAGAAATAACTACAGGCAGTCAAATTGGCAAGAAGGAATATAGTCGGCAATCCACAGGGTAATCGTTAAGGTATTAACATGCAAAGGAGTGGATGGTTTGGATAGAGTGACACTGCATGAACAAGTACTCTCCTTGAAAGGGAAAATTTGTTCAGGTCAATTAAAGTTTAAATGTAGAGACGATTATATTATTCAGCAGCTTGATAAGGTTAAGGAAGAGGATGATGGCTTGATAGATGTTAGTACAGTTTCTCCTTCCTTACTTATCTTATTGGATGCTACAAATGGAGCAGAACGAACAATGTAAGGAAAGCCCTCTTTTGCTAATAGGGGGCTTTGCTTTGTTTAATCATCATTTTTTTTGCTATTTGGTTACTTTCTCTATGTTACCGTCATCCCATACCATTATGGATATGATCTGCTGATCTTCCATTTCCAATACTCTAAAATGAAAAGAGCCATGAGAGAGTTCAGACCCCTTTGTTACATCAATTAATTGGTTGTATACCCAGCCGGATATAGTATCCACGTCTTCATTCTCAAGTTCAATCTCAAAAAAATCATTAACATCTTGAATGGATGTTTTCCCATCAATAAGGTAAGAACCGTCTTCTTGTTGAACAATTGTTTGCTCTTCTTCATGATCAAATTCGTCCCTGATATCACCGACAATTTCTTCAATAATGTCCTCAGCAGTAATCATACCTGAGGTGCCGCCATATTCATCAGTTAAGACTACTAGGTGTGTTCGTTGCCGTTGCATTCTGACTAACAGGTCGTGAATACGGATATTTTCAAAAACTTTTAATACTGGTCGAACATACGGTTGAAGAGTTTCAGTATTGCTCCAGTCATTGTAAAATAATTCTTTTAAATGAAGAACACCGATGATATGATCTTTATCATCCTGGAAAACAGGATATCTAGTAAAGCGTTCCTTGTTCATGAATTGTAAGGATTCTTCTATCGGATCTTCAATATCTACAACGGCCATGTCTGTGCGGGGGATCATAATCTCCTTTGCAGTTCGGTTGTCAAATTCAAAGATTCGATCAACATATTCAAATTCCGATTGGTTGATTTCACCTTGTTGGTAACTTTCGCTTAATATATGACGAAGTTCTTCCTCGGAATGGACTTCATCCGATTCTTTAGCAGAATGGTACCCTAATAAACGTACTAATAAATTTGCTGACCCATTTAACAGCCAAATTAGTGGGTACATAATTTTACTGTATATAATTAGAGGCCCGGAGAGCATAAGTGTAATATTCTCCGCCCTTTGAATAGCGATTGTCTTGGGAGCTAGTTCTCCGAGGACAACGTGTAAAAAGGTGATAACAAAAAAGGCAATCACAAAAGTTATAGTGTGACTAACTGTTGCCGGCAGGTTTAATCCTTCCAGCAGTGGATGAAGCAGAACCTCTAAGGTCGGTTCTCCTAACCAACCAAGACCAAGGGCAGTTATTGTAATCCCAAGCTGGTTCGCTGATAAGTAATAATCTAAGTTGCCAGTTACTTCTAAAGCGTTTAAAGCTTTTTTATTCCCATCAGCAGCCCGTGCTTCTAGTTTGGTTCGTCTTACTTTAACAATTGCGAATTCGCTTGCAACGAAGAACGCTGTCGCTAAAATCAACAGAGCTACCGTTACAAGCTTGATCGTCTCTTCCATATCAAATCTCCTCATAATTCTATTATTGGAGAAGGATCTCCATTATATATTGTAGTTCAATCTACCTGATAATACTAGTCAAAGGACACGGAGTTCACACTTGGAAATAACGCTCTCTCAATTATGAAGTTGCAATATTAATGAAGGAACTAGATAGAAGATGAAAGGAGGGTAACGAGATGGAGTTAATGATTGTCTCATTGTGATATAATTTTATTATTGTTTCATATATATACATAAAGTTTCGCTATACTGCGTTGGAAGATACATGAAAAGAGACGCCACCTTGGACGTCTCTCTTCTATATTTTATTAAGGGGAGGTACATCCATAAGTTTCGTTAATCCTTTAAAGCTTTAGGGTGTTCCCTAATATTTTTTTGAAGCAAGCAGATTAATCAGTTCTTAATGTTTATGTTTATTTTCGGCTGAAAAAGGTAAAAATAGACGGGTAATAAAAATAGTATGAGGAAGGGTGTCCTATGGAAAAACGAAAAGGGGATATTGTTATGTTCCCAAAATGGAAAACAATGTTAGAGGAGAAGGGTCTTAAAGCGGTTGAAGAAAAAAGCTACCAGGAGGCTGTAGAATTCCTTCTTCCTCTCGTGAATTATCAGGTTGCTTCTCGTGAAGTCACTACGGGCCTGCTCATGAGTTGGATTGAACTCGGTAACTTTAGCCAAGCGGAAGATTTATGCCAGGAGCAGATGAAGGCTGAGGAAGAGAATTATTATCATTACTTACATATTTACATAACAATACTTTTTCAAGATAATCGTTACCAGGAACTTATTGACTTATTGGACGAAGTTTTTGAAACTGAATCTATTCCCCATCAAAGTCGTACACAATTATGGCAAATATACGAAATCAGTAACAAACTGCTTCAGGACACCCATAAGAAAGAAGGGGAGAAGTATGTTCAATCTTTCTTCGCAGCTATCGATAATCAGGATATACATACTCAATGGAAGTCTATCCAACAGCTAACGAAGCAACCCGTTTCAACAGATATAGAAGCGTTTGAAAAACTGTTAACTAAGGATTCTACTCATCCGATCATTAAAACAGCTATCATACAGTGGTTCAGAGATAATAAAGTCGATCATAAGGTACCCATTCGTAAATTTTCAAATGATATGTTAATTATCCCTTCAGAGTTAAATACGCTTGAGTCTGAATATATTATCCAGCAAATTCAACTTAGGCTCGGTGCAGTTGAGCAAAGCAATCCAACGATGTATGAGATCATCAACAGCCTATTGAAGCATTATTGTTATGTGCGCTATCCGTTTTATCCTGATGAAGAAGAAGTGGATCATATCGTTGAAGCCTTAAAGCAGCTTGGCCACGATTATTTACAAATTCCCTACCAGTCCTTGTTTGGCAGGGATGAGAAAGTACAGAAGTATAAAGAGGAAATTGAATTAAGTGAGCAGCATTACGTATTGTTGGTAGGAGAGTAATCTGATGTTTCCCCAATTTTATACAGGAAATATTTCAAATGTTGAAAGCCTATATGTTTGTGTTATAATGTAGGGGTTGCAAATGAGATTCGTGTGTATATAGAATCATAGAATCGCCTAATGGTCGTCTTTGGACGAAAAAAGGAATTTATAGATGTTGGAGGGAATTTTATGTCAGCAAAATGGGAAAAGCAAGAAGGAAATCAGGGGACACTTACAGTTGAAGTACCTGTAGAGGATTTCAACAATGCTCTTGATGAAGCTTTTAAGAAAGTAGTGAAACAGGTCCAGGTTCCTGGGTTCCGTAAAGGGAAAGTACCACGTAAGTTGTTCGAACAACGCTTCGGAGTCGAATCACTTTATCAAGATGCTCTCGATATTGTTCTCCCAAAGGCATACTCAGATGCTGTGGAAGAAACAGGTATTGAGCCAGTTGATCGTCCAGAAGTCGACGTGAAACAAATCGAGAAAAATGAACCCTTAGTTTTCTCTGCGGAAGTTACGGTTAAGCCTGAAGTTAAACTCGGTGACTATAAAGGTCTTGAAGTTGAAGAGCTCAGCACAGAAGTAACGGATGAAGATGTTGAGAACGAACTGAAACAACTTCAGGAAAAACAAGCAGAACTAGTTGTCAAAGAAGAGGGCGAAGTAGAAGACGGAGATACTGTAGTTATGGACTTTGAAGGCTTCGTTGATGGAGAGGCTTTTGAAGGAGGACAAGCTGATAACTATTCACTTGAAGTAGGGTCCGGCTCCTTTATTCCAGGCTTTGAAGAACAGCTTACAGGTAAGAAATCAGGGGAAGAAACAGAAGTTGAAGTTACGTTCCCAGAGGAATATCATGCAGAAGAGTTAGCTGGTAAAGAAGCTACTTTTAAAGTGAAAATCCATGAAATAAAAGGGAAAGAACTTCCTGAACTAGATGATGAGCTAGCAAAAGATGTTGATGAAGAAGTGGAATCATTGGAAGAACTTAAGAAGAAAACGCGTGAGCGTCTTGAGGAGCAAAAGAAAACAGAAGCTGACAATCACAAGCGTGACACTCTTGTTCAAAAAGCCAGTGAAAATGCGGAAGTTGAAATTCCACAAGCTATGGTTGATACAGAACTCGACCGTATGGTTAGTGAATTCGAACAGCGTCTGCAAATGCAAGGCATGACAAAAGACATGTACTTCCAATTTACAGGCCAGGACGAAGATGCACTGCGTGAGCAAATGGCAGAGGATGCAGGTAAACGTGTAAAAACAAACCTTACTCTAGAAGCGATTGCTATGGAAGAGAATGTGGAAGCTTCCGAGGAAGACGTGAAGTCAGAGCTTGAAAACATGGCATCTATGTATCAGACTGATGTAGACCAACTAACTCAAATGCTTGGTGGAAACACTGACATGATTAAAGAAGATCTGAAAGTACGTAAAGCGATTGAGGTTTTAGTTGATAACAGTAAAACAGAATAGTAAGCTAGGAAGACAAGGGGCAGATTGTTCCTTGTCTTCTCATATATTCCTCGTACATAAAGTGATAAAAAATAGTTAAATCATGAATGAAACACCTGTTTTTTTACATATAATAGTAGAGCGGCTAATGTTTGACTTATGGATCATAAATCTACATAATGAGGATGTTGCATCGTGATACGCACACCTCTGAAAAGGTATTGCTTTTTTGTTTTACATGAATCTGGTATGATGAGCAAAAGAAACTGATGCTCGAATGCCTAGGATAATTACCAGGCGCTTATGGCGTCATTTTACTAAGGGGTGAATGAAATGTTTAAATTTAATGAAGAAAAAGGTCAGCTTAAGTGCTCCTTCTGCGGCAAAAGTCAGGAACAAGTTCGTAAGCTCGTAGCTGGACCTGGTGTTTATATATGTGATGAATGTATTGAACTTTGTACAGAAATCGTTGAAGAAGAACTGGGTAATGAAGAGGAAGTGGAATTTAAAGAAGTCCCTAAGCCTCAAGAGATTCGCGGCATTCTTAATGATTATGTGATCGGGCAGGACCAGGCTAAAAAGAACTTGTCTGTAGCCGTCTATAATCATTATAAGAGGATTAACGCCGGGGTTAAGAACGATGACGTTGAACTGGCAAAAAGTAATATTCTTATGCTTGGACCGACGGGAAGCGGAAAGACTTTACTTGCCCAGACGCTTGCACGGATCTTGAATGTACCGTTTGCGATTGCTGACGCCACATCATTAACAGAGGCAGGATATGTTGGGGAAGATGTTGAGAATATTTTACTCAAACTGATCCAGGCTGCTGACTATGATGTTGATAAAGCTGAAAAAGGAATTATTTATATCGACGAAATAGATAAGGTGGCTCGTAAATCTGAAAACCCATCTATTACAAGGGATGTTTCAGGGGAAGGTGTGCAGCAAGCCTTGCTTAAAATTCTCGAGGGTACTCAGGCTAGCGTTCCTCCTCAAGGCGGAAGAAAACATCCTCATCAAGAGTTTATCCAAATCGATACGACAAACGTACTGTTCGTTGTCGGCGGGGCATTTGATGGGATCGAACAAATTATTAAGCGCCGTTTAGGGAAGAAAGTTATCGGGTTTGGTTCAGGACAGGTGGAAGTTGACGATGAGAAAAGTGAACTCCTAACTAAAGTGCTTCCAGAAGACCTATTAAGTTACGGTCTAATTCCCGAATTCATTGGACGGTTACCAGTAATCGGAAGCCTTGAGCAACTCGATGAAGATGCGTTAGTGGAAATTCTAACAAAACCAAAAAATGCTCTCGTCAAACAGTACCAGAAGCTCCTGCAAATTGATCATGTGGAGCTTGAGTTTGAAGAGGAAGCTCTTCGTGAAATAGCGAAGTTAGCAATCGAGCGGAAAACAGGAGCCCGTGGTCTTCGTTCAATTATTGAAGGAATCATGCTGGATGTAATGTATGACTTGCCTTCTCGAGATGATATTGAAAAATGTATTATTACAAAAGATACGGTAACAGCTGAAAAAAGTCATCCTAAATTGATTTTGACAGATGGTTCAGTTGAGGATGAGAATAAGGAAACACCCAAGGAAAGTGCCTAAACTTTAAACCTCATCTCTTCTTAGCTAGAAGCCGCGCTACGTATTGTATGTAGCGCGGCTTCTATGTTAGAGAAGAGGTATTGGTACATACAAGCATGAATTGCAAGCTGTTTGCTCATAATAGGCGTAGGATAAGTTGTTGACAATACGTATGTTTACGGTCTTTTTCCCTAAGGCTAACGTTTTACAATCTAAATAGATTTCTATATGATAAATATACGAATTCGCATTAATCGGAGGTGCAAGCTTTGACAGAAAAAATGAGAACGCAAATCCCCCTCCTACCTTTAAGAGGACTACTGGTGTACCCATCTATGGTATTGCACCTTGATGTAGGCAGAGATAAATCTGTACAAGCTCTAGAACAAGCAATGATGGATGACAATGAAGTGTTTTTAGTTTCCCAAAAGGAAATTAATATTGATGAACCGACGACCGAGGATGTATATGATGTAGGCACTGTTGCCACTGTCAAACAAATGGTCAAACTTCCAAACGGTACAAATCGGGTTTTGGTGGAAGGACTGTATCGAGCTTCCATAGACCATATAACTGAAGGGGAAGAATATTATCAGGCTGACATTATAAAACTGGACGATGTGCATGAAGATGCTAATGAAGAGGAAGCATTGATGAGAACACTACTTAGTCAGTTTGAACAATATGTAAAGGTCTCAAAGAAAGTGAGTCAAGAAACATATAACACTGTTTCTGATATTGATGACCCAAGCCATTTAGCGGATTTAATCTCCTCGCATTTGCCAATAAAGATTAAGGATAAACAAAGTATTTTAGAAATCGAAAATGTGAAAGCTCGTTTAAAGCATCTGATCGAAATCATTGGAAATGAACGAGATGTTCTTCAGATCGAACAGAAAATTGGTCAGCATGTTAAGAAATCCATGGAGAAAACGCAAAAAGAATACTACTTACGGGAACAGATGAAAGCCATCCAAAGTGAGCTAGGCGACAAGGACGGTAAATCGGGAGAGGTAGCCCAGCTTCGTGAAAAGATTCAAGAAGCCCAAATGCCGGAAAGAGTCGAAGCTATTGCCGAAAAGGAATTAGGTAGATACGAAAAGGTTCCGCAAAGTTCTGCAGAGAGCTCAGTCATACGCAATTATATCGAGTGGCTAGTTGCCCTCCCTTGGTCTAATGAGACGGAGGATAATCTTGATGTAACTCATGCAGAGAAGATTCTAGATGAAGACCATTACGGATTGGAGAAAGTTAAGGAACGTGTTTTAGAGTACTTGGCTGTTCAACAGCTTACACAATCCATAAAAGGTCCGATACTTTGTTTAGTTGGACCGCCTGGAGTCGGTAAAACATCCCTGGCTAAATCGATTAGTCGCGCGATTAACCGTCATTTTGTCAGGATATCCTTGGGCGGGGTGCGAGACGAAGCTGAAATCCGCGGCCACAGAAGAACTTATATTGGAGCCATGCCAGGACGAATTATTCAGGGCATGAAACGTGCTGAAACTGTAAATCCAGTGTTCTTGCTAGATGAAATCGATAAAATGGCTAGTGATTTTCGCGGGGACCCGTCCTCTGCTATGCTTGAAGTACTGGATCCAGAACAAAACAGCACCTTCAGTGATCACTTTATTGAGGAGCATTATGATTTATCAAAAGTGATGTTCGTGGCAACCGCAAATACGATGACCTCTATTCCGGGTCCTTTGCTTGACCGTATGGAGGTTATTTCGATTGCCGGTTATACCGAAGTAGAGAAGCTTCACATAGCTAAAGAACATTTACTTCCTAAACAAATAAAAGAGAATGGACTGACAAAGAGTCAAATTCAATTTAAGGAACAGGCCATATTAAAGCTAATCAGGAGATACACGCGTGAGGCGGGTGTACGTAATCTTGAAAGACAATTGGCCAGTGTCTGCCGCAAAGCGGCGAAGATTATTGTGGCCAAAGAGAAGAAACGAGTGATTGTTACGGAGAACCAACTTGAAGAACTTCTAGGCCGCCCTCTATTTCGTTATGGACAAGCTGAACTTGAAGATCAAGTTGGGGCAGCTACTGGCCTAGCTTACACTGCAGCAGGTGGAGATACATTATCGATCGAGGTATCCATCTACCCTGGTAAAGGAAACTTAACACTGACAGGTAAGCTGGGGGATGTTATGAAGGAGTCAGCACAAGCAGCCTTCAGTTATATTCGCTCCAGAGCAGATGACCTTCATATTGACCCAGAGTTTGTGGAAAAGAATGATATTCATGTTCATGTGCCTGAAGGAGCAACTCCAAAAGATGGTCCTTCTGCAGGAATAACGATGGCAACTGCCCTCGTTTCGGCTCTTACAGGTCGTCCTGTTCGAAAAGAAGTAGGGATGACTGGAGAAATAACACTAAGAGGTCGCGTCCTGCCTATAGGTGGACTAAAGCAAAAATCCTTAAGCGCCCATCGTGCAGGGCTTTCAACTATTATTATTCCAGCTGAAAATGAGAAAGATCTGGAAGACATCCCTGAGAGCGTAAGAGAAGGGCTGACGTTCATTCCGGTGAAACATTTAGATGAAGTGCTTGACCAGGCATTGGCGGCTGAAAATCATGAAAGTTAATCAGGCAGAAATTATAATAAGTGCAGCGAGCAAGAAGCAATATCCAAAAGAACCACTCCCAGAAATTGCTTTAGCGGGTCGATCCAATGTGGGGAAATCCTCTTTTATTAATCGAATGATACAGAGAAAGAATCTGGCAAGAACCTCTTCCAAGCCGGGAAAAACACAAACATTAAATTTCTATAGAATTAATGAAAGCTTTCATTTTGTAGATGTACCGGGCTATGGGTATGCCAAAGTATCGAAAAAAGAGCGTGCCAAATGGGGCAAAATGATGGAGGAGTACTTTGCTGAAAGGGAGCAGCTTCGTGCAACTGCTCTAGTGATTGATAGTCGGCACAAGCCGACTGAAGATGATTGCTTGATGTATGATTATTTGAAGCATTTTGAGCTCCCTGTCATGGTTATTGCAACTAAGTTAGATAAAATAAAAAAAGGTCAGCGTAATAAACAGTTGAAATTAATAAATGAAACGCTTGAGATGGAAGATGACGATATTCTGATTCCCTTCTCTTCTGAAACAGGGGAAGGGAAGGAATTGGCTTGGACAACGATGCTTAAGTATTTGAATGGCAAATATTAATCGATAGAAAGGATCACCTTTTGGGTGGTTCTTTTTTTATGGCTGAAATCGGTTATTTAGAGGATTTGGAGGAATTCAGGAGGATTGTACAGGTATCGGGAAAGAACCTATGTATTTTCTCGGAATACAGAGGAATATAATATAATTCAAATTTTGGGAAAAGTCAGAATTTAGTATATACTATAAAGGTGTCGCAATAAAATTGGGGGGAGATTTAGAACTTATGAAAAAATTATTATTTACTATTTTACTTGGAAGTCTAATGATCTTCACACTTTCCGCTTGTGGGAGCAGTGGTGAAGAGGAATCAACTTCAAGTTCAGATGGTTCGAGCGAATCTTCTTCTGGGTATGACCTTGTGGAAGAGGGAAAGTTAACTTTTGCTGCCTCTGGGGAATTCCGTCCATTTAGTATGACAACAGGGGGAGAGATGACAGGTTTTGATATCGATGTCGGAAATGCCGTCGCAAAAGAGTTGGGGTTAGAGCCTGCCCAGGAGAAATCTAAATTTGCTGCTATTGTTGAAGGGGTTAAAACGGGTCGCTATGATATCGCGGTGGCCAGTCATACAATAACAGAAAAACGGGCCAAAGAAGTAAATTTTTCTACGCCATACTATTATTCAGGGGCGCAAATTTTTACTAGACCTGATAGTGACCATGAAACACTTGAAGATTTGGAAGGTCTTGAAATAGCTGTTTCAAAAGGATCAACCTACGTGAAATTTGCTGAACAAGTAACGGAAAACGTAAAGGTATACGATAGTGATGTTGTTGCTTTACAAGCATTAGCTAAAGGCAGACATGATGCCGTGATTACTGACTTCTTAACCGGTAAGGAAGCGATTGGTCAAGATCTTGAGATTGAAGGTAAAAAGATTATTGAACGCAGTGACCAGGCAATCGCTGTCGCAAAAGGAAAAGACAAACTATTAGAGGACATCAACACTGCCTTAGAAACACTGCGAGAAAATGGAACGTTAAAGGAAATTAGCGAAAAGTATTTTAATGATGATATTACAACTGTGCCTGAGTGAACTGCTTAATTATGGGTAAGACCTGAATAAAGAGTACGCTTTGCGTACTCTTTTTCACTTGAAAGGGAGTGGATTTATGGAATACAGTGGATTCTTTGGAGCATTGGTAGAAAGTCGGGGCATATTTATCGAAGCCGCGCTAATGACGTTAAAACTAACAGCAGTCTCTATTTTCTTAGCCGTCTTTATTGGATTGTTTTTTGCCCTATTAAAGATTTCAGCTATTAGACCGCTAATGTGGATAGCGAACATATACATCTACATCGTTCGAGGCACTCCGCTTATTGTGCAAATCTTTGTCTTCTACTATGGACTTACTGAAATTTGGATGATGAGCGGTTTCTGGGCTGTATCTTTAGGGCTGGCGTTTCACAATGGTGCCTATATTGCCGAAATTTTCCGAGGGTCTATTCAGTCGATTGGCAAAGGGCAATCTGAAGCGGGTCGTTCGCTCGGAATGAGTCGTTCCCTAACGATGCGCCGCATTATTTTACCACAAGCATTTAGACGTGCCTTGCCCCCACTTGGAAACCAGTTTATCATTGGTTTGAAGGATTCCTCCTTAGCCGCATTTGTAGGTGTTGCAGAAATTTTCGCTGTCGCTACAACTCAAGGAGCTAATACATTTGATTATATGACATGGCTGCTTGTTAGTGCTGTGTACTATTTAATTCTTGTATTCCTGCTTACGATTTTAGTAAGCTTAGTCGAGAAGAAGTTAGCAGTAAGTGATTAATGAGGAGGTTGAAGTAGTTTGATTAAAACTAAAGAAATGATTCGTGTAGACCAATTAAATAAATACTTTGGTGATTTACATGTTCTTAAGGATATTGATTTTAATGTCGATGAGAGTGAAGTGGTTGTATTAATCGGTGCCAGTGGTTCTGGTAAAAGTACCATGCTACGTTGCCTCAACTTCCTTGAGATGAAAAATAGCGGAGAGGTTATTATAAGGGGAGAAGACATAGATCCTAGAAAAGATAATTTAAATGAAGTCAGGCAGAAAGTAGGCATGGTGTTTCAGCACTTTAATTTGTTTCCCCATAAAACAGTCTTGGAAAATGTTATTGAAGCTCCGATCCAGGTTAAAAAAATTCCAAAAGCTAAAGCAATCGAAGACGGTAAAGAATTGCTTAGCAAAGTAGGGCTTGAAGATAAAGCAAATGACTACCCATCCCGTTTGTCTGGTGGTCAAAAGCAACGAGTTGCAATTGCCCGAGCCCTTGCGATGAAACCAGAAATTATGCTGTTTGATGAGCCGACCTCTGCTCTTGACCCGGAGCTTGTAGGTGAAGTGTTACAAACTATGAAAGATTTAGCACGGGAAGGGATGACTATGGTTGTGGTGACGCATGAAATGGGGTTTGCCCGCGAAGTCGCGGATCGCGTCGTCTACATGCACGATGGAAGAATTGTTGAAGCAGGCCAGCCAAATGAAATTTTCGATTACCCGAAGGAGAAACGAACCCAGGCCTTTTTAAGTTCTATCTTATAAAACGGAATCCCCCTGCTTTTTCTATGTAGGGGGATTTCTGTGATTTGATGGACTTCCTTAAATGTAATGGTGATTATCTCTTTTTATAAATTAAATAACAACCAAATCCGATCAGTACGACAGGCCAGAAGTTCTCAATCCAATTAAACAACAGGTTAATGAAACGAAACCATATTGGGTTGGATGTGGTGAGGAAGGCGAAGATTGCTACCGCTATTAAAATAAGCCCCGGTAACAGACCTGATTTAGTTTTAAAAGATCGAAGCAGAAAAGCAATGCCAATAATAAAGGGATAAACACCCCAGTGATCAATCCAAAATGAATAGTGGACTTTGCCATGAAAATGAACCCCTAAACCTAGAAGCAGGACTCCGGTGAAGATATTAGCAAATTCACGCGAAATGTTACTATGTAGAAGAAAGGCAGCCCCAATGATCATAAGTATAGTCGGCCATGAGTAAAAAGGGTTTAAAAAGGGTATATTAAACTGTCGGATAAGAAAATACAGTCCAAGCCCGATTAGTAAAAAGCCTGCAAACGAGTCAGTTTTTTTCATATGATTCACCTCCAGGGATACATACGTTCTAGAATCTCACTGTAGTACTTAGGTTTGCAAACCGTAATATTCAAGTCCAGTGAGTTGTATTGCTGAACAGAGTATTGATTTCTTGCGATTAACGGTTCGTTCTGGTATATTACAGACGAGTTATTAAATTAGAGTTGTTCTAATCTAAGAACCTTGAGTGAGTAATGGACTTAAATGTATCCTATCATAAGGGATTCAAAATCTGTTCATATTTTCACAAAAAAATATCAGGTTTCATGTTATAATAAGTAATATGTGATAGTTTTGAACGTTATATGGGGGTAGATGAAATGCACATTTTAGCAGTAGGTCTCAACTATAAAACAGCCCCTGTGGAAATTCGAGAGAAACTTACATTTTCAGATGAGCGTTTAGCTGAAGCCATGCAGCAGCTTAATTCGCAAAAAAGCATCCTCGAGAATGTAATCATTTCTACATGCAATCGAACAGAGATTTTTGCTGTCGTTGATCAACTCCACACAGGCCGCTATTATATTAAACAGTTTTTGGCTAACTGGTTTGATATTGATAAGGAAGAGTTTTCTTCGTTTCTTTCCATATATGAAGCGGATGGGGCTATGGAACATTTAATGCGTGTGACGTCTGGGCTTGACTCAATGGTTCTAGGTGAGACGCAAATCCTAGGACAAGTCAAGCAGGTCTTCTTGCAGGCTCAAGAGGCAAATACCACAGGGACTATTTTTAACCAATTATTTAAGCAGGCCGTTACTATGGCAAAGAAAGCGCACAAAGACACGAGCATCGGGGAAAATGCTGTGTCTGTCAGTTATGCAGCCGTAGAATTAGCGCGTAAAATCTTTGGTGATTTAGTTCATAAACACATCGTCATTATGGGAGCAGGGAAAATGGGAGAACTTGCTGCCAAGAACCTTCATGGTTTCGGTGTGAGACAGGTCACAGTTCTTAACCGGACGTTATCGAAGGCTAAAGTAGTGGCCGATCAATTTAACGGACAAGCATCTACTATGGATCATTTAGAATCTGTGTTAATGGATGCGGATATCGTGATCAGTTCAACAGGCTCTACTGAATATGTACTTACACACGAACAGATGGAACCTATCCACCGTTCCAGAAAAGGGAAACCGCTTTTCTTTGTGGATATAGCTGTTCCGAGGGATCTGGACCCACGTTTAGAAGAGCTTGAGAGCGTCTTTCTCTATGATATTGATGATTTACAAGGGATCGTTGACGCGAACTTAGCTGTTCGTAAGCAAGCTGCAGAAAAAATTGAACTAATGATCGAAGCTGAAATTGTAGAATTTAAAGAATGGCTTCAAACGATCGGAGTTATCCCGGTAATTTCTGCGCTTCGTGCTAAAGCATTGGGCATCCAGGCAGAGACAATGAGCAGTATTGAAAGAAAAATGCCTGATTTAACAGAGCGGGAAAAGAAAGTATTGCGAAAGCATACGAAGAGTATTATCAACCAGATGCTCAAAGATCCCATTCTTCAGGCCAAGGAGCTTGCTGCCAAGCCAGACGCTGAAGAATCCCTGCATCTCTTTACTCAAATCTTTGGGATTGAAGAAGAGGTTGAGGAGGAATTGAAGGAACAGGATAAGAAAAATAATAAGTCAGTAAAGGGTTCTGATGATCCTATTTCCTTCCCCACACTTACTCAGACTGTAAAGTTTTAAGGGTGGAGGTTTACTATGTTCGAGTTTAAGTGGGTCTATGAATTAATCCTCTTCCTGTATGGTTGCAGCTTAATTGGATATTTTATTGATTTCATTCAAAATAACCGGAAGGCCAATAGAGCAGCCTTCTGGTTACTTAGTATGGTTTGGGGACTTCAGACCCTTTTTTTATTAAGGCAGATTTTCATAGAAGAAAATTTTCCAGTTATGACAGTTTATGATGGCCTGTACTTTTATGCCTGGATCTTAGTAACATTTTCTTTAATTATTAATCGGTTATTTCGTGTGGATTTCCTTGTATTTTTTACAAATGTAGTAGGATTTTTGGTAATGCTGCTTCACATATCAACGAGGGCACCAAGCGTGCTTGATGATCAGGGAATTGAGCTAGTTCATGAAATGCTTGTAGCTCATATAACGTTGGCCATTATTTCTTACGGGTTTTTTACATTTTCGTTTATTTTTTCTCTCATGTATCTCTTTCAGTACCGGTTACTTAAACAGAAGAAATGGAATACCAAGCTGCTTCGACTTGGAGATTTAACGAAGCTGGACCACTTTTCATATATTTCGGTTATTCTTGGGGTGCCATTGCTTCTTATTGCTGTGATTTTAGGGGTAACATGGGGTTATGTGTCGGAAGATGTGTTTTATTGGTACGATTCCAAAACCCTTGGGTCATTTATTGTTCTACTTGTCTATATCATCTACTTGTTTTTACGGGTAGTCAAAGGGTATCAGGGTCGCGCAATTTCGCTATTTAATACGGCGGCATTTCTGGTTCTCTTAATTAATTTCTTTTTATTCGGTTCGTTATCGAATTTTCATTTCTAAAATTCTTCTAGGAGGATGACTGTGAGAAAAATAGTAATAGGGTCGCGAAAGAGTAATTTGGCAATTACACAAACAGAGTGGGTTATTGATCAGTTGAAAAAGATAAATCCTTCTTACGAATTTGAAATCAAAAGGATTTCCACGAAAGGTGATCGAGTTCTGGACGTTACCTTAAATAAAGTGGGCGGAAAAGGATTGTTTATTAAAGAGATTGAACAAGCTATGTATGATAAAGAAATTGATATGGCTGTTCACAGTATGAAAGATATGCCTGCTGTTGTAGCTGAAGGGTTAACGGTTGCTTCGGTTCCGATCCGTGAAGATCATCGTGATGCATTTGTATCGAATGGACACATAGCATTAATGGACTTGCAAGAAGGAGCTATTGTTGGCACAAGCAGCTTGCGACGCGGCTCTCAGATTAAAGCGGTTCGGCCTGACCTTGAGATTAAGTGGATTCGCGGAAACATTGATACTCGCCTTCAAAAGCTTAATGATGGGGAGTATGATGCCATCGTTCTGGCAGCTGCGGGCCTTAAAAGAATGGGCTGGAGTGATGACCTCGTGACCGAGTATTTACAGCCGGATGTATGTGTCCCAGCAGTAGGCCAGGGGGCACTCGCAATCCAATGTCGTGAAGATGACAAGGAATTACTGGATTTCTTACAACAAATTAATCACAAAACAACTGAAACAACTGTCGCTGCAGAGCGTAAATTCCTCCACGATTTGAATGGCGGCTGTCAAGTTCCTATCGGGGGATATGCCTATCTTAATGGAGAAACGATAACGCTGACAGCCTTGGTAGGTAAACCTGACGGTACAACGATTCTAAACGAAACAGTGTCTGGGACAGATCCTATCGCAGTAGGGACAGAAGCTGCTCAACGCTTGAAAAAGCAAGGAGCTCAAGAAATTGTTAATGACGCTATTGAGGAGTATGACAAGTAATGTTACCACTAGCGGGGAAGAATATTCTGGTGACGAGGGCATCTTCTCAATCCTCATCTATAAAGAAGGAAGTTGAACGATTTGGAGGAAAGGTTCTTCATGCTCCTCTCCTTCAGTTTAAGTTGAATGACTCTTTAGATAACCACAACATTCTTACAAAACTTCACGACTTCAGCTGGGTTTTTTTGACAAGCTCTAATGGCGTGAAGTTTTTTTTCGAGTTGATTCGTCTTTATCAGATAAAAATACCTGAGAATTGTAAGTGGGCCGTGGTTGGTGATAAAACTGCCCACATGCTTGAAACATGTGGCATAACACCGGATTTTATACCGTCAGACTATCAAGCATCATCTATGGTCGAGCAATTTTTCGAACAGGTAGAGCAACCCGGGAAGATTTTATTTGTACGGGGCAATCGATCTCGGGAAATCTTGCCTCGCGCCTTCAAACAACAGGGAGTATTTTTCAAAACCGCTACTGTATATGATACGCTATTAGTAAATGAGAATAACTTGCTGGCTAACCAGCTAGATGGGCTTGATGCTTTGACTTTCACTAGTCCATCTACAGTAGAAGCATTTATGCAGCTGACAAAGGATCATAAAGAGCCTGCTCTGCATATCCCTTGCTTTTGCATCGGGCCGACAACTGGGGAGGCCGCAAAATCTTCTGGTTTCCTGACGGTTTATGTTCCAGAAACATACACAATTAAATCTATGGTCTGTAATATGGCAGACCATTTTGGTAAGAAAGGATAGTTCCCAATGAATCCATTACAGTTTAAGCGGCATCGCAGGCTGAGAAAGACAGAATCAATGCGTTCCCTTGTTAGAGAGACATATCTTCATAAAGAAGATTTAATTTACCCGATCTTTGTAGTAGAAGGAAGCGGAGTTAAAAATGCCGTTGCATCTATGCCTGGGGTACATCAAGTGTCTCTGGATTATTTAGCAGAGGAAATGACGGAGCTGGAACACCTGGGTGTGCGTTCAGTGATCGTCTTTGGGGTGCCTAACGAGAAGGATGCGGTTGGTACGCAAGCTTATCATAATGAAGGAATCGTACAACAAGCGATTCGTTATATTAAAAAAGAACATACTTCGTTAACCGTTATTGCTGACACTTGTTTGTGTCAATATACGGATCATGGTCACTGTGGTGTGATTAGAAATGGAGATATCGCCAATGATGAATCATTAGAATTGATTACGAAGACCGCTGTAACCCAGGCTGAAGCAGGAGCCGATGTAATCGCACCATCTAATATGATGGATGGTTTTGTTGCTGCAATCCGTAAGGGGTTAGATGAAGCAGGCTACAGCCAAATTCCTGTTATGTCCTATGCTGTTAAATATGCTTCAGCCTTCTACGGTCCATTCCGTGATGCAGCTCATAGTTCTCCGCAATTTGGCGACCGCCGCGCCTATCAAATGGATCCGGCGAATCGTTTGGAAGCCCTTCGTGAAGCGGAATCTGATATTGAGGAGGGTGCGGACTTTTTGATTGTAAAGCCAGCCTTATCCTACCTTGATATTATGAGAGAATTGAAAGATCGTTATCATTTACCATTGGTGGCTTACAACGTAAGTGGAGAGTATTCGATGATTAAAGCGGCAGCCCAAAATGGCTGGGTTAACGAACAAGAAATCGTACTTGAGAAACTGACTTCCATGAAGCGGGCAGGCGCCGATTTAATAGTCACTTATTTTGCAAAAGATGTCGCACGCTATTTAGAGAAGTAATTTTGTTAAAGGGAAAGGGTGTTCAGGATGAACTTTGATCGATCTACAGATGCGTATAACGAGGCAGTAGACTTAATGCCGGGAGGGGTGAACTCTCCTGTCCGTGCTTTTAAATCAGTTAATATGAACCCGATTTTCATGGAGCGGGGAAAAGGCTCGAAAATTTACGACATCGATGGGCAAGAGTATGTGGACTATGTATTGAGCTGGGGCCCATTAATACTTGGTCATGCTGATGAAAGAGTTGTGGAGTCGCTTAAGAAAACGACCGAGCTCGGGACAAGCTTTGGTACACCGACATTAATTGAAAATAAGTTAGCGCAGCTTGTTATTGATCGAGTGCCATCGATCGAAATGCTGCGAATGGTGAACTCAGGAACAGAGGCTACTATGAGTGCACTAAGAGTAGCAAGAGGGTATACAGGGCGTAACAAAATACTTAAGTTCGAAGGAAATTACCATGGGCACGGTGATTCTTTGTTGATTAAGGCAGGCTCTGGTGTAGCTACACTAGGACTTCCGGATTCCCCAGGTGTACCGGAATCAATTGCTAAAAATACGATTACCGTTCCTTATAACGATCTGGAAAGTGTGCGTTATGTATTTGAAGAATACGGTGATGACCTGGCAGCTGTTATTGTGGAGCCCGTGTCTGGAAATATGGGCGTTGTACCGCCTAATGAAGAGTTTTTAACAGGCTTGCGGTCGATTACACAAGAGCACGAAACCGTACTTATTTTTGACGAGGTCATGACAGGCTTTCGTGTGGGTTATAATAGTGCCCAGGGGCATTTTGGTGTAACCCCTGATATGACCTGTCTAGGTAAAGTGATTGGCGGAGGACTTCCTGTAGGTGCCTACGGCGGGAAGCGTGAAATCATGGAAAGTGTAGCACCGGTTGGAGACATTTATCAGGCGGGAACGCTTTCGGGAAACCCATTAGCCATGATGGCTGGTTACGAGACCTTAAAGGCAATGGACGAAGAAGCATACGAACAAATTAGTAAAAAAGTAGATCGTCTCATTGAAGGGTTCACTGCAGCAGCAGCAGAACATCAGATTCCTTTAACAGTAAACCGTGCAGGTTCCATGGTTGGGTTCTTCTTTACAAATCAGCCAGTCACCAATTTTGAAACCGCAAATCAATCAGATTTGGAGATGTTCTCCAGATATTATCGTGGCATGATTGAAGAAGGAATCTTCCTGCCGCCATCACAGTTCGAAGGGACTTTCTTGTCGGTTGCTCATACGGATGAAGATATTGAATATACAATTAAAGCGGCTGAGAAGGTATTTGCTTCACTATAGAGGTGATAAAGAGGGACATTATCATAATAGATGATGTTCCTTTTTTGTGCGGTCAGGGGGCGTCAACTCTCTAAATAATGTATATAAGACAGAGTTGTGCATATGGTGTATTAAACAACTATGTTGATTTTAAATAGGGAGGGGACGATAGAGTGGGTAATCAGGAAGAACAAGTTTTTTCATTCCATTTAAATGAATCCTTACAGTTTAAGGGAGGACAGGGCGTTCGTGAACTGCTTGGCATTTCTTTAGAACCGGAAATTACGCTCGAAGATTTAGGAGATGAAGTCCGCTTAAAGGGGACTGTCATTCTAGCAGGCGAATATATGCCGGGGCAGGAAGAAGATAAATATGCAGATACAGCTCCGATTCAATCAGGACGGGTGGTTGATTTAATAGAGAGGGGGGAAGAGGGAGTTTACGAATTTTCTCATTCTTTTCCGGTCGAAGTGACGATTCCGGCGGATCGGGTGGAGGATACAGACCAAGTTCACATTAACATTGAAAGCTTTGATTATGAAATCCCGGCTGAACATTATCTTAGGCTAGAGGCTCAACTTAACATAAATGGCCTGAGACAAGAGCAGGCACCGCCAGTTCCTGAGCAAGAAGTATTTGATGAATCGTTAACGGTTGGACCTGTTGACTTTAACAAAGAAGAACCTGAGAGACCTGATACTTCGATTTTTGATCTTCAGGAACATCGAAAACTACATGAGCCTGAGCAACCAGAGGATATTGAAGAGGAAGAGGATGAAGAGGGAAGATGGTCCTATAAAAAATCACAAAGTTTGTCGGATTATTTTAAAGAAAATAAAATTGAGCATGTACAGGAGATTTCTTCTGAAAGCACGAGTGAATGGGAAGGAACGACAAACCATGTAAATGCGAGTGACACACCTCCCCATTCCACTCTCGCTTCGTACCAGGAAGAGGAAGAAAACGAAAATGAAGAAGAAGCATCCCCTTCATCTGGTGTAAATGGGATTAAACAGATATTTAAACATCTCTTTCCTAATCGGGAAGACTCCTACACCAAAATGAAAATGTATATCGCCCAAGATAATGAAACCATTGAAATGATTGCGGAAAGATATGAAGTTCCTGTTAAACAAATCGAGAAGATCAATGATTTGGAGGAAGATGTAACTCCTGGTCAAATCGTTTATATTCCGCATTAAATCCATTTTAAATGGAACGCTATATATAAGCCGATGAAGATACCTGTTAAGAAAACATCTAGTGTAGTTGGCCAAAATATGGTTCGGAACAGCTGATAAATCATAATAGGCAGAATGGCTCTTTCGATAATTAACAGCCAATGTCTGCACCATGGTGGGAGCCGGTAGCGATAGAAACGACTCATGATATGTTCCTCCTTTTATCATAAATGACAAGACGTGGATGGGCCGAGCAGCAATCATTCATTACAGGTTTTCTGACATTAAACAAATACTAAAGCCTAATTTAATAAAAAAAGTTGACTTCAACAGTGAATTCTATATACAATATGAAAAAGAATACCTATATGTGAAATGCCGTGATAGGGAAGAGTACATGAATAGACGCTCCAGAGAGGGAAACACGTGCTGAAAGTTTCCCAGCCAGTTTATTGATGGAAGGTCGCCCTGGATGCAGTTTCTTTGAAAGTAAAGTAGAAGAAGCCGGTTCAAAACCGTTATGAACTAATGAAGTGTACAGGGAATCCCTGTAAATAAAGGTGGTACCACGGATAGTAATCTCTTTCGTCCTTTTTATGGATGAAGGGGATTTTTTTATTTCACGAGATGATTAAAGGAGGAACAGATCCATGGAGGAAAAGGATGTAACCATGCCAACAAAGTATGATCCATCAGCAGTCGAAAAGGATCGTTACAAATACTGGGTGGACGGCAAATTTTTTGAAGCAACAGGTGATAAGAACAAGGAACCTTATACGATTGTTATTCCACCGCCGAATGTCACAGGCAAACTTCACTTAGGTCACGCCTGGGATACGACATTACAAGATATTTTGACACGCGTTAAACGGATGCAAGGATATGACGTATTATGGCTTCCTGGAATGGACCATGCTGGGATTGCCACACAGGCAAAAGTGGAAGCGAAGCTTAAAGAACAGGGAACAACCCGCTATGATCTCGGTCGAGAGGAATTTCTGGAGAAGTCATGGGAATGGAAGAAGGAGTACGCCCAGTTTATTCGTACCCAGTGGGAAAAATTAGGTCTCGGGCTTGATTATTCACGTGAGCGTTTCACACTTGATGATGGCTTATCCGAAGCTGTTAAGGAAGTGTTTGTAAAACTTTATGAAAAAGATTTGATTTACCGTGGAGAATATATCATCAACTGGGACCCAGCTACAAAAACCGCCTTGTCGGACATTGAAGTAGAATACAAAGATGTCCAGGGTGCTTTTTATCACATGCGTTATCCTTTAAAGGATGGGGAAGGTTCGATAGAGATCGCTACGACTCGCCCTGAAACAATGCTTGGAGATACAGCAATTGCAGTTCACCCTGATGATGATCGTTACAAACACCTCATTGGTAAGAAAGCAATTCTGCCAATTATAGGGCGGGAACTTGAAATTGTAGCGGATGACTATGTAGAAATGGAATTCGGATCAGGGGCAGTTAAAATTACTCCGGCCCACGATCCCAATGATTTTGAAATTGGTAACCGCCATAAATTAAAACGTGTCCTGGTTATGAATGAAGACGGGACGATGAATGATCAGGCTGGGCAATATCAGGGTATGGACCGATTTGAGTGTCGTAAGCAAATCGTCAAGGACTTGCAAGCGGAAGGTGTTCTTTTTGAAATAGAAGACCATTGGCACTCTGTTGGTCACTCTGAGCGTAGCGGAGCTGTAGTGGAACCGTATTTATCTACACAATGGTTTGTTAATATGGAACCGCTAGCGAAAAAAGCCATTAACTTACAAAGCGGGAATGATAAGGTTCATTTCGTCCCGGACCGTTTTGAGAAGACATACCTGCGCTGGATGGAGAACATTCGTGATTGGTGTATATCCCGTCAGTTGTGGTGGGGACATCGGATTCCTGCCTGGTACCATAAAGAAACTGGCGAAATCTACGTAGGGAAGAAAGCTCCAACAGACGCTGAGAACTGGGAGCAGGATGAGGATGTGCTCGATACCTGGTTTTCATCTGCATTATGGCCTTTTTCTACGATGGGGTGGCCTGATGAGAATAGTGAGGACTTCCAGCGGTTCTTCCCAACCAATGCGCTTGTCACCGGGTATGATATTATCTTCTTCTGGGTTAGCAGGATGATTTTTCAGTCGATTGAATTTACAGACCGTCGTCCATTTGAAGATGTGCTCATTCACGGACTAGTTCGCGATGCAGAAGGTCGTAAAATGAGTAAGTCGCTCGGTAACGGAGTCGACCCGATGGAGGTCATTGAGGAATACGGTGCAGATTCATTACGATACTTCCTTTCTACCGGCTCCGCTCCAGGTCAGGACCTGCGCTTCCAGTGGGAGAAGGTTGAATCCACGTGGAACTTCGCCAATAAAATTTGGAATGCTTCACGGTTTGCCTTAATGAACATGGGTGATTTAACATACGATGACATTGACTTATCTGGTGAAAAATCAGTGGCTGATGATTGGATTCTTACCCGATTAAATGAAACGATTGAGCAGGTAACACGGAATATCGACAAATACGAATTTGGGGAGGCAGGACGTCACTTATACAATTTTATCTGGGATGAGTTTTGTGACTGGTATATCGAAATGGCCAAACTTCCGCTCTACGGAGAAGATGAAGCCCGTATTCATACAACACGTTCGATTTTAGCTTACACTTTAGATCAGATTATGCGTATGCTTCACCCGTTTATGCCGTTTATTACGGAAGAAATCTGGCAGCATCTTCCTCACCTAGGAGAGTCGATCACTCAGGCTGCATGGCCACAGGTGAAAGAAGAGCATCACAATGAAACGGCCGTTGCCGAAATGGAACGATTGGTATCGATCATTCGTTCTGTGCGTAATATCCGGGCTGAAGTTGATACACCAATGTCTAAGGAAATTCAATTGATGATTCAAGCCAAGGATGAATCAGTGGCTGCAGAGCTCGAGAAGAACCGAAGCTATTTGGAGCGATTCTGTAATCCAAGTGAACTCGTTATTGGTACAGATCTCAAGGCACCTGAAAAAGCAATGTCTGCCGTAATAACAGGAGCAGAGCTTTATCTGCCGCTTGCTGGTCTGATTAATATCGATGACGAAATAAAACGTTTAGAAAAAGATTGGCAGAAATGGGATAAAGAAGTAGAACGTGTTCAGAAGAAACTTTCGAATGAAGGTTTTGTTAAAAAAGCCCCTGAGCATGTTGTCGAAGAAGAACGTAAAAAAGAACAGGATTATTTGGATAAACGCGGTAAAGTAGAGACTCGCATCAGTGAACTAAAAGCATAAAGCTATGGGAGGGTATTCAAGCGAATGCTCTCCTCTTTTTTGAAGGAAGGTCGTATAGATGAATTATGATGAAGCGTTACAATGGATCCATTCACGCGAAAAGTTCAAAGTTAAGCCTGGTTTAAATCGAATGAAATGGATGATGGAGAAGCTGGGGCATCCAGAGAAAAAAATAACATCTATTCATATTGCCGGGACGAATGGAAAAGGATCTACGTTGACATTTTTACGGAATTTGGTTCAGAAGCAAGGGTATACAGCAGGTAGTTTTACGTCACCTTATATCACGCGATTTAATGAGCGAATTAGCGTAAATGGGAATCCGATTGATGATGAGGAACTTGCGAACCTTGTCCTCGATATTCAGCCACTTGCAGAACAATTGGCGAACACGGTTTGGGGAGAGCCTACAGAGTTTGAAGTGATTACAGCGATGGCTATTCTATATTTTTCTCGTCAGCCCTTAGATTTTGTTTTGTTTGAAGCAGGTCTTGGAGGAAGGATGGATTCAACGAATATTATCCATCCGGCTCTATCCATAATTACAAATATAGGGTTAGATCATATGGGGATACTTGGCGACAGTTATGAACAAATCGCTTATGAAAAAGCGGGAATAATTAAAGAAAAAACCCATGTTATTACTGGAGCGGAACGAGACGATGTGCTTCATGTTATCAAACATAAGGCAGCGGAACAGCATGCTCCATTATTTACGATGGGTGAAAGCTTTACCAGCACTCACCTGAAAAGTGTACAAAATGGAGAATATTTTTCATTTTCAGCACCAGGTTACGGAGAGTCTTCTTTTTTCTCACCATTGAAAGGAGAACATCAAGTTAAAAATGCTTCCTTAGCCCTTTATGCAATGGAACTGCTTAAGGATGCAGGTTATAAAGTTGACCGCAGCCAATACAAAGCAGGCATAGAATCGACGTTTTGGCCAGCTCGTTTTGAAAGAGTTTCTGAGCAGCCTCAAATCATTTTGGATGGAGCACATAACCAGGAAGGGACTAAAGCATTAGTGGAGACCATGATCAAACACTATGATGATAAAAGGATTATCATCATGTATGCTGCTCTTCTTGATAAGCCTGTAAAGGAGATGCTGGCACAGTTAAAGGGAATAGCTGATGAGTTATGGGTAACCCACTTTGATTTTCCAAAAGCGATGGAGGCTGAAGAGATCTCTCAACTTGTCACCCATAATCGACTACACGTGCATACGAATTATAAGCAGGCTCTAGAAGAAATTTGTCCAACGATGAATGAATCAGACGTCTTACTTATTACAGGATCCTTGTATTTTATTTCCGCAATAAGGAAATTTTTTGAATAATAAGAACCTCTATGATAATATATAATTTATCTGAAACAGCCTTTATAGGAAAAATGACTTATGTAATGGGGTGCAACAGTAAACAAGTCAACGATTAACAGGTAATTTGATGTGGTTCACATTAATTAGATTTTTAGATTTTATGACCGGAACAAACAAAGCGGCCGTAATCGCGTGGCTGGTTACGAAAATATGAAATAAGCGGTTGAATAACTTTCTTCAACCGTTTGCTCTCCTTGAAAGTCATCGTACTTCAGAAAAATCTCTCCCAGAAATAACCCCCTATAAAAAATAAATAGAAAAAGGTGTAAGCATAATGACTACGGTTTTTAGCTTTTATTTTCTTATACTTGGCCTATTGTTCGGTTCTTTTTTTAATGTTGTCGGTTTGCGTGTTCCAAAAAGAGAATTTCTCAAACGAAAGCGCTCGTATTGTCCGAAATGTCTTCATTCATTATCTTGGTTCGATCTCATCCCCCTCATTTCTTACCTCTTCTTGGGCGCTCGATGCCGCTATTGTGAACAAAAAATTCCCCTCCTCTATCCACTAATGGAATGTGCCAGTGGAATCTCATTTATGTGTAGTTATATTCTGATAGGCTTCCGACCCGAATTAGCGTTAGCTCTATTGCTGATGTCTTTGCTCCATATAATTGTTGTAAGTGATTTAAGCTATATGATTATCCCGGATAAGGTACTCGTCTTTTTCTTCATATTGATCATGATTTACCGTGTACTCGCACCCTCAGGGACATGGTGGACGGCCATCCTGGGTGCTTTAGTTGGTCTGATGGGGACAGCTGTAATTATTATGGTCAGTCGCGGGGGGATGGGGGGAGGCGATATGAAACTGCTAGGGTTAATTGGATTCGCTTTAGGAATAAAGCTGTTACTAGTCTCTTTCTTTTTAGCTGTTGTAATGGGAGCAATAGTTTGTGTCGTTCTTCTTCGAACTGGTTTGATATCCAGACATCAGCCTTTTCCATTCGGTCCTTTTATCGCAGCAGGTACTATGACCTCCTTTTTCTCAGGTGCACAAATAATTGAATGGTATATAACTCGATTCTTTCTTTAACAGGGAAACTTGTCGAAGGACACATGACAAAATTCAGCTAGTTTTTTATAAACCTTGTGATAGGGTTGGTAGAAACCCAAGCAGGAGTGATATAGAATGAGCCGAAATAATAAAATCTCTATTTCCTTACGAAAAAAAGAAGATCCGATTAGTCAAGAAATCGTCCAAGCTAAAAAAGAGCAGGCAGCTTCTACTAATGCTAAAGACTCCTATGATTATTGGGGAGAATCGACGCAGATGCACGTACATGAAATGCCGCATAAAGGGAAAAAACCGAGCAGTCCATCGTTTATGAAGAATATAGGATTATCTATTGCTACAGCATTGGTGATTAGTTTGGCTCTTGGTTTTTTATTGTTGCGAATGTTTGTATCTGTTACAGATGAGGCGAGTCCAACTAGTGGAGCAGCCAACGCAGACATGAAGGCTGTCCAGTCCACTCCTTCAGCTACCGTTCCCGTCGATTTTCCCGGCTTAGATAAATTAATCGTCCAGGCTGGAGTTTTTTCAAGTGAAGCCAAAGCTAATGAATGGAAAGCGGACTTAACTGAACAATCTCTGCCGTCTGTCATATGGGAACGCGAATCCCAATATTATTTACTTGCAGGAAGTGGAGCTAATCAAGCAGAAGTCGAACTGATTGCAGCAGAACTTTCAGCTGGTGACATCCCTACTTACATTAAAACATGGTCTGTTTCAGCTGGAAATGTAGAGGTTTCTGAAGCGCAGTCTTCTGTCGTGAATACTATTATCCAACATTTAGAAGGAAAGTCTCTTGCAGATGTCCCTGTAAAAGAAAGGAAACAGCTGCTGAAGACGTGGCAAGAAACAGAGCATGCAGACGGGAATTTCACTAATGCCATAAAAAAGTGGGCGAATGAAGGAGAAAACGGGATTGTTTGGCTTATGTTTGCGAAGGCGCTTGAGCAAATGAAAAAATAGTAATAATCAGAACAATGCTTCTTTTAACTGCTGTGAAAAATCAACCTTCACTTACGAATTCGACTATTTCTCCCAAGTCATGAACAGTCATAAATAGAAAGTAGATAATCTTATGCAGCTTTGTTTTTGTGTAAACTATAGGTACCTCAAAAGAAAGGACGTGTCCCTTTGCCTGACCTTATTCTAGGCTCGGCTTCACCTCGAAGGAAGGAGCTCATGTTACAAGCTGGTTTTTCCTTTGAAGTCCGCTCAAGTTTATTGGATGAAGTGATTTCAGAAGATATGAATCCAGAAGACGTCGTACAGAACCTTGCAGAACAAAAGAATACTGCCATTTCTCGATCGGCAAATGAAGTGGTCTTGACCGCCGACACGATCGTTTATCAAGGGACACAATTGCTGGGAAAACCCGAGAGCTATGATGAGGCCTATTCTATGTTGAAACAGCTAAGTGGTAGTTGTCATAAAGTTTATACGGGGGTTTCGATTAGGGACAGCTGTCTCTGGGTCTCCTTCGTAGTAAGTACAAAAGTTTATTTTTGGACATTATCGCACGATCAGATTGAATGGTATTTAAGCAAACAGGAATCATTGGACAAAGCTGGAGGATATGGAATTCAAGGTTCAGGGGCACTTCTGGTAGAAAAAATTGAAGGGGACTATTTTAATGTTGTCGGGTTACCTATTTCAAAATTAACGAGGGAGCTGACTGCTTTTAAGATCGCTCCTGGCTGACCTTCTTTCTTTTGAGGAATAGATAAGAAGGGATGCGAAGCGTCAATGGCTGAAACAAGTATCATGATTAAAGATGTACCCAAACAGGATCGGCCGAGAGAAAGGTTAATAGAGCTTGGAGCAGCTCAGTTATCAAATCAGGAACTACTAGCTATTTTGCTAGGGAGTGGTACGAAACAAGAATCTGTCACTTCCCTTGCGCAGAGGCTGTTGATTCATTTCGAAGGGGTTATACTTTTAAAAGATGCGACCATTGAAGAATTAACGGCCATTCGAGGGATTGGGGCAGCAAAGGCCGTTCTTATTCTTTCGGCTATTGAGCTTGGACGAAGAATTCAGCAGATGAAACCTGTGGAAAGGTATATGATTCGCAGTCCGGAAGATGGAGCAGATTTCGTAATGGAAGAAATGCGTGAACTAAAACAGGAACACTTTATCGTTTTATTTTTGAACACGAAGAATCAGGTTCTCCACCGTCAGACAATTTTCATCGGAAGCTTAAACGCCTCGATTGTACACCCGCGTGAAGTCTTTAAGGAAGCAGTCAAACGTTCGGCTGCTTCAATTATTTGTGCCCACAACCATCCTTCGGGAGACCCTACGCCATCACAGGAAGATATTCATGTTACCAGGAGATTGCAAGAATGTGGTAAGATGATTGGGATAGAATTATTAGATCATCTTGTAATTGGTGACAGAAAGTTCATTTCATTAAAAGAAAAAGGATACTTGTAACACTATCTATTTTCTATGATTTTTCGTATAATTAAATTGATGAACTATATGAGCGCCATTTATAAGGACTATCTTATAATTGGCGCTTCTTCTCATAAAAATTAGATGTTCTTCCTGTTTGGTAAAACGGGTTTTAGAAAGGAAGATAGTATTGGGTTTATTTGGATTTTCTCAAGATTTAGGAATTGACCTGGGAACTGCAAATACATTAGTTTTTTTAAAAAATAAAGGAATTATTTTACGCGAACCTTCCGTAGTGGCGAAGAATGCTCATACAGGAGATATAGAAGCGGTAGGAAATGATGCAAGAAACATGATTGGACGCACACCTGGATACATAACTGTTGTTCGACCGATGAAAGACGGTGTTATAGCTGATTATGAAACAACAGCTCAAATGATGAAGCATTATATTAAACAAGCCCTAAAAACACGTTCTACATTTGCCAGCAAGCCAAATGTCATGGTATGTGTGCCCTCTGGCATCACTATGGTAGAAGAACGTGCTGTGATTGATGCAACAAAACAGGCAGGGGCAAAAGATGCTTTTCCCATTGCGGAGCCATTTGCTGCAGCAATTGGAGCAGGCATGCCTGTATGGGAGCCGACAGGCAGTATGGTTGTAGATATTGGGGGAGGTACGACAGAAGTAGCCATTATCTCATTAGGAGGGATCGTAACGAGCCAATCTATCCGGGTGGCTGGTGATGAAATGGATGATGCAATTATCCAGCATGTTCGTAAAACGTATAACCTCATGATCGGGGAAAGAACGGCCGAAGAAGTGAAAATGGAAATTGGCGGTGCAGGAAATTTCAAAAGTAATGAAGAAATGGATATTCGCGGTCGTGATCTGTTAAGTGGGTTACCGAAAACCATTACCGTTAAATCCGAAGAAATCGTTGGCGCACTTCATGATACAGTAGAATCTATTGTGGAAACTGTCAAGAACACCCTGGAGAAAACACCACCAGAGCTGGCTTCAGACATTATGGAGCGGGGAATCGTCCTGACTGGTGGCGGGGCTCTCCTAAATAACATGGACTCTATTATTAGTGAAGAAACGAACATGCCTGTCTTCATAGCGGATGAGCCCCTAGACTGTGTAGCAATAGGTACAGGAAAATCTCTGGAATACATTCAACACTTTAGATCTCAACCTAATGTAGCGTCTCGCCCGAAACCGGAATAAGGAGCCGCATTTATGCCTTCTTTTATTCGCAGAAAAAGACTGATGACCGTGTTAATCGGTTTCGTCATCTTAGTAGTACTTATAGGTTTTTCAATGAGAGATCGTACTGAATTAACTGTTCCAGAAAAGTTTATTCAGGATACGGTGGGCTGGGCTCAATCTATTTTTCACTCACCGATCCAATTAATAACGAATACAACAAACAATATCCAAGATATGTTCCATGTTTATGAACAAAATGAAGTTCTGAAATCACGTCTAGCTGAGTATAAAGGACTTATTCAAAAAAATCAGCAATTGAAGAAAGAAAATGAAGAATTAAGAGCAACGATTGATAAGACAGAATCATTAAGTGATTACACTCCTATTCAAGCTACAGTCATTGCGCGCAGTTCTGAACGGTGGTTTGAACAAATGACAATCAATCGAGGAGAAGAGCACGGAGTGGCTAAGGATATGGCTGTCATTACGAGTGAGGGCATGGTAGGCAAAATCAAGTCTGTTGGTGCTTTCCACTCTACTGTCCAGCTGTTAAGTGGTTTTGACCGCTCGAACAAAATCTCTTCATGGGTTGTTCGAGAGGGCGAAGATAATGTGTTTGGCTTAATTGAAGGATATGATAAGGAAAGCGGGCGTCTGCTTCTAGAGGGGATTAAACAGGATGTTGAGCTTAAAAAGGGAGATGTAGTGATCTCATCTGGCCTTGGCGGTGTTTTCCCTAAAAACCTTAGAATTGGTAAGATTGATAAAGTGGTCAACGATCAATTTGGTTTAACTAAAACCGCTTATGTTGAACCTTTTGCAGATTTGTTTGATATCAATCACGTCATGGTAGTTGATCGGGACATGCAATCCATCCCGGAGGAAGAACAAGGTGGAGGGGAACAACAATGAGGCGCTATATAATCCCCGCCGCCCTGTTCATCCTACTCGCTTTACAAGGGATGGCCATGAGTTTATTACCAGCCAATATCGTTTATTCTGATCTACTAATAACTCCACATTGGGTGTTATGCTTAATTGTCATCATTGCCATCTTCTACGATAAAGATCATACCTATCATGCGATTTGGTATGGTATAATCTTTGGTTTGTTAATTGACGTAGTATATACAGGAGTGCTCGGAGTTTATATGGCTACATATGCTATGACTGCTTATGTTTTGCACGGGCTAAAGAAGTTAGTTCATGCAAACTTTATTGTGACTTCATTGTTAGCGGTGCTTAGTGTGGCTCTAGCTGATACGATGCTGTACATGATCTATTCTTTTGTGCAAGTGACGACGATTTCATGGGGCACTTACGCAACATTACGGCTGCTCCCGACAGTTGCGGGCAATATGATATTTTTCATCATTTTATATCCATGCGTGAAAAGTCGATTAGAGCAATGGTCAGAAGATTTAACCAGTGCGTAAGAGAGAAAAGGAGAATTGTTTAAGACTTTGAGGTGAGGGCTTGTGGCAGTGAATGGTCAAATTGTAATGATAAAAGGAACAAGAGATGGATTAATTCTTCACTTAAATGATCAATGTTCATTTGAGTCGATCATACATGAACTTGAACAGAAGCTTTCCGTTAATGGAGTGGATCATGATGAACCTATGATCCGGGTAACTATCCGGATAGGGAAACGGTATTTAAGTGGTCAGCAACAAGAAACGTTAAAAGAAATCGTCCGGGAAAAACAGAGGCTGGTTGTAGAAGCTATTGAATCGGAAGTTATGACCAAGAAGGAAGCACTTGCGTGGAAAGAAAATACCGAAGTCACACCTATTGTAAAAACGATTCGCTCAGGTCAAGTTTTCGAAGTCCGTGGCGATATGTTATTAATCGGCGATGTAAATCCCGGAGGACAAGTGATGGCTACAGGTAATATTTTTATTATGGGACGCTTAAGAGGGGTGGCACATGCAGGAACTCAAGGCGATGAACAGGCAATTATTGCTGCATCCTACATGAAGCCTAACCAGCTTCGGATTGCGGACCAATTATCTCGCGCCCCTGATTATGAGTCAGAAGGAGTTTATATGGAGTGTGGCTTTGTTGACGAAGTGAAAGGCAGCATTCGAATTGAATCCTTACAGGAAGTTACGAGAAGAAGACCGGATTTGGCTAGTTTTGAAAGGAGAATGCTTAATGGGTGAGGCTATTGTAATTACTTCTGGAAAGGGTGGAGTTGGGAAAACAACGACTACAGCTAATCTGGGAACCGCTCTGGCTCTTCAGAATAAGAAAGTATGCCTTGTAGACACCGACATTGGGCTTAGAAACTTAGATGTAGTGATGGGGCTAGAGAATCGCATCATTTACGATATTGTAGATGTAGTAGAGGAACGCTGTAAAACAAAGCAAGCATTAATTACAGATAAACGATTTGATTGCCTTCATTTATTACCGGCCGCTCAAACATCGGACAAATCTGCGGTTACGCCAGAAGGTATCAAAGCTATTGTTGATGAACTGAAACAAGATTATGACTATGTTATTATCGATTGTCCGGCAGGAATCGAACAGGGCTATAAAAACGCGGTGTCTGGAGCGGATCGAGCCATTGTCATTTCCACTCCGGAGAAATCTAGTGTCCGAGATGCCGATCGTATTATTGGGTTATTGGAACAGGAGGATATTGAACCGCCGAAGCTCGTAATCAATCGAATCCGGAATCATTTAATGAAAAATGGCGATATGCTGGATGTAGATGAGATCGTTAACATTCTCTCTATTGACTTACTAGGCATCGTAATTGATGATGACGCGGTCATCACAGGGTCTAATAAAGGTGAGCCTGTTGCGCTTCAGCCGAATACAAAGTCATCGCTGGCTTATCGAAATATTGCAAGACGAATCTTAGGAGAATCTGTCCCGCTGTTAAGCCTGGAAGAAGATTTAACTCTAATGGCCAAAGTTAAGCGTTTTTTCGGTTTACGCACTTAGCAACACGTATATAAACGGCATTCCTTCATGGTGTTGGAATGTCGCTTTTTTACGTTGATTTCATAATCTCTTTATTTTCAATAAGTGGAAATATATTTTTGTTGAATTCAAACGATTCATATTCACGATCTACTCCCCATAGACTGATAGAAAAGGTGTAAGAGAGAAGGGGTTAGAGTGAATAGAAATATTGACTATGTACGTAAAAGTATAGCTCAACGCAAAAGAAATAAAGTGAAGTCAACTGGTTACGACCCAGTCAGCAGAAGAATTGCACCACCTCAAGACGAAGAGATGCATGGGTTCCCGCCCATCGTAACGGGTGGATTTCCAGGTGCTCCTACAAGTAAAAAGCGATCTTCTTATTTAGGTGTACAAGTTATTTGTTCAGTTTTGTTATTTACAGGGATGTTCGTTAGTCAAAAAACGAATTTGGCCATTACTGCAGAGCCTGAGGCATGGGTGGTGAACCAGCTTGAAGAGGAGTTCCCATTTGCGAGTGTAACTGCTTGGTATAACGAGCGGTTTGGAGACCCTTTGCAACTTGTTCAGTCTAAGGATGAAAACCAGAGCAAGGGGTTAGCTCTGCCCGTGAATGGAACGGTGACCGAACCCTTTCAAAATCACGGGAAAGGAATTGTAATGACAACAGATGGCGGATCTGCCGTGAAGGCGGTTAAGGCAGGAACTGTAATTTTTGCAGGGAATGATGAGCAAACGAATAAAACCGTTATTGTTCAGCACAAAGATGGAACAAATACGATTTACGGTTTTCTATCTTCCATTAATGTTCATTTATACGAGCATATAGAGGCACAAGAGGCAATTGCGCAGTTAAACCCGGCAGAGGGCGAAACAAAAGATTTTTTCTTTGCGGTTAAAAAGGACGAGCAATACCTGGATCCGATTCAGGTCATAAAAGTTGATGAAGGGTCTGAGTAATCATAAACAGAGTACGCATTCATCCCTTATTTTTCCTGCTGGCCTTTTCTGCCTTCCTCACTGGTGCGTTTTATGAGTTCATCGTTTTATTTTCAATCGTTGCCCTCCATGAATGGGGGCACTTTTCCACAGCTCGTTCCTACGGGTGGCGCGTTTCCCATATTGAATTCTGGCTGTTCGGCGGTGCGGTGGTAAGCGACGAACATTCAGCCAAACCATTCAAGGAGCAGGTACATGTTATTTTGTCAGGTCCACTTCAACATGTATGGATAGCTGTCCTGCTTTTTTTACTTCAAACTTTCATCGGTCCTCATCCGCTATTAGACACCGCCGTTCATTACAATCGGATTATCTTATTATTAAATTTGTTACCTATTTGGCCGCTTGATGGCGGCAAGTTATTGTTCTATGTTTTAACACAGTTGATCTCTTTTCAGAAAAGCATAAAGGCAACATTGTGGGTCTCCTTTTCCTGTATATTATCCACCATCGTCATCCTC
Organism: Halobacillus naozhouensis; assembly: GCF_029714185.1. NCBI lineage: Bacteria > Bacillati > Bacillota > Bacilli > Caryophanales > Bacillaceae > Halobacillus > Halobacillus naozhouensis. The sequence continues at coordinate 2,540,914 of NZ_CP121671.1, read as the reverse complement.
CTCATAGAAGAAAGAATGACACTTGCCGGAATGCTCTTAGCTGGTTTTCTGGTGGTAGAAAACAGCCTGGAGTGGAAGCGGCGAACGTTTACGTTCATGAGATTTCTGATGTACGGTGTTCGAAGAGACCAAGAGCACTTAAAGGTCAAATATTTGTCTATTGACCCAAATACTCCTGTTCGGAGGGTTCTTAAGAATGTACATGCGAATCGCCGACATCTATATATATTGAAACGAAAACCAGGTTTATATATAGTAGATGAACAAGAATGTCTTCGAATGTTTATCGAACAGAAGAAGACAAGTCTTCGGATGGGAGATCTGCCGAAAATTTTACACTAAAAGAGGGGTCAGATGAAGACAATTGCCGTACAAACACAGACAAGCGAGCAAGTAGGGATTGTAATTGAAAATAACGAAATCGTTGAATATATATCAACTCGCCCGAAGGTCAAAACGCTTTCGGGTTCAATTTATTTAGGAAAAGTCAGCCAAATCAATAAAGGCTTGCAAGCAGCTTTTATTGATTTTGGCGAAGAACGTAAAGGGTTCTTAAGAAAGGAAGCTATTCCATGGGCAAATGCTTCGATCGAGAGGACACTAACTGAAGGACAATTACTAGTCGTACAAGTAACAAAAGAACCACTTGGAGAAAAAGGGGCTCAGCTTAGTGCTGATATTACTATTCCCGGACTGTTAGTCATTTATCAGCCTTTTGGAAAAAGAGTCTCAGTCTCAAAGAAGATGGATTCGGTACAGGCAGGGGAATTGAAATCATTGCTCAATGAGCAGCTTCATTCAGATGAAGGAGTGATTATCCGTACTGCTGCTGCAATCGTTTCAGTAACGACAATTATGAATGAAATAAATCAGCTGAGAAAACAGTGGAAGGAGCTTCTGCCTCATGAGTCAGCTGCTAAAATTAGTAAAATACTTGAGGATCCAATTTTACCTGATCAGCTGATTCGCAAGCATCCGTTATCACAGGTACAAGAAATTATTTTGGATGATAGTCAATTAAGTCAGTCCATTAAGAACCGCTACCCTGTGCTTGCGGAAAAAGTTAAATGGGTCAAAAGCATTTCTGGCTACACCGGAAAATCAATTAATGAAGTTCAATCGCAGCTTATCGAGCCTGTTGCACGAACAGAGCAAGGAATGGAATTGATCATTGAGCATACAGAAGCCATGACAGTGATTGATATCAACAGCCACAAGTACAAACAGAAAACCTTATCATCTTCTCACAAGCTGGAAATGAATAAGGAAGCGGCGAAAGAAGTGGCTAAGCAAATCCAACTGCGAAATATCTCAGGAATGATATTAGTTGACTTTATATCTATGCAGGAAAAAAAACATGAGAAAGAACTGCTTCGGTTCATGAATACAGCAGTCAAAAAGGACCCAGTTGTTGTAACTATTGTAGGGATGACAAAACTTGGCTTAATGGAAATCACAAGGAAACGAAACTGGACGAATGTAATCAGGGAATTAACGGCTCAACAAACACCTTCCTTTTCAAAAGACACACTTCTTTTTCGCTTAGAGCGTGAGTTATTAGAAAGTGTACAGAGTGAATCTGCGCTTGTAGCGATTTCGCCAAGCCTTTACGAGCTGAAAAAACAATTGCTTTCTTACGATATTTCTAGTAAAATTCCACAGGAGCTATTTGTTAGGACGGACCCTGAGGTTACGGGATGGCAAATAGAGCTTGAAGGGTCATTAACTATGATACGTGAAGCCATCAAACGGCGCGGGTATCATGTTGACAACTTGTTTTGATCTGTGGTAACATCAATATGTTATATAAGTAGCACTTTCATGCTACAACCGCACAGAACAGGTTTTGAAACCGTAAATCGGTACCTGAATGGCGAGTCTGAGTGAATTTAAGGAGGTGCAAGTATGTACGCAATTATTGAAACTGGTGGTAAGCAAATCAAAGTTCAGGAAGGCCAGGAAATCTACGTTGAGAAAGTAAACGGAGAAGCTGGGGAAACTGTTACTTTTGATAAAGTTCTTTTCGTAGGCGGCGACGACACAAAAGTCGGTGCTCCTTTCGTAGATGGTGCTTCTGTAACGGCTAAAGTTGAAAAACAAGGTCGTCAAAAGAAATTGACTGTCTTTAAGTATAAGCCGAAAAAGAACTACAAACGCAAACAAGGTCACCGTCAACCGTACACGAAACTTGTTGTTGAGAGTATCAAGGCGTAAGGGATCCTGACGATGATTAATGTATCTATGTTTCGCAATCATGGAGACATCACAGGTTTTGAAATTACGGGGCACGCGGAGAGTGGACCTTATGGACACGATCTAGTGTGTGCTGCAGTTTCCGCTGTATCCTTTGGTGCAGTGAATGCCATTGAAAGTCTCTGTGATACTCAACCTGAAGTTGCACAAGGCGGGCAAGGCGGTTATTTAAAGATAACTTTGCCGGGAAATTTAGATGGAATTGCCCATTCTAAAGCCCAGACTTTGCTGGAAGGCATGCAGGTTTCACTTGAAACGATAGAAAATGAATACAGCCAATATATTAAAATCACACAAATGTAAGGAGGTGCAAAGCCATGCTACGTCTAGATTTGCAGTTTTTTGCCTCTAAAAAAGGTGTAAGTAGTACAAAAAACGGTCGTGACTCTGAGTCTAAACGTCTTGGAGCGAAACGTGCAGACGGACAATCTGTAACAGGTGGATCTATCCTTTACCGTCAACGTGGAACCAAAGTATATCCTGGTGAAAACGTTGGACGTGGAGGAGATGACACACTATTCGCTAAAGTGGACGGTGTTGTTAAGTTCGAACGTTATGGACGTAACCGCAAGAAAGTGAGCGTTTATCCTGTAGCACAGGAAGCTTAAATTCAATATAGTATGTTTCATACGTAAACATGTAAGTCGCGCCTATGCCTATTGCATAAGCGCGGCTTTTTCTTGTATTACATCTTTCATCCCGTTCATTGCCGAACTCTGTCGTGTTTACCAGGGAGCTTGCGCTTTCGTTCATAAAATCATTCAGTTTCTCGCCAAACTTTGCTATACTTTTTAATAATATGCAGGGTAGGGGGCTGTTTTATTTGAGTAAGGAAGAGATAATTGCCATACTAAGGCATAAGCGTCATGACTGGATGAATCAAATTCAATTAGTCCAAGGTTATGCTTCCATGGGAAAAATGGATAAGCTCCAAATACAGCTCAACAAGATATCTCATGATTCGGAACAAGAACGAAGATTGTTGAATAGTGGTGCTTATGAATTCACTGTTTGGCTGCTTACATTTAATTGGACCCAAGAGCAATACCGCTTAGTGTATACGATCCAGAATAATGTTGATTTACCCCGTCATGACCAAAAGATGACGGCTTATGCGAAACGTTTACTTATTTTGTTGGATGAATTCAGTAAAAAAGATGAACTTTATGAAGGAAGTGTCCAAGTTTATCAAGGGGCTGGCAGCCACCAGCTAGGTATAACCTGGGAATGGAAGGGAAACTTTACATATCCCATGCAATTGAATAAAAAGCTGGAACAGGAAGGGTTTATCGCCTTTTGCGAGGAGGATGAACTTTCCGTTGAAATGACGATAGAATAAGAGGTGATCACAATGTTTGTGGATCAGGTCAAGGTATTTGTTAAAGGCGGCGATGGAGGAAATGGATTAGTAGCCTATCGCCGTGAAAAATATGTTCCAATGGGTGGCCCTGCCGGCGGTGACGGCGGGAACGGAGGAGATGTTGTTTTTGAAGTCGATGAAGGCTTAAACACGCTCATGGACTTTCGTTATCAACATCACTTTAAAGCCAAACGCGGGGAAAATGGAATGAACCAGAAACAGCATGGAAAGAATGCTCAACCCCTGGTCGTTAGTGTTCCGCCTGGCACTACAGTAAAGGATGTGGAGACAGGAAGAGTTATAGCAGATTTAACGGAGCATAAACAGTCAGCTGTTATAGCTAAAGGCGGTCGTGGCGGCCGTGGGAACGCCCGGTTTGCAACACCGAGGAATCCAGCGCCGGAAATAGCAGAAAACGGGGAGCTGGGAGAGGCTCTGGACGTACAAGTTGAACTGAAGCTGCTGGCTGATGTTGGTCTTGTAGGTTTTCCAAGTGTCGGTAAGTCCACTTTTCTTTCAGTTGTAACGGCGGCTAAACCAAAGATTGCCGATTACCATTTCACTACTCTGGCTCCAAATCTGGGTGTAGTTGAAAGTCAGGATCACCGTAGTTTCGTGTTAGCTGATTTGCCAGGATTGATCGAAGGAGCACACGAAGGGGTAGGTCTAGGATATCAATTTTTGAGACATGTCGAGCGTACGCGACTAATCCTACATGTAGTTGACATGGCATCACTTGAGGGACGAGACCCTTATGAGGATTACGTAACAATTAATCATGAACTTTCCTCCTATGATGAACGGTTAGCCAAACGCCCTCAAATCATTATTGCTAATAAAATGGATATTCCTGAAGCGAGAGAAAATTTAGCTTCTTTTAAGGAGAAAGTCGGTAATGTACCCATTTTTCCTATTTCTACTGTGACAAGAGACGGATTGGATGAACTGTTGTATGCGGTAGCAGATCGTCTGGATGAAATCCCTAAGCAGGAAGAGCAGCCAATTGAGGAAGTCGATGAACGCGTTGTATATAAGTTTGAAAAAGAAGAAGCTCCTTTTAAGGTTACTCGTGCTGATGATGGAGCCTATGTTCTTTATGGGGAGAAAATTGAGTCTGTATTCAGGCGCACCGATTTCTCTCGAGATCAGTCCATCAATCGGTTTGCCAGACAAATGCGTGGCATGGGTGTGGATGAAGAGCTTAGAAAACGAGGAGCTAAAGATGGAGATACGGTTAGGCTTCTTGATTATGAATTTGAATTTGTTGATTAAGGGGGTAGTGTAATGGCGGATTACAATGAGCAATTTTATTTAGTCCGTAGCGATATTCTCCCTGATGCTATGAGGAAAACGATCGAAGCAAAGGAATTACTGGAACGCGGCAAAGCGGAATCCATTTTTGAAGCTGTTCAACATGTTGATCTTTCCCGCAGTGCTTTTTATAAATACAGGGATGCTGTCTTCCCGTTCCAGGCGATGGTTAAAGAGCAGATGATTACATTATTCTTTCATTTAGAAGATCGCACCGGGACGCTTTCAAATCTATTATTAACGGTGGCAGAGTCAGGCTGTAATATTTTAACCATTCACCAAACAATTCCATTGCAAGGGAAAGCAAACGTAACGTTGTCTTTAAATACAACAGGAATGACTTATTCCATCGAGAAATTATTACAAAAGCTTCATAAATTGGACTTCGTAGATCGGGTGGAGATTTTAAGTTCAGGAGCTTAAGGTTAGGAGAAGTGAAGGCTTTATGCAACGAGTTGGATACCTTGGACCAAAAGGGACATTCACTAAAATGGCTGTTGATGCCTTCTTTGAAGAAGGACCATTTATCGGTTATGAAAACATCCCAGCATGTCTTGAAGCGGTGGAGCGCGGAGATGTGGACTTAGGGGTCGTGCCGCTTGAGAACTCTATCGAAGGTTCCGTACATTTAACCATTGATTATTTGATTCATGAAGTGAACCAGGCTGTGGTTACAGAGTTAACCGTACCGATCCGCCAGCATTTTCTCGTTCATCCTGATTATAATGGCGAAGAACTGACACATATTTATTCACACAACCAGGCAATTGCTCAATGTCAGCAATATCTTTATAAGAAATATCCAGAAGCTGAAATAGCGTACACGGCCTCTACAGCTAAAGCCGCCGAGGTTGTTGTTGAACAAGGGGTTCATACGGCTGCTATTGGAAATCATCTAGCTGCAGAGCAAAATGGTTTGAACATTTTAACACATAATATCCATGATTATGACAATAATCATACAAGGTTTGCTGTGGTTCAAAATACGCCGGTGCCACTCGAGACAAAAACCCACAAGCCAATGAAACACAAAACTACCGTGATGATTACGTTGCCGAAGGATTATGTGGGAGCCCTTCATCAAGTACTTTCAGCATTTGCCTGGCGAAAAATGAACCTGTCTAAAATCGAATCCAGACCGATGAAAACAGGACTTGGCAACTATTTTTTCTTAATAGACGTTGATCAACCCTATGACGAGGTGTTGTTCCCTGGGGTAAAAGCAGAACTAGAAATGTTAGGATGTACGTTTAAACTGCTTGGAACCTATCCCAGCTACTTATTAGAAATGGATCCAGTTGCAAATAAGTAACGAAGAACCCGTATTTTTCATTTTCATGTTGAAAAATGCGGGTTTTTGTTTTGAATCTCCAAAAATAAATATAGGCAAATTCATCAACCTTTTCTGTTTCGTTGCATAGAGTGTTATGAAGCTATTATTGTCTTATCGATTATAGATCACAGGAAAGGAGTTGCAACTGTGAGAATTCACATTGTACAAAAAGGTGATACACTTTGGAAAATATCAAAAAAGTATGGAGTTGATTTTGAACAACTTAAAGCGTTAAATTCCCAACTTTCCAATCCTGATATGATTATGCCGGGAATGAAAATCAAGGTCCCTCAGGGGTCGAAATCGGTGAAGAAAGAAGCTCCTAAAAAGGAAGCACCAAAGAAAGAAGCACCGAAAAAAGAGGCTCAGAAGAAGAAAGAAGCACCAAAAAAAGAGGCTCAAAAGAAGAAAGAAGCTCCTATAAAGAAAGAAAATGCTGCCAAACACCCTTATAAGGATCAATCTCCTAAACCGATTCCTGTTATTAAAGAAGATGAAAAAATGCCTAAGCCTCAGCCTAAGTCTCAACCGATTAAGGAAAAGCCCATGATGCCGGTACAGATGCCTATGCCAGAGAAAACAATGCATAATTATTATACAACATTTCATTTACCTGAGATGCCTGCACCAGAAAAACCTGAGCAGAAGCCGGCGTCAAAAGATTCTCAACAGCAGCCAGCCTCAAAAGATTTTATGCAAAATCCAATGTCGAATGCACCTCAACAGCAGCCAGCAACAAACACTCATGAACAAGAATACAGTATGGGTCCCCCGGATAATGAAGAATATTATATGCCTATGCAGCATATGCCGACATACCCAATGATGCCACAGGGTCACATGATGCCCCAAGGCCACATGATGCCGCAAGGTCAGTTGGTTCACAGTGATTGTTATTGCTGTCCACCTCATCCGTATCCGATGATGCAGCAACCTTATCCCCCGCAGCAAATGATGCCATGGCAGGGAAATGAAATGGAATTTCCCCCACAACATCATATGAATCTGCCTGCACAACAAATGCCAGATTCAGGCTGTGGATGTGGTGATCCTCACAGTCCGCAGATGCATGGATACCCTCAGCCTCAGATGTACGGCGGTTATCCGGATCCATTCATGAATCCGCAAGTGGGTGGATGGTCACACCAGCCAATGTTTGCAGACCCGCATATGGGAGGAGGAGCTCATCAACCTTGTCACGGAGATCCGCAAGTAGGAGGGTGGCATCAGCCGCCAATGAAAGGGGATCAAATGGGGGGAGCACAGTACCCTGAAGGACCCATGCAAAATTGGAGTGGAAACCAGCCATGGCGAGATGATGATGAAGATGACGAGTAAAGATAGAATGGGCGATTCTTTTACGGATCGCCTTTTTAATTGGCTTTATACGGGCGTTAAGATGAATGTCACCTATCATTCAACCATTAAACCTAAGATATATAAAGCTTATTATAATGGAATGCCAGTTCTGATCAAGGGATATCGACGCTCGAGAGTATTAACTCAACAAATTCGTTTTTTTAAAAGCTGGTATGATGCTGAAAAAATGGCTGCAGTGCCTGTGCCTTTTCCGGATGGAAGCTATACGAAAAACAATTTTGGCTGGGAATGGGGAATATTCAAATGGATTGATGGGAGACATGCTAATTTTAAATGGCAGGAAGACCGATTTAAAACTTATGCTATAATGAGGCGATTTCATCGGACCACACAAGGAATTTCCTTAGTCTCTATACCAAGAGATCCTTTGTATGTAAAATGGGGCCATCGTCTCAAACAATTTGAAGACACGAAAGATGTGTTTATGACCCATAGGAAAAAAACATTGTATGATGAAATTCACATTACGATGGTTAAACAGCTTGCTCTTTTTGCAGATAACCCCTGGGGGGAACTAGAGGAGAGGGCATGGCAAAAACATGTTTGGATTCATGGAGATGTCGCTCATCATAACTTTATAATAGATGCTCATCATAACGTTAAGATCATTGATTTTGACCTATTATACAATGGTCCAAAGCTCTATGATGACATACAGTTAGCGCAACGGTTTCTACCACATATGGAAGAGTACAAATCCGAGTTCTTTACACTATTCAAGAAAATGGAATACCCTCGCTTGTGGTTACAAGGCGTTTTAGTCCCTGCTGATTTACTGAGAGAATGGCTCTATGGCTATCGGAAATGTCTGGAGGAAGAGATTTCTATATCCTCTCATCTAAACAAGTTGGATCAGGCATGGCAGAGACGTAAGAGGTTTGTTCGTTACACAGAATATATGCTAAAATAAAGCATTATTAGTGTGAAAGGATGAACAAACTCGTGCAGGAAACAGTAGAACAAATTGTGAGCTGGTTACATGAAAAAGTAAAAGAAGCAAACGTTGATGGTTTACTAGTAGGGGTTAGCGGAGGAATTGATTCAGCAGTTGTGGCTCATTTAATTAAACAGGCTTGTCCCGAGCAATCCCTAGGGGTAATTATGCCTTGTAAAAGCCAGCCTAGTGATCAAGAACATGCTCATAAAGTCATTGAGTCGTGCGATATATCCTCGCTGACCGTTGACCTGACAGAAACACACCGGGTTATGTTTCCCTCTATACAGCAAAAGCTAAGAGATTTGGGGACATTAAATGAAGACCAGCAGCAGCTGGCTGATGCAAATTTACGTGCACGTCTCAGAATGAGTACTCTTTACACAGTTGCAACCAATCATCGTTATCTTGTCGTAGGTACGGATAATGCTGCTGAATGGCACACGGGTTACTTCACAAAGTTTGGTGATGGTGGTGTGGATCTTGTTCCACTTGTCCATTTGACTAAAGGAGAAGTAAGAGAAATGGCTAAACATCTAGGGGTCCCTGATGAAGTGATTCATAAACAGCCAAGTGCCGGCCTCTGGGAAGGTCAAACAGATGAGAATGAAATGGGAACGAGTTATGAAATGATTGATAAATACTTAAAAGGTGAGCAGGTCCCCGAAAAAGATTTAGACATTATTGACCGCTTGCATAAACGTTCACAGCATAAACGCCAGCTACCTGCTGCTCCGTCTCCAACAATTACCTAATATTAACTGAGTAAATCATTCTTCTTAGTCCATAGTAATGGTAAAAGGAGAATGTTTTTATGTGGAAAATAATTGCTATATCTTTAATGAGCGGGATATTTCTCGTTGCTTGTCAGGCTGATGGACCAGCGAAGACTGGTAATGAAAGTTACTTCTATGAACCAGTTGAGTACGGAAAAGAGGACGCTCCAAAGCACGAAGGAAAAATTCCAACAGGTGAAGAAAACTACTTTAAGCGTAGCACGGATGAGGAAATGCGCGATTCAAAATATAGTGAAACGAACAAGTCTCACGATAATGATTTCAATAATGAGGAATCCATGGAGATTACCCAGGCCGTCAACGAATTAACAGAGGTTACTCAAACCCAGGCGTTTACAAACGGTGAAAGAGTATATGTGGCTGTTATGATTAATCCTCATGATCGAAGGAATGGCAATGTGATCAAGGAGGTACGCCAAAAGGTCGAGTCTATGACTGACCTTCCGGTTACGGTCTATTCAAACAATAGTCAATGGGAAGATATGAAAGACTTGAATGCAAGGTTGAAAGCTCAGCAAATGCCGAAGAACCTTAGAGAAAGAATCAAACAGTTTTTTCAGCAGAACGATTAATCTGGATTGTTTAATATCCATTTCCAAATGTGGTATATTGTTATAGGAAAAACTTGCTCCAAGAGAGGAGAAATACCTATGGCTGGACATTCGAAATGGAACAATATTAAACGTCGTAAAGGAGCGCAGGATGCCAAGCGTGGTAAGTTGTTTATGAAGCTCGCTCGTGAGATCTTTATGGCTGCAAAAGAAGGCGGCGGAGACCCGGAAATGAATTCAAACCTTCGTTTAGCAGTAGATAAAGCAAAATCCAACAATATGCCAAACGATAATATAGACAGGGCTATTAAAAAAGCAACTGGAGATCTGGATGGCGTTCATTACGAAGAATTCACTTACGAAGGTTATGGACCAGAGGGCGTAGCCGTTATGGTTAAGGTGCTCACTGATAATAAGAACCGAACGGCTGCTGATGTCCGTCATGCCTTCAATAAAAATGATGGAAATCTTGGTGAAAACGGCTGCGTTGCCTTCATGTTTGACCGCAAAGGTTATCTTGTCATCGATAGACAAACAACGGATTCAGATGAAGATGACATGTTGCTTGAAGTGATAGAAGCGGGAGCAGAAGAAATGGAAACTAATGAAGAACAATTTGAAATTTTCACGGCACCTGAAGATTTTACAGAAGTCAAAGGAGCCCTCGAAAAAGGCGGGTATACCTTTCAAGCTTCAGAAGTGACGATGTTCCCAAGCACCTATACGCCTTTAGATAAAGAAGGCGTTGAAAAAATGGTAAAGCTGATCGATATGCTTGAAGATAATGATGACGTGCAGGATATCTATCATAATTTAGATGCGGATGATGAAATTCTCGACGAGCTCTCTTAAAATGAAATCCTCCTGATAATAGCTTCTGTTTCTGTACATACTAGAAACAGAAGCTATATTTATTTGTGAGGAGGATCAAGATGTTTCGATGGATTTATGGAGTTATGCTTATTCTTTCGTTTACTGTATGGCAGGTTTACGGGATAGATCATGAAACGTTAACCAGTGAAGAGTTGCCCAAACAACGATCTGTGGAAAGGAAAGCAGAAATGGCATCTTCTGAACCTAGTCACCAAGAACCGGTCATCTTTCATGTTGTTACAAAAAAGCATTATATAGACGGGGTAACAGAAATTACCGAGGAACAAGAGGTCATTTGGTCAATGGAAGATTTCTGGTCGAAGTATCGTGACTGGACAATTGAAGAACATAAGCGCGAGAATATGGTTTTTTCGAAGCAAGTAAATAGTATTTCGCCAATTACGGAGCAACAGGGGTACTTTGGAGTAACAAAGGACGGGGAGCTAGCAGTCTTTCAGGGAGCACCTTCGAAAGGAAATGTAATGGAGTCTTTTAATCCTATTCCACTAAAGCCTCTTGAGGCAAAAAGTAAGCTGAAATTAGCGGATGGAATTAAAATCACCAGTTCTGAACATTTCCAGCAAGTTATTAGTCAATTAACTAATGAAGAGGGGTTGTAATGGAGGCTAGTGGCCAGTGATCTACCGACCCTTTCTATAGTTGATGAAAAAAATAATCATGTTGATTAGTCTAAGGGATGTTCAGAAGTTTTGTTTCTGGACATCCTTTTCTCATAAAAAATCACCTTACTACCCCGCCAATCCCTCGTCGATTTTTCTTTGATACGAACGTGTGCTTGTGTGTTACAATAAACACAGTGATGTTAAATTAGGATTAGAAGGGAAATAGATGAATGATTACTTATGTAAAAGGCCTCCTGACAACAGTCGAGGACGATTCGGTCACAATTGAAACTCAAGGGGTTGGATATGAAATCCTTTGCGCTAATCCCCTTCATTTTCAAAGCGAAAGGCACAAGGAAGTTAAAGTCCATACTTATCACTATATAAGAGAAGATCAGCAGCTGCTGTTTGGCTTCAAAAAAAAAGAAGACAAGCTTTTATTTGCAAAACTTCTGAATGTCTCTGGGATTGGTCCAAAGGGTGCATTGGCGATATTAGGAACCGTTAGTGTACCAGAGTTTGTTTCAGCCATTGAACAAGAGGATGAGAAATACTTAACCCGTTTTCCCGGGGTAGGGAAAAAAACAGCGCGACAGATGATTTTGGATTTGAAGGGTAAACTGATTGTTTGGTTGCCTGAAGAAGAAAATGAAGACTCGCTATTCTATCAGGAGGATACTGCTGCGAAGGATAAGAGAGTGCATATAGAAGAGGCGCTTGAAGCTCTGAAGGCGCTTGGTTATTCTGACCGTGAGCTTAAAACGGTTCATAGTGAACTTGTCAAGTCAAAACAGGGTCAGGTAGATGACTTAGTCAGAAAAGGACTTCAGCTGCTCATGAAATCATAGGAGGAAGGAGGTACATCTATGGAAGAACGCATGATATCAGGGGAGTTACAAGGGGAAGAACAGCAAATTGAGCTGAGCCTCCGTCCAGAAACCCTCGGTCAGTATATTGGACAAGAGAAAACAAAGGAAAACCTGCGTATTTTTATCGAAGCGGCAAGAATGCGTAATGAACCGCTTGATCACGTTCTGCTGTATGGTCCTCCTGGTCTTGGAAAAACAACACTTGCCTCAATCATTGCAAATGAAATGGAAGGTCAATTTCGTTCCACATCAGGTCCGGCTATTGAACGTGCGGGTGATTTAGCAGCCATTTTGTCCTCCTTAGAAGCGGGGGATATTTTATTTATTGATGAAATTCATCGGCTTCCTCGTTCTGTTGAGGAAATCCTTTATCCCGCTATGGAGGATTTTTGTCTGGATATCATTGTCGGCAGTGGCCCAAGCGCCAGGTCCGTTCGACTGGACCTCCCGCCGTTCACCCTCGTCGGTGCTACGACGCGTGCAGGGTTATTGTCAGCTCCATTGCGTGACCGGTTTGGCGTACATAGCCGTCTTGATTATTATGAACCAAGAGCGTTATGTGACATTGTGGAACGGACAGCAGATATTTTTCACGTAGGGATCGCACGAGATGCTGCTGTCGAAGTGGCACGCAGATCCCGAGGGACGCCGCGAATTGCAAACCGTTTATTGAAGCGGGTACGTGATATTGCTCAAGTAAAAGGGGAAGATATGATCACTGAGGAAACAACGAAGACTGCATTGAAAATGCTGCAAGTCGACGGAGAGGGACTCGACCATATCGACCATAAATTGCTAATGGCTATTATGGACAGCTTCAAGGGGGGGCCTGTCGGTTTGGATACAATTGCAGCCACGATTGGAGAAGAATCGCAAACGATTGAAGATGTCTACGAACCATTTTTATTACAAATGGGCTTTATTCAGCGGACACCAAGAGGAAGAATGGTGACGCCGAAAGCGTACACCCATTTTAACAGAGAGGTGCCAGAAGCTTGACTGGTTTTGGGAAAATCTTTATTGTAATAGGGATTGTGTTTATAGTCATCGGATTAGTATGGAGCCTGATTGGTAAACTGCCAGGTGATATCAGTTTTAAAAAGGGCAATGTTACTTTTTATTTTCCAATTATGACATCGGTCGTAGTAAGTATAGTGTTATCACTCATTTTTTATATCATCGGCAAAATTCGTTAAGTTTAGGATAGGGGATTTACATGGACGTTAAGCAATATGATTTTAAATTACCGGAAGAACTCATAGCGCAAGTACCACTGTTAGATCGATCAGCTTCTAGATTAATGGTGCTGAACAGGGAGAAACAGGACGTCAGTCATCATCATTTTTCAGACATTAAACAGTTTTTACAGCCTGGGGATTGTCTCGTATTAAATGATACCCGGGTGCTGCCTGCCCGTCTTTATGGTTCGAAAGAGGATAGTGGTGGTAAGGTGGAAGTTCTGCTCCTGCATCAGGATCATGAGGATGAATGGGAAGTTCTAGTTAAACCGGCTAAAAAGGTAAAACTCGGGACGAAAATTGTTTTTGGCGAAGGAAAACTTGTAGCAGAATGTATCGGAGTACAGGATCACGGAGGGAGAAAAGTTCGATTCAGTTATGAGGGGATATTCCTGGAAGTACTTGAATCGTTAGGGGAGATGCCCCTTCCTCCATATATCAAGGAACAGCTTCCGGATCAGGAGCGTTATCAAACTGTGTATGCGAAAGAAGAAGGATCTGCAGCTGCCCCAACAGCAGGGCTGCATTTTACAAAGGAGCTGCTTACGGATATCGAACAGAGCGGCGTCGAAATTGCCTATTTAACATTACACGTAGGATTAGGTACATTTCGGCCTGTCAGCGTTGAGAACGTTGAAGAACATGAAATGCACGCCGAATTTTATCAACTCAGTCATGAAACTGCGGAGCAGCTGCAACGTGTAAAACAGAAAGGCGGAAGGATTATCTCGGTGGGGACGACATCAACCCGTACACTGGAAACGATTATACGTGACTATGGCAGTTTTAGAGAGGCAAGCGGCTGGACAAATATTTTTATTTATCCTCCTTATCAAGTGAAAGCTGTCGATGGTCTGATCACAAACTTTCATCTGCCGCAATCCACCCTCATTATGCTCGTTAGTGCCTTAGCAGGGAGGGACTTTATTTTAGAAGCCTACCATAAAGCAGTGGAAGAAAAATATCGGTTCTTTAGCTTTGGCGATGCCATGCTCATTATATAAGTCGAGGAAGGAAAGGAACGAACTCATGGCAATCAGATATGAATTAATTAAAACATGTAAACAAACAGGGGCAAGACTCGGCCGTGTACACACACCGCATGGTTCTTTTGAAACGCCTATGTTCATGCCGGTAGGGACACTTGCTACGGTGAAAACGATGAGTCCCGAAGAGTTGGAGAGAATGGGGGCGTCAATCATTCTCTCGAATACGTACCATCTCTGGCTGCGTCCGGGGGAAGATATTGTCGAGGAAGCAGGCGGGCTGCATAAATTTATGAATTGGAATGGCTCCATCCTTACCGATTCTGGCGGATTTCAAGTCTTTAGTTTAAGTGATCTACGGCAAATAGAAGAAGAAGGTGTCCATTTCCGTAACCACATTAGCGGTGAGAAGTTATTCTTATCTCCTGAGAAGGCGATGCACATTCAGAACTCTCTAGGGGCCGATATCATGATGGCTTTTGATGAGTGTCCGCCGTATCCTGCTGATCACGATTATATGAAAAAGTCAGTAGAGCGAACAAGCCGATGGGCAGAACGCTGCCTGGAAGGCCATCAAAAGCCAGAAACCCAGGGGTTATTTGGCATTGTACAGGGAGGCGAATATGAGGATTTGCGCGAACAAAGTGCAAAAGACCTTACATCCCTTGATTTCCCTGGTTATGCTGTAGGCGGGCTATCCGTTGGGGAGCCAAAGGATGTTATGAACCGGGTTCTCGATTTTACGACACCGCTTTTACCAGACCATAAACCCCGCTATCTTATGGGGGTTGGCTCTCCAGATTCGCTTATTGATGGGTCTATTCGAGGGATTGATATGTTTGACTGTGTCCTTCCTACAAGAATTGCGAGGAATGGTACATGTATGACTTCCCAGGGCCGTCTTGTTGTAAGAAACGCTAAATTTGCGCGAGATTTTCGCCCAATTGATGAACATTGTGACTGCCATACATGTCGGAATTATAGCCGCGCCTATATCCGTCATCTCGTAAAAGCAAATGAAACGTTTGGCTTCAGGCTTACTACTTATCATAACCTATATTTTTTGTTAAAATTAATGAGGCAAGTTCGTGAGGCCATTAGAGAAGATCGACTCGGTGACTTTAGAGAAGAATTCTTTGAACAGTATGGTTTCAACAAACCAAATGCAAAGAACTTTTAGAAAGGGGGAATATGAATGGATACATTAGTTGGATTATTGCCGATTATTCTAATGTTTGTCATTTTCTACTTCTTGTTAATCCGTCCACAACAGAAGAAACAAAAGAAAGTGCAGCAAATGCAGACGGAACTTCAAAAGGGAGATAGAATCATCACCATTGGAGGTCTCCATGGGACAATCCATGCGTTGGATGAAGCTACATTAATCGTTAGCGCACAGGATGGCACACAAATGAAGTTTGACCGTTCCTCTATACGTGAGAAACTAAATCAAGATTAATGGAAAGAATCCCGCAAGCGGCGGGATTTTTTTTATTTATCCTTTAAATTGATGTTAGACAGATTTGCATTTATTTCTTTCCGGTTGTACTTCTCGGCATATTAACTCCGATCATTCCTCCTAATAAAGCTGCAATAACAAGCCCGCCAAAATAGCTGAGCTGGGTAAGAGATACCCATGAATTCTCAAAGATTAATTGAAATCCAATCATAGCTAATACGAAAATAAGTCCTGTTAAAATACCAGACAGCCACCCTTTTTGTTCTGCTTTATAAGCGGCAATAAGTCCGCCAAAGGCCAGGATGGTCAAGCCGGCTACTAAAGAGATTTGGTTGAGTGTATCAATGTCAATGGTTGTGAAACGCAGCAGGAGAGCGAGGGCAGCAGCAACAATTACCATTAATAACAGAATTGAACCTATGCCGTAGCCAAGAACGCCTTGCAGGAGTTTCTTCAAAAACATCATCCCCTTTTTAGCTTGTCTTCTAAACTATATGCATGTAAACCCTTAAGATAGAAGTATATATTTTGCCAACCTTTTGAATAGGTATAAGAAAAGTACCATTTAAAAGGAGTAGGTGTATGACAACAATACTTGCTTTACTGATCTTTGTTGTAAGCTATTGCTTAATTATGACGGAGAAATGGAATAGGGCTCTCATAGCTTTAGCTGGGGGAGTATTGCTCCTTATTACTCAGGTATTGGACTGGGAAGAGGCATTAGGTTTTATCGATTGGGAAACCATCGCACTCCTGTTTTCCATGATGGTACTTGTGTCGATTACAAAAAAGACCGGAATTTTTACATTTGCAGCTATAAAGCTAGCCCAGGCAGTTCAAGGAAAACCCGTTCCATTACTCATCGTGACGGCGCTGTTTACAGCAATAGGCTCAGCTTTTTTAGATAATGTAACGACGGTAATGTTGTTTGTTCCAGTGCTGTTAACTCTAGTTGAACGCCTGCACCTGCCGGCTTTTCCTTATCTGTTGACCACGATTCTTTGTGCCAATATAGGAGGAACGGCTACGCTGATCGGCGATCCGCCAAATATTATGATCGGACAGGCGGTAGAGCATTTTACTTTTCTATCATTCCTGAATCATCTTGGTCCTGTCGTTATAATTATTTTTGTAGTTGTTCTTGGGTTCATTCTGGTTCTTTTTAAAAAACAGTTTGCTTATAATGAGCGTCTGGCTCGTCAGTTACTTGATATGGATGCACGAGAACATGTAGTCGTGAACAAATTGTTGTTTCATTCTATCCTTGTTATGATCCTGACGGTTACAGGATTCATGCTTCACCCCTTTATTCATATGGACATTACGACAATTGCTGTAAGTGGTGCAATTCTCCTGCTATTTTTATCAGACAAGCAGCTTGAGGCTGAACGAGTTTTCCAGGAAGTTGAATGGGTCACCCTGTTTTTCTTTATTGGCTTATTTATGTTAGTTGGTGGACTTGAGAAAGTCGGAATTATAGATGAAATTGCTCGGGGGATGATGGTGGTTTCCGGTGGTGATATGCCGATAACTTCCCTTATGATGCTTTGGGCTTCTGGTTTGTTGTCCGGGATCGTCGATAATATCCCTTTCGTAGCAGCGATGATCCCTGTGGTGCAAGAACTTCAGGGGTACGGAATGATGAACGTCGACCCAGTGTGGTGGTCGCTTGCATTAGGAGCCTGCTTAGGAGGCAATGCTACCCTCATCGGCGCCTCAGCGAATGTAGTAGTGGCTGGCCTCGCAGCGAGTCATAAACATCCCATTCCTTTCGTTAAATTTGCACTATATGGGATTCCTGTGATGCTGCTCTCACTCGTGATTTGTACGATTTATGTGATCTTACGTTATTTGGTTCCTTTTTTATCATAAATTTGTTTATTTTAGGTCATGTTATAAGAAGCAGGTGATATTGAAGGGTTGATGGTGGTATGTTTTTAAGCGCGATGATTATTCGCACCATATTTACGTACGTTATCATTCTGGTTGTCTTTCGTTTGATGGGGAAGCGGGAAATTGGCGAATTAAGTGTGATGGATCTTGTTGTATTTATCATGCTTGCGGAGATTGCAGTGTCCCTTATTGAAAAGCCGGAAGCTTCCATAATGCAAGCATTAGTTCCCATGTTGATCCTCTTGCTGATCCAGTGGGGCAGCGCCTTTTTTTCAATAAAAAGCCAACGATTCAGAACCTGGTTTGATGGGAAACCGTCCATGTTAATTAAGCATGGTAAAATTGATGAAAGAGAAATGAGAAAGCAGCGCTACAATTTTTCGGATTTGCTTCTGCAGCTCCGTGAGCAAGGAATACAACAAATTGATAAGGTGGCGTATGCCATTCTTGAACCCTCTGGAAAATTATCAGTCTTTGAGAGGGAGAAAGATGGAAGTTCGGCGTATGCCGTCATCTTGATTGCAGACGGTAAAGTGCAATATAGTGGCTTGAAACAAACTAGAAAAAATAAAGCGTGGTTAATGAACGAAGTAAAAAAACGGGGGTTCACGTCGTTCGAAGACATTTCACTTTGTTCCATTAATGATGAAGGGGAAATCTGGATTGACAAGAAAGATGAATATACTTAAAAAAGTAACCCGCAGACGCTAATGCGGGTTACTTTTGTTTAAATAACTTCCCCCAGGGGATGAGTTTCCACTCACTAACATAAAGCATTCTGCATGTGAATAAAAGAATGACATAAATAATCGTTAAAACGGTTCCCATCGCCAGGAGTTGTGTTAAAGGCTGACTTGTTGCCAGCCAGTGTGCTTTGAGCTGATAACCGATCCAGCCTGTTGCTATGATCACAGTAGAGAATTGGAGCACCAGTAAGGGAGGGAGTTTGAAACCAGCATGGCGTATTAAGACTGATAAATGCAGTATTGTAACGACCACCACGCCTACGACCATGGCTATGGCGACCCCGTGAATACCAAATTCAGGCTTTGACGCTAACCCAACGAGCACAACGAATTTTATTAAAGCACCAATCAGGGTATTCCACATCGCGGACTTTGCCAGATCCAGCGCCTGCAGGCTTGCTTGCAGGGGTGTTTGAATGTAATGAAGCAGAAAGAATGGTGCCATGAACTGAAGAAGGAATGACGCATTGCTTGTACCGTAAATGGTCATTAAAATAATAGATGGAAAAATCATAAAGATAATAGTGACAAGTCCACCGGAAGCAAGGGAGAGACGAATCGACTGTAAAATCCGGTATTGTATGGTGTTTCCTTTACTCATGGCAGCCGCTTCACTAATAGAAGGAACCAATGCTGCAGAAAGGGCATGAGTTAAAAATGTTGGTAAGAAGAGCAGTGGTAAAATATATCCCGTTAGTTCCCCATATTGTTTTGTTGATTCAATAGCTGTTAATCCTGCAAAAGCAAGACTTTGAGCAACTAGTATCGGTTCAAAGAAGTGTGTGATTGAACCGATAAAGCGGCTTCCTGTAGTAGGTAAAGCAATCGTCATTAGCTGATTCAATGTATTTTTACCTTCCTGGACATGCTTTTTCCACGTTTTTCGTAATTTAAATTTTTTATGAATATTAAATTGCCTTGTCATGTAAATTAATGAAACGAATTCACCTAAGATCACGGCAATCATTGCTCCGGCTGCCGCATACTCAATTCCATATGGGTAGAAAAGTTTTGTTAAAAGAAAGACAGCCGAAATTCGGACAACCTGTTCGATAACTTGTGATATGGCTTGGGGCTTCATGTTTTGCCGCCCTTGAAAATAGCCTCTTAATACAGATGAGATCGCAACAATCGGTAGAATAGGAGTAATGGCGAGCAGTGGAGCTAATGCTCTTTCATCGGTTAAAAAGTAGTTAGCTACAAGCGGTGAGAGCATGAATAGACCGACTGTGAACACAATGCTCAATGTTCCAGTCACTGTGAGCGATACCGCTAAGATTCGTTTAATCTGCCGTTCATTTCCTACAGCTTCTGCTTCGGAAACCCTTTTAGCTATGGCCACTGGAAGGCCGAATTGCGTTATCGTATAGGCTAAAAATAATGTAGGAAGAGCCATCATGTATAGCCCAACGCCTTCTTCTCCCATTACTCGGGCTAGAACAATACGATTGATAAAGCCGAGCAAACGTGTGACTAGTCCTGCAACAACTAGAATAAGTGCTCCGTGCAGAAAGGTTTGTTTAGACATAATAGATCCGCCTTCTCAAAGAATTGAAATTCAGCTACAATGAAGTATATGCGATGAGATGGACAAGGCATGACAATAGATTTTGTCTAGATAACTTACAGGTGGGTGATAGTTAAAATGGAAGTGACAAAACATGTTCGTGAATGGAAGGATGAAGTGAAGCCCGTTTTAATCAGTAAAAAGGAAGAATTTATAAATATGGGGTACGCCGAAGCAACTGTGGATGATATATGGAAATGCCTGGAGAAGAAAATCTGGAAGAAGGAAGTCGAGAAAAGGTTGCATGAGGTTGTTCAGGACATCTTTCGCTTAAGTACCAACCAATATATCAGCTATCTTACAGTTGAAGCTTATCAGGAAGAAGATTTGATGGCGTCTATTCAGGCACTGTCTAATGAAAGCAACTCAGATTGACATCTTTTGGCTAAGTATTATAATGAGTCTATTGTTGTTATCTGTGGAATGATAGGAATAACGGATGTGAGGAGCTTATAGAGGGATTGATGGCATATTGTATGCTTTTCTATTACATAAGCTAAGAGCGTGAAATGAAGGGGGCAAATGCGTTATGGTCAAACGGGGTCGAATTGTTGCCTTTTTTCTAGTGGTTATCTTAGTAGCTACTACGATTGGCACAACCATAACTGGTGTGACAAAAGACATTAATTTAGGGTTGGACCTGCAAGGCGGCTTTGAAATTCTTTATGATGTTGAGCCGTTGAATGAGGGTCAGGAAATTAATCGAACAGCTCTGGAAGCAACCGTTGAGTCATTAACTCGACGTGTGAACACATTAGGAATTAGTGAAGCGAACATTACTATTGAAGATGAATCAAAAATTCGTGTTCAATTAGCTGGGGTTGAGAATCAAGAAGAAGCTAGGAAGCTTTTATCCACTACTGCTGAATTATCTTTCAGAGGTGTAGAAGGAAAAGAATATATGGATGGCTCGGACATAGTAGAAGGAAGTGCCCAGCAGACATATGATCAGATGAATAATCCGGCCGTCTCCTTAGAAGTGAAAAGTGCTTCAGAATTCTATGAAGTATCAAAAGAAATTGTTAATAAGGAACAAGATCCGAGTACGCCTTATCGTGACGATCTGTTAGTTATTTGGCTCGATTATGATGAGGATACCTCGTTTGCAGAGGAATACGGGACTGAAGATCCAGCGTATTTATCTGCACCCGCTTTTTCAGATGGACCAGTAAGAAGCACTACAGTCCAAATTACTGGTGATTTTACAGTAGAGTCGGCCAAGCAACTGGCGGATCTGATTAATGCAGGTTCCCTTCCTGTTGAACTTGAGGAAACATACTCTACTTCAGTGGGAGCTCAATTTGGTGAACAGGCAATGAACAAAACAGTCATAGCCGGATTAATTGGAATCGCGTTAATTTTTATTTATATGATCGTTTACTATCGATTCCCTGGTGTAATATCCGTTGTAACCCTTTCCGCCTATATTTATTTAGTACTTCTTGTGTTCGAGCTGTTACAAGGGATTCTTACATTACCTGGAATAGCAGCCATCATCTTAGGTGTCGGTATGGCGGTTGACGCCAATATTATTACCTACGAGCGGATAAAGGAAGAATTGAAGACCGGCAAGTCGGTGAAGTCAGCATTTAAAGCTGGTAACAAACGATCACTGACGACCATTTTAGATGCCAACATTACAACCTTAATTGCAGCTGCCGTACTCTTTACTTTTGGTACCAGTTCTGTTAAAGGGTTCGCCACCATGCTGATTATCAGTATACTAGTCAGTTTCATCACATCTGTATATGCCAGCCGTCTATTCCTCGGCCTATGGGTGAATAGCCGTTTCTTAAACAAACGGCCACAGTGGTTTGGAGTTAAACCGAAAAAAATCCATTCCCTTAAGGATGGCGAAGAGCCTGAAGCAACATTCCTTAATCGTAAATTTGATTTAGTTGGGGCACGTAAACGTTTCTTTGCATTGTCTATCCTATTAATTGTAGTAGGGGCGATCGTGTTAGGCGTATTCAGGCTTAACCTCGGTATTGATTTTACAAGCGGTTCACGCGTTTCGATTCTTGCTAATGAAAAAATTGAGGCGGAACAGGTTGAAGAAACGTTTGAGAGTGAATTTGGCTTAAATACGAAGCAGGTTGTTATTTCTGGTGATCAGGATCAAATTGCCGTAGCCCGTTTCGAAACAGAATTAAGTAAGGCTAAAGTAGCTGAAGTACAAAATTATTTTAAAGAAGAGTATGGAAGCACGCCTAATATTAGTACGGTTTCACCTATTGTCGGTCAGCAATTGGCTAAAAATGCAGCTCTATCCGTCTTATACGCTTCAATTGGTATTATCATCTATGTAGCAATAAGGTTTGAGTTGTTCTTTGCTGTGACGGCTATATTAGCCCTGTTGCATGATGCCTTTTTCATGATTGTGTTATTTAGTATCACCCAGTTAGAGTTTGATGTAACCATAATTGCAGCCATTTTGACGATCGTCGGGTACTCGATAAATGATACGATTGTGACATTTGACCGGATACGGGAAAATGTTAAATTGAGAAAGAAAGTCAAATCCTTCAAGGAGCTGGCTAAGATCGTAAACGATAGTTTACTTCAGACGATGGCTCGAAGTCTTAATACGGTTCTCACCGTAGTCTTTGCAGCGATCATGCTGTTCGTATTCGGTGCTTCTTCAATTACAAACTTTGCTTTCGCTCTTGTAATTGGATTAATTGCTGGTACGTATTCGTCTCTTTTCATCGCTGCCCAGCTGTGGCTCGTATGGCGTGGTAAGAATATCAAAGAAAAACCGATTGAATATAGTAAGAAGAAAAATACGGGTGGTCCCCAAGTTTAAGCCTAACTAGCAAAAGCGATTGTCCTTTCGAAGGGCAGTCGCTTTTGTTTTTTCCTTAAGATCAGTTATAGCGTGATTATTTCTTGGCAGAATAGGGTATAAAGAAATATGAAATGATGGATAGATAGGGTGAAGGAGGGGGAAAATGAAGGGCCAGACTTATATCATTCTTGCGCTCATATTTGCTTTAGTTATTGCTGTATTCGCCGTCATTAATGTGGACCCTGTTCAAGTAAATTACTTGTTTGGAACGGGTGAAGCACCATTGATTTTAGTTATTATCATTTCTGCTCTAATGGGTGTGCTCGTCACAGCATTAGCTGGAGCGGTTCGGTTTTTTAAGCTGCAGCGTGAAAATCGTTCGTTGAAAAACCGCTTTAAGGAGTCTACAAATGAAGACGCTCAGTCAACAAACGCCGACCAAACATATCCAGTAGCTGATAGGCAAGGTGAAGGAAGCCAGTCTGGAGACTCAGACTCAAATGTTAAGTAAGTGCAGTTTGCTACCCCTGAATCCCTCTTGTATAATAGATGGGTCAGGGGTGAATTCATGTTACAGAGTAAAATGAAATGGAAGTTTACATATAATGATCAACAACACTCTTCCGATACAACTTCAATCAAGGGAATGTCGGGGGTGACGAAACGCCTCCTTGAAAAAAGGAACTTGACTGACCCGGAGGCTATCGACCGTTTTCTTCATCCATCCTTGGATGATCTCCATGATCCTTTTTTGATGGAAGATATGGAACGAGCTGTTGAAAGGGTTCAGACAGCAATCAGCAATCAAGAAAAAATTCTCGTTTTTGGAGATTATGATGCTGATGGGGTTAGCTCGACAACCGTTTTGATGGAAGCATTGACTGAAGCAGGGGCTGACTGTGATTTTTACATACCAAACCGTTTTACAGAAGGGTATGGGCCTAACGAAGCTGCCTTTAGCCAAGCTGCAGGTGATGGCTATACGGTAATTATTACAGTGGATACAGGAATTGCAGCTATCCCCGAAGCTGATACGGCCAAAGAACTTGGCATAGACCTGATCATCACGGATCATCACGAAGTGCAGGAGACTCTGCCGGCAGCCTATGCGATCATCCATCCGAAAACTTCTGAAAGCTATCCATTCAATGAACTTGCCGGGGTAGGAGTAGCTTTCAAATTTGCTACCGCTTTGCTAGGCAGGTTTCCAGGTCATTTACTAGATATGGTAGCAATTGGAACGATTGCTGATCTCGTCCCTTTACAGGATGAAAATCGGGTTCTAGTGTCTTACGGTTTAAAAGCTATTTCCAGGTCGAACAGAAGGGGAATTCAAGCATTAACAAAGGTAGCTGGCATAGAGAGTGAAGTGGATGAAGAAACGATTGGATTTACCATTGGTCCACGCGTGAACGCTGTTGGCCGCTTGCAGGATGCTGCCCCTGCTGTACAGTTGTTCTTAACAGAAGATGCGGAAGAAGCAGATCGTTTAGCTGAATTTATTAATCAACTCAACCAGGAACGGCAAAAAATTGTTGCTGATATTGCGAAGGAAGCAGAACGAATGCTCAGGAGCGGCGAGCAGGAGCTAAGTAATGTGATCGTTGTAGCTAAAGAAGGCTGGAATCCGGGGGTTCTTGGTATTGTCGCTTCAAAGTTAGTGCGGACATTTGAACGTCCAGCCATTGTTTTGGCGATTGATCCCGAATCACAACAAGCAAAAGGTTCGGCGCGCAGTATCGATGCCTACGATTTATTTGCGAATTGTATGGAAGTAAGGGACCGGTTCATACATTTTGGCGGACATGCCCAGGCTGCCGGCATGACACTTGATGTGGGACAAATTGATGAACTAAGACAGCAATTAAGTCATTTAGCACAACAAAAACTGACAGCAGATGATTATCAGCAGGTTCTTGATATTGAGATGTCTATCGAAGTTGGGGAGGTTTCCTTGCAGCAGATTGAGGAAGTGAATAAACTCCGGCCATTTGGAATGGGGAATCCGAAGCCGTTATTCCATATGAAGCACTCTCCGAAAGAACTTAGATTGATCGGAAGCCGTAAAAACCATCTTAAAGTGCTCTTCCAAGATAACTCTGCCAGATTAGATGGGATCGCTTTTGGAATGGGAGATATGTATCCTCACATTTCTCCTCATGCCGAACTTGAAGTAGTAGGCGAATTAGGAATAAATGAATGGAATGGCAAGAAGAATGCTCAGATTATGGTGAAAGATTTACAGGTCCAATCATGGCAGCTGTTTGACTTGAGAGGATCAAAACATCTCGAAAAACATATCACTCTTTCAGAGCAGGAAACGTATGCTGCTGTTAGTTTTCGGCAATCTTCTTCCACATCTGTTCCGTTTCAACTTCCTATCTATAATCCGGCAGACCTGGCTTACCTTTCTAAAGTTGACGGCCTATTGCTCATTGATTTACCTGAAAAACTATCAGATTTATCAGATCTGATTCGTGAAGTTAAGCCAGGTAAAGTATATGCTTGTTATCAAGTTGAAGACAGTGCTTTTTTAAAAACATGGCCTAGCCGAGATCATTTTAAATGGTTTTATGGTATGCTAGTAAAGCGTGAAACGTTCCATTTGGCACAAGATCGAGACAAATTAGCTGCTCGAAAAGGGTGGGACCGATCCATGATTGATTTTATTTCGAAGGTGTTTTTTGAGCTGGGTTTTGTTAAAATGGAAGATGGAATTTTAACGATTAATTCAACTCCTTCACATAGAGACTTAACAGAGTCTATTCTTTACCAGGAACGGAAAAATCAATTA
The DNA here is from genome assembly GCF_029714185.1 of Halobacillus naozhouensis. Taxonomy (NCBI): domain Bacteria; kingdom Bacillati; phylum Bacillota; class Bacilli; order Caryophanales; family Bacillaceae; genus Halobacillus; species Halobacillus naozhouensis. Next base: position 2,515,159 of record NZ_CP121671.1, on the reverse strand, counting down.
TATGTTGAACAATCCTTATATTATTCGACTTATAAAGAGTTGAAGAGTTGGTTTGATACGCAGAGAAACAGCCTCAGGGAGGAAGTAGTAAATGGATTATAAAGAACATATCGCTATTGTACAGGACTGGCCAAAAGAAGGAATAACATTCAAAGATATCACTCCGCTTATGGATAATGGAAAAGTCTTTAAATCTGCAGTAGACGAAATTGTGGATTACTCAGAAGATAAAGAAATTGATTTAGTTGTAGGTCCTGAAGCTCGCGGGTTTATTGTAGGTTGTCCAGTATCCTATGCCCTTGAGATCGGTTTCGCTCCCGTAAGAAAAGAGGGGAAGCTGCCGAGGGAAACCATTAAGGTGGATTATGGGCTTGAATACGGTAAGGATGTACTTACCATTCATAAAGATGCAATTAAGCCGGGTCAAAGAGTCCTGATTGTAGACGATTTACTAGCTACAGGAGGAACCATTGAAGCGACAATTGCATTGGTAGAACAACTCGGCGGAGTTGTAGCAGGCTGTGCCTTTCTCGTTGAACTGACCTACTTAGATGGACGTAACAAGCTTGACGGGTATGATGTACTTACATTAATGCAATATTAAAAGAACGAGAGTGTCCTTTTACAGGGCGCTCTTTGTTTTACACGTAAAGGGACCGACATCAGTGGACTGGCAATGAGGAAGTTCGGTTAGTGGTTGTGCTACGCTGCTGCCGCTAACCGAGCTTCTTACTCTCCTTGCATGTAAAAGACACGAAACGTTCAAGGGATGGTCAAGTAAATCCGTTTTTTAGACGTTTTTCCTTTACAATTGACAAGCTTTTTTTGATAATGGTAAGCAAACCACAAAATTTGTGAAGAAGCATACAGAAATCAGGGTGATGATATGGCTAAAGATAACATACTTACAGCTGAAGAAGTAATAGAGCAGGCAGGACACTATATGAATAAGGATGACCTTGCATTTATTCGCAAGGCTTTTGAGTTTGCCAATGAGGCTCACAGTGAGCAATACCGAAAATCTGGGGAGCCGTACATTATCCACCCGATTCAAGTTGCCGGTATTCTAGTTAACCTTGAGATGGATCCTGAAACGATTGCGGGCGGTTTTCTTCACGATGTGGTAGAAGATACGGAGATTAAATTAGAAGAGATTGAGGAAGCATTTAACACGGAAGTGTCTATGCTTGTCGATGGGGTAACAAAATTAGGAAAAATTAAATATAAATCAAAAGAAGCACAGCAAGCTGAGAACCATCGTAAAATGTTTGTTGCGATGGCGAAAGATATGCGTGTGATTTTAATTAAACTAGCTGATCGTTTGCACAATATGCGAACATTAAAGCATCTTCCTCCAGAAAAGCAGCGGCGAATTTCAAATGAAACATTAGAAATTTTCGCACCGCTCGCTCACCGGCTCGGAATTTCTACTATTAAGTGGGAACTGGAAGATACTGCTCTGCGTTATTTAAATCCACAGCAGTATTACCGGATTGTTCATTTAATGAAGCAGAAGCGTAATGAACGTGAATCCTATATAGATGAAGTTATTGATGAAATTCGTGAGCAGTTGAGAGATGTAAATATTGAAGCAGATTTGAATGGACGGCCTAAGCATTTATATAGTATTTATCGCAAGATGGTCTTACAAAACAAACAATTCAATGAAATTTATGACTTACTGGCAGTCAGAATACAAGTCGACAGTATAAAAGATTGTTATGCCGTATTAGGTATTATTCATACATGCTGGAAACCAATGCCTGGACGATTTAAAGACTATATTGCCATGCCTAAACCTAATTTGTATCAATCGTTGCACACTACCGTTATTGGACCAAAAGGTGACCCTCTGGAAGTGCAGATTCGCACCCACGATATGCATGAGATTGCGGAATATGGGATCGCTGCTCATTGGGCCTACAAAGAAGGCAAACAGACACCGGTTGTTCAATCTTTTGAGGAAAAGCTTACATGGTTCCGTGAGATTTTGGACTGGCAAAATGAAACCCATGATGCCGAAGAATTTATGGAGTCCTTAAAAGTTGATTTGTTTTCGGACATGGTCTATGTTTTCACACCTAAAGGGGACGTGATCGAACTGCCGTCAGGGTCTGTACCTATTGATTTTGCCTATCGAATTCATACGGAGGTAGGAAACCAGACTATTGGGGCAAAGGTGAATGGGAAGATGGAGCCGCTCGATTATCAGTTAAAGACAGGCGATATCGTCGAAATGATGACTTCTAAGCACTCGTACGGTCCGTCTAAAGACTGGATTAAGCTCACCCAAACCTCTCAAGCCAAAAGTAAAATCAAACAGTTTTTCAAGCGGCAGCGAAAAGAAGAGAACGTTACAAAAGGTCGCGAAATGGTAGAACGTGAAATACGAAACCTTGATATTCAGCCGAAAGAAGTTTTCACGATGGAGAACCTTAATCGTGTGGCTGAAAAGTTTAATTTTACCAATGAAGAGGATATGTTTGCTGCTGTTGGGTACCAGGGGATCACAGCTGCCCAAATTGCTACCCGGTTAACTGAAAAAATCAGGAAACAGCAGCAAAAAGAGCAGAACCTAGAGGAGACTTTGGCTGATGTCACCACTACTGAAATAAAAAGATCTTCAAAGACTGGCAAAAGAGACTCAGGCGTTCGAGTGGAGGGAGTGGACAACCTTCTTGTTCGCTTGTCAAAATGCTGCAACCCTGTACCTGGCGACGAGATTGTCGGCTATATAACCAAGGGCAGGGGAGTATCCGTTCACCGGGCGGATTGTCCAAATGTCCATACGGAGGAAGCTAGAGCACGGCTACTCCCCGTTCACTGGGAAAAAGGACCGCAGGATACGAAACAATATCATGTTGACTTGGAAATATGGGGTTATGACCGCCGCGGGCTGCTAAATGAAGTGCTGCAGGCTGTCAATGAAACGAAAACGAATATAACTGCTGTCTCTGGGAAGTCTGACCGTAATAAAATGGCAACCATCCATATTACTATTCTTATCCAAAATACAGACCACTTACGTAAAATTGTGGAGCGAATCAAACAAATTCACGACGTGTATACGGTTCGTCGTGTTATGCAATAAGAGTAGAAGGAGAAGGATAAGCATGAGAGCTGTAATACAAAGAGCAGTAAATGCCTCGGTTGAAGTAGAACAGGAGCAAATGGGGGCTATCCAAGAAGGACTTGTTGTCTTGCTGGGGGTTACGCATGAAGATACGGAAGAAGATGCTCGTTATTTGGCGAATAAAATTCCACACCTGAGAATTTTTGAAGATGAGGAAGGAAAAATGAATCGCTCCTTACACGATGTCAAAGGAGGATTGCTCTCAATCTCCCAGTTCACTTTATATGGAGATACTCGTAAAGGGAGACGTCCTAATTTTATGGAAGCGGCGAAGCCTGATATCGCCAGTCAACTATACGAACGCTTCAATGAAATGGTAAGAGGTGAAGGGATAAAGGTTGAAACCGGTAAATTTGGGTCTATGATGAATGTACAGTTAACGAATACAGGACCTGTAACATTGATATTAGATAGTAAGAACACAAAATAAAACAAGCCTGCAGCTTAGCTGCAGGCTTGTTTTATCGTGTATAGGAGTTTTAGTAATCTTAGTTGAAATAGTTTTCGAGGCCATTTTTAATTCCCTGGCTAACTTTTTTCTGGTAACTTGTGCTGCTGACTGTTTGTTCTTCATTGGGGTTTGATAGGAACCCTAGTTCAAGCAAAACAGCCGGTTTGTTATTATTTCTCAGTACATGGAAGTCGCCATGCCTAATACCGCGGTCCCTTAATTTAGTAGTGCCAACCATGCCAGATTGAATGTTGCTTGCAAGTGATTTTGCGTTGCTATGATAATAGTATGTGTTAATTCCAGTTGCACTAGCAGCTTGTGGGTAGCTATTATAATGAACACTTATGAAAAGGTCCGCCTGTGAAGCATTTGAAATGATGGTCCTCGCTGACAACGATACATATGAATCATTGGAGCGGGTCATGATTACTTGAGCTCCGTTTTGTTCCAGTGTTTGCTTCAACTGTTGAGCCGTTTGCAGGGTCAGTGTCTTTTCATAGCTTCCACTTACGCCAATTGATCCAGGATCAAATCCTCCATGCCCCGCATCGACCACAATGGTTTTACTGTCCAAACCACCGGAGCCAGATGGGGCTGATGGAGAAGGAACGGGGGGAGGGGCATTCGAAGAAGTTTCTTCTTTCACAATCCATCCCGCTACATAGGCTTCTTTCCCTTTGTATTGGATTTTATACCATTGGTCTTCCTTACCCAATACGTTAAATTGCTCGCCTTTATGAGCGCGTGCTAGTACTGTTGTGTCCGAAGATGGACCAGATCTAATATTTGTGCCATTAAATTGAAGAGTTACCTTCGTCACTTCTGTACGAGACGTGGTGCTATTTTCAGCAGCATCACTTGTTACGAGCCATCCTGCAACCCATCCGGTTTTAGTGTCATCCAGTTTTATCTGATACCAGCCTTTGCTTTCTGCAATATACGTAAATGTTTTTCCTTTGCTTACTTGAGCAATAACGGAACTATTGGTAGAACTTTGACTTCTTACATTCAAAATTGCGGCTGTTACAGTTACTTCTCCTAGAGATGTTGGTTCGGATCGGACGCGTAAATGATCTGCTTCCGATGTCACGGGCTGCTCTTTCTTCATTTTAACTAGATACCCAGCGACCCAGCCTTTTTTATCGTTCCATTGTATTTGGACCCAATCATCTTTTCTATCTACAATTTGATAGGTTTCATCGTTATGAGCTTTCCCAATAATGGAATGTGACAGACTTGGACCTGATCTGATATTCAGATGGTCTACCTGTATTACAGCTTTGTTTGCATGAACTAAATTAGGCATTAACCAGATTAAGCTGGTCAGAATAAATATAAATGATAGCCATTGCTTCATACTTTTGTATCCACCTCCATATTTTGCTGATTTTACACATATTCGAGAAAAGTTTACCATAACCTGCCCGAATTGCCTAAAAATTTTCAGTGATTGTAAGAATGTAATGCGGGGATTGGAAAGTCTGCTTTATTTTTCTAGAATGATAAGCTTGACAGCGGAACACCTAAAACTATATGATAGTAATCAATTCTAAATGAATCGAATAAAACCATTGAGGAAAAGAGTAATCTGATTCTATGTAGACAGAGAGGAAATGTCATTTGGCTGAAAACATTTCTCTATAATGATTAGATGAAAGACATTTCTTAGGTTTCGCATCGAATCCACAGTAGGTGTGAACGTTTATACAGGCGTTAACTGTTTATCGAGTGGGGGTGTATGGTTCACCTCAACCAGGGTGGCAACGCGGGCCTTCAACTCCCGTCCCTTTTCTATATGGATATAGAAAAGGGACGGGAGTTTTTTATATGGTCTAAAAAATTTGGATCATGAGATAATTTTCAAGGAGGAAACATTATGAATATGAGAGCACCACGTGGTACACAGGATATTTTACCTGGTACTTCGGAAAAATGGCAATATGTGGAACAACAGCTTATTGAGCTAAGTCGTCGATACAACTATAAAGAAATTAGAACACCTATTTTCGAACATACAGAATTGTTTCAGCGTAGTGTGGGGGACAGCACAGATATCGTCCAGAAAGAAATGTACACATTTACAGACCGTGGTGACCGGAGTATTACCCTGCGTCCGGAGGGTACAGCATCCGTTGTCCGTTCGTTTGTGCAAAATAAACTATTTGGTCAGCCAAACCAGCCGACAAAATTATTCTATATTGGTCCGATGTTTCGCTATGAAAGACCTCAGCAGGGGAGAATGCGGCAATTTGTACAATTTGGGGTAGAAGCGCTTGGCAGCAATGATCCTTCGGTGGACGCTGAGGTGATGGCATTAGCTATGAATGCTTATCAGGGGCTCGGTTTGACCTCTTTAAAACTAGTTTTGAATAGTCTTGGGGATCACGAAAGTAGAGAAGCGCATAAAGATGCCCTTGTTCGTCATTTTGAGCCTCACAAAAATGAACTCTGCTCGGATTGTCAATTACGTCTCGAACAAAATCCACTACGCGTACTTGACTGTAAAAAGGATAAAGATCATCCTGCCATGGAATCGGCCCCATCGATATTGGACTACTTGAATGGTGAGTCTAGAAAGTATTTTGAAGATGTGAAAAATCACTTGCAGGCGATGGGGATCGATTACGTCATTGACGCTAATTTAGTCCGAGGACTGGATTATTATAACCATACTGCATTTGAAATAATGAGTGATGCAGACGGGTTTGGAGCGATTACTACTTTAAGTGGCGGTGGACGTTACAACGGCCTTGTAGAAGAAGTGGGTGGTCCAGAAACGTCAGGAATTGGATTTGCCATGAGCCTTGAACGTTTGCTGATGGCGCTTGAGGCAGAAGGAATAGAATTACCAATTGAGGAATCACTTGATTGTTATGTCGTAGCACTCGGTGAAGAGGCTGAGCAAGAAGCTGTTCGTCTAACCTATAATTTGCGAAATGCTGGAATACAAGCAGATAAAGATTATCAAGGTAAAAAAATGAAAGGCCAGTTCAAGGCTGCCGACAGGTTAAATGCTAAATATGTCGTTGTACTCGGCGAACGGGAGCTTGAACAGAATGCTGCTACTGTTAAAAATATGGTGAGCGGTGATCAGTTTGAACTTCCTTTAGAAGAAATTACAGGGTATGTAAAACAAGAATTAGACGGGAGAGAATAATATGCATCGTACAGAATGTGGAACGATACGAACCTCTGATATAGAAGCTCAAGTAACTTTGAAGGGCTGGGTACAGAAACGCCGTGACCTTGGCGGGCTTATATTCATTGATTTAAGAGATAGATCAGGTGTTGTCCAGGTCGTTTTCAACCCTGAGGTATCAAAAGAGGCTCTTCAATTAGCTGAACAGGTTCGTACCGAATACGTGCTGGAAGTCGTTGGTCAAGTCGTTGAACGTGACGCAGGAACGGTTAATAAAAACATGGCAACAGGTGACATCGAAGTACTGGCTCAGGAAGTTAACGTGCTTAACAAAGCGAAGACACCGCCATTCATGCTTGAGGACCACTCAGAAGTCTCCGAAGATCTTCGTTTAAAGTATCGTTACTTGGATCTTCGCAGAAAAGAAATGCAGGAAACGTTTAAGCTCAGGCATCAAGCAACCCAATCTATCCGTACATTTTTAAATGACGAAGGTTATCTTGAAATGGAAACACCGCTTTTAACAAAAAGTACTCCGGAGGGGGCGCGTGATTACTTAGTACCGAGCCGAGTACATGAGGGAGAATTTTATGCCCTTCCACAATCACCGCAGTTATTTAAGCAGATGTTGATGATGTCAGGGTTTGAAAAATATTATCAAATTGCCCGTTGCTTCCGTGATGAAGATTTACGTGCAGATCGTCAACCTGAATTCACCCAAGTCGACATCGAAACCTCATTCATGAATAAAGAAGAGATTATGGCGATGACGGAAAGAATGATGTCCAAAGTATTGAAGGATGTCAAGGGAATCGACATTCCAACGCCTTTTGAGAAAATGCCATATCAGGAAGCGATGGATCGCTTCGGTTCTGATAAACCGGATACGCGCTTTGACATGGAACTTGTTAATGTATCTGAAGTAGTTAAGGACTCTGATTTTAAAGTATTCAGCGGGGCAGTAGCTTCAGAAGGCCGTGTCAGCGCCATTAACGTCAAGGGTCAAGCTGACACATTCTCAAGAAAGGATATTGATAATCTTACTGACGATGTTAAGGTATATGGTGCCAAGGGTCTTGCCTGGCTGAAAGTGAAGGACGGAGGATTGAATGGCCCGATTTCCAAATTCTTTTCTGAACAAGATGCAGTTCAATTGAAAGAAGCGTTAACGGCAGAAGAAGGAGACTTGCTTCTATTTGTAGCCGACAAAACATCTGTAGTACTGGATAGCTTAGGTGCGCTTCGGTTAAAGCTTGGAAAGCAGCTTGAGTTAATTGACCAAACAAAGTTTAACTTCCTCTGGGTAACGGATTGGCCGTTATTTGAATATGACGAGGAAGAAGGAAGATACTTTGCTGCCCACCATCCATTTACAATGCCAGCACATGGGAATATTGAGGAATTAAATAATAACCCAGGAAATGCGATGGCTGAGGCGTATGACATTGTATTGAACGGATATGAGTTAGGCGGAGGTTCGTTACGTATTTACCAAAAAGACATGCAGGAGCGCATGTTCGAGGTGCTTGGCTTCTCTAAAGAAGAAGCTGGAGAGCAATTTGGGTTCTTATTAGAAGCCCTGGAATACGGAACCCCGCCACATGGCGGAATTGCGCTAGGTTTTGACCGGTTTATTATGCTGTTAGCCGGCAGAACTAATTTGCGTGACACCATTTTATTTCCAAAAACGGCTTCTGCCCAGGACCCTCTTACAAATGCACCTGGGAGTGTAAGCGAGGCTCAATTAGATGAATTGCACTTGCAGCTTAAAAAGAAAAAACAGGACTAAAGCAGGTAAAAACTTCAAGCATATCACCTTGATTAGCAGAAATATTTATGCTATGATTTGAATACAATTAAAGAAACCAATCCTGATGTGTACGTTGTTCGAATGTACGTTTTGACCGAACATTTTTGAGACGGGAGCTTGGAGTTTCCGCATGGAATGCAAGCCTCATTACTATAATGAGAGGACGCAAGAAGTGCGGAGCAGGGCACCCACCTGCCTGGAGCGGGTTCAAAACTCATGATACAACGGCACAATTGGGATTGGTTTTTTTTATTTCTTTTTGTTACATAAAAAAGCAGCCCATTCAATGGCTGCTTTAAGTTTAGATTATCGTACAACATGTTCGAGGTTTCCGTTTTTCTCCATTCGAAATTGTGGTCTCTGAGAATAATCTTGGTCATCGAACATAACCATTTTTCTAGCACGATCCATGATTTGTATTAAAGCTTGATAATCCTCCGTCATGGAATTCAATTGACTGGTTAATTGTTGATTCATAGATGCAAGTTTTTTATTTTCATTTTCTAGCGTCTGATATTTTTGAGTTAGATTTTGCTGGTTGGAAGACTCTTTTTGATAGGCCTTTAATTGTTTAATGATTTGAGAAAGTGATAAGCTCGGTTCAGGCTGATGAGCGCTCTCTTTATTTGCAACCACAGGAACCTCCTGCCTTATTTCATCCCCTTCATACTCCTCTTCCTCTTCTTCAAACGTGTTAACGACCATCGGGCTTGGCATGTTTGCTTCACTGCGCTTTTTCTCTTTACGTTGTTTCTTGGCCAGTTCTACTGCTTGTTCATATTTTTGTCTTACTTCAGCATTCCAACGAAAGCCACAGGCGGCTGAGGTACGATTGAGCAGATCTCCAACTTCATCGAAAGCTCTTAATTGGGTACTGCCTTCACGTATGTGTCTTAGTACGGTTTCAGCTAATAATAGATCATCTTCATGAGACCAGGCATCTTGTCTAACCTTTGGCATATTCATCACTCCTGTTTTTCTATTAGAAAAGTAGTTTCTCAGATTTATTTGTAGTGTTTCCAACAGGAGGAAGAATTATACTTGTCTATGATTTTTGTTTATTTATTTTGTCGTACACTTGTTTCAACGCCTGTTCGAATTTTCCGGTAGTCTTTGGTTCGTAGTAAGTCCGATCTTTAATGGTGTCCGGAAGATACTGCTGATCTACCCAGGCATGTTCAAAATTGTGCGGATATTGATACTGTACTCCCCGGCCTAAATGGGCTGCTCCTTTGTAATGGGAATCTTTAAGATGAATAGGGACATCACCGCTTTTTCCTTTGCGAATATCCGCAAGAGCCGCATCCAATGCCACGTAAGAACTATTCGACTTAGGTGAAAGAGCGAGTTCGGTTACCACAGATGCAAGGGGTATTCTGGCTTCTGGGAATCCTATCCGCTCAGCAGCTTCTACTGCTGCTAAGGTGCGAGGCCCAGCCTGGGGACTGGCAAGACCTATGTCTTCGTAGGCAATAACCACTAACCTTCTGCCAATGCTGTCTAAGTCACCTGCTTCAATTAACCGCGCTAAATAATGGAGAGAGGCATTGACATCACTTCCGCGAATCGACTTTTGAAAAGCGGATAGAACGTCATAATGGGCATCGCCGTCTTTATCGTGGGAAAAGCTTTTCTTTTGCATACACTCTTCGGCAGTTGATAAATCAATGGAAACCACACCAGCTTTATCTTCTGGAGTGGAAAAGGCAGCAAGCTCTAATCCATTTAAAGCTGCTCTTAAATCACCGTTCGCGGCATTGGCGAAATGGGTGAGAGCTTCTTCTGTTAGTTCTATACGCATGTCCCCAAGACCATCTTCCTTGTCTTCAAGTGCTCGATGGATCGCCTCGATAATATCTTCTCTTTCTAAGCGATATAATTCAAATAGGTGACATCGGCTTCGGATGGCGGGGTTAATAGAATGATAAGGATTGCTCGTTGTGCAGCCAATCATCGTTAATCTATTGCTTTCAAGGTGTGGGAGAAGGAAATCCTGCTTCGCTTTATCTAACCGATGGACCTCATCGAGAATTAATACCATTTGACCGTGCATTTTTGCTTCTTCAACGGCAATCTCCATATCTTTTTTCTTATCTGTAACAGCATTAAGTGTTTTGAATGGCAGTCGAAGACTTTTTGCCAGCGCTTGTGCCATCGATGTTTTTCCTGTGCCTGGAGGGCCAAAAAGAATCATGGATGCCAGGCGGTTTGCTGTAACCATCCGATGAATGGTTTTATCTTTTTCGACTAAGTGTTTCTGGCCGATAATGTCATTAATGTCAGAAGGGCGCATGCGAAAAGCTAATGGTTTCGTGCTCATATGTTTATTCTCCTTTAATGGGCTCGTCCAAGCAGCTTCCCAATGGACGCTACATTATTATCCTCTGTGCATCCACGTTTGTGTGTGTGCGATTGAGAACGGAGTAGCAAGCATATAGAAACGGATATATGGAAGTGCTTGTGTGCTTTCCTATTGAATTGATAGTTTTTAGCGTAGGACTAATCTTAACAAAATGCAAGAGACATACTATTCATGCTATAATAGCGTTTGGTATTACTAGTAAATCTGAAATTGTTTCATCATGTTTGAAACGCTAATAAAGTAAGGTTTGTCTTTTTAGTTGGCTATTTTATAAGGTAATGAGCAATAAAATTTGCGAAAAGAGCCTTTTACGTAAAACCGATATATGTTTATATAATAAAGTTGTCGAGCAATAAGCGGTTGTGTTCGCTTATTGAAGGAAGAAGGGTGAATGATATGAAAATCTCTACGAAGGGACGTTACGGACTGACGATTATGATCGAGCTGGCTAGAAAGTTTGGTGAAGGCCCGATCTCCTTAAAGCAAATAGCGAGGGATAATAATTTGTCCGAACATTATTTAGAACAATTAATCGCACCGCTCCGGAACGCAGGTCTTGTTAAAAGTGTCAGGGGTGCTTACGGCGGCTATATGTTAACAAAATCCCCTCACGAAATTACAGCGGGAGACGTAATCAGGATATTGGAAGGTCCGATCACCCCAGTGGAAGGTATTGAGGACGAAGAGCCAGCGAAACAGGCTCTTTGGAAACGGGTTCGTGATGCAGTGAAGGATGTTTTAGATACAACAACATTAGAGGATCTTAAAGATCATGTAGACGATCAAACACAAGATGCCTATATGTTTTACATTTAAAGATATGGAGGTGTCAGCACGTGAAGCCTATTTATTTAGATCATGCTGCCACAACCCCTGTTCATGACGAGGTAATCGAAGCGATGGTCCCAGTTTACCAGACGATTTATGGAAATCCCTCAAGTGTCCATCAATTCGGCCGTAAAGCCAGAAATGCTCTGGATCAAGCGCGAAGAACAGCTGCTCGCAGCATAGGTGCCAAAGAAAAGGAGATCGTGTTTACGAGTGGCGGAACGGAAGCTGATAATTTAGCTATCATCGGAACGGTCCTGGCTAATCAAGGGAAAGGAAAGCATGTGATTACCACAGAGGTTGAGCATCATGCATCACTTCATGCTGCACAATACTTGGAGCAGAATGGTTTTGAGATCACTTATTTACCTGTATATGAAGATGGTCGTATTCGCATTGACGATTTGGAAGCTTCGTTAAGAGAAGACACTGTCTTAGTCTCGATCATGATGGTGAACAATGAGACAGGGGCGATGCAGCCTATAATGGAAATAGCGGAATTGCTTGCTTCACATCAGGCTTACTTCCATTCTGATATTGTCCAGGCATACGGGTTAATAGAGATCAATGTGACTGAGCTTCCAGTTGATTTATTAGCTGTATCCAGTCATAAAATTAATGGTCCAAAAGGAATAGGGTTTCTTTATATTCGTGAAGGTACACCCATGCAGTCACTTGCACATGGCGGTGAACAGGAGAGGAAACGGCGGGCAGGAACAGAAAATGTTCCGGGAATCGTTGGGTTTCAGAAGGCAATTGAATTGACTGAAACAGTACGTTCTGACAGAAAAGAGCGGTACAGTCGTTATAAGCAAATATTTTTAGAGGAATTATCGAACGAAGCTGTTGACTATCAGATAAATGGGATAGAAAACCAAACCATTGAAACCATCGTTAATATTAGTTTTCCAAACATGAACGTTGAAGCATTACTGACAAATTTTGATTTATCAGGAATAGCAGCCTCTAGTGGCAGTGCTTGTACAGCGGGCTCAGTGGAACCTTCCCATGTTTTAACAGCCATGTACGGTAAAGGAGATGCAAGAACGGTGAATTCTGTTCGGTTTAGCTTTGGGATTGCTAATCATGAGGAAAATGTCAAAGAAGCAGCGCAGCGGATCAGCCAAATCATTAAAAGGCTGAAATAGGAAGGTGAATGAATATGAAAGAAGTAAAAGATACACGGGTAGTTGTAGGGATGAGCGGGGGAGTTGATTCCTCTGTAGCGGCCCTGCTGCTTAAGCAGCAAGGTTATGATGTTGTCGGTATCTTTATGAAAAACTGGGACGATACGGATGAGAACGGGGTATGTACGGCCACTGAGGATTATGAAGATGTGATACGTGTCTGTAATCAATTGGATATTCCTTACTATGCTGTTAACTTTGAGAAACAGTATTGGGATAAAGTATTCACTTATTTTCTCGATGAGTATAAAGCAGGACGAACTCCCAACCCTGATGTGATGTGTAATAAAGAGATAAAATTCAAAGCGTTTCTCGACCATGCCTTAGCGCTTGGGGCTGATTATCTAGCGACAGGGCACTATGCTCAAGTACGTGAAGTGAATGGATCTTTCGAAATGCTGCGAGGCGTGGATAACAATAAAGATCAAACGTATTTCTTGAATCAGCTTTCCCAGGACGTATTGGCTAAAGTCATGTTCCCGCTTGGTCATATGGAGAAAAAACAAGTGAGGGTAATTGCGGAAGAAAATGATCTTGCGACAGCGAAGAAAAAAGATTCTACAGGGATTTGCTTTATCGGGGAGCGTAATTTTAAGGACTTTTTAAGTGAATATTTACCTGCCCAGCCAGGCACTATGCAAACACTTGAAGGTGAAGTGAAAGGAAAGCATGACGGGCTTATGTATTACACATTAGGACAAAGACAGGGACTCGGGATCGGCGGCCCGGGTGAACCCTGGTTTGTTGTCGGTAAAAACGTGAATGATAATGTTTTATATGTAGGGCAAGGATATCATCATGAAGCATTATATTCAGACGGACTGATCGCAACAGATGCCAACTGGACAAGTGGTGAAGCACCAGCAGAAAGTATGGAATGTACTGCTAAGTTCCGTTATAGACAGGACGACAGTACGGTGACAGTTACCCCGCTTGAGAATGGAAAATGGAAGATCGACTTCCATGAACCTGAGCGTGCTGTTACACCAGGGCAGGCGGTAGTTTTTTATAATGGTGAAGTGTGCCTTGGCGGTGCGACGATTGATGAAATTATGAAAGAAAACAAAACATTGTCTTATGTCGGTTAATGATACGGCCATGTCCGAAATTAAACGGACATGGCCATTTTTATGTAAAGGGGAATGAAAGATGGATAAAATGACGAAAGCGATTGAACTCATGCAGAATCATAAGCTGGAAGAGGCGGCTAAGTTATTTACGGAAGCTATTGATGAAAATCCGAAAGATCCAATTGGATATATTAATTTTGGTAATTTACTTGTGCATTTAAATGAATTCGAACGGGCAGAGCGCTTCTTTAACAGAGCCATTGAACTAGATGACGAAGCTGGAACAGCCTATTATGGACTAGGCAATGTGTATTATGAACAGGAATCCTATACGAAAGCCCAGAAGCAATATTTAATGGCGATAGAAAAGGGATTAGATGAAGCTGATGTTCACTTTATGATGGGAATGACATTTATCCATCAGGAGTATGTTAAGCTGGCCCTCCCCTATTTACTAAGAGCGGTAGAACTGAATCCCGAGGATGTAGATATTCAATTCCAATATGGTCTCTGTTTAGCACAAAATGGTCAAATTGAAGCGGCTGAACAGACGATGAATCGTGTGCTACAATTAGAGGATCAGCACAGTGATGCCTACTATAATTTGGGAGTAGTTGCCTTACATAAGGAGGACGCTGAATCAGCTCTTGCCTACTTCAATAAAGCGCTCGGAATTAATAAGGAGCATATGCTGGCGTCCCATGCTAAGGCACAAGTTGAACAAGCACTTGGTGAAGATTAAGTTAAAGGAGCAACAACATGGCTGAACGAACGCTATTTTCTGAGACAAGTGAAGAACGCCCATATATAAAAGGAGAACTGGGCCGGATGATTTTTCATAAGGAGTCGGAGCACTTTTCAATTGCTTCCATAATCGTGCAGGAAACGAACGAAGACTTCGATGAAAGAAGCGTAGTGATTAAAGGTCATTTTCCTCCTCTCGAAGATGGGGAAACTTATATTTTTCATGGTGTTTTCCTGGAGCATAAAAAGTTCGGACGTCAATACCAGGTCGAATTCTATCAACGGGTACTTCCGGAAACTAAGGATGGATTGGTTGTTTATTTATCGAGCGATCTTTTTCACGGCATTGGCAAAAAAACGGCCGAACGGGTGGTTGATCAATTAGGTGAGCAAGCTATTTCCGCAATTTTGGAAGATCCAGACGTTTTGAAAAAGGTTCCCAAACTTCCGAAAGAAAAACGTGAAACGCTTTACAATACGTTAAAGGAACATCAAGGATTTGAACATGTAATGATCCACCTGAATCAGTATGGCTTCGGTCTTAAGCTTTCACAGAAGATTTATGAAGCATTTAAAGATCAAACACTTGCCATTATTGAGGAGGATCCTTATCAACTGGTGTTCAAGGTGGATGGCTTTGGCTTTCACCGTGCGGATGAAATGGCAAAAGTCCAGAAATTACCGCTTGATCATCCAACAAGACTGCGAGCAGCATGTTTATATATCTTGCAACAGAGCCTATCGGCTGGCCATGTATATTTGCCGACAGCGTCCTGTTTATCTCAAGTGGAAAACCTTCTTAATAGCAGCAGTGGGGAGAAATCGATTACTTTCGATCAATTATCCGAACAAGTTATTCGCCTGGCAGAAGACCGGTATGTCTTTATCGAAGAAGACCGTGTTTACTTGCCATCCCTTTTTCATGCAGAAAATGGCTTCTGCCACCAGCTTGAAAGAATCATGGAGCAAGAACTCGAAACGGAGCATACTCAGGCAGAGCTGTTAAAGATTGTTGGCGATATGGAAGAAGAAGAGTCGATTAGTTATGGTGAAGACCAGTTTGCGGCAATCGAGAAAGCACTGCAATCGAAAGTTATGATTCTGACAGGAGGTCCGGGGACTGGTAAGACCACAGTGATTAAAGGCATTATTAAGGCATATTCAACACTTTATGACCTGTCTACCGACAAAGGTGATTACGATCAGGGAGAGCCTTTTCCCTTTATACTTGCTGCCCCGACCGGTCGTGCCGCCAAGCGTATGACAGAGTCAACCGGCCTGCCAGCCAGCACGATCCATCGATTGCTCGTCTGGGATGGGCATGACAGTTTTGATAAAAATCAAAACAACCAACTTGAAGGGAAGCTATTAATTATTGATGAATTCTCGATGGTTGATATGTGGCTTGCCAACCAATTGTTCCGCGCCATTCCCTCTGATATGCAAGTCTTGATCGTCGGGGATGAGGACCAGCTGCCATCTGTCGGCCCAGGTCAAGTATTGGCAGATTTATTAGCGTCCAACCAGCTTCCTTCTGTTCAACTATCAGAGGTGTACAGACAGAAAGAAGGATCAAAAATAATTCAGCTTGCCCACGAAATTAAAAATGACCAGTGTACCAGACAGTCGCTGACGAAAGAGCATGATTTTAATTTTATAAATGCGCGGGAGCATCAGCTGAAAGATTTGGTTACGAATATTGTCAAGAAGGCCTTGGATAAAGGAATAGAATTACGAGAGGTGCAAGTCCTGGCCCCGATGTATCGAACAGATGTCGGCATTCATAAATTGAATGAAGAGATCCAGCGTGTTGTAAATCCAAAAAGTAAGCAAAAGCGTGATCTGACGTTTAAAGATCTGACTTACCGGAAAGGCGACAAGGTGATCCAGCTTGTCAATCAGCCGGAAGATGGTGTTTATAATGGCGATATAGGAGAAATTGCAGCTATTTTCCGAGCAGAAGAAAACGTGGATCAAGTGGAGCAGGTCGTCGTCGATTATGATGGTAAAGAAGTCGTCTATCCAAAAAAAAACCTTAATAACATCATGCATGCCTATTGCACGTCCATTCATAAATCGCAGGGAAGCGAATTTTCTATTGTGATTTTGCCCGTTGTACGCAGCTATCGCAGAATGCTCAGGAAAAATCTGTTGTACACGGCAATAACGAGATCGAAGCATTCTCTTATTATATGCGGGGACACAAATGCTTTCCTCGAAGGTGTGCAGACGACTGATACAAATTTAAGGTATACTCACTTAGTAGAAAAACTGCAGAACGAAACGGTTAATGAGTTGAATGAGGAAGAAGAGGAACTTTCCCCTTATGATTTTATGTAAAGGCAGGTACCATCGTGACCCATGAATTAGGTTTTTCAGGCAGTACGATTATGTCAAATCCAAATCAGTTCGCACGTTTATTTAACGCTCGGTTTAAACACGTAGAAATAGGAGAATTTCCAACCTATATAGACTTTGAATCATTCTTGCAACTGTCCAGGGAAAAGGGATATCGCTATGGCATCCACTCTCCGCTTATACGTGGGGAGAGTAAATATGATCTGCTCGACTTCATATCTTTTGAACCTGAACAGGCTAGACTGCAGTTTGAGGATGAAGTCCGTACATTATCCCAGTTAGGTGCTGCTTATGTGCTTGTTCACTTCCCTTTTATAAAGGATAGCAGCAGCCAGGATATAATAGAGAGAGTGAAGGAGGGTTTGAGTTTTCTCAACAGATTGCAGGAAAACTATAAGATTCTCATTGTTTGTGAGCCTAAACTTGGGCCTTCCATGTCTCCTCATAATATAGAAATTCTTCATGATTTCCCTAAGCAATTATGGGAAGCATATGGCTTATCGCTTTGCATTGATATTGGCGACTATTTATTAGCAGTTGGAGAAGAGTGGCCTGTATACCTTAAGCAGCTGCAGCCGTTTATTAAAGTAGTCCACTTACATAATATTTTAATTGAAGGAGCAAAGTATATTTGGGTGCCGCCACATCCTGCTTTAGAGGAATCAAACGAGTATTTCAGAATCAAGCCAATCGTCGAATACTTGGCCCGTGGGCAGGCTAAATATTTCATATTCGAACATACTCCACATTCAAATCCTTCCGATCAATTTGTAAATGAATCGATAAGCTGGATAGAAAGCCTTCTTCATGTATGAAGGGAGATAACATAGGACATACTACTTGGTAAAAAAAGGAGTATGTCCTATGAAATGTCCAAATTGCCAGGGTCGAAATTTAGGGCGAATAGGCAATGACCAATATTATTGCTGGACATGTTTTATTGAATTGTCAATTGAAGATGGAAAGGTGAATATTAATCAAATAGAAGAGGATGGAAGTTTAAGTTCCTTAAATGATATTTTCTATCAGTCGGGATCATAATGAGCGAGAGAGCCGTTAAATGGATCAGTCGTAGTGTCATAGGCTTCGTAGTGTTACTGTTCATGCTTATTTTAGCTTGGCTGTATCCCTATTATGACCATGTAGTACTGATGATCCTGCGAATTCTTTTACCCTTTATACTCGCAATAGTGTTATCTTTATTGCTCCATCCAGTTGTTCAATTTTTAGAGGGGCTTGGTTTATCGCGGGGGCTATCGATCCTGCTTATCTTTGCTGTCTTTTTTTCAATCACTGGTTTCTCCCTTTATCGTGGTTACCCGCACTTATTGGAACAGTTGAAAGCTTTAAGTGTTCAACTACCGAATTTAATGGAAGCCTATCAAAACTGGACAAGCGAATTTTATGCACAGACAGAACGTTTTCCGGATGGCATTCATGAACATCTGGATGAGCACTTTTCTGACTTTGAAGCATGGCTTAGTGAATGGCTGATGTCAGCAGTTACTGCTTTAAGCGGAGTATTTAACGTGATTATATTATTGGCTGTAATTCCAGTGATGACGTTCTACTTCTTAAAGGACCATTCACTAATCTTTCATTCTCTGCTGCGTCTGCTCCCGGAAAAATGGCATAACGAAGCCAAACATCTAAGCGGTAAACTTAGTCATTCACTGGGGGGCTACATTAGAGGACAATTACTTATCAGCTTATTTGTCGGCTTTTTTGCGACGGTTGGTTTTTGGCTCGCCGGGCTGCCTTATCCGCTCGTATTGGGAGTAGTGGCTGGGATTACTAATATTATCCCCTACTTTGGACCATTGCTTGGGGCGATTCCAGCTTTAATCGTGGCGGTTACGATTTCTGTAAAAACACTTATTATAGCACTCATTGCTATTTTTGTGATTCAGATCATGGAAGGAAACTTGTTATCTCCTTATATTATGGGAAAAAGTATTCACATCCATCCACTATTAATTATACTAGCTCTACTGGCGGGCGGTGAGCTTGCCGGTGTGGTAGGTATGATCGCCGCTGTTCCGGTCCTTACTTGTTTAAAAGTGGTGGTTGAGGAGATCAGCCATTCGTCCGTGCGCGTTGACAGATAAACAGATGTTATCTATAATAGCGCATATCAATACTATATGAACGATGAACACTTTGAAGGAAATCAGTAGGCAGCAGCCCCTTTAGAAGAGAGATACTTCCCCAGGCTGAAAGAAGTATGAAAAGAAGCTCTGTTGAACGCTATTCCTGAGTGCGGTTAATCCCCGCCGGCAAGCGCCCCGTTATGCGTTTTAAGGTGATAGGCAAAATGTTATTGTCTATAATCAGGGTGGTACCGCGGAGATAAACTCCCGTCCCTGCATAATGCAGGAACGGGAGTTTTTCGTTTGTATGGAGATATCATTATAGGAGGTAGGAAGATGAAATCGTTGACTTCGGCTGAAGTACGCCAAATGTTTTTAGACTTTTTTAAAGAAAAAGGACACAGTGTCGAACCGAGTGCCTCACTCGTTCCACACGAAGACCCATCTCTATTATGGATTAATAGTGGTGTAGCTACCTTAAAGAAATACTTTGATGGTAGGGTTATCCCAGAGAATCCGAGAATTGTAAATGTGCAAAAGTCGATCCGTACTAATGATATTGAAAATGTAGGTTTCACGGCTCGTCACCATACATTTTTTGAAATGCTCGGAAACTTCTCAATCGGCGACTATTTTAAGGAAGAAGCCATGGCCTGGGGATGGGAATTTCTTACGAGCCCAGACTGGATCGGTTTTGATCCTGAAAAACTTTCCGTTACTGTTCATCCTGAAGACGATGAGGCCTACTCCCTTTGGAAAGATCAGATTGGGGTAGAAGAAGAAAGGATCATCCGGTTAGAAGAGAACTTTTGGGACATTGGCGAAGGTCCAAGCGGTCCCAACACGGAGGTTTTCTATGATCGTGGTGAAGCGTATGGAGATGATCCAGCTGATCCAGAATTATATCCTGGAGGAGAAAATGAGCGTTATCTGGAAATATGGAACCTTGTATTCTCCCAATTTAATCACAATCCTGATGATACGTACACACCGCTTCCAAAAAAGAACATTGATACAGGAATGGGGCTCGAGCGGATGGTTAGCGTTATTCAGGACACGCCAACCAACTTTGAAACGGATTTGTTTATGCCAATCATTGAAGCAACAGAAGCCATCTCGGGTTATGAGTATGGAAAAGATGTTGCACATGATTCGGCGTTCAAAGTAATTGCTGACCATATGCGCACGGTTACATTTGCTGTTAGTGATGGAGCGTTGCCCTCTAATGAAGGACGTGGGTATGTCCTTCGCCGATTATTGCGGAGGGCTGTTCGATTTGCAAAACAGATTGGAATTGACCAGCCATTTATGTACAGGCTCGTTCCTGAAGTAGCAAAAATCATGCATGACTTTTATCCAGAGGTGCAACAAAAGCAAGAATTTATCCAGAATGTAATTCGTACGGAAGAAGAACGCTTCCATGAAACATTAAACGATGGCCTGGCCATTCTTTCTACGATTATGAAACAGGAGACAGAGAAAGGCAGCAACATCTTCCCTGGTTCAGAAGTTTTTCGTCTTTATGACACATATGGATTTCCGAAGGAGCTCACGGAGGAGTATATTGCCGAGGCTGGATTTACAATAGACGAAGAAGGGTATCAGACAGAAATGGCGAAACAAAGAGAACGTGCTCGTAATGCACGACAGAAGTCTGATAGTATGCAAGTCCAGGCAGGAGTCCTTGGAGAGGTTCATGTGGCAAGTGAATTTATTGGTTATGATCAGCTTTCCATCGAAACGAAGGTGGTTGAACTGATCAAAGGAGAAGACTTTGCTTCAGAAGCAGGCGAGGGAGATAGAGTCTATTTCTTCTTGGAGAACACACCTTTTTATGCTGAAAGCGGCGGGCAGATTGCAGATAAGGGCACGGTTAAAGCGGGTGAAGCCTTGCTTGAAGTGACCACTGTTCAAAAAGCTCCAAACGGGCAAAATATGCATGAGGCTTTTGTAAAACACGGAACGGTCAGAAAGGGTGAGCTTGTTTTAGCAGAAGTCGATCAAAAACAAAGGACCTTTATCGTTAAGAATCATACGGCTACACACCTGCTTCACCAGGCATTGAAAGATGTATTAGGCGAGCATGTCAATCAGGCTGGCTCACTTGTAGCAACAGATCGTCTTCGCTTTGATTTCTCCCATTTTGGGTCTGTAACAGATAAAGAAATAGAACAGATTGAAGCCATTGTGAATGAAAGAATATGGCAATCGATTCCTGTTTCCGTTGCCTATACTTCTTTACAAGAAGCGAAGGAAAAAGGAGCAATGGCTTTATTTGGGGAAAAATATGGTTCAGAAGTTCGGCTCGTTGAGATAGGAGATTATAGTCTCGAACTTTGTGGAGGCTGTCATGTAAATAATACGGCCGAAATTGGGTTATTTAAGATTGTTACTGAATCAGGTATAGGCGCAGGAACGAGAAGAATGGAGGCTGTAACAGCTAAAGCTGCCTATCAATACATGAATAACAAAGAATCTCTTCTAAAAGAGACAGGTTCTTTATTGAAGACGAAGATTGAGACGGTCCCTGATCGCATTCAGGCCCTGCATCAAGAAATTAAGCAGCTTCAAAGAGAAAATGAATCACTATCCACTAAAATCTCTAATATAGAAGCTGCTTCTATCCTTGATGAGATCGAAGAAGTAGAGGGTGTGAATGTTTTAGCTAAACAAGTAGACGTTAAGGATATGAATGCGCTCCGGGCAATGGTTGATGATTTAAAACAAAACATTGGCTCCGGGATAATCCTGCTGGCAACACCTAATGGAGAAAAAGTTCAGCTTATTGCAGGAGTTTCCAAGGATTTAATCGAAAAAGGATATCATGCAGGTCATCTAATTAAACAAGCTGCAGCCATCTGCGGTGGTGGGGGTGGCGGCCGTCCAGACATGGCACAAGCCGGAGGAAAGAATGCTGCAAAGATCCCTGAAGCCCTGAAATATGCCAAAGAATACGCAAGCAATAACAACTAGTTTTTACATTCCTATAAATAGGTATATAATGGAGTTAAATACTATGAAGTGCGAGGTGACTGTAAATGAGTTCAATGGACAAGACGATGCGCTTTAATTTCTCAGAAGAACCATTTGAAGAGGATGTCCGGTCCGTGTTATTATCTGTACACAATTCCTTGCAGGAGAAGGGCTATAATCCAATCAACCAGATTGTAGGGTATTTGCTCTCGGGTGACCCGGCTTACATTCCACGCCATCAGGATGCAAGAAATCTAATACGCAAAATGGAGCGGGACGAGCTTATTGAAGAATTAGTCAAATTTTATCTGGAAAAGAATAATGGAGATGCTTAATGAAAAAAATTGGATTAGATGTAGGGGAGAAAACGATTGGTGTTGCTATCTCAGATGCACTGGGATGGACAGCCCAAGGCCTTACCACATTGAAATGGGATGAACGAAATTATACGACAGCTAAGGAGCCTCTGAAAACGCTGATAGATGAGAATAATATTACAGAAGCTGTTGTAGGTCTTCCTAAAAATATGGATGGCACGATCGGTCCCCGAGGCGAAGCCAGCCAGCAATTTGCAAAATGGCTGGAGAAACATTATAAGCTGGTCGTTCATCTATGGGATGAACGGCTGACTACCATGGCTGCAGAGCGTGTTTTGCTCGAAGCAGATGTCAGCCGTGCAAAAAGGAAGAAAGTCATTGATAAGATGGCTGCAGTGATCATTCTGCAAAGTTATTTAGATTCACAACAATAAGGAGGCTCACACTAATGGCATTAGAAAAAGAAGAGCGAATTATCATCCCGGATGAAAACGGAGAAGAACATTTATTTGAAGTATTGTTTACATTTGACGTAGAGCAAACGGAGCAATCCTATATAGCAGTCGTACCGGCAGAGCAAAAAGAAGGAGACGAAGTCGAAGTATTTGCTTTCCGATATGAAGAGAAAGGAAATGAAGAAGACGACTTAGCTCTTTATCAAATCGAATCAGACGAAGAGTGGGAAATGGTAGAGGAAATGTTAAACACGCTCGCAGATGAAGATTTAACGTAAGTTATGTACCATTATTTATGATCTGCCTATAGCCTGAAGGCTATAGGCTTTTTTTGTGGAATCGATTTGATGATTTGCACAACTTTCAGGTTATCATGTATATTGTGTGAAGATATGGAAAATAGCGCGTTATTTGTAGTATAATGTAGCGGACGGAAGGAGGAACGTTGTTGTCTGATTCAAATTTTAAGAAGAAATATAAAGACCGCATAAAAAAGAGAAGTGAAGAAGCAAGCACAGTTCGTAAAATTGTTTCGATTGTTTTAACCACAATTATCATCGTTCTTCTAGTTGGGGGCGTGTCAGGATATTTTTATATCAACAATGCACTGCAGCCTGTAGATCCAGATGACGAAACACAGAAGAATATTAAAATACCACTGGGGTCTTCAACTTCGCAAATTGCTCAAATATTAGAAGAAAATAATGTGATTAATAATGCTCTTATTTTCAGGTTTTACACAAAGTTTAAAAATGAGACAGGCTTTCAAGCAGGGACGTATCAATTTACTTCTGCGATGACAATTGATCAAATTATTGAATCATTAAAAACAGGGAAAGTCAGGAAAGACCCAGTATTTAGTGTTACGATTCCGGAAGGCTATACATTGGAGCAAATAGCTGAATCCTATGCCAAAGAGTTGAAGTTTACAAAAGAAGAGTTTATGGCGAAAGTGAACGACCGGGAGTATGTAAACCAACTCATCGAACAACATCCTGCTTTGCTGGATGATGTCATTTTAAAACAGGAAATCCGATATCCTCTAGAAGGCTACTTGTTTGCTTCAACCTATGCCTTTTATGTTGAGGATCCAAGTATCGAACAAATTGTTGAAAAAATGATCAAACGGACTGAGAAAGTTGTTCTGCCTTATCGTGATGCTTTTGCTAAGCGAAAAATGACGCTCCATGAAGGAATTACGATGGCTTCATTACTTGAAAATGAGGCTCGAACAGCGGAGAACAGAAAGAAAATTGCAGGTGTTTTTTATAATCGAATCGAAAAAGAGATGAAACTGCAGACGGATCCAACAGTTCTTTATGCACTTGGTGAGCATAAAGATCGTGTGCTTTATGAGGATCTCGAAGTAGAATCACCTTACAACACCTATCATGTTAAAGAGTTACCAGTAGGACCTATTTCAAGCTTCCACAAAAATGCCATTGAAGCGGCAGCTAACCCGATTGAGTCCGATTACCTATACTTCCTGGCAGATGATGAAGGCAATATTTATTACTCAAAAACACTTGAGGAACACAACAAGTTAAAAGAAGAACACATTTCATAAGCGTAAAAGAGAGGAATGCAGAGAATCACTCGCATTCCTCTCTTTGTTTATGTTAAAATAACAGGGTTGTAAATGGACTTGTCCAATAAGAAAGGGGACAGCATATTAATGGAACAAAATGCGTACTTGCAATCTTTACTGCCGGAATCGTCCGAAGCACTAAAACAATTAGAACATGAGGCACGTAAACAGGGAGTCCCCATTATGGAACCTTTAGGCATTCAATTCTTGATGCAGCTAATCCGTTTGCACAAACCAAATAAGCTGCTTGAGATTGGTACGGCGATTGGATACTCTGCGCTTCGAATGCACGAGGCTGCTCCAAACAGCTCGATTACGACGATAGAAAGAGATGGGGAGCGTTTTGAGCAAGCGGTTGAAAATGTCTGCAAATTTCAGGTGCAAGATTGTATTGAGATTTTTCATGGTGATGCACTAGACTTAAAAAATAAAGTGAGTCAATCCGCTCCCTTTGATTTCATTTTTATAGATGCTGCCAAAGGTAAATATGAAGAGTTTTTCCATTTATATGCCCCACTGTTATCGGAAAACGGGATGATTGTTACTGATAACGTTCTGTTTAAAGGATATGTGGCAGACGACCGCCAGGCCACAAAACGAATGGCAAAATTGGCTAAGAAGATTCGAAATTTCAACCAATGGTTGGCAGCTCAAGAACAATATCATACATCGGTTGTTCCGATTGGTGATGGAGTAGCCATTACTGTTAAGAACCATAACTATACAAATTAAACCGACTTTTTGGGATGAAAGGAGAACCCATAAGCATGAGTGATAAACCTGTTGTAATTGGTGTAGCTGGAGGGACAGGCTCTGGCAAGACAAGTGTAACCCGTTCTATTATTCAGCGTTTTGCTGATAAGACAATTCTTATGGTTGAGCAAGATTATTATTATAAGGATCAGAGTCATCTTCCTCTTGAAGAAAGGTTGAAGACAAACTATGACCATCCTCTGGCTTTTGATAATGATTTACTCATCGACCATTTAAACGATCTGATTCAACAAAAGACAGTTTCAAAACCTGTTTACGATTATAAGATGCACACGAGGTCTGAAGAAACGATCAAGATTGAACCTAAGGAAGTCATTATTGTCGAAGGAATATTAGTATTAGAGGACGCTCGGCTACGTGATTTAATGGATATTAAAGTGTTTGTGGATACCGATGCTGACGTTCGAATTATACGAAGAATGATGCGTGATATTAATGAACGAGGACGGACATTGGATTCGGTCATTGAACAATATACGAATGTGGTGCGGCCCATGCATCTTCAGTTTGTGGAGCCAACGAAGCGATATGCTGACTTGATCATCCCAGAAGGCGGTCAGAATCATGTAGCCATTGATTTAATGGCTACGAAGATCCAGACGGTTCTATATGAAAAAGGACAAAAACTTAGTAAAGAAAATAGTTGAAAAATTATAAGATATCTGGCATAGTTCATGATAGAAGTTCTAGAAAACCTATGTCCCAGATACACTATATTAGTTATCAAATGAGCGTACATAATGTACTGCTCATTTCGCTATATGCCGGGATAACGGTCATTTTTTGTCGGAAAGAGGAGTGTATTGGAAATGGCACAAGAGAAAAGCTATTATATGACTGAAGAAGGTAAAGTAAAGCTTCAAGAAGAACTTGAGCATTTAAAAAATGAACGCCGAAAAGAAGTGGTTGAACGAATTAAAGAAGCACGCGGGTTCGGTGATTTATCTGAGAACTCTGAGTATGATGCTGCAAAGGATGAACAAGCTTTTGTGGAAGCGAGAATCCAGCATGTTGAAAATATGATCCGTCATGCGGTTATCATTGAAAATGATAATGACAATCCTGATATGGTATCCATGGGTAAATCGGTTACCTTTCAAGAGCTTCCAGACGGCGATGAGGAGACTTATACGATCGTAGGAAGCGCCGAAGCTGATCCCTTCGAAGGGAAAATTAGTAATGATTCACCAATGGCTCAAAGTTTAATCGGTCATGAAGTAGGAGATCAGGTAACTGTAGTGACTCCAGGCGGAGAACTTGATGTCAAGATTGTATCTGTGACAACTAAGTAAACTCAGAAAGGCAGGGGCTTCCCTGTCTTTTTCTCTAACATTAAAGCCAGGTGTTATGACTTTAGTGCATTTTAGAGCCTTACTTTTTTCATGTATAATAGGTGGGGTAGAAGAGGAGGGGAAACTATGAGTGAAAAAGAATCTTCTTTTTCAAGAGCAAACCGATTTGAGAAAAAAAGAAAAGGTACTAGACTGGTCACATGGCTCGCAGGGGCAGGAGCATTGTTGATCGTTGTATTTATAGCCTCCTTTATTTTTGGAGGAGAAAGTGAGCAGACAGCCAGTAATCAGCAAGCAGATAATGGTAATTCTTCTAATGATCAAGAATTAAACGTAATAACGGACGAACAAGAAGAACAGGATAGTGAGTCCTCACAACAAAAAGATAAAGAACAAGAGAAAAATAAAAAGGAAGAAGACGCGGTCATTAAAGAAAGTGATAAGAAAAATGTAGACCGTGTGATTACTAAAGATTGGGAACCGGTCGCGACAGAGCAGCAAACCAGTGGCAACCATACCGTGACCTATGAAAAGTCCTCTCAGGATTGGCAGGAAATCTTACAAGCTGCAAGTAAGGCTACTTCAATCGATACGAGCAACATGATTGCCTGGCGAGTGGAAAACGGGGGCGGACCGCAGAAAGTAGAAGCCACTGTCTCAGATAAAGCGCAACAGCAGACGTATCGTGTTTATATACACTGGGTAGAAGGTGCAGGCTATAAACCAGTTAAAGTAGAAGAGCTGGCAAGTAACCCTTATCAGTAGAAAATGGACTAAGCGAAGGAGAGCTAAAGCATGGCGATCGGAATAATCGGAGCAATGGACGAAGAAATAGAACTACTAAAAAACAAAATGACCATGGAGGAAACCGTCGAAGCGGCAGGGAGTGTGTTTATAAAAGGCTTATTATGTGATCAGCCAGTTGTCCTGCTAAAATCAGGAATTGGAAAAGTAAATGCTGCAATTGCAACGACGATTTTGCATGAAAGGTTTACCATTGATCGCGTTATTAATACGGGTTCAGCGGGAGGATTTGCGAAGGAACTGGAAGTCGGAGATCTGGTGATTTCTACACTGGTTACTCATCACGATGTGGATGTGACAGCCTTTAAATATGAATACGGACAAGTTCCTGGACTACCCGCTATGTATCCGGCAGATTCTGTTTTGATGGAGAAGGCGATGGAGGCCGTGAAGTCAACAGATGCGAAGGCGAAAAAAGGGATCATTGCTACAGGTGATTCTTTTATGCAAGAGGAAGCTCGTGTCAACTTTGTACGAGGTAAATTCCCTGAGATGATTGCTGCAGAGATGGAAGCCGCAGCGATCGCCCAGGTATGCTATAAATATAGTACGCCCTTCGTTGTGATCCGGGCTCTTTCAGACATCGCTGGGAAGGAATCTTCCATTTCATTTGACCAATTCCTTCCAAAGGCGGCAACGAATGCTGCAACGATGATCATGAAGATGCTTTCATCACTAGACTAGAAGAAATTACCGCTCCTGTTTGACTATAGATATGTTACTATAGTTGTACGTGCAGGAGGTGGCATTATGAAGTCTGCCGAATCGATCGAGAACAAAATTACAGATTATAAACGTTTTACGTTAACGTTACTCATATTGAGCAGCTATTTATATATTGGCGTACTGATAAGTATCTATGAATATCATTCTTCAGCTTATCTTTATTTGCTAGTCATGATCGCAGGGTTATTAGGTTCCGCATTTATGCTAGTTCTCAAGTTGAAGAAACTGCGCCAGCGTTTACTTGAAGAATAGAAGCCACTGCCTGTGCAGTGGCTTTACTTATGTTTCCTAGCCAGAAACTGTTGTTAAGAAGATTTACCTTGTTTGCTTTGTTTATAAAATTCATGAAAGATTTTCATTAAGGCTCTCTTCTCGATTCGGGAAACATAGCTTCTCGAAATGCCAAGCTCCTTAGCAATCTCCCGCTGGGTTCGCTCATCAGTGTCTCCAAGTCCGTAACGGAAAACAATCACCTCTTTTTCCCGTTCATCTAATACGGTGATAAACTCCTTGATTTGTTCAAGCTCCATGTGAAGCTGTATTTCTTCCACAATATCCTCGACATCTGCTTGCAAAATATCGAGCAAGTTTAATTCATTTCCTTCTTTGTCATGACCGATCGGATCTTGCAAAGAGATGTCTTTATTCATCTTCTTAGTGGAACGTAAATGCATCAGGATTTCATTTTCAATACATCTTGCAGCATACGTGGCCAATTTGGTTCCCTTCCCCGTAGAATAGCTCTCTATGCCTTTTATCAAACCTATCGTTCCAATTGAAATTAAATCCTCGAAATCCTCCTTTGTATTTTCAAACTTTTTGACAATATGAGCTACGAGTCTTAAATTATGCTCAATTAAAGTGTCTCTTGCTTCGCGGCTGCCTTCCTCCATAAGTTTAAGCTGTCTGGCCTCTTCCTCTTTCGACAGTGGGTTGGGGAAAGCCTGATTTTTGACATACGACATGAATAGAAGCGATTCCTTAAAGAAATAAAGTATGGAAGCGATTAGACTGCTCACAATGCACACACCTCCGTAAGTATTAGGCTCGTGCCTATCACAAGTGTATGTGCGCAGGCGTGTCCCTGTGCTTGTACAGTAAAGAAAAAGTAAGATTAAAAAAGAAGCCGGGATATCCGGCTTCTTTGCTAGTAGTACGATTTAGTGTTCTTTTACTTTTTCTAAATTACTTTTATATTCATCTTCAACACTTTTATCACTTAAAGGAACTCGACTATAGTAAGCAGACCTCCCAAGAACATGCCCTGTAACTGGGGCTGTTAACAGGATGAAAAGGATGCCCAACAATAACTTTCCGCTGACAATCCCATGCTCAACGTACATAAACAGGAAAGCCCCGATAAGAATACCCGTAATTCCTAACGTTGAGCTCTTAGTGGCTGCGTGAAGTCGTGTGTACACGTCTGGAAATCTTAACACACCTAAAGCCGTAGACACTATAAAAAATGTCCCAAAGAGCAGACAAAGACAAATCAGAATATCAAGTACAGCGTTAATCCATATCCCGCTCAATAATAACACCCTTTTCTAGAAATTTGGCCAATCCTACATTTCCAATGAACAGCAAGATTCCGATAAGCAAAATGACATCATTTACTTTAGTGGTTACGAGGTGGATGGCGATTAATCCTGCAAGTGCCATAATGTTAACCCCAATGGTGTCAAGGGCCACAGCACGGTCCGAATTGGTCGGTCCCTTCACCGTGCGATAAAGAAGCAAAAGCAAGGAAATAGAAACACCTATGATTGCGATAATCACAGAGATGTCGATAAGTGATTGGGTGAGATTTAAAATATCTCCCATTAGCGAGTCACCTCCATGATGGCTTTCTCAAATGTTTCCTTAATCTCGCTTATTGACTCTTCGACATCAGCAATATCCATCGCATGGACATAGATGACGGAATAATCATCACTAATGACTAAGGATAAAGTTCCAGGAGTTAAAGTTATCAAATTTGCTAACAGCGTAATCTCCCAATTACTTTTTAACTCGGTAGGAAGAGCAAAAATCCCAGGCTGAATATCAAGCTTTGGACGATAAACGTGTTTGACAATATCAATATTTGATAGTATAAGCTCGCGAATAAATAATAAAATTAATTTAATGACTTTACCTGCTTTTTTCATGTAAAAAGCATCAGGAATGAATCGTTGCAATAAAAAGAGCAGGGCAATTCCTAATAGGTAGCCGACAATGAATGTTTTAACATTGTAAGTTTCACTTAAAAACATCCACATCGCAGCTAAAATCAAATTGATGACGATTTGAAATGGCATAAGCTTTCTACTCCTTTAGAACAGAATCGATATAAATTTGCGGATTCATTAAATATTCACCTATCCATTCAACAGAAGGGTAAAACCACTCAGCCCCTACCCCGAGAAGCACAGAAATGGATAACAGAAATCCAATTGGCCAGGTCATCTTATTGGCAGCCTGCTTTCGCTCAGGATGAGCAAGCTGTGTTTTCTCTCCCCAGAATCCTTGAATAAAGATTCTGATCATGGAAAAGAGAATGAGCAGGCTGGAGATGAGAGCAACAATGACAATCAAAATCTCCTCCTGAGCCAAGGCTCCCCGGATGAGGAGAAGCTTTCCAATGAATCCGCTAAACGGAGGAATACCTGCAAGGACGAGAGTGGCAATAAAGAAAAACCAGCCGAGCACAGGGTAATGATGAATCAACCCTTTTATTTTTCTTAAGTCGGAGGTTCCGGCTGCGTAGACGATAACTCCAATTAATAAAAAGAATGCGGCCTTGATCACCATATCATGAATTAAATAGTAAACCGTACCACTGATCGATGTTTCCGTAAAAATACCTATCCCCATTATCATAAACCCTACTGCTGGAATAATATTGTAAGCCATAATCAATTTTATATTATTCGTTGATAAAGCACCGATCACACCAAAAATCATTGTGAAAGCTGCTAAATAAATGAAGAGGGTATGGGTTAAATCTGCTTCCCAGGCAAAGATCAATGTGAAAACTCTTAGGATCGAATAAATTCCTACTTTCGTCAATAAAGCCCCAAATAATGCTGATACAACAGGGTTGGGCGCGCTATAGGAGTTGGGGAGCCAATAATACAATGGAAAGACGGCTGCCTTCGTGGCAAACACAAAGAATAATAAAATACCGATTGTCGTCAGGATTCCTTGCTGATCCACTTCCTGAACACGCTCAGCAATGTGAGCCATATTCAATGTTCCTACAACCGAATACAAGAAAGAAACTGTTGTGACAAAAACCATGGAAGAAAACAGATTGATCAATACATATTTCATCGACTCACGAAGTTGAGCTCGTCCATTTCCAAGCACGATTAGGCCATAGGATGCCATCAGCAACACTTCAAAAAACACAAACAGGTTGAAAATATCCCCTGTTATAAATGCACCACTGACCCCAGTAATCAACAAGAAGAAAAAGCTGTAAAAATAATAAGATTCCTGTTGTTCCGTCAAGGATTTTGATGCATAAAAAACGCAGGCAACGGCGACAAGGTTGGTAGTGAAAGCGAGCGTTATCGATAACATGTCCCCTACGAGGATAATGCCATAGGGAGCTGCCCAGTCACCGGTTTCAAGAATAATGGGTCCATTTTGGTAAATTCGATAAAGAATAAAACCGGTCACAGCCAGGTTTGTTAAAGCAATCACTTTTGATATCGCTCGTGCCAGCGGTAACTTATTTGCAAAAAATGCGACTATAATTCCTGCCAGAAGCGGCAGGATAATGGGAAGTGATATTAAATTACTCATAATCGTTACCTCTCAATTGCTCCATATTATCTGTACCATTGATTTTAGATGTTCGATAAGCTAGGACGAGTAATAAACTCGTGATCCCAAAGCTGATCACAATGGAAGTGAGAATTAATGCTTGTGGAAGCGGGTCCGTATAATTTTCAACCCCTTCCGAAAGAATAGGTGGTTTATCTCTTTTCAGCTCTCCCATAGTCAGGATAAATAAATGTGCACCGTGAGAAAGCAGCGCTGTACCTATGATAATACGAAGCATCTGCTTCTGGAGGAGGTTATAAACGGCTGTGGTAAATAAAATACCAGCAAGAACGGCCATAACGATTTCCATGATTTAATCCCCCTTCCTGTTTCCACGTAATCGAATCAGTCCATAGATGGCCATCGCGGCTATTCCAAGTACAGTAATTTCAAACAATGTATCCAGTCCGCGCATGTCCACTAGAATCACATTAACAATATTATCTCCACCGCCGAGTTTATAAGAGTTTTCGATAAAATAACTGGCAATCGAATCAAACATCTTGCTGCTATGGGCAGAAATGGCCACCATCGTCATGAGGGCTCCAAAGCCGATTGAGATAATTAAATTAACAGTTTTAGTCTTTGCGGATTGAGTATGGTTCTCAAACTTGGGCAAGTGATAAAACACAAGCAAGAACAGGGCCAGTGTAACGGTTTCGATAATAAATTGAGTCAGAGCCAGGTCGGGAGCTCGATAGATGACGAACAAGAGCGAGAGACCATATCCTACAACCCCTAAAATGAGAATCGCAGCAATTCGGTTTCTGACTATGATCGTGCCGATAGCGGCAATGACCATCATCACTGCCACAAACAATTCTGTTATAGTCACTTCGGCAAGGTTCCCAGTTTCCAGACGAAACCCATTTGTTGCTATCATGATGCCGAAGCTGCCAATAATAATCGCTCCTACAATTAAGCGGACATACCGACCGATCGAACCGTTCATATAGCCCTTAGTTAAAGCAGAAGAGTATTCTACTGTTCGATCAACGAGTCCATCATAGAATTTATTGAGGCTTAAGCCCCCAGGGATAAACCGGTAGATTCCTTGCCATTTACTCATAGATAGGACAAGAACCGTACCAAATACGATCACGGTCAGTGACATAATCAGCGGCAGTTTAATTCCATGCCAAAAGGCTATGTGATGACCAGGAAGATCAAAGCCTTTTACGGCTGAAGCCGCATGGGCGATCAAGGGTTCATTGATCAATTGAGGAAAGAGTCCAATGACAATGACTCCAGCCACTAAGATCATCGGTGATACGAGCATTCCAAATGGTGCTTCATGCGGCTTCTTAGGAAGCTCGTGCACGTTCGCTTTCCCTCTGAATGTCCCGAAAAAGAAATACATAGAATAGACGAACGTGAAGATACTTCCGAAAACGGCCAGGTAAGGGAAGGCTGTTTTTAGAAAAGCAATGAATCCAGTTGTAGTTTGTTGTAAATGAATTGCAGAATCAAAGAATAATTCTTTACTGTAAAACCCGTTTAAGAATGGCAATGGGACACCTGCCATAGAAAAGGAAGCGAACAGGGCTAATGTTGCAGTGATCGGAAGGAATGTCATCAGTCCACCAAGTTTACGAATATCGCGCGAACCTGTTTCATGATCAACAATCCCGGCGACCATAAACAAGCTTCCTTTAAAGGTTGCATGATTCAAGATGTGGAAGACGGCTGCAAATACGGCAACCTTTGTTCCAAATCCAAGCATGGCCATAATCATTCCAAGTTGACTGATTGTCGAGAAGGCCAGGATGGCTTTGAGATCGGTTTGACGTACGGCCATATAGGACCCCCAACATAGTGTAACAATCCCAACACTTGAGACAATGATAAAAAACCAATCAGATGTTGATAACATAGGTGAAAATCTGGCCACTAAAAAGAGTCCGGCTTTAACCATTGTTGCCGAGTGCAGGTACGCACTGACAGGAGTTGGAGCCTCCATTGCATCTGGCAGCCAGATATGAAATGGAAACTGTGCCGACTTTGTAAAAGCACCTAATAAAATTAAAACAAGGATTAGAGGGAAGAATTGGTGATTCAGAATAAGCTCCTGCTGAAGAATCATCTGCTGAATGCTTGATGTCCCTGTAATCACACTCATGAAAACTAAGGCACCCAGTAAGCTGAGACCGCCAAATACAGTGATCAACATTGACTTTAGGGCACCGTATCTAGATCCCTCTTTATAGTGCCAATAACCAATAAGTAAGAAGGATGACAACGAAGTAAACTCCCAAAACGTATATAGCACGAACACGTTATCGGAAAGGACTACTCCTAACATCGATCCCATAAATAATAGAAAGTAAACGTAAAAATGTCCTAGCTGCTCTGATTTATGTAGATAATAGATCGAATAAAAAGCAACTAGGGAACCGATTCCGCTTATTAGCAGAACAAATAATAAGCTCAATCCGTCTAAATAAAAGACGATATTCATATTTAACGATGGTATCCAAGTATATTCTCTTGATACCGGATCAAATCCCGAACCTAAAAATTGAGCAAAATAAATAAAAATCACAGTGGGTACAGCGGTTACAATGAAGCCAGTATGAAATTTATCTTTCCATTTGCTTAGGAATGGGATAAAAATGGCAATAATAAAAGGCAATAGTACAGCCAATAGCATCTAGTTGTTCCTCCCTCTGGCTAAGTTCAAAAGTGATATCGTTCAAGCAAATGTTACTTCACTCAATTGTAATCAAAAAGTAAAGGAATATTCAACTGAATACTACTTTCAGATAATGAATCATGGAGTATTTTTGACAATTCTTTTAAATAAGTAGAGACACGACAAAAGTAAAGAAAGAAAATATAAATAAAAAACTCGTTTCCTCCCCTGGAAACGAGTTGATAATTCTCAGTATTTGTAGGTGGTTCCACTTTTATCCTACATGATTTAATTTCTTATTAATTAAATGGGCAATAGAGCGTTCGTGTATTTCTTCTTCGATTTGTTTAATAAAATCTTGTGATAGATTGAGTTCGATAGCTTTGTGGTAAGATTGTAGTAACAGGGTATCAGATAATTGCTTCATCTCTCTGCCACTTTTGTGGCAGCCACCTCCTGTTTATTAAAGAGTATAGTTAAGTAATGCACGTTTACCTTACCATGTTTCATAGATAGCCTACAATACACCATTTATCTACAGGTAATTGTAGATAAGTGTAACGTTAATGTTTAGCAAGATAGTGAAGACAAAGGATTTGGGGTGTGGAATATGTGCATAAACTTATCCACAGGGCAACGTTGTCGCGAATTGTCGAACGATTCTTTGCATAAAGAGGAAAGTTTCACTATTGTTTTGAATCCTGTAGAAATTTTGTATATGATGGGTAAGGAGATTTTGTCGTGAAGGATGGAGTGATTAGTGATGTTTAAACATTTTTTACCTAATGAGCATGTACAAAGCATACATGATATAGACCCAGAGGATTTAATACGGAAAGGGATCAAAGGGATTATTACAGATTTAGATAATACTCTTGTTGCTTGGGATGAGCCCGATGCAACAGAGGAAATCGTAAACTGGTTTCGACTCATGAATCATCATGGTATTCAAGTTACGATTGCCTCAAACAATAATGAAAATCGTGTGAAATTATTTTCCGAACCATTGAATACATCGTTTATTCACAGTGCCCGAAAGCCATTATCGAGAGCATTTAAACGAGCCAGGAAAGAGATGAAAATCCAGAAAAACGAAATTGTCGTAGTAGGAGATCAACTGATGACAGATGTTTTAGGAGGAAACGTGGCAGGGTTATATACTATATTAGTTGTACCGATTGTTGAAACGGACGGCTTTTGGACTCGTTTTAACAGGAGAATTGAACGGAGAATTTTAAGTTGGATGAAACGTAAAGGTAAGATTACTTGGGAGGAGGGAAACGGCCAATGAGTGAAGTAATTTGTCAGGGATGTGGAGCGGTGATCCAGTCTACAGACCCTAAACAGCCTGGCTTTGCCCCAAAGTCTGCACTTGAGAAAGACGATGTTATTTGTAAACGGTGTTTTCGGCTAAAACATTACAATGAAGTACAGGATGTTCCTTATCAGGACGATGATTTCCTGGAGATGTTAAATCAAATTAGTAAAAATAAAGGTCTCATTGTGCAACTGGTTGATATTTTTGACTTTAATGGGAGTTTTATCCCTGGGTTAAAGCGATTAACGGGCCAAAATCCAATCATCCTGGTCGGTAATAAGATGGATGTCCTTCCAAAGTCAGTAAATCACAATAAAGTAAAGCAATGGCTTCGCCATGAAGCAAAAGAGCAGGGACTGAAGGTAGAGGATATATACTTAATTTCAGCTG
Organism: Halobacillus naozhouensis; assembly: GCF_029714185.1. Taxonomy (NCBI): domain Bacteria; kingdom Bacillati; phylum Bacillota; class Bacilli; order Caryophanales; family Bacillaceae; genus Halobacillus; species Halobacillus naozhouensis. The sequence goes on along the minus strand of NZ_CP121671.1, from coordinate 2,478,905 downwards.
AAAAGCAACAGGGCATTGATGATCTCTCCATAGCGATCGACCGCTATAGGGATCGTGGTGATGTGTATGTAGTTGGGACAACGAATGTTGGAAAGTCAACCTTTATAAATGCATTGATAAATCGCACATCCGGAGTAGAGAATGCTATCACTACTTCCTATTTTCCTGGCACAACTCTCGGGTTTATTGATATTCCACTGGATGCTCAAAGTTCATTATTCGATACTCCCGGGGTTATCCACCGGCATCAAATGGCCCATTACGTATCAGATCAGGATTTAAAGGTGATTACACCAAGGAAAGAAGTGAAGCCGAAAGTTTACCAATTAAATGAGCAACAAACTTTATATTTCGGTGGTTTAGCTCGTTTAGACTTTGAAGCAGGGGAGCGCAGTTCATTTATTTGTTACCTTTCTAATGATATGCCAATACATCGAACAAAGCTCGAAAAAGCCGATGAATTGTATGAGCACCATTTAGGTGAGTTACTATCACCCCCCGATTCGCAAACAATTGAGCAGCTTCCACCGTTAAAGGGAACAACCTTTAAAATTGAGAGACCGAAGACGGATGTTGTGTTTTCAGGGTTGGGATGGATCACTGTTCCAGAAGGGAATCTAACTGTGACAGCTTATGCACCTGAAGGTGTTCGGGTATCTCTAAGAAACTCATTAATATAGGAGGTAGATCACATGCAATTAGGGTTGATAGGTTATCCGATCGCTCATTCTCTTTCTCCGTGGATTCACCATCGCCTGCTGACCATGCATGGCATAGAAGGAGAATATAGCTTGTATGAATGTAATCCCGAACAGTTCCCAGATCAGATGGAGCAGCTTAAGGGCAGCAAAATTAACGGTTTTAATGTCACCGTGCCGTATAAAGAAAAGATCATCCCTTATCTGGACGAGTTAGACGAAGCTGCTAAGTTTCTGGGTGCAGTCAATACTGTGAAAAGCGATAACGGTCGTTTAATAGGATACAATACTGACGGACGAGGTTATGCGGCATCTTTGCTTAATCAATACGATGATGCTCTGAAATCATCGGACAAAGTGCTCATTCTCGGCAGTGGTGGAGCCGCGAGGGGTATTTTTTATGCCTTACTTAAGCATGGGGTAAAAAAGATAAATGTGGCGAACAGGACGGTTGAAAAAGCGCAGCGGGTCATTGAAGACTTACAAGCACATTCAACTTCAAGTGCCCTTACCTTGCAGCAAGCAGAAGAAGACCTCTCGCAGTATGATCTGATAATTCAAACGACTTCAGTAGGCATGGCGCCGGAGAAAAACCGGACGCTTATTTCCCTTACAGGCATCAATGCCAATACGATTGTAAGTGATATTGTTTATCGCCCGAAAAAGACTTCTTTATTAAAAGAAGCTGAACGACAGGGGGCACGGCTTCATTATGGCCATGGGATGTTATTAAACCAAGCGATCCTTGCCTTTGAAATTTGGTCTGGTAAGTCTACTGCCGCCTCTAGGATAATGACAGCATTCGAAGAGAAACTGAAAGGAGAATAGTATGTTAACAAGTAAACAGAAGAAGTATTTAAGAGGTCTCTCCCACAAGCTTCAGCCGATATTTCAAGTAGGTAAAGCTGGAGTTAATGAAAATATGACTACTCAAATATCAGAAGCACTTGAAAAAAGAGAGTTAATAAAGGTAAGTATTTTGCAAAATTGCTTTGAAGATAATTCTGAAGTTGCACGAGAGATTGTTGATGATACAGAGGCAAACCTTGTTCAACTTATCGGTAATACGATTATTTTGTACAAGGAGTCAGCGAATAATAAACAAATCGAATTACCGTAAAGGAGAGCCATTATGAAACGAATAGGAATCTTTGGCGGAACATTTGATCCTCCACACCAGGGGCACTTGATAATTGCAGAGCAAGTATGTGAAGCAATGAAATTAGATGAGATCTGGTTTATTCCTTCGTATCTTCCTCCACATAAACAGAAAGCGGCTGTTTCATCAGACGAGAGGCTGGAAATGGTGACGAAAGCTATTCAGGAGAACAAGCGGTTTCATAGTCTTGACCTAGAGCTGATCCGGCAGGGTAAGTCATATACTTTTGATACAATGGAGCAATTGACGGAAGATTATCCAGACGATAAGTTTTATTTTATTATTGGGGGAGACATGGTCGACAGTTTGCAGGATTGGTATAGGATTGAAGAACTGAAAAATCTTATCACTTTTGTTGGTGTTCGACGAGAAGGCTCTAAAAGAGACACAACGAAAGACGTTGTCATGATAGATGTTCCTCGAATCGATATTTCATCAACGCTAATTCGTGAGCGGTTAAAAAAAGGTTTTACGGTACGCTATCTTATTCCTGAGGCTGTTCACCACTTTATAAAGGAGAATTCGCTGTATGCACTTAAGTCGTGAAAAATTACTTGAATTTGTTCAGCCTCATCTCACTAAAACGAGATATGAACACACTGTTCGGGTAACTGAAACTGCACTTATTTTAGCTAATCGGTTTGGTGCAAATCAAGAACTAACTGAAAAAGCGGCTATTTTACACGATTATGCAAAGTATAAACCTAAAGAGGATATGGAGCGTTGGATTATTAGTGATCGGCGCTTACCGAAGGATTTGCTGAACCATCATCATGAACTCTGGCATGGGCCAGTGGCTGCCGTCATGCTAGAAAAAGAAATTGGTTTGGCTGATTCTGCTATCAAATCTGCTATTGCGTGTCATACTTCCGGGAAGAAAAATATGAGTATTATGGACAAGGTTGTTTTTTTGGCTGATTATATTGAACCTGGAAGAGGATTTTCTGGTGTGGAGGAAGTAAGAAAAACGGCAGAATCGAATTTAGACCAAGCTTGTTTGCAAGCATTGTCGAATACCATACAATTTTTAACTAATAAAAGCAGATCCGTTTACCCTGACACCATCCATGCATATAATGATTTATTAGAAATAAAGAATAATTCAAGGGAGGAAAACGATGGAAAGTAAAGAGTTAGTCACATTAACTGCCAAAGCTTGTGATGAAAAACGAGCGAATGACATTGTCGTGCTTGATATGACGGATGTATCATTAATTGCTGATTACTTCCTGATTTGTGAAGGGTCAAACGAACGTCAGGTGCAAGCAATCGCCAGAGAAGTCAAAGCACAGGCAGAAGAAAATGGTATTGAAGTAAAAAGAATGGAAGGGTTCGATAAAGCACGCTGGATCTTGGTTGATCTTACGGATATAGTCTGCCATATTTTTCATAAAGATGAGCGGAATTATTACAACCTTGAACGTCTATGGGGTGACGCTGAAACTATAGCCGTTGAAGGTATTGATGGATAAATGAGCTATCAGCAAATGGCATTAGTGTATGATCTGCTTATGAAGGATGCCCCTTATGACCAATGGGTTACGTGGACAAAGCACATGGTGAGTCATTATCATTCTGGAGCACAACGCCTTTTGGACTTAGGGTGTGGTACGGGTGAGATTACGACACGGTTAGCTGGTCACGGCTGGCAGCTAACCGGAGTTGATCTGTCAGAAGATATGTTGACTATGGCAGCCAGTAAAGACCAGACCATTCAATGGTTGAGGCAAGATATGACTGAACTAAAAGGCCTCCACGATTATGACTGTATTATCAGCTTTTGCGACGTGTTGAACTATATTACCGACGTACCATCCCTTGAAGCTGTTTTCAAACATGCTTATCAGGCTCTTAATGAACGAGGGTTATTTTTGTTTGATGTCCATTCTGTCGAACACCTTATCAATGATTTGTGTGGACAAACCTTTGCAGAAGTCTATGATGACCTTTCTTATGTGTGGTTTTGTGACCCTGGGGAAAAAGAATATTCCGTGATCCATGATTTGACCTTCTTTGTACGGCATCATCAAGATTACCAACGGTTTGATGAACAGCATTTCCAACAGGGATATAATTTAGAAACATTACAAACGGCCATAGAAAAAGCAGGTTTTACCTTACAGCTTGTTACAGCTGACTTCTCGGTAAACCCTGCTGATCAAGGGGATCGGCTGTTTTTTGTTTGTCAAAAGTGATAGGACACTTCGAATTTTTTCGAAGGTCCTTTATTTTTTTTGCAGGAAATTCACGAGGAATGTCGAATGTTATAATTGTATCGTTCGTTTATCTTCTTTATGTTTTCGATGTGTTGCTTTAAACATTTCAAGAAAAAGATCCCCGATATGGTCCTCAAGAGCTCCAATTCCTTCACCGGTGACCCCGCCTTTGACTGTTACTTTCTCCATTAATTCTGGTAAAGTGTAAATGCGTTTTTCCAGCAATGTACCTAAACCAATCATCATTTCCTCCGTTAGCTGTGTTGCCTTCTCCTTGGACATTCCACCCACTTCCTGAGCTGCCGAAATCATATTTTCCAACAGAAAACTTATGAACGCCGGGCCACATGAGACTATATCTGATGCCGAACGGATGGACTCTTCCTCGATTACTACAGGTTTTGAAATATGGGAGAAAATCGAATGTAATTCGTCTTTATAAAAGTCAGAAACGCGATCACCGTACGTAAATAAGCTGACCCCTGAATAGGACCGATTTGTGATAGATGGAACAGTTCTTACTACTTGGCAGGATGTAATGTTTTCCAGGTCTTTGACAGCTACAGGACTCGTGATTGAGACAAGACATTGCGAGGCATTAGGTGAGCATTGGCTTAAAATATCTTTATAATCATGAGGTTTTACGCATATAAAAACCACTTCGCTTTCTCTGACGACGTCTTTAACAGAATTTGCAACTGTAATTTCCTTAAATTGATTTTGAATCCATTCCGCTTTTTTACGAGTGCGATTGTAAATAGTTACATCATTTGCGTCGACCGCTCCACTAGAAATAAAGGCATTAATCAGCATACTCCCCATATTTCCCGTCCCAATGATTCCATAGCGCATGGAGAATCCCTCCTTTTTCGTTTACTTAATAACTTTATTCTTCAGAAATTGAATTATGAAAGGGGACCTTGTTTCTGTGATATTCTTAAAAAGATATGCATGGTTATTGGTAATTCCTGTTTTGTTTATTCTCGTGTTTTTCCTTCAGAAAGATGAAGAGCAACTGGTTATTCAGGAAGGTGATAGTATCCCTAATGAGGAAACAGACTTTACGGAAGCTGATTCTGCAGCTAAGAGACTGGTCGTTGATGTAAAGGGAGAAGTTGCTCGTCCTGGCATTTATGAGTTAGAAGCTGGCTTGCGCGTAAACGATGCTATTTCAATGGCTGGGGGTATGACAAAGGAAGCTGATCAGACAAGTGTTAATCTAGCGCAGAAGATTGTTGATGAAATGGTCATTTTAGTGGCAACTACTGCTCCGGAGGGGAGCAGTTCTTCTTCAGCTTCTTCTGGGGGTGGAAGTACTGGGAAAGTAAGGGTTAATCAAGCAAGTGTGGAAGAAATACAGGCTTTACCAGGAATAGGACCTTCTAAAGCGGAAGCGATTATCAAACATCGGGAGGAAAATAGTTTATTTAAAAAACCAGAAGATTTACTGGATGTTTCGGGAATTGGAGAAAAAACACTAGAAAATATGCTGGATGTGATCCAGGTACCTTGATCTGTTGGGTTTGACTGATTGTCGAATAAAGCGGTAAACTTGATACATTAAAATGCTAGTAAAGGGAGTTTGAAACACATGGAGCGTATCTCTTGGAATCAATATTTTATTGCCCAAAGTCACTTATTAAAGTCAAGGAGCACTTGTGAACGATTAGCTGTAGGAGCGGTAATTGTAAGAGATAAACGCATGATTGCTGGGGGCTATAATGGGAGTGTCTCCGGGGGAGTCCACTGTATGGATGAAGGCTGCTATGTGATTGATGGCCATTGTGTGCGAACGATTCATGCAGAAATGAATGCGCTCCTGCAGTGTGCTAAATTTGGCGTCGCTACCGAACAAGCTGAAATATACGTGTCGCATTTTCCTTGTCTTCACTGCACTAAGGCCATTATTCAGGCCGGTATCAAGGCTGTTTATTATAGTGAAGATTATCGAAATCATCCATATGCCATCGAATTACTCAAGCAGGCAGGTGTGGAGATCCATAAGGTGGATCGGGATGAAAAGTTGATTGACCCACAAACAATGGAGAAGGAACAGCTGGTGGATGACCTTCTACATAGGCTTGAACGAAGCGGCCATAGTTCAGAGGAACTGCATGAGCTTAAGCAACAGGCTCAACATCTTTTTAAAGTGAATAAAACTCAACGTTTATGAAGGGAAATATCCATCTCCTCGTTTTAGCAACAGTCGGGGGAGGAATCTTATCTCAAACGGCTCGGCCGGTGACTTATCTTTTGTTAGGACTGTTTATCGCGTGGATAGCCACATTGAAAAAGTCCTTAACCTGGATAGTCACCCTTTCCGTCTGTTTTATCTTTGGCTTCATTTACTTTACTCCTCAAGTCCCCACTAATCCTTCGACCATACATCACCCTCTCAAAGGTAAGATTATTTCTCCCTTAATTGAAACAGAAAGCACGATCAGTACTACATTGAAGCTGGAGGATAGAGATGAAAAGGCGATGGTCGTCTATTTTAAAACAGCGGACCAGCCAGAAGAAATTAACTATGTGCGGGCACACCTCAAATTTGGTGCTGAATGTGTTATAAATGGAGAGGCTGGCTTGCCTGAAGGAGCACGTAATCCTGGTCAATTTGATTATCAGGACTATTTAAGAAATCAGCATATTACTGTTCAAATATCGGCGGAATCGGCCGATCAAATATCCTGTAAGGGTCAATCCTTCCTGCACAATGCCTTTAAAGCTAGAAATGCTATGATCTCTAAGGTGAAGAAATCCATGAGTCCACGAGCTTTTGGCTGGGCCTCTGCACTCGTTTTTGGAGACACTCAATATCTTCCAGAAGAAACTGTAGAATGGTTCCGGGACTTCAGCTTATCTCATATCTTAGCCATTTCTGGCCTTCACGTAGGGCTTTTTTTAGGCGGGGTGTACTTGATTCTATACCGTTCTGGATTTACAACGGTAGATCAAGCTAGAAGAATGGTTCTATTTATTCTTCCGGCCTACAGTTTTATTTCAGGAGCAGCCCCTCCGGTTCTTAGAGCATGTCTCATGGCTGTTTTTCTTTTGTTCATCATGCAATGGAAAATAAAAGTTGCCGCCACTGATGTTCTAGCAATCGTAGCTATGTTGTTATTAGTATTCAACCCGGCATATTTCTATAATCTCGGGTTTCAATTTTCATTCATCGTAACGTTTAGCTTACTTCTGTCTTATCCACTATTAGGCAATAAAAACATGTGGATTGCCTCAATAATGATCAGTTTCATAAGTCAAGCTGTAATTCTTCCCCTTCAACTACACCACTTTTATGAATTTAACCCACTCTCGCTGTTTGCCAATATATTGCTCGTCCCTTATTTCTCATTTATTATTATCCCGCTTCTATTTCTTCTCGTTCTCTTAGCTTTCTTTATTCCAACTTTGACAGTTACCTTATCTACAATTACTGTTGCTTTTCATGAAAGTTTTTTAAACTGGATTAGAGGTGTGAGTGAACCATTGAACATTCAATGGGTAGTTGGTGAACTTCCATTAGAATGGATCTTAGCTTATTTTGCAGTCCTTATCTTAATGATGATCAACTGGGTTCGGAAGCGGTTAAAGAAAGCATTCCTTTTTGGGGTAGGTACGGTCGTTGTTCTCATGTGTTATTCGGTAAAACCATATATCTCTAGTCAAGGCACTGTAACTATGTTAGACGTTGGGCAAGGTGACTCTTTCGTCGTGGAGCTGCCCCACAGAAAAGGGATCCTTATGATTGATGCAGCTGGGTCACCGGTTTTCAGCAGTAACCCCGACAGAATTGCAGATCAAATTATCGAACCATTTTTAAAATCAAGAGGAATAAAGAAAATTGATGCCCTCTTGATTTCACATATGGACCATGATCATAGTGGCAGTGTTGATCGCTTACAACAATCATTTAATGTCGCCGAGATTTATGTAAGTCCTTATCATGCAATCGATCAGCCAGGTGTAAATGTAATTGATCAGGGAGATACCATTGTATTGGATGGTTATGAGTTTAATGTGCTTCATCCACGTGGAGATGAGCAAGAAACAAATAAAAATTCTGTTGTTATTTATACTAAATTAGGAGGAAAATCATGGTTGTTTACCGGTGATAGCACCGCTTCAATTGAGGAAAAGATTCTCAGTAATTATCCATCGTTAACGACAAATGTGCTAAAAGTAGGTCACCACGGCAGTGATTCATCTACGTCTGCTAAATGGATAAACAGTCTTGCTCCAGACGTAGCCCTAATATCATCGGGTGTTGATAATCGTTATGGGCATCCGCATAAGGAAGTTGTCGACCGGCTCTTGGAGAAAAACGTAATCCTTTTTAGAACAGATTTGCATGGAGCCGTGCAGTATCAATTCAGTAAACAAACAGGAACGTTTTCCACCTTTCTTCCGTATAATGAAGAAAATAAGAAAAGACTGCCTTAGCAGGCAGCCCTTTAGCTTCAATTTTTAAATTATCGCCCAATAACTTCGAATATTACACCTATGAAGAAGATGACGAAAAAGAAAACAAATGAGAATACAAATCCTAAACCAGAATCAATTACGTCATTCGTCTTAGATTGTATATCCTTTCTAAATTCGTTCATTGTTACCCCTCCTATGTCATTTTTTATTATAAGCGAAAGTTTTTAAAAAATCCACATTCTTAGAAAAGGAAATTAAATATCCCTTTTCTAACAATCCTCTGCCTCTTCTAGCAAGACTTGTCACAGATAATTCTGCCCTGAGCGGTCACACTATACACATGAGGGGAACAATATCGTTTACTCTCACAGCATCCCGGGGCTGTGATGGTGACGTTCATATAGATGGTGCGGCGGCGTTTTTTGACAGAATTGAAAATGAACAATAAAATAAATACACGAATGTACCCAATAGGGGGCGCTGCCGCACCCCTTTTTTTCAGGTGAGAAGGGATTAGAGAACATGCCTAAACAGATTTACTTATTATATGGAACCGAAAGCTATCTGATACAAGAACATAAACAGAAAATTATCGAGCAGACATTGAGTGTCAAAGACCGCGACTTTAATATTTCGCAATATGACTTAGAAGAAACACCCGTTGAAGATGTAGTGACGGATGCTGAAACATTTCCTTTTTTAGGAGACAATAAGGTGGTTATCGCCTATCATCCAACTTTTCTTAAGGCAAAACCAGACAAACTTTCTTTTGATCATAACGTAGAAGCATTGCTACAGTACATAAACAATCCGGCAGATTATTCGGTCCTGATCTTAATTGCTCCTTACGAAAAATTAGATGAGCGTAAAAAAATATTCAAACAGTTAAAAAAAATTGGCGAAGTACTTCCATGTCAGCCTATTCGCGAGTGGGATATGGACAAGTGGATAAAGTCGATAGCAGAGGATTTACAAATTACGATCCCGGAATCAGTCTTCGAACTTTTTGCTCAGGAAATTGGGACAAACCTGATGGCCTTGCGCAAAGAAATTGAAAAGCTGGCATTACATGTAGAAACAGGCGGGGTAGTCAGCCGTGAACTTGCAGAGAACTTACTGTCGCATAGTGCTGAAGCATCGGGTCTTAAATTAGTGGATGCAGTGATGGAGAAAGATCTTGGGAGAGCCATTAGGCTTTATAAAGACTTAGTAAAGGCTAATGAAGAACCGATTGCTTTAATTGCATTGTTAGCTTCTCAATTTAGGATTATTAGTCAAGTGAAAACGCTTAAACAAAAAGGTTATGCCCAGAATCAAATGAAGAGTTATGTGAAAGCCCATCCGTTTGTTATTAAAATGGCTCTTAAAAGGGAGAGAGCTTTTACGAGCGAAGAGTTAAATGAGATTATTCAGCAGCTGGCTGAAACAGACTACATCATGAAACAAGGACAAATGGAAAAAGGGCTGGCCTTTGAAATGTTATTATATCAACTTATTCATATTAAGAACCGTGAAATGGTGTAATAAAAGCCTTCAGGAGGAACCCCTGAAGGCTTTTATTCGGTCAAAACTCAATGTAGAGCAATCTTTAATAAAATAAAAACGATCCTGCTTCCAGGATCGCATGTTGGTCATAAAAAACGTTTAGACGATTAACTAGCGTGAACTAATTTGCTCAGGCGAGATTTTTTACGGTTACCATTGTTTTTATGAAGGGCACCGCGTTGGACCGCTTTATCAATTTTCTTAACCGCTGTTGTAAGAGCTTGTTTAGCGTTATCCGTATCATTACTTTCTACAAGCTTCTCAACACGTTTAATCGCAGTACGCATGTCAGATTTGAATGCTGCATTTAATGAACGGGCATCATCGTTAACACGTACGCGCTTTTTAGCTGATTTAATATTAGGCATGGTTTCACCTCCCAGGTAAAAACATAAGAGTCGTTCATGTCGAACAAGAGACATTTTACCAAAGCAAGCCCTTGTTTTCAATAGATTTCTAACAGCTGATTTGCATAGTATCTATTTATATAGGGGAAAATGGGCAAAAGGAGGTCGTAAATATGGCTATAGAAGAACGTTTTTCCGTACGAACTGACCTGGCCTTAGAGGCCCATGAAATGAATGTGGAATCTGACCCCGCGCAAAAAGGTCATGATGGTGTGAATGTCACAGAAGAACAGCTTGATGATATCAAACTGACCTATGTCAAAGTAGATCCGGAAGGTGCTGACAGGATCGGCAAAAAGGCAGGAAACTATATAACGATTGAATCACAAGCTATTCGAAAACAGGATACAAAGATGCAGGTGAAAGTATCCACTTGTTTATCCAAACAAATAAAAAAACTGTTAGCTGATAATGATATTAAAGATACAGATCGCTGTTTAATCGTCGGATTAGGCAATCACAGAGTAACACCTGATGCAATTGGCCCTTTCGCAATAGATGAATTGGTCGTTACCAGTCATTTGTTTGAACTTCAGCCTGAAACCGTAGCAGAAGGTTACCGCAATGTATCGGCTGTAACTCCTGGAGTCATGGGAATAACAGGGATTGAGACAAGTGATATGATTCATGGAATCATTCATGAAACCGACCCGGATTTTGTCATTGCAATCGATGCACTGGCTTCTCGCTCTATCAATCGCCTTAATACGACGATTCAGTTATCTGATACAGGGATCCATCCAGGATCGGGTGTTGGCAATAAACGTAAGGAAATCAGCAAGGAAACATACGGTATTCCTGTTTTTTCCATTGGCGTGCCGACAGTTGTCGATGCTGTTACGATTACGAACGACGCGATAGATTATGTATTAAAACACTTTGGCAGAGAATGGCGTGAGAAGGATCGTCCATCTAACGCCTTATCTCCCGCTCTCAATCCTTTTGAAAAAAGAAAACAGCTGACAGAAGAAGACCTTCCAAGTGAAGAGCAAAGTCAAGCGGTTCTTGGAATGCTGGGAACTTTGAAAGAAGCGGAAAAAAGGCAGCTTATTAAAGAAGTTTTAACGCCGCTTGGACATAATTTGATGGTAACTCCAAAAGAAGTCGACTCATTTGTTGAAGATATGGCCCATCTGGTTTCTGCAGGAATTAACGGTGCTTTACATCCGGTCATAGAAGACGGTGATGCTCAATCCTATACTAAATTTTAATAATCATTAGAGATTTCGTTCTATGATTCCTCTCTCTAACATACCATTTACTAGAGTTTAAAATAGGGAGAGGATCAGAGCGATGTCACCGATCAAAAAGTATCCAAAAAAAGGTCGAAACTACATAAAACGCTGGTCTAAGTGGCTTGTCCTGTCTTTAGCCATTTTGTTGCTGTTATTTATCGGGATCGGAATTCTTACAGGTGCCAAAACGACGTATCGCCTTTATTCAGAAACCATCCAGAACTTTACTACACAGCTTGAAGGAAGTGACTTCTTATATTTATTTGAAATGGAAAATAAAATTTATGCCAATGCTCATCCGGAAGGGGCAGACCTTCCGAGCCTTTCGCATTTGTCTTTTAAAATGCTGACGAGCGTAACCCCGAATGACCCTCGAAGTCTTCTTGGGAGGGAGATCCCTGGCCTATCCTCCTATAATAGTGAAATTATTATTGCAGGGGAAGGAACCAACTACACGAACTTGCCGGTAGAATCACAACCACCGCTCGATGTTGTGTTACAAGACAGGGAAGCTGTAGAACCAGAAAACAATGAAAAGGTACCGCCACCAGAAAAAGACAACAAAAAAGATACAGGGGATCGTAATGTAGTATTTATTTATTCTACACACAATCGCGAATCGTTCTTTCCACATTTACCAGAAGGAACAAAGCATGCCTTTCACGATAAAGTAAATATCACAAAAGTAGGTGAGCGTCTTAAGGAAGCACTGGAAGCCAACGGCATTGGAACAAAAGTGAGTCAATCAGATATCACTACTACAGCAAATGAAAAAGGAATAGGTTCATATGCTGCTTCAAGATCAGTCGTTAAAGAAGCCATTGCCACAAACGATGACATCAAGTATATTTTTGACCTTCACCGAGATAGTGTACCTAGGGATGTTACCACGACGGAGATTGATGGAGAAACTTATGCTCGAACGATTTTTGTAATAGGAGCAAAGCATCCGGATTATGAAAAAAATTTAAAAATTGCTACAGAACTCCATCAAATGATGGAAAAGCAATATCCTGGATTGAGCCGGGGCGTTCTTACTAAAAAAGGTAGTGGGTCAAATGGTATATACAATCAAGATTTATTTGGCAGAGCATTGTTAATTGAATTTGGGGGCAAATATAATAGTTTGGATGAGGCGTACCGGACAGCAGATGCAATGGCAGAAGTGTTTAGTGATTACTACTGGCAGAAGGCAGAGAAAGTATCATCAGATTCATAATCAGGGGGAAACGATATGAGGGGGCTTTTGATCTTACTTGTATGCATGCTATTATTCGCGGCCGGTGCTTTATTTGGAACGAGCCAATCCTTAACTGAACCAACTTCTTCTCAAAAAACTAGTTTACAGCTTGAAAAGTCGTGCACCCCTGAGATGGCTGAAGAGGAGACTCCGTTTATTGTTGATGTAGCGGTAGGGATAGGAACTGGAGTTGGAGCGGGAGTTGACCTTGTTCTTATGTTTTTCTCAGATTTTGTGAAAACTTGATAAAACACAAGCCGTCCGGAGGGGCGGCTTGTGTTTTGCTTTTGGAATTATATGCATTGAAGAGTGACCTTAACGAACTTCCTTGAAGCCATCCTTAGTTGAATTTCCTCTATCGTGTTTACCGGGTCGCTTGCGCTTTTGCTCTTTGCATTGAATATTCGTGCACCTATTGCTATAATCAGGCTAGTTGACTGCGTGTGAAATTAGTAGGAGTGATGAAGTTGACAAGTCAATCTAGACAGGAAAGGGTCCGTAACTTCTCGATTATTGCCCATATCGATCATGGGAAATCGACATTGGCTGACCGGATTCTTGAAAAAACAAGAGCTTTAACACAAAGACAAATGAAAGAACAATTTTTAGATGCGATGGACCTTGAACGCGAGCGGGGCATAACCATTAAACTTAATGCTGTTCAACTGAACTATACATCCAATGATCAACAGGATTATACGTTTCATTTAATAGATACCCCTGGACATGTCGATTTTACATACGAAGTGTCCCGCAGTCTGGCTGCATGTGAGGGAGCCATACTAGTTGTAGATGCTGCTCAGGGAATTGAAGCCCAGACGTTAGCAAATGTATATTTAGCGTTGGAGAATGACCTGGAGATCATCCCGGTCATTAATAAAATTGATCTCCCTGGTGCAGATCCGGAGAGGATAAAACAAGAGATTGAGGACGTTATCGGTATTGATGCTTCAGATGCCATCTTAGCATCGGCAAAAGAAGGAGTAGGGATTGATGAAATTTTAGAGCGGATTGTAACAGATATTCCTGCTCCTGAAGGAAATGCAGATGATCCTCTTAAAGCGCTGATTTTTGACTCGCTGTACGATTCGTATCGCGGAGTAGTAGCTTATACTTGTGTTCGCGAGGGTTCTATAAAAGTTGGCGATAAAATCAAGATGATGGCTACAGGAAAAGAATTTGAAGTGAATGAGGTAGGCGTTTTCAAACCGACACCAACCTCGTTAAAAGAACTTCATGTTGGTGATGTAGGCTATTTAACAGCGTCTATAAAAAATATCGGTGATTCACGGGTAGGGGATACGATTACCTCAGCTGCTCGACCAGCAGAAACCCCGCTGCCGGGTTATAAGAAACTGAATCCGATGGTATTCTGTGGACTATACCCTGTGGATGCTAATAATTATAATGACTTAAGAGATGCGCTTGAGCGATTGGAGTTAAACGATTCTTCACTTCAATTTGAACCAGAAACCTCTCAGGCCCTTGGGTTTGGCTTCCGTTGCGGATTTTTGGGAATGCTCCACATGGAAATTATTCAAGAACGGATTGAGCGTGAATACAAAATTGACCTGATCACTACCGCACCGAGTGTGATCTATCAGGTTACGTTAACGGATGGAGAAGAAATCGAAGTCGATAATCCATCTATGATGCCTGATCATCAGAAGGTTGAAGATGTCCAGGAACCGTACGTTAAAGCAACCATTATGGTACCCAATGATTATGTTGGGCCTGTAATGGAAATTTGCCAGCGCAAACGCGGGAATTTTATGGACATGCAATATCTTGATGATAATCGAGTGAATGTTGTCTATGATATTCCATTGTCTGAAATTGTTTATGATTTCTTTGATTCATTGAAGTCACAGACGAAAGGTTATGCTTCATTTGATTACGACTTGATTGGTTATCGAGCATCTAATCTTGTGAAAATGGATATTTTACTTAATGGCGATACAATCGATGCTCTCTCTTTCATCGTGCACCGTGATTTTGCGTACGAACGTGGTAAAATCATTGCTGAAAAGTTAAAAAAACTAATTCCTCGTCAGCAATTTGAAGTGCCAGTGCAGGCAGCAATTGGCAATAAAATTGTTGCCCGCACCACGATTAAAGCGATGAGGAAAAATGTATTATCCAAATGTTATGGCGGAGACATCTCACGTAAACGTAAACTTCTTGAAAAACAAAAAGAAGGGAAAAAACGTATGAAGATGGTCGGTTCTGTAGAAGTACCGCAAGAAGCATTTATGTCTGTATTAGAGATTAATGATGATTAATAAGAGCAGGTAAAGACCGCAGGAGATCGTATCTTGCGGTTTTCCTTATGAAAGGTGGAACACCATGACAATCCCCTCCGCATATATTCACATCCCTTTTTGCCAACAGATCTGTCATTACTGTGATTTTACAAAGTTCTTCTATAACGAACGATTAGCAGATGAGTACATGGAGGCTCTTTATCAGGAGATACACACTTACATTCCAGGTGGTAAAGCCAGGGTGAAGACGATTTTTGTTGGTGGAGGAACGCCAACCGTAGTTACTCTCAGTCAGTTAGAAAGACTGTTGAGAATGATTGATGAGCACTTTGATATTCCAGCGTGTGAAGAATACACGTTTGAAGCTAACCCTGGAGATTTGGATCTGGAAAAAGTGAAGCTTCTCAAAGCATACGGAGTTAATCGAATATCGTTAGGAGTCCAAGTTTTTGATGATGACATGCTTGAAAAGATTGGCAGAGTGCATCAAGTCAAAGATGTGTATACGAATGTTGATCGTCTCATCCAGGCGGGACTAACGAATATAAGTATTGATTTGATGTATGCCTTACCAGGACAAACGGTGGGGGCATTTGAAGAAACAATTGACGAGGCTCTCCAATTTGGGCTTCCGCATTACTCTTCTTACTCTCTCCAAATTGAACCAAAGACAGTCTTTTATCAAAGGTATAAGAAGGGAACGCTCGTTAAACCCCCTGAAGATGACGAGGCTGAAATGTATGAGTTGCTGCAAAGGAAACTTGCTGATCAAGGTGTCAATCAATATGAAATTAGCAATTTTGCCAAGCCAGGTTTTGAAAGTAAGCATAACTTGACATACTGGAATAATGAGTACTACTACGGGATTGGGGCAGGGTCCCATGGCTATGTGCCAGGAAAACGAACGATAAACATCCGTCCTTTACCGGCATACGTAAAGCAAGCAAAGGCGAATGGCCGTCCCATCCTGCATGAAGAGCCGGTAGGATTGAAAGAGCAAATGGAGGAAGAGATGTTTCTGGGTTTACGTAAAGCAAGCGGCGTTTCTTTAAAACACTTTAAAGGTAAATACTCACGAACTGTTAATGAAGTATTTAAAGATGCTGTACCTAAATTAAAGGAGCGTGGACTCCTTACAGTGGGGGATGACAGCATTCGTTTAACAGATAAAGGGAAAATATTGGGTAATGAGGTTTTTCAGGAATTTTTGCTTGATTCGTGAAAAATCAAAGGAAATTCGTTGACATCTCAACACCCTTTTGATAATTTATTATTAGATTTAGCACTCACTCAATTCGAGTGCTAACAGAGGTGATCATCGATGTTAACTGATAGACAATTGTTAATCCTGCAAGTGATTATTGATGATTTCATCCTGACTGCACAGCCAGTAGGCTCGCGGTCAATTTCAAAAAAAGATGCTGTAACCTATAGTTCAGCTACCATACGTAATGAAATGGCAGACCTTGAGGAAATGGGTTATCTTGAAAAAACTCATTCTTCTTCGGGACGGGTACCATCAGAGAAAGGTTATCGTTTTTATGTCGATCATCTTTTATCTCCGTTGCGACTATCAAACAAAGAGGTAAAAACAATCAGAGAGGCATTTAAGGATCGTATGATGGAGTTCGAACGGGTCGTACAGAAATCTGCCGGGATTTTATCTGATTTGACTAATTATACGTCGATCATACTCGGCCCCGAAGTATTCGAAACAAAGTTGAAGCAGTTGCAGATTGTACCACTTAATGAACAGTCTGCAATCGCCATTTTAGTTACGAATTCAGGTCATGTTGAACACAGAGCTTTCAATGTCCCTGTTGAAATGAAGCCGGCTCAGCTTGAGAAAATGGTTAACATTTTAAATGAGCGTTTGCGCGGTGTTCCACTAATCCATTTGCATGAAAAACTCCAATTTGAAGTTCGAGAGTTAGTCAGGGAGCACATGGATGAGCAGGCATTTAAATATATGCAAGCTGCTTTGATGGATGAACAGCCAGCTAAGCTTTATATTGGGGGGAAAACCAATATACTCACACAGCCTGAGTTCAAGGATCTTGAGAAAGTTCGTTCGCTCTTTGCTACAATCGAACAGGAGAATGAAATGGCAGATTTGTTGAGGTCAGGCGAACAAGGTCTTCATGTTCGGATTGGACATGAGAATCCTTTTGATGCTATGCAAAATTGCAGCCTGATCACCGCAAGCTATACCCTTGGAAACGAGCAGGTTGGGACGATTGCTTTGCTCGGTCCAACACGTATGGAGTACAATCGGGTGATTTCATTGTTAAGTGTTTTATCCAAGCATATGACAGAAACATTTAAAGGTTGGTATTAATCTATGCCTTTAAGTTTTACAAGCGATGATGGGATGAAAGGCTCCCATCGCTTCTTTTTGTCTATTGCTTTTTCGGAATAGCAGTGGCACACACTTGCCTGTTAGCATACAGGATATAAATCTGGCCGCCTTTGCTTTTCTTCGGATATTTTTTCATGTTATAGTCAATAACGGTGAATAAGAACCAAGGAGGTGTAAGTCGTGGAAGAAAAAGATCAACAAGAACAAGAAATCATTGAACCAGAAACTGATGAAGAAACAGTTGAATTTGATAGGGAACAGTCCGAGACTGAGGAATCCTCTGACGAGCTGTCACAGCTTCAGCAAGAAAAGGAAGAAGTTCAGAATCGTTTGCTCAGACTTCAGGCTGATTATGATAATTTTCGCCGCCGAACTTCAAAGGAAAGAGAAGCGGATCGAAAGTATAGATCGCAATCAATTGTTGAAGAGCTGATCCCGGTCCTTGATAATTTTGAAAGAGCTTTGCAAGTCGAAGTGGATGGAGATACAGCCCAAAACTTCGCGAATGGAATGAAGATGGTGTATGACCAATTCCTGGAGGCTCTTGTCAAAGAGGGTGTCGAGGAAATCCCAGCTCAAGGGGAAGAGTTTGATCCAAATTTACATCAAGCAGTGATGCAAGTTGAGGACGACAACTTTGAGTCCAATGTAGTTGTAGAACAGCTGCAAAAAGGCTATCGTTTAAACGATCGGGTTATCCGACCGGCTATGGTAAAAGTAAATCAATAAATTGATAAGATAAATTGTTAGAGGAGGATACACGACTATGGGTAAAATTATTGGTATTGACTTAGGTACTACAAACTCTTGTGTGGCAGTAATGGAAGGCGGGGAAGCTAAAGTAATCCCTAACCCAGAAGGTAACAGGACAACCCCATCTGCGGTTGCATTTAAGAATGGTGAACGCCAGGTAGGTGAAGTAGCCAAGCGTCAGGCAATCACTAACCCAAACACGATTCTATCCGTTAAACGTCATATGGGTACTGATTATAAAGTAGAAGTGGAAGGTAAAGAATACACTCCACAAGAAATTTCAGCTGCTATTCTTCAGTACATTAAAGGTTATGCTGAAGACTATCTTGGTGAAACAGTTGAGAAAGCTGTCGTAACGGTTCCTGCATACTTTAACGATGCTGAACGTCAAGCTACGAAAGACGCTGGTAAAATTGCCGGTCTTGAAGTAGAACGTATTATCAATGAGCCGACAGCAGCGGCTCTTGCGTACGGAATCGATAAAGAAGACCAAGATCAAACGATTTTAGTCTATGACCTTGGTGGCGGTACGTTTGATGTATCTATCCTTGACATTGGTGAAGGTACATTTGAAGTTGTAGCTACAGCTGGTGACAACCGTCTGGGTGGAGATGACTTTGACGAAGTAATCATGGACCACATGGTAGCAGAGTTTAAGAAAGAGAATGGAATTGACCTTTCTCAAGACAAAATGGCTAAACAGCGCCTGAAAGATGCCGCTGAAAAAGCTAAAAAAGACCTTTCCGGTGTTGCACAAACGCAAATTTCTCTTCCATTTATTACAGCTGGTGAAGCTGGACCGTTACACTTGGAAATGAATTTAACTCGTGCGAAATTCGAAGAGCTTGCTTCAGATCTAATTGAACGTTCTATGAAGCCGACACGCCAAGCAATGAAGGATGCTGGCATGAGCTCAAACGATATTCACAAGGTACTTCTTGTTGGTGGTTCCACTCGTATTCCAGCTGTACAAGAAGCAATTAAGAAAGAAGTAGGAAAAGAACCTTCTAAAGGGGTTAACCCGGATGAAGTAGTAGCACTTGGTGCATCTATTCAAGGTGGAGTACTACAAGGGGACGTTAAAGATGTTGTTCTTCTTGACGTAACACCACTATCACTAGGTATTGAAACAATGGGATCTGTGACAACAAAACTGATTGAACGTAACACGACGATCCCGACAAGTCACTCTCAAGTATTCTCTACAGCTGCTGATAATCAGACAGCCGTGGATATCCACGTACTTCAGGGTGAACGTGAAATGGCTCAGGACAACAAAACACTTGGTCGTTTCCAATTGACTGATATCCCGCCAGCACCACGCGGTGTACCACAAATCGAAGTGAGCTTTGACATTGATGCGAACGGTATCGTTAATGTACGTGCCAAAGACATGGGGACGAACAAAGAACAATCCATCACTATTAAGTCTTCTTCTGGTCTTTCCGACGAAGAAGTAGAGGAAATGGTACGTCAAGCAGAAGAAAATGCTGAGGAAGATAAGAAGAAACGTGAAGCGATTGAACTTCGCAACGAAGCTGATCAGCTAATCTTCACGACAGATAAAACGATCAAAGATCTTGAAGATAAAGTAACCGATGAAGAAAAACAAAACGCAGAAACAGCTAAAGAAGAGCTTCAAACAGCTCTTGAAGGTGAAGACCTTGATCAAATTAAAGAGAAAAAAGAAGCACTGCAGGAGCAAGTTCAAAACTTATCCGTTAAACTTTATGAGCAGGCACAGCAGCAAGCAGAAGCAGCTCAAGGTGAACAATCAGGTGCAGAAGATGATGTAGTTGACGCTGACTACGAAGAAGTAAACGAAGACGAAAATAAAAAGTAAGCAGGTTGAAACGAAAAGTCAAAGTCAGGATCTTCTTGACTTTGACTTTTTTCACGTATGCTTTAGTGATGAACTATTTGCTTAAAACTAAACGAGAATGTTAATATAAATCTTATGTAATAGCGCCTGGGAGAGTGATCAACAAGTGAGTAAACGTGATTATTATGAAGTGCTAGGTGTATCTAAGGATGCTTCTCAACAGGATATTAAGAAGGCCTACCGTAAACTAGCACGTAAATATCACCCAGATGTCAGTGAAGAAGAAAATGCATCTGATAAATTTAAAGAAGCTAAAGAAGCTTATGAAACACTGAGTGACCAACAGAAACGTACCCAATATGATCAATTTGGTCATGCCGGCCCGCAAGGCCAAGGATTTGGTGGTTTCGGAGGCGGCGGCGAAGACTTTGGCGGCTTCGGAGATATTTTCGATATGTTCTTCGGAGGCGGCGGACGTCGTCGAGACCCTAATGCTCCACGCAAAGGGGCGGACCTCCAGTACTCTATGACGCTGCAGTTCGAAGAAGCCATCTTTGGTAAGAGTACAGATGTTGAGCTTCCTGTCGAAGAAACGTGTGATACATGTGAAGGATCGGGTGCTAAGCCTGGAACCTCACCAGAGACTTGTTCACACTGTCAGGGAAGCGGTCAGATTAACCAGGAACAAAACACGCCATTTGGCCGCGTTGTAAACCGAAGAGTGTGCCATCATTGCCAAGGAAGCGGTCAGATCGTTAAAGAAAAATGTAATACTTGCGGAGGAGATGGGCGTGTAACGAAACGAAACAAAATACACATCGATATTCCTGCAGGTATTGACGAAGGACAGCAGATTCGTGTACCTGGCAAAGGGGAAGACGGTGTCAACGGTGGCCCAGCAGGAGATCTGTTTGTTGTTATTCGTGTGCAGCCAGATGAATTTTTTGAACGTGAACAGGACCACATCTTTTGTGAAATGCCATTAACATTTGCCCAAGCTGCCTTAGGGGATGAAATCGAGGTGCCAACTGTGCATGGGAAGGTTAAACTTAAGGTGCCGGCTGGAACGCAAACAGGTAAGACGTTCCGTTTGAAAGATAAAGGTTCTCCAAATGTCCTTGGCCGCGGTCATGGAGATCAGCATGTGAAGATGCGTGTAATTACGCCGAAAAATCTGACAGATCGTCAACGTGAGCTAATTAGAGAATTTAGTGAAATTAGTGGCAATGAGGTAACAGAAGAGCAGCATGGGAACTTTTTTGATCGAATGAAACGTGCATTTAAAGGTGAATGATATTTATTAATGAAAGAGTGTCTGGACGTGGATGAATCGGTAGCTTATGGAATACTACCTGTGCCAAAGTTCCTGGCACTCTTTTTGTACATAATCTTAAAGAAGTGAGTTGATCAATTATGAAATGGTCTGAAGTTTGTATTCACACCACAAATGAAGCAATTGAGCCCGTTTCCAATATCCTGCATGAGTCGGGAGCTAGCGGTGTGGTGATAGAAGACCCTCAGGATATGGATAAAGGGGAAACAGGGTTTGGTGAGATCTATGAATTGAATCCAGAAGATTACCCCGAGGAAGGGGTCCATGTGAAGGCCTATTTACCAGTAAATAGTTTTTTATCCGAGACAGTTGATGCAATTAAACAATCGGTTAACAACTTAAAGATGTTTGACATCGACATTGGGCATAATGATGTGACACTTAACGAAATTCATGAAGAAGACTGGGCTACCGCATGGAAGAAATATTATAAACCAGTAAAGATTTCTGAAAAAATTACGATCATCCCGACATGGGAAAACTATACACCCGTACAAAGTGATGAGTTAATTATTGAAATGGATCCCGGGATGGCATTTGGAACAGGTACTCATCCAACAACAGTCTTAAGCCTGCAAGCCATAGAGCAGTATTTAGCGAAAGATGATATTGTTCTCGACGTTGGGTCAGGATCAGGAGTTTTGAGTGTAGCTTCGGTACTGCTAGGAGCAGACCATGTCCATGCGTTTGACCTTGATGAAGTAGCCGTGAAGAGTACGATGAATAATGCGAAGTTAAATCAAGTTGCACATCAGGTAACATCGGCTAAAAATAACCTTCTACATGAAGTAACCATCGAACCAGACTTAATTGTATCGAATATACTTGCGGAAATTATTGTCCAGTTTGTAGACGATGCCTATCGTTTGCTGCAACCTGATGGGTATTTTATCACTTCAGGAATAATTGAGGGAAAAAAAGACCTCGTAAAGAACCGGCTTCAAGAGTCCGGGTTTGAGATTGTGGAAACGAACCGAATGGAAGATTGGATTTCTATCATAGCTAAAAAGCCGAAAATAAGGTGATTTAACCATGCAGCGTTATTTTGTGGATCGAACGAATTGGACAGAAGATGGCGTAGTCATTAAAGGTGATGATGTCCATCATATGACTAGGGTGATGAGAATGCAGGAAGGAGACGCTTTTATCTGTATCCATCCTGTTCATGGCCCGGCTTTATGTGAAATCGATAAGATCGCACCAGGTGAAAAGGTAACGGGTGCTGTGAGGGAATGGGTAACAGAGGATAAAGAACTTCCGGTAAAAGTCACGATCGTTCAAAGTCTCGGAAAAGGGGATAAGCTCGAACAAGTCGTTCAAAAGGGCACGGAACTTGGTGCTTGCTCCTTTATTCCTTTTGAAGCGAAACGGTCGGTGGTAAAGTGGGATGCAAAGAAAGCGAAGAAGAAAATTTCCAGGCTCCAAAAAATAGCCAAGGAAGCGAGCGAACAGTCTGAGCGGTCCACAATTCCAGACGTATCTGATGTTATGTCCATGACAGAGCTGATCAGGCAGAGCTACCAGTATGACGTAAAAATGATCGCGTATGAGAGAGAAGCACGATCGGAAAATCACCGTTCATTGGCGGAGCAATTACAACAGGTAAAGAGGGGACAGAGCGTGATTATTCTATTCGGTCCAGAAGGCGGATTTACTCCTGAAGAAGCAGATCAACTCTTCTTATCAGACTTCCTTCCTGTACGATTAGGACCGAGAATTTTACGAATGGAAACCGCTCCACTATATTTTCTATCCAGTCTGTCTTATCAAATAGAAGAACTACCATGAAGGTTATAAATGCCCTTTCAGGATACTCGCTTTTTCTAATATGACATGCTATTATAAAAGAGATGTACGGACAACTAAATGGAGGGATAAATTTCTATGGAACAAAATCTAGCAAAAATGATTGATCATACACAGCTAAAACCAGATACTTCTAAAGATAAGATTACCGAAATCTGCAATGAGGCAAAAGAACATGGCTTTATGTCTGTTTGTGTAAACCCTTACTGGGTGGAATATAGTTCACAATTGCTACAGGGTACAGACGTAAGAGTATGTACCGTTATTGGCTTTCCCCTAGGTGCAACGACAACAGAGACAAAAGTATTTGAAACACGCCAGGCTATTAAAAACGGTGCCACAGAAGTGGATATGGTGATAAATGTCGGTGAATTGAAATCAGGAAATACCGCAGCTGTACAAGCTGATATTGAAGCCGTTGTAAATGAGGCTAAAGGCAAGGCACTAGTAAAGGTGATTATTGAGACTTCCCTGCTGACTGATGAAGAAAAAGTTACAGCTTCACAATTAACTAAAGATGGCGGAGCCGATTTTGTTAAAACATCAACAGGTTTCTCAGGCGGTGGCGCAACGGTTGAAGACGTCAGCCTGATGCGGAAAACTGTGGGCCCGGACTTAGGTGTGAAAGCTTCTGGTGGTGTGCGCGATTACGAAGGTGTTAGAGCTGTTATTGAAGCGGGAGCAACTCGTATTGGGGCAAGCGCCGGAATTGCTATTGTCAACGGGGGCACAGGAACATCTGATTATTAGAGCGCGAGAGCTGGTTGCTTTATTGGTCAGATTATAACCTGTGATTAAGAACCAGAATTTTTCAACAAAAGTGGATCCCCAGACTTAAAGCAGTTGAATATCCCGCTCTATCTTGGGAGATCGACCTATTTTAAGGTGGATAGCTTACTAAGTTTATAGAGATTTCAATTAGCAGGAATAATAAAAAAAGTTGACCATATAAAACCTATATAATATAATTGTCGAAGGTGTGGGAGTTCTCTACACTTTATAGAAACAGTTTTTTTGCTTTGGAGGGAGGGAAATAGCATGTCAAAAACAACTCGCGTCCGTAAAAACGAGTCTCTTGAAGATGCTCTTCGTCGCTTCAAGCGCGATGTATCGAAAAGCGGTGCATTATCAGAATATCGTAAGCGTGAATATTACGATAAGCCTAGCGTACGCCGTAAGAAAAAGTCTGAGGCCGCTAGAAAGCGCAAGTGACTAAAAGAGGGTGTTAACTAGATGTCAATTCAAGAACGTCTAAACCAGGATATGAAGACCGCGATGAAAGCGAGGGATAAGAAAACCCTTGGAGTCATTCGTATGGTTAAAGCTTCGATGCAAAACGAGGCGATTAAACTGGGTGAAGATTTGTCAGAAGAAGATGAACTGACTGTTTTATCTCGCGAGGTGAAACAGAGGAAAGATTCCCTCCAAGAGTTTAAAGAAGCTGGACGCGAAGATCTTGTAGAAGGACTTAATGAAGAAATTGAGATTTTACAAGTATACATGCCGAAACAGCTTACAGAAGAAGAACTTGAACAAATCATTCAAGAAACAATTGAAGAAGTAGGGGCTTCATCTAAGAGCGACATGGGGAAAGTCATGAGTGCTGTGATGCCTAAAGTAAAAGGTAAAACAGAAGGCTCAAAGGTGAATAAACTCGTACTTAAGCAATTATCTTAAATGGTAAAGGTCTCTCTTGATAAAAAGAGGGGCCTTTTATATTTTATGAAACTTCTTACATAGGTGTCCCGTATTAGTAGTAAGCAGTGTGCCAGAGTCAAGGAGGTGAAATGTTTGAAATGGTTTATTCGTTCCCTATTCATTGTGCCCCTGTTCCTCATTCTTTGTCCGATTAGTGATCATGTGAACGCTGAAGGGAAAGGCCAGTTGGTTTACGTGATCCCAGTTGAAAATACGGTTGAAAGCGGCATGGTCTCTTTCCTTGAACGTACGACGGATGAAGCCATTGAAAAAGGAGCAGATCATATCATATTTGAAATTGATACGCCTGGAGGGAGGGTGGACGCGGCCGGAGATATTGGTGAGCTGCTTGCCGGTTTAGATATTCCGAATACAGCCTTTGTGGCCAGTCGGGCGTATTCGGCAGGTTCGTATATTGCGCTGAGTGCTGATCAAATTTATATGAAGCCTCAAGCTACGATGGGCGCTTCAGGTGTAATTAATTCAGATGGGACTGCTGCTGATAAGAAAGCACAGTCAGCCTGGATTTCTGCAATGGTTTCAGCTGCCGAAGCAAACGGCCGCGATTCTTTATATGCAAGGGCCATGGCGGATAGCAGTGTGAATCTGCCTGAGTATGGAGCAGCTAAAGGGGAGTTTTTAACACTAGGACCTGAAGATGCTGTCGAAGTCGGTTATGCGGAAGGAATTGTGAATGATCGGACTCAATTGCTTCATGAAATTGGCATGAGCGATGCCAAGGTCGTTGAAACGAGTCCAACACTGGCAGAGAACTTTGCGCGCTTTCTCACCCATCCGGTTGTTATACCTATTTTATTATCGATTGCCAGTATTGGCCTGGTTGTTGAGTTATACTCCCCTGGTTTTGGCATTCCGGGGATAATGGGAGCATTGTCTTTAATACTTTTCTTTTACGGTCACGTGGTTGCCGGGCTCGCAGGCTATGAAGCCATTGTCCTGTTAATCTTAGGAATCGGTCTGATTGTAGCGGAACTATTTCTGCCTGGAGGCA
The DNA here is from genome assembly GCF_029714185.1 of Halobacillus naozhouensis. Classification (NCBI taxonomy): domain Bacteria; kingdom Bacillati; phylum Bacillota; class Bacilli; order Caryophanales; family Bacillaceae; genus Halobacillus; species Halobacillus naozhouensis. The sequence continues at coordinate 2,452,936 of NZ_CP121671.1, read as the reverse complement.
TAGCCGGAATAGCAGGGATAGCAGCAGTGGTAGCGTCGCTCATGTTGTCGTCAGCAGATATGGGTCATATGGCGATGAGTATTGGGATTGCTTTACTGTTAACGATTGTTGTTTCGATAATACTTATAAAAACGATCGGTTTTGAGCGAGGATTTTTCCGGCACGTTATTCTCAATGATTCCACCTCGTCTGAGAAAGGTTATGTTTCGACAGTGAACCGCCTTGAACTGATTGGATTGAAAGGGGAGACGATCACACCCCTAAGGCCATCCGGCACGGCTCTCATTGATGAGGAGCGTATAGATGTCGTATCAGAAGGAAGTTTCATCGCTTCTAATCAGCAGGTGAAAATTGTGAAAATAGAAGGTGCAAGAATTGTTGTTCGTGAAGAAAACTAAAATTGTTAAAGGGGAGTAATAAATGAGCTTACAAGAACTTATGCCCATTATTATCATAGGCATTATCATTATCGTTATAGCTGTATTGTTTACGTTTATTCCAGTGATGTTATGGATCAGTGCACTGGCTGCAGGGGTAAAGGTAAGTATTTTTACATTAGTCGGTATGCGGTTAAGAAGAGTTATTCCATCCAGAGTCATTAACCCAATGATCAAAGCGCACAAAGCAGGAGTAAATGTGGATACAAACCAATTAGAAAGTCACTATCTGGCGGGAGGAAATGTTGACAGAGTAGTAAATGCCCTGATCGCTGCTCAACGCGCCAATATTGAACTCAGCTTTGAGCGTTGTGCAGCTATTGATTTAGCGGGGCGTGATGTGCTGGAAGCTGTGCAAATGAGTGTGAATCCGAAAGTGATTGAAACGCCTTTCATCGCCGGGGTAGCTATTGATGGGATTGAAGTCAAAGCAAAAGCACGTATCACGGTTCGCGCTAATATTGACCGTCTCGTTGGTGGTGCTGGAGAAGATACAGTTATCGCACGAGTCGGGGAAGGCATTGTTTCTACTATTGGTTCCAGTGTTAACCATAATAAAGTTCTGGAAAACCCGGACAGGATTTCGCAGAACGTATTAGGAAAAGGGTTGGATGCAGGAACTGCATTTGAAATTCTATCAATCGATATCGCTGATATTGACATTGGTAAAAACATTGGTGCCATTTTGCAAACAGACCAGGCAGAAGCAGATAAAAATATTGCTCAGGCAAAAGCTGAAGAACGTCGTGCAATGGCGATTGCACAAGAACAAGAAATGCGCGCGCGTGTTCAAGAGATGCAGGCCAAGGTGGTTGAATCAGAAGCTGAAGTACCTGAGGCACTGGCAGAAGCACTCCGCTCGGGAAAGATGGGCGTAATGGACTATATGAATTATCAAAATATAAATGCTGACACAGATATGAGACAAACCTTAGGTGATATGTCTGATCAAGATAATGAAGAACAATAATTTTCCTCATGTTATAAAGGAGAATGGATATGGGAGATATTCTTGAAATACTATTTAGCAATTTTCTCGTCGTGGCAGCTGTGATAGGGGGGATCTTTAGTTTCTTCTCTGGTTTAAATAAAAAAAAGCAAGAAAAGGGCTCTCGCAAGCCATCCTCCTCTGTACCGACAGGACCTGCGGCATCTCCTGAACCAGCGATTAAGGAAGTTTCTGAGCAAAGAGATGAAAACATACCTGACAGCCAGACACGTACTCGAAACTACTACGATGAAAAACAAAAGCGTCAGGAAGAATTACAGGAGTATCAGAAGAATAGGGGGCAAGACCTCACTTCTTCCACTCAAACTGGCATAGGAGCGCCCTACGGTCCAGATGGGATACAAGTAGACTATGGCACGCAAAAGAAGAACGCCATTCGGTATTCCAGGCATTGGAACCAACAAAGGTTGGCAGATGGCATCATTATGTCAGAAATCCTTGGCCCGCCAAGGGCTTATAAGCCACATCGTTCGAATCCCAGAAAAAGATAAAAAAACGCACGAATTGTAGTGATACAATTCGTGCGTTTTTCGTATGTATAAGAGAAAGGAGGAAATCGAATGGTGAAATGGCAGCAGCAAATTCGTACATGGGTCGGCCGTTATTTCGATTTGCCTTCTGACGTTATGCTTGATCTGCCTCGCATAACAACGATTGGGTCGATCCATGCCTACATAGAAAACCATACAGGACTTTTGCTTTTCTCAGATCGGGAAGTGCGCTTAAAGTATCGTGACGGACATCTCTCAATAAAAGGGGAAAGTTTACGAATTAAAATGATGTTAAAGGAAGAACTGCTCTTAGAAGGCACGCTTGATTCCATAGAATTTTATCCGGATCCAAAGAAAGGAGGGAAGTAATGGCAAGGAACCAATTAGACTATTTATATGGACTAGTCACGGTAACTGTTAAAGGGGTATTAATTGAAGCATTTCTTCAAGCTTGTACCAGAGAAGGGGCTTACATTACAAATGTAAAGCAGCTATCCGCCAAAGAAGTACAAATGACTATACGTCTTAAAGATTGGGCAATTTACAGAAGACTTCGGAAAAAATACCGTTGTAAAATCCACATTATTGATCGACAGGGAATTCCATTTTTATTCCATCGGCTCCTTGCTAAAAAGGCAGTACTAACTGCTTTTCTATGCGGAATCTGTGCCTTGTTTTTACTGGCCAATACGTTATGGTCTGTACAGATTAAAGGTTTGCCTCCAGAGCTTGAAGCAACAGTCGAGAGTCAGCTAGAATCCTATGGGGTAACGGAAGGAAAATTGACAATTGGAATGAAAGATCCTAATGAGGTACAACGACTCCTGCTGGAGGATGTACCTGATCTGCTTTGGATTGGTGTGGAAAAAAAGGGGACGAGTTATCAGCTTTATGGGGTTATGAAAACGAGACAGGATCCGGATGAAACGACGCGGCCAGCTGATTTAGTTGCATCAAAAAAGGGCATAATAAAGAAAATGTTTATCACAAAAGGCAGACCGTTAGTCTCTGTTAATCAATTCGTTGAAAAAGGGACGAAGCTGGCTACAGGTAAACTAAAAGAAGATAATAATGAAGTAGACAAAGATAAATCTAAAGACGAGAGCAGCAGGTATATTGAAGCTGAAGGAGAAGTCATCGCTGAAACATGGTACCGAGCAGAAGTTCAAGTTCCTAAAGAGCGGCAATTGCAGCTTACAGATGGAGAAAAGTCATCAGCTTATTCCCTGAGCATAGGTTCCATAAAAATACCGATATGGGGATGGTGGAACACGGATGAGAGAAATCTAAGAGTAGAAACATCTCAAAAGAGCTGGGACTTGTTTGGCTGGGAATTGCCATTCAGATTGGAAGTCCAGGATATGTATGTCCAGGAGGATGTTCAAACAGCAAGCGACCCTGTTAAACAGGGGATCATTTCAGCTAAAAGAGACTTAAAACAGAAGCTGGATGAAGAGGCAGAGATCATAAACGAAAAAGTTTTGCACGAGCGTGAGGAGAATGGTAAAGTAAAATTAATCCTTTTATTCAAAGTACATGAGAACATTGCAGTGACCAAGTATGTAACCCAAGGAGATTGAGTATGCAAGGAAACTTAAAAACAATCGATATCCAACTGAATAATCCGGCAGAAGCTCTGGCTTTATTCGGTACAGAAGATAGAAATTTAAAGCAAATTGAAGAACAATTGAACGTCTCCATCATTTCACGAGGTGAACGAGTAAATGTTTCAGGGGAAGCTGAGCATGTTCGATTAGTAGAAGAAATTTTACTGGCTGTACTAGCCATTATTCGTAAGGGGTTATCCATAACAGAACGCGATATTGTATACGCGGTAGAGCTTGCGAAAAAAGGAAAAATCAATCAATTTGAAGCCCTTTTTGAGGATGAAATCACAAAGAACTCGAAAGGAAAGTCTGTTCGAGTAAAAACCCTCGGTCAGCGAAAATATGTGTCAGCGATCAAAAATCATGACCTTGTTTTCGGGATAGGACCTGCAGGGACGGGGAAAACCTATCTGGCTGTTGTGATGGCGGTCAATGCACTGAAAAATGGTGATGTAAAACGGATCATTCTTACCCGACCCGCGGTAGAAGCAGGAGAAAGCCTGGGATTCCTTCCAGGTGATTTGAAGGAAAAAGTTGACCCTTATTTGCGGCCTCTCTATGACTCTTTACATGATGTGTTTGGTGCCGAACATACAGCCAGATTAATCGACAGAGGGACGATAGAAATTGCACCTCTGGCATATATGAGAGGGCGAACCCTTGACGATGCTTTTGCTATATTGGACGAAGCTCAGAATACAACACCTGAGCAAATGAAAATGTTCCTAACGCGTCTTGGCTTTGGATCAAAAATGATTATAACTGGCGATATCACCCAGGTGGATCTTCCTAAAGGGGTTACGTCTGGTTTAAAGGTTGTTGAGCAGAAACTGGGTAATGTGAAAGGATCTGCATTTATTCACTTAGATCAAACAGATGTGGTGAGGCACCCTCTAGTCCAAAGAATTATTGACGCTTACGAACACGACCAGTCATAAGGCCCGTCATTCGGGCCTTATTTCATATGTAATTCTGCAAGGCGTGAGTTGTGAGTTCATTGTTACGGTAAAGGAGCCCTTTTATTACATATTTCCTGCCGCAACAGGTTTTCCGAAAATAAAATAGGCATGAAAAACCGACTCGATTTTCTAAAACCTGAACAAAGTGCTACGATATCATTAACCATCCTTATGATGGGGCAGAATTATTAGTAAAGGAAAAACTTACGAAAGAAATTTTATTGATATTGTTAAACAGTTTTATGGTACAACATTACTGAGTATTTTTATTTTTATGCGGAAGAATTGGGCGAGCAAACAACTGAAATGCCTTTCAGGTACCCTGATCCAATACGACAACCCAAAGAGACCGCGAATCCCAGGATTTAGAATCCCGGTCAGCATACATTCGTAAAGGAGGCTAAATAATGATTCAGATTGATTTTCAAGATGAGACAGATTCAGTTGATGAAGCATTTGTAGATCTTATTCAAAGATTGGTCGAGTTTGCTGCGAAAAAAGAACAGGTACCTGCTCAATCCGAAGTATCCATTTCGTTCGTGGATAACGACTATATTCAAGAATTAAATCGGGATTACAGGCAAAAAGACCAGCCTACAGATGTCATTTCTTTTGCTATGCAAGAATTGGGTGAAGGTGAACTTGAAGTCAAAACGGATGAAATGCCTGCCGTTCTAGGTGACATTGTTATCTCAGTGGACAAAGCTAAAGAACAATCTGAAGAATTTGATCATTCATTTGAAAGAGAGTTAGGCTTTCTGGCCTTGCATGGGTTTTTGCATCTTCTTGGATATGATCACATGGATGAAGATGATGAAAAGAAAATGTTTTCTCGTCAAGAGGAAATTTTACAAGAGTATGGACTCAAGAGATCGTAACCAAAGAAAGCTAATAGGACTGCGGTTTGCATTAAATGGCCTTAAGGAAGTCTTTTTAACGGAGAGGAATTTCCGTATCCATCTTATAGTGGCCAGCATGGCGTGTTTACTAGGTGCATACCTTAAGATCTCCTGGACTGAATGGGCTGTTCTTATTACGATGATTTCGCTAGTATTAACTATGGAAGTCATTAATTCGAGTATTGAACGTGTGTTAGATTATTTAGCACCCGAACACCATCCGTTAGCGGGCATTATAAAAGATATGGCCGCTGCTGCGGTATTGATAACAGCTATAGGATCAGTGTTCGTTGGGATATGTATATTTTTCCCTAAACTTATGATGGTCTTATAAATCAAGAAAGTTTGATGGAGGAAGAATTATGGAAGAACAATTTAAATCTGGCTTTGTGGCAATAGTCGGCCGTCCAAACGTTGGGAAGTCCACGTTTATGAACCATGTCATTGGCGAAAAAATTGCTATTATGAGTGATAAGCCGCAAACGACAAGAAATAAAATCTCCGGCGTGTTGACGGAGAAAGATGCCCAGGTGATCTTTATTGATACACCCGGCATTCATAAACCGAAGCATAAACTGGGAGATTACATGGTCAATGTAGCGGAAAATACATTAAATGAAGTCGACGCCGTTATGTTTATGATCAATGCTGAAGAAGGATATGGACGTGGAGATCAGTTTATCTTGGATCGGCTTGAACGGGTAGATAAGCCCGTTTTTCTGGTCATCAATAAGATAGATCAGGTGCATCCTGACCAGCTCTTGCCGCTAATTGACCAATATCGAGAGAAATTTGAGTTTGAAGAAATTGTGCCGATTTCGGCTTTAGAAGGCAATAATGTTAAACATTTGCTGCAAGTGGTTAAAGGTCATTTGCCGGAAGGGCCGCAGTTCTACCCGGAGGATCAAATAACCGATCATCCCGAGCGCTTCATTATTAGTGAATTTATCAGAGAGAAGGTATTGCACCTGACGCGGGAAGAGATCCCACATTCGATTGCTGTAGTCATCGAAAGTATTGAACCGAGACAGGATTCAAATGCAGTGTACGTGCAAGCAGCAATCATTGTAGAGCGTAAATCGCAAAAAGGAATTATCATTGGTAAACAAGGGAGTATGCTGAAAGAAATTGGTCAGCGAGCTCGGAAAGATATTGAGGCTTTATTAGGGAGTCGGGTTTATCTAGAACTTTGGGTGAAAGTTCAAAAGGATTGGCGGAACCGCCAAGTCCAGCTAAGTGATTTTGGATACAATGAAGACGAGTATTAAATTTGGAAAAAATTAAGCCTTATCGTTTTTCTCATATGAAGCAACCTAAGTATGTCATGACATTTCTTTTTTAATGATACTACGAAAGGCGGTGTTTCTTGTGAATAACATGTCATGGAACGTGTTTAGACAGACAGGAAACATAGAAACCTATTTGTTGATGAAGGAACTGGAAATGGAAAATGCGTCAGAAGAGTCATTAGTTTCAGCAGTGACAGAACAGGGTGAGGAAGATACCGGGCAGTAACTAAAGCAGGTGATTGCTTTGTTAGAGAATGTGGAAGGTATTGTTATACGAACGAGGGATTATGGGGAAACACACAAAATAATCACATTGATGACGAGAGAAAAAGGAAAGATCGGGGTCATGGCTCGCGGAGCTAAGAAGCCAAAAAGCCGAATGGCCTCAATTACACAACCATTTATTCACGGCCAATATTTAATCTATGTTGGTTCTGGGTTAGGTTCATTAAGTCAAGGAGAAGTTATGGCTTCTCTTCGGGCTATCCGTGAAGATATTATTTTGACAGCTTACGCATCCTACATGGCTGAATTGACGGACAAGCTTATTGAAGAGAAGCGGCCAGATCCCTTTATATTTGAGCAGTTATTACAATCTCTGTTGTGGATGGCTGAAGGGAAGGATCCCGAAATACTATCGATGATGTTTGAAATGAAATTGTATAGAAAAGCAGGCTTTGCTCCAAAAGTTGACAGTTGTATAAACTGTGGGAAGGAGCAAGGCCCTTATGTGTTCTCGATCATCGAAGGCGGCTTATTATGTAATCGCTGCCGGCACATTGATCCGGAAGCTTATCGGTTACCAGAGCCTCTATCCCGATTGTTACGTTTATTTTTACATATGGACGTTAAAAGGTTAGGGGAAATATCCTTGAAAGAAGAGAATAAGCAAATACTCCGTCAGCTCTTAGATGAATACTATGATCGCTATGGAGGTTATCTTCTAAAATCCAGGAAGTTTCTTAAACAGTTAGATCTCTTTAAGGAATGATGATTGACAAATGATTAAAGATTCAGTATGATTTCATTACTAATAAAAACTGATGCTATGAAGGAAAGTAGTAATCGACACTTACACATTTTACAAGCGAGCCTGTGGTGGTGAAAGACAGGTTGTGTAACTCGATGAAGGCAGTCTGGAGCATGATCGTTTCAAAGCGGCTTGCTATTTTTTAAGTAAATGGCAGGCAAGTAGGGTGGAACCGCGGAAACCCCGTCCCTATGTCGTGAGGCATAGGAACGGGGTTTCTTTATGTGCGGTTTCATGTAACGGGAAATTTTCTCTAGATATCAATTTGAAAGAGGAGGTAAATGAATTTGAATATACAAACGATGATCCAAACCTTGCAGAATCATTGGTCTAACCAGGGTTGTTTACTTATGCAAGCGTATGATACTGAAAAAGGGGCAGGAACTATGTCCCCTATGACATTACTTAGAAGTCTGGGGCCCGAACCCTGGAATGTGGCATACGTGGAACCATCTCGAAGACCAGCAGATGGCAGGTATGGTCAAAATCCAAATCGGCTCTACCAGCATCACCAATTTCAGGTCATTATGAAGCCTTCACCTGATCACATTCAGGAATTATACTTAGATTCTTTAATTGCACTGGGGATTGATCCAGCCAAGCATGACATCCGTTTTGTAGAGGACAATTGGGAGAACCCGACTTTAGGAGCAGCAGGACTTGGATGGGAAGTATGGCTAGACGGAATGGAAATTACTCAATTTACTTATTTTCAGCAGATTGGCGGTCTAGAAGCACGTCCCGTGTCTGCTGAAATCACTTATGGAATTGAGCGTTTAGCTTCCTACATCCAGGATAAAGAAGATGTATTCGAACTAGAGTGGACAGACGGCGTTACTGTAGGTGACATCTACACTCAACCTGAATATGAGCATTCTGTCTATACATTTGAGCAATCCGATGATGAAATGTTGTTTGAACTCTTTTCTATTTATGAAAAAGAGGCTAAACGTATTATGGAAGCAGGACTTGTATTCCCGGCGTACGACTATGTCTTGAAATGCTCACACACCTTTAACTTGTTAGATGCCAAAGGCGTTATTTCAGTTACAGAACGAACAGGATATATTTCACGGGTAAGGAATTTGGCACGGAAAATAGCTAAAACCTATGTAGAAGAAAGAGAAAGACTAGGATTCCCAATGTTAAAGGAGGAGGGAAGTCATGAATAGGACCGTTTTATTTGAGCTAGGCCTTGAGGAAATGCCAGCAAGATTTATTGATGATGCTCTACATCAGCTTACTGTCCGTACTAAAGACTGGTTTAAGGAAAATCGCATACCCTGCGGAGCGATCCAAGGTTATGCGACACCAAGACGCCTTGCTGTAAAAATTTCCGATGTGGCTGAGCAACAGCCTGATATGGAAGAAGAAGTGAAAGGCCCGGCAAAGAAGATTGCTCTGGATGAAGAGGGCAATTGGTCAAAAGCCGCTATCGGTTTTTCAAAAGGACAGGGACAAAAAGTTGACGACATTTATTTTAAAGAAATAAATGGAACGGAATATGTTCATATCAATAAGTTTACAAAAGGTGAATCATCCTTCCAGTTATTAGCAGGATTTAGAGAAGTGCTGCTAGGCCTGAGCTTTCCTAAAAATATGAGGTGGGGAAACTCTGACCTTCGATTCATCAGGCCTATTCGCTGGATCGTTGCTTTATATGGGGATACCGTCATTCCTTTCCAGATCGGGAAAGTGACATCTGCTAAACATACTTATGGTCACCGGTTTTTGGGAAGCCACAGCCCAACTATCTCAGAGGCTGAAGAGTATGAAACTGTCATGGAGCGGGAGTTCGTAATTGCAGATGTAAATAAGCGGAAACAACTCATTGTGGAACAGTTATCACAGCTGGAAGAGGCCGAAAACTGGCTGATTATGAAGGACGAGGCACTGCTTAATGAGGTGACTCACCTCGTTGAATACCCTACTGTTTTCAGTGGTGCATTTAGTGATGAATTTCTAGAAGTACCTGAAGAAGCGCTTATCACATCTATGAAGGAACACCAGCGTTACTTTCCTATCAGGGGGGGAGACGGCAGCCTTCAGCCGTATTTTGTTGCGGTTCGAAATGGAAATAGTGAACATTTAGATACAGTGTCTCGTGGGAATGAAAAGGTATTAAAAGCCAGACTTGCTGATGCTCAGTTTTTCTACAGAGAGGATCAAAAAGGATCGCTGGAAAAGAAAGCAGCTAAGCTTCAAAAAATGGTGTATCAGGAGGAGCTCGGAACACTTGCTGATAAGGTGGACCGAGTAAAAGCGATTACCGACGAAATAAGTACACTGCTTGATTTCTCTGAGGCGGCAGCTGCTAAAGCCATCAGGGCAGCAGAACTTTGCAAGTTTGATTTGGTCACACATATGGTTGATGAGTTTTCTGAACTTCAAGGGATTATGGGTGAGAAGTATGCTCGTCTATTCGGTGAGGAGGAAGACGTCGCAGTGGCTATCAGAGAACATTATATGCCTACACAAGCTGGTGGAGAGCTCCCTGCAACCGTGATTGGTTCCGTGGTCAGCATTGCTGATAAATTGGACACCATTATTGGTTCCATCTCAATCGGGATCATCCCAACCGGTTCACAGGATCCTTATGGGTTAAGACGACAGGCGCTTGGCGTATTACAGATTTTGAGACAGAACAATTGGCCGGTTTCTTTGGAGCACTTGCTTGATATAGTTTATAAACTTTACGCGAAAGAACAGCTTTCTGAACGAAATGAAGCAGAAGTAAAGCAGGATGTTCAGGAATTCTTTACGATTCGTGCCTCATACTTACTGAAAGATGAAGGGATTGAACCTGATATCGTTGAAGCTGTATTAGTTCATGGGATCCATGTCTATCCCGTAACCATCGAAAAGGCTAAGATACTTGCTGATAAACGACAGGATCCGAGTTTCAAGTCCTCTCAGGAAGCATTGGGCCGGGTCTTAAACCTTGCGGAGAAAGCTGTAACTTCTGAAGTGAATCCGGAGCTATTTGAGAATAAATCAGAAGCGGATCTTTATGAGAGTTACCAGCAGGTGCATGACGAATATAAGCAATTGATGGCAACTGAACAGCCGGAGAAGGCGTTGCGTAAGTTAACTGAGCTTACTGAACCTATCCATCTGTTTTTCGATAAAACGATGGTGATGGCTGAGGATGAAAAGGTAAAACAGAACCGGTTGGGATTGTTACATTTAATTTCTGATGACATCATGTCCTTTGCAGATTTTAATGCGATCCAATGGAAACAGCAGTTTTAACAGCCTTCAAGTTCCTAATAATGTGCTATAATAGTTAAATAGTATGTCACAGTTAGTGATTAGGTGGTGAAGGAATGGATTTATCCAACCGACAAGAACAAATTATCCAAATTGTAAAAGACAACGGACCGATTACTGGTGAGAATATAGCAGATAAATTAAGTTTGACTAGAGCTACATTACGGCCTGACTTAGCCATTTTAACAATGGCGGGATTTTTAGATGCTCGTCCCCGGGTAGGTTACTTTTTTACCGGGAAAACCGGGTCGGAGCTCTTAACTGAAAAGCTGAAAAAGTTTAAAGTACATGAATATCAAGGGCTGCCCATTGTGGTGGAAGAGGATGTTTCTGTTTACGATGCGATTTGTACAATGTTTCTGGAGGACGTGGGGACATTATTCGTTACGAAGGAACAATCATTACTCGTAGGGGTACTTTCGAGGAAAGACTTATTACGAGCCAGCATAGGAAATCAAGATTTAACATCTATACCCGTTCATATTATTATGACGAGAATGCCTAACATATCCATTTGTGAAAAGGACGATTTGCTATTAGATGCCGCCCAAAAGCTGATTGAAAAGCAAATCGACGGCCTGCCCGTCGTAAAACCTAATGATCAAGGATTAGAAGTTGTAGGTCGTTTAACAAAAACCAGTATTACTAAAGCTTTAGTGGAGCTTGCAAGAGATCAACACCTATGAGCAACTCCTATGAAATGGGGGATGACGGATGAAGAAACCATGTATTTATATCCTATCTGATTCTGTAGGAGAAACTGCTGAGTTAGTTGTAAAGGCTGCACTCAGCCAATTCGACGATGGCCCTTTCGATGTTCAGAGAATACCATATGTAGAGGATAAAGGGACCATCAATGAAACAATTGCCCAGGCAAAAGAGCACGAGGCATTGATAGGCTTTACCTTGGTAGCACCAGAATTCAGGCAGCATCTTTTAGCCAGAGCCAGGCAGGAAAATATTGAATGCATCGACATTATGGGGCCTATGATGGATGCTATGCAGCGTTTCTTTAACGCTGAACCAAGGCTTGAGCCAGGTCTTGTCCATAAATTGGATGAAGATTACTTCAAGCGCGTGGAGGCGATTGAATTCGCTGTTAAGTATGATGATGGCAGAGATGCCAGAGGGATTTCCAAAGCGGATATTATCCTGATCGGAGTCTCGAGGACCTCTAAGACACCTTTATCCCAGTATTTAGCTCATAAACGATTAAAGGTGGCGAATGTTCCGATTGTTCCTGAGGTCGACCCGCCAGACGAATTGTTTAAAGTAAATCCAAATAAGTGTATTGGTCTGAAGATCAGCCCGGAGAAATTAAATGATATCCGAAAAGAACGTCTGAAATCGCTTGGATTAGGTGAACAGGCAAGTTATGCGAATATGGACCGCATCCATCAGGAAATCGAGCATTTTAATCATGTAGTGGAGAAAATTGGCTGCCATGTTATTGATGTTTCACATAAGGCGGTTGAAGAAACAGCTAATGTTATTGTTAATAAGCTAAGAGAAGATTCTTTAAAATAATATTAACAGAATAAATGAGTCGCGCTTTCTGTAGCGCGGCTTTTGTTGGGGTCAAACATAGAACACATGGCGGTTTAGCTTTGGGTGTTAAAAAATTCGAAAGAAAATTATAGATTTTTATGATCCAATGTATTATAATGGATTTTTGTGAAAAAATGATAGAAGTCTTAATTACTTTCAGAAAAATAAAACATTAAGAAATGGGAAGGATTCTTTGGTTTATTGTAGAATTATTGAATTATGCTAAAACAAAGACCATAGCTGTATTGCTTATTGCTCGTAAGGTTTACGTTATTACTCCTAGAGGTAAACTAATAGGAGAGGGCTATACAGAAGATCATGGTTCAGAATTATTTCAGGCATCAAACGATCCAGTAAGAGTAAAGATGGTTACAAAACAAAATCGTGAGAATTTTGTGCATGCCCTGAAATAAATCCTGACGAATGATAGGAGTAGATGGATCGAGTGATAATCTTTGTAATTTGGTGATAAAAATGGCTGGACACATTCCAGAGGAAAAAGTAGATGAAATTCGCAAAGCGGTAGATATTGTAGACGTTGTGGGCGAATATGTTCAATTAAAGAAGCAGGGTAGGAACTATTTCGGATTATGCCCCTTCCACGGTGAGAATACTCCTTCCTTTTCCGTATCCGCGGATAAACAAATCTTTCATTGTTTTGGATGCGGAAAGGGTGGGAACGTCTATTCTTTTCTAATGGAAATAGAAGGATATAGTTTCCTTCAGGCGGTAAAAAGGGTAGCTGACCAGACTGGCCAGGCCTTGCCAGAACAATTCAATGAAACTCAACAGCCGGAGCATGACCCGGAATCACAGAGTATTCTGGATGCGCACGCCTGGTTAACAAAGCTTTATCATCATTTATTGCGAAATTCGAAAGAAGGACAAGACGCCTACGAGTATTTATTACAACGTGGCTTTACGGAAGACACGATAAATAGACACCAGCTAGGGTATTCTCCAAGTTCGAATGACTTCGTAGTAACCTTTTTAGAAAAGAAAGGTTTTCATCCTCAGCAAATGGTAAAGGCTGGTTTATTGAATACTAATGAACAAGGTGGGTATTTCGACCGATTCAGAGGAAGAATTATGTTTCCTCTCCGTAACCATCTCGGTAAAACAGTAGCCTTTGCTGGACGATCAACTGGTGCGCAGGAGCCCAAGTATTTAAATAGTCCAGAGACTGACCTGTTTCAAAAAGGACGCCTTCTGTATAATTTTGATTTGGCACGGGGGTCCATTAGAAAACAAAACCAGATTATTTTATTTGAGGGGTACGCTGATGTTATATCTGCAGATCAGACAGGCATCCAGAATGGGATTGCCACCATGGGTACATCAGTCTCAGATACCCAAGCCCAACTTATAAAACGTTATGCCGACAAGGTTATTATTTGTTATGACGGCGATGACGCAGGGATAGAGGCTGCTGTTAAAGCAGCAAAGCTGCTAAAGAAAGCTGGTTGTGAAACGAATGTAGCCCGGGTGCCGAATGAAATGGATCCGGATGAATTCATTAAAAAATTTGGCGGCGATCGCTTCAGGCGTGAAATATTAGATGCTAGTGATCCATATACTTCTTTTATGATCCGCTATTTAAGGCGAAGCTTTAATCTTCAATTAGAAGGAGATCGGATTACTTTTATCGAAAGGGTATTACAAGAGGTTGCACAATTAGACCGCGCAATTGAAAGGGAACATTATCTGAACGAAATAGCAGAAGAATTTCAAATGTCCATTAGTACCTTAAAGGATGAAGTGGAACAGCTCAGACTCCATCAGTCTAAACTGGATAGCATGGATAAGAGGCGACATACTAATTCTACAAGCCCAAAAAACGTTCATCATAAACTGCTCCCGGCTTTTCATAATGCTGAGAGAAAGCTGATAGCATATATGTTGAAAAACCCTTTTATTGCTGATAAAGTTCAAGAAGAATTAGGTGGTTCGTTTAATATTACCGAACATCAGGTCATTGTCACGCATCTTTACGCATATTATGAAGACGGTCATGAATCAGATATTAGTCAATTTGTTGAACGGATTGAAGATCCATCTTTGAGAAACCTTGTTATCCATTTAGCTATGGCACCATTGGCTGATGAGGAAGTGTCGGATAAGGAAATTGATGACTATATTCATCAGATTCGATTGGAAAACAGTGATCGGGTCGATATTAAGAGCTTAGAGGCTGAGCTTAAACGAGCTGAACAGCACAATGAGCCGATAAAAGCAGCAGAGATTGCCATGAAAATTTTGAGACGAAAACAAGAGTTGAAAAACACTCATTAAACTGGTATTGGATAGTCGGAAGGAGGGGGACTTATGGCGGATAAGCAACAACAGCCATCACGTTCTAAAGAAAATGAAAATGAATTGACCCTTGATCAGGCAAAAGAGCAATTACTTGAAATGGGTAAAAAGCGAGGGGCTCTCGCCTATGAAGAAGTGGCAGAGAAACTTTCAAGCTTTGAGTTAGACTCAGATCAAATGGATGAGTATTACGAGCATTTGAATGAGCAGGGTGTAGAGGTAATCGGTGACTCGGAGCAGGATCCTAGTATGCAGCAATTGAATAAAGAAGAAGAATTTAACTTAAACGACCTGAGCGTACCTCCAGGTGTTAAAATAAACGATCCTGTTCGGATGTACCTGAAAGAAATAGGAAGAGTTAACCTTCTATCTGCCAAGGACGAAATCAGTTTGGCTCAACGCATTGAAAATGGTGATGAGGAAGCGAAACGCGATCTTGCAGAAGCGAACTTACGATTAGTCGTCAGCATCGCAAAAAGATATGTAGGCCGGGGAATGCTCTTCTTAGATTTAATCCAGGAAGGTAATATGGGCCTAATTAAAGCTGTTGAGAAGTTCGATTATCGTAAGGGGTACAAATTTAGCACGTATGCCACATGGTGGATTAGACAAGCTATCACACGTGCTATAGCCGATCAGGCGCGTACGATTCGAATTCCTGTTCACATGGTTGAAACGATCAATAAGTTAATTCGCGTTCAGCGACAATTACTACAAGATTTGGGGCGTGAACCGACTCCAGAAGAAATTGCTCAGGATATGGAACTTACTCCTGATAAGGTCCGTGAAATCTTAAAAATTGCTCAGGAACCAGTCTCTCTTGAAACTCCGATTGGAGAAGAAGATGATTCCCATCTCGGTGATTTCATTGAAGATCAGGAAGCTACCTCCCCATCCGACCATGCTGCCTATGAATTATTAAAAGAACAGCTAGAAGACGTACTGGATACCTTGACTGATCGTGAAGAGAATGTACTTCGCCTTCGGTTCGGGCTGGATGATGGACGTACACGCACCCTTGAAGAAGTTGGAAAAGTATTTGGCGTAACAAGAGAACGCATTCGTCAAATCGAAGCAAAAGCTCTTCGTAAGCTCAGACACCCTAGCAGAAGTAAACGATTAAAAGATTTTATGGAATAGAATCAAGTCCTTGTTTACGAGGGTCCCTTGCTAAAACCGTTTAGTATGTGGGTCCCTTTTTTTTACATTAATATGTGTGAGAACACAATAGGCCATCGCATGGAGACCATCATTAAAGAGATTATGGCTCCTTTCATTTCTTGTCATTTATTTTACTGAATTGAGCTTCATATTGCAAACAGGGCTTTTGTCGACATTTGTTTGATGCTCAATTACATCCCACAACTATTGAAAAGACGTGTTTAATAGGGGGCTTATTCTCTATTAGGTAAAAGGCAGCAGGTCGCTATGGTCTTCTCTTGCAAAGTTTTCTAATTGTTTTACAAGTTTTCATACGTTTTCCCTTTTCTAAATAGAGGTTTTCAAGTAAAATAAGTATAGTCTGTAAGATAGTTGTTACACTAAAAGAGGAATACATAAGGAGGATGCAAGTTATGAAGAGAAACCCTGTGATTCCTTTTGCAATTATTGCTGTTTTAGGAATTTTGGCTATGATTGTTATTTCAGGGATAGGTGTAAATCAAAAAGAAGCAATTCAGAATGAAGAAGAAGGTGGAGCACAAGAGCAGACGGCAAATGCTAGTCCGGAAGAAATGTTCCAGGCTAAATGTGCCAGCTGTCATGGTGGTGACTTGAGTGGAGGCGTCGGGCCGAACCTGCAACAGGTCGGAAGTCGTTACTCTGCAAAAGAAATACAAGACATTATTATAAATGGTAAAGGCTCCCAGATGCCAGCAGGTCTCTATACAGGAGAGCAAGCAGCGAAGCTAGCCCAATGGTTGGCC
The DNA here is from genome assembly GCF_029714185.1 of Halobacillus naozhouensis. Taxonomy (NCBI): domain Bacteria; kingdom Bacillati; phylum Bacillota; class Bacilli; order Caryophanales; family Bacillaceae; genus Halobacillus; species Halobacillus naozhouensis. The sequence goes on along the minus strand of NZ_CP121671.1, from coordinate 2,436,159 downwards.
GAAAAAAAATAAACCGATGAGAAAAGCTTTCTGTTCCTTCCAGAAAGCTTTTCTTTTTTGAAAGGAAAGTGATGTATGAAGGTAACTCGATTGTCAGAGCGTCTGGCAAAGGTGGCAGAATACTTGCCAAAGGGAGCATGCTTCGCTGATATCGGCTCAGATCATGCTTACCTTCCTTGTTATGTTTGTCTCCATGATCATAAAGCCAGTGCTGTAGCTGGAGAGGTAAATAAAGGTCCCTATCAGAGTGCCGTTGAAGAAGTCTATTCACATGAGTTAGCAGGTCGGATAGATGTCAGGTTAGGGGATGGCTTAAACGTATTAAAAGCAGATGAAGTGAAGCAAGTTGTCATAGCAGGTATGGGTGGGCCGCTTATTCGGGATATTTTAGAAAACGGAAAAGATAAGTTAGGTCGAGTATCAAGAATTATTGTCCAGCCTAACATTGATGCCCGCACAATCCGTCAATGGTTTTACGAAAATCGCTTTTGCTTAGTTCAGGAAACAATTCTTGAAGAGAATGGCCATATTTACGAAGTACTCGTTGCTGAAAGAGGAGAGCCAGGAAAAAACTATGACCATCAAAATCTGCAAAAACAGTTGTGGTTAGGGCCATTGTTATTAAAGGAAAACAATTCAGTGTTTAAAAAGAAATGGAAGCAGGAAAAAAGTAAAAAGGAGAATATTTTAAAACAGATAAGCGGCTCAAAACAACCTGATGAAGAGAAGATGAGACGTTTTCAATTCGAATTAGAGTGGATAAAGGAGGCTCTTGAACAATGACAAGCACCATTAAGGCAAAGGGTGTCATTCAACAGTTGGACGAGATCTCACCGAAACACTATGCGTTTGATTGGGACAATGTAGGTCTTCAGGTAGGATCGTTACATAAGCCTGTGAGCAAAGTGATGATCACACTTGATGTATTGGAAAATGTAGTAGACGAGGCCATCGAAAAAAATGTGGATTTAATTATTGCCCATCATCCCTTATTGTTTGTTTCATTAAAGCAAATTAATACAGACACACCAAAAGGCAGAGTCATTAGTAAACTGCTCCAGCATGATATCACTGTTTATGCGGCTCATACGGATTTAGATGTTGCAGCTGGAGGAGTAAATGATGTGATGGCAGATCTTTTGGAACTGGAAGATCTGGTGCCCATGATAGAGACAGGGCAGGATGACTTAGTAAAGCTTGCGGTCTTTGTACCTGAAGACTATGCTGATACTCTTCGAAATGCTATAAGTGAAGCAGGGGCCGGCCATTTAGGCGCATATAGTCATTGTACTTTTCAGTCGAAAGGTCAAGGGACGTTTATTCCGCTTGAGGGTACAGATCCCTTCATCGGAAAGCAAGGGGAGTTAGAAAGAGTTGATGAATATCGTCTTGAAACCATTTTTCCGAAGTCCAGACTCTCAGCCGTACTGGATGCTATGAACCACGCACATCCTTATGAGGAAGCAGCCTATGACCTCTATCCAGTACTTAATAATGGGGAAAAGAGGGGAGTAGGAAGAGTAGGAACACTCTCAAAGGAGTTGACCTTAAGTGAATTATGCCATGTAGTAAAGCAACAGTACGACATCCCAGCTTTACGGTATGTAGGGAACCCTGATCAATTGATTAAGACAGTTGCCATCCTTGGAGGTAGTGGGGAAAAGTATATCCATGACGCTAAGAAGACAGGCGCGGATGTATATATTACGGGAGATCTCTCTTTTCATCTCGCACAAGATGCTGAGCAAATGGGGCTAGCATTAATTGATCCAGGGCATCATGTGGAAAAAGTTGTGGCACCTAAGCTGCAGGAGCTTTTGCAAGAGAAATGCGGACCTGAGGTTACGTTTGTCGTTTCAAGTTCTCAAACAGAACCATTTCGCTTTATGTAACACACAAAAATGCCACCGTAGCCGGTGGCATTTTTGTGTGTTATTTCTTTTTCGCTTTTACACGAGGAAGAATCTTTTTCTGTTCTACTTTTGATTCAAGGCTCCATTCGTCTTCATTTACGGGATCGTATTGTTCGATAAATTTAATGACTTCTTTTGTAATTGGTGTGGGAGTAGATGCTCCGGCAGTAACGGCTACTGTTTGCACTCCTTCAAGCCATTCCAGTTTTAAATCGGATATATCAGCAATACGGTAGGCCGGTGTACCGGCAATTTCCTGAGACACTTGGGCAAGTCGATTTGAATTATTACTGATCGGATCACCGACCACGAGTGTTAAGTCAGCATCTTTAGCTTGCTCGGATACAGCTTCTTGACGTACTTGAGTAGCCATACAAATCTCTTGATGCTTCTCCACATGAGGATACTTTTCCTTGACTTTTTCCATTACATCATAAACATCCCATTGACTCATCGTTGTCTGGTTCGTAATGAGAAGCTTATCATGGTCTAGGTTCAGGTCTTCTACATCTTCTTCTGTTTGTACGAGGTGAACTTTTCCTGGTGCCACTCCTATTGCGCCTTCTGGTTCAGGGTGGCCTTTTTTACCTACATAAACGATTTCATAGCCTTCTGCCACTCTGTCACGAATTAAATTATGAGTATTCGTAACATCAGGGCAAGTTGCATCAAGAGTTGTCAGTCCTTTTGCTTTCGCTCGTTCTTTAACTTCCGGTGAAACACCATGGGCTGTGAAGATGACTGTACCGTCGTTAATATCCTCCAGCAGCCCGAGACGATCTTTACCGTCAACTGTTATTATACCTTCGTTTTCAAATGCATTCGTTACATGTGAGTTGTGAACAATCATACCTAGAATATATATAGGGCGTGGCAGATTGGGATCTTTGGCAGCGTTTTGGGCAATTACCATAGCATCCACCACACCGTAGCAATAACCGCGAGGTGCGATCTTAATGACTTCCATTTAATAAGTCCTCCTCTATAAGCCAAACTATTTCTCGTCTCCACCCTTATTATAAATGGTAATGGCACAGATGACAAAGAATGTCTACATCCTCGTGCAATTCTCTCTAGTCTCAGGTTATAATAGAGAAGGAACAATTTATTTTAAAGGAGTTAAGGAATGCGTAATCATTCATTTAAGCAATACGCGATTAATAATAGCGTTGACCAAGTTATAGACCAATTAGGCTTTAATCAGCCGACACCAATACAGAAAGAAGTCATCCCGGCAGCGTTACGGGGAGAAAGTCTGATAGGACAGTCACATACAGGCTCTGGAAAAACGCACGCCTATTTATTACCGCTATTCAACCAGTTGAACGAAAACAGCAATCATGTACAGTTTGTGGTGACGGCTCCAACCAGGGAGTTGGCTACACAGATTTATGATGAAGTAAGAAAAGCGATTCAGTTTGCGGGTAAAACCGAAGTGTGGAGAGCGAAACTCGTGATTGGCGGCACTGACAAGCAAAAGATGATAGATAAACTGTCATCAAACCCGCCTCACATAGTCGTAGGGACCCCTGGCCGGATTTTAGATATGGTGAAAGAGGAAGCTCTCGATCTATATCAAGCAAATGCCTTTGTACTTGACGAGGCAGACTTAATGCTGGATTTAGGATTTATTGAAGAGGTAGACCAGATCCTTATTCGTATGAATGAGGAGCTTCAGATGCTAGTATTTTCAGCAACTATTCCAGAACGTCTTCAGCCGTTCTTGAAGAAATATCTTACGAACCCGACTCATATTCAAATAAAAGATCAAAAGCCTTCCCCTGAATCGATGGAACATCGCCTAGTTGCTTTGCGCCATAAAGAGCCTGCTGACGTAATCATGAATATTACGGAAAGCATTCAACCTTATTTAGCGATTATATTCACCAATGGAAAGGGACAGGCTGATGAGTTAGCCGATAAATTGTTAGACCGAGGTTTAAAAACTGGAATCATTCACGGCGGCTTGTCCCCGAGAGAGCGGAAACGTATGCTTAAAGACATCCAGGGGCTGAAGTATCAATATATTGTAGCCACTGACCTTGCTTCTAGAGGAATTGATATTCAGGGAGTCAGCCATGTCATAAACGCACAAATGCCGAAAGAAGAAGAATTTTATATACACAGAGTGGGCCGAACAGCTAGAGCGGGATTGGAAGGGACAGCGATCAATCTTTATTCACAGGATGATTTACCTTTGATTGAAAACTTGGAGAAGCGCGGTCTTACATTTACCTATTATGAAGTGACCAACGGGGAGTGGAAAGAAACTCATTCCTATAAAGAACGGCAAAAGCGAACTCGCAAAGAATCTGATATGGAAAAGCAAGCCAAACAGCTGGTTAGAAAACCGAAAAAGGTTAAGCCAGGTTACAAAAAGAAGATGAAGCGGAAAATAGATCAAAATGCGAAAAAGTTAAAAAGAAACAGTTATCGCGGTAAGCGGAAATAGTTATGGGAGGGGAAAATATGGTGAAGATTGGTTCACATGTTTCCATGAAAGGGAAGAAAATGCTGCTAGGTGCTAGTGAAGAGGCTGAATCATATGGGGCATCTACATTTATGATCTATACTGGTGCACCCCAGAATACGAGAAGGCGTCCAATTGAAGAATTAAATATCGAAGCCGGAACTGACCACATGAAGACGAACGGCATCGATGAATTTGTTGTTCACGCGCCATACATTATAAATATCGGCAACACAACAAAGCCTGAAACCTTTCAACTAGGGGTAGACTTTTTAAAGAATGAGATTGACCGGACGGAAGCATTAGGTGCTAAGCAAATTGTTTTGCATCCTGGATCACATGTAGGACAGGGTGCCGACAAGGGCATCCCTAAGATTATTGAAGGATTGAATGAAGTGCTGCACAAAGATCAGAATGTACAAATTGCTTTAGAAACCATGGCCGGTAAGGGATCAGAATGCGGACGCAGCTTTGAAGAGCTTGCAGAAATTATCGAAGGTGTAACGTTAAATGAAAAGCTGTCTGTTTGTATGGATACCTGTCACATTCATGATTCTGGCTATAATGTTGTAGAAGATTTTGACGGTGTCCTCGAAGAATTTGACCGAGTTATCGGATTGGATCGTATTAAAGTAGTTCATGTGAACGATAGCAAAAACGCTCAAGGGGCAAGAAAAGACCGTCATGAGAATATTGGTTTTGGGCATATCGGGTTTGAGGCGCTGCATTATGTTGTTCATCATCCGAGTTTTAAAGATGTTCCAAAAATTCTTGAAACCCCATATGTTGGAGAGGATAAGAAAAACAAACAGCCTCCTTACCGATTTGAAATTGATATGCTGAAAGCGGGAAAATATGATGAAGGATTAAAAGAAAAAATTATGGAACAATAATTCAAAGAGAGTGCCTGCAAGCACTCTCTTTGTTATTGAAGCCAATGTTCAACTCCGTGTTCCTTAGCAAGTTTAATGAGTATGCGGTTGACTGATTTAGCAGTATCGGCAGAAGTGATGGCTGCTAAATTTTTCAGCATCCGTTGTCTTCCTTTAGGATCGAAAGGATTCTCCTGATTTTTCTTTAGAGCGGACACAATTTGTGCTGCTTCGCTTTTAGTTACTTTAATCTGATACTTTTGACTGTAATGAAGGATGTCTTCAACAGTTAATTGCCTTAATTTCTGCATCACAATCTGTTGTGCCACATGTTTCATATATTGTTACTCCTCCGTTTCCTTATTCCTTACAACGTATGATAGGAGAAGACAATTGTTCCACAATTTAGCCTATTTTTTAGCCTATTTTAAAATGATTTATTTGCCTCGTTAATTCCCATCAACTTCCTTCATTAAAAAAGAGATCCCTTCACATACTAAACTTGATTCTCCAATTAGAAAGTGAGGGTGATCTCATGAATGAACCCAAAGAAAGGGTAGAGAATCAAAATACGGAAGAAACTCCGGAAACTGAAGATCAATTAGAACAAGTTAGCGATGCTGAAGAAAGATCTAATGATCCAGTATACGGAGACAGCTATGAGGAAGAATTTGCTGCAGAAACCATGCCGATGAATCAGTCAATGAATTCTGATGAGCGTGAAACCACGATGCAGGATGAAGTGAATACAGGTATGGCTTGGGTAGGGCTATCCGCAGCTATCTTATCCTTTTTCTTTGCTCCCCTTTTATTAGGGATAGTGGGGATCGTTTTCGGTATTATTGGTAAACGTCAAGGTGCAGATACACTTGGAAATATGGCACTTATTATCAGTGCTGTATCTATCTTGTTCTCCTTATTCTTTGCCTCGGCAGCCAATATATTTTAGCGCAGAAAAAAGGTGGACCATTGTTGGTCCACCTTTTTTATATTTACGCGTTTTGCTTCTCTTTTTCTAAACGTTCTTTTTCATAATGCTCTTCTGCAAGTTTATCCACTTCTTTTTTAAGTTCGTCTACCATTATTTCTTCTGGTACTTTACGGATAATTTCCCCGTGACGGAACAGAAGTCCTTCTCCTCTTGCACCTGCTATGCCTATATCCGCTTCACGAGCTTCGCCCGGTCCATTCACAGCACAACCGAGAACAGCTACTTTAATCGGAGCTTTGATCGTCTGAATATATTCTTCGACTTCATTAGCAATCGAAATTAAGTCGATCTCAATCCGTCCGCATGTAGGACAAGAAATTAGTGTAGCGGCATTTGATGCCAGCCCAAAGGATTTAAGAAGTTCACGAGCCACTTTAACTTCCTCGACAGGGTCGGCGCTCAAGCTTATTCTTAGAGTGCTTCCAATCCCTTTGCTTAGGATAGCTCCAAGCCCTGCTGCACTTTTCACCGTTCCGGCAAACAGCGTACCAGATTCAGTAATTCCCAAGTGAAGAGGGTAGGAAATGGCTTCGGCCGCTTTTTCATATGCTTCGATGGCTAATTTAACATCAGAAGCTTTAAGTGAAACGATAATATCATGGAAATCAAGGTCTTCAAGGATTTTAATATGATGCAGCGCACTTTCCACCATGCCCTCAGCGGTAGGATAACCGTATTTTTCTAAGATATGGCGTTCTAATGAGCCTGCGTTCACCCCAATACGAATTGGAATTCCTTTAGCTTTGGCAGCTTCCACGACTGCCTCAACTTTTTCTCGTTTACCGATATTACCTGGGTTTATGCGGATCTTGTCAGCTCCACCTTCAATTGCTTTTAACGCTTTTTTATAATCGAAGTGAATATCTACAACAAGAGGAATGTTAATACGTTTTTTTATTTCAGGGATGGCATCTGCTGCACGATCATCAGGACAAGCGACCCGGACAACTTGACAGCCTGCTTCTTCAAGACGTTTAATTTCTGCGACCGTAGCTTCTACATCATGAGTTTTAGTCGTTGTCATGGATTGGATCACGACTTGATCTGCTCCACCAATCGTAAGATCTCCCACCTTTACAGGACGGGTATCTTTTCTGTGAGTTATTGCCATATAGAATCGCTCCTTTATATATGAAACAAGGTTTTACTTCATAACCATCCTTAATTATAAGGGGTATTCTTGCAAATGAGAAGTCATGCCTCTTGAATAGAGACATTAGAATGTAAATATTTTGTGTCAAAGCTTAACTCCTGTCAACAGCTTAACAGATTATATCATGGTTTACACCGTTTTAAAATCAATCGCTTAATATGAAACGTTTTCTAAACATGAATCGTATATATGTTATCTTTGAAGTGAAGGCGAGAGGGTGTGAAACAGGTGGACTTACTTTCTTATAATTGGATTGTGTTTTTAATTACACTATTTGGCACGATGTTTCTAGTCGGTGAATTGTTAGTCAATATGAGAGGACTACTAGGCTTGATGGGATTAGGGTTTATAACCATTTACTTTTCTTCTTATTTAACTTTTGAGATGTTTGTAATGATGATGGTTGTTTATTTATTTGGATTAGTTCTCATTATAATAGATGGAAAAGTGGTGAATGATGGGACGCTCGCCACAATCGGGGGTGCAGCTATGATTATTGCTGTAAGTCTGAGTGCCCCGAACTGGATAGCCGGAATGTATAGTGTAATTGGAGTACTATTGGGGGGAGCTGCCTCACTGTTATTTCTTAAAGTATTTAAGCGGCGTGAAATGTGGACGAAAATTACGCTTGTTGATCAATTATCTACAGAGATGGGATATAACTCAATGAAAGAATCTTATAGCGGATTAGTCGGTCTTACAGGCAAAGCATTAACTGATATGAGGCCGTCAGGTACGATTAAAGTTGATGGTGAAGATTACAGTGCATTATCAAACGGAAAATGGATTTACAAGGATGAACAAGTAAAAGTCATGGCTGTAGATGGTACAAAAATTCTTGTGAAAAAGCTAAATGAAGAGTGATGTCACCTAAACCCCTTTACAATTAATTGTAAAGGGGTTATTTAGGGCGTTTAGGGAGATAGCTAAGTGTGTATAGAACATAAGACAGTGTAAAAAATAAATAAAGATAAATCAGCATTGAACCAGACCAAATGAACGATTCCACAGTAACAAGGACCAGGGTAGGGGCAGTGATTGCAAATGCAGAAATGTTCCATAACTGTTTGTAGTCAGCACGTAAACCTCTAATCCGTATGTAGGGGATGGCCAAGGCTGCGATTGTGGACACGAGTACAAATAGACTGAGCGCGATTAAGAAAAAAATGAACGGGAGGAAGATCACAACAAATATACCGCTTGAAATTCCTCTGTTTATTGTACTGTTAATTGTATCTTGACCACTTAAATATGTATAGACTGAACTGGCTAGTACAGGAATAAGGACAACTAAACTTAAATAAAAGAGGTAGCTGATGGCTTTGCCTACTGGCTGAATGCGGAAGGCTGCGAGCATCTTGAAATGATAGAAACTTTTGATTAATTGTTGCGTTTTACTCATGATTATATCTCCTTTAATTTTCGTTTCAATAGTAATCGACAATCCCCTATATATGCAAGTAAAACAAAACTATAGAAAAAAGATTGTAAATTTAATGTTAAGATTTCTGGATTGCCTTTACAAACCAAATCTTGATCGGCAATAATGAGAAAGGTGTTTATAGAGATAAAAAAATGTAATTTGGATGAGAAAGGGTGGAGGAAAGTGGATATCAATGTTCAACAGATGATATTTCAATTCATTGGCGGTCTTGGTATATTCCTTTTTGGTATTAAATATATGGGAGATGGTCTGCAAAAGGTTGCAGGCGATCGTCTACGTGATTTGCTGGATCGTTTCACGAGGAACCCTTTTTTAGGAGTTCTTTCTGGTGCTTTAGTAACTGTTTTAGTCCAAAGTAGTTCGACGACGACAGTATTAACTGTAGGACTTGTAAACGCAGGGTTTATGTCATTTCGCCAAGCGATTGGTGTCATTATGGGGGCCAATATCGGGACGACGATGACTGCCTTTATTATTGGTGTCGACATTAAAGCATATGGTCTTCCTATTTTAGCTGTTGGTGCATTTTTAATATTCTTCTTTAAAAATAAACGAGTCACTTATCTCGGACAAACTATATTCGGACTAGGTTCACTTTTCTTCGGTCTTGAACTAATGAGTGGAGGAATGAAACCACTCCGTTCATTAGAGGCATTCCAGGAACTTACCGTTAGCATGAGTAACAATCCGATCCTTGGGGTAGTTATTGGTACATTATTCACCGTAATTGTACAAAGCTCCAGTGCAACAATCGGGATCCTACAAGGTCTGTTCGGGGAAGGTTTGATCAGCCTGGATGCTGCGCTGCCTGTACTGTTTGGTGATAATATAGGAACAACGATAACAGCCGTTCTTGCCGCCATCGGTGCTAGTGTAGCAGCCAGAAGAGCAGCATTCGTCCATGTTATATTTAATGTGGTTGGGACCACGATAGCTCTGATTCTGTTAGTTCCTTATACAGCTTATGTTGATTGGCTGAGGGAGGCGCTAAATCTTGAGCCTGAGATGACCATTGCATTTGCCCACGGATCGTTTAATATTTTAAATACTATTGTACAATTCCCGTTTATAGCAGTTTTAGCATGGATTGTAACCCGACTTATACCAGGTGACGATTCAGTTATAGAATTCAAACCGCAACACCTAGACCCCATCTTCATTGAACAATCTCCATCCCTGGCTTTAGATCAAGCCAAGGAAGAAGTCATCCGCATGGGTGAGTATGCTTACAAAGGTTTAGAAGAAACCAGTTTGTATTTAAATAATAAACAGAAAAAGCATTCTGAAATGGCTATGCAAATTGAAGAAGCACTCAATAACTTAGACAGGAAAATAACTGATTACCTTGTTTCCCTTTCACAAGCTTCTTTAACAGATGAGGATAGTCATAAGCATTCGGCTTTAATGGATTCCGTAAGAGATATTGAACGTATTGGAGACCATTTTGAAAACATTATCGAATTGATCGATTACAAGAATTCAAATAAAATTGATTTAACTGAACAGGCACTAAAAGACTTGAATGATATGCTTGATTTAACATTAATGACGGTGAAACAAGCGACCAAGTCACTTGAAAGTATGGACAGGGAAGAAGCTTTGGCCGTCGTACAGAAAGAAAATGAGTTAGATCGTATGGAACGCAGTTACCGTAAAAAACACATTATTCGTATGAATGAAGGAGTCTGTTCTGGACAAGCAGGAATTGTTTTTGTAGACATGCTGAGCAACCTTGAGCGAATAGGCGATCATGCGGTGAATATTGCAGAAGAAGTTCTCGGAGAAAAAGAAAGCTTATAACGCAGCAAAAACAGGAGGGCATTACTTTTTATTCGTCCTCCTGTTTTTTTATAAAAATTTTTAATGAAAAGTATTGAAAGCAGTGGCAGGTCATGCTATATTATTTTTGTCGCAAAAATAACTTGTACATAAATGCAAAAGATTGTTGTTGACAGACAGTTTTCAAACATGGTATATTAATATGCGTCGCTTCGTTGTAGCGATCAATATGGCGGTGTAGCTCAGCTGGCTAGAGCGTACGGTTCATACCCGTGAGGTCGGGGGTTCGATCCCCTCCGCCGCTACTAATAACTCGTGTTTGATGGTTTCAGGTCAACTTGGATAGCGATTATCCATCATTAAATATAGAGTGAATTTCATACATACTATTCCCTTTTAATTATGGCGGTTGTGGCGAAGTGGTTAACGCACCGGATTGTGGTTCCGGCATTCGTGGGTTCGATTCCCATCAGCCGCCCCATGTTGGACCCTTAGCTCAGCTGGTTAGAGCTATCGGCTCATAACCGATCGGTCGCAGGTTCGAGTCCTGCAGGGTCCACCATAAAATCGCGGAGGAGTACCCAAGTTTGGCTGAAGGGATCGGTCTTGAAAACCGACAGGGGCTTCACGGCCCGCGGGGGTTCGAATCCCTCCTCCTCCGCCATTCTATTATTAATCTAATGGGAACCCAATAAGAGGTTCATCCACATTATCGCGGGGTAGAGCAAGACCGTCAAACTTCTTGCTAAACATCCCTGTAAGGTCTTGCGACGAGCGTAAGCTTCAACGAATATCCTTACAACGTGAGGAGCAGTCTTTTTTTGCGACGAGCGTAAGCTTCAACGAGTATCCTTGCAACGTGAGGAGCAGTCTTACTAAAAATATTATGGGAACCTAATAAAAGGTTCGTCCACATTGTCGCGGGGTAGAGCAGTCTGGTAGCTCGTCGGGCTCATAACCCGGAGGTCGCAGGTTCAAATCCTGCCCCCGCAACCAAATGATTTTATGAATAAAAAAATGTCAGCTCCCAGAAGCGGGTTACCAATTACATAAAGTCTGGCTCGGTAGAGAAGCCGCAATACATCTTGGGGAATTTGCTTGGGAGTCTTTGTGAAGAGCGTTGAGCTTATAAGAGACGAACACAGATCATCCTCGAATCTACTTGGACACAAAATCAGGGACGAAAATTTCATTAATCATGGCTCGGTAGCTCAGTCGGTAGAGCAACGGACTGAAAATCCGTGTGTCGGCGGTTCGATTCCGTCCCGAGCCACCACTTTAACGTTAACAAGCAAAAGATTGCTTGTTTTTTTATTTCCAAATTATAAAATAAATAATTTTGAACCATATTTAATGTTTATCAGAAAATGGTAAAGGGTATTGAAATTGTGGATTGCAAATTTTGTTATGCTAATAATTTGCAACAAAAAAAACCGTTTGGTATTGTACAATAGAGAGGTTCCTTAGAACTAATCAGTTGTACATATTATAAAAAGGAGGAGTTTAATCATGGCTAAATTTGAACTACCAGAATTACCTTACGCTTACGATGCACTAGAACCAACTATCGACAAGGAGACAATGAACATCCACCATACGAAGCACCATAACACGTATGTAACGAAGCTAAATGCTGCTCTTGAAGGACAGTCAACTCTTCAAGACAAATCATTGGATGAGCTTTTAGCGAATAATCTTTCTGCTGTCCCAGAAGATATTCGTACGGCTGTTCGTCGTAATGGTGGTGGACATGCGAACCACAGCTTGTTCTGGACTGTTCTTTCTCCAAATGGCGGCGGTGAGCCAACTGGTGAAGTTGCTACTAAAATCAACGATACTTTCGGTGGCTTCGACCAGTTTAAAGAGAAATTCGAAGCAACTGCCAAAGGCCGTTTCGGTTCAGGCTGGGCTTGGTTAGTAGTAAATAATGGCGAGCTTGAAGTCATTGACACGCTTAACCAGGATTCTCCGATCATGGAAGGTAAAACTCCAATCCTTGGTCTTGATGTTTGGGAGCACGCTTATTACCTGAATTATCAAAACCGTCGTCCTGACTATGTTGCAGCATTTTGGAACGTAGTAAACTGGGATGAAGTAGCGAAACGTTACGAAGCAGCTAAATAAGTCAGCTAGTTAAGAACGGCACGGAAATTTCCGTGCCGTTCTTTTTTGTATATCTGCTTCTGTTCTGCCAACACTAAGAACAGAATGTAAAGGAGATATACGACTATGATGAGAATGCTGAAGACTTGGCTTAATCAAGAGAATGTATCAAGAGATCTACTCCTTTTATTACTAATTGGTGGTCTGTATTCTCTTGGGATTTTTCTGTCGAGTACGTTTGTTAATATTTACTTGTGGAAACAATCGAACAGTTATTCTGAGATTGCTTTATATAATTTATGTATATATATTATGCAGCCTTTGACATTTATTTTGGCTGGAAAATGGACGAAACGGATAGATCGAGTCATCGTTTTGAGAGCGGGGGTAACCGTTCTCTCTTTATTTTTTCTAATGGTTTTAATAATAGGGGAGCAGGCAGCTTCGTATAATTTGTTTTTGGGCTCTCTGCTTGGAGTGGGTTATGGGTTTTACTGGTTAGCCTTTAACGTATTGACATTTGAAATTACAGAACCAGACACGAGAGATTTCTTTAATGGGTTTTTAGGGATTCTTCAATCGTTTGGTGGAATGACGGGGCCGCTTTTTGCGGGGTTTGTTATTTCGAGATTAGATAACTTTACTGGCTATACCGTGATTTTCGGTATTTCATTTACGTTGTTTATCGTTGCAGTTATAGTAAGTTTTGGATTATCGAGACGAAAGGCCAAGGGAAACTTTTCATTCAGAAGAATCATGGATGAAAGAAAAAATAATGACAGTTGGAATCGAATTTTACAAGCACATGTATCCCAGGGGTTTCGTGAAGGTACGTTCTTATTTGCTGTATCCATATGGATCTTCCTTTTGACGAAAAGTGAATTTTCACTAGGTGTCTTTAATCTGGTTTATTCTGGATTTTCGTTCTTGTTTTTCTTTTTAGTAGGCAAATGGGTAAGGCCACGATACAGGAAAAAAGCGATATTTTTTGCGGGATTGGCCTTGTCGCTTTCTGTGTTTTTGTTAATCATAAGTGACAGCCTTGGCCTGCTTCTTCTTTATGGTGCTATTGCGGGTATTTTCTTCCCATTCTTTTACGTTCCTTATGTGTCTTTGACGTATGATGTAATTGGGAAGTCCTGGAACGCTGGGGAAATGCGGATAGAATACATTGTGGTAAGGGAGATTTTCTTGGATGGAGGCCGGGTTTTATCAATTCTTACTTTTTTACTGGCCATTATGATCATTCCGCCTGAAACAGGAATACCATATATCCTGCTAATCGTAGGTGCTGGCCATTTACTCGTGTATTTCTTTATTAAAGATATCAACTTGAAAAAAATGAAATTTGTCCAGGAATGAAACTTTTTCTTCCGTGCTTCGACTATTATGGCAGGGGTATAAATGATATACTGTAATGTGGAACTTTGTTAGCAAGGGGAGAGGAAAAATATGGGGAAGAAAAAGAAAAAATCACATGTCCCTTTCCGTTTAAATATTATCTTTTTTGTTGTTTTCTTATTATTTGCAGCTCTAATCCTACAATTGGGGGTTGTTCAAATTTTAACCGGGGAAGCAGCACAAGAAAAAGTTAACCGCACGGAAAACACAACAACGACGATTCCAGTACCCAGAGGGGAAATGTATGACCGCTTTGGACGGCCAATTGTTGTTAATGAACCACTCTATTCGATTACATATACACCGCCAAAGGGTGTCCAGCCTAAAGACAAATTAAAACTTGCGAAAAAGCTGGCAAAATACATGGATATGGAATTTGAGGATGTATTAACTACACGTGATTTAAAAGAGTACTTTTTTCTGGAAAATGAAGAAGAGGTACGAAAACGTATAACGAAAGAAGAGGCAACAGGTCTTGATAATGGAGAAGTGTATCAACTTCAGTTAGATAGTATTAAAGAAGAAGAAGTAAACTCTTACGATGACCAAACGAAAGAAGTAATTGCGATTAAAAAGGAATTGGATAAGGCTTATGCTTTAGCACCACATGTTATTAAAAATGAAAACATTTCTAAAAAAGAATATTCTACTGTTGCAGAGCACCTGTCAGAATTGCCAGGCATTAATGTGACTTCTGACTGGGAAAGAGAATATCCTTTTGGGAATACATTTAAAAATTATGTAGGGGACATTACCAGTCGAGAACAGGGAGTGCCTCGGGAACGGTTAGAATATTACATGTCACTGGACTATAGTCGAAATGATCGTGTAGGAGTCAGTGGCCTAGAACAGCAATATGAAGAAGTGCTGCGTGGAGTAAAAGAAAAGGTTCAATACACGACTGACAGCAGCAATAATATTGTTGATTCTAAGGTAGTCAGACAAGGATCTCGAGGGAAAGATCTTGTGTTGACAATTGATATGGAGCTGCAGCGTAAAGTCGATCAAATCGTAAAAGAAGAGTTGATTTCAGCTGTTCAGCAGGCTCCATATGAAAATCGATTCTTAGAAAATGCCATAGTTGTCATGTCTGACCCGATGACTGGAGAAATTCTAGCCATTTCAGGTCAACATTATAATCATGACCGTGAAGATGGTGAAGAATTGGTGTCTAATTGGTCACATATGGCCGTCTATAATGCATATGCTCCAGGTTCAACCGTCAAAGGGGCGACTGTGCTGACTGGTTTTAACGAAGGCGTTATCTCCCCTTCCACCACAGTCTATGATCGTCCATTAAAGATTAAGGGAACAGACGAGAAGAGCTCTTATTCAACACTCGGTCCTGTAAACTATTTATCCGCTTTAAAAGAGTCTTCCAACGTGTATATGTTTTTCGTTGCTATTTGGATGGGCGGCGCTCACTATGAGAGAAATGCTCCTTTAGACTTACAGGATGATACTTTCAAACGGTTTTTATATAACTTCCAGCAATTTGGATTAGGTGTTGAAACAGGGATAGATCTTCCATTTGAAGCGACAGGTTTTAAAGGTGATAATCCTGGCCCTGGTAACATTCTTGACTTTGCGATCGGTCAGTACAGCACCTATACAGCTATGCAGCTAAATCAGTACGTATCAACAATCGCAAATGGCGGCAAACGCTTAAAGCCCAGACTAGTCAGTGAAATACACAACCCAAGCCGTGTCGGTGAGGGGTTAGGAGAAATTTATAAAGAGTACGACCCTAAAGTATTAAATACGCTTGAAATGAGCGATGAAAACATTGAACGAGTACAACGTGGGTTTCGTGAAGTATTTACAGGAGGATATCCACATGGAACAGCTTATAGTCACTTCAAAAATGTTGACTACAAAGCAGCTGGTAAATCCGGAACAGCAGAAACCGCAAAATATATCCCAATTAATGGGGGAGAAGATACGAAGGTTGTAAATACAGAAAACTTAGCCCTGGTAGGTTATGCCCCATATAATGATCCAGAAGTTGCGTTTTCTGTAATGGTTCCATACGTTGGTAAAGGAGCAAATACTCCGATAAATTATGAAATTGGACGAAAAATTTTAGATGCTTACTTCGAGTTGAAGGAAACACGCGCAGAAGAGGGAATCGACAAAAATCTTCTTTCAAAAGAAGAGGATGAAGAATGATGCACATATTGTGCATCATTTTTTTATGCAATTTTCCTCTCTTATTTACATAACCTTAACATTCTTTTCATATCTCCTTAAATTTATAGTTCTAGTATACAAAGTGAGAGCTGGCAAAGCTGGTTCCATATCATTTCAGAATTACTAGGGGGAGAAGAAATGAAAAGATTTAAACAAGCAGCATTGTTATCAGCATTTATTGTAATTATCGGCATGTTGGCAGCGTGTGGATCTGATGACAGTGCAAACGGTGAAAGTAGTTCCGGTGAGGGATCAACAGTGTCTGGCCCGATTACAATTGATGGGTCTTCTACGGTCTTCCCTATCATGGAAGCATTAACGTATCAATATCAAAAAGAGCATCCTGAAACGTCTCCAACTGTTAATAGCTCAGGCACTGGTGGTGGATTTAAAAAAGCCACTCGCGGAGAAATTGATCTAAGCAATGCTTCACGCGAGATCAAACCAGAAGAAAAAGCTATTGCAGAGGAAAATGGTGTGAGACTAGAGCCCCTTGAAATAGCTAAAGATGGTATTTCTGTAGTAGTTAGTCAACAAAATGATTTTGTGAAAAACCTTACAGTTGAGCAATTAAGACAAATTTTCTTAGAATCTTCAGATGCCAAAAAATGGTCAGATATTAATCCAGAATGGCCTGATAAAACCATTAAAATTTTCAGTCCAGGCCATGATTCCGGTACGTTTGATTATTTTAATGAAGTCATCCTTGAAGAAAAGCCATTGAAAGAGGGCGAAAATACAACTCTTTCTGAAGATGATAATGTGCTTGTCCGCGGAATCGCTAACGATCCGTATGCGATCGGATTCTTTGGTTATGCCTACTATGCAGAAAACAAAGACAAACTTAAAGTGCTGGGTATTGATAATGGAGAAGGGGAGCCGGTAAAACCGACGAATGAAACCATTCAGAGTGGTAAGTACACGCCACTGTCTCGTCCTCTTTACACTTACGTGAATGTAGAGTCCCTTAAGACGAAGCCACAGGTACTTGACTTCGTTAAATTCACCCTTAAAAATGCCGGTGAAGCAGCGAAACAGGTAGGGTATGTTGCTCTTCCAGAGGAACGTTATCAAGAACAACTTGAACAAGTGAAAAAGTGGGCTTCTGAAGAATAGATAAAACAGAAAATTTTCAGCTGAGGTGAGACGAAACATAATCGTCTCACCTCGGGTTATGGATGAAAGGAGTTTACCGATGGATAAACTTTTGCAGTCTGAGAGAACACAACTGAATATTCAACAGTTGATTGAACAGAAAAGACAGAGAAAGAGTTTTGCAGGTACGTTTGAGAAAGTCATTCCAGTCTTCTTATTCTTATGTGCATGTGTAAGTATTTTAACAACGGCCGGGATTCTGTTTACGTTATTAAGAGAATCGATTGGATTCTTTTCCGAGGTCAATATTGTTCAGTTTTATACGGGTACTAATTGGTCCCCATGGACAGGCGAGTTTGGGGTGGCACCTTTAATTGGAGGAACATTGCTTATCACTGCTATTGCTGCAATTGTAGCCGTGCCATTAGGATTGATGGCCGCGATTTACCTGAGTGAATATGCCAGTGATCGTGTAAGAAGAACCATTAAACCAATATTAGAAGTGTTAGCGGGAATTCCAACCGTCGTTTATGGCTTCTTCGCCTTGACTTTCGTCACGCCCATTCTTCAGTCATTCATTCCAGGATTGGGTATCTTTAACGCTCTTAGTGCGGGAATTGTTGTCGGAATCATGATCGTTCCAATGGTAGCTTCTCTATCAGAAGATGCTATGAACTCTGTGCCGAACAGCTTACGGGAAGGAGCTTATGGTCTTGGGTCTACTAGATTTGAGGTAGTCACAAAGGTCGTGCTCCCCGCAGCGCTTTCCGGCATAATTTCCTCAATTGTTTTAGCTATTTCTCGTGCAATTGGTGAAACGATGATTGTTACAATTGCTGCTGGGGCCACACCTAACCTTACATTTAATCCGACGGAGTCTATTCAGTCCATGACCGCCTTTATTGTTCAGGCTGCAACGGGGGATACGACTTATGGATCAACGATTTATTACAGTTTATATGCTGTCGGGATAACATTGTTTATTTTCACTCTATTAATGAACCTGTTATCTCAATATATTTCACGTAAGTATAGGGAGGAATACTAATGCTTGAGCGCAATAACCATTCGGTAAATCGAAACGTAAAGGGAAGATTGTGGCTCAACACTATTATGAAAACGGCATTTCTCTCAGCTACGTTGATTGGATTAATTTTTCTTGCCTTACTCATCTACCGTGTTCTGAATCAAGGAATTGGTTATTTGAGCTGGGATTATATTACAAGCTTCCCGGCACCGTTTCCGGAAGAGGCAGGGATATGGGCAGGTCTGATCGGATCGATTATGTTAATGGTAATTGTAGCAGCTGTTGCTGTTACCATTGGGGTTGCTACAGCGATTTATCTAGAGGAATATGCTTCTAAAAATAAATTCACAGAATTTATACGGGCAAATATTCAAAATTTAGCTGGGGTTCCTTCGATCGTATTTGGACTATTAGGACTTACTTTCTTCGTTTATATGTTCAGCGTTGGTTATCGGTTGTTAGCGGGTGGGTTAACGATGGCCCTACTGATCCTGCCTGTCATAGTCGTTGCCTCACAAGAAGCTATCCGTTCAGTTCCAAACGAATTAAGAGAAGCATCTTATGGAATGGGGGCCTCAAAATGGCAAACCATTGCTCGGATAATTCTTCCCGCTGCACTTCCAGGAATGCTTACGGGTACGATTATTGCGCTTTCCAGAGCAATAGGTGAAACTGCACCTTTAATCATCGTAGGGGCTGCAACGGCTATTTACACGTTACCAGATTCTCTGCTTTCAAAATACACTGTGATGCCGATTCAAATTTACAACTGGACAGGCAGACCACAAGAAGAGTGGCAGTATGTTGCAGCTGCTGGGATTATTGTATTGCTCGTTGTGTTATTGATGATGAACGCCATTGCAGTAGGCATTAGAAATAAATTTCAGAAACGCCTATAAATTATGATGCGGAGGGTTTCAAATGACAATTAAATTGGATGAAAGAAAAGACATGAAAACTACTACAAGTGTCAAAAACAGAACTAAGATAAACAATGACAAGAAAGAGGCTGGGGAAGAGAGCAAAATCTTTCAAGTATCGGACTTGAACTTGTGGTACGGTTCTGACCAGGCATTATATAAAATCAATATGGAAATTCCGGAAAAACAAGTAACAGCCATTATCGGTCCTTCCGGCTGCGGTAAATCAACTTATTTAAAAGCTCTTAATCGCATGGTAGAAATGGTTCCGATAGTTAAAACATCGGGGACCATTAAATATCGTGATAAGAATATTTATGAGGATAGATTTCATGTAGAAGATTTACGCGCAAAAGTAGGGATGGTCTTTCAAAAACCAAATCCATTTCCTAAATCCGTCTATGATAATGTTGCTTATGGTCCACGAGTTCATGGAATTAAGAAAAAGGAAGTACTTGATGCAATTGTCGAGAAAAGTTTAAAAGATGCTGCGATCTGGGATGAATTAAAAGATCGTTTAGATGAAAATGCCTACGGTTTGTCAGGTGGCCAGCAACAGCGTGTATGTATTGCTCGTGCTCTAGCTGTAGAGCCGGATGTCATCTTAATGGATGAACCGACTTCAGCGCTGGACCCAATTTCTACTTTGAAAGTAGAAGAGCTTGTTCAAGAGCTTAAGAAAAAATATAGCATCGTTATTGTGACACACAATATGCAGCAAGCGGCGCGTATTTCAGATAAAACAGCTTTTTTTCTAAATGGTGAGTTAATCGAATTTGCTGAAACGGGTGAACTGTTTCAAAACCCAAGCGATAAACGAACAGAAGATTATATTACAGGTCGTTTTGGATAATAATTAACTGGAAGGCAGGGGTTAGCATGCCGATTCGTGCTCAATTTGAAGAGGAATTACTAAGCATCAAAGACCAATTAAAGCAGCTTTCACTTGATGTTAAAGAGTCACTGGATACAGCAATTCATGTGCTTTACCAGGGAGACGTAAATAAAGCTAAAGAAATTATGGAAGATGACGCTTTTATAGATGCTAAAGAAGAACAAATTAATGAAGAAGCCATTTTAACCATTGCTAAACAACAACCTGTCGCAACAGATTTGCGACGATTGATTGTCGCCATCAAAATCTCATCTGATTTGGAAAGAATGGCTGATCATTCTACAAATGTAGCTAAGGCTACTATCCATTTAGGGGATAAACATGGGATAAAGATTAACCCTGAACTACGAGAGATGGCAGTAATGGCGATGGATATGGTGGACTTAGCTTTAAAAGCTTTCGAGCATGAAGACATTTCACTTGCTCAAAAGCTGGCTGGTATGGATGATGAGATCGATGAACTTTATGGGAAAATTGTTCATGAGCTGCTTGAGTTTACAGCCATTAATCCAGAACAAATACAGCATATTATGCAAATGGCGTACACTGCCCGATATATCGAGAGGTTTGCGGATCATGTTACTAATATTGGCGAAAGTGTCTTCTATTTAGTAAAAGGAAGAACATACGATTTAAATTAAAGAATCCAGTGATATAACTAAAGGCTGTCTCTTTTGAGACAGCCTTTTATTTTGAGGTAATAATATCAGCAGTTTGTTCTATTGTCATTCCCTTTGGAACTTCATATTCACCAATTTGTATGTAGCGACTGAGTTCTTGGTTGCGCATATATTCATCAAAGGCTTCTACATCATCAATCAATCCTGCATCAGCAAGCATTTGACTAATCTCAGTTGAACTCATGCCGGACGCTATCGAAAAAGTTACTTTTCCTGGCCGTTTTTCAGGAGTATCTGTCTTTTTAGTGGTTTCCTGAGTTGCCTTAGCCTCGTTTTTAACATTTTCGAGCTGTGCCTCAGTGAATATATGGTATCCATCACTTTTAAGTTTGCTGATCATATCATTTTCGGAAAGCTGCGGTGTCTTTCCGGACATTTCCCTTGGTTCCACCCAATAAAAAATACTTAACATAAGAGTTGCGGCCATTAATCCGATTGAAAATGATCGTACAGTTTGTTTCATTTGGAAAGTCCCTCATTCTTGAATTGGAGGACAATGGAATGTACGTCATATTCGTTTAAATTAGTTTTTTTAGCAATCTCTGCTAATGAATATCCTGATTGGTGCAAGTTTTCAATTTTAGCAACTAATGGCGGACTCTGCTGTTTAGATTGAGATTGCTTTAGAATCTCTTCCGTTAAATCGCTGGAGAGTAACTCCTCTTCCAGGACATTTAATTTTTTCTTCATTTGATAACTTTCTTGCATGTACTGTAAAGAAAGTTGTTCCACTTGATCTTCTACATCTCTAAGTCGGTCATTCATGAAAAATGACACAATAAATAATATCAGACCCACTGAAGCAAGTGTAATGATACTTGGGATCATTCTATTCACTCCTAACTCTTTTATTTATACCATAGAATGAGAAGGATATCTATGGTGTTTCTTAGATTAAGAACAAAAGCGTAAGCGCCCCGGTAGGCACTCAGAGGAAGTTCGACTACGAAATTTACTAGACGACAAGAAATATGTACTTGAAAGCTGTATAAACATTTGATATTATTATAAGGTCTGATTATTAGCATAGAGTTGAATTGAATCATGTTTGGAGGGATAAATCATGCGTGTAAACATTACACTTGCTTGCACTGAAACTGGTGACCGTAATTATATTACTACAAAAAATAAGCGTACCAATCCTGAGCGTCTGGAGCTAAACAAATACAGCCCGCGATTAGGTAAATATACGCTTCATCGTGAAACAAAATAAACAGCAGGAATTCTTCCTGCTGTTTTTTTGTACGCATAGAAAGGGGTCCTAATGGATAAAAGCGAATGGCGAACTAAAGGGAAGTCCCTGTTGGAGTCTTATTCCAAAGAGGAAAAAGGAAATATAGAAAAAGCGGTACATAATCAATTGTTTCAATCAGCATTATGGAAGTCGGCCGAAGTCGTCGCTGTTACGATTTCACTGACTCACGAGTGGTCCACACACCCTATAATAGAAGCGGCATGGGATCAAGGAAAGAAAATTGTCGTTCCCAAATGCGATCCAGAATTAAAAATCCTGACATTTTATGACTTGCAGAGTTATGAGCAATTAGAAGTTGTTTACTACGGATTACAGGAACCATCTCCTGCTAAATCACAAGCTATTGAGAAAAAAGAGATTGATCTGCTGATCGTACCAGGGTTAATCTTCGATCGAAAAGGATACCGAATTGGCTTTGGAGGAGGGTTCTACGACCGCTTCCTTGCTGATTTCAACGGAGTCACGGTTTCGCTAGTATCTGAAAAACAAGTAACGGAAGAACTGCCTTCTGAAGGGTTTGATATTCCCGTTCAGCATATTATTACCGAAGAGAACTGGCTGACGATTTAGTAAAAAACTTTCTCAAATTACCTAAGAATAATCACGGCCAGATGGAGCACAATAATCGTAAATGAAAATGAGGTGAGTGAAATGACTCGCATATTGACATGGATGGTTATTGTTTTCTCTTTGGGGACATTGCTTTATCGTTGCCGTTATAAAGTTTTTGACGTGTTGTCAACTGTGCCGTATTTAAGGCACTGGCTTATTCAGCAAACTATGAGCATGCCGTATGTAAGAAGGAAGTTTCTTTCTAATATGTTTAAATGAAACCGGACTGTCAGATCAGCTGACAGTCCGGTTTTGATTTTACAATACAACTTATTAAACAGGGGTTTCGCTTCATCGAAGGGCATCGTGCTATGATAAGGGTTAGCAAGGAGGGGAAAATTTGTATATTAAACAAGATTATTTTTTATGGAAGATTGCGCAGGATCTTGTCGACGGACAAAATTTCGAGGTATTACATGTAAATAAGAACAGTAGTGAAATATGGCTTGAAAAAGATATAAAGGGTAAAACACATGTTTTCCGGCTATACCATGCTCAGTTTGATTGGCGTAGCCAGTTAGTCCGCGATTTGGAAAACATTCATTTACAAATCAAGCAAAATCGGCGTTTGTTTCGCAATAGAAAAATAGTGGTTCACTGTCTCTACATTTCTCAATACCCTCCAGTTGACGAATGGGAGAAGATTAATAAGGACCAACTTCCATTAAATACAAATATTGTTTATTTAGATGATGACCATAAACGAGAAGGAATTTATAACTTATACAACGATTTAGGAATAACGCCCCCTGAATGGTCACTAGAATTAAGCGAACATGACGCAGAAACGCATGTTCATTACTTGAAAGATCATATGGAAAGAAGTCAACGTAAGAGAAAGCATGATACGCAGGCCCTATTCACTTATGGAAAGCCGTTGCTGACCTACGTGCTTCTGGCTGTTAATATACTAATGTACTTATTTATTGAGTTTACAGGCAGTTCGACTTCAATTATTACACTGATTGAATACGGAGCCAAGTATAATCCTGCTATTGTCAGCGGTGAATGGTGGCGTATCCTGAGTTCAATGTTTCTTCATATTGGAACTCTTCATCTACTTATGAATATGTTGGCACTATACTACTTAGGTACAGCTGTAGAACGAATTTATGGTACGTTTCGGTTTACATGGATTTATTTTATGGCAGGTATTTTTGGCGGAATAGCCAGCTTTATGTTAAATCCTCAAGTTGCTGCAGGCGCTTCCGGGGCCATCTTTGGCTTGTTCGGTGCCTTGTTATATTTTGGTGTGCATCACAAAAGGTTGTTTTTTCGAACAATGGGTTATAATTTATTTGTTGTTATCGGCATAAACATTGCTTTTGGTCTGCTCGTGCCGCAAGTTGATAATGGAGCCCACATGGGAGGATTAATAGGCGGGTTTATTGCTTCTGCTATATGCAATCTTCCTAAAAAGAGACAATGGTTCCTCCAAAGTCTGTCCGTCTTGATTTACACGGCAGCGATTGGAATGATGATCGTTTTAGGGATTCAACAGGTGGATAATCGGTCTTATGCCCTCATTGAAGTTCAACTGTCTCAAAACTTAATTGAGGAACAAAATTATCGAAAAGCCATCAACCTGACAACAGAGGCTCTTGAGAAACCCGGTAATTACCAAGCCGAATTACTTTTCAATAGGTCCTATGCTTATACAAAAACCGAACAATACACTAAAGCGATCGAGGATCTTGCCCAAGTCATTGCTTTAGATCCTGAGTTTGCAGAGGCCCATTTCAATTTAGCACTGCTTTACCGACAAGCAGGTATGATGGATAAGGCTGAAACACATGCAAATAAAGCTTCACGTTTAAAACCTGAACGTGAGCAGTTTCAAGATTTATTAAAAAGTTTTGATCAATAATATTGGATGAGTTGATGTTTAGTTCCCGCATCGTCCTCATATAGAACGATTAAATGCTTCCCGTTTTTGTCTAGAAGCAGAAGAGGGATATAGCTTTGGATAGGATGCTTGGTTTGCGAGTCTTCAATCCCGATCACATAGTTTTTGTACAGTCCTTCCCAAAGTTGGCCAAGTATTCGGTCAAAATCGGCTGCTGTCGTACCTGGAAAAGGATGATCTTTACTAAAGGCGGTAAGACCTGTTAAAGGAACGTGTATATATTTCTCTCTTGGGATCTGATAATGATGAATAAGCTCGTCCCACTGTGCTTCTAACTGCTGTTGAATCGCATGGTCCAGTTTGTTTGCCCATTCTTCCTCTTCATCTGACTGAGGCTCTTGGAAGGCTTCTTCTTTTGAATGTGGAGAGTCAATAAGGTACAGAGTATCGTTAGATGTAGCTTGGATGCTTTTTATCTCTCCGTTATTCTCATGAATTTCACCGTGGTGAAAGGAAATCGCCTCATACTTTTTACTATCTTCGCTTTGAAGGATTGATTCTTTTTCTATGTGTTGAGCGTTTTCTTCCCATTTATTCACTACGCCTTTCAATCGACCATTTACATATAAAAGGGAGACATCCTGGCGTAAATACATCGTTTCATTACTAGCAGAAGATATGGTCCATCTAATTTGGTCATTTTTTTCATCATTGGAAGTCGTAATAGTAGTCTGGGCCTCGATGAAGTGATGAGTTTCATCAATCGGAAAGTATTTAATAACCGCCAGATCTTCGGAACTCATAAAGAAATAAGAGAATAAGATGGCTAGAAATCCTATAATGGCGAACATCCATATGTGTTTCATGTCGAGCATCTCCTTCTTTGAAAAATTCGTAAGTAGTTACTGAAAAATAAGCATGTCTTGTCCAATGACCACTATCATGTGATCAAAGGGAAGGTCTCTGTTATCTCAATCAGTCATCTGGGTTCCAACAGTGATTTAATAATAGGTTGTATAAACTTATGTGATTGAAGGAATTTACATGCAAAAAAATAGTAACTGAATGGAGTAAGTACACACATTGTGGGTTTTACATTTTCATTCTTAAACTACATTGGTATAATGAAAAAGGTGATAATAGTGAGAACAATTTATGATATTCAGCAATTTTTAAAACAATTTGGTACTTTTATTTATGTAGGGGATCGCTTGGCAGAGTTACAGCTAATGGAACAAGAGGTAAAGGAATTAAATCAATCGCAGTGTATCTCAGGGGAAGATTACAATATGGCGATTTTGTTGCTTCGTACTGAAATCGCTAAAATGCAAGATGAACATAAGGGAGAGGCAAATAAATGAGTAGTGACAAGTATTGTTTTGGGGTCGACATTGGTGGTACAACAATAAAACTTGCTGTGCTTTCAACAAAAGGTGAAATTTTTAAAAAATGGGAAATACCCACTAATAAGAGTCAACGAGGAAAACATATTGCATATGATATTCATGAAGCAATAGAAGCGGCTCGTTCTGAATTAGATATACATAAGTCCAATATTCTAGGAATTGGAGTTGGTGCTCCAGGTTTCATTAATACGAAAACGGGCTTTATTTACGTGGCCGTGAATATTGGCTGGGAAGATTATGATTTCGGAAACGAGTTGTCAAAACTATCGGGATACCCTGTATGGGTAGACAATGACGCTAATTTAGCTGCTCTTGGCGAAAACTGGCTCGGTGCAGGTAATGGAGCTGAAAATGTGATCGCTGTAACACTAGGGACAGGTGTTGGGGGAGGCATCATTGCTAATGGTCAAATTATTAGCGGGGCAAATGGAATGGCCGCTGAAATTGGGCATATGACTGTTATCTCTAATGGAGGTGCCCCTTGTAACTGTGGGAAAACAGGATGTCTTGAGACGGAAGCTTCGGCAACAGCGATCGTTAGGAAAGTCAAAGAAGCATTGGTCACTATCCCGGACTCTTCGTTAAATAAAGTAGAAGACCTGACAGCAAAGGATGTTTTTCGGGCCGCAGCAGCGCATGACCCTGCCGCCAATAAAGTCCTTACATCTGTCACGGATACGCTTGGATTAGCGATTGCTAATTTGGCAATTGCGGTGAATCCAAATAAAGTAATAATTGGCGGGGGAGTCTCGAAAGCCGGAGATCAATTGTTAAATCCTCTTAAAGAAACATTTAAATCTTATGCTTTAGCTCGCACGTTTGAAGCTTGTACCTTTGAAATAGCTGAACTTGGGAATGATGCCGGAGTAATTGGCGGTGCCTATTTAGTTAAAGAGAACCTCTAAGGAAAAGAAGCCTTCAATTGGGCTTCTTTTCCTATTCATGTGGGTTTCTTTTTGAAATCCCATCAAGTAAAATAGATGAGTAAATCCAGAAAAACATGAAACTTTTATGGTTTTTTTTTCGTCATATACAAGGAACCAGTTTAATAATTATGATACGTGGAATTTATTAAAGAGAGATAATGTCCAAGTAAATCATATGTAATAATTATGAATGCACTGGATGGAGGAGGAACATTGATGAAATGGAACAAGCCGCGAATACCATTATTCGTTATTGCCTCTTTTCTATTTGGTTTGAAAACCTATTTTGTGTACAGGTTCATGTTTGAACTAACTATAGAAAATGCATTGCAGGAATTTATCCTGTTCTTCAACCCGATAGCTAGTGCTTATTTAATTTTTGCCATTAGTGTTTGGTTGAAACCCAAGAATCAAATGAAATATTTAAGGTGGACCGCTGTAATCGGTTCTCTTGTTCTTTATATAAACTTGTTATTTTATAGAAACTTTACTGACTTCATCACTATTCCTGTCTTATTTCAGGGAAACAATGCAGCAGATTTAACTACGAGCATCTTTACACTGATTCATTTAGGGGATTTGCTTCTGTTTGCTGATGTTGTGATCATTTGGATCCTTACGAGCAAAAAAACAATGGATCTGTCAGTGAATTTTTCAAAAAGCGGAAAGATTGCGGCGACGGCCGTCACTTTTCTAATGTTATCTGGAAATGTTGCACTCGCTGAATTGGAACGTCCGATGTTGTTTGTACGCGCCTTTGACCGCGAGTATTTAGTGAAAAACATCGGTGTGTATAACTATCATATGTATGATGCTATGATGCAAACGAAAACCAAGGCACAGCGCGTTTTCGCGGATAGCAGTGAAATCAGTGAAATTAAAAATTATATTAACGAAAATTCTGATACAGATGAAAAATCAGAGCTGTTTGGAATTGCAGAAGACAAAAACGTTATTTTTGTTAGTATAGAGTCGTTCCAAAACTTTTTATTGGATTCAGAAATCAATGGGAAGGAAACTACACCGTTTCTTAACGATTTAAAAGAGAGTGAAGAGACGATTTGGTTTAAGAACTTCTATCATCAAACTGCTCAAGGAAAAACCTCTGATTCAGAGTTTATTGTAGAAAATTCGCTTTACCCATTAGGCAGGGGTGCTGTTTATTTCACCCATGCTCAAAATGAATATCATGCCTTACCTGAAATCCTAAATAGTCATGGGTATACAACATCCGTTTTCCATGCTAACAATAAGAGTTTCTGGAACCGGGACGTTATGTACGATACGATGGGGTACGATAAGTTTTATGGTGAACAGGCATACGAGGTAACGAAAGAGAATTCATTCGGCTGGGGACTTGGTGACAAAGCATTTTTCTCCCAATCAATTGATGAATTGAAACAGCAAGAAAAACCTTTTTATAGTAAATTTATAACTCTTACAAATCACTTTCCGTTTGAACTGCCGGAAGATGAAGCAAACATTGATAAGTACGATTCAAGTTCTGAGACGTTAAATAGTTATTTCCAAACCGCTCGTTATACTGATGAAGCACTCAAACAGTTCTTTCAACAACTAAAAGATGCCGGGATATACAAGGATTCCGTTATAATCCTTATGGGAGACCATTATGGCATCAGTGAGTTCCACAATAGTGCAATGGGAGATTTTTTAAATAAGGAAATTACTCCTTATCAGCATATCCAATTGCAACGCGTGCCATTTATGGTCCATATACCTGGCTATAAAAATGGAGAAATTCGCGAGGAGGTTGTGGGACAAATCGATGTTAAACCAACCTTATTAAGTCTGCTTGGTATAAAGGCTGAAAAAGACTTGTCGTTTGGGACAGATATGTTTCTGGATGATCAGCAGAAGTTTACAGCACTAAGGGATGGAAGTTTCATTACCGAGAAATATGTATATACTGAGGGAACATGTTATGACAGGCAAACTGGTGAACCAATTCAATCCGAAAAACAGGTATGTAAGCCAATCAAACAAAAGGTAGAAAAAGAACTGGAGTATTCGGATAATATTATTTATGGAGATTTGTTTAGATTCTACGACTTTACAAACAAAGACAGTGAGTAGTAAAAACAAAGAGTCTTCCTGTAAAAGGGAAGACTCTTTGCTTTTGCAGTTGGCATCCATTATACTCCCGATCCTTCAGGAGTCCACTAAAAAACCGAACTGTTACAACAGTTCGGTCTAATACATTATCCAAATAAGTTTGCGTAAATTGTCATAACAGAGAACCAGCCAAAGACTAGGGCTGATGCTGCCGCAAATAGTACTGCGAAGAAATTCTTTGTTTTAATTTCACGGAAGACCGCGCATACACAAAGGATTGTTACAAGAAAAAGAATAATAGCTGTTACCACAAATAAGCCCCCCTAATTCCAGATCATTATTATCATACTACATTTTAAAAATGTTATACTGTGTGTAGCTCATTTCATTACTCACTCATTCTATAGTATCTAACATGATTTGTCGAGTCCTTCTAAAATTTTTTTATATCTTTTTAAAGAGGTGATGGAAATGCTGAAAATTACACGACTGCCACTAGGTCCAATGGCAACAAATGCCTACATTGTTTATGAAAATAAACAAGCATTAGTAATTGATCCGGGAGGGGATTTTGATAAATTGCAGGACTTCATTTCTGAACGTGATTTGAATGTAAAATCGATCTTGTTAACCCACGCTCACTTTGATCACATTGGGGCAGTAGAGGCTGCGAGAGACGCTTATAAAGCCCCCGTACACTTACATGCTGCCGAATCGGATTGGCTTACAGACCCTGCACTAAACGGATCTGCTTTATTTCAAATAGGAGATATTAAGGCGAGTCCCGCAGATTTTTACTTAGAACCTGGTATGAAAGAAATTGGTCATTTTTCATTTGAAGTACGTCATACGCCTGGGCATTCTCCTGGCAGCGTATCATTTGTATTTCGCAAGCAACGTTTTACGATTGGTGGCGATACGCTGTTTCAACAGGGAATAGGAAGAACAGATCTTCCGGGAGGTAATCGGCATGAGTTAACCAGAAGTATTCAAGATCAGTTGTTCAGTTTGAGAAACGACATGAAGATATACCCAGGTCATGGTTTGCCTACAACGATTGGCGAAGAGAAAACGAGTAATCCATTTTTCACTTAAAAGTCCTCCCTGAAAAAAAGTAACTATCCCTAATTGGCTACTAAATAAAAAAATCCTGTTATCCAACTCTGGATAACAGGATTTTTTTAGTGACCACCGAAAGACGGTACGAGAATAAATGATGAATAATAAGTAAATCCGATCATAAATACTGTCAAGTACGAGAAAAATATGTAAATATACATACGCTCAGACAGTTTAAGGTAGCCAATTGTAAGGAAAAAGGCAGTTTGAACGAGAGATAATAATGCTGCTTCCATCATGTCGCCAGCATAAAACATGACGGTAAATATACCAGTCCAAAACGCCATCACTCGAAACATGCGATCCATGCTTCTTCCCCCTCCTTTTTCATCTTTCATCATTAAACTATCATTCATATTATAAACGACCCTTCAGGGAATGTAAATAAATCTTGTTAGTGAATCCCGCTTCTTTGTTGGAATGGATTACTGCACCTAGTTTAATGCACCTAGTTTAATGTGCGGGTATCAAGCGATTATAACTATATACATTGAAGCGGCATTATCCCCAAGAAGTAGAGGTTATAAGGTTATATTAGTCTTATGGAAAAAGAGATACATTATGCATAAAACATAAAACACGGCTGCGATTATGTGCAGCCGCGTTTATTGAACTGTACTGGCTTAATTCGTAAAAACGATTAATTTGCTTTGTAGTTCCTGTTATTAATTTTAGTTGCCATTTGCAGTCATATCTTCCCGCAGTAAGTGTGCAATCAACTGTTGATTGACCTAAAGGAAGGATAAATTGCTCGGAAAGGACTTCAGTATAATGCGTTTGCCCGTTTAGTTTTACTAACAGCTGATCATGGCTGTAATGGAAGAGACTCTGAAGTTGATAATATTCTTTTAACACATGTGTGGAAAGAATTTGACTTTTATACTGTGCGGCAGCAAAGACGGTTAGCAAGATGAGGATACTGCCTAAAGCGTATACCCAGGGGAAAATAATTCCCCTCTCATTACTGAGGAGGCAAATATAATACTTTTTCATATGTCGTCCCATCCTTAAGAACTAAAGATACAGTAAGAAGATGATTTTTCTGAGTGAATGTAAGGTTCTGAATGTTTGTAATCAGCAGTTCGTGTCCAGTTTGGTCAACTTGCCTTCTAACACCATCATTATACTTTGAGATCGTTATGAGCCGCTCATCAGGATCGGTAATAGATAGTTCGTTGTTTAAGGAGATCACCTTTAACGATTGATTGATTTCTCCTTCAATAAAGGTGAAAAATTGATGTGCGGACAGATCGGCAGAATAGGCAGGACTATCAATAAATTTAAGCAAAGGAAGGCTTAAGGTTAGCAGAACTGAAAGCAATGTTAAACAAAATAGTGATTCGATCAATGTAAATCCTCTGTTATTGCCGGCTAGCATACAAGCACAGCTCCTTATGATCACGCCGAGTTTCCCATGTTGCGCATGCCTCGAGAAGGGATGGCTGTTTTTTATAAGTTACCGTCATCAAATCATATTCCTTAGTAAAGGGATACTCTTCTCTCGGGTGAAGCTTGTACTTCAATAGTTCATTCTGCAGCTTGCTAATGATTGCTCGTTCCTCTGCAAGTTCTTTTTGTGAAAGCCTTAATTCTCCTAATAAGGGAAGGATAGATGTAGCTATTATTAGCAATACTCCAAATGCACAGATGACTTCAACAACTGTAAATCCTTTATTGTTCATGAATCGTTACCCGGCTTTTACCAAAAGGAAAGGTTAGTTTATAGTTAGCTTTAGGAGTAAGTAAGACCATCGTTCCTGGATTTTGAATTGAACCAGAGGCATTAAATTGTATAGGGATTTCAAGTGTTGGTAAACGGATTGCCCATTCCTTTGGAAATTTACGGTGTAGCAAAATTTTTCTATTAGCATAGTCATAAAGGTAGTAATCGCGTTGATCAGGACGGATCATAACCCAGTAGTGGGGATGGTGTTGCATAGTGAGTTGTTGCGCTAAAAGCAAATCATTTTCTATCTGTTCCAAATAATGGGTAACTTTTACTGTTGCTACAACTTGATGATGAAAGGGGACAACAACTGCCAGGATTGCAGAAAATGCCACGAGAACAATCATTACTTCACTGAGCGTATATCCCGTTTGACTTTGATTCATATCAATTCGGATTGGTGACTGTACCTGTGTCCGGTACATAGTTCAGCTCTTTCCCATTTGGACATGTTTTCTGCTTTAAATACTTCTCAGTCACAAGGATATCTAGTGATTCGGGAAATGTATCTTGATCAATTTTATAGGCTTGTACTTGAGCTTCCGCAGTTAGCACGAGTGCTTCACATCCTTTTGACCGGATCGTTTCGTTATTTTTAGCGAGGTTAGGAATCGTAATTACGAGCAATACCGATATAATTAAAAGCACGATGAGCATTTCGATAAGAGTAAATCCTTTTTGGTTCTTCAATGGAGTGCTCCCTTCTATATTTGTTCCATCCATTGGTACATGGGCAGCATGATGGAGGCATAAATCAGAATAACTACACAGGCAATGATCATAAAGAAGACAGGCTGTATGAACTGCATCGTATGGGTTAGCTTTTCTTTTAGCTGATCAATGAGTAATTCTGAATAAACTTGTAGTTCTTTGCTTAATGTATCAAGATCATTTGTGTGATGAAAAATAGTTGTTACATCTCCTTTAATTAATGAACAAGGATGGACAGACTGGCCGAGAAGCATGCCTTCATTCAGTCTGGCTAAAATCACCTTTGCATAATGAGACAGGATGATATATTTAGTTTGCCCGGCTATGATTTCCAGGGCGTGTTTAAGTGATAAGCCAGCTTTGAGCAGAGAACTTAGATGGGTGGAAAAAAGAAAAGTAACGGTGAACATTTGATATTCTTTAAGGAGAGGGGTCTTTTCGTAGACTTTCAGCCTTTGGCCAATAGTCAGCTTAGGTAAGTACAGTTTAAATAGAACCAACGCTAAAATAATCACAACGGCCATATAACAAAAACCTGTTATCCCCACATCAATCGTATTTAATACAATCAAGCTTAATGGTTTAGAAGCCTCACTCTCAAATAAGGATTGAAAACTTGGGATGATTGTACGCTTTATTACACTAAATGCGATAATTACAAAGATGAGTAAAAAAAGCGGATACCTCATTACTTGCTTGAGCTTTCTTGTGTACTCTTCTTGAATGTGTAACAAGTCAGCGCATTGCATAAACATTGAGGGTAGATCTTGATGAATACGTGCGAAAAATAGAAAGGACACAACATTCCTGGAAAAACTGGCCTGTTTGAAAGCTGTGTCCATAGGCTGACCGCTCTTGAGTTGTTCAGTTATCGTATGGGTGATTGGGGCTAAAGATGGATCCCAACTGGTCATTTTAAGAGCCTCCAGTAACGGAAACCCCCTGTCCAATAAGTGGCAGATCCTTCGTAGGAATAAGATTTGTTTACGAATG
Organism: Halobacillus naozhouensis; assembly: GCF_029714185.1. Classification (NCBI taxonomy): domain Bacteria; kingdom Bacillati; phylum Bacillota; class Bacilli; order Caryophanales; family Bacillaceae; genus Halobacillus; species Halobacillus naozhouensis. Next base: position 2,402,559 of record NZ_CP121671.1, on the reverse strand, counting down.
GGGAGTTTTTTCGGTTGTTCTGGACCACGAGAAAAAAGTTTAGATGTAACCGAGGGCATAAGCTTTTCTCCTTAAAGAATGAAATGATTGAAAGTGTGCGTGCTTATTAGGGGGTGAGCCCTTGATTGCTTGTTGGAGTGTGTTTCCATCAAGTAGCTCAACAATAGCTGCCCTTCGAGGTAGTGAGTCGTTCGTTTTTAGCGGAAGGAGCTGCTGGGCGGCTATCGCGATTAAAGTTTGTTCTAAATCGGAGGACTTAATTTTCATTTCCTCCAGCCGCCTTAATGTGCCAAAAGCATCTTTTGCATGAATTGTACTGATCACCAAATGCCCGCTTAATGCAGCGCGAAACGCAAAGTGTGCTGTTTCCTTGTCACGAATTTCTCCAACCATGAGTAAATCTGGATCATGTCGAAGAGCTGCTTTAAGACCAGCATCATAAGTGATTCCCGCTCGTTCATTGACTTGTACCTGAATAATATTGTTTAAATTCTTCTCAATTGGGTCCTCAAGTGTTATAGCCTGGAAGGAGTGTTGGTTTAATAAAGACTGAAGCAAAGCATACAATGTTGTCGTTTTACCGCTCCCGGTTGCCCCGGTGAATAAAATCATCCCGCTTGAAAAGGTAAGCCATCTTTTAATTTGTCTTAGTTGATTTGGGAAAAGAAAGAGTTGCTCCAGCTGAAGCTGGCTGTCGGGGGAGAGGATTCGAATTGCTAGACTTTCGCAGCCAATAATCGGGAGGGTGGACAAGCGCATGTTAAAAAGATGTTGTTTCAGCCTGTGTTCAATGATGCCATTTTGAGGCTTTGTAACTTCGCCAATATCCATTCCGGAAATAAACTTAAAATAGGCAAGTAACTTTTGATAAGAGGCTGATGGCAGAGAGGAATGAAAAATGCGTTGGCCATGAATGCGGAAATGGATATCCGTTTTCTCGATGTATGGGGAAAAGTGAATGTCCGACGCAGTTTGCTGAATTGCCGAAACCAGTAGATCCTGAGCATACTTTGCAATGTGACTCACAGTAATATATCACCTCATTTCTTTTGTAATATACTTCGACAAACTATGCGTAAATCCTTCTTTTTTTTGAAAAAATATAAAATATTTTCCTAAAAGTACCTGGAAGTGCTCGAAAGAAGGGAGTTGTCTAAAGAAATACACTCCCGGGCATACTAACAGATAATTCATAAAACGAGGAAGGGATTCATTATGAAAAAAAATGAGTATGTTCAGTTTCTTACTGAAGAGATGATGAAGTATATGCATCGGTCTAAGCAGGAAAAACACGATCGAAGAATTCAAAGAACATCTAAAGGCAGCTCATCTTACTGGTTTGGTATCATTCCTTTTGCTCTAAAAATGATGAAGAGAAGGTGGCAGAGGCATAGTTAAAAGAGGCCTAGATAGCAGCCTCTTTAGCTTTTGTCTATATAGATATATCGATGAGCTCTCCTTATCTAATGGCTTAAGTTTGACGAAACAAACTTTGACTGGTTTCCTGTGACAAGTAAAATAATCCCCCATTGGCAACGTGTATAGCGACTCTTGGTTTGTATCTTACTTGCAGTTGATCAAGTTCCTTTTCGTAATAATCCTCATCCACGTCATCTGACGTATAAAAGTGATGAAGCAAGTCCTTTTCACTATCCAATTGTTTAAGAGATTCTGTTGCCCATTCATCATGCAATGAAGCAAGTTGATCTTTTACGTAGTTAAGAATACGCTGATATCCACTTTCCATTCTCACAACAGGGGTCATCGGAAAACTAAAATCAGACACGGTTGAGCAGAAATCAATCTCCCAAATTTTATCCACCATCCCTGATAGCAGGGCACCATTTATAAGGTTTAAGCCGACCGACAATATTTCATCCCGTGTTTGTTTTCCGCGATATACGATTTTAATATTCAATACCATCCATGGATGCAGGGGTTGGTTGACGGTCAAGGCGGACAAGTGTTCATAAAGTCTCGTAGAATAAGAGCGGTCAATGGCTAATTGGTACATTTGATGAAGTTTTGGTGTTCCGGCATGCAGGTGGATCCCATTATTCTCTTCCATAAGCCCATCTGTAAAAGTAAGCTTCATCGCTTCTCCAACCCGGTTCATTTTTTTCATATAATGCCAGTAAAACGGCCGATTCATTAGTGCTTCATCCATGTCACTTGTTAGCTGTACTTCCATGGAACGTTCTGATGTTTCCAAGATGCTGCACCCATGAGTTGAAAAGAAGTCTTTTGCAAATTGGTAATACGTACTTGATGTCAACTCAATTCCCTCCGCTCATTCACAGTATGTTCAACATAACTTACGAGGTTTTTCAATTTAATATCCATCTCTCCCTGACTCTCAGATTGACTCATGATTGATTGAATCTGATTGTCAAAGTTCCCTCCAGGAATGTTTTCTAAAATATTATCAAGATCTCCTACAGCGGTTTTAAACATTTCAATTTTTTCATATAAAAGGTTTAATATTTGATCCTCAATCGTATTTTCAATCGCAAAATTGTAAATGTGAACATCCTTCTCCTGGCCAAATCGATGAATTCTCCCAATTCGTTGTTCAAGACGCATCGGGTTCCAGGGCAAGTCATAGTTAATCATGTTATTACAAAATTGGAGGTTAATTCCCTCAGACCCAGCTTCCGTAGCAACCATTACTTGTGCTTTTGTCCTAAACAGCTGTTTCATCCAGTCACGTTTACTTTTTTTGAATTTACCATTAAAGGGAACGGAGGTAATTCCGTGCTGCTGTAAATACCACTGTAAATAAAACTGACTGGCCCGGTATTCTGTGAAAATAATAAACTTTTCTTCAGACTTTTCCATAATCTCAACAACACGTTTTGCTTTAATGTGGTGTGGGAGTGTCCCAAGCTTTTCGATAAGGTCAGCTAATAATGGTGATTCGTCTTCTTGTTTATTTTGCATGGATTGCAGAGACATAAAGCAGGCCTCTCTAGTAGAGCATAGCTCCTTGGCCAACGTCAGCCAGGTAAAAGAAGGAGAGTTAGACTTCAAGGCTGCCAGATTTTCGTACATGTCCATTTCTTCATCTGTGAATGTGAGTCGAACATTAGTCACATGTCGTTTTGAAGAATCTAATCCAGTATCCTTCCTTCGGTTTCGAATCATCAGTTTACTTAACAGAGAGTGGATGTGCTGATGCGACTCTGAGTGATCGAGTGAGGTTTTGCGGTATTTCTTTTTAAATGTTGCTAAATCACCTAGATATCCAGGCTTAAGAATAGAAACTAAATTGAATAAATCACTTAAATTATTTTGGATGGGTGTTGCTGTTAACAGCAAACAGTATGTTTTCTTTAACTGTTTAACAAATTGATAATTTTTTGTCTGATGATTTTTTAATTTATGAGCCTCATCAATGATGATCATATCGTAGGAGATAGACAGAATTTCCTCTTTATGATTTTCACGTTTTGCCATATCAATTGAGGTGACGGTTATGTCCCAATCTGACCAGGCAGCCATTTTCTTTCTCGGCGTTGCGGCCTGGATGTAAAATTTTTCATTTAATTCTTGTACCCATTGATTGACGAGAGAGGCCGGTGTTAGAATCAAGACCTTTTTAGCCATTCCTCTGATCATGTATTCTTTTAGAATAAGTCCGGCCTCAAGAGTTTTTCCTAAACCAACCTCATCGGCTAGGATAGCTCTTCCGTTCATTTCATGGATAACCTTCTCACATGCTTGAATTTGATGGTCTAGAAAGTCTACATGGGGTAAATGTTTCGTCGAGAGTACACCATTAAACTCAGGAACTGACCGGTATTGTAAAGCTTTGTACCCGAGCTTAAATTCGTCCCATGAACATAAAGAATCTGGCTGAGAAAGGTTGTTGGAAAGCGTTTCTATATAGTCTTGATCGTGTAGAATTTCTACCATCGGATCCACCTCCTGGAGGGAATTATCAAAAGAATTCATATAAATTCGAATTCTGCATTCGCTCTTTTGCAACGCTATGGTATAATGAACCTGAAAATTAAGAGAGTTTGTCGTATGAACTTTACAGGTTAGTATGCCCAAATTAATCTAATAAAATACTAATTGCGAATGACTGCAGGGGGAGAGACTACTGATGTAGCGCCGAAGGAGCAAACAATTTAGAGTTGTGAATCTCTCAGGCAAAAAGACCTCTGTAGGACGCAGCTCTGGAGAGTGTTTACATATAGTAAACCACCCAAGAAGCAAGCGACTATTTTTGACAACGACGTCAGGGTAGCGTGAAACTTTCTGGTGAATGGACAGGGACTCCCGTAAAAAGCGGTAGAGTCTCTTTTTTATGCTTAATTAGTTCTTGGAGGAGTGATAGGATGGCTGAATTGAAACGAACACCACTTTATTCTGAGTATAAGAAATTAGGAGCAAAAACGATCGATTTTGGCGGATGGGATTTACCCGTTCAATTTACAAGCATTAAAGAAGAGCACGAAGCAACACGAACTAAGGCAGGTTTATTTGATGTGTCTCACATGGGTGAGGTAATGGTGAAAGGGAAAGATAGTCTGAATTATTTACAGGGCATGTTAACGAATGATGTGTCAAAATTGGAACCAGGTAAAGCACAATACACAATTATGTGTTATGAGAACGGCGGTACAGTAGACGATTTAATTGTTTATATGCTTGATGCCAACGAATATCTGCTCGTCATCAATGCGGCTAACCGCGATAAAGATGTGCAATGGCTTAAGGATCATCAGAGAGGGGACGTTACCGTTGAGGATGTGTCTGATGATTACGTTCAGCTTGCTCTTCAAGGACCGCGTGCAGAAGAAACGCTGCAGCAATTGACCGAAGCCGACCTTTCTTCTATTAAATTTTTCCGCTTCTTGCAGGATGTATCCTTTGAAGGCGTGGAGGATAAAGCTATCGTTTCACGCACGGGATATACGGGGGAGGACGGTTTTGAAATCTATCTCCCTGCTGAGTCTGGCCCAGCTTTGTGGCAGGCTATTTTGTCGAAAGGGGAAGCAGCCGGTGTACAGCCGATCGGTTTGGGAGCCCGGGATACACTACGCTTTGAGGCGAACCTGGCATTGTATGGACAAGAATTAAGTCCAGAAATCACTCCGATCGAAGCAGGTCTCTCTTTTGCAGTTCGAGTGAAGAAAGATGCAGATTTTATCGGCAAAGAAGTATTGAAAAAGCAAAAAGAGGAAGGAACAAGCCGAAAACTAGTCGGTATTGAAATGATCGATAAAGGTATCCCGCGTACAAATTATGAAGTATTGGATGGGGATAAGATCATCGGATTTGTTACAACGGGAACTCAGTCACCTACGTTAGGTAAGAATGTGGGTCTTGCACTTTTGGATACTGATTACACGACGGAAGAGACAGAAGTCACCGTTCAGGTTCGTAAACGAAAATTACAGGCAAAAGTTGTCGCTACACCTTTTTATAAACGATAAGCCATAAGGGGGAAGAGTCATGGAATTCCGTTATTTACCTATGACAGAACGTGATAAACAACAGATGATGGAGACGATCGGTATTACATCAACAGATGAGTTATTTGCTGACATTCCGGAAAATATTCGCTATAAAGGCGAGTTAAATATCAAAGAGCCAAAGAATGAATTTGCTTTAATGAAAGAACTTACTCAACTTGCAGAACAAAACGTTAATGTGAAGTCACATACTTCTTTTTTAGGGGCCGGGGTATATGATCACTATATTCCATCTATCGTAGATCATGTGATTTCCAGATCCGAATTCTATACGGCCTATACACCTTATCAACCAGAAATTTCTCAAGGAGAGCTTCAGGCGATTTTCGAATTTCAAACGATGATTTGTGAGCTCACCGGAATGGACGTAGCCAACTCATCTATGTATGACGGGGGTACTGCGCTCGCTGAAGCAGTTAATGTTTCTGCCGGGCAAACGAAAAAGAAAAAAGTTCTAGTCTCAAAAGCTATCCATCCGGAATCTATGGAGGTCATTCACTCTTACGTTAAAGGACCAGGAGTGGAAATCGTTGAGATAGACCATAAAGATGGCGTTACGGATCTTAACCAAATTGAGAGGGAGTTGGATGAGGACACAGCTAGTGTTGTCTTACAGTATCCTAACTTCTTTGGTCAAATAGAGCCACTGGATCAAGTGCGCTCACTTGTAGATAATCAGAAGAAAACGATGCTGATTGCTTCCAGCAACCCGCTTGCTCTTGGGTATCTCACCCCGCCAGGAGAATTCGGGGCAGATATCGTAGTAGGTGATGCGCAAGTATTTGGCATTCCGGCACAATACGGTGGACCACATTGTGGTTATTTTGCCACAACGAAGAAACTTATGCGCAAAGTACCCGGTCGCCTAGTTGGACAAACGAAAGATGAAGAAGGCAGACGAGGTTTTGTACTTACATTACAAGCTCGTGAACAACACATTCGTCGAGATAAGGCAACGTCCAATATCTGCTCAAACCAGGCTTTAAATGCGCTGGCTTCTTCAGTAGCAATGTCGTCTTTAGGAAAACAGGGTTTGAGGCGCATGGCTTGGATGAATATGCAGAAAGCTTCTTATATGAAACAACAACTGGAATCTGCAGGATTTACTATTCCTTATCAAGGTGCATTTTTTAACGAGCTTGTGGTTAATGTTGACAGAGATATTACCAAGGTTAATCAGCAGCTCCTGGAAAAAGGAATGATCGGCGGGTACGATTTGGGAAATGACTACGATGATTTAGCAGGACACATGCTTATTGCAATTACGGAAATCCGCACAAAAGAAGAAATTGATCTCTTTGTAAAAGAATTGGGGGATATTCATGGCTAATCAAGACTTTCCATTAATATTTGAATTGAGTCAAGAGAGCCGTACAGGCTTTAGCTTGCCAGAATTAGATGTGCCAGAGACAAACGTAGAAGAACAGTTGGGAGAAGCGTATATTAGAAAAAATGAACCGGATCTTCCTGAAGTGAGTGAACTGCAAATCATGCGTCACTATACGGCATTGTCTAAGCGAAATCACGGGGTTGATTCTGGATTTTATCCGTTAGGGTCCTGTACCATGAAATACAATCCGAAGATGAACGAGGATGTGGCCAGGCTTGCCGGCTTTAGTCATATCCATCCTTATCAGGCTCCTGAGACGGTCCAAGGAGCTCTAGGCTTAATGTACGATCTGCAAACAACATTAGCTGAAATTACTGGTATGGATACGGTTACATTGCAGCCTGCTGCTGGAGCGCATGGAGAATGGACCGGCTTAATGATGATCCGTGCTTTCCATGAGGGGAACGGTGATTTCCAACGAACGAAAGTAATTGTACCAGATTCAGCTCATGGGACGAATCCTGCCTCAGCTACGGTGGCGGGTTTCGAGGCAGTTACCGTTAAGACGAACGAACGAGGGCTTGTAGACTTAGAGGATTTAAAGCGGGTAGTCGATGAAAAGACAGCAGCCCTTATGCTTACAAACCCGAACACACTCGGCTTGTTCGAAGAAGATATTGAAGAAATGGCTGCAATTATCCATGATGCTGGCGGCAAGCTTTACTATGATGGAGCGAATTTAAATGCGATTATGAGTTATGCCCGGCCTGGAGATATGGGATTTGATGTCGTTCACCTTAATCTTCATAAAACATTTACAGGACCACATGGAGGGGGAGGACCAGGATCAGGCCCGGTCGGTGTGACCGCAGAGTTCGAACCTTTCCTGCCTAAGCCGATTTTAACAAAGCAGGATGATATGTTTGTGTTTGACGGAGACCGCCCGCAATCGGTTGGACGCGTTAAGCCTTACTACGGAAACTTCGGTATTAACGTTCGTGCCTATACGTATATTCGTACGATGGGGGCAGAAGGTTTAAGAAAAGTGAGTGAATATGCCGTACTAAATGCGAACTATATGATGAGAAGACTTCAATCGGAGTTTGACTTACCGTATGATCAGCATTGTAAGCATGAGTTCGTAATATCCGGCAAACGGCAAAAGAAACTTGGAGTACGTACGCTTGATATGGCAAAACGTCTGCTTGACTTTGGATATCATCCGCCAACTATTTATTTTCCAATAAATGTGGATGAGGCGTTTATGGTTGAGCCAACAGAAACGGAGTCTAAAGAAACCCTCGATGAGTTTGTTGATGCGATGATTCAAATCTCAAATGAGGCGAAAGAAGATCCCGAACTGGTTCAAAACGCTCCTCACACCACGATTGTGAGTCGTATGGATGAGACGACAGCAGCTAGAAAGCCTGTTCTTCGTTACAGTAAAGAAGGTTAATAGGGTTAATACAAAAAAGGAGTGTTCCTGAGTTTTCCTCTGGAATACTCCCTTTTATTATTCGTTATCGATTCATATTTACAAATTATTAATGTAATCTTGAGTTTCGACTGTCATTGATAGGGCCCAATCTGCAAGAATAGCTGAGCCATTAGGTAAAGCTTCTTCATCTAAATCAAAAAGAGGATGGTGTAAAGGATAGGTAGCTCTTTTATCTTGACTCCGTACCCCGATCCTGAAAAAGATGGCCGGAACTTTTTCAGCATAAAAAGAGAAATCTTCGCCGCCCATTGAGGGTTTAACAACAGAAAAGCTCTCTTTACCTAGTACACGTTCCACAGATTTTTCTATTGAAGGCAGAAGGGATTGATCATTTACTAACGGGGGATAAAAGTATTTATAATTCAGACGGTATTCTACCCCAAAGGCCTGGCAAATCCCACGAATGAGCTGCTCCATTCGTTCTTCAATTGAATACCGGACTTCAGGATCCAGTGTTCGCACAGTTCCTCCGGCTTTCACCTTTGGAGCAATTGCATTATCGGCGGTTCCACCATGAATTTGTCCGATGGTTAAGACGGTCGGTGATAGTGGGTTGATCTGACGACTCACCAGCTGCTGAAGAGAGCTTATGATCTCAGCTGTTATCGTTATGGAATCGGCTGCTTTGTGTGGATGAGCTGCGTGTCCTCCTGAGCCAATAATCTCTAAATTAAAGAAGTCAGCGGCAGCACAAGCCTCACTTTGAGCACAAGTGACTTGTCCTGTTTCTATATCCGGGTTAACATGCAACCCAGCCATAACATCGACTTCTGGGTGTTCCAATACGCCTTCTTCAATCATCGCCTGCGCTCCAAACAACCCTTCTTCAGCTGGTTGAAAGATAAATTTAATCGTTCCCTTTTCAGGAGGGTTATCTTTTAGCAACCGCGCAGCGCCGATTAGCATTGTGGTGTGTCCGTCATGCCCGCATAGATGAGCTTTACCTTCTATCTTTGAAGCATAGGCTGTTGTCTTCTCGTCAGGTATAGGTAGTGCATCCATATCTGCTCTTAGAGCGACTGTACGACCAGGATGTTGTCCCTTTAGTACAGCCACAACTCCCGTTTTAGCGATGATTTCTGGTTCATAGCCAAGTTCCTTTAATTTTTCTTGAACAAACTGAGAAGTATGATACTCTTCAAAGCCAGTTTCAGGCTGCTCATGTAAACAACGTCTCCATTCGGTTAGTTCATTACTAAAATTTCTTGCTTGCTTTATTAATGTATCCATTAAAAAATCCTCCTGTTCACTCGACGGGAATGGGTATAAAATGATAAATTGAATTGTTAAAAACGACTGCAAAGAGGCAGTAATTAAAGTGTTTCATACCTATAAAAATAAAAACAATTATTTTTCATATTTTTCTCGAAGGAGGGATCTGAATGGATCATCTATGGTTACGAAATAAAAGTATTCTAATCAAAATTTTGTTGATTGTTATAGGGATTACAATGCCGCTCTGGATAGGTGCGGATGAAGTAGGCTTAACATCGTTACTAGATGAATTGAATAGGAACCCCTCCGCAAGTACATTGATGATTACCGTCTTTGTGCTGGTCATGTTAAATACCCTTCGGGCGCTGCCCCATTATATAGGTGCGCTTCTTCTTGGTGACGAATTGAGCTACCACTTTCAGAAAAAATGGATGAAGGTAGTGATTCCTCTTCTAATTATCCCGCTTGTCTATATAATCATTAATCTATATAATCCATTGAACTACGACTTTGGCGGTCCAGCCTTGTTGCTGCTTTTGTCGATTATTTTACTAAATTTGATAGGGAAAGGCCGGCTGCGCCCCGTATTCAAATCATTTGTTTTAGTTCAGCTGTTGTTTGGATTTCAGTGGCTTGATATGGTCATTTTCCTAACGGTGTTTGGTTTTGGAGGTGGCCCCATCTCTACCCAAGTCAAAGACATAGCCTTAGAACTGCAATTCGGAGGAGTTTTGTCTTTTTATAGTCTCGTTCTTTGTACGGTTTTTATGGTGAATGCTTTAGCACTAGCTATCTATCTGACTGTTTCGGAACAAAAGTGGCAGATGACACAGGACCTCAGGATTGCGCACGGAGAGATAGTCGAATCCAGGTCTGGCAGAGAGGCTCTTCACCTTGTTCATGATATAAAGACACCGCTTGCTTTAATGGAAGGACTGAATTCACTTATTGAAATGAAGACAACGGACGAGGACATTAAAGAATACACAAGGCGTATATCCACTTCGATTCAATCAACAAATAGCATGGTATCTGAAATATTGAATCAAAAGAGTAAAAATTGGTGCACACTCGATTCCTTGATTAATTATGTACGCCAAAACAAACTTTCTAATTCGGAAACATCCTATGAATTTAATTTACTTGCCGACAAAGATGTTGAAATTTATATTAATAAGATTCGTATGACGAGAGCTATGGTAAATTTAATTGATAACGCTTCTGATGCTGTCGGGCAGGTATCGAACCCCCGAGTAACGATCCATTCCAAACTAGAGGGCCAAAACGTTTTATTGGGGGTGGAAGACAACGGCAGAGGAATTTCAAAGCGGGAACAGAATAATATATGGGAGCCGGGATATAGCACTAAAGCCCATCCGGGAGTAGGGTTAACATTTGTGAAAAATGTCGTCGAAGAGCATGAGGCTGATTTATCAATAGAAACTTGCATTGATGCAGGAACAACGTTTTGGATTACTGTACTAGAGGAGAGTGTACGCTATGAAGATTCTAATCATCGATAATGATGAGTCATTAAGGTATATGTTAAGAGAAATAGCTAACTATGCTGGATGGGAATCCAGCTTAGCAGAAAATGGACGTGAAGGAATGGAAATGTTTCTGGATGATGCCTATGATATCGTATTAGTGGATTACCACATGCCGGAAATGGATGGGTTACAAGCGGTTAAAAAGTTACGCCAAATGAATAGTCACATTCCGATTCTAGTTTTGACTGTTGACGAACGTCAGGAGGTAGCTGACGCTTTTCTCGAGGCCGGTGCAACAGACTTTGCCTTAAAACCGGTTAAAGCTCCTGACATCATATCTCGTATCCAAATACACGTTCAGCTTTCGAACATTAAAGATTTTCATGCTTCAGAAGAAGATGTTTACAGTGTAAAAGGGATTAGCAAGAAGACAATGTCCCATATTACTGACTTCCTTACTCAGCATAGTGAGCCACAGTCTGTTGATCAGCTATCTAAAGATATTGGTCTAGCCTATCCTACGGTGTATCGATACTTAATGCAATTGCTTGAGGAGGGAAAGGTCAAACTGATAGAGAGTCACCAGAAGGTTGGCCGCCCTAAGAAACTTTATCGCTGGTATACGAAGTAGCCACTAGTTCGGTGTCGTCCATTTTTTTCATTCTTTTCTCTGTGAACAAGCCTATCCTTTTACTATAATTTGAACTGAGTTTTCGAACAATTAAAATTATTCGGAAACGAATATAGAGAAAGGGGTCTTTTTCATGGATCATTTCGGAATATTTTCCTTGTTGCCATCGATTTTGGCTTTGGCTTTAGCGATATGGTCAAAAAGGGTTGTTCCTTCTTTGCTAGCAGGTATATTAATAGGAACGATGATGATGGACATTCAGAATAATGGGGTTATTCATGCAATTATTTTTTCGATTATTAATATGTTTGGTGCTATCGCAGGTCACCCTGCAGATCCCGAAGCAGGGATAAGAGGAATGGGACTGGTGAAGGGAGCAGGTCGTGCAGAACTTATCATTGTTGTTTTTCTTCTAGGGGCATTTATAGGAGTTCTGAACAAATCTGGAGGAGCTTACGCTTTTGGTAAATGGCTTTCCAAAAAGGTGAGAGGTGAAAAGGGTGCGCAACTTTCGACGGCCGTGATGGGTAGCTCTTTATTTACTAGTGCATACTTTAGTTCCTTGGCGACTGGAACGGTATTTAGGCCAATTTATGACAGAATGAATATTTCTCGTGCGAAGCTTGCTTTTTTTCTGGACTCTACTTCTTCACCGATTAATGTGCTTGTTCCTATCTCGGGATGGGTGGCCTTTATGGGGGCGTTAATGGTAGATAATATACCAAGTGTAGAGGATCCAATTATGGGAATAGCCAAGACGGTACCCTATAACTTCTATAATATTGTTATTTTAATTATAGTGTATCTGTATGCAGCTGGTAAAATTAAGGATTTTGGTCCTATGAAAAGAGCGGAAGAGAGAGCTAAAAAGGGGATCAATGCACAAAGTGAGATCGCTGCGGCGAAGGAAGAAAATAACCAATCTTCCTCCGAAAAAAGCTCACTTAACGGAACCGTTTCGGATATGGTTCTTCCACTTGGGGTATCTGTTGCTATTCTCGTATTCTTAGGCTTATGGAATTATACAGTTACTAACTTTGTCGATGTTCCTACTGTTCCTCTTAATGGAAATAAAATGTTAATCTTGAGCTTTTCCATAGGAATCGTAATTGCTTTTATTAAGTATACTTCGAAAAAGCTGATGTCGGCACATGAATTTCTGGATGAATTATTTGAAGGAAGTAAGACCGTTATCCTTGGTGGAGTCATTATTATTTTGGCTGTGACATTAGGGGACATTATGCGGGCTGGAGCCCCGGAAGGGATTGGAACTGCTCTATATATTAAGGAAGTGGCAGCGGGTGTCATACCAAATAGTATTATCCCAGTAGCCATTTTCATTATTTCGGGATTTGTGGCTTTCTCGATGGGAACCTCATTTGGAACCTGGGCCATTATGATGCCGATTGGTGTATCGCTGATGATCGCAACAGGAGGAGACCCATTCCTTGCAGCTGCAGCGGTCCTCTCAGGCGGAGCATTTGGGGATCATTCTTCACCTATTTCTGATACAAGTATCATGTCTTCAGTTGGTGCTGACGTAGAACATATGGAACATATTAATACACAGCTTCCGTATGCATTAATGGCAGCTGGTATAGCTTCAGTTCTGTTTTTAATATCTGGATTTGTATTTTAAGTATAACTTAAAGAGGACGGCCCCTTATTTTTACAGGGCGCCGTCCTTTACTCATTTTTTCACTTTTATTTTACCTGTCCATTTTTTAAAGCCGCCTTTAAGTTGATTAAGGTCTTGATATCCTTTTTTATCTAACATCAGAGCAGCTCTTGATGAGCGTGTGCCATTTTGACAATAGAAATAAACAGGCTTGTCTTTTCGGATTTCAACGAGACGATTTCTCATTTGAGATAAAGGAATGTTTCTTGCGCCTAAAATATGGCCGCCATCGAATTCTTTAGGTTCGCGAACGTCAATCAGTTGTGCCTTTCTGTATCCTTGTCGGAATTCGTCTTCCGTTAATGTGGTCAGTACTTTATTTGCTTTGATAAACCGGAATACACCGAATGCAATTAAGATGACAAGGCCACCTATTAATATCCAAAGTTCCATACTCTATATACCCCCTCTTCCCTTATCTATTATATGGTGGAATGCGTCGGTTTTCAAAGAATTTTTATAGCCGATGAATTTAAAATAAAAAATATTTGGGCATGTTATCGAATTCAATCCGTTTGTCTAGGCATTTTTTGAATTTCGGTGGATGCAACAGAGGAAAAAGTTTATGAGTTATAAAAAAAGGGGAACATTCTCTTCTTAGCTTTATTTTTCTTTTGATTTTGCAAAATTATTAGATTGACAAAATGACTTAAACTTGATCGAAACACAATATATGGAGAAATATTCTTAATTCGAATACAATATATTGATTAACTTTTTGTGGGTGTGGTATGTTACCTATAGAGATTAATTCAATGAGTTTTAGACATGCAGCATAAAAGTAGTTAAAGGGTGAAAAGGAGAGGTAGACATGCAGACAACAACCACAGGTAACACGCCATCAAGGTTGAATGTGGAACGGCTGAACGCGGATATCCGTCAATTTGATCAAGTGCACGAAATAACATCAGATATGCACTTAACTCATAGTGGAGTATCACGCTTAGTGATGCTGGATCGTTATGCATTCAAAGATACGGAGAAGCTGACGTTGTCCGAAGGGGATTTCGTAGTCCTGACCGTCAAGGATGATCCGAAGTTCCCTGCTAGAGGATTTGGTTTCATTGAGTCAATTGATTGGGAAAATCACAAGGCAAAGGTTAAAGTCGAGGCTGAGTTTATTAATGTGCTCGAAAAAGAGGAAGAACGAGAAACAGGCTTAATTACTAGGAACCTGGATACGATTGATAAGCCGCTTGAGGTTTTCTATGAGCAAATTGCTTTAAGGAATGCAACTGGACTATCAGCAGTGGAAGTCGATGAAGCTAAGAAGGAAAAAAGCTTCAATGATTTTTACGAAGAGCTTTCGAATCTCAACTTTATTCCAGCTGGACGAGTTCTCTACGGTGCGGGATCAAATACAGATGTAACGTATTTTAACTGTTACGTAATGCCGTACATTCAGGATTCTCGGGAAGGAATTTCTGATCACCGTAAGCAAGTGATGGAAATCATGTCTCGCGGAGGCGGCGTTGGTACAAATGGTTCTACACTGAGACCCCGCAACACACTGGCAAGAGGGGTTAACGGCAAGTCATCAGGATCAGTCTCCTGGCTTGATGATATCGCTAAGCTGACTCATTTAGTTGAGCAAGGCGGTTCAAGACGTGGCGCACAAATGATTATGTTATCAGATTGGCACCCTGATATTATCGAATTCATCATTTCAAAAATGCAGAACCCGCGAATTTTAAGATTTTTAATTGAAAACACCGAAGATGAACAAATTAAAGCACTAGCAGAAGAAAAGCTTAAATTCACTCCTTTAACGGAAATCGAGAAAGACCTGTATCAAAGCGTGGTTAACTATAAAACGATGCCTGGACAGGGTGGATTTACGGAGAGCAGCCTTCGCGAAGCACAGGAAAAACTACAGACAGGAGGCACTTATTCTGTTCATAATCCGGAATTCCTGACTGGGGCGAACATTTCAGTATGTATTACGAAAGAGTTTATGGAGGCCGTCGAGAACGATCAAGAATACCGCCTCCGTTTCCCAGATGTAGAATCCTACTCAAAAGAAGACATGGTTACTTACAATGCCGAATGGCAGGAGAGTGGAGACGTTCGCGAGTGGGAAGCAAAAGGATTCGGTGTAAAAACGTATCGTACAGTTAAGGCTGCAGAGCTTTGGAAGTTGATTAATATATGTGCAACGTATTCTGCTGAACCAGGTATTTTCTTTATTGATAATGCCAATGAAAAAACAAACGCCAGCGCTTATGGTCAAAAAGTTGTAGCTACCAACCCATGTGGGGAACAACCATTAGCACCTTTTTCTGTCTGTAATTTAGCTGCAGTTAACCTGGCTTCCGTTGCAAACAAAGAAACGAAAAAAATCGATTTTGATAAGCTTAGAAAAACAGTAGCCACCGGTGTACGCATGCAGGATAACGTCATCGATGCAACTCCTTACTTCCTTGAAGAAAATAAGAAGCAGGCTCTAGGAGAGCGTCGGGTAGGATTAGGTGTAATGGGACTTCACGACTTGCTTATTTACTGTGAGACGGAATATGGTTCAAAAGAAGGTAACAAGCTTGTTGACGAAATCTTTGAGGCAATCGCGACCACTGCTTATCGAGAGTCCATCAATCTGGCGAAAGAAAAAGGCAGTTTCCCATTTTTAGAAGGGGACTCTGAAGAAGAGACACTGCAGCTGAGACAGCGTTTTGTCGAGACTGGGTATATGCAGGATATGCCTGAGGATATTCGAGAAGATGTTATCAAATACGGAATTCGTAATTCACACTTACTAACTGTAGCTCCAACAGGCAGTACAGGGACAATGGTCGGTGTAAGTACGGGTCTCGAGCCTTACTTCTCATTCTCCTACTATAGAAGCGGCCGTCTTGGTAAATTTATCGAAGTGAAAGCAGATATCGTACAAGAGTATCTGGACAAACACCCTGATCAGGATCCAGAGCATCTTCCTGACTGGTTTATTACCGCTATGACCATGACACCTGAAGCTCATGCGGATACCCAGTGTGTCATTCAACGCTGGGTGGATAGTTCAATTTCTAAGACGGTCAACGCACCAAAAGGGTACACAGTTGAGCAAGTGGAACAAGTGTATCAGCGCCTTTACCATGGAGGTGCTAAAGGCGGTACCGTTTATGTGGATGGAAGCCGTGACAGTCAGGTTCTGACCCTCAAAGCTGAGGACAGCGGATTTGAAGGCGAACAAACAGAATTTGAATTTGAAGAAGAGAAGAAACCGCATGTCGTTTTAATGGATACTGTCCATGAACTAGATAAAACTAATGTGACAATTGGATCAGAAGTCGGTGATACTTGTCCAGTTTGCCGTAAGGGAACTGTTGAAGATATTGGCGGCTGTAACACCTGTACAAACTGTAATGCACAACTCAAATGCGGGTTATAAAAGTTCAGACCATCATCGTGAATACTAAATGAGAAGCAAGACAGGCGATCAGTGCAGACTGGTCGCCTGTTTGTTTGTAGAAGAGAGAGTTGCTTGTCACAGGGCACAAACTAGTGTATCCTTTTTATGAAGCAAATTACATAAACATCAGCAATATTGGGGGTTTAACATGCCAACACCAAGCATGGAGGATTATATCGAACAAATTTATATCTTGATTGAAGATAAAGGGTATGCACGTGTATCTGACATTGCTGAAAACCTTCAAGTGCATCCATCATCCGTTACGAAAATGGTTCAGAAATTAGATCGTGACCAATACTTAAACTACGAAAAATACCGCGGGCTTATTTTAACCCCAAAAGGAAAGAAAATAGGCAAAAGGCTAGTCTATCGTCATGAACTGCTAGAACAATTTCTAGAGATTATCGGTGTGAATCAGGATAAAATTTATAATGATGTTGAAGGGATCGAACATCATTTAAGCTGGGATTCCATCGATCGTATAGGAGATTTGGTCCAGTATTTTGAGGAAAACAGCTCACGGGTAGAAGAGCTCCGGGGAGTTCAGCAGAAAAATGAAGACCAAAATAATGAAGCAAAACCAGACGCATAAATATGCGTCTTTTTTGTTTTAACAAAGTTGTTCTAACCAATCAAATTCCGTTTATATATGTAATAAGCGGGGTGATCTTATAAATATAGATGGTGTGTTTTCAGGCGGCGGAGTGAAAGCATTAGCTTTCATAGGAGCACTCGAAGTGTTAGATGAGAATGGATATCGTTTCCAAAGAGTTGCTGGAACTTCCGCCGGGGCGATCGTGGCTTGTTTAATTGCGTCCGGTTATCAAGCTAAGGATCTAAAGAAGATATTAGTAGAACTGTCTTTAGAAAAATTAATTGATACACCGTTTCCAGAAAAGTTCCTCCCGTTCTACAAATGGTTGTTACTATACTTCCGCATGGGCTTATTTAAAGGGAACCGTCTAGAAAATCTGCTTGAGAAATGGCTTGAACAAAAAGGAGTCCATACTTTTGCTGACTTGCCACATGGCAGCCTAAAAGTCATTTGCTCAGATTTAACTTTAGGTAAAATGGTTGTGATACCAGATGATCTGCACAGGCTGTATGGAATTGATCCCGATACATTTTCAGTGGCTAAAGCTGCTCGAATTAGTGCTGGTTTACCTTATTTTTTTATGCCAGTCAAACTGCACGGGAAGAAAGGCAAATCACTGTTAGTGGACGGGGGAGTGCTGAGTAACTTTCCCATTTGGTTATTCGAAAATGAACAGGGTAAACGGAGACGTCCGATATTGGGTATGCAATTAAGTGATCCACCAGACCAGCTTCCCGAGCAAAAAATAAAAAATTCTATCCAAATGTTCCATGCCTTATTCCGTACTATGAAAAAAGCGCATGATGCTAGATATATTTCGGAGTCTACCAGTCGTGATGTCATATTTATTCCGGTAAAAGGAGTCGAAACGACAGATTTTTCTATGAATGCCGACCAAAAAGAAAAGTTAATGAGTATCGGGAAAGAGAAGGCGAAGCAATTTCTGGACCGTTGGAAGAAATAAAAAAATCGAGCCGCACTAGAAGGTGGCTCGATTTTTTCCTTTGCTTTTACTGCCCTCAATGACACGCAAATTTGGCGTGTTTTTTCGTTTTGGCTTCTTTTTCTTCGAATTTACTGAGAGTTTTGTGTCTAGCTTTGATTTATTGCTTTTAATGGGCTGGGACGATTTATATTTTTGTTTTGATTGTTTAACAGCCTGTTTATATTTCTTCATTTCATTACTATTTCTGCCGCTGCCTGATCCGACTCGATTACGAAGAAACAAGAAGTAAATAGCACCGAAAACTAGTACGGCTATTCCAATCGTCATAATAATTGATGATAGAAAGGACGATGGGTTATTCACCAATTGAAATCCAACATAGAAAATGGCGAGTGAAATCATCGTGTACATAACCAGAGCACCCCAGTTTCTCAACATCTTTACAGCTCCCTCCTCCGGTAAAATTATTTAAATCTCCTTTTACTATTGTATATACCCTTAATTCCTCTGTTCTTATCATGATTGACTATCTTTTTCACATCTTTATGTTGATCTATGTTTCATAGATATCGGAACCAATCAGATGGAAGTCTCGCTACTTTAGATTCTGTCCCTTCTACCTAATATTATTCAATAAATTTTATCATCCTATACGCATTTTTAGAGTTAAGGTCTTTCTTTTATTTTACCGCAAAGACATCAGATTCACTACCATTAAAGATAAACTCTTAGCATGAATTATAACTTAATGGAGAAAATAAATGCTGAGGTGATAAAAATGGAAGGGAATTCAAAAGAACCTAAACAAAATCAGGAACATATAGAACAAAGTACTCAGGAACCGCCACAAAGTGTATTATCGAAAACGTTGGTTATAGGGTTTGTAGCAGGAATATTATGGGGCGGACTTGGTGGAGTGTCGTACTACTTTAATTTTTCCCAGGTATCAGCTGCCACATTCATTTTTCGTTCCTTCTGGCAAACAGATTGGACAAGCACATTTTTAGCTGAAGTTTTGGCGATTGGGATAGTTGCCGTTTTATCTATATTTATGGCTCTCGCTTATTATGTCGTATTAAAAAGGAAAGATGGAATATGGCCAGGCCTCATTTTCGGGGTCGTTCTATTTGGGGTTTTATTTTACTTAATGAACCCCATTTTCCAGGCAGTACCTGAATTTACACAACTCACAATTGATTCCATCGTGACAGCTGTCTGTCTGTTTGTTTTATATGGGGTATTTATAGGGTATTCCATATCATATGAATATCATGAATATAATCAACCAACACAGACTGCAAAACAGCCAACAGAATGATGATATTTTAAGAGTATGGTAAAATTAGAAAAGTGGAAGTGCATAAGTGGATACAACACAGCAAATTGGGCTGAAATGTGTTGTAATCGGTCTGATCTCACATGGGTGGCATGTCTATGATATATGAAATCATAATTGGCTGCTGCCTGTGTGCGGGTTAGTACGAGAACGCTGATATTGGAAGGGAGAAAAGGATAATGAATAAACTGGGGAAATTGCGTCAGGCAATGAAAGATCAGCAGTTACATGGATTGTTAATCACAAGCAGTCAGAACCGCCGATATCTCACAAACTTTACGGGTTCTTCGGGGGCAGTCTTGATTACAGAGCAGGCAGCGGTCTTCATCACGGATTTTAGATATACGGAACAGGCCGCTGAACAGGCAGATGGATTCAAAATTATAGAACATAAAGGTCCTATGGCTGAAGAGATCAGTACACAGGTGGAGAAGCTGCAAATAAAAAAACTTGGGTTTGAACAAGATCACGTTACATACAAACAATATGATGTTTATCGCAACCATTTGAAGACAGAGTTAATTCCAACTTCTGGACTTATTGAAAAGTTGCGTTTGATCAAGACGGAAGATGAACTTAATATCATTAAGGACGCTGTGAAAATTGCGGATGACGCTTTTGAACATATTCTGTCTTATATAAAACCAGGGTTAAAGGAAATTGATGTGTCGAACGAGTTAGAGTTTTTCATGAGAAAACAAGGAGCAACTTCGTCAAGTTTTGATATTATTGTGGCTTCAGGCAATCGATCTGCGCTTCCACATGGTGTAGCTTCTCAAAAAGAAATTCAGTCAGGAGAACTTGTAACCTTAGATTTTGGAGCACTTTACAAAGGCTACTGCTCCGACATCACACGAACCGTAGCTGTAGGAGAAATTAGTGATGAATTGAAGGAGATTTACGATACCGTTCTCCAAGCGCAGCTTAAAGGAATGGAAGGCATTAAGGCTGGCATTACAGGTAAAGAAGCCGATGCACTTACACGTGATTATATAGCGGACAAAGGCTATGGAGAATACTTTGGCCATTCCACAGGCCATGGAATTGGTCTTGATGTACATGAGGGCCCAGGGTTATCGTTTAGGACAGAGCAAGTGTTAGAAGCAGGAATGGTCGTAACGGTTGAGCCTGGTATTTATGTTCCAACTGTGGGTGGATGTAGAATTGAAGATGACACGATCGTAACAGAGTCAGGAAATGAACGTTTGAGTCGTTCACCAAAGGAACTAATCATTCTATAAATAGAGGAAAGTATAAAGGAGGATACCAATGATTTCTGTAAATGATTTTCGTACGGGATTAACAATTGAAGTGGATGGTAATATTTGGCAGGTGATGGATTTTCAACATGTAAAACCTGGTAAAGGAGCGGCTTTCGTGCGCTCGAAGCTTCGTAATCTAAGGAATGGTAATATACAAGAAAAAACATTTCGCGGCGGTGAGAAAGTAGAGCGAGCTCATATTGAAAACCGTAAAATGCAATACTTGTATGAGTCAGGAGATATGCATGCCTTTATGGATACCGAAACATTCGAACAAGTTGAATTACCAACTGCTCAAATTTCCCATCAGCTTAATTATTTAAAAGCAAACATGGAAGCTCAGATTCAGTCTTACCAGGGAGAAACAATCGGAGTTGAACTTCCTAAGAACGTAGAACTAGAAGTAACCGAAACTGAACCTGGAATTAAAGGTGACACAGCAAGCGGTGGAACAAAACCTGCTACACTTGAAACAGGTCTTATTGTACAAGTTCCATTTTTCATAAATGAAGGGGAAACGTTGGTTATTAGTACCACAGATGGGAAATATGTATCTCGAGCTTAATTGAATAAGGGTATCATTAGAGTCAGCCTGCGAGGGCTGGCTCTTTTTTTGGCCCCGCACGATGTGCTGGTTTTTAAACGAACTTCTGGCTCGCTCCATTCTTAGTCGAACCTCCTCTACAAATTGCTTAAATCTGAACATCCCCCGTCATGTTTCCCGGGACGTTTACGCGTATGTTCTTGTTTTAAATTAATAGAGGGTTAGCAGAAGAGGTTTTTCTACTAGATTTTCAGTATAAAATCACAGGTGAACTGTCATAACTCCTGTGCTTGTACATAGGTATAAGGTAAATCAATAAAAGGAGTTTTGGGTTGAATGAAAGAGGTCATGAGATTATTTCCAGAACACTATCACCCTCTCCTATTAAAAAACATCGAATGGAAAAGTGTTCAAGAAATTCGTTTGCGGGTTCATCAACGATTGGAGGTGCTAGATTCAAGAGGTGTTCGAACACTGACTGACATTCGTTTAACACCAGAAGATTTATCCTTTGTATTAAACCAAATCAGTCAATTTTCCCTTTATCGATTGCAAGACGAAATAAAAGAAGGGTTTATCACCATAGAAGGCGGGCATAGAGTTGGGTTGGCAGGAAAAGCCAATACGAAAAATCGGGATATCGAAACACTTAAATTTATTTCTTTTATGAATATACGCATTGCCCGCTCCACCGTTAGCTTGGCAGAAAAGATTCTTCCTCATCTGCTTGATCGAGGTAGATGGCAAAATACTTTAATTATTGGACCGCCGCATTCAGGGAAAACCACGTTGCTGCGAGAGCTTTCTAAATGTATTGGTACAGATTCAAGTTTGAAAAAGGCTTCAAAGGTTGGGTTAGTAGATGAACGATCAGAGCTGGCTGCTTGTCATCAAGGCATTCCTCAACTGGATGTCGGAGTCAGAACTGATGTGATGGATGCGTGCCCTAAGGCGGAAGGCATGATGATGATGATACGTTCTATGTCCCCTGAAGTTATATTGGTAGATGAATTGGGCGGTGAGAGAGATGCTGAAGCAGTTCGCG
Source organism: Halobacillus naozhouensis (assembly GCF_029714185.1). Lineage (NCBI taxonomy): Bacteria > Bacillati > Bacillota > Bacilli > Caryophanales > Bacillaceae > Halobacillus > Halobacillus naozhouensis. The sequence continues at coordinate 2,380,097 of NZ_CP121671.1, read as the reverse complement.
AAGCTGTTTATACAGGCGTTCAAGTGATCTGCAGTATTCACGGCAGCAATCTTGCGTCTGTACAGAAGAGGAATGCTGCCAGCAGTTTAATAAGTGAACAAGCCTTTGACAGGTACATCGTACTCGAAAGGCTTTCATCTCATCAAAGTGGTTCTTTTCGAATTCTAAATGCACAAGGAGCAGAAATCACTTCCTATGGAGGGAGAGATAAGCATGGCGTGGATCGGCGCCTTAATCGTATTAACCGTTAGTACATGGGTAGGTTTTGATATAGCAGCAAGGTTTAAAAAAAGACCTGGCCAAATCCGGCAATGGAAGAGTGCCCTGCAAATGATTGAAGCAGAAATGGTTTATGGTCAATCTTCCTTATGGGAGGTTTGTGATAATATTTCAAGACAATTGCCTCAGCCATTGAGCGAATTTTATTCGAGTTTGATGATGGAAAGGGAGTCATGTACGGATTTTGCAGCCTTGTGGACAGACAGCCTAAAACAACATTGGTATAAAAATGCCATGACAAAAACAGATTTGGATATATTAGCCCAATTTGGAAGTACATTAGGGCAGCATGATCTCCAGCAGCAGCAAAAGCAAATTAAGTTAACACTTCATCACCTCGATTTGCAATTAACTGATGCCATTGAATCTTCAGGCAAGCATCAGAAACTCGCTCGGGGAATAGGGGTCTTAAGTGGTCTGTTCGTGATTATATTACTCATATGATAAGGAGGAAGGGACATTGTGCTTCAAGATGCATCCATCCTGTTTCAAATCGCCGGAGTCGGTATTATCGTAGCAATGATTCATAGTATTTTAAAGCAAATGGGCAAAGAAGAAATTGCTCAAGTAGTCACGTTAACAGGTTTTATCATCGTTCTTTTCATAGTTCTCCATCGCCTTGCTGAATTGTTTCAACAAATAAAATCTGTCTTTTTATATCAGGGGTAGAGTATATGGGGATTTTACAAATCGTTTCACTTGGATTAGTCGCGACATTATTGATCGTGTTATTAAAAGAGCAGAAGACTTCGATTGCATTTTTGCTTCTTTTAATAACGGTGATCATTATCTTTACGACTGTTCTAGATCAGATCAAATACATTTTTTCCTTACTCCAGTACATGGCAGACCAAGCAAAAGTAGAGTCCGTTTATTTTAAGACGATCCTCAAGATTATTGGAATTGCCTATATCACAGAATTCGGCGCACAGTTGATCAGAGATGCCGGATTGAATGCCCTCGCTTCTAAAGTCGAACTGGTAGGGAAGTTATTTATTCTAATGCTTGCTATCCCCATTATTACAGCTGTTATTGAAACGATTTTGGACTTTATTCCTGGAGCGGCAGGATGAGAATTGAGTGGTTTAAAATGATACGTTTATTTTTTATAAGCTGTTTATTGATCGGGATGATTTGTTACCCTGACTCAGTTTCAGCTTCAACACCACAAGATGCTGTACCTTCCTTAATGGAACATGTTTCTACTAACGAACTCGAACAAAGTTTGCAGCAGCTCAATCAGAAGTATGGCGATTACTTACCAGATATTTCAATAAAGGACTTTCGGAGCGTTATGGAAGAGGAGGGGGGGAGTACCCCTAAAGGGTGGGTGTCTGGCATTCTATCTTTCCTTTTTCATGAGTTAATGTCCAACGGAAAATTGCTAGCATCATTGTTGTTTCTTACTTTGTTCAGCACGTTATTACAAGCTATGCAATCTTCTTTCGAGAATACAGTTGTGAGTCGAATCGCTTACATGGTGATTTACCTTGCCCTTATTGCCCTGGCATTGGAGAGTTTTGGACAAGTCATTGATTACACGATCGGTGCGATCAACCAGATGAGCAGCTTTATGATTGGCCTGCTCCCCTTGCTTTTAGGGATTATGGCCTCGTTTAGTCATCTTATGTCATTCTCATTTTTTCACCCTATTATCGTTGTTCTTGTTCAATCCAGTGGACTGTTAGTGAAAATTATTCTCATTCCGCTATTTGCCTCATCAGCACTGTTATTAATTGTTGGGACGTTGAATGATACGTATAAAGTGGATCAGCTTGCTGAGTTATTGAGGAAAACCGGTATGGCAATTATGGGTGTATATCTAACAATTTTCCTTGGAGTGATTTCTGTCCAGGGGACCGTAACGGCTGTTCAGGATGGCGTCACAATGAAAACAGCACGTTTCGTAACAGGAAACTTTGTTCCTGTCGTCGGGCGTTTGTTTACAGATGCTACAGATACGATTCTCGGCGCGTCCCTGTTGTTGAAAAATACGTTGGGACTGGCAGGGGTCATTATTTTATTAGGGATAGCGATCTTCCCGGCATTAAAAGTGTTTGCGATAGCTTTGATTTATAAATTGGCTGCTGCACTCTTGCAGCCGTTAGGAGACGGACCTGTCATTACAGCAATGGCAATCGTGAGTCGCCATATTATGTACATTTTCGCAGCATTACTCATGGTCTCAATGATGTTCTTCCTCGTTATTGTGATTATGGTTGCTGCTAGCAATATTACTATGATGGTTCGATGAGGGTGATAACAGATGGCAGCCTTTACTCAATGGATCACACAAATTGTATTATTTTTACTATTAGCAATGGTTGCGGATGCTCTTCTTCCGTCAGGTTCAATGAAGAAATATGCACGGCTAGTGATGTCCATCCTGTTAGTGCTCATATTGTTGAGCCCTTTGCTAAAAGTACTTCAGATCGACCCACAAACATTAGTCGAGTCGGCGGAATATCAATTGGAGAGCCGTTCAACTACTGAGCAATTAGCAGAGGAAATAGAGTCAAAGAAAAATGAAATAATACAGGGACAAGATGCATATACATTACAACAAGTCACAGAAACCATCTCGAATAAAATGGAGGAGCCACTTCAAGTGCAATTCGATCTTTCACTTGAAAAAGTGGACATGACCTTTTCAGAAGAACCCCATAGTCTGGAATCGTTGGACAAGCTGATCTTATACGTGGCCTCCACACCAGGTCAAGGAGCTGTAGAAGAAGTAGCGATCTCCATAACCGAGGACGAACAGACGTTGGAACGAAACCAGGAGCAGGAAATTCTTGACATGGCAGCTGGTTTATTGGGATTGCAAAACGATAAAATTGAAATCCGCTGGGAGGAAAACAATGAGTAAATGGTGGAATAAGCTGTTTAAACCTCTGTCTTCAGGGGATGGCCCAAAAATAAATAAGCCTAAATACTTTATTATCGTTGGCTTAATTGGAGTTTTTTTCATTATCATAAGCAACTGGTTTCAAACACCAACTAATGAGGCACCTCCTCAGCCGAAGACTGTCCAGGAGTCACCCAGCAGTAAAGAGGCGCCTTCAGCTGTTTCAATTAGTCAGCTGGAAGTGGAGTATGAGAAACAACTCACTCCTCTTCTTGAAAATATAAAAGGGGTTAGTGAAGTAGAGCTCATGATCAATTTGGCTGCTACTAAAGAAAAGGTATTCGATAAAAATTTAATTATCTCAAAACAAACTACAAAGGAAACTGATACGAATGGGGGAGAAAGAGAAATTGAAGATTATTCAAAGGAACAGCAGTTAGTCCTGGTGAGGCAAGGCGACCGGGAAGTACCACTGCTAGTTAAAACAAAGAAACCTGAAGTAAGAGGTGTTTTTGTAACTGCCAAAGGTGTGGATCAAATGAAAGTTAAAGGCTGGGTGGTAGAAGCAGTGTCAAGAGTGCTAGATGTGCCAAGTCATAGAGTTTCCGTTTTGCCTAAATCATAGGGAGGGATTATTTTGGTAAAAAAACAGACGGTTTGGTTGTTGACGATGTTAAGTCTGCTAATTGTTTTGAGTGTGTACTACATGACATCACCGGATAGTGGGGAAATGGCCTTCATCCAGGATGCAGAACTAGAGCAAACTACGGGTAACATGAACGGAGATGGAACTACAGATGACACAGTCGTTTCGCAAATGTCTTCAGATGAACTGTTTGCATCAATCCGTTTAGAAATGCAAAATAAACGCGATAAGTTGGAAGAACAGTGGTCGGCAGTTATGGCATCATCTACCGCTACCATCGAAGAAAAGGCTAAAGCTACTGAAAACTTAGACAACCTGCAGGATAGGAGAACGAAAGAAAACATTCTTGAGAAAACGATAAGTGCCAGTGTACCTTATGAAGATGTACTCGTTAGGGCGGAAGACAATGGCGTACATGTGACAGTGAGAGCGAACGAATTATCTAAATCTCAAACGAGGGAAATTATGCAAATGGTCTACGATGAGTTCGGAGAAGTTCCTGTTGATGTGAAATTCCAACCATCCAAATAGCTTTTTAAAACCAGGGTCAGCCCTTCACACAGTACAAGGGTTGATCCTTTTGTGTGTCTTAAGATCTTTCTTTCAGTTGCAGGTCCTCAACATGTATCGTAAAATATTAAAAGGAATGAATAGTTTTTAGTTTTTAAGTATTCTACATAAGGGAGTGCCGTAATTATGTTAAAGGTGCAGGAAATACGTGAATTAATTAAGTTAATTGATGACTCTCATATTGATGAATTTAGTTATGAGTCAGATGGAACAAAGGTATCGATGAAAAAAAATAGTGAACAAGTAGTAACAGAAGTACCGACTGAGGTGAAACAGTCAGCAGTTCCACAACAAACGCAACCAGTACAGGAAGAGCAGACACAGCGAAAAGAACCTGCTGTTGAAAAGAAAGAACAAGAAACTCAGTCTGAGGAAAGTTCTCATTATGATAAAGAAGTCATTTCGCCTATGGTTGGGACGTTCTATCAATCACCTTCTCCGGATCAAGGTCCATACGTCCAGGTGGGTGATCAAGTGAAACAGGAATCTGTCGTTTGTATAGTAGAAGCGATGAAACTATTTAATGAAATTGAAGCGGAAGTTTCAGGAGAAATCGTAGAAATCCTTGTTAATGACGGTGAACTTGTGGAGTATGGTCAGCCGTTGTTCCGCGTGAAAACTGCATAATACGGAGGTTAAATGATGATAAAAAAAGTATTGATTGCCAACCGGGGAGAAATTGCCGTCCGTATTATCCGGGCTTGCAAGGAGATGGGTATTGAAACAGTAGCTGTCTACTCAGAAGCAGATAAAGAAGCTTTGCATGTACAAATCGCTGATGAGGCCTATTGTGTTGGCCCGACTTTAAGTAAGGACAGTTACTTGAACTATACAAATATTATGAGTGCAGCGACATTAACTGAATCTGATGCCATTCATCCAGGTTATGGATTTTTAGCTGAAAATGCTGAATTTGCAGAGCTTTGTGATGAGTGCAACATCACATTCATTGGTCCGTCTTCCTATGCTATTCAGAAAATGGGTACAAAAGATGTCGCCAGGGAAACTATGAAGGAAGCAGGTGTCCCTATTGTCCCAGGTTCAGAGGGAATTATCGCTGATGTTGAGGAAGGCAAGCAGGTAGCTAATGAAATTGGTTATCCCGTTATCATAAAGGCGACTGCTGGCGGAGGCGGTAAAGGAATCCGTGTTGCCAGAACAGAGGAAGATCTCGTGAAGGGGATTAATGTTACCCAACAAGAGGCAGAAACAGCATTTGGTAACCCGGGTGTCTATATTGAGAAATTCATCGAAGATTTCCGCCACGTTGAAATACAGGTGCTGGCTGACAATCACGGCAATGCTGTCCACTTAGGAGAACGGGACTGTACGATTCAACGTCGTTTGCAAAAGTTGATTGAGGAAACACCGTCCCCTGCCGTAACACCGGAAATTCGCCAGGAAATGGGTGAGGCAGCGGTTAAAGCTGCTTTAGCCGTTGATTATTCTGGAGCGGGAACAGTTGAATTTATTTTTGATAAGGAGAAGAGTAATTTCTACTTCATGGAAATGAACACCCGTATCCAGGTTGAACATCCCGTCACGGAGATGGTTACGGGAATTGATTTAATTAAAGAGCAACTAAAGGTTGCAAACGATGAGAAGCTTTCCTTTACTCAAAAAGAGATCACGTTTGACGGATGGGCGATTGAATGCCGCATCAATGCGGAAGATCCACATAAAAACTTCATGCCCTCCGCTGGACGAATTGATATGTATTTAGCACCAGGCGGATTTGGTGTACGTGTAGATTCGGCAGCCTATCCTGGATATATGATTCCACCATATTACGACTCAATGGTGGCAAAATTGATCACATATGGTCGTGACCGGGAGGAAGCCATTCAAAAAATGAGAAGAGCTTTAGATGAGTTTGTCATTGAAGGGGTTCATACTACCATACCATTCCATAGTCGTATGATGGAACATGAAGTGTTTGTCGGCGGCGATTTTAACACAAAATTCCTGGAAAACTATACTATAATGGAGGACAGCAAAGAAGGGAGTGGTCACAAGTGAGTGAGAAACAATTACTTAACGTTTCAGAAGGGTCCACACTTGGTAATGTAGAGATTGCTCCAGAAGTTATCGAAGTTATAGCTGGAATCGCCGTGTCTGAAGTAGCAGGCGTTGCTTCTATGCGTGGAAACTTTGCCTCAGGTGTTGTGGAACGCCTTGGAAAAAAGAACCATGGAAAAGGTGTAAAAGTAGAACTTGCTGAAGACGGCATTTTAATTGATGCTTATGTCGTAATGGATTACGGGATTTCTATTCCAGATACGGCAAAAAAGATTCAAGACAATACAAGTCAGGCGCTAAAAAATATGACAGCTCTTGAGATTAAAGAAATGAATGTCCATATCGTTGGGATTCAAATGGAAGGTAAAGAAGAAGAGCCTGAAACAGAAGAAGTTTAATAAAAAGACCAGTTATGGGGTTCCCCGGCTGGTCTTTTCGCATTGTATGGCTTTTCAGGTGGTAAAATGTTATTATTCTAACGGAAATGACATTAAAGTGTGTGTTCAAGATTTGACGAATGAGAAACAAGAAGTCCGAGGCGTGAAAGTTTTGAGGGCCACAGCGTATGCCTTTTAATACGTGAGGACCGGAAAACCGAGCAACGAAGAAATTCGCCTTTTATCATTTGGTGACTTTTTGAACATCCTCTTAAAGGAGAATGATTATGAAAAGACGTACAGCGAGGGAAAAGGCATTTCAAGCTCTTTTTCAAATAGATTCAAGTGAAATAAACACAGAAGAGGCGATTGAACATGTGATGGACGAGCAAGTTCATGATGCGTTTGTAAACCAGTTGGTCCACGGCGTGGTTACAAATGGAACTGAGATCGATCAGTGGATTGAAAATCATTTAGAGAATTGGACATTTTCACGATTGGCTCGTGTTGAGAAAACACTGCTTCGTATGGCCGCCTATGAGATAAAATTTACTGAAGATGTACCAAGTCAAGTAGCCATCAACGAAGCAGTAGAGTTAGCCAAGTTATTTGGTGAAGATCAATCAGGTAAATTTATAAATGGTGTTTTATCAAAAATGATGTAGTTCATTCAAAGGAGGACGTTGAGGTGTCAGCTGAAGTTATTTACGGAAAGAAATTAGCAGAAGAGTTACGCCAAGAAATGAAAGAAGAAACTGCCAAATTAGCGAAAAACGGTATTTATCCAAAATTAGTTGTGGTGATCGTAGGTGAAGATCCAGCTTCTATGTCCTATGTTAAAGGAAAGCAACGAGCATCAGAAAAAATCGGAATGGATTCTGACTTGATTGAATTATCCGAAGAAACATCAGAAGCTGAACTATTAAACATTATCAATCGGTTAAATGAGGATAAAACGGTTCATGGCATTTTGGTGCAGCTGCCTTTACCTCAGCAAATTGATGAACAGAAGGTGATTGAAGCGATCAATCCCAGCAAAGACGTGGATGGTTTTCACCCGATAAACGCTGGGCGGATGTTGACAGGTCAGGAAACCTTCTATCCCTGTACACCATTTGGAATCTTAGTCATGCTGAAGCGTGCCAACGTATCCATTGAAGGGAAGCATGTAGTCATCATTGGGCGCAGCAACCTGGTGGGAAAACCGGTTGGCCAATTGTTATTAAATGAACATGCAACTGTTACCCACTGCCATTCTCGGACGGAAAATCTAAGGGAGCATACAAAACGTGCAGATATCCTAATTGTAGCTGCTGGTAAAGCGGGTTTAATTACAGGAGAAGATATATCTGAAGGCACAGTTGTTATCGATGTCGGCGTCAATCGTGTGGACGGGAAGTTAACAGGAGATGTTGACTTTGAATCGGCAAAGGAAAAGGCTTCTTATATTACCCCTGTTCCTAAGGGCGTCGGTCCGATGACCATTACTATGCTATTGCATAACACCATTAAAGCAGCGAAGTGGATAGAGCAAAAATAGGGGAGATTTACTTGTGAAAGATCGCTATTTGACGGTAACGGCGCTAACTAAATATATAAAAAGGAAAATTTCCCACGACCCTCATCTGAAAGAAGTGTGGCTGAGGGGGGAAATCTCGAATTTTAAACAGCACACCCGTGGTCATATGTATTTATCGATCAAGGACAAACAATCGCGTATTCAAGCTGTAATGTTTGCTGGAAATAATCGCAGGCTTAAATTCATGCCGGAAAATGGTATGAATGTGCTCATCCGTGGTGAGATCAATGTTTATGAACCTATGGGACAGTATCAACTGTACATACAAGACATGCAGCCTGATGGAATCGGCGCATTGTACTTGGCCTATGAGCAATTAAAGGAAAAGCTCCAAAAAGAAGGACTTTTTGAAGTGACCAACAAAAAAGCACTTCCTAGCTATCCGGAACATGTAGGTGTGATCACATCACCTACAGGAGCAGCAGTCCGTGACATCCTAACAACTATTAAACGGCGGTATCCAATTGTGAAAGTTTCCATTCTCCCTGTGCTCGTCCAGGGAGATTCAGCAGCGGCTTCTGTAGAGAAAGCTATACACTATGCGAATGGACACTTGAATTGTGATGTTCTTATAGTAGGGCGAGGTGGCGGTTCCATTGAGGATTTGTGGTGCTTTAATGAAGAAGTAGTTGCCCGGGCTATACACCATTCTCAAATCCCTGTCATCTCTGCTGTCGGGCATGAAACAGATACGACAATCAGCGATTTTGTAGCTGATACAAGAGCAGCAACACCAACGGGAGCAGCGGAAATTGCTGTACCTTCATTGAAAGAGCTGACAGAACAGCTTAAAGTGACGACTCAACGTCTAACCCGGTCTGTAACTCTTAAACAATCAGAGGCTGGAGAACGACTTACACGGTTAAAGAAATCCTATGCATTTAAATATCCGGAGCAGCTTTTGAAACAAAAGGAACAGGAGCTTGATCGGCAACTAGAACAACTGTCAAGAAATATAAATGATCTTTATAATCAGAAAGCCGAACGTTTATCTTACATGAAGAAGCGACTGATTCAACAGCACCCACAAGAGGAATTTCAAATGAATCGAAAACTCCTGGATAAACAAACAAAGCAATTAAGTATAAGTTTTAATAGACAGGTCTGTACAAAAAAAGATCGATTTCATGCTGTTTTAGATAAGCTGGGACTGCTGAATCCCCTGGACATAATGAAAAGGGGGTATGCCATTCCTTATACAGAAAAAGGGAAGGTACTAAAAAGTGTTGATCAAACTAAACCGGGCCATTCATTAACAGTAAAACTTCATAATGGCAGTTTGCATTGCCTTGTAAATGATATTGAGGAGGATCAGTCATGACAAATCAAGAAAAGGAACTTACTTTTGAACAGGCCATGGATCAATTGGAAAAGCTCGTGGAAAAACTTGAAGAAGGAGATGTGCCCCTGGAAGAAGCAATTCAGTATTATCAGGACGGCATGAAGCTTTCAAAGTTTTGTAATGAAAAACTTAATCATGTTGAAGGCCAAATGCAGCAAATTTTAAATGAACATGGAGAATTTGAACCATATGAAGTCCAGGAGGAGGAATAAGTGAATGCTTTTCAAGACGATCTGAAGTACTATCAGCAGGCTGTCAATGACAGAATGTTTGAATTTGTTAACAAATACATTAATCCGGGACGAGTACGAGATGCGATTCTTCATTCTATAGATGCTGGAGGAAAACGTGTTCGCCCAATCCTCCTTCTTTCCACGATAGAGGCGTTTGGAGCTGATTATACACGTGGATATGCAGCAGCATGTGCAATAGAGATGGTTCATACATACTCTTTAATTCATGACGACCTTCCTGCAATGGATGATGACGACTTGAGAAGAGGTCAACCAACAATTCACAAGGCATTTGATGAAGCTACGGCGATTCTTGCGGGAGATGCTCTCCTCACCCTAAGCTTTCAAGTCATCACCGAAGACCCAAGCTTAACTAGTGATGAAAAAGTATTTCTGATCCGAGAGCTTTCCAGGGCAAGCGGCGGCTCTGGAATGGTAGATGGACAAATGAAGGATATGCTAAGTGAGGGAAAGCGAGTTGTGTTAGATGAATTGAAATCCATCCATATGAATAAAACGGGACAGTTGCTTTCTTTCTCCATTATAGCGGGTGCTTTTCTAAGTCATTCCTCCACACAAACCTTTAAGAAAATGGAGAAGATGGCAAACGTCCTTGGTCTTATTTTTCAAATTCAGGATGATATTTTAGATGTATTAGGGGATGCCAATGCTATTGGCAAACCGGTTGGCAGTGACGAAGGAAACGAAAAAAGCACTTATCCGCAATTGCTGGGCGTTGAAGGGGCGATTAGAGAAATGAACGAGTATGTGGATATTGCCTTGCAATCTCTAGAGAAAGCAGAATTGAATCATACGTTTTTAGCTGCCCTGATTGATTTCTTAAGCACGAGGGACCGATAAGCGTTCAAGGGAAATTCATTGAGCCACGTGAAGGAATATGGTATATTAAAGTTACAAAAGGAATGGTGCAGTATTCTAGTCGGTCCTCCGTTCCTGAAGGCGGGCCTAAAAATCCGCCAAAGGGCACATCGATGAAGTTCCTTGTGCCGGCTTGAGGCGCCCAGCCTTGGGTCGGTGCTGGGAGTTAAGGTGGCAGGGCGATCCACAAAGGCATGTGGGCGTTGACCCTTCTTCCGCGGAGGCCCATCTTTGTAAGAGTATCTCCCGCCGGAGATTCTTATGAAATGGGGTATGAACCTGCTTTATATGGTTGGGTTACTGTATAAGCAGCGTAGCCTGCCTTGAGTGGGGTCGAGGGGATTATAGTCATGGAGCATTCAAATTTTCGGATGGCCACTGAAAATGAAGGCTTGAGCTATATGAAATCGGAACTGCAAAAGAGGCTAAGGAACGGTTAAAGGCTGTCGGGGAAATCCCCTAGACTGTTCTGGGACGGACGTGAAAAGGGAATTATAGTACGGACTCAGTGGCAATCTAGTCCAGTCACCGGGAACGGGGCTGAGTCAGATTTAAAGGGGAACCGCCAGAGTGGTGACACTCGGTATCTGATTGGGAAAACCTACTAGACCTAAGCCGTAATTTTTACCTTTTTCATGACCATTCCTTTCCTACATACGAATGTATATAAATAATGAGGTTGAAAATGGATAATCAATTTAAAAAATCACTAAAATTTAGTTTGAGTATTGCCGTTATCACTTTTGTGTTAGCGGCTATTTTTTCAGTTGTTTCAACATCAGCGTTAAGCGGTGTCATATGGGCAGTGGGGATTTTAATTGTACTAGCTATTGTATTTATAGGGGTTATATTTGATATGCTAGGGATAGCTGCGACGGCAGCACAGGAAACCCCTTTTCATTCCATGGCTTCCGAGAAAATTCGTGGAGCTAAGGAAGCGATTATCATCGTTAGGAATGCTGATCGCTTTGCAAGTTTCTGTAACGATGTAATCGGGGATATATCTGGTATAGTCAGTGGAACTGCTTCTACTGTAGTAGTCCTGCAAATTGTTAATGTTCTGGGACATGACGACGGCTCTACCTTTCAGCTAGTCTTTTCGGTATTCGTGACGAGTATCGTGGCAGCTTTAACGGTGGGCGGCAAAGCTCTTGGAAAGTACTTTGCCATCCATTCTTCCACTAAAGTCATCTTTACAACTGCCCGCTTCATTGCCTGGGTAGAAGATAAAACAAAAATCAATATTCTTTCTAGCGCATCAAATCATGCTAGAAAATCACGCTAAGGGGGTCCTTTAATGGATCTGTACAAGATTAAAGAACCTTCATTTCTGAAGGAAATGTCGATTGGTCAATTAGAAGAACTTTCATTAGATATGCGCAAGTTTCTTATCGAAAATTTGTCAGGTACAGGAGGACATTTAGGTGCTAACCTGGGGGTTGTAGAACTTACGTTAGCTTTGCATAGAGTGTTTGAGAGTCCGAAAGATCGTTTGCTGTTTGATGTCGGACATCAGTCTTATATTCATAAAATATTAACAGGGCGTGCTGGCCGTTTTGATACGTTACGTAAGTACAATGGGTTGTGCGGTTTTCCGAAACGAAATGAAAGTGAACATGATACATGGGAGACAGGCCATAGTTCGACCTCATTGTCTGCAGCCATGGGCATGGCTATTGCCCGCGATTTGAGAAAAGAATCGCATTCGATCGTGCCTATTATTGGGGACGGGGCTCTCACAGGCGGTATGGCTCTTGAGGCTCTTAATCATATTGGTGATGAGAAAAAGAATGTAACCGTTATCTTAAATGATAACGAAATGTCCATTGCCAGAAATGTAGGTGCCCTGCACGGAGCATTAGGGCGCATGAGAAGTGCCGGAAAATACAACCGGGCAAAGGACGATTTAGAATGGATACTTAAGCGGATTCCTGCTGTCGGAGGAAGATTGGCTCAGGCCGCTGAAAGATTGAAGGATAGTATGAAATATTTTGTTCTGCCTGGAATGTTTTTTGAGGAATTAGGTTTTACCTATTACGGTCCAGTAGATGGACATGATTATCAAGACTTATTTGAGAACTTAAATTATGCTAAGAAGACAAGCGGACCTGTGATTGTACATGTCATCACGCAAAAAGGAAAAGGGTATCATCCCGCTGAAACAGACAAGAAAGATAAGTGGCATGGCGTCGGTCCCTATAAAATTGAGTCTGGGGAGAAAATTAAACCGACTGACGCTCCGCCAGCGTGGAGCGAAGTGATAAGCGAAACGCTAAGAAAAGAGGCTCGTGTCGATAAAAGAGTTGTAGCAATCACACCGGCAATGGTGCTGGGGTCTAAGCTTGAAAAATTCGGTGAAGAATTTCCGGACCGCTTGTTCGATGTCGGGATTGCGGAGCAGCATGCCACCACCTTATCAGCTGGATTGGCTACTCAAGGAATGAAACCGTTTTTGGCTATTTATTCCACCTTCCTACAACGAGGGTACGACCAGGTGATTCATGATGTAGCAAGACAAAACTTAAATGTTATATTCGGTGTGGACCGAGCTGGTTTGGTTGGTGCTGATGGTGAAACTCACCAGGGAGTGTTTGATGTGGCATTTCTTCGCTCAGTTCCAAACATGGTGGTCGCTATGCCAAAGGATGAAAATGAAGGGCAGTATCTCGTTCATACTGCTGTTTCCTATGATGATGGACCGATTGCTATCCGTTATCCGCGAGGAAATGGATTAGGAGTCGAGATGAGTAAAGAGCTGAAAACGATACCGATTGGCAGCTGGGAAGTACTAAAAGAAGGTACAGATGTTGTTATCTTAACATTCGGTACAACTATTCCTATGGCTCTTGCTGCCAGCGAACGGCTTAGTAAAGAGGGTATATCCGTACGTGTTGTCAACGCACGGTTCATAAAACCGATGGATGAGGCAATGCTTCATGACATAATGAAGAATAAACTTCCAATATTAACTGTTGAAGAATCTGTGCTTCAGGGAGGGTTCGGCTCAAGTGTTCTGGAGTTTAAAGAAGAACACAACTATCTTTCCTGGGTAAACAGACTTGGTATTCCTGATCGATTTATCGAACACGGCAGCGTACCTGAACTTTGGGAAGAAATCGGATTGACGGAAGACAACGTGATAAAGAACATTAAAGAAATTATTCCTGAGAAAAAACAGAGGGCTTAAATTATGGGAAGAAAAGTGCGATTAGATTTATTGCTAGTTGAACGGGGACTGATTGAAACGAGAGAAAAGGCTAAGCGTACCATAATGGCTGGTCTCGTTTTCGAAAGAAATCACCGGCTCGATAAGCCTGGCCAAAAAGTTGACGAAGAGATTGAACTTACCGTTAAGGGAAGCGCCATTCCTTATGTCAGCAGAGGCGGGTTAAAACTTGAAAAAGCCCTTGACAAGTTTAGGATGGACTTAAAAGGGAAGACGATGCTCGATATTGGTTCATCGACAGGTGGATTTACGGATTGTGCTTTGCAAAATGGTATTCGCCTTAGCTATGCAATTGATGTAGGTTACAATCAGTTGGACTGGAAGCTTAGAAATCATCCCCAAGTAGTTGTCATGGAACGAACAAATTTTCGGTATGTGACGCCTGCTGACCTGACAGAAGGAACACCTCAATTTGCTTCCATTGATGTTTCGTTTATATCACTCCGTTTGATATTGCCTGTATTAACGAATCTGTTGAATGCAAACAGTGATGTGGTGGCTTTAATTAAGCCACAGTTTGAAGCAGGTCGTGAACAAGTGGGTAAAAAAGGGATTATTAAAGATGCTGCGATCCACAAACAGGTGATTCAGAGAATTCTCGACTTCGCTAACGGGCTGGGTTTTACGGTTAAGAACCTCACGTTTTCACCGATTACCGGCGGCGATGGAAATATCGAATTTCTTGTTCATTTATATTGGACCGGCAAAAAAGCAGGAGATATAGACGATTATGTCGAAGTGGATAGTGTTGTGGCGGAAGCGCATGAAGCACATCGAAAATAGGGTTTATGAAAATAGGATTTATATGGATGACATTCAAGGGCTACTATTTAGCCCTTTTGTTATGGGAGGATGGCTATGAATAAAGGACAGCGTCATATTAAGATTCGCGAATTAATTACGAACGATGACATCGAGACGCAGGATGAGTTAGTGAGCCGGTTGAAGGCGATGGACTATGACGTCACACAAGCAACGATCTCGAGGGATATCAAAGAGTTACACCTTGTAAAAGTTCCGATGCTTGATGGGCGGTATAAGTACAGCTTACCTGCTGATCAGCGTTTCAATCCCTTGGAAAAATTAAAACGATTAATGATGGATGCTTTCGTTAGTATTGATCAAGCGGGTCATTTTATAATTTTAAAAACACTGCCAGGAAATGCTAATGCAGTAGGCGCCCTTATTGACAATCTTGATTGGGAAGAAATTATGGGGACCATCTGCGGTGATGACACTTGTTTGATTATTTGCAGAAGTAAAGAACAAACCGAAAGCATCAGTGAACAGTTGTTAAATATGTTATAGCTGAGGTGATTCGCTATGTTAACTGAATTATCGATAAAGGACTTTGCCATCATTAATCAAGTATCCATCACATTTAAGGAAGGTCTCACAGTACTTACAGGAGAGACAGGTGCTGGTAAGTCAATTATTATTGATGCCATACAGCTATTGTCAGGGGGCCGAGGCTCTGTTGAATTTGTCCGTCATGGCACAAATAAAGCAGAAATTGAGGGGTTATTTACAGTTGATATGACTCACCCTGTTTTTCAAAAAGGCAGACAATTCGGCGTTGAGATCGGGGAAGACGGCATGGTTGTATTGCAAAGGGTCATCACTCGACAAGGGAAAAGTATTTGCCGGGTAAATGGGAAGCTGGTTACACTGGGAATTTTGAGAGAGATTGGCTCTACTTTAATTGATATTCACACCCAACACGAAACACAATCCTTAATGAACCCTGAGCACCACATCGACCTTTTGGACATGTTTATTATAGATGAGATATCGCCTTCTATAGAGGAGTACCACCGGTTATATTCAAGCTATCAGACGGTTAAAAAAAGGTATAATGAACTTAGTGAAAATGAACAGGAAGTGGCTCAACGACTTGATTTGCTCCAATTCCAACTGCGTGAACTCCAACAGGCGGATTTACGTCCATTTGAAGATGAAGAACTCGAGGAAGAACGAAAAAAGCTCATGAACTATGAGAAAGTGTATCAGGGGATTCATGATGCCTATAATGCGTTATATGGCGAACAGAAAGGGTTAGACTGGTTGAGTCTGGCGATGACTTCTTTAGAGAATACGTCAGATTATGACAACCAATTAGAGAAGCTCTCGGAGGAAATGTCAAACAGTTATTATGTTCTAGAGGAGTTGACGTTTCAGTTAAGTAATCAGATGGCTGAGCTTGAATTTGACCCAGAACGTTTAAATGATATTGAGTCAAGGTTAAACGAACTAAATCGACTGAAGAAAAAATATGGGCAAACCGTTAAGGATATGCTGGAATATGCTTCGAAAATCGAAGAGGAGATTGATGAGATTACAAATAAGGATTCTCACCTCGATAAATTGGAGAAGCAAATTACGGAACTTGGAAAAGATGCAGTTCTTGAAGCTAAAAACATTCATGATATTCGAACAAAAGCATCCAAACACTTAGCCAGAATGATCCATGAAGAATTAACAGATTTATACTTGGAAAAGGCGTCATTTCAGACGAATGTAGAAATAAAAGAGGGGCGGCCAGATGACCCTGAATTTGACGGAAAGCATGTACGATTGATTTCCAGTGGTTTTGATACCGTTACATTCTTAATTACTACAAATCCTGGCGAACCGCTGAAGGAACTGCACAAAGTAGCTTCAGGAGGAGAAATGTCTCGGATTATGCTTGCCCTCAAACGTATCTTTTCACGTCATCAAGGTGTAACGAGCGTTATTTTTGACGAAGTTGATACTGGTGTCAGCGGCCGAGTGGCTCAGGCAATTGCAGAGAAAATCCAAGGAATCTCTATCGACTCCCAAGTTTTGTGCATATCACATTTGCCACAGGTTGCCGCTATGGCTGATACTCATATTAGAATTGAAAAAGATGTTACTAACGATCGAACGTCCACTGTAGTTACTGAGTTATCCGCAGGGGAAAAAGCGGATGAAATTTCCAGGATGATTACAGGCGCCGAGATGACAGATACAACGATCGAACATGCAAAAGAATTGTTAGCCCTCGCCACTAAACATAAACAGAATGCTTAGACTTGTAAAAAACGTATGGATTTCCATGCGTTTTTCTTATGGGAAATATTTCATGATTAGCTGTATAAAGCAGTATTTCCTTAGATATTGTACACTTTTATATCTTTATACATTTCTGCTTCACTTTAAGATTGGAGAATGTTTCTTTCTAAGGCAATGCATCCTATAATTTCTGTGATTATGCTCGTTTAAAAACAGCAGTTGAGGACCACATTATAAGTAAGCCAATTCATTGGCACAGGAGTGAGAGGGAGTGTTTACCAGTGTTTCACCAATTTAAAATTAGATATATATGTGGCTCCGTTCTCCTGTTGTTGATGCTCGCTTTACCTTTATTTAGCCCATTTCAAGAATATTTATCCATCCCTACAGAACTTCGTATTAGTACTTCCCAGTCAATTGAGTCTTCTCAAGCTTGGAGTCAAACAGATGAAGCAAGAACAGCTTTTTCTTCTGACACTGTCGAGCCAAACACTAGTGAGGTATTTCATGAATTTGCCGGAATTCCTTTAAAGAAAACGGATGTAAGAAAGATGAAGGATATCCGTTTAGTTCCTGGCGGTCATTCGGTTGGAGTTCAGCTTCAAACGAAAGGTGTTCTTGTAGTCGGACATCATCTTGTTAATGAAAATAAGGAAGAGTCAACTTCACCGGGAGAGAAAGCAGATATTCAAGTCGGAGATATTCTTCTAAAAGGAAATGGAGAAGAATTAAACAGTATGGAGAAGCTTTCTAAGATTGTAGAAAAGTCAGGAGATCAAAATGAACCAGTGGAATTAACAGTCAAAAGAGGAGAAGAAACGTTTCAGACGTCGCTTACTCCATCTTTGAATAAAAAAGATGATCAATATCAAATCGGTCTTTACGTTCGTGATTCAGCCGCTGGAATCGGGACGATGACTTTTTATCATCCAGATTCAGGGAAGTATGGTGCCCTGGGCCATGTCATTGCAGATATGGATACAAGGCAGCCAATTGAAATTAATAAAGGAACCATTGTAGAGTCAAATGTAACCTCAATCGAAAAAGGAAGCCAGGGTGTTCCCGGCGAAAAAAGAGCTGAATTTTCCTTAAAAGAAGATCGGATTGGGACCATAACGGAAAACAGTGCGTTCGGTATTTTCGGGAAATTAGATGATGGAATCATTAATGAGAAGTATCCAGATGGTTTACCTGTTGGATACTCAGAACAGGTCGAAGAAGGCCCTGCAAAAATTTTAACTGTACTTGAGGGTGAAAAGCTCCAGGAATTCGATGTTGAAATTGTCAGTAATATGCCCAAGGATAAGCCTGTCACAAAGGGAATGATTGTAAAAATAACTGACCCTGAACTATTGAAGAAAACCGGCGGGATTGTACAAGGTATGAGCGGTAGCCCGATCATTCAAAATGGTAAGATTATCGGTGCTGTCACACACGTATTCGTAAATGACCCTACGTCAGGTTACGGGGTTCATATTGAATGGATGTTGAAAGAAGCCGGAGTTGATATTTATAAAAGTGAGGAAAAAGAATTAAATAAAGCTGGATGATGAAAGAGGGTGTGTCAAAAGAGAAATTTTGAACACCCTTTTTCAATTCGACAAAATTCGACAATCAGTGTTGCTTTTTATCGAATTTTAAAGAATATAAGAGCAATAAGAAGCATTTTAAAGATAATGTTAAATAATTCGAATTTATTTGTTATAATAAAAAGGGTTCTTATTTTAAATGTCGAATAGGTTTAGTGGAAGATTAGGAATATTTTGTGAGGAGGAAGTGTAATGGAAAAGGTACAAGTTTGTTTAGCAGATGATAACCGTGAATTAGTAAAGCTTCTTGAGGAGAATTTTGCGGAAACTCAGGATATTGAAGTGATTGGTGCAGCATATAATGGCAAAGATTGTTTGGACATGCTAGGTAATAAAAAGCCGGATGTACTAATATTAGATATTATTATGCCACATGTAGATGGGCTTGCTGTCCTGCAACAGGTTAGAGAATTTGAAAATCCGCCTGAAGTCATCATGCTTACCGCTTTTGGACAAGAAGAAGTTACTAAGAAAGCCGTTGAATTAGGTGCAGCTTACTTTATGATGAAACCTTTTGACTTGGACCACCTCAGTGAACAGGTAAGACAAATTAAACACGCTGGCGACCCGATTAATCGTGCGGTTGGAAGCAGCTATACTAAACCGAAAAAGCCTGACCTGGATACAAGCATTACACATATTATCCATGAGGTAGGCGTACCTGCGCATATTAAAGGATACTTGTACTTAAGAGAAGCTATTACAATGGTTTATAGTGATCTTGAGCTTCTTGGGTCCATAACTAAAGTTCTGTATCCAGATATTGCTACTAAATTTAATACCACAGCCTCTCGGGTTGAACGTGCAATTCGCCATGCGATCGAAGTAGCATGGAACCGGGGTAACATTGATGCGATCTCGTCCTTATTCGGATATACAATTTCTTCCACAAAAGCTAAGCCGACGAATAGTGAATTTATCGCGATGGTTGCTGACCGTCTGCGGCTGGAACATAAAGCAAGTTAATACGAAAAGGAATCCCTCGCCATGATAGGTGAGGGATTTTTAATTTTCAAAAAGAATGTGTTTATGATACAATTCTAAATTATTAGATTGAATTGGGGAGTTGTACATAATGAAGGTTGTTAAGTTTGGCGGAAGTTCTGTAGCCGATGCAAATCAATTAAAAAAAGTGACAAATATTATTGCCTCAGATCATAATAGAAAAGTGATTGTCGTCTCAGCTCCTGGAAAAAGGTACCCTGACGATACGAAAACAACGGACTTGTTAATCAAATTAGGAGAATCCATTTATAACGGAACAAGGGATGAGTTGGCCTATGACAGGGTAATAGAGCGTTTTGCAACTATTGTGAAGGACTTGAAGATCTCCGAAGAAATCCTCCGTACGATCCAAAGCCGCATTGATAAGGCTTGTGAACATACTGAAAAAGATTATAACTCAGGTTTGCACCGTTTAAAATCATGTGGTGAAGATGGAACGGCCCTAATTTTAAGTGCATATTTACGCTCAAGTGGACAGGAAGCATCTTATGTAAACCCAGAAGAAGCGGGTATTCTGGTGCGTGATGAACCAGGAGGAGCTTTGGTGCTTGATGAAAGTTTTGACCGACTATATGAACTTAGAAAGCAGAAGGAGATCCTTGTTATACCAGGGTTCTTTGGATATACCCCGGAAGGTGAGCTCGTAACGTTTTCACGCGGGGGGTCGGATATAACAGGGTCAATAGTAGCAGCAGGTATTAAAGCCGAATTATATGAAAACTTCACCGATGTAGATTCTGTATTCTGTGTAAATCCTACTATAGTCGATAACCCGATGAAGCTGACAACGTTGACGTACAAAGAAATGCGTGAACTATCATACGCTGGGTTTTCGGTATTTCATGACGAAGCTTTGATTCCGGCATTTAAGGAAAAGATTCCCGTTTGTATAAAAAATACGAATAATCCTGATGGAGAAGGTACCATGATCGTTTCAGTGCGAGAAGCGGATGAGGGACATGTGAAAGGAATAGCAAGTGATTCCGGATTTTTGAACCTTTATGTTAGTAAATACTTAATGAACCGCGAACTAGGATTTGGCCGCAGACTTTTACAAATTTTAGAAGATGAAGGGATTTCATTTGAACATGCTCCTTCAGGAATTGATGATATGTCAGTTATTATTCGTGAACATCAACTGCCAAAAGCTAAAGAAACGATCGTGACCAATCGAATTGCTGAGGAATTAAAAGTTGATACGATAACGGTTGAAAGAGATATGGCTATGATCATGCTTGTGGGAGAGGGCATGAATGAAACAATTGGGATTGCGAGTCAGGCTGCAACCGCATTTCAACACGCGAACGTTAACATTGAGATGATCAACCAGGGGTCATCGGAAGTGTCCATGATGTTCGGAATTAAATCGAGTGGTTTAGAACCGGCAGTCCGGTCTCTTTACCGTACCTTTTTCTTGTAATAAAAAAGAGCGAGAAAGCACCTATTTAGGCTTTCTCGCTCTTTTTGTTTGAAGTAACACTTGATATAAATCATCAAATGTCTGAATGTCACGTTGAATGGTACAATCGAGTAATTTACAAAACAGTTCGGAAGTCATCATAGCATCATTCAATGCATGGTGACGTTCTCTTCGTTCGATTTGAAACTGTTTGATCAGCGGATCCAATTGTGGCTTCATTGCAGGAAATAACCACTCAGCCATCATTTGCGAATCAATAACAGGGGGGGTGAATTCAGGTAATTTCCAGCGTTTGAGCATTGTTTGGAGGAAGCGTACATCAAATTTAGCAGGGTGGGCTACAAGAATAGAACCTCTGCTAAAATCCAGGAAATGCTTCAAACTGTTCACAAAGGTTCGTCCAGTTGCTAACTGTTCCCGTGTCAAACCGGTTAAATTTAGAGTAGCCTCAGAAACAGGTCTGATCGGCCGAATAATGTGATGAAAGGTATCTATGTGGCATGAATCGAGACCATGGTTCCGCACAGCCCCAATCGAAATAATTTCATGACCAATTTCAGGTATGAATCCTGTCGTTTCTAAATCAAAAATAGTATAGTCCAGATCAAGCAGGTTAGATTTTCTTATGTCAGGGTCAATCTTAAATTCTCTCAGTTTCCCCTGCAGCTCTTTGTACGTTCCCCAGTTCATCTGTTGACGTATTTTAGTGTAGTAAATGGGTTTCTCGATAAAGATATATTTTAAAATTTGTAAGTCAGTAGGAAGCATTACTTCACCCGATTTCGGTTATAACTGAGTTCGAGTACTTGTTGTAATCGCTTCGCTATTAGTAGAGCATCCTTTAAAGCGCGCCGCTCGGATTTATTTAATTCATATAATGGTAACTCATTTGAGAGAGGGTACTCTGATCGCATTTGATTCAGGTTTTCCCTTATCCGAAAAAGCATAAGCCGGTGAAGAGCAAGCTTGGCATTTTCAACATCTCTTGGATGAAAGCGTTCCTGTTCCCCTAAGGCATCCAGGCGGTTCACTGTATTGATCGCTTCTACACCATACTTCATACTATAAATTCGAATCGCATTGACGATCTGCATAATGGCTGACTTTTTAATATTCAGGGTGCGTTTCTTTTTAACCCCTGAAATTCGGCCAAATGGTTGAACTGGAACCCGAAATCTGAGGGTATCCTTCATGAGCAGCTGATGTAATCCAAGTGACTTTTGAACTCGTTGAGTAACATACTTTTTTAAATCATAAGCCAGTGAAAAGTCGCCAAAAATAGGGCGGAAGTCAGCAAATATCGTGAAGTCCCTAATTTCTTCTGCATCCATTTTTTCAATCCATGTATTAATACTTTGGTGCCATTGACTTGTTTGCTGTCTCCACTTATCTTCCTTAGCCATGATTCCCCCTTTACAGTAAGGAAATCCACACTGATCTAGCATGGCATTAATTTTCTCAGAAAAATAGCGGAAATACTGCTCGATGTGTTGTTTATTCTTTGATTGTTCATAGTCAGACAGAATCATCCCGTTATCCTGGTCTGTGGAAAATGCCTGTTCTTTACGGCCTTCACTTCCCATTACGAGGAAGCAATAGTTCACAGGGGGTGTGCCGTACCCTTCAGCAACCATTTCGTCCTCGGCAATTTGAATGACTTGCTTGTGAATTCGGTCATTATAGTTGGTAATCAGTTCAGCAATGTCATAAGCAAACATTTGATCCTCAATCAGACTTGCCACAAATTCTTGAAAGCGACTGTTATAAACAGGAGATAATATTTGAATCTCTTCAAGATTTGTAGCATTAGAAATCCGGTACGTTAAATCAAAGTACACCGAGTTCTTGATTGTAAAGAAGGAGGACTGCCTTAGTATCCCGACAATTTTATCCTTATGGTGTACGGGTATAATTTCTGTCGGATGGTGTTTTAAATAGCTTAAAGCGTCATATATAAACTCCTGGTCACTAATGGAATAAGATTCTTCTGACATATGGTTTCTAACCGGATCTTTATGGCTATTTTCGAAATAAGCTTTCAGCAAATCTCCGTACCCTACCATGCCGAGTAAGCTTTCTTTATCTTCGCTCACTATTAGAGCTTCAATCTTCTTTTGTTGTAACATTCGAGCTGCTTTCTCAATTGATTCAGCAGGATGGATGAAAGCAGGCGGTTCCATATAGGCACCGGCTCTTTTCTTATAAAGCTCTCGATCATCCTGGTCATCGGTTGAGCTTTTATATTTAATTTCGTCATACAAGCTTTTCATAAGATGACTGATTCCATCCATGACTACCTTTGAGAATTGGGTATTATTCGACATGACTTCCAGAAAGGCTGTACGCTCAAAGCGGAGCGTTTTTACATGTTCAAGTGCCTGGACTGAAAATCTCATTTCACCACTCGTTAAGAGGATCATGACTCCAACTAAATCGCCAGGATAATAAAAGCGAACGGAAATCTGTTTTCCGTTTGAACGGTGCATGATATTTTTAGCTAATCCTGTAATGAGAAAGTGAATATTAATTATTTCATCGTTCTCATCTTCATGGATGATAAACTCATTGCTACTATATTCTTTGATTTCTGCTTTGCTGAAAATTTCATTAAATTCTTGATCTGTTAACAAGTCGAATGGGTATTGACTTCGGTAAAATTCCACGGGGTCATTCACAAGCAGCACTCCTTCTATAAAAATAGGTGCGATCTTATCAGGTCTCTCATTTTATAAGGTTGCCCATCTATGACTAAAAAAAGCAGAGCATAAGGCTCTACTTCTTTCTGAAACGTCCTTTTGTGAGATTTCGTTTACGGTCTCTGTGAAGTATAAATCCTCCGATAAAAGCTACTCCTCCTACCACAAACAGCAACCCTACAATCCCTTGAATCGCAACGTGAAAGAACATCGGATGAAAGACATTAAACAGAGCGTCTCGAATTAATTTTATTCCAATCACTGCTATTACCCCGGGGGTAACCAATAATAATAACGCGATGATACGCATAAACCTGTTCTCCTTTATTATTCAATCCTTGTATAGTATATCAAATCCACTGTGAACTGAAAATAGAGTCCTCTCTTGCTAAATAATGCAGAATAGGATACGATGTAAGTGCGCAAAATATTGCAAGGTGTGATGAAATGAAACGTGTACTCATTATCGGAGCAGGCAAAGGCGGAATAGCCTTATTGCGGTTATTGAGAGAAACAGATCGTATGACAGTTGTTGCTGTAACAGACGTGAATCCTAATGCCGAAGGATTAGAACAAGCTTCCTTATGGGGGATCGAAACAGGTGAGGACTGGCGAAATTTTATACATAAAGATATAGACATTGTTATAGAGGCGACAGGCAGTGACCAAGTTTTCAAAGATGTTCGTGCAGAGCGTTCAAGTAACACAGTATTAATACCAGGTGACGTAGCATACATCACATCTGAGCTGTTAGAGGAGAAGGAATCTTTACTCACCGAAATAAAACAGCAAACAGATAACCAAACGTTAATATTAAATAGTATTCACGACGGAATGATTGTAATTGATGAAAGTGAACAGGTTTCGTTTATGAATAAAAGTGCAGAGCGTATTCTCGGCCAGCATAAGAGTGAGGTTGTGGGCCAGCATGTACGGCATATTATTTCAGATTCCAGACTTCCGCAAGTATTGAAGTCTAAGCGTAAAGAAGTGAATCAAAAACTCAAGCTTGAAAACGGATACAAGGTGATTACCACACGAATCCCAATTATCGGGAAAGACCAGAAAGTTATCGGGGCTTATGCGGTCTTTAAAGATATTACAGAAGTCGTCGATTTAGCCGAAGAGAACACCGATTTAAAAGAAGTCAAAACAATGCTTGAAGCGATTATTCAGTCTTCAGATGAAGCAATTTCAGTCGTAGATGAAAATGGAAACGGTTTAATGGTTAATCCCGCTTATACTCGTATAACTGGTCTGAAAGAGAATGAAATTGTTGGCAGGCCTGCAACTGTTGACATTTCTGAGGGTGAAAGTATGCATATGAAAGTGCTTAAAACGAGGCGCCCCGTTCGTGGAGTACGAATGAAGGTGGGGCCTGCTGAGAAAGAGGTACTTGTCAATGTGGCTCCTGTAATAGTCGATGGAAAGTTAAAGGGAAGCGTCGGTGTTTTGCATGATGTTTCAGAAATCCAGGCATTGACGAGCGAGTTAAAACGGGCGCGGCAGATAATACGAAACCTGGAAGCGAAATACACATTCGATGACATCATTGGAGATTCACAAGAGATGACCCTGGCTCTCGAGCAGGCAAAAGTCGGGGCAAGAACACCTGCTATGGTGCTGTTGCGTGGTGAATCGGGGACAGGCAAGGAGCTTTTTGCCCATGCGATTCATAATGAAAGCAAGCGGAGACACAATAAATTTATTCGGGTGAATTGTGCGGCGATAGCTGAACCGTTACTTGAAAGTGAACTGTTTGGATATGAAGATGGGACTTTTTCCGGTGCGAAACGAGACGGCAGGAAAGGTCTTTTTGAAGAAGCCAATCATGGCAGTATTTTTTTGGATGAGATCGGTGAACTTACACTAACTATGCAAGCTAAGCTGTTGCGCGTTTTACAGGACCAGGAGATTGTTCGGGTTGGAGGGACTAAACCTGTTCATGTAGACGTGCGCGTGATCGCAGCAACACATATTAACTTAGAGAAAGCAATAATGAAAAAAACCTTTCGAGAAGACTTATATTATCGTTTAAATCGATTACCGATTTACATCCCTCCTCTAAGAGAAAGAAAAGAAGATATTGTTCCGCTCGCGAATCATCTTATTCAAAAATTGAATGAAGATTATGGGAGGATTGTGGGAACCATTCATAATGAAGCCTTAGACAAACTGATGGATTATGATTGGCCGGGAAATATTCGGGAACTTGAGAACATAATCGGAAGAGCAATGATCTATATGGAGAATTTTCAAGATGTTATTGAGAAGAAACATATCCCTTCTCTTGTCAATCATGAATCTGCTTTTTCTGACGTACCTGGAGAAGAGGCAGTATGGCTTGGCGGAACACTTCAGGATGCTGTAGATGACTATGAGAAGGACCTATTAGCAGATGCTTTCCGGTCTCACAATTTTAATAAAACCAAAACTGCAAAAGCGTTAGGTATTTCGATTAGAAATCTTTATTACAAACTTGATAAATATAAGCTTGATAAAGAACGAGCCAAATAACCTGCAATAAATTGCATGGTTATGATTTATGGATAAGAGGTGAACAAATTGAAAACCTTAGATGAGCTGCTTCATAAAATAGATCAGAAAAATCTGAAGGTAGTGGCTGTTGCTCAGGCAGCAGACCGAGAAGTTCTGAGGGCCGTTAAACATGCCCTGCAACTTAATATAGGGCACTTCCTGCTGGTAGGTGACCAGCCTGAAATAGAAAATCTTGCAGAACAGGTGGAGCTTGACCTGACTCAACCAGGCATTCGAGTTAAGCATGCTAAGGCTGGAGTAGCTGCCGAAGAAGCTGTAAAGGCCGTTCGGAACAGGGAAGCACATGTGGTGATGAAGGGGCAGATTGATACAAAACAGGTATTAAAAGCTGTGTTGAATAAACAATTCGGGTTGCGCACAAGCCGCGTACTATCCCATGTTGCTTTATTCGAAGTTCCAAACCAGGAGCGCCTTATCTTTTTAACAGATGCGGCAATGAATATTGCCCCAACTATTGAGGAAAAGGTTCACATTATTAATAATGCTGTAGAAGTGGCAGTCAAGTCAGGC
This sequence comes from Halobacillus naozhouensis, assembly GCF_029714185.1. NCBI lineage: Bacteria > Bacillati > Bacillota > Bacilli > Caryophanales > Bacillaceae > Halobacillus > Halobacillus naozhouensis. Next base: position 2,353,287 of record NZ_CP121671.1, on the reverse strand, counting down.
TGGACCTTACCAAAGGTTGCCTCGCTCGCAGCAGTTGAGGTCGTTAATCCAACTATGCCAGCCACACAGGATGCAGCTGTTCTGACGCAAATGAATCGCCGTGGTCAAATCAAAAACTGTATCGTAGACGGGCCATTGGCATTTGACAATGCGGTAGACCGCCAGGCTGCTGAGCAAAAAGGAATTACTTCAGAAGTTGCCGGCGAGGCTGATATTCTCGTTGTCCCTACTATTGAGGTAGCCAACGCTCTATACAAATCATTTATGTACTATGCAGGTGCAAAGGTGGCTGCAGTGATAAGCGGGGCTAAAGCTCCAATAGTATTAACATCTCGAGCTGATTCTGCTCAGAGCAAAGTATATTCACTAGCGCTAGCCCTACAAACAAGCAAATAATTGGAGGAATAAACAATGGAAATTTTCAAGTATATGACAAAATATGATTATGAGCAATTACTTTTCTGTCAAGATGAGCAATCAGGTTTAAAAGCGATCATCGCTATTCATGATACGACACTCGGACCTGCTTTAGGCGGAACACGAATCTGGCAATATGAAACAGAAGAGGAAGCAATAGAAGATGCGCTTCGTCTTGCTAAGGGAATGACTTATAAGAATGCGGCTGCAGGACTTAACCTTGGCGGAGGAAAAACCGTCATCATCGGTGATCCGAAAACAGTTAAAAACGAAGCCTTATTCAGAGCATTTGGTCGTTTTATCCAAGGACTTAACGGACGTTATATTACTGCGGAGGACGTGGGAACGACCGTTCAGGATATGGATCTTATCCATGAAGAGACTGATTATGTAACAGGAATTTCAGAAGCGTTTGGTTCTTCAGGGAATCCATCACCTGTAACCGCTTATGGTGTGTACCGCGGTATGAAAGCAGCCGCTAAAGAAGGATTCGGAAGTGATTCATTAGAAGGTAAAACCGTCGCCGTGCAGGGTGTTGGTAACGTAGCATTCAACCTATGTCGTCATTTACATGAGGAAGGTGCGAATTTAATCGTAACAGATATTAATGAAGAGGCTGTTCAGCGTGCAGTTAATGAATTTGGGGCAAAAGCTGTTGGCACAGATGAAATTTACAGTGTCGACTGTGATATTTATTCACCTTGTGCATTAGGAGCAACTATTAATGATGATACTATTCCGCAAATTAAGGCTAAAGTGATCGCTGGAGCAGCGAATAACCAATTAAAAGAAACGAGACATGGAGATATTCTTCATGAAAAGGGTGTCGTTTATACACCTGATTATGTAATTAATGCTGGTGGGGTTATTAACGTGGCAGACGAACTCCACGGATACAATGAAGAGCGTGCTATGAAGCGTGTAGAAACTATCTATTCCAATGTAGCAGGAGTATTTGAGATCTCCCGCCGCGACAACATCCCATCTTATGTAGCTGCAGATCGAATGGCTGAAGAACGAATTGAACAAATGCGCAAATCCCGCAGCCAGTTTCTGAAAAACGGTCATCACATTTTAAGTAGAAGATAGAGTAACGGAGGTCAAAGATTTTGCAATTAAACCGAATACTTGTTATTAATCCTGGTTCAACGTCAACGAAAATTGGTGTATTTGACAATGAGCTGGTTGTCTTGGAAAAGACGATTCGTCATAAACCAGAAGAGGTTAATCAATATAAAAGAATCATCGATCAATATGAATTTCGTAAGCAAGTAATTCTAAGTGTGCTTGATGAAGAAGGAATTAATATTAGTAAATTGAGTGCTGTCTGCGGACGTGGAGGATTGCTTCGTCCGATTGAAGGCGGTACGTATGAAGTGAATGAAGCGATGATTGAGGACTTAAAAGAAGGATACAACGGGGAGCATGCCTCTAACTTAGGGGGGATCATCGCTTCTGAAATTGCTAAAGGTTTAAATATCGGTGCCTATATTGTCGATCCTGTTGTTGTCGATGAATTACATGATCTGGCGCGTATCTCTGGTGTACCGGAGATACCGAGGAAAAGTATTTTTCATGCCTTGAATCAGAAGGCTGTAGCCAGAAGGGCAGCAAAAGACCTTGGGCAGACATATAAAGAATCTCGGTTGTTAGTCACCCATATGGGTGGTGGAATTACAGTAGGAGCCCATGTTAACGGACGGGTTATTGATGTGAACAACGGTCTTCATGGAGACGGACCTTTTTCTCCAGAGCGGGCCGGGACTGTACCCGCTGGAGATCTGGTTTCTCTATGTTATTCTGGGCAATTATATCGGGATGAAGTAATGAAAAAGCTAGTAGGACAAGGCGGGTTAATGGCTTATTTAGATACAAATGATGCAGTCGAAGTAGAAAATATGGTCGAACATGGCGATAAAAAGGCAAAACTAGTATACGACGCCATGGCCTATCAAATTGCTAAAGAGATCGGAAGCATGAGTGTGGTTCTTGAAGGGAAAGTGGACGCGATAGCATTGACGGGTGGACTCGCTTATGGGAAGGCTTTTATAAGTGAGATTTCTAAACGGATTGACTGGATTGCAGACGTGCTTGTTTATCCTGGCGAAAACGAGTTAGAAGCTCTAAACGAAGGGACGCTTCGAGTGCTGCAAAACGAGGAAATCCCGAAACAATACCCAAACTTTGTGGAATAGAAGGGAGTAGACAGGTATGGCCGAAGAATATGATTTAGTTGTATTAGGTGGGGGCACTGGCGGCTATGTTGCTGCGATACGTGCATCTAAACTAGGGTTGAAAGTTGCGATAGTTGAGAAGCGAGAACTAGGAGGGACATGCTTGCATCGTGGGTGTGTTCCTTCTAAAGCACTCTTACGCAGTGCGGAAGTATTTCGACAAACAAAAGAAGCTGAGGATTTTGGTGTTACTACATCTGAACCAACTTTAGACTTTACAAAGGTACAGCAACGTAAACAATCAATTGTTGATACCTTACATAAGGGTGTACAGGGTTTGATGAAAAAAGGAAAAATTGATGTAATCGAAGGTTTTGGCAGAATTCTCGGTCCTTCTATCTTTTCACCGACAGCCGGCACGATTTCTGTTGAGATGAACAATGGCGAAGAAAATGAAATGTTGATACCGAAAAATGTATTAGTTGCTACAGGTTCAAGCCCTAAGTCACTGCCAGGGTTAGAGGTCGATGGAGAATTTGTCATGACATCAGATGAAGCTCTCCATATGGACGAGCTTCCCGCTTCCATCATTATTGTGGGTGGAGGGGTTATCGGAATCGAATGGGCTTCTATGCTAGCAGACTTCGGGGTGAAAGTAACAGTATTGGAATACTTGCCACACATTTTACCTACTGAAGATCAGGACATTTCTAAAGAGATGGTAAAACAAATGAAGAAAAAGGGTGTTGAGATTGTAACCGATGCGAAGGTGCTATCAGAAACACTCCAGACAGGCGAAGGTGTAACGATTCAAGCGGAATTGGGTGGTGAGACGGTTACTTATGATGCGGAGAAAATGTTAGTCTCTGTTGGCCGTAATGCCAACGTTACCAATATCGGCTTAGAAAATACAGATATCGAAGTGGAGAATGGTTTCATTAAAACCAACGCGAATTACCAAACGAAAGAATCTCATATTTACGCGATTGGTGATGTAATAGGCGGTATGCAGCTGGCACACGTGGCTTCACATGAAGGCATTATCGCTGTTGAGCATATGGCAAATCAACATCCACACCCAATGAATGCTGAGCAGGTGCCAACTTGTATTTATTCGAACCCCGAAGTCGCAAGTGTCGGCTTAACTGAACAACAAGCGAAAGAGCAAGGTTATGATGTTAAAGTAGGTAAGTTTCCGTTTCAAGCTATCGGCAAGGCTCTTGTTTTTGGAGAGACAGATGGGTTTGTAAAAATGATTGCTAATAAAGAGAATGATGATCTACTAGGTGTTCATATGGTCGGTCCGCATGTGACGGATATGATTTCAGAAGCCGGTCTTGCCAAAGTTCTTGATGCTACTCCGTGGGAAATTGCTGATAGTATTCATCCGCACCCAACGCTCGCTGAAGCGATTGGGGAGGCGGCAATGGCTGTTGATGGCAATCAAATACATGGATAATAAAAAAGGAGGGTTTCACGTGACTGACAATCGCCATAAATCATTAGGATTATCTGATGAGCAAGTGTTAGACATGTTCCGTACAATGATGTTAGCAAGAAAAATTGATGAACGTATGTGGCTGCTAAACCGAGCTGGGAAGGTGCCATTTGTAATTTCCTGTCAAGGACAGGAAGCAGCTCAGGTGGGGGCATCTTATGCTCTTGACCGCGAGAAGGATTATGCATTGCCTTACTATCGTGATATGGGTGTCGTGCTTTCCTTTGGTATGACTGTTAAAGATTTAATGCTCTCAGGATTTGCTAAAGCAGAAGATCCAAACTCTGGTGGACGCCAAATGCCAGGACACTTTGGCCAAAAGAAAAATCGCATAGTTACAGGGTCATCACCAGTTACGACGCAAGTTCCACATGCTGTAGGAATAGCACTGGCTGGAAAAATGGAGAAAAAGGATTTTGTCTCTTTTGTTACATTTGGAGAAGGCTCATCAAATCAGGGAGATTTCCATGAAGGAGCAAACTTTGCCGGTGTTCATAAATTACCAGTGATTTTCATGGTGGAAAATAACAAATATGCTATTTCGGTTCCTGTGCAGAAACAACTTGCTTGCGAGAAAGTATCTGACCGTGCCGTGGGCTATGGTATGCCTGGTTATACAGTGGATGGAAATGATCCGCTCGCTGTTTATGAAGCTGTCAAAGCAGCTGCAGATCGTGGCCGAGATGGCGATGGGCCGACCCTCATTGAAGCGGTCTCTTATCGGTTGACTCCGCACTCAAGTGACGATGATGACCGTACCTACCGTGAACGTGGTGAAGTTGACGAAGCAAAGAAAAAAGATTCGATAGTTACGTTTGCGAACTATTTGCGCGAGCAGAACATTTTGACAGAAGAAAAAGAAACTGAAATGAACGAAGAACTAAACAAATTAGTCAATGAAGCAACAGACTATGCTGAAAACGCAGCGTATGCTGAAGCTGAATCTGCATTGAACTATGTATATGAAGAGTAAGGAGGGGGAGCTTTAAAAATGGCAGTCATATCTTATATTCAAGCTGTAACCCAAGCATTGAAAGAAGAAATGGAACGTGATGAGAAAGTATTTGTTCTGGGTGAAGATGTCGGCAAGCGTGGAGGCGTATTCCGTGCTACTGATGGGTTATATGATCAATTTGGAGAAGATCGTGTGTTAGATACTCCACTGGCAGAATCTGCTATCGCAGGCGTGGGGATCGGCGCTGCGATGTACGGGATGCGGCCTGTTGCTGAAATGCAATTTGCTGATTTTATTATGCCAGCTGTAAATCAAATTATTTCTGAAGCCGCGAAGACCCGTTATCGTTCGAATAACGACTGGAATGTACCTATGACCATTCGTGCACCGTATGGCGGCGGTGTTCATGGGGCGCTCTATCACTCCCAGTCTGTTGAAGCGGTGTTCGCCAATCAACCTGGGCTTAAAATAGTTATGCCTTCTACTCCTTACGACGTAAAAGGATTGCTTAAAGCCTCTATTCGTGATAATGATCCAGTACTTTTCTTTGAGCACAAGAGGGCATACCGATTGATCAAAGGTGAAGTGCCGGAAGATGATTATACGCTTCCTCTAGGCAAGGCTGATGTTAAACGTGAAGGCTCGGATATTACTGTTATTACCTATGGACTATGTGTGCACTTTGCTCTGCAAGCTGCCGAGAAATTGGCTGAGGAGGGCATTGATGCTCATATTCTCGATTTAAGAACGGTGTATCCACTTGATCAGGAAGCTATTATCGAAGCCGCTTCAAAAACTGGGAAAGTATTACTAGTCACAGAGGACAATAAAGAAGGCGGGATTATATCTGAAGTAGCAGCGGTAGTCAGTGAGAACTGTTTGTTTGATTTGGACGCGCCTGTCAAACGGTTAGCTGGTCCTGATGTCCCTTCTATGCCATATGCCCCAACTATGGAGAAATACTTTATGATGAATCCTGATAAAGTTGAAAAAGCGATGCGGGATTTAGCAGAATTTTAATTAGAGGAGGAGTTCTTTGTGGGATTAGAGAAAATCAACATGCCTCAGCTTGGTGAAAGTGTCACGGAGGGTACGATCAATTCCTGGCTTGTGCAGCCAGGAGATCAAATCAACAAATACGATCCAATTGCAGAGGTTATGACAGATAAAGTAAATGCAGAGGTTCCGTCCTCTTTCACGGGAACAATTAAAGAGCTTATCGCACAAGAAGGCGATACAATAGAAGTCGGTGAACTGATGTGTTATATCGACGTTGAAGGTACCGGTTCTGCTGATGCTGGTAGACCAAGTGAAGACACGAAGGAAAAAACGGAGGAATCCTCCAAGGATGAAGCTCCTAAGCAGAAAGCTTCTTCACCTGATGAAAACAAAACCAAGAAAGAAAAAGGCAGCAAGAAACGCTATTCTCCAGCTGTGTTGACACTGGCTCAAGAACACGAGATCGATTTGAATCAGGTCGAAGGTTCCGGTCGTGGCGGAAGGATAACCCGGAAGGATATTGAGAAAATTATTGAAAGCGGGGAAATACCTGCTGCTAGTGAGTCGACAGAGGCGCCTGATCAGCCCTCTGTTAAAACGGTACCGAACCAGGAACCAACGAAAGCTGCTCCAGCTGCACCAAATGTACAAGCTGGAGAAGGTGATGTTGAGGTACCTGTGACAGGGGTGAGAAAAGCGATTGCCCAAAACATGGTGAAGTCCACAACCGAGATTCCACACGCGTGGATGATGGTTGAAGTTGATGTCACGAATTTAGTAGAGCTTCGCAATTCGCTTAAGAAACAATTTAAAGAAAAAGAAGGATACAGCCTAACGTTCTTCTCTTTCTTTGTTAAAGCAGTGGCCCAGGCTTTGAAAGACTACCCGGAACTTAACAGTACATGGGCTGGTGACAAGATTATTCAGCGCAAAGCCATCAATCTCAATATTGCTGTTGCAAAAGAAGACGAGCTTTTTGTCCCTGTTATCAAGGATGCGGATGAGAAGAGCATTAAAGGCATTGCCCGGGATATTACTGACCTTGCTGGAAAGGCTAGACAAGGGAAATTGACTTCGAAGGATATGGAAGGCGGAACGTTCACGGTAAATAATACCGGTTCCTTCGGTTCCATCCAGTCAATGGGAGTTATTAATCACCCTCAATCAGCCATCTTGCAAGTTGAGTCCATTGTGAAAAAACCTGTTTATCAGGACGGCATGTTCGGAGCACGTGATATGGTAAACTTATGTTTATCCTTAGACCATAGAGTACTTGATGGCCTTGTGGCTGGAAATTTCCTTGCCCGCGTTAAAGAAATTCTTGAAAGCATGTCCAAAGAGCATACTTCTGTTTATTAAGAGGAAAGCCCCAGTTGAGCCTGGGGCTTCTTTATATATAGTTATCTCTCCCTTTCTATATGTCTTACCTGCTCAGAGTAGCAACTTTATTGAAAGACTGCGTTAAACTTGGTAAAATGTTGATAATACTTAGAAAAGGAGCCATGTATATGGATTTTAATATTTATATGAATGACGTCGTTACCCAGGCACGTGATGAAATTACAAATGCGGGTTATTCAGAGTTAACGAGCCCTGAAGAAGTGGAAGAAGCATTAACGAAATCAGGAACAACTCTCGTGATGATTAATTCAGTTTGCGGTTGTGCCGGAGGGATTGCCCGTCCCGCTGCTTCCCATGCCATCCATTATGATAAGCGTCCAGATCATTTGGTTACGGTTTTTGCGGGACAGGACCGTGAGGCAACGGAAAGAGCTCGTCAGTTTTTTGAAGGCTACCCTCCTTCTTCTCCGTCCTTTGCGCTGATGAAAGACGGGAAAATCCAAACAATGGTTGAGCGGCATGATATTGAAGGATTTGAACCGATGGAGGTCATCGGTAAGCTGCAACGCAGTTTCGAAGACTATTGTGAAGAAGTATAAAGATGAGATAAGGGGGATCTTTGCTCAAGTCAAAGATCCTTTTTTACATAGAATTGTGTTACTTGAGGTGACCGAGTAGTGAAAATAGGATACCGCACGATTAAAACAGCTGCAGGAACACCTTTCGCCATCTGGATTGCACAGCTTCTTCATGTCGATAACTATGCATCAGCTGGAATTCTTACCATATTGTGTATTCAAATTACGAGGAAGCGTTCATTCCTATCGGCCTGGCATCGGTTTGCAGCCTGTTTAGTAGCCATGGTTTTTTCTTTTGTATTCTTTGAATTGATTGGCTATCATCCATTCGCAATTGGGCTGATGCTTTTCGTATTCATTCCCACTGCAGTATGGCTCAAAATTACGCCTGGTATTGTTACAAGTTCTGTTATCATCCTCCACCTTTACGGCTCAGGTGGAATTACAGCTGCTCTAATTTGGAACGAATTGATGCTGATGCTTGTTGGAATAGGGACTGCACTGCTGTTAAATGTCTATATGCCAAGTCTTGAAGGGGAGTTAGAAGGTTTTCAGCGTCAAGTCGAGGATAATTTTGCAATCATCTTGAAAGAGCTTTCACACTTTCTTAAAGACAGTAATGAAAGCTGGACCGGCAAAGAGTTAACAGAAACAGCTGCATTATTAGAAAAAGCAAAATCGCTGTCTTCTCGTGATGTGGAAAATCACTTACTTCGCACACACAATCCTTATTACCATTATTTTCACATGCGGACAAAGCAATTCGAATTGTTGGAGCGTATGCTGCCCCTGGTTACACGCATTTCCGGCTCTAATAAACATGCCTGGAGGATTGGACAGTTTTTTGAAGAATTAGCTCAAGGAATTCATCCAGGAAATACAGCTGTCCTTTACTTGAACCGGTTGAAGGACATGAAAGAAGAATTTCGAAATGATGACCTGCCTGTTTCTAGAGAAGAGTTTGAAGAACGAGCAAGTTTATTTCATTTATTAAATGAGATCGAGGAATATCTAATAATAAAAAGGTCTTTTAAGAAGAGTGATGTATAGGGGTTTCTCTTAGCGGGGAAACTTAGAAAAAAGGATGACAGGCTATGCAATTAATTGCCATATTTGTCATGATGGTCACCACATTTTTACCTCCTGCAACAACAGGAGAACCGGTGATATTTGTCAATAAAGCATCAAACGAAATTACGGTGTACCAGTCTGGTAAGGAAATTTTCCATTCTAAAGCGGCTACCGGAAAAACAAAAGAATTAACTCCGGAAGGACATTTTACAATACGGGTCAAAGCTAAAGACCCTTACTATCGAAAAAAAGATATTCCAGGAGGAGCTCCTGAAAATCCACTTGGAAGCAGATGGATAGGATTTGATGCAAACGGTACAGATGGTCGGATCTTTGGTGTGCATGGAACCAACCGGCCGGAGTCAATAGGAAAGTCTGTCTCCGCTGGTTGTATACGGTTGACGAATGCGCGGGTCGAGCAGCTTTATCAACTTGTGGAAGAAGGGACAGAAGTAATCATTGTTGATGACTCCTCGGTTTCGTTTGATGACATGTACAAAAGCTGGGAAAAAGACAAGCTCGCCCAGTTTTTAAAGTGATCTTAGCCTTTTATATTAGTTAAGAATAAGCCGCAAGTTAAGTGCTTGTACACTTAACTTGCGGCTATTTATATTACATAAAGAAAGACGCTCCAGCAAGAAGAGAGGAGAGAACCATGGAAAGAATCATCAAATAGATGACAACTTTCATCCGGCGCTCGCGCTTGGATTTCTTTTTCTTAGAATGAGCCAAGGTATATAACCTCCTTTTCACAATCTCCTTTAATTATTTTACATGTAATCATAGTTTTGGACAAGGGCAGAAAATCATTTACAATATAATTGTGAATTCCATTAATTTTAAGAAACGTAAGCGCTTTATTTTTGGTATGCTAGAGAGGGAAGGTTCTTAAAGAGGAGGAAACGAAAAGTGAGTAATCAAAATTACTATCAACAGATTAAGGAACAATGGAAACAAGATGTGAAAAAGACAGAAAAGCGTTTCCCTGAACGAAAGCAAACCTTTACAACAAGTTCAGAAATTGAGATTGAACGATTATATACCCCGACCGAACCGGAAGACACCTACACGGAAAAGCTGGGGTTCCCTGGTCAATTTCCGTATACACGCGGAATTCAGCCGACTATGTATCGAAGCAGGTATTGGACGATGCGTCAATATGCCGGTTTCGGATCAGCTGAGGAAACCAACGAGCGTTTTAGGTATTTATTAAAACAGGGACAAACCGGTTTGTCTGTAGCCTTTGATCTTCCTACACAAATTGGTTATGACTCGGACGACCCAATGGCAGAGGGGGAGGTTGGCAAGGTAGGAGTGGCGATCGATTCATTAGCTGATATGGAACAGCTTTTTGAGCAAATCCCGCTCGATCAAGTAAGTACCTCGATGACGATTAATGCTCCAGCGTCAATATTGCTGGCCATGTATATTGCTGTCGGTGAGAAGCAGGGGGTCAGCCCTGAGCAGTTAACGGGTACCATTCAAAACGACATATTAAAGGAATATATTGCACGCGGTACATATATTTATCCCCCTAAACCGTCCATGCGGCTCATAACCGATATCTTTGGCTACTGCCACGAACATTTGCCTAAATTTAATACCATCAGTATTTCCGGTTATCATATTCGCGAAGCTGGTTCGACAGCTGTTCAAGAAGTCGCTTTTACGATAGCTAACGGGATGGCTTATGTCGATGCAGCAATTGAATCAGGACTGGAAGTAGATCAGTTCGCCCCAAGACTGGCATTCTTCTTCAATGCTCACAATCAGTTTTTCGAAGAGGCAGCTAAGTTTCGTGCAGCCAGACGAATTTGGGCAAAAATTATGAAGGAACACTACAAAGCCGAAAGTCCGAAGAGCTGGAAGCTGCGGTTTCATACGCAAACAGGCGGCAGCACGTTAACAGCACAGCAGCCTGATAACAATATCGTACGTGTGACGATTCAAGCTCTAGCCGCTGTGATGGGAGGTACGCAAAGCTTACATACCAACTCCCGTGATGAAGCGTTAGCCCTGCCAACTGAAGATTCGGCCAGGATTGCTTTACGAACTCAGCAGATTATTGCACAAGAAAGTGGTGTGGCTGATACGATTGATCCACTGGGTGGTTCTCATTATATGGAAGCGTTAACAGATGAGATAGAAGATGAAGTGAATAAATATCTTGAGCGAATTAAAGAATTAGGCGGAGCAGTTCAAGCTGTCGAAGAAGGATTCATGCAAAGAGAAATTCATCAAACAGCTTATGAAGCTCAGAAACGGATTGAATCAAATGAAGATATTGTAGTTGGCTTAAATGAGTACAAGCTGGAAGAAGAAGTGAACCCTGATTTGCTGCGAGTGGATGAAACGTTAGAGGCTGGTCAAATCGATAAGACGAAGAAAATTCGCAGTACTCGTGATGCAGCCGAAGTAGAGCATTGTCTTGCAGAGCTTCGAGAGGCGGCCAAAGTGAATAATAACGTTATGCCACATATCGTTGATGCTGTGAAGGTGTACGCAACAGTAGGTGAAATAGCTAACGTACTTCGTGAAGAATTTGGAGAGTACACAGGAATGTAGGAAGGATGATGGATAATGAAACCGATACGCGTACTGATCGCTAAACCAGGACTTGATGGACACGATAGGGGGGCCCTGATTATTGCTCAGGCTTTAAGAGATCATGGCATGGAAGTCATTTACACAGGGCTGCGCCAATCACCGGTTCAAATTGCTCGTGCTGCTGTACAGGAGGATGTGGATGTGGTCGGTCTCTCATCTTTGTCAGGCGCTCACAATTCACTTTTTCCAAAAGTGGTTGCGGCTCTTGAAAAGGAAGGAGCTTCAGATATCCCCGTGATTGGCGGCGGTGTGATACCTGCTGAGGACATCCCTCATTTAGAGGCTCAAGGTGTAAAGAAAATTTTCACAAGTGGGGCTCCCACTGATGCTACAGCCATTTATATAAAACAGTTAATGAACAAGGAAATGAGATCGGCACCTGAAAAAGTGTCACACATCGGAATTGCAGTCGAGAATATCGAACAATCATTAGCTTTTTACCAACATACTCTTGGACTAGAAGTCGAAGCGGTTGAAGAGGTGAGTTCAGAGCAGGTCCGAGTTGCTTTTCTACCTATCGGAGAGACGCGGATCGAATTGCTTGAGCCTTTAAGCGATGAATCTCCTATTCGTAAGTTTATTACTAAAAAAGGTGAAGGGATTCACCATATCGCTTTAGAGGTAAATGATATTAATAAGCGCCTTCAACAGTATCAAGAGGAAGGTATCCCGTTGATTAATACGGAACCGAAGCAAGGAGCCCACAATAGCCAGATTGCCTTTCTACACCCAAAAGCTTCCGGTGGTGTCCTCTTTGAATTAACAGATCTGAAGGGAGAGCAATAAACATGGACATTTATGATAAAATTAACGAACTTTACGATAAGCGAAGACAGTCCGAACTTGGCGGCGGTGATGAACGAATCAACAAACAGCACGATAAAGGAAAATGGACGGCCAGGGAACGAATTGAGTATTTAGTAGATGAGGGTAGTTTTATTGAACTTAATCCCTTTATTGAACACCGTCAAAGTGATTTTGGGATGAATGGGAATGATGCGCCTGGAGAAGGAGTAGTGACCGGCTTTGGAAAAATAGAAGGGCGGGATATTTACTTATTCGCCCAGGATTTCACTGTATACGGTGGTGCACTCGGTGAAATGCATGGTAAAAAAATCGCTGCGGTCATGGATCTCGCCGCTAAAAATGGCACACCATTCATTGGGTTAAATGACTCCGGTGGTGCACGTATTCAAGAGGGAGTTTCATCCCTGGATGGATATGGACAGGTATTCTATCGTAATTCAATTTATTCCGGCGTTATCCCGCAAATTTCTGTCATTATGGGTCCTTGTGCAGGAGGAGCTGTGTATTCGCCTGCGATCACTGATTTCGTTATTATGGTTGAAAAAACGTCGCAAATGTTTATTACGGGTCCAAAGGTAATTGAGACTGTGACTGGAGAACAAATCTCAGCAGAAGATTTGGGAGGAGCTGACGTTCATAATACGTTGAGCGGAAATGCTCATATTAAAACGGAGGATGAAGCATCCGCTCTTGATGCTGTTCGAGATTTAGTCCGTTATTTACCGCCCAACAGTAAGGAGAAACCGGAACGGATTGAGGTAGCTGACGAAGAAGATTATCGTCCTGATTTAACGGATAAAATTCCTTTCGATCCCATCAGACCGTATGATGTGCGTGTTATTATTGAAGAGGTAGTTGATGAGCAATCCTTTTTTGAAATACACAAGGATTTTGCCAAAAATATCGTTGTCGGTTTTGCACGTTTGAAGGGGCAGACAATTGGGCTTGTTTGTAATCAGCCTAAATATATGGCTGGCGGTCTTGATATTGATTCAAGTGATAAAGCTGCCCGGTTTATTCGTTTTTGTGATTCGTTTAATATTCCTCTCGTCACGTTTGAAGACGTTACAGGGTTCTTTCCAGGCATTAAGCAGGAGCATGGGGGTATCATTCGGCACGGCGCTAAAATTTTATATGCCTATTCTGAAGCGACGGTTCCTAAATTAACCGTCATTACTCGTAAGGCATACGGTGGGGCTTATGTGGCCTTAAATAGTAAATCAATCGGAGCTGATTTGGTTTATGCTTGGCCAAATGCAGAAATTGCTGTTATGGGTCCTGAAGGTGCAGCCAATATTATTTTTGCTAAGGATATAAAAGACAGTGAGAATCCTGAAGAAACAAGACAGAACAAAATCAATGAGTATCGAGAACGATTTGCAAATCCGTATGTTGCGGCTGGGCTTGGAATGGTTGATGATGTTATAGATCCAAGAGAAACGAGAACGACCCTTATAAAGGCGCTTGATATGCTGAAAAATAAACACGAAGATCGACCTTATAAAAAACATGGAAATATTCCTCTCTAATTGACACTGTGCTGTAGTTTGCGCTAACGTACTAAGAGGAACGAGTATTTACATAGATACACTCGGGAGGTAGAAAGCATGGTAGCTGTAAATAAAGAGCGTTTAATTGAGGAATTCCTTGAACTGGTTCAGGTGGATTCCGAAACAAAAGATGAAGCTAAGATTGCTAAAGTATTGACTAAAAAATTCGAAGATCTTGGCCTAGAGGTGTTCGAAGACGATGCCAAAAATAAAACTGGTCATGGAGCTGGAAACTTAATTTGTAATTTAAAAGGAACAAAAAAGGACGTTGACACGATTTATTTCACGTCGCATATGGATACCGTTGTTCCAGGCAATAAAGTAAAACCGGCTATTAAAGATGATTATATCGTGACTGATGGAACAACTATTCTCGGTGCGGATGATAAAGCAGGTTTAGCGGCGATACTGGAAGCAATTCGTTCAATCAAAGAACAAAATGTGGAACACGGCGATCTACAATTTATTATTACGGTCGGAGAGGAAAGCGGATTGGTCGGTGCGAAGGCCCTTGATCCTTCGCACTTAACAGCAAAGTATGGGTATGCCATCGACAGTGATGGGCAGGTGGGCAATATTATTGTAGCTGCTCCTACCCAAGCTAAACTTAATGCGATTGTCAAAGGACGTACAGCTCATGCGGGTCTTGCCCCAGAGAAGGGTGTATCTGCTATTACGCTCGCTTCTAAAGCGATAGCTAAAATGCCTCTCGGACGTATTGATGAGGAAACGACTGCAAATATCGGCCGTTTTGAAGGTGGTAAACAGACGAACATCGTATGCGACCACGTTGAAATTCTGGCAGAAGCCCGTTCCCTTGTTCCGGACAAAATGAATGAGCAAGTTGAGAAAATGAAACAAGCCTTTATCCAAACGGCTGAGGAGATGGGCGGAGAAGTTGAACTCCAAGTTGATATTATGTATCCAGGCTTTAAACAGCAGGAGGGTGACCATGTGGTAGAAGTGGCCAGGGCGGCGGCCAAACAAATTGGCCGTGAAAGCAAATTACTAACGAGTGGTGGTGGAAGTGATGCCAACGTAATTGCCGGCCATAACATTCCGACGGTTAATTTGGCAGTGGGCTATGAGGAAATTCACACAACTAATGAACGGATTCCCGTTGGAGAATTAGTCAAAATAGCAGAACTTGTAACAGCCATCATAGATGAAGCTAGCAAATAATTAAAACTCGATGAATTAGGCAGCCGTGTTAACCATGGCTGTCTTTTGTTATGGTATAATATAAGAACAACCGTTCGAAAAGGGTGGATTTTTATGTCAAAGTGGTACCCTAAAAATGGCCGGGTTATTTTTCATGTCGATATGAATAGCTTCTATGCATCGGTTGAAATGGCTTTTGACCCTTCCTTGAAAGGTAAACCGCTGGCGATTGCCGGGAATCCCGAAGAACGTCGCGGCATCGTCGTTACAAGCAGCTATGAAGCCAGGAAGTACGGAGTGAAAACCACTATGCCGGTAGGAGAGGCGAGACGACTTTGCAAAGACTTAATTGTGATGTCGCCTACATTCGAAAGATATCGGGCAGCGTCTAAGGAAATGTTTAAGATTCTCACCGAAGTGACGGACATGATTCAGCCTGTATCCATTGATGAGGGCTATATGGATATTACGGCCTGTCATGAACAAGGCTCGCCCCCAGAAATTGCTGACCAAATTCAGTCGAGGATAAAAGATGAGCTTGATTTGCCTTGCAGTATTGGAATAGCGCCCAATAAGTTTTTGGCGAAGATGGCTTCAGATATGAAAAAACCGATGGGGATAACCATTTTACGTAAAAGAGACCTTCCTAATAAGCTGTGGCCGCTGCCAATTGAGGACATGTATGGTGTCGGTGAGAAAACAGCAGGAAAGCTTAGAAAAATGAAAGTGGAGACAATTGGTGACCTTGCCAATCATCATGTTATCGAACTGAAAAATGTGCTCGGAATCAACGGAGAGCGGTTACAGAACCGAGCGAATGGGATCGACAATCGCCCGGTAGACCCAGAAGCGGTTCATGAGTTTAAAAGTATTGGCACTTCCACTACATTGCCTCATGACACGACAGACGAAGTCGAAGTAAGGCAAGTTCTGAGAAGGCTGGCGGCTAAGGTAGAAGCACGAATGAAGAAAAAAAGTGTACTTGCCCGAAATGTGCAGCTAATGATCCGGTATCACGATCGAAAGACTATAACAAGAAGCCGCCAGCTCCCTGATTTTGTTGAATCGTCAGATGAGCTGTTTCAAGCAGCATATCATCAATTTGATGAACATTGGAACCAGCAGCCTATCAGACTGCTCGGCATTACAGCCCAGGATCTAGTCGAGCAAGCTGAAGTTACCCAGCAACTCGATTTATTCAGCTACCAGAAACATGCTGGTAAAGAAAAATTGTACCATGTGATTGATACACTAACCGAGAAATATGGACATAATCCTTTTCAAAAGTTGAAAAGTCCTTCAGATGCCAGGATGACGACCAGTTTTCAGAAAGATTTTTTAGATGACTTTAAAAATAACTAACCTCATGATAACTATGGATAGCTTAGCTTTATTTGCATGGCTATCCTTTCTTTTTTTACCCTGTCTTTCGGTATAAAAAGGAGAATTTATTGGAATTTTAGAAAGAGAGATTCCAAATGAGGAGTGATAGAGATATGGCAAAAGAAAAGCAGAATCAAGATAAAGCAGAATCAGATATTACTACACACGATCATAATCCATACGACATTGTTAAAGGGTTAATACAGGAATCTGTTAAGGCCCTAGGGTTAGACGAGAACGTTTATCACGTACTGAAAAAGCCAATGAGGGTGCTGGAAGTGTCACTTCCGATTCGCATGGATGATGGAACGATCCAAAACTTCACAGGTTTTCGGTCGCAACACATTGATATCCTCGGCCCAACGAAAGGCGGAATCAGGTTTCATCCCAATGTTAATGTGGATGAAGTAAAGGCCCTTTCGGTCTGGATGTCCTTAAAAACAGCGATTGTGGATATTCCGTTTGGCGGTGGAAAGGGCGGGGTTATTGTTGACCCTGAGAACCTATCTGTGTCAGAACTTGAAACGCTTAGTCGTACGTATATCAGAAAAATCACTCCAATTATTGGCCCACAAAAAGATATTCCGGCTCCTGATGTGAATACGAGCCCGGAGGTTATGGGATGGATGATTGATGAATTTGATCAGCTGCGAGGTTATAATATTCCAGGAATGATCACAGGTAAACCGGTTATTATAGGTGGTTCTCTAGGCCGGCTGGAGGCTACAGGACGGGGAGTAGTTTTTACAATTCGGGAAGCTGCTAAAGTTTTAGACATGGATTTAAGTAAGTCTACAGCTGCCCTCCAGGGTTTCGGTAATGTTGGAAGCATGACAGCTAAGTTTTTGCATGAATTAGGAGTGAAAATTGTTGCTGTTACAGATGCACGGGGAGGAATTTATAACGAAGAGGGGATCGATATTCCGGCTTTGCTTGACTTTGTGAAGGACGGTAGTAATTATGCTTCCGATTTTTCTGATGCAGAGTCGATCACGAATGATAAGATGTTTGGGCTTCCTGTCGATATTCTTATTCCAGCTGCAATTGAAAATCAGGTTACGAAGGAAACAGCCGGTAATATTCAGGCGAAAATTGTTGCCGAGGCGGCCAATGGGCCAACGACACCTGATGGGGATAAGATTCTTGAAGAAAAAGGGGTATTCGTGATCCCTGATATCCTTTGTAATGCAGGTGGTGTCACGGTATCGTACTTTGAATGGGTTCAAAATACGATGAACTATTACTGGAAAGAGAAAGAAGTAAATGAAAAGCTTGAAGAGCATATGCTTTTTGGTTTTGAGAAAGTGCTGGAAATGAAAAACGATAAGAAGTGTCGGATGAGGGATGCTGCTTATATGGTTGGAATTAATCACTTAGTCAAAGCGATGGAGGCACGTGGCTGGATAAGAGGGTCTGATATGGAATCTAACCATAATGACATGAAATAAGCGCTCAAAAAAAGACTATGACACACCGTCATAGTCTTTTTTCGTTTAGATTAATTCCAATGAATTTTATTTCCGTCATATCCTCAATCGCATATTTGACCCCTTCGCGTCCGATCCCACTTTGTTTCACACCACCATACGGATGATTATCCTGACGATAGGTTGAAATTTCATTAATCCACACCCCACCCATCTCAAGATGATCCGCGACACGGAGAGCTCTATTGATGTCCTTTGTAAACACCCCTGCTTGTAAGCCGTAAATGGAATCATTGGAGTGTTTTACGACCTCTTCTTCTGTTTCAAATGGAATGACTGACACTATTGGTGCAAAAACCTCTTCAGCAATGATTTTCATATCACTTTTTACGTCGGTCATGATGGTAGGCGATAACATAGTTCCGTTCAGTTCCCCGCCCGTTACAATTCTAGCTCCATTCGATTGAGCATCATCGATCCATGTTTTCGCTCTTTCAGCAGCCTCTTTATTGATCATGGGTCCAAAATCAGTATTTTCGTTAAGTGGATCACCTATCGTTAAAGCTTCTGTTTGCTTTGCATATTCCTTTAGAAACGAATCATATAGGGAATGGTGAACATAAATTCGCTGTGCTGATATACAAACTTGTCCGGAAAAAGCAAAGGCTCCTTTCACCAGGTCTTCAACTGCTTGTTCCATATCAGCATCTTCAAAAAGGATGTTAGGGGAATTGGAGCCAAGTTCTAAAGTAACTTTTTTAAAACCGGCTTTCTCACGAATATTTTTTCCTACAGGCAGGCTCCCAGTAAATGTAACTTTCTGCACTTTTTCATGTTGTACAAGCACGTCACCGACAACTTCGCCTTTGCCCATAATAAGGTTCAAGGCTCCAGTAGGAAGACCGGCTTCATGAAACAGTTGTACAAGCATATAAGCTGATACCGGCGTCTTCTCAGCTGGCTTAAATATAACTACATTGCCTGCAGCTAGAGCTGGGGCCAGTTTGTGAAGGGACAGATTTAGCGGGAAGTTAAACGGTGTAATCGCTGATACTACCCCGAGAGGAGCCCTTTTGGTAAAACCAAGACGATTTTCTCCTCCTACTGCAGCGTCCAAAGGAATCACTTCACTATAAATATGTTTCGCATTTTCCGAAGCAAATCGAAGTACTTGGACAGCACGATCCACTTCACCACGGCTATATTTCAGTGGTTTGCCGGCTTCTTTGGCTATGATTTCAGCAAAGGATTCCTTTCTGTCCGCCAGCAGGTTTGCGGTTTTGAGTAATATATTTGACCGTTGATAGGCTGGCATAGTCTTCATCGTGCTATGAAAGGTGTCAAAGCTTTGATCGATAGCTTTATTTACATCTTCGACTCCTGCTAAGGCAATTTCAGCTACTTTTTCCTGATTAAAAGGATTAAAGACAGATAAGGTTTCACGATGTTCCTCTTTGTATTCCTGGCCGTTTATAATGGAACCAATTTTCATACTCTCACCTCTTCAGCAGTTAATGTTTTTCAGTTTTTCAGTCAGTTTCATGTTTTCACTATAATCAACTGGGCAATCAATTAACACTGGCTTGTTCATCGCTATCGCTTTCTCCAGTGCAGGCTTTAATTCTTTCGTTTCCTCGATACTCATCGCCTCAAATCCGTACGATTTTGCAAGCTGGACAAAATCTGGATTACCGAAACTAATATGGGAAGCTCGCTCGAACTTTTTCATTTGATGCCATTCAATCAGACCATAGCCGTCATCTCTCCATAACAAAATAACGATAGGGAGATTGAGGCGCACGGCTGTCTCTAATTCCGCTCCTGTCATTTGAAAGGCGCCATCCCCGCAGACTGCAACTACATTTCTATCAGGTAATGCCATCTTTGCACCAATCGCCCCTGGAACGGCTACTCCCATGGAAGCTAGACCATTCGATATGAGGCAAGTATT
Source organism: Halobacillus naozhouensis (assembly GCF_029714185.1). Lineage (NCBI taxonomy): Bacteria > Bacillati > Bacillota > Bacilli > Caryophanales > Bacillaceae > Halobacillus > Halobacillus naozhouensis. Next base: position 2,333,368 of record NZ_CP121671.1, on the reverse strand, counting down.
TGGTTCTGCTGTATGATACATGCGCGCCATCCACATTTTATGTGCTCCTACGTCTGAAATAGCTATGTCTTGATCCCCTAACACGTCACGGAGATCTGTAATAATTTTTTGAGGTTTGATGGGGAAACTGTCATCCTGCTTATAATGCTCGAACTCGTCTAAGATTTGAGTTCTTATGGTGGAAACCCAGTCAAGATCTCTTTCTTTGTAGGTCACAACTTTTGAAAGTTCCTCAATGTTTTCCTTAATATTTCCAACCACATTTAATGCTACAGGGTAACAGGAATCAATCTCGGCTTCTTCTGTATCAATGTGTAAGATTTTCGTAGAACCATCAGGATTCCAATTTCTTGGGGGAGTTTCAGCCATATCAAATCCAATACAAATGATTAAATCCGACCTTTCAAACCCACATGTAATATGGTCCTTACCGCTTATGCCGGCAGTCATCAAGCTTATATTTTCCTTCCATGAAAGGGATCCTTTTCCCATGAAGGAGTGGACGACAGGAATTTGAGTGTCCTTTACAAATTTGCGAAATAGGTCGGTGGCTTGGGCACGGGTAATACCGTCCCCAGCAAGGATGAGTGGATAATCGGCCTGGTTAAGGAGAGCAGCCGCTTCCTGGATCACTTTTTCATCTGATTGAGGGATCGCGTGTCCTGTAATGAGAAGTGGTTCTGCATCGACTTCCATTCCTGCAATATCCTCAGGCAGATCAATATGTGTAGCACCAGGCTTTTCCTGACCAGCCACTTGGTAAGCTTTCCTCACAACCTCAGGGACGATTTCAGCTGTCTTAACTTGTGCGTTCCACTTCGTGACAGGCTCATAAATGTCGACAAGGTCGTAATATTGATGTGAAATTTTGTGCTGACGGTTCATACCAGCTTGACCGGTGATCGCAATCAGTGGACAATGATCCATATTTGCATTAGCCACCCCGGTTAATAAATTTGTAGCCCCTGGTCCAAGTGTGGCGAGACATACACCAGGTTTCCCTGTTAATTTCCCATATGTTCCGGCCATAAATGCTGCACTCGTTTCGTGGCGGGTAACAATAAATTCGATCTTTGACCCAAGAAGTGCGTCCATAAGGTCGATGTTCTCTTCTCCAGGAACACCGAAAATATACTCTACACCTTCATTTTCGAGGCATTTCACAATTAATTCTGCAACTTTCATGACAATACACCCTTTATCGTTAGTAGTTCATTCCTCGTTATCTTGTGTAAAAGCTTTACTTCTTATGAATTTTTGAAAGGATTCTAGGTTTTTCGAAGTAATTAATTCCATCAATCGCAATTGTAGTTTCCCTTGACATGACCGTGACATACTCAACAACCCCAAGTTGATGAGCACCTGGGGCATAATGGCTGCCTGGCTTTAAGAAAGCTCGATGACTTCGATGAGTCCATATACTTTCTCATCAAGTTTTGTCGGTAGTAAGACTCTATTTGGGGTATGGATCATTTTCGTAGGGTTGGTGTTGCACAGTTTCATGACTATAAGACATAATAAGGCAAACGAAAAATGGGTAAGGGCATCCTAATGAACTGATGGTGATTAGAGCGATGATGAATTCACTTGTTGAACAAACAGGCTTTTTAATGCCAGTTGGTTTGAGCTGGGGGAGGACTGTCCTTGGTTTTATAATCTTATCTATGTTACAAAACGAAAATTAAAAAGCGTATCTCTGCAGGAAGCTTTGAAAAAACAGCAAGATTAAAAAGAAGCATGCGCAATTACGCATGCTTCTTCGTATATCTGTAACGATTTGCTAGAAATTGATCTGCCCGTGAAACGTAAGGAGTAAACAGATGAATTAGTACCCCACTTAAAAAAGTAATAATGATGGTCCCTACTCCGATAGCTCCATTAAACAAGGCTGCGAGCAAGACGAGGACTATACTGATGGCTGCACGTGAAACGGAAACGTTCCAGCCCGTCAAATTTCTGACTACAAGCATAGAGCGGTCGAATGGGTTAGGTGCAAAATCAGCTTGTAAATTGATCGCTATTCCTAATGCACTGGTAACAACGCCAATACCTAAACAAGTGGCTTTAGTCAGCAAAGTTTCCGGCACCGCCCATCCATCTATAGCAAAAAGCCAGGCATCTATTGAGACCCCAGTCATTAGAGAAGTGAGCAAAGCCAAATATTCAGGACGGCGTTTTTCTGCCAGGGCATTGAACAAGATCATAGTGAGGCCGACAACAATTTCCCAGCTGCCCACGGTCAGTCCAAATGTTCGAAATAAGCCAACGAGCAAAGCGTCAAAAGGAGAGGTACCTAATCTTGATTGTATAGTTAAGGCGATCCCAAAAGTTAATATAATAATTCCCAAAAAGTAAAATGTCATTCTTCGTATAGTGGCATGCATGAAGCTGACCTCCTTTCGAAATCACGTCTTGTGGTTCGTTTTTACGATCAAACAAAAAACACGACTCCCAAGAAATTAAACTCCCAGGTTCGCCGTATTTTTCTCATTAACCTTACAATTTTTTAAAGCTTTCAACCCGAATTGTGAGCTAGGGTACCAACTCGGGTTAAATTTAGTCGTTTGTTAACCTGATCAATTACTTATACTAGTGTATCAAATGTTTTGACAGGAAGAATAGAGCCAAATATCTTGTTTTCCATAACCGCACCATTCCAACAGATCTGGGCGAGAATGACGGGTGGCAGAGAAAGGTGAATAGGCTTTATACTCTAACTTGCTCAAATTATGAGCTAACGCTTTTAGCGTCGGGGGGTTCTAAGGTTGTTACCATGCCCCTAATCAAATTGCCCTATTGCATGCTGATATAAATCATAGGCAATGGTTGTCCTTGGGAAAATAGCCCTTGCTTCCTGCTCGAGTTGTTTAATAGCTGAACCGTGGTACCTGGAGGAAATATGATTTAAGATCAGCTCCCCAACACCAGCTTTCTTTGCTAGTGTCGCTGCTTGTCTGACCGTGGAATGAAAATAATCATAAGCCATTGTCTCCTCTTCACTTGCAAAAGTAGCCTCATGAACGAGGGTATCTACTCCGCGCAGCTGTTCACTTAACTCGGGTATGTACCTTGTATCACCTAAAATGGCAATTTTCCGCCCTCTTTTAGGTGGACCTATTACATCCTCACGATGGATAATTTGTCCACTTTCTAAAGTTGTAACCTCATTTTCTTTAATCTTCTGGTAAACCGGACCCGGTTGGATGCCAAGTTTTTTAAGCTTGTCAGGCAACAGCTCTCCTAGTTTATCTTTCTCTTTAATGAGATAACCATAGCTTTCTAAACCATGATCAAGCTTGATCGCATGGACGGTAAACTTCTCATCCTCAAAAAGGATCCCTTCCGATACCTCGATTACCCGCAAGTCGTAACGCAAGCGGGTCCCACTAACCCTTAAACTGACATCTATATATTCTTTTAGCCCTTTGGGACCATATACCGTAACGAGAGTTTGTCCACCTTGAAAGGAGCGGCTGCTTAATAATCCGGGAAGCCCATATACGTGATCGCCGTGCAAATGTGTAATAAATATCGTTTCAATACGACGTGGCCGAATTGATGTATGTAAGATCTGATGCTGGGTTGCTTCCCCGCAATCAAAGACCCATATCGTCCCACGTTCTTCAAGCATCCTTAACACTAATGACGACACATTTCGGTTTTTTGAAGGAACGCCTGAACCTGTTCCAAGAAAAAACAATTCCATATAGTAGACCTCCTTTCCATCTAATCATACCATCTGATTTTAACGGACACACCCATTTAATTAAAAAGGAAGGGTCAGCCGCCTGTCCAAGCTCTTGTGTACTGCAGCGGACCTTTTAAATCAAAACCGAGTTCGTCAGCAGCCTGTTTTGGCCAATATGGATTTCTAAGAAGGGCACGGGCAAGGAAAATCAGGTCAGCACGATTATTTTGCAAAATTTCCTCCGCTTGGTTTCCTGAAGTGATCAACCCAACGGCGCCAGTAGCTATTTCTGCACCTTCCTTAATTTGTTGAGCGTAACTAACTTGATAACCTGGGTATGGCTCAATCGCAGCAGGAACCACTCCGCCAGAACTTACATCGATCAGGTGAACGCCTTGCTGCTTCATTTGATCCGCAAAATAAATAACATCATCCATTGAATTACCAGCTTTATGGTATTCATTTCCTGAGACACGGACAAATATCGGTCCATTCCATACTTCGTTTATTGCTTTAAGTACTTCTTTTAGAAAACGATAACGATTATCAGGAGTTCCTCCATACTCATCATTCCTTAGATTAGTTAACGGAGATAAGAACTGATTAATTAAGTAACCATGAGCACCATGAAGCTCAATTACATCAAAGCCTGCCTGTTCTGCACGTGAAGCCGCTTTTTGAAAGGATATAACGGTATTTTGAATATCAGTTTTATTCATTTCCTGCGGTTCTTTTAAAGAGGCATTAAAGGCAACAGGACTCGGTGCAAAGGATTCCTTTACATTTGCTTTTCTGCCTGCATGAGCGAGTTGGATCCCAATCTTAGCATCATGACGATGGACTGCCTCTGTGATTGATTTCAAACCATCTATTTGATCATCTTCCCAAATTCCTAAATCTTGATAAGAGATTCTGCCTTCAGGCTGCACTGCTGTAGCTTCAGTCATAATCAAACCAACCTGACCAGCTGCCCGGCTCTCATAGTGAGCAAGGTGGAATGGTTGAACCTTTCCATCTTCATTATTAGAGGAATACATACACATAGAAGACATGACTATTCTATTTTTCAGGGTAAGATTTTTGATCGTATAGGGTGAAAATAGTTTATGTTTCATTTTGTTACTCCTTCATAATGAACTTAAAAACTCTTTTTTAATCTTTCACCTTTAAAGAGGTATTAGTACCTTAGGCGAAAAACGGAAACTTTTAACAAAGCATTGCATATTAACAAAATACCAAAAGAAAGGCGGGCAGGCCACTAATTTGAACTAAGTAGAAGGGTGTAAAACGGGGAGGAGAGCTTATTAAGAAGTGAGTGAAAACAAAAAGCCGATAAACAGACCATCCTATTTATCGGAGTTGTTGCAGATCTTTTTAATTAAACTCTTTTCCCAGGTATGGAATGATATGGCTACTATTTGGATTCAAATAAATCACGTTGTTCTACAGCTTCGTGGGGAACATCTGTAAATATACCGTCACATCCAAGTTTGAAGCATTTTGTCATCCAACTTGGGCGATTTACTGTATAAATGCGAAGCGGCATTCGGTGATGGTGACATTGTTTCACGAGAGCTTTATCAAGCATGCGGTATTTTACATGAAGAGAAGAAGCTCCATGGTCATAGGCATACTTTGGGAGGTGCTTTCTTTTGATCGAGGTTAGGAATGCTGTTTGTACATTTGAATCGATGGCTGTTATTTTTTCAACACTTGCTACATTGAAGCTGGAAATTACAGTGCGATCTAACATTTGATGATAATTTAGCTGATCGTACACGATGGCCTCAATATTATTGTAATGTATCACATTCGTTTTTAACTCAACATTTAATTGCATAGACCGGTTTTTAAACCAGCGTAAAAAATAATCAAGTGTTACAATAGAACAATCAGAAAATTTAGAAGAGAACCAGCTGCCAGCATCTAATAGCCTTAATTGATCATATGTATAATCTTGCACGAAGCCTGTCCCATTGGTAGTACGACGGACATTTTCATCATGAATCAGAACTGGAATATTATCTTTAGTCAGCTGAACATCAATCTCAAGTCCGTCTGCTCCGGATTCACTGGCTAAATCATAAGCCGGCATTGTATTTTCAGGAGCAAGCTTGCTTGCTCCTCTATGAGCATAAATCATGGTCCTGGTCATAGGCAGTCACCTCTTCGAATAGTTACGTTTGATTGTGGTTTATTCTTTTAGAAAAGTCAATGATAAAAGGAGCATCAGTATATGAACAAATGGCAGACGAAGCAGCAATTAACCGATCTTCTTTGTTCCTTGGTGGAGTACCCGAGTATCACAGGTACGAAAGCCGAAATCGCAATTTTTGAATACTTATATTATATTTTAGAAGATCATGATTATTATCAAAATAACCCATCCCATCTCTCCCTTCACCCATTGGATGATGGACGTCAGCTTCTGACAGCGTTAGTCAAAAAAGGGAATGCCAAAAAAACGATTGTCCTGCTTTCCCACGCTGACGTTGTATCCGTTCAGGACTATGGTTCATGGGAAAACCTTGCTTTTTACCCGAAGGAGCTGACCCAGGAGTTTCGAAAAGTATTCGATGAGCTGCCTGAAGATGCCGCGAGTGATTTACAAACCGGTGATTGGCTGTTCGGTCGAGGAACGATGGATATGAAAGCAGGACTTGTCGTTCACTTATCATTACTCGAAAAGGCGATGAATGGTGAATTTGATGGCAATTTGCTGCTTTTGGCTGTACCAGATGAAGAAGTGAACTCCAAAGGAATGCTGACAGCTCTCCCTGTCCTTGAGAAAATGAAACAGGAAGAGGATCTGGAGTATAAGACGACCATTAATGGTGAACCCATGTTTAGTAAGTATCCTGGTGATTCATCCTATTATCTTTACACAGGCTCTATTGGGAAATTGCTCCCGGGTTTTTTATGCTATGGAAAAGAAACTCATGCCGGGGAGCCGTTCGGAGGGCTGAATGCCAATCTGATGATCAGTTATTTGGCAAAGGAATTGGAATTAAACGAAGCGTTTATAGAGGAAGTGAATGGAGAGAGAACGCCGCCTCCAATCAGTTTAATGCAACGGGATCTCAAAGAGGAGTATTCTGTTCAGACGCCTCAGGCCGCGGTGACGATGTACAATGTTCTTTATATGAAGCAGACCATTAGTGAACTGAATGATAAATTACTTCAAGCTGCTGAACGGGCAAAGAAAAATATTATTGCTCATTATGATAAACAGGCTTCTTTTTATTTGCAGTCGTCACAGACCTCGTCGTTTGATCCGTCCATCCATATTTTCACGTACGATCAGTTGTATAACGAAGCAGTTCATCGTCATGGGAAATCAGAGGTGGAACGGCGGCAGAATTTATTAATCAAGCAACGTGATAAAGGAGATCGTGATTTTTCTACGTTACTTGTGCAGCAACTAGCCTCTTTGTGTAAGGACATTACTCCTATGATGGTCCTGTTTTACAGTCCGCCTTTTTATCCAGCGGTGTCCTCTCATGAGGATCCACTTATTCAAGAGGCTGCTAAACAGGCTATCACTTTTGCAGAAAAAGAGTTTGACGTAGTTGTTTCTGAACAGGAGTATTTTCCTGGCCTGTCTGATCTAAGTTTCATTGGTCCTGCTTCTCAGCAATCCCCTATAGAGGAACTGCTGAGACAAATGCCAATTCAAGGGAAGGGATTTAATTTACCATCGAATGTCATGGAATCGTTGACCATGCCCATTATAAACATTGGTCCACTAGGTAAGGATGCCCATCAATGGACAGAACGATTAGAACTCACGTACAGTTTTGACAAGCTTCCTAAAATTGTAACCGAGACCCTTCACTATTTTTTTCGCTCTTAGTCTTACAGGGGAATAATGAAGGTGCGTCATTGTGGGATATATCATGCTACAATAAAAGAAGAAATAAATGAATGGTGATTCATTTTATGGAGGATGATTTATGAAAACCCTGAAAGATACAATTCATAAACTTACATTGCCGACCCCATACGCAGTCGGTGATGTTCATACTTATCTGCTAGCTGGTGAGGCACTCACACTTGTGGATGCAGGAGTGAAAACAGACGAGGCCTGGGAGGCATTACAGACACAACTAAAGCAGTTAGGCTATAGCCCAAAGGATATTGAGCAAGTTATACTGACACATCATCATCCTGATCACATGGGGCTTATTGAGTATCTTTCTCGGGTGCAGAATGTGGCGGCCCATCCTAAGGTTCGGCCGTGGCTGGAAAGAGAGGAAGCGTTCTTCGTAAGGTATGAAGAGTTCTTTGAAGAAATGTATGTGGAATCTGGTGTGCCTTCACAGTATTTCAGTTTTCTTAAGGGACTGCGCAAGCCTTTGGAGCTGAGCTCAAAAGGTATTTTGACACAAGAATTATACGAAGGAGAACGCTTGCCAGGGCATGAGGATTGGAAGGTGATTGAAACTCCTGGTCATGCTCAATCGCACCTGTCATTCGTAAGAGAAGCTGATGGTGCATTACTGGGAGGCGATCATGTACTTGGCCATATTTCATCCAATCCATTGCTCGAGCCTTCTTACATAGAAGGGGAGGAGCGCCCAAGGCCATTGTTGCAATATAGGGAATCGATGGAAAAGATAGCTGATTATCACGTTAATACTGTGTATCCAGGGCACGGCAAGTCTTTTGACAAAGTTATGGATCTTATTCACAGACGTTTAAGAAAGCAGGTTGAACGTGCTCATGCAGTGCTAGAGATGATTCAAGCAAAACCTCTATGTGCCTATGAAGTTTGTGCACAACTGTTTCCCAAACAAATAGACAGCCAATTTGGATTGACCATGTCAGAGACGCTCGGTCAATTAGATTACTTAGAACAACAGCAACTCGTTCAAACAGCTATTCAAGGTAGACAAAAAATATATTATGTAAACAGGTGATAGTTATGAAAAGACATTTATCAGGGAGAAAAATTTTAATTACAGGAGCGTCCAGCGGAATCGGAATGTATTTAGCTATCCACGTGGCAAGGAGAGGAGGTATCCCTATTCTCGCTGCACGATCGGTAGACAGGTTAAGAATTATTTCACAGCATGTCCAGCAGGAGTTTGAGGTGCCTTGCTACTGGTATGAAGCGGACTTATCTAATGATGCCGACTGGAAGGATGTAATTGATCGGATTTGTTTCGAACACGGTCCAATAGATGCCCTTATTAATAATGCAGGAATGGCCGTATTTGATTATGTTTCTGAGGCAAAATGGCAGGATATTGACAGGATGCTTGCTGTAAATGTGAAGTCACTTATTCGAACGACTCATCAGCTCTTACCTCATTTTTTAAATCAAAAACAAGGTCATGTTGTAAATATTGCTTCCCAGGCCGGAAAGATTGCTACTCCTAGATCATCTGTCTATTCAGCTTCTAAACACGCAGTAATTGGATTTACAAATGCACTGCGAATGGAAGTTGAAAAAGACGGAGTTTATGTGACATCGGTAAATCTCGGTCCTGTTCGAACAAATTTTTTTAAGTCAGCAGATCCTTCAGGAGGTTACGAGAAAGCCGTTGAGAACGTGATGCTCGATCCTAATAAAGTAGCCCTTTCTGTCGTAAAACACTTATTTACGAAGCGGAGGGAAATTAATTTGCCAGCCTGGATGGATTCAGGCAGTAAGGCTTACCAATTAGCTCCGGGGCTGGTGGAACGTGGCCTTAAACGACAATTTAGTAAAAAGTAATTTATTTATTACTGCCCGTAGTTACAGCTTGATCGCAGTAGGTCAACAATGGTGGCGCTAAAGCAAATCGGTTGCATACCCTCTACCGTTTTTCTTATGATAAAGGCGAATGGGAGGAATAAAAGTGAAGTTAACGATAACGAATGCTGCAAATGAGCAGCTTAATCTGTTACAAGATGAAAATCATTCTTTCCTGAGATTGTTTTATGATACGGAGGGGTTAGGCTGCGGGGTAAACGGACAGCCAACCATCAGGTTAACGGATACCATGTTTAAAGATAGCGATAAAGCGGTTGAGAATGAAAAATTCAATGTAATTATTGACCGACAGCAGTCTACGTTTTTTAAACCTGAGATGAAATTGGATTTCACAAGCAAAGGCTTCTTCCGTTTAAGCAGCCCTGAAGGAGTATTGAATCCGATAATCCCAACCGGTACGATCAAAAACGAGGTGCCGTTATGAGTGAGAAAAAAAACCAGCCAGATTCAGTTAGCGAGCATCTTAATCAGGACGTGCTTGATAAGCTCCGAGCTAAAAATCAGCGCTCAAACATGTTGAAGAGGAAAAACAGGAGCAAGACCGACTGCGGAGAATGGAGGAAAGGAAAAGAAAAGAAGCGAACAAAAGCTTCGAACAACTTCTCAATGAAAGTAACCTCGATTGGAAAAAGTTTAAAAAATAAACGCCCATCCTTAAATGGTGGGCGTTTATTGTGATTAAAGGTACATATTTCAATTTAACGATGATTTTGATAGGTAATAGGCTTTGTCAAACCGTGAATGGCCTCGTACAATTGTTCAGTGAGTGGCACAGCATCAAGGTAGTTCAGGTTGTCGTTCAACTGCTCCAAGGAACTTGCGCCAAATACAGCCGTGGCGACGGCCGGGTGGTATAGAATGTACTCCAGGGCGAGAGCGGAAGATGGACGCTTAACATCCGCCATCTGCTGCCATTTCTCTGTAATTGTGAGTACTTCCTCTTGGCTGTAATCTAGAAAGCCGTCTTTAGCTTTCTGTTGGGCCACTTCTACTCCTTTAGAGGAAAGTATGCCTTTCGCTAGCGGACCTCGTGCTAATACACTAATCTGATTATCTTTTAACAGATCGAGAATCCCTTCTTCAGGCCTTCTGTCTAAGGCGTTATACTGCATCATGACGCTGACGATGTTCGATTTCTCTACATACTCACGGATGACATTTGGTCGAATGGAAGAAATACCGTATTCACGAATCAGCCCTTCTTGTTTTAACTCTTCAAACGCTTCAATCGTTTCATCAATTGGGTCATCGATGGTTCCGCCGTGAAGCTGGTACAGATCAATATAATCTGTTTTTAACCGTTGCAAACTATCTTTGACGGCTGTTTTTATATGGGCTTTTGATGGGTCCCACGACCAGCCTTCTTCTCCTCGCTTGAAATTATTTCCGACTTTTGTTCCAACGAGCAAGTCTTCCCTGCGGCCTTGAATGGCGTCACCTATAATTTCTTCATTCATGCCGAAGTCATAAAGGTCAGCTGTATCTATATAATTGACCCCTGCTTCCAAAGCCCGGTCTATAATGGATTTCGCTTGTCGTTTATCCTTCCCAAAGGACATACCGCCTAAGCTGATTTCTGAAACATATAAATTGGATGCTCCTAACTGACGTTTATTCATATATTATCTTCCTTTCAATAATGTAATGAAGTAGTTTTGCTGAGTATATTTACCTCTATGTTAAACTAACATAAAGATAGTAGAGAGGATGACTAAGTCTTTGAGTAAATTTGAAGAAAAAACAAATCATACAGAAATTATTTATAAAGGTAAGATTATTCAGTTGCAAGTTGATACAGTTACTTTACCCGATGGACAAACATCCAAACGGGAGTTAATCAAACATCCAGGGGCTGTAGCTATTATAGCTTTGACGGATGAGGGGAAAATTGTGTTTGTGGAGCAATACCGTAAAGCCCTGGAAAAAAGTATTTTAGAAATCCCCGCAGGGAAACTTGAGAGTGGGGAAAAGCCAGAAGTAACCGCCTTACGAGAATTAGAGGAAGAAACAGGTTACACGACAGATCGACTTAACTTAATTACCTCTTTCTATACTTCACCTGGATTTGCAGATGAGCTTGTACATCTCTATTATACAGATCAATTGAAGCCGCTTAAAGAAGCAGCCTCTTTAGATGAGGATGAGTTTGTTGAAATGCAGGAACTAACACTAGAGGAAGCGGAACAGCTTGCAAGTATGCACCGAATCCATGATGCGAAGACAGCTTATGCATTACTCTATTTAAGCTTGAAAGGAAATGCTAAATGAGCTTACAAAAATGTTTTGCCGACCTCCATGTCCATGTAGGTAGTGATTGGAACGGAAATCCAGTAAAAATTACCGGATCAAAATCATTGACAATCACAGCTATCCTAGAAGAAGCCAGTCGAAGGAAAGGGCTGGATATTGTGGGCGTGATCGATGCCCATGTTCCGGCTGTCCAGGAGGAACTCACTCATCTGATAAGCGAGGGCCGGGCGGAAGAACTTGAAGATGGCGGGATTCGTTTTGAAGAAACTGTGTTGGTTCTCGGTTCCGAAGTTGAAATTTATGATGCTGCCTGCAGTGGTCCGGTTCACGTGCTTTGTTATTTTCCATCTCTTGTGAAAATGAAGGCATTTACAGAGTGGTTGTCCTATAAGATGACAAATATTAATTTAAGTTCACAGCGATTCTACGGGACAGGGCGGGAACTGCAAGAATATGTTCATTCTCAAGGAGGCTGGTTCATTCCCGCTCATGTATTCACTCCGTTTAAGAGTATGTATGGCAAAGGGGTAAAGAAAAGTTTGAAGGAAGTCTTTCATCCTGATCTTATTGATGGAGTTGAACTGGGTCTGAGTTCCGATTCCAACATGGCAGACCGAATTGAAGAACTTCATGACTATCCTTTTGTTACAAATTCAGATGCCCATTCGGCGATTAGACTGGCACGCGAATATCAGCTCGTTGAGGTAGGGGCCTCCTCTTTTTCAGAATTTGGCAAAGCACTACACCAGTCCGGTGGCAGAGGAATTAGAAAAAATTTTGGCATGAACCCTAAATTGGGCAAATATCACAGGACAGTTTGCGCTGCCTGCTTTCATCCCGGTTCTCCTGCTGACCATGTTTGTGAAGCATGTGGATCGAGAAAGATGGTGAAAGGCGTAGCTGATCGAATTGAAGAATTGAGCGGTGGGACTAGTGATGCTCCAGCTCGTCCTGAATATATTTATCAAGTTCCTTTGGATTATCTTCCAGGAGTTGGCAAGAAGACTTATGGGAGAATACTGGATGCCTTCGGGACCGAAATGACTATCATTCATAAAACAAGTTTCGAGGAAATGATAGAGGTCATACCCCGGCATGTAGCAGCTTCAATCATCGCAATGAGAACAGGTGAACTGACTATAGTAGAAGGGGGAGGAGGCGTGTACGGAAAAGTACAGCCAAAACTCTCGTAAACCTGGTCTACTTTTCATCCTTTCATCATAGATTAATCATAGATCGTTTATGAGAAAGGATGAAGAATCCATGCGACAGGGCGCAAAAATGGTAAGAAAAGATGTTAATAATCATATGAGTATATTCGTGTTTATTTTCGTTCTATTCATTATGGGTATGATCTTTGGTGCTGTAATTGTTAACAGTATGAATTTTGTCCAAAAACAGGACTTATTCTTTTATCTAAAGCAATTTTTTGAGCAAATGATAGGGACAGAAGGACAATCCAAAACGACACTGCTAAGAGACAGTATCCTCTATCATATTAAATATATGCTGTTACTTTTTTTGCTTGGGATTTCTATCGTTGGCATGCCGATCATTACAGTGCTTTTGTTTATTAAAGGTCTTGTCGTTGGGTTTTCTGTAGGGTTTCTCGTCAATCAAATGGGTTGGTATGGATTACTGCTCTCCTCAGCTTCCATTGCTCCGCAAAATTTATTGGTTATTCCTGTCTATTTAACAGCAGGGGCCCTGGCGCTGATTTTTTCACTAACATTGTGCAAGCAATTGTTTATCCGTCGGGTCCATCAACCGATAATCCAGGCGTTCGCACGCTATAGTGCCATGTTTGGTGTACTTTTAGTAATCTTAATGGGGGCTTCGATTGTGGAAGTATTTATTGCTAATCCCATTCTTGAAGTAGTGGTAAAATGGATTTACAACTAATAAGCAACCTTATTTATAATGATTATCATTAACACTTTATAATTATTTTAATTTGACACTCGTTCTGTCTCTGCTTATAATGAAAATGGAATTACGAGGGAGGGACGAACGAGATGGAGCATCGCATTGAACGCATAAAGAAGCAATTGCATTCCCAAAGTTATAAATTGACACCACAACGTGAGGCCACGGTGAGAGTGCTTCTAGAAAATGAAGAAGACCATTTAAGTGCCGAAGACGTTTACCTCCTCGTAAAAGAGAAAGCGCCTGAGATTGGTCTTGCTACGGTATATCGTACCCTAGAATTGCTTTCTGAGCTTAAAGTTGTGGATAAAATAAACTTTGGTGACGGGGTATCACGCTATGATCTTCGTAAAGAAGGGGCTGAGCATTTTCATCATCATCTCGTCTGTATTGAATGTGGATCCGTAGAGGAAATTGAGGAGGATCTATTAGGTGATGTAGAGAAGCTGATAGAGGGACAATGGAATTTCCAAGTTAAAGACCATCGCCTGACTTTTCATGGGATTTGTCGTGTCTGTCAAAAAGCAGCCATTCCAGCAAACAGTTCTTCGTAAATGAATGAAATTCAATCCAATGAAGCCGCTATGAATCTATCTTTATAGCGGTTTCACCTATTTGTTTGGATATACAAGGATTGCGGGTTTATTGAACAGGGCAGGGTGCTGTTCCTGTACCTTTTCTATTTACAATTAAATGAAAATCATGTACGTTTGAAGTATAGATGGGAATCTTATGTATATTTGAATTGATTTTAGGCATACCCTGTTATAAAGGACATTAAGGGGGTTAATTATGTCTAAAATCAAACGCAGTCTTCAGGACTTAATAAAGGTCCTTATCGTTTTTACTGTATGTACCTGTGTTTTTTACGCAGCCATACGAATGATACATCAAGAGTATGAGCGGCAGCATCGTTATGACCCGCCTGATGGTTCAGCTGTCAAAGTTGTCAGTCCACTAGATTCAGAATGGACGGATCGTCTTTCAATTTTCTTTCGACTAGGGGAGTAAGAGCATGAAGTTTGCTTTGGAGGATTTCTATCACTTTTTAACCGTAGAACGAGGTTTATCGCCAAATACTATCCAGTCTTATCAACGGGATTTACAACAATATCAAAACTTTTTACAAACGAAGGAAAGCATAAGTGATTGGGATTATGTTTCTCGTGCTCACATTATGAAATACCTGTATGAATTAAATGATAAGGGCCGTTCGGCTGCTACATTAGCCCGTCTGCTTTCTTCGATTCGCCTTTTTCATCAGTTCCTGGTTAGGGAAAAAGTGTCTAATCAAGATCCGAGTTTACATATAGAGACACCGAAGAAGGAACGCAGGCTGCCGAAAGTTCTCTCTTCTGAGGATGTCGAAAAGCTTTTAAATATAAGATCAAATGATCCGCTCTCAGCCCGGAATAAGGCAATGCTTGAAATGCTTTATGCAACAGGATTGCGTGTCACCGAGCTGATCACGTTAAAAGTAAGCGACCTGCATTTAACTATGGGGTTTGTTCGTTGCATGGGAAAAGGATCTAAGGAGAGAATTATTCCGCTTGGCGATCTCGCCAAAGAAGCTGTAGAAAGATACTTGAATGGTTCGCGAGGGAAATTGGTAAAACACAAAAAGGTTGAGGAGTTGTTTGTCAACCATCACGGGAATCCGTTGTCAAGGCAGGGTTTTTGGAAAATATTGAAAGCGGTTGCTGTTGAAGCGGGAATCAATAAAGAGATCACTCCGCACACCTTACGCCATTCCTTTGCTACTCATTTGTTAGAAAACGGGGCAGATTTACGCGCAGTTCAGGAAATGCTTGGACATGCCGATATTTCCACGACTCAAATTTATACACACGTAACCAAATCACGGCTTAAAGATGTTTATCGCTCGTTTCATCCACGAGCGTAATCATTTTTTTCTTTCAAGTTGTCTGACATCCTACATCTTCTTTTCAGGATATAGTTTTGAACAGAGTAGAGACAATATATTTTAGGAGGTATAACAAAATGAAATCATTTAAAAGGGTATTTTTGATTGTGATGGATTCAGTTGGTATTGGAGAAGCACCTGACGCTGACAAATTCAACGATAAAGGGGCCCATACTCTTGGGCACATTGCCGGACATATGAACGGATTGACGATGCCGAATATGGAGAAACTGGGGCTTGGTAACATTGCACCGGTTCATGGAATTAAACAAGTGGAGGACTCTTCCGCACACTATACGACTATGGTGGAAGCCTCACACGGTAAAGACACGATGACTGGCCATTGGGAGATTATGGGGCTATACATCGATCAGCCTTTTCGTACTTTTCCAGACGGATTTCCTGATGAATTGCTCCAAAAGATCAAGACAAAAACAGGACGCGGGATCGTGGGGAATAAACCAGCTTCAGGCACCGAGATTATCAAAGAACTAGGGGAGCACCATATGGATACAGGAGATCTAATCGCTTACACATCTGCTGATTCTGTTCTGCAAATTGCAGCCCATGAAGATGTAGTTCCTTTAGAAGAGCTCTATGAAATTTGCGAGTATGCTCGTGAATTGACGAAGGCTGAAGAATATATGGTAGGGCGAGTGATCGCACGACCATTCACCGGTAAACCTGGAGATTTTGAAAGAACGTCAAATCGTCATGATTATGCTTTAAAACCATTTGGAAGAACCGTTATGAATGAGATGGCTGACGCTGATTTAGATGTTATTGCATTGGGTAAAATTTCTGATATTTATGATGGAGAAGGTGTCACAGAGGCGATTCGCACGAAACATAACATGGACGGCATGGACCAGTTGGTTGCATCTATGGACCAGGACTTTACTGGTTTAAACTTTTTGAACCTCGTGGATTTCGATGCGAAGTTTGGCCATCGTCGTGACCCTCAAGGCTATGGCGAAGCACTTGAGGCCTACGATGCACGGCTGCCGGAAGTGCTCGATAGGCTTAATGATGAAGACTTATTAATTATTACAGCCGATCATGGTAATGATCCAATTCATCATGGCACCGACCACACGAGAGAACTAGTACCATTGCTTGTCTATCACAATGGCATAAACAAGGGGAATGAACTTGAACAACGCGAGACGTTTGCTGATATCGGTGCTACGATCGCAGAAAACTTTTCAGTTGAAATGCCGAAGTACGGAAAAAGTTTCTTAAAAAATATTCAGTAGAGGAGATTCGAATATGAGACAACAAAGTCAAGAAGCAGCAGCATTTATCCAGGAGAAAGTAGAGGTTGAGCCGACAGTAGGACTGATCTTAGGCTCAGGCTTAGGCGTACTTGCCGATGAAATAGAAAATCCTGTCATGATCCAATATAAAGAGATCCCGCATTTCCCAGAATCAACCGTGTCCGGTCACAAAGGACAGCTAGTCATTGGCAAGCTTGAGGGCCGCCAAGTCATCGCCATGCAGGGGCGTTTTCATTATTATGAGGGCTATGACATGAAGCAAGTAACATTCCCGGTTCGCGTCATGAAGGAATTAGGAGTGGAAACGTTGTTTGTGACGAACGCTGCTGGAGGAGTGAATGAATCATTTGAGGCGGGTAATCTTATGGTCATCACCGATCACATCAACAACATGGGAGACAACCCTTTAATGGGTGTGAATGATGAAGAACTAGGCCCTCGTTTTCCTGACATGTCCGAAGCTTACGACCGTGCATTAATTCATCATGCTGAACAAAGTGCTGAACGGCTTAGTTTGAACATTCAAAAAGGAGTTTACGTGGGAAATACCGGGCCTGCTTACGAAACAGCGGCTGAAGTACGGATGATTCGTACTCTTGGAGGGGACGCAGTTGGTATGTCAACCGTCCCGGAAGTTATTGTAGCGAATCATATGGGTATCCGTGTTCTTGGAATCTCCTGTATCTCAAATATGGCTGCAGGGATCTTAGATCAGCCTCTAACACATGATGAAGTAATTGAAACAACTGGCAAAGTAAGAGAGGACTTTCTTGGGTTTGTAAAAGATTTACTTAAAACATTACCAGCATAAAATAGGGGTGGACAATATGAGAATGTACGACATCATTGTGAAAAAAAGAGACGGTGGAGAGTTAACGAAGCAGGAGATTGATTATTTTATTGATGGCTACACAAAAGGTGACATTCCTGACTATCAGGCGGCTGCTTTTACGATGGCCATTTATTTTCAAGGGATGACACAAGCGGAGACCGCCACCTTAACTCAGGCAATGGTCAATTCCGGGGAAACCATTGACCTCTCAGCGATAAAGGGCCATAAGGTTGATAAACACTCTACTGGAGGTGTCGGTGATAAAGTGACATTTATTGTCGGCCCGCTCGTAGCCTCAGTAGGGGTGCCCGTAGCTAAAATGTCGGGGCGCGGGCTTGGTCACACAGGGGGGACCCTTGATAAATTGGAAGCCATTAAGGATCTCAAAATTGAAATGGAAAAGGAACAATTTATTAAAAACGTCAATGAACATAAGTTAGCTGTGGCTGGTCAAACAGGAAACCTTGCGCCTGCTGATAAAAAGTTATATGCGCTCAGAGACGTTATAGGCACTGTTGATTCATTGCCCCTCATTGCCGGCTCAATCATGAGTAAAAAGTTGGCTTCCGGGGCAGACAGCATTGTGCTCGACGTAAAAACAGGCAGTGGTGCGTTTATGAAAACTCTTGAAGACTCTGAATCACTTGCTCGTGAAATGGTGAATATCGGTAACAGTCTCGGCAGAAATACGGTTGCTGTAATCAGTGATATGAACCAGCCGCTTGGATTCGAAGTGGGGAATGCCAACGAAATCAGAGAAGCTGCTGAAATCCTGCAAGGTAAAAAGGTAGAAGATTTAAGAAATCTGTCACTGGAACTGGCTTCACATATGACGGTTCTCGCTGAAATTTTCGCAAGTTACGAAGAGGCGTACGAGACACTTGAACAGAATCTTGAAAATGGTAAAGCATTTGAGGCCTTTAGAAGCTTTATTGAAGCCCAAAATGGTGATCTGTCCATGGTGGATGACTTAACAAACCTGCCAACTTCCTCGCACCATATTGAAGTGACGGCAGATCAGGATGGGTATATCGCTGAAATTGATGCAGAGTCTATAGGTGTAGCAGCCATGTATCTGGGGGCTGGACGGTCTACAAAGGACGATTTGATCAATCACGGTGTCGGAATTACACTCAAGAAAAAAATAGGTGACGCAATAAAGGCGGGCGAAACATTAGTCGTACTTCATAGTGATGATGAGAACCCCGATTCCTCCATCGAAAAAGTTAAACAAGCCTATATAATCTCGAATGAAAAAGTAGAAGCTCCTCGATTGATTCATAAAGTTATTAAATAAGGACATTAAGTTTCATGTAAGAACTCTGACCATGGCGTCGGGGTTCTTTTTTTACGTCTGAATATCCGTATAGAAGTGTTCATACAGGGAAATATAGGAACACTTACAGAAGAAGGTGGGAAACATATGAAACGATTACTCAGCTTACTAATAGCGATCACTGTTTTAGGAGTGATGTATACTCCAACCTACGCAAAGGCAGAGGAAACAGCTGAAGAGCTGGTAAATTCGGCGCCATCCGCTATCTTGATGGAGAAAAACAGTGGAATGACGTTATACGAAAAGCAGGCAGATAAAAAACTGCCGCCAGCCAGTATGACTAAAATTATGACCCTCCTCCTGATCATGGAGGAGCTTGAGAAAAGTAATATTTCATTAGATGAAAAAGTGAGGGTCAGTGAAAACGCAGCATCGATGGGAGGATCTCAAATATTTCTTGAAGCAGGGGAAGAGATGACTGTTAAGGACCTGATTAAGGGAATTGCCATTGCTTCGGGGAACGATGCAAGTGTGGCTATGGCTGAACGAATTGCCGGCAGTGAAAAAGCTTTCGTCAAATTAATGAATGAAAAGGCTAAAAGTCTAGGGCTGAAGAACACGCACTTTGAAAATCCAACAGGTCTTCCCGCGAAAGGACATTACAGTACGGCAAGAGACATGGCGGTGATGGCACGAGAATTATTATTACATGAGGATATTACGGAATATACGAGCACGTATGAAGACTATTTACGTAAAGGTCAGGAGAATGAATTTTGGCTCGTGAATACTAACAAACTTATTAAATCATATCCTGGCGTGGATGGTTTAAAAACGGGTTATACGGATAAGGCAAAATACTGTCTTACTGCTTCTGCGAAGAAAGGTGATCTTCATATGATTGCCGTTGTAATGGGAGCAGAAACTCCAAAGAAACGTAATGCTGATGTAACTAGCATGCTCGATTACGGATTCAGTCAGTATGAGGGAGTTCAACTTTTTTCAAAAAATGATGTGCTTCATTCACTGAAAACTACGAGAGGGACACCGAAAGTCCTGCCTTTAGCCCCTGAAAAAGATGTTGTCGTCCTAAAGAAAAAGAATCAGCCAAAAGGAAAATATAAGGCAACTCTTAAGGTGCGTAAATCACTTGATCTTCCAGTCAAGAAAGGGGATCACTTTGGATGGATTGTGATTACAAATAATGGGCAGGAAGTAACAAAAGTCCGATTAGAGGCCACAAAACCGGTCAAGCGCGCAAATATATTAGAGTTATTCGAACGATCCTTTAGAAATTTGACGAGTTTTCAGAAGTTTTAGCGATATGCCACTAGTATTGTTTTGGAGAAGGAAAATGCAATTAAATCTGCGAAAGACTTAAGTGACTCTAAAAGATAGAGGAGGAAGAGAACTTGAGTCTTCATGTAGATTTTGCTGTAAAAGAGAATGTGCTGCTCGTCAGGTTAGCCGGAGAATTAGATCACCACGAAGCGACAAGTCTTCGTGAAGAATGGCAGGCCCAGCTTGCTCAGAATAACGTAGGAAATGTAATCGTTAATTTAGAAAAATTATCGTTTATGGACAGTTCTGGACTGGGCGTCATGCTTGGACGATATAAAGAAATTCAGGCTGCAGGCAGTGAAATGGTGATTTGTTCTATCTCGCCAGAAGTTCGCAGGTTATTTGATCTATCCGGAATGTTTAAAATTGTTAAATTGGTTGACAATGAAGATTTTGCGTTGCAGATGCTGGGGGTGGCGTCATGAAAAATCATATGAAAATCGAGTTTTTAAGTGTCAGCCAAAACGAAGCCCTTGCGCGGATTTCCGTAGCTTCTTTTATTAGTCAAATGAATCCAACCATGGATGAACTCACTGATATTAAAACGGTAGTATCAGAAGCTGTAACAAATGCGATTATTCATGGCTATGAAGATAAGCCTGATCAAACGGTACTTCTTGAGTGTGCTATGGAAGATGAGCAAATCGAAATTATCATTAAGGATAATGGGATCGGGATGGCCGATATCGAACAAGCCCGGGAACCTCTCTTTACATCGAAACCTGAGTGGGAGCGTTCCGGCATGGGATTTACCATTATGGAGAATTTCATGGATAAGGTGGAGATCAAATCAGATGAAGGGGCAGGCACGACAATCCGGATGGTAAAGCAGCTCACGTCAACTAGAGCACTGGCTAATTAGGGCGATGAGTATGAAAACAGATATTACTAAAGAGCGTCTATCCGATAAAGAAGTAAGGGAGTTAATAAAAAAGAGTCAAGCCGGAGATCAAGAGGCGAGGCATTATTTAGTTGAGCGTAATACGAGGCTTGTATGGTCGGTTGTTCAACGGTATTTAAAGCGAGGTTATGACCCCGATGATTTGTATCAAATTGGATGCATTGGCTTATTGAAGTCAGTTGATAAATTTGATCTTAGTTATGATGTGAAATTTTCAACGTATGCTGTTCCTATGATTATCGGTGAAATTCAGCGGTTTATTAGAGATGATGGCAGTGTGAAAGTAAGTCGAAGTCTAAAGGAAACATATCATAAAGTGCGTGGGAAAAAGGAAGAGTTATTGAAGGAGTTGGGGCGATCTCCTACAGTGAATGAGATAGCGGATTCCCTTGATCTTACTGCAGAGGATGTCGTTCAAGCAGAAGAAGCGGGCCGATCTCCCCAATCCATTTATGAAACGGTCTATGAAAGTGAAGGTGATCCGATCACACTAGTAGATCAGATAGCTGAAGAAGATTCCCACTGGTTCGAGCATTTAACGCTCCATGATATGATGAATAAACTGGAGAAACGGGAACGCTTAATTATTTATTTACGCTATTTCAAGGATCAGACCCAGAGTGAAGTAGCCGAAAGATTGGGTATATCCCAAGTCCAAGTTTCAAGGTTGGAGAAGAAAATCCTTGTGCATATGAAAGAAACCATGAATGAATGAACAAGTTTTGCCTATTTAACAGGAAAAACTCAATAAGTAAGGTGAAAAAGTTAC
This sequence comes from Halobacillus naozhouensis, assembly GCF_029714185.1. NCBI lineage: Bacteria > Bacillati > Bacillota > Bacilli > Caryophanales > Bacillaceae > Halobacillus > Halobacillus naozhouensis. Next base: position 2,311,426 of record NZ_CP121671.1, on the reverse strand, counting down.
GCACTCCTGCGTAGCTTTTTTTTGTATGTTTCTTTCCATTTCACACATACTAACAAAGAAATCTTTCAGGGGAGGCGTACAGCAAATGGCAACTCCTGTATATATTCGAATGAGGCAGTCTATCCGTGTTTCAACAAATCATGTAGTTCGTGTGAAAGATGTGGCAAAGGTGGCCGGTTCAAGCAGTTATAAACAAATCCTTGAGAATATGGCCATTTATAACATAGAGGAAAAGGATAAGAATATTGTCGTCATTGATGTTCATCCTTTAATCGAACTCATTTTACAACGGTTTCCACATATTGAACTTGAAATACTAGGACCAAATCAATGTGTTGTACATGTCGACAAGAAACAGGCGAAAAATCCTTCGCTAATCTTAATTTCTGCAATTTGGGTGCTTCTATTTATAGGAGCTGCCATGACGATTATGAACTTTCACTACGATGTCAGTATGGAGGCGGTTCAACAAAAGCTGCATTTCATGTTAACGGGTGAAAAGAAAGAGCATCCGCTGTGGATTCAGGTTCCTTATTCCATAGGGTTAGGCCTGGGGATGATTTTGTTTTTTAATCATTGGTTCCATAAAAAATTCAATGAGGAGCCTAATCCTATGGAAGTAGAAGTATTTAAATATCAGGAAGACTTAGATCACTATGTAGCCATTAATGAGAACAAGGTTGAGCAAGATGAGGATCATTGAGGCAATTATAGGTCTTGCGTCCGGTTTTGCGGTAGGAACAGGGTTTGTAGCCTTTCTGACCGTTTTAGGGGTAGTACCTCGTTTAATGCAGCTTAGTCGTTCTAAATCGAAAATTCGGTGGTACGAAGGAGCGATTCTGACAGGAGTCTTTTTCGGGATATACTTATCTTTTGGGGACCTTCCTATCAGTTTCCCTGTTATCGGGCTGATCATCTGGGGGCTGTTTCATGGAATATTTATTGGTTTGCTGGCTGCAGCGTTAACAGAGGTCATAAATGTGTTTCCCTTATTGTTTAAACGGATTGGAGTAGAAGTTTACTTGTTTCCCTTGCTTATGGCATTTGCCTTAGGTAAAATTGCTGGCTCGCTATTTCAATGGGTGATTTTTGTACGTTAAAAGGAGACGAAATTATGCAATCATTTGACGCTAAAAATTATAAGCAAAAAAGTAAGGATTATCAGCCGAAGCCTCCTTATTTTATGAATTGTTTAAAAGCTTTTATTGTGGGTGGGTTAATTTGTACTTTTGGACAGCTCTTATCCGAAATGTATATTTCCTGGTTCGGTTTCAGTGAAAAGGATGCGAGTAACCCTACAGTAGCCACCTTAATTCTTTTATCCTCTCTTGCAACAGGATTTGGGATATACGATCGTTTAGGACAATTTGCCGGTGCGGGTTCAGCTGTACCTATTACGGGGTTTGCGAATTCCATTACATCGGCTGCTTTAGAACACAAGAGTGAAGGCATTGTACTGGGGATTGCAACAAATCTTTTCAAGCTTGCAGGCTCTGTTATCGTCTTTGGGGTCGTGGCAGCTTACGTGTTAGGAATCATTCGTTATTTCTGGCATTTGCTATTTTAGGAGGAATGACTTGTGGGACAAGCAGGAAAACAAACATGGACATTTGCAAAACCTGTTTATATTCAATCAACAGGAACTGTAGTCGGGCCGCTTGAAGGGGCCGGTCCACTGAAAAACTTATTTGATTTTAGTTATGATGATTTGCATTGTGGCGAAGCAAACTGGGAACTCGCAGAACGAAAATTGATGTCAGAAGCAGTTCGTTATTGCCTGCAAAAAGCTGGAGTTGACCAAACCAGTATCGACCTTTTATTAACAGGAGATCTATTGAATCAAAACGTCACAGGGAACTATGTAGCGCGGCAGCTTGGAATTCCGTTACTTGGCATGTTTGGAGCATGCTCAACTTCAATGGAAACCCTCGCATTATCGGCAGCGCTGGTTGAATCTGGTTATGCTAAACAGGCGATTGCAGCAGTAAGTTCACATAATGCTACCGCAGAAAGGCAATACAGGTACCCAACTGAATATGGGGGTCAAAAGCCGAAAACAGCAACATTTACCGTGACTGGAAGTGGGGCTGCACTCGTGTCTACTCAGCCTTCCTCAATCCGTATTGAGGCAGCAACTATTGGGCGGGTTATGGATTATGGAACGAATGATCCTTTTGACCTCGGATCAGCGATGGCTCCTGCAGCATGGAGCACTATTAAAGTCCATTTAGAAGATATGGGACGTATGCCATCCGATTATGACGTGATTGCAACAGGTGACCTATCGAGTGTGGGAACACCTATTGTGCGAGATATGCTAAAGAATGATGGTTATGATGTGGATGAAGTTCATAATGATTGCGGGCTGATGGTTTACCATAGTGACCAGCCGGTTTTTAGCGGGGGGAGTGGTTGTGCTTGTTCCGCTGTCGTCACCTATTCGAAATTAATTGATGACTTAAAGCAAGGTAAGTATAAGCGAATCCTTATCGTTGCAACGGGCGCCTTAATGAACCCGATGATGATTCAACAAAAAGAAACAATTCCATGTATTGCTCACGGCGTTGTACTTACGAAGGAGGAAAACTGATGGAGTTTTTATGGGCTTTCGTCGTTGGAGGCGGAATATGTGTGATTGGCCAGCTGTTACTTGATGTTGCTAAATTAACTCCTGCCCATGTTATGTCCTCCTTCGTAGTGGCGGGGGCTGTGCTTGATGCCTTCGATCTGTACGATAACTTAATTCGGTTTGCAGGAGCTGGAGCTACTGTCCCCATCACGAGTTTTGGGCATTCCTTGCTGCACGGAGCAATGGATCAAGCAGATGAGCATGGTTTTATTGGAGTAGCCATTGGTATTTTTGAATTAACTTCAACAGGAATTGCAACAGCGATTTTATTTGGATTTTTAGTCGCTCTTGTTTTTAAACCTAAGGGGTAGAAGCAACGAAGGAGTTGAGACGATGTCAAAACCGGCAGAAAAAGAAACACCGATTGTGATGAAACTTGAACAAAACAGAAAGCTGATGAATGAACGGATCGGTGTCAACACCTCTTTTGATGTAGGCTTTAGAAGCATAACTATTCTAGGTCATGAAATTAATTTGTACTATGTAACAGGGTTATGTGATACATCGTATATCATTCAGATATTACGTCAGCTCAATGAACTTGACGATGAAAATACGGGGGAGGATGAAGCGTTTCAATCTATCCATGATGAATTAGTTCACCAACAGGTTGAACTTACTCAGTCAATTGAAAAATCGATCACCAGGGTACTCTCTGGATTGATCGTTATATTTGTAGAAGGCGCATCGGAAGCCTTTATCGTAGACGTGCGCTCTTACCCTGGACGTACCCCGACGGAGCCGGATACTGAAAAGGTTATTAGGGGCTCGCGAGATGGTTATACGGAAAATATTGTAGAAAATACGGCTCTAACTCGAAGAAGAATCAGAGATGAACGTTTGCGATTTGAAATGTTACAAGTGGGGGAGCGTTCAAAAACCGATATTTGTATAGCCTACATTAATGATATTGTCGATCCAGGCATGGTTCAGCTGATTAAAGAAGAAATGAAGAATATAGATACGGACGGTTTATCGATGGCTGATAAATCAGTCGAGGAATTTTTAGTCAGACAGGGATATAATCCTTTTCCACTAGTCCGTTATACTGAAAGGCCAGATGTGGCTTCTGCCCACTTATTTGAAGGGCATGTTTTAGTCATGGTGGACACGTCACCCAGTATGATCATTACACCTACCACATACTTTCATCATGTTCAACATGCAGAAGAATATCGTCAGTCGCCAATGGTAGGTTCATTTGTTAGATGGGTTCGTTTTATCGGGATCCTTTTTTCAGTCTTTTTATTGCCATTATGGATGTTATTTGTCGTAAATCCAGAACTTCTCCCAGAAAATTTGTCATTTATAGGACCAACTGAGGAATCCACGATTCCGATCATTATCCAGTTATTAATCGCTGACTTAGGCTTAGAAATGCTAAGGATAGCGGCGATCCACACACCGACACCTTTATCAACTGCTATGGGGTTAATAGCCGCTGTCTTAGTGGGACAAATAGCTATTGAAGTGGGGATGTTTGTTCCAGAAGTCATCTTATATATATCTTTAGCTGCCATTGGCTCTTATTCGACACCAAGTTACGAACTATCTGTAGCTAATAAAATGGTGCGTGTTGTTTTAGTTATTATTACAGGTATATTTGGATTGCCTGGATTCGTTGTAGGTTCTACCGCATACATTCTGCTGCTGGCGAGAACGAAATCCTTAAGCACCCCTTATTTATGGCCATTTCTGCCATTCAATGCGAAAGCGCTTATGCAAGTATTGATCCGTATGTCAGTGCCGCTATCTAAAATACGCCCAAGTATTGTCCATCCTCAAAATAATAGACGTAAAGGATAGGCCTATTATACATGGCGTAGTAGAAAGAGTAGCAGAGTGACCCAGTTTATTGCCAGCGTTCTAAAGTTGTGATAAATTAAAAATAATTTGAAAATGTTCCTTTTCCTTATAAAAGGAACATTTTCTTTTTATTAAGGGAGGAAAGGCGGAAAAGGCTATGAATCGGACAATCAATGGTGATGGACAACTAGTAATTGGGGGAATCCCAGCGCAAGAAATAGCGGAAGCCTATGGTACCCCTGTGTACGTATATGACGTTGAACGCATACGCGAAAATGCAAGGGCATTTGTTCAGACCTTTGAACAACAGAAAGTACCTGCACAGGTGGCCTATGCAAGCAAGGCATTTTCCTCCGTTGCTATGCTTCAGGTGGCGAAAGAAGAAGGATTAAGTTTGGACGTGGTTTCAGAAGGCGAACTCCATACTGCACTTAAAGCTGAGTTTCCGGTTGAAAAAATTCATATGCATGGCAATAATAAAAGCCTAGCTGAACTTCAAATGGCGGTTGACGCTAGAATTGGTTGTATTGTGGTTGATAACTTTTACGAAATTGCATTGCTGTCTGAACTGGTAGAACAAAATAATTCAACTATGGATGTGCTTCTGCGTGTAACACCAGGGATTGAAGCCCATACCCATGATTATATTTTAACAGGGCAAGAAGATTCAAAGTTCGGCTTTGATTTATCAAGCGGCCAGGCAGAGAAAGCTTTTTCGCTTCTTCATAATAATGAAAGACTTCATGTAAAAGGCCTTCATTGTCATATTGGTTCACAAATATTTGAAGCGAGTGGATTCACATTAGCCACGAGAAAGTTATTTACGACGATGAAAGAGTGGCGTAACAAGTTCCAATTTATTGCTGAAGTACTAAATCTGGGTGGTGGATTTGGTATTCGATATACAGAAGAGGATGATCCGCTATCACTCGATCAGTATGCCCTCGCCCTAATCAATGAAGTAAAACAGCAATCAGCAGATTCAGCTTATCCACTGCCTGAAATCTGGATTGAACCTGGACGAGCTATTGTCGGTGATGCAGGTCTTACACTCTATACGTTAGGGGCGATCAAAGAAATACCGGGTATTCGCACATATGTCTCTGTAGATGGAGGAATGACTGACAATATCAGGCCGGCACTCTACCAGGCAAAATACGATGCTGTGCTGGCTAACCGTATGAATGACAAGAGTTCTAAAGATTACGCGATTGCAGGAAAGTGCTGTGAATCAGGAGATATGCTATTATGGGATGTTGAGCTTCCAGAAGTAGAACATAATGACTTACTGGCTGTATTTAGCACAGGGGCTTACGGCTATTCCATGGCGAATAACTATAATCGTTTTGGAAAAGCAGCGGTTGTATTCGTTGAAAATGGAACGCATCAGTTAGTCGTGCGCAGGGAGAAGTTTGATGAAATCACAAGGCTCGATTTATCCTATACCAAGCAGAAGGAATTGAAATGAAACAAGAAATGGCAGTATATAAAGTAAGGGGAGGCAGCGTAGCCTTCCTATGTTCTGGCATAGGAAATTAAAAAAATATTTGCCTGCGGATAAGTTTACATGAAGGTAGCTACATCCATCACCAGCGCGCTTGCGCTTTTGTTCTTTGTCTATATGCGCAGTAAGTGATAGTATAAGGATTGATTAGCTTATAGATTATTTTACATAACAATTAAAGGAGATGTAGTTCATGAGTAAAAAAGGATACATTGTAATGGAAAATGGAGAAAAGATTGAGATGGATTTTTTTCCTAACGAAGCTCCTAACACAGTAGCTAATTTTGAAAAGTTAGCAAATGAAGGCTTTTATGATGGAGTAACATTCCACAGGGTAATTCCAGGATTTGTAAGTCAGGGAGGGGACCCTACAGGAACTGGTACAGGCGGAAGTGGTACTACAATTAAATGTGAGACAGAGGGCAACCCTCACAAACATGAGGCGGGGAGCTTATCAATGGCACATGCAGGTAAAGATACTGGCTCCAGTCAATTCTTTTTAGTACATGAGCCACAGCCTCACCTTAACGGAGTACACACAGTGTTTGGGAAAATCACATCAGGTTTAGAAACTGCCAGAGCTATGGAGAATGGGGATACCATGAAAGAAGTAAGAGTATTTGATGCCGAGTAAGATGGGTGTCGCATTTTTTGTATAATGCCGATCGTGTACGTCCTTGGGATGTAATGCATAGTGTAAGAGTGGAAGAAAAGTAATTTCTGTTAAGCTAGCAAGGGGTGCACATGCTTGAACTTCTAAGTTTACTAATGGGGGTGACCCTTCTTGACCTGCTTATTCACGAATTTGGTCATGTTGCTTTGATTTGTGGTGTGAAGCTGAGCGCTCTCGTAATCGGTAGCCATTTAGCTCTCGTTAGTATAATCCCGTTTCGATATAAGGACGTAAATCAGATAGGTATCGTATTTTGAAAGGGTTAAGGCAGTTAGCAGGTTGAATCTTTTTGAAAAATTTTGTATGCTAGTCTCTAGATCTTAACACTAGTAGTGGAGGAAACCTCATGCGAAAGAAAAACTGGATCCTATTTACAATTTTACTCCTACTCAGCCTGTTATGGGGATTCTATTACTGGTTTGTTATAGTAATGTAGCTGTAAAGATGAAGAGAATGTTTTGGAAGATATGAAAAGAGAATTTTTATAATCGAGGGGTTAAGTATGTTCATTCGATATAAAAAATCATTTGAAAAGATTGCTATGGGCCTTCTTTCGTTTATGCCTGAATGCAAGGATGTGAAGAAGCTTCAGGAAATTATCCGGGAATACGAAACCAATTCTGACTGGCAGCTATTCCTTTGGAAGGAAGAAGATATCCTTGGCGCTATAGGTGTGCGGTTTGAGGGGAATGAAGCGATCATTCAGCACGTTTCCGTCAATCCTTCCCACCGTAACCTGGGAATTGGCAAAAAGATGTACTCTCATGTATGTAAGCACTTTGAGAAACAGTATCTTGTTTGTTCTGATGAATATACGGAGTCTTTTCTTGATAAATGTGAGATGGAGAGTTCATCATCAAATGTATAGGTAAACGAAAAAGGGAGGTGTCTGCTTAGACACCTCCCTTTTTCGTTACGATGACCTTCGTCTTTTGTGTTTATCAATCAGATTAGAATCTGATAAATCACTCGGCGCCCCAAAGCTTACTCCCCAATCTGTACAGAGCAGTTTCACTGCTTCGATGAGGTGTGGATCAGATAAAGGAAGAGTTAGACTTGTATAATCTCTCTGGTCCTCTAATCTTTTCTTTTGATTCACGAGTTGCCTTTCCAGTGCTGCATAATCGATTCCAAGAGATTGTAACTGACAGTGGTTGGCTGTAAGCTTATGTAACGTTTTCCGAATTAATGTTAAAGCTCCTTTAGTATTGTTCCTTCTAAAATGATATTGACTGACAGCGAGTTGAATGAGACAAACCCAGACAGATTCCCTATTCTCCGGATCGGTCTCCTTCCAATAATCTTCTAAAACCTCGTGGCATTCAAAGTAGTCCCGGGTTCCATGAAAATGCGCTAAGTATTCAAGGTAGGCTTCCGGATACATTGTCATCTCTCCTTTACGTCATTGTACAAGCGGTATAGGAGAAATAACAAGGAGAAGCCGCTTTCTGAAAATCATATTAACGGGTGTCGAATTTTCTGGTAACATAATGATAGGAAAAAGTAAGTGCGAACGCTTCTATACAAAGGACGAATGATATGACAGAAAGTTACCATGTAAAGTTAGAAGGGTTTGAAGGCCCGCTTGATCTTTTGCTTCACTTAATTAATCGCTATGAAATCGATATTTATGATATACCGGTCTCAACCATTACAGAACAGTATATGAATTATGTTCATGCTATGCAGGAACTGGAATTAAATGTGGCGAGCGAGTATTTAGTGATGGCTGCTACACTTCTAGCCATCAAAAGTCAGATGCTGCTTCCTTCTATACCAGGAGATGAACTCGACGTTGAGGAGGAAGAAGAGGATCCTCGGGATGAATTAATCAACCGCCTTATTGAATATAAAAAATATAAGGAAGCTGCGGATGAACTTAAGAAAAAGGAGTTGGAGGCAAATAGAATATATACTAGACCTCAAATGGACTTAACAGAGTTCGGTGAGGAACAGGACGTTGTGGAGGGCGAAGCTTCTATCTATGATATGATTGCAGCGATGAGCCATCTTATGGAACGATCCAGGGGTGTTAAATCTGCAGACACAACGATAAAGAGAGATGAGGTTTCTATTCGAACGAGAATGGATGACATCTTACAGCAAATTGATCGATCCAATCAAGGTCAAGGACTACACTTCTCGCAATTATTTGTTGAGCGCTCTAAACCACATACTGTCGTTACCTTTATTGCGATTCTTGAACTGATGAAAAGCAAGGAAGTAAAATGTGTTCAACAAAATCACTTTGATGAGTTAATCGTATATAAAATGGAGGAAACATCATGAACGTGGAGGAACAGAAAGCACTTGTGGAGGGACTTCTTTTTGCTTCAGGAGAAGACGGTATCACTAAGAAGAAATTGGCTGAGCTACTGGAAGTATCGCAGTCTTCTTTGAAAACAATTGTAGAACAGCTAGTGATAGACTATCAGCAGGCTGATCGAGGAATTACATTGATGGACACGAATGGGACCCTCCACTTAACAACGAAACCAAAGCATGCTCCTTACTATAAGAAACTATTGGATACAACTACGTCTACTCGTTTATCTCAGGCGGCCCTCGAAACCTTGGCAATTATTGCCTACCGACAGCCTATTACACGTATTGAGATTGACGATTTGCGGGGAGTTAAAAGTGACCGGGCTGTGCAAACGTTATCTAACAGGGGGCTAATTGAGGAACAAGGGAGAAAAGAGGCAATTGGCAGACCTATTTTATTTGGAACAACGAGAGATTTTCTTACTTATTTTGGCTTATCTTCCATTGAAGAGCTGCCCCCTCTTCAGGAAATTGAACAAAGCCAAAATGTAGAGGAAGAAGCAGATTTATTTTTTGAAAATTTTAATCATGAAAATTCGGACGGTTCACTATAAATGTGGTATGATACAGTTGTTAAGAAACCAACTTTAGAATCAGGCCTTAAGTTTCATCTATCGATCAATAAGAAGCTGTTTTTAGCGACTAATCTAGGAGGCGACCATGAGGCAGCAAATGATCAAGGAACAGACTATTAAAGTCCAGGAGTTCTTGAGAGAAGTTGTATTCAAAGTAGACGATTATTTAGATACGCATTCGTTACATGAGTTTGAGCATGAACATGGCCATTACGATGAAGATTACTATAGACAGCTATTAAAATCTTTGAGGCGGCTTAATGTGTTATGCGACGAGGCAAAAGATAAAGTAGCTGTATTACTGAAGGGGAAGACCTTCCAAACATCGGCTGCAGAGCGAACACTGTATGGAATTTATCATCAGTGTATAGGCGAATTCTATTCCCCAAAGGGTGACACGTGGTTTGAAGATAGTCGTGCCTCTTACACGGGGAATAATTCGATTACATTTCAGTTTGCCCCACCTGCCTCACTTGTCGAATTATTTGCTTCTCTTGGTCATGTCTTTCAGGATATCCGCGAAGAACTAGATTGTTATGAGAATCATGATTGCATGCAAGCGGTCAAAAAATAAAATAAGGTCAATACTTTTAAAACCTGCCAGGCAGAATGGTCAGGTTTTTTTATTTATGAGCGAGCATGTATGAGAGTGCTGGAACTTTCCCTCGTTTATTACTTTTCTTCTCCACCTTTTCATAAGCTGGCAGGTGGCAGCATAAAGTTAAGCAAATGAATAGGTTAGGAGGAAGACCTCTCTTGGGAAAGTATATTCGTATGGTTATTATTACATTACTTGGTGCTGGCATACTATTTCCACAGGTAACAGATGCAGAAACGTCTATATCGGTTTCTGCTGAACATGCCGTTCTTTTAGATGCTAAATCTGGACGAGTTCTTTATGAAAAGAATGCTTACGAGTCGTCATTAATCGCAAGTACTACGAAAATTATGACCGCTATCATCGCAATCGAATCTGGTAAATTATCAGAAGAAGTAAAAGTAAGTGAGCGGGCAATCAGAACAGAAGGCTCATCTATTTATTTAACGAAAGGGGAAAAAATTCCGCTCATCGATCTCGTTTATGGGTTAATGCTGAGATCTGGAAACGATTCAGCTGTAGCTATTGCTGAACATGTGGGTGGCAGCGTAGAGGGATTTACGTATATGATGAATCAGAAGGCTAGATGGCTTGGTATGAACGACTCTCACTTCGAAAACCCACACGGACTCGATGGAGAGTCTCATTACTCCAGTGCCTACGACTTGGCCGTGCTCATGGCTTATGCGATGAAAAGTGAGACGTTCCGGGAAGTCACTGGAAGTGAAACGTACAAGTCTGACAATCGTTCGTACTCGTGGAAAAATAAAAACAAGCTGTTAACAAGACTTTATGACCCTACGACAGGCGGGAAAACCGGCTTTACTAAGAAAGCGGGCCGTACTCTTGTTACAAGTGCGGAAAAAGATGGGATGGAGCTGGTCGCGGTTACTTTAAATGCACCTGATGATTGGCAGGATCATCAACGCATGTACGAGTATGGCTTTGATCATTACGAAACGTACCAATTACAGGAAGAAGGGTTTGCAACGTCTGGCGGTGAAAGATATTATCTGCCACGAGACATCTTTTATCCGTTGACATCTGAGGAAAAGAAGCAGATTGATTCCGTCTTTTATCCTACCTTATCCACTGTAGATCCTCAGTTGGCGGGGGTCCGCCATTTTCAAATTGCTGATCAATCTTTGGTTCAAACTCCTGTATGGAGTGAACGGCCTTATGATTCATTTGTTGTGGAGTGGGCTGCTTACTTAAAACGCATCACGGGGGTGATACCGTGGTCAACTTGATCTGGGTGTTTCTTGCTGTTAGTGGAATCGCTTATGCCGCATTTGCCGGAACTATGGATAGAGTGAATGAAGCTATTTTTGCCACAATTGATGAAAGCGTCATGATTACACTGAGTCTGGCTGGAGTTCTTGTTTTTTGGTTAGGCTTAATGAAGATCGCTGAGGAGGCAGGTTTATTAACGGGTCTGGCTAAGCTATTTAAACCAATCGTCAAAAGGTTATTTCCTGATATTCCAGAAAACGATCCTGCACTTGGCTACATCTTATCAAATATGACAGCAAATATGTTCGGACTTGGAAATGCGGCTACTCCGATGGGACTTAAGGCCATGAAAGAGATGAAACGTTTATCAGGTTCTGAACGTGCCAGCCGTTCGATGATCACCTTTTTAGCTATTAATACCTCATCTCTGACCCTGATCCCTACCACTGTTATCGCTATTAGGATGAAATATGGATCGGTTGATCCTACAAGTATTATAGGGGCAACGATTCTGGCTACTATGATTTCGACACTTGCAGCTCTGATCATTGACCGTTATTTCTATTACCGTCGCAGAAAGACAGGACAAACTTTATGAGTATATGGCTAATTCCTGGAGTCATTCTAATTGTTCTGGTAACAGCCACGATAAAACGGGTACCTGCATACGAAGTATTCGTAGAAGGAAGTAAAGAAGGCATTCAAATTGCTATCTCATTACTTCCTTTTTTGTTAGGGATGATGGTTTCGATTGCCATTTTTCAAGCATCAGGGGCTATGGACGCAGCACTTGGCCTCATAAAACCATTGACCTCCCTGTTTGCAATTCCTGAACAGATTCTGCCACTAGCTTTAATAAGGCCTATTTCTGGGACGGCGGCGTTAAGCGTTACAACAGAGTTGATTCGTACCTTTGGACCCGATTCCTTTGTTGGCCAACTAGCTTCTGTGATGCAAGGGAGTACAGACACCACTCTTTATATTATTACGGTCTATTTTGGAGCGGTAGGGATAAGAAGGATGGGAGATGCACTGAAGGTTGGACTTCTTGCTGATTTAGCTGGTATAATAGCATCAATTGTCATCGTTATCATCCTGTTTGGATAAACAGGGTGATTCTTTTGTTTATTTGTAGCTGATGGATGTATAATAATGAAGGGTTGACGAGCCGCGCTGAACGAGAAAAGCGTGGCTTTCAAGTTGTTTAATGTGAAAAAATATAGACATGAAGGAGGACGGTCCTATGTCAAAGATGGAACGTCTGCAAAAAGTGATCGCACACGCAGGTGTAGCTTCACGCAGAAAAGCTGAGAAGATGATTACTGAGGGAAAAGTAACGGTAAATGGAAAAGTTGTCAAAGAGCTGGGCACCAAAGTAAGTCCTAATGATGATGTTGAGGTGGAAGGAGTCCCGCTTACAAAAGAGGCTCCCGTTTACTATTTGCTCTATAAACCAAGAGGTGTGATTTCGAGTGTAAAAGACGACAAGGGCAGGAAAGTCGTTACAGATTATTTACCAGATGTAGAAGAACGTATTTTCCCTATTGGAAGGCTTGACTTTGATACGTCAGGAATTCTGTTGTTAACGAATGATGGTGAATTCGCTAACTTATTGATGCATCCTAGCCATGAGGTAGATAAGGTATATATTGTTAAGACAAAGGGAATTCCTGAAGATGAACAGTTGAAACGATTTAAAAAGGGTGTCACGATTGAAGGGGAAACATTTAAAGCTGTTCATACGAAGGTTCTTTCGGCTGATGCAAAGAAAAATAGTGCGATTATCCAGGTAATTCTGCATGAAGGTAAGAACCGTCAAATAAGAAAAATGTTTGAAGGCCTAGGCTACCCTGTAGATAAGTTGAAACGTGAACGTTATGGTTCACTGACCCTCCAGGGCTTGAATGCGGGAGATTATCGCCCGCTAAAACCTCATGAAATAAAACAGCTTCGCCAAATGGCTGAAGAAAATGTTAAATAATCTTCAAATTTACCTTTGTCGATCGATGTTATAATAGTCATAGGAGTGAGTGCTATGAAGGAAAAGACTGTACAAAAAAAGAAAAAAAGATTAGTATTCAGAACCATTTTACTCGCTGTGATGGTTGGACTTGTAGTTTTCGCACTAATCTCTAATTTCAATAAAGATAAAGCAGTTGTGGCGGAAGGTGAACCTGCCCCTGATTTTCAATTAGAGAAATTTGGTTCAAACGGAGATACGATTGCCTTAAGTGATTTAGAAGGTAAAGGGGTCATGCTTAACTTCTGGGCCACTTATTGTGAACCATGTAAAAAAGAGATGCCTTACATGGAAAAGCTTTACTCCGAATACAAGAAAAAGGGTGTAGAAATACTTGCGGTTAATTTAGATTCTACAAACCTTGTAGTAGAACAATTCCTGGATCGTTATGGGATTTCTTTTCCCATTTTACAAGATGAGAATGGACAAGTTATGAATCGATATAATGTGGGGCCGATCCCATCTACATTCTTCATCAGTCCAGAGGGGAAAGTTGTGAAACATGTTGTGGGACCGCTTACTTTAGAAAAACTAGATGGTTATCTGCAGCAAATCACTCCTGAGGCATAGAGTCTATTTGAAATTGTGAGGTTTTACTATGAATAACATTACATGCGAATGTGGTCACGTGAATCCGGAGGGAACGGTACTATGTGAGTCTTGTGGGAAACCGATTCAAGGCAACCAGCACATAGATGGCAACGACGATCAAGCGCTGCTTAACATGCGTTACGATGGAAGTGCCAGGCGTTCGCAGACGTATAATCGAACGTTTATCGATAAAATTTGGAATTTCTTTTCTTCCGTGAAAGTCGGTGTAACGCTCATCGTTCTTACGTTGGTGGCTTCAGCAGTCGGCACGATCTTTCCACAAGAAATGTACATACCACCAAATGTCGATGCTGCCACGCATTATGAAGATCAATATGGATTAGCTGGTCAAATTTACTATCAACTAGGGTTTCATAATCTATTCAGTTCTTGGTGGTACATGCTGTTACTAGCCATGATCGGTATCTCTATTGTCATAGCCAGTATCGATCGATTTGTACCACTTTACAAAACGCTTAGAACTCAAAAGCCTAAGCGTCACGACCTATTTATGAAGAAACAAAGAATTTTTGGTAAGACGGAAGCGAGTTCCGTAGATTTTGAACAAGTGAAGAAAAACTTGAAAAAAAGCCGTTTTAAAGTGACGGAACAAGATGGACATATCCTGGCAGAGAAAAATCGTTTCGCCAGATGGGGTCCTTACGTGAACCATATTGGATTAATTATTTTTTTACTTGGTACGCTATTAAGATTTATTCCCGCTCTGTATGTGGATGATTTCGTCTGGGTAAGAGAAGGGGAAACAGCAGTAATAAACGGCACAGAAGGTCAATACTACATTAAGAACAAAGAGTTTATACTAGAAACATATGATGAAGATGATGAAAGATTCCAGGAAGCTCTTCAAAATGAAGCAGGAGTAGTACCGAAAACATATCAAACGAATGCTGTGGTTTATAAACGTACAGATCCGATCGTCGTCGGTGGCGATCCTGAGTTGGAGAAAATAAAAGAAGACCAGATCAAAGTGAATCATCCAATCAAGTTTGGTGGATTTGCGCTCTACCAGGCGAGCTATCAGTTAAATGAATTCAAAGAGATGACATTTAAGATTCACGATAAAAACAATGAAGATACCTCTTATGGCCAGTTTACTGTAGATCTATCAGAGCCAAAGTCTGAATATCAACTGGATAGCGGTTATCGTGTGGTTCTTGATTCATACTATCCAGAGTATGAGCTTAAAGATGGAAAACCTGTATCTGTATCTAAGTACCCGAAAAATCCAGCGTTCGTATTTAATGTTTATCCACCTGGTGAATCAGAACCAGAGATAAGTTTCGTAGGGATCGGCGCTAATGTCGATGCAACCGGGGAAAATGATTATAAAATTGGCCTGATTAATTTTGATGTTCGCGATGTCACCGGGTTGACTGTCCGGAAAGATTATACACTCCCATTCATTGCGTTAGGGGGAGCTATTTTCATGATGGGTGTAATTCAGGGGATGTACTGGAATCATCGCCGAATATGGATTAAACCAAAGGAAAATGGTGTGTGGATTGCCGGGCATACGAACAAAAACTGGTTTGCATTACGCCGGGAAATTGACAAAGTCATAAGTGAAACAGGAATAGAATCTCCAGAAGATCAACAGGAAATGAAGAGCTAGTCTCAAATGCAGGTGATTAAGGAGGGCGCACAATGGATTTTAGTACAGTTAGTAGTAACTTGCTATACGCCGCGTTTATTATTTATCTAGTCGCTACGTTTTTCTTCGGGGGAACGATTCGTGACAAGAAGAGGAAAAAGGCTGGGATTGCCGGTAAAATAGGAATTACCTTAACGATTATAGGCTTTCTCACACAAATTGGTTATTTTATTACAAGATGGATAGCGAGTGGACATGCTCCTGTTAGTAATTTATTCGAATTTACAACTTTTTTTGGAATGATGCTGGTACTGGCGTTTATTGTCATGTATTTCATTTATCGTATTAATGTGCTTGGGCTGTTTGCACTGCCCATAGCATTGCTGATCATTGCGTTTGCGAGTATGTTTCCTAGTGAAATATCACCGCTCGTACCATCATTGCAATCGCATTGGCTGTACATCCATGTGACAACTGCCTCGCTGGGGCAAGCGGTTCTATCCGTAAGTTTTGTGGCTGGATTGATCTTTTTAATTCGTCAGATTGATCAGGGTCAAAAGTCTAAACATACGTTTTGGCTTGAGTTTGTCATTTACATGCTGGCTACAGCGTTAGCCTTTATCATTATTTCTTCATCGTTCAATGCGATGAATTATCAAGTAACATTTGAAGCACCCATCCAGGAACAGCCAACAGAAGTTACGTATAAGATGCCGGCTATTGCAGGTCCAACTGATGGAAAGCTTATTACAGAGGGCATGTCCCCGCTGTTTGAAGTTCCGCAGTGGATGCGCGGACAGGATGCTGCTATTAAATTTAACACGATGATCTGGTCATTCCTTGGAGGACTTGTTCTTTATTGGCTCGCTCGTTTAATTTTAAGAAAACGGATTGGGGCAGCCATTCAGCCTCTACTGAGAAAAGCTAACCCGGAACTTGTCGATGAAATATCTTATCGTGCCGTGGCCATTGGTTTTCCGATTTTTACACTCGGAGCTCTTATTTTTGCCATGATCTGGGCCCAACAAGCCTGGGATCGTTTTTGGGGGTGGGACCCTAAAGAGGTGTGGGCCCTCATTACTTTCTTTTTCTATGCTGCCTACTTACACCTCAGACTATCTAGAGGATGGCAAGGTACGAAGTCAGCCTGGCTTGCAGTTGGTGGTTTTGCCATCATCATGTTTAACCTGCTTGCAGTAAACTTAATCATATCCGGGCTGCATTCTTACGCATAACTTAGAATTGAGGCAGGAAGGGTTTGTACACCCCTCCTGTCTTTTAATATAATTGTTATAAATAGCTCGCTTTAGGAAATGAGGAGTGTATTAAAAATGGATTACGAAGCAAAAATTTTAGTTGTTGATGATGAGGAAAGAATTCGAAGGTTAATTCGTATGTACTTAGAACGCGAAGATTATATAATCGATGAAGCTGAAGAAGGAAATGAAGCCTTAAGAAAAGCAGTGCAAGAAGATTATGATGTCATATTGCTAGATCTTATGATGCCGGGTATGGATGGGATAGAAGTATGTAAAGAACTGCGTGAGAAGAAGGCTACACCAGTTATTATGCTGACTGCTAAAGGTGAAGAGTCTAACCGTGTTCAGGGTTTTGAGGTAGGAACGGATGATTATATTGTGAAGCCATTCAGTCCGAGAGAGGTAGTTTTGCGGGTGAAAGCTCTTCTGAGACGTGCTTCGTCGACGAAATTTCTCGAGACAGATACAGCAGCTCGAAATGTGCTGGTATTTCCTCATATGACCATCGATAATGATGCCCATAGAGTTACCGCAGACAATAAAGAGGTGGCGTTAACACCTAAAGAATATGAACTCTTGAACTACATGGCCCAAAAACCAGATAAAGTATTTGATCGAGAGCAATTGTTAAAAGAGGTATGGCAGTATGAATTTTTTGGAGACTTACGTACCGTTGATACACATGTGAAACGTCTTCGTGAAAAGTTGAGTAAAGTTTCAACAGATGCAGCTGGAATGATTGTCACAGTCTGGGGTGTGGGTTATAAATTTGAGGTAAGTGGCGAGTAATGTTCTGGCGCAGCGTAGTCGGGAAATTATGGTTTACGATTTTATTACTCGTATGCTTCGTCTTAGTCATACTCACTGTTTTACTTCTTGAGTTCTTTGAAAATTATCATGTATTAGACGCTGAGCGCGAATTGTTACAAACCGCTTCAAAAGTATCAGAAGTCGTAGAAGAGTATGAAGATAAAGAATTAATTCAATCGATGGCTCAACTCATTAAGAATCCCTCCAGCCAGGTTTTTGTAACCTATGATTCGGCTGAATTTATTTCCTCTGGCAGTGATTCCAGCGATTTGCCTGAAGTAGGTTATGATTGGTTTATGAGTGACCCTGAACTTTCTTCAGTCATTGAGGAAGACGAAGATGTGATGAAAGTGGCGGGCTTTACTCAGTCAGAATTGGAGATTATGGTTGTGGGTACGCCGCTTCCAGATGGGGAAGGCGCAGTATTCGTTTACCAGTCGCTCGATACCATCCAAAAGACATCTGATCAAACAACTAAAATTGTCTTTCTAGGTGCTGGAATCGCTATTATTTTAACTACAATTTTCGCTTTTTTCTTATCGACAAGAATCACCGCTCCATTAATTAAGATGCGAGAGGGTGCTCTGGAACTGGCAAGAGGAGAATTCAATACGAAAATTCCGATTTTAACACATGATGAAATCGGAGAATTAGCCATGGCCTTTAATCGTATGGGGCGGGAACTTAAATTTCACATCAATGCACTTAATCAGGAAAAAGAACAATTGTCAGGTATTTTACGTTCCATGGCTGATGGGGTGTTGACGATTAACAGACAAGGAGAAATCTTAGTCTCTAACCCCCCTGCTGATCAATTTTATCAGTCTTGGAGATATGAAAATGAGATGGACGAAACCTCTCATGAGAAACGGAAAGTACCTCAGCCCATGCGAAAACTATTTGATGAGGTTATTGAGAGCGAACAAGAAGTGATGACTGAAATTACTGTGCAAGGACGGACATGGGTCATGTTAATGACACCTCTTTATGATCGTACGTATATAAGAGGAGCTGTAGCGGTACTTCGGGATATGACAGAAGAGAGGCGATTGGATAAACTTAGAAAAGACTTTATCGCAAACGTATCACATGAACTAAGAACTCCGATTTCCATGTTACAAGGATACAGTGAAGCGATTGTAGATGATGTTGCAGAAACGAAAGAAGATAAAAACGAGCTGGCTAAGATTATTCACGATGAATCTCTTCGTATCAGCAGGTTAGTGAATGAATTGCTCGACCTCGCTCGAATGGAAGCAGGACATATGATGCTTTATATGGACTCAGTCGAAGTAAGGCCATTTCTTGAAAAAATTATTCGTAAGTTTCAAGGTTTGGCAAATGAACGGAATATCAATCTCCAGCTTCATTTAAACGAGGCTCCGAGAACTATTCATATCGATGCAGACCGAATCGAACAAGTTTTAACGAATTTAATAGACAATGCGATTCGGCATACAAATGAGCACGGATCAGTGGATGTAATAGCTGAACGAAACTCTGAGCAATGGGGCGTGAAAGTCACAGATTCTGGATTGGGAATACCTGAGGAAGATCTTCCTTTTGTGTTTGAAAGGTTTTATAAAGCAGATAAATCCAGAAAAAGAGAAACAAGCAAGAAAGGTACGGGATTGGGACTCGCTATTGCCAAGAACATCATTGAGGCTCATAAAGGATCAATTCATGTTCATAGTAGAGTGAATGAAGGAACAACCTTCACTTTTACTCTGCCAATAGACGGGGAGCAGAATGATAAATAGCTTGAAAGTACCTTTTCCGTACGGTAAGATACAAATATAATAAATAAGTAGCTTAGGTACCAATTTGGTATAAAAGGGAATCTGGTGAAAGGCCAGAGCTGTCCTCGCAACTGTAAGTGTTGACGAACAAGGGAAACCACTGCGATTACTCGTGGGAAGGCCCTCTAGTAGAATGAAGCACAAGTCAGTAGACCTGCCTGATCTTAAATTGTTTCAAAGCTTCGGGGATTGAGCATTTGAGGCATCCGGTCTATTTTTATGTAACTTACTTACATAGCTTTGCTGGTATGTCTTAAGCCTGCCCCTTCGATAAAAGGGGCAGGCTTTTCTACTGCCGTCACTATAGACTGTGTTGTCGATTATCCCCATTCCCGGATAGCGTTGCAGCAATTATATCTAATTATAGAATGGGAGTTTTGAAATCATGAGAAAGATGTCTGCATTATTCACGGCTTTAATGATGACAGCATTTGTACTCGCTGGATGCCAAACAGAAGGTGGAGGAGAAGAAGCCACAGCAAGCCAGGAGCAAAAGCAGGAAGTAACATTAAACATCGAACTTTCCAAGAACAAAGGCGAAAAAGTGCTCGCCACTAAAAAAGTAACGGTTGAAGAAGGAACTGTGTTAATGGAAGTCATGAAAAATAACTTTGAGGTGGCAGAGAAAGACGGGTTCATTACGGGGATTAAAGGAATTTCGGCCAGTAAAGGAGAGAAAAGGGCCTGGATGTTTACCATAAATGGGGAGTCTTCAATGGTTGGAGCGAATAAATACGAAGTAAAACAGGGCGACGAAATCGTGTTTGATTTTCAATCCTGGGAATGATGATGCATGAATACTTATAAATTAACATTAATTGCAATGCTTGCTTCAATGGCAATTGCAGGACGCCTGGTGATGGCGAATGTTCCAAATGTCCAGCCTGTCACAGCTATTATTATCATTACAGGGTTTTGGTTAGGACCACTGGCTGCGGTCATTATGGCTTTCTTAACAACATTCCTGTCTAACGTTTTTCTCGGAATGGGTTATTGGACCATTTGGCAAATTCTCTCCTGGTCTATAATCGGTATGGGGGCAGGTTTAATCGGTAAATACTGGGCAAACATTCCAGTGTGGGCTTTGTCAATATATGGCTTTTTAAGCGGGGTTGTTTATGGATTAATTATTTCCCTTACCATGAGAGTTGCGGGACAGCCATTTTGGGCTTATTATTTGGCAGGATTACCGATGGACTTGAATCATGCAGCAAGCAACGTTATTTTTATCCTAGTGCTCTCCCCTGTATTGGGGACATTGTTTTCTCGTTATCAAAAGAAATATTTACTCACAAGTGTATAAAGCGTTTAAAAAAAGAGCTGCATTTTAGCAGCTCTTTTTATATGAACATTTATGGTTTTCATTTTAATTGATCGGTATTATGATAGGTAGGTGTAACTTTTCATGGTACATAAACGACAATATGAATGAACGGGAGGTTCAAAGTGTGAAACCGTTCTTTGAGGAACTTTATGAAAAATATCACCGAGATTTATTTCAATTTATTTATTATATGGTGAAAAATCGACAAGCAGCAGAAGATTTAACGCAGGAGGTTTATATAAAAGTGCTTCAATCATATCAATCTTTTGATGGCAGGAGCAGTGAAAAAACCTGGCTATTTTCGATAGCGAGACATGTAACTATTGATTATTTCCGTAAGCAGGGACGTAAAAGAAAAAAGATCATGGAGTTTTTCAACTGGGAAGAAAAAGGGGATTCATTAAAGGATAATGAGGCCCTCCCTGATGAAGTGGCAGAGCTGAATGACAGAATGAGGGAAGTTTACGAAGCATTAGACCAGTGTACTGTAGATCAAAAAAGTGTCATCATCTTAAGGTATATCCAAGGCATGACAATACAGGAAACGGCAGCCATTCTGCAGTTTACTGAAAGTAAGGTTAAAACTACACAGCATAGAGGAATGCTTGCTTTAAAGAAACGATTAGGTGTTAAGGGGGATAATGACCATGAAGCATAATGACGAACAGGTTAAACGTGTAGAAAAAATGCTGCATGAGCTCCCGCAAATTAAAGATACAAAGAATAAAGATGAGTATTACCGCCTGGTCCACGATAACTCCAAACAGCAGCCTGCAAAACGGCAAAGATGGCTACTGCCTGGCATTGCTTCCGTCATTGCAGTGCTGATTCTGGCTATAGTCGTCCCTTTTTCTTATTATTCCATGAAGGAAGGGGCTGTCGATCACCCTCAACCTGCTGATCAGCAGAGTTTAAAGCTGAACATGTTCGATAGTTCAAGTAATGGGAAAGATCTCCCGGCAAAAGCTAATCAGGAAGCCTCCCGTCAAACAGGGCACGAGTTGAAAAGCATGGTTGTCGAAGACATTTCCAATAATATGAAACCCTTGGCAGCTGTTGATCAAAGTGTTCAACATATTGTTCCTCTTACAGTTGTATCTGAAGGGAATGGACAGGAAGGAAGCACTATCAATACAGAGAAACTCGGATTATCAGAAAATATTCTTGAAAATATCACCATTTCAATTGATGAAAATGAGAAAGAGGCTCAGGTGACCTTTCCCGATAACTTTTCGGTTAGCGGGAATGCAATGAGTACTTCAATCGTTAACAGTATAAAGTGGTCAGTAGAGCCTTACAATATTGAAAAGATTTCCGTCCAAACTGAGGACGGCTCACCGGTATCACTGGGCAGCTATGGAAATGTATCATCATTGTCGGCTATTGAAGAAGGCAGTTATATTTTCAAAGTACTTAAGCCTGCCTCAGCGGACACTTCCTTTTTTGTTCCCATATCGATAAATGGCGAGAGCACGATAAGTACCGCCCTGAAAGAGTTAAAAGAGGAGGAGAAAAAACCTAATGTGGATTCTCCATTACCACCTGAAGTCACCGTACAATCTACACATGAAGAAGGTAAGGAGCTCATTGTAGAACTTAACGATCCACAATCGGTCAATAAACAACAAATGCTGACGGCTATTGAAGCTATTTTAATTACCGCTCAACATTTTGGCTATGATCGAGTTGAATTCGAAAACACATCAATTGGCAAATTAGGTCCATACGAATTAAATAAAGCAGTCGAAACACCTAAAGCGCTGAATCCGGTTTCTGCAAACTAGTAAAGCACCCTTGTTAACTGGCAAGGGTGCTTCTTTTTCTCATGTAAATACCCCTGTCTACTTTCACGTGTCTTTCGATAGAATAATGTAGATGAGCATGGTAAAATGAGATACATACTAATGAGGAGACGGTGGTATGGATAAAGAACTATTGGTTGAGCAGGTGTCGAAAAAAATTAAGTTGATACGTGTCGAGTATAGGTATACTCAAGACCGTATGGCTGCGATCCTTGGACTATCCAAGAAGACACTCGTGCAAATTGAAAAGGAAAGAACTGTAGCGAATTGGACGATAATTGTAGCAGTTTGTGCTCTATTTCCGGAAAGTGAAGTCCTGAAAGGCCTGTTAGGTGACGCCCCCCTTGAGATCATCGAGACCATTGCTCACGATCAAGTGGACCGCTCAGGAGAGAGGGTTATAAAGGGTAGAGTGTGGTGGACGACAAGCGATGAGAGAAAACGGTTTAAGTTGCAGCAGAATGTTATTAGTCAGCATTATCGAATTATTGATGAATTAGGAAACCGTTGGTACTCAAGTTTTGATAAAGAAGCAGCGTTATTTAGATATAGTCAGCTTACTAAAAGTGAATAAAAAATCCCTTCTTTATCAAAGAAGGGAGATTTATTCAAATTTAAGAGCATCGCCTTCGAAGGGCTCATCAGCTACTTTAATGGAATCTGTCGGACAGCCTTCAAATGCATCCTCCATATCTTCTTCATAAATTTCAGGAACTTCTTCGTTTCCCATATTATCGTCAAGCAAGGCGAAAGCCAATCCTTCATCGTCATAGTCAAATATATCTGGAGCAGCGGCACCGCATGCCCCGCAAGCAATACATGTATCCTGGTCAACCATAGTAAACTTTGCCAAAAAAATAACCTCCTTCAAATGTCACCTCGTGAAGTAATTTCCCAGAGGGGCAAAAGGTTTATTGAAAATTGCTACATAGTCATTGTAAGACGAGGATTCGAACTTTTCAATAGATAAGCAGCAGGAGGAAGGAGGGATCGCTTGTTTATATATATCCTTTTAGCATGTATAAATCAAATGAAAGGGGAGCGTACAATTTCAGGAATTTTCCACTTAATAAGGGGGAAACGCTCAGCCCAAACTTTGCAAGACGCACGCGTCTATGGTATAGATCGTTTTTTTGGTATATGTCCGAACCTTTCCAAGAAAGAACTCGAAACAACTATTCAAGCAGTTGTTAACGATAAATTAGTTACAGTAGAAAATGAGCAGTTTGCTTCTCTTACAAAAAAAGGGATCGATTACTTGGTCAACTATCAAGGGCCTCGTCCTGACTATTTTTCTGGAATGACTGAGCAAGCTAATGTGCAAGTTTTCGAGGACCGACTTCGATTACTGATCCAAACCGTGACAAATATGTCAGTGTATAACCAGTCTTTTTTACCTATTATTGAGAAGCCTTTGATTCAACAATGGGTCAAACAGCAATATACTAGCCTTAAAGATGATATTGAAGGAGCAGAGGCACAGTTATATAAGGAATTAGCTTATTTGCTCAGTCAGCTTACGGAAGTGGAGGCAGAACTATTTACAAGCCGATTAACAGGAGGAATGATTATCGGGGAAACACGGGAACAAATGGCACGCGAACATAAGATATCGGAACAAGAAGTTGACGTGCTGTTGGCACATGTATCCTATTACTTGTACGATCAATGCAAAACTGGCCGGTCTGAATACCCTGCAATGGGAAAGTGTCTGGAAGGATTGTCTTCTTCAAGTCTCATCACCCAGTCTGCAAAAAGAACGTATCAACTTCTGGGGAAGGGTTTAACATTAGAGAACATTGCAGCTATCCGAAAGTTAAAAATAAGTACCATTCAAGATCACGTAATCGAAGCTGCTCTCGTGGTTTCAAACTTCTCGATCCGACCATTTATCAATGAAGAGGATGAACAGGCGATATTGACCGCAGCCTCTCGTTTGCAAACAAGACGTTTGAAAAGGATCTACGAATCATTTCAAGGTCAATTTTCTTATTTTGAACTGCGTCTAGTTCTATCTAAGGTACAAAAGGAGCCAGTGTCTCATGCGCAATTTTAATTTAAAAGAGAAGCTTTATGAACATTTCGGTTACCTTCAGTTTAGACAAGGACAAGAGGAGATTATTCAACAGGTGCTTGAAGGCAGAGATGTATTAGGTATCTTACCGACTGGTGTTGGAAAGTCACTCTGTTTTCAGCTTCCTTCTAAACTTCTTTCTGGGAGCACGGTCGTTGTGTCACCGCTCATCTCACTAATGATCGACCAGGTAAAGCAAATGAAATCAGCTGGATTTAAGTCGGTTGTTTCATTAAACAGCTTTATGGATCATAGAGAAAAGCGTGTGGTTTTGGAACACCTGGATCAATATTCGTTGATTTACCTTTCACCTGAAATGCTGCAAAATGAGTTAGTTATGTATCAATTGATAAAACTGCACATTGACCTGTTTGTTATTGACGAAGCCCACTGCATTTCACAATGGGGTCATGAATTTAGGACTGATTATTTAAAACTAAGCCGGTCGATTGAACAGGTTGGTAACCCTCCAGTTCTGGCTCTAAGCGCCACGGCAACTCCTGAGGTTCAAACTGATATCAAACAACAGCTGGTCCGGCCTGAGATGTTATCAGTTGTCTATCCAATGGACAAAGTAAATATGAGTTTTGCTGTAGAAGAGACAAGCAGTCATGAAGAAAAGTTAGAGCGAATCACTCAAGTATTATCACATAAAAAAGCACCCACTATGATCTATTTCTCCAGT
Source organism: Halobacillus naozhouensis (assembly GCF_029714185.1). Classification (NCBI taxonomy): domain Bacteria; kingdom Bacillati; phylum Bacillota; class Bacilli; order Caryophanales; family Bacillaceae; genus Halobacillus; species Halobacillus naozhouensis. The sequence goes on along the minus strand of NZ_CP121671.1, from coordinate 2,286,107 downwards.
CGGATGTGGGCCGAACGGGTGTCAGAAGAGCTGAAAACCAAAGTGGACCAAAGAATTGCATTTTATCATGGAGGTATGGAGCAAATGGACCGGCTCCTCGTACAACAGCAGTTCATGAATGACCAGTTAGACGTAATTTGTTGTACAAGTGCTTTTGGCATGGGGGTTGACAAATCAAACATTCGCCGGGTAATTCACTATCATTTCCCTACAGAACTGGAATCATTTATACAGGAAATTGGTCGGGCCGGAAGAGATGGGAAGCCCTGTGCAAGTTTGATGTTGTACACTCCTGGTGATTACCACTTGCCTCAAATGTTTATCCAGAATGAACTGGTAAAACCAGAGGATGTTGAAGGTGTTCTTCATTCAGTCTATGACATTGTGTATAAACAGGAAACTGAGTTGAATGATGAAGAAATGTCGGAGGAGTTGAAGTTATCTGAAACGCAGTGGAATTTTATTAAATACCAGCTGGAGCAGGAGAAGCTAATTAATCATGGCCCTGTTATTAGAGATAAACATAAGTGGGGACAAACGACAGAGAAGATTCAGTGGATTCTTGAAAACAGATGGAAGTATAAAAGTAGAAAACTCCAGGAAATGGTGAGCTGGCTTCATCATCCAGATTGTAAAAGGAAAAAGCTTTATACTCCTTTCCAACCTGACACGAGAACTCCGGAAGTAGCATGTTGCAGCAACTGTGGTTTTCGTATGGAAGATATGGAGTTAGACATAGAACCCTATTCTGCTACATTTACTGACTGGAAGTCGCGGTTAGAAAAGATCTTTCATCAAGGAGCCTACCATGCAACTGACTAATCAGGCACAATTAATTAAGCAAATGTCAAATCGAGAGATCACGAAACACTTAGTGTATACGCAGCTCATGCTATTTTTCCTTGCTCTGATCTTAAGTTTGATTTTTTTCGATTCATTTTTTAGTGAATGGAAATCCCTGTTCCACTTATCTGTACATGAATGGGTTTTTTATGGGATTCTTCCAGCTGTATGCGTACTGCTCGCTGACTTTATATTTATGGCAAGTCTGCCTCAGCGTTTATACGATGATGGTGGCATTAATGAGAAGGTATTTAGGAACCAGACTGGCACAAAGATTATAGGGTTAACCCTGCTTATTGCATGCTCAGAAGAAATGCTTTTTCGTGGAGTGATTCAAACAGAATTTGGATACTTGACGGCAAGCCTAGTATTTGCAATCATCCATTTTCGTTATTTAACGAAAGTTGTATTATTCTTTTCCGTTGTTAGTGTTAGCTTTTTAATCGGTTACATGTACGAAATAACTCACAGCTTGCCGGTTACGATTACGACGCATTTTATGATAGATCTTATACTAGCCTTGGCGATTCGTTTAAGGAAATGAGGGAGCTAATGAACGAACATCAAGCCTTGGCTTGTAAGTTGGCAGAACAGGAAGATAGTCAAAACGCTTTAGAAAAAGAAGACGTCAACGTACTTGAGCTTCCACCAAGATATTTGGTTCACACCAAACAAGGTCCTACACGTAAACAGAAGCACAGTAAATTATGGATGAGGTGTTTAGTACTAATATTCTTCATTATGGTTTTTGCCATAGTTACCTATGAATATTTTGGAGGTGAGGGCCTTTTTCATATAGAAGGGGCAGATATCCCGATCTACCATAAGGAAATACAGATAGAACGGCATCCATAATCCCTGCTCTTTAAATAAATCAGTGCCCTTGAGCAGGAAAATGACCTTTGAGGTCGAATCTGTTAAATAGACGATAAAAACTAAGGGGTGGGTCTATGTTTGTTAAAAGCATTATGAAGCCTATACACAAATCATACGTAACTCAAAAAGATGAAGATCTAAAACAAGTACTGGAGCGATTGAACAGATATGATCTGCATGCAATGCCAGTACTTGAGGATCAGAAGTTCATCGGAATGATCTCCCGAGAAATCATCTACCGAGCTTATTTTGAAAGTGACCAGCAAAAAGAATCATTCTTAACCAACTACGTGGCTGGGGATATTGTTTTATACAAGGAACTTTCGATAGATGATGAAGAAGTTTTTGAACGAACTCTTCCATTATTTAAAGGCTTTCCATTGTTAGCCGTCGTGGATAACCAACAAAATTTTAAAGGATTGATCACTCGATTTGATGTTATAGAACAATTTGAGAGTGCATTCGGAGCTAAGAAAAAAGGAATACGAATTGCCTTTACTTCTGAAGAGTCAGAAGGCCGAATAGAGCGTTTAGGTGATATCATTAAAAGTTATCATGAAAATGTTATTTCACTAGCCACCTTTGATGAAACGGATAAGTTAGCCCGCCGTATCGTATTAAAAATAGAAAAAAGAGACAATATTGAACAGTTCACGAAAAAGTTGGAAAAAACGGGCTTTCGAATACTTAACGTAAAAGAGGTATAATAATGGTCGCTGTGTGTGAGCACATGGCGACCTTTACTGTGTCATAATAATTCATGGAAGGTGTGATCCATATACGCTATTTATCTGGGATTTTCCTTGTAGGTTTATGGCTTATTATAAAAATGTTCCGCACCGCTAAATCTGATGAGGTAAGAATACACAGCTGCAAGGTTTCTATTAAAGAGCCCTATACAATCTTTTTTATTTCCGACATCCATAATCGCTTGATAAACGATCATACCCTTGCTAAGATCAAAGACGTTGATGCAGTCATCATCGGAGGTGATCTGGCTGATCGCAGGGTCTCCGGCACGAAGCTTGCGAAAAACATCAAACGATTACAAACGTGGGGAGCTCCTATATACTTTATTGCTGGAAACAATGATCACGAGTTTAAACCGGAACCGCTTCTTTCTTACCTTAGAAGTAATGGTGTGACTCCGCTTTCGAACGAGTGGACATATATAGGGAAGAGCGGGGTGACCTTAAGCGGAATTGATCCCTATTTTAGTGAAGCCTCTATACCTGCTCTATCCGATTCCCATAAGGTAAACATATTGGTTGTTCATGAACCAGCTATTTTAAAAGAGTTTCCTGATTATGTTTGTGATAACTATAATTTAATTTTAACGGGTCATACACACGGTGGTCAGATTAGGCTATTCGGTCAAGGACCATACTCCCGAGGCTGTTGGAAAGATGGAACACACACTGCTTTTTTAAATAGTGAAGGATATGGGACATCATTAGTTCCACTTAGGCTGGGTACAGCACCGGAAGTTCATCTGATTAGACTTATACCACGCTAGGCGGGCAAGCGTATAATTAACTATTGCCCTAGAGCACAATCATGGATATAATGCTAAAAAAAGTGCCATAATTAAAGCAGGTATCATAAGATATAGATAAAGGTATCCTTAACCGAGGGGGCGATTACATGCGAGTAGAAAGAATGTCCAATGAAAAGTTCAAAATATTTTTGACTTTTGATGATTTAACGGACAGAGGTCTAACCCGCGATGAGTTATGGGAAGACTTGCCGAGAGTACATCGCGTGTTTAGTGATATGATGTATGACGCTGGCATTGAACTCGGTGTAGAGTTAAATGGAGTTCTTCTCGTTCAAGTTTATTTACTACAGGCACAAGGCATGTTAGTAGTTGTTACAAAGTCAGATTCTGACTATATGGAGGAAGATGAAGATTACATCGAAATGAAAGTGACATTAGATGAAAGTAATGAGATGATGTTTTGTTTTGATGAGTTTGAGGATATAATTCAGGCAGGTTTGCAACTGTACCAGTTAGGCGTGTATGGGGGGGATGTTTATTCCTATCATAATCATTATTATATGATGCTCGATGACGAGGCTATTGTGCACCTTGACACTGAGCAAGTGATTGCCTTGTTATCTGAGTTTGCTTCCGCTTCAGCTGTTACCTCTCATAGGTTGCTCGAATATGGAAAGATTATTATGAAAAATGATGCGATGCAAAATATCTATACCTATTTTTCAAACTGATCTATGAATAGAACGATGCTGTGAATAAGCTTCGTTCTTTTTATTTGTTTTTAAATAGAAGCAGTGCAGTGAACATGTTAAGATAATATGGAAACGAACATAGTTATTGGAGAAATGGAGTGTCAGGAATGAAGATTGCGGTTCTATATGGTGGTACTTCCGGTGAACGAGAAGTATCCCTCTCTACAGGGAAAGGAATTATTAAGGCGTTAAAAAATAAGGGCCATGATGTTACTGGCATAGATTTCAATCCGGAAAAACTGGATGAGATATTACAATTAAATGTTGACCTTGTATTTCTAGGGTTACATGGAAAACATGGGGAAGATGGCAAAGTACAGGGCTTGCTGGATATGCTTGAAATTCCTTATGTGGGCTCAGGGGTACTAGCTTCAGCATTAGCGATGGATAAATCAAAATCTAAACAAATATTTGCTAATAATGGTATCTTGACCGCTAAGAGTAAATCTTTTCATCAGGATCATTACAAGGATCAAAACGAAATTGCTTCCCAAATAAGGTCAGCTTTTACATTGCCTTTTGTAATTAAACCCAACCAGGAGGGTTCTACGTTAGGATTGACCATTGTTAAAAAAGAAGAACAAATCAAACCAGCAATCGAAAAGGCTTTATTGTCAGATCCAGTAGTTTTAGTAGAGGATTACATTAGTGGCAGAGAAGTAACTGTACCTGTCGTAGGAAGTCAGGGGAACGAAAAGGCCTTGCCTATTATAGAGATCATTCCTAAGAATGACTATTATGATTTCGATTCCAAGTACCAGCCCGGGGGAAGCGAACATATCGTACCCGCCAACATAGAGCAAGCTTTGACAGTTAGACTGCAGGCTGAAGCCATTCAAGCACATCAGTTATTGGGATGCAATGTGTATTCCCGAGTAGACTTTATTATTAACGAAGAGCAAGAACCAATTATTCTGGAAGTGAATACGCTTCCGGGTATGACCCCGACCAGCCTTTTTCCTGACTCAGCACAGATCATTGGATGGAGTTATGATGATCTTATTGAGCAATTTGTCATGCTTTCTTGTGAAAATAGAAGCAAATGAATGAAATCGCTTTCATAACAGTTGAGATTGCGTATGAAATGACTTGAAATTGCTTTGCATAATAGTTCGTAAGGTGTATACTATTGACTGAAAGATAACCGTAAAGTGAATGGTTTGATATAGGAGGTAAATGCATGGGATCCGAAAATGCTGCAAACGAGAAGAACGATCAATTAGATGTATTAAAGTCCACTCAGACAGTGGTAAAGAAAGCACTTGATAAACTAGGGTATCCAAATGAAGTCTATGATCTTTTAAAAGAGCCCGTTCGCATGATGGCAGTCCGTATACCTGTGCGGATGGATGATGATTCTATAAAGATTTTTACTGGTTACCGTGCACAGCATAATGACGCTGTTGGTCCAACTAAAGGCGGTGTGCGTTTTCATCCGAACGTATCGGAAAAAGAAGTAAAGGCACTGTCGATTTGGATGAGTTTAAAGGCAGGAATTGTTGATTTACCTTACGGTGGAGGTAAAGGTGGAATTGTGTGTGACCCACGCGAAATGTCCTTCAGGGAGCTTGAAGGGATCAGTCGCGGATATGTTCGGGCCATCAGCCAAATTGTGGGACCGACAAAAGACATCCCGGCACCGGACGTATTTACGAATTCGCAAATTATGGCTTGGATGATGGACGAATACAGCCGAATTGACGAATTTAATAACCCTGGATTTATCACAGGGAAGCCAATTGTGTTAGGTGGTTCACACGGCCGGGAAACGGCTACTGCCAAGGGAGTTACCATCTGCATTGAAGAAGCCGCCAAGAAGAAAGGGATTGACATAGAAGGAGCTCGTGTTGTAGTACAGGGCTTTGGGAATGCCGGTAGTTTTCTTGCCAAATTTATGCATGACAAAGGTGCTAAAGTTATTGGGATTTCTGACGCTTACGGTGGATTGCATGATCCTGATGGATTAGACATTGATTACTTACTTGATCGTCGTGATAGCTTCGGAACCGTTACCAACTTATTTAAAAATACCATCACTAATGAAGAATTGCTTGAACTGGATTGTGATATTCTCGTTCCGGCAGCTATTGAGAACCAGATTACAGAGAAAAATGCCAACAGCGTAAAAGCAACGATTGTTGTAGAGGCAGCCAATGGACCAACGACACTTGAAGCAACAAAAATTCTCTCTGATCGGGGAATACTTCTTGTTCCGGATGTGCTTGCCTCAGCAGGTGGTGTGACAGTTTCCTATTTTGAATGGGTTCAAAATAATCAGGGATACTATTGGACGGAAGAAGAAGTGGAAGAAAAGCTTCATAAAGTAATTGTTAAAGGCTTTGATAATGTTTTTCGAACTGCAGAAAACCGCAGAGTGGACATGAGACTCGCTGCCTATATGGTTGGCGTACGCAAAATGGCTGAAGCTTCCAGATTCCGCGGATGGATATAAGTTGATTCCATTTATTAAATCTCCTATCATTCATATGGTAGGAGATTTTCATTTGCAGGTATGGAAAGAGGAGTGACAAGAGTGCTACAAGAAAAGGTAATTATTATCGGGGCTGGACCTTGTGGAATGAGCGCAGCCATAGAACTTAAAAAGCAAGGGATTGATCCGCTGCTGATTGAAAAAGGAAATGTAGTCAATTCCATCTATCATTATCCCACACATCAAACATTTTTCAGTTCGAGTGAGAAGCTTGAAATTGGTGAGATTCCTTTTATTACAGAACGTCAAAAACCAGTACGAAACGAAGCTCTTTCTTATTACAGGGCAGTAGCAGACCGTGAACAATTACGTGTACATGCGTTTGAAAAAGTAATGTCAGTACAGAAATTGGAAGAAGGATTTCAAATTCACACAAATAATAATAGTGGGGAATCAGTCGAATACTCTGCTGAATACGTTATTGTAGCTACAGGATATTACGACCAGCCCAATTATATGAATGTAAAAGGAGAAGACCTTGACAAAGTTAAGCATTACTTTAAAGAGGCGCATCCTTATTATGATAAAGACGTCGTCATCATTGGCGGGAAAAATTCTGCTGCAGATGCTGCTCTTGAGTTAGTAAAGGCAGGAGCAAAGGTGTCGGTACTTTATCGTGGAGAAGATTATTCGAAAAGTATTAAGCCCTGGATACTTCCTCAATTCGAGGCACTTGTTCGAAAAGGAATTGTACACATGGACTTCTGTGCTCATGTCTTGGAAATTACGAATCAAGAAGTCATCTATGAGTGTCAGGGGACAGAGAAGCGCATCAAGAATGACTTTGTCTTTGCTATGACCGGATATCGTCCAGACCATAAATTCCTAACGAACATGGGGGTTACGATGGATGAAGGATCAGGTCGCCCAACATTTAATGAATATACAATGGAAACAAACGTATCTGGTATTTATATAGCCGGCGTGATAGCAGCAGGTTATAATAATAACGAAATATTCATTGAGAATGGACGCTTTCATGGTCGCCAGATTGCACAAGATATTGTTCAAAAATAAGAACAGGATCGTGGATAATTCCACGATCCTGTTCTTGTATCGTAAATCCTACAGTGTAGTTTTACTGTGATTATTTATTAATAACTGAACATAGGAGACAATTCGATTGGATTGTTTGTCATTTCCAATGCCACCATCAGTTTGATTCTGGCTTTAGGTCCAGTAAGTCCGTTTGCAAAGATAACACCCATGTCCCTCAGTTGTCTCCCTCCGCCTTCATAACTGTAAGTGTCTTGAACAATACCTTGATAGCATCTAGAGACCAGAACAATAGGAATACCTGCTTGGATCGTTTCTTTAATAGCTCCAACGGTTTCTGGAGGCAAGTTTCCCTGCCCTAATGCTTCAATCACCATTCCATCAATTCCACCTGTTCGTGCAGCATCAATTAATATCCCATCCATACCAGCATAGGCCTTTATCAAGGCTACCTTTTTACTGATCTGCTGAATGGGATAAGAGTCATGACTGGTTGTTTTATGATGGAAAAACACATCCTTCTTTGTAGTAATCCCTATGGGCCCATACTGAGGACTCTGAAAAGTCGCTACATTACTCGTTGACGTTTTTGTTACATTACGTGCTGTATGGATTTCATCGTTCATGACAACTAATACACCCTTGTCCTGAGCTTCATCACAACTCGCAACACGGATAGCCGTTAATAAATTATAAAGTCCATCTGATCCAATTTCATTACTCGAACGCATAGCCCCTGTAACGATGATTGGTTTCTTAGTTTGTAAAAACAGATCAAGAAAATAGGCTGTTTCCTCTAAAGTATCAGTCCCATGAGTGATCACGATTCCATCAAACTTTTCTTTTACCAGCTTTTCATGAATAAAACGGCCAAGCATCAGCATGTGATCCGGACGGATATGAGGAGAAGGGAGATGAAATAAAAATTCATCCTCTATGATTGTTGTCCCCACCAGAAAAGAAGAAATTTCTTCTAAAGGATGATTATCATCCGTATTAACTTCACCTGTTTCTTTATTTTCTTTCATCGAAATTGTTCCACCTGTATGAATGATCAAAATCCGTTTCATACGTTGTCACCTGCCTACTCGTTACTTATTCCTTTTCCTACTTCTTCATGATACGATGAATTGAGTGGGAAAGAAAGAGAGGGCGGATGGATTATGGCCATATTTACCGTGGCGATTGCTCCAGCTATTGCACTTATGACTTTTATTTATTTAAGTAAGCGGATCGAACTCGAGCCCTTGCCTCTAATCATACGCATGTTTATATTTGGCGCACTTTTAGTATTTCCGCTGCTGTTTATTCAATATGCTTTTGAAAGTGAAGGGTTATTTCAGACCCCTTTATTAAAATCAATCTTTCTAGCCGGGCTGTTAGAAGAATTCTTTAAATGGTTTGTTTTTATGTTTGTTATTTTTTATCACACTTCATTTGATCATCATTATGATGGAATTATTTATGGAGTCGCGATTAGTTTAGGGTTTGCCACCTTAGAAAATATTATCTATTTATTTGCAAATGGGATTGAATTTGCCTTTTTCCGCGCTTTGTTTCCCGTTTCCTCCCATGCATTATTCGGTGTGTTGATGGGATTCTATATGGGAAAGGCGAAGTTTTCTTCCAATCACCGTAAGTTATATATCTTTTTAGCTTTTGTCATTCCGTTCTTGCTCCATAGTTTTTATGGTTACTTCGTTGTTTCAAATGAATGGCTTTATTATGTGATTCCTTTCATGATCATCCTTTGGTTGATCGGTGTACGTAAAATTAGATTAGCAAACAAGCATCATGAGCAGCTTATTCATACCTATAAAAATGAGTAGTCACCTTACTGTTAAGGAGGCTATTTTTTTTACGGGCATCCTACCAAACTGGAATAGCTTTCACATGTATAAAGTAGCAATTTTGATAAAAACTAACGCTACAAATATATGTAATGGTCAGGGGTGGAAGCAAGATGATTTGGAAAAAAACAGTAATGTTTTGTTTAATGTTAGTTTTATTCATTCAACCCTTTGCTGAGTTGAATCATATTAAACCGGTTCATGCCTTCTCAAATCAAGTCATTCAACACGGTGCTGTTGGCGACGATGTGATTGAATTACAGTCCCGTTTACAATATCTAGGGTATTATAACGGAGAGATCGACGGAGTGTTCGGCTGGGGGACATACTGGGCTCTTCGAAACTTTCAATATGAATTTGGAATGAAGGTGGATGGTCTGGCTGGACCAAAGGTCAAACAGAAGTTGGTGGAAGCCAGTAAGTACGATGAAGGATATGTCAAAAAGCAAATTCGTAAAGGTAATGATTTTACCCATTACGGAGGTATGCCTAATAAACAACAGACAGAACAGCCTTCGCAGGAACAACAATCACAACAACAGCAACAACAGCAAAAGCAGACAGCTTCTCCTCCACAAGAACCAACCGCAGTGAATGTTCCGAGTGGCTATTCACAGAATGATATTCAGCTGATGGCTAATGCTGTGCACGGGGAAGGACGAGGAGAGCCATATGTTGGGCAGGTAGCTGTTGCAGCAGTAATCTTAAATCGGGTTGAAAGTGCATCATTTCCTGACTCGATTTCAGGAGTCATCTTTGAACCGCGAGCTTTTACAGCTGTTAGTGACGGTCAAATCTGGTTAACTCCGGATGAAACAGCCAAACGCGCCGTCATCGATGCTATTAACGGCTGGGATCCATCGGGCGGGGCTTTGTATTATTTCAATCCAAATACAGCTACATCCGATTGGATATGGTCAAGGCCGCAGATTAAGCGAATTGGAAAACATATATTCTGTATGTAAATAGGAGGTGGGAACATGTTTCGCTGGATTACAATTACTGTATTAGCAATTACGATAATCGGACTTGGCGTTTTTGGGTATAAAGAACATCAAGAGAAAAATGCGATACTTTTGCAAGCAGAGAACAATTATCAACGGGCCTTTCATGAGCTTACCTATGACATGGATTTGCTGCATGATAAAATTGGGGCAACATTGGCCATGAATACGAGAGCTCAAATCTCTCCACAATTGGCTGAAATTTGGAGACTTACTTCTGAAGCTAAATCAAATGTAGGTCAGCTCCCTTTAACACTGCTCCCATTTAATAAAACGGAAGAGTTCTTATCTAATATAGGGGAGTTTTCTTACAATACTTCTGTAAGAGACTTAGAAAAAAAACCACTTACAGAAGAAGAAATTAAAGGTCTTGAAGCTCTTTATAAGCAATCAGGTAAAATAAAAGACGAACTACGACAGGTTCAAAGCATGGTATTAAGTGAGAATCTACGTTGGATGGATGTACAGCTAGCTTTAGCAACGAGTGATGAAAATGGTGATAATACGATCATCAATGGGTTTAAAACCGTAGAGAAGTCTATGGAAGGATATCATGAAACAAATATGCAAACGGGAATAGCTTCAACTGGTTCAAAAGAAGAATTGAATAAAATTAAAGGTGAAAAGATTACCAAGGAACAAGCAAAAGAGATAGCAACCAAATGGTTAAAAGGTGTAGACAAGTCAGGCTTAACGCTTACTTCTAGCGGAAAAGGCGCAAAAGTTGATACGTTTACAGCCTCTTATCAAAAGGGAGATACCAACGGCTATATTGACTTAACGAAAAAAGGCGGCCATCCTTTAACAGTTATGATCAGTCGAACGGTTAAAGAACCTAAGATCAGCTTGTATAAGGGATCCGAGAAAGCCAAGTCGTATCTAGAACGGATTGACTTAACAGATGTAGAACTAGTTGAAAGCAATCAGTATGAGCATGTGGGGGTCTATCGATTTGTCTACAGTAAGGATGGTATTCGCCATTATCCTGACTCTGTTCGAGTAAAAGTGGCACTCGATAATGGAGATCTGCTTGGCCTTACTGCAATCGATTATTACAGCCACCACGATAACGAGGCGTTGAAAGAACCAGCGATTTCTGAAGAGGAAGCGCGCGAAAAAGTAAATCCGAGTCTGGAAATTCGCGAACAACACTTATCTGTAATCGAAAATGAGGCTGAAGAACAAGTTCTCTGTTATGAATTTTTAACAACGATGGATGATGAGACCTATCGAATCTTTATTAATGCATGGGATGGAAGTGAGGAAAAAGTAGAAATTCTCCATTCCGTAGAACCTAAGTTCAAAACTTCTCTTTAAGAGGAAAGCTGTATACAAATGAATTGTATCCCAAATTTTCGACGGAGTTGAAAATTTGGGATCATTTCATAAAGCAACTCTCTATTTATGTCAAATACATTTTAAGCTAATTATTCATAATCTAATACTTTTATCGCTGTTATCTTCCTTTTAAAAGAGGTTTTTGCGACAATATATATGATGCTAAAGTCATACATAAGAGAGGGATGGGGTTTATGAAAGTGGGAACCCCCATCTCATTATAATTGTATAAACGAAGTCAGAATGAACCGGAAACATATAAGTGTAAACTTGTTGATGAAGAAAAAGATTATATTTATATTGATTACCCTGTAAAAATGGCTTCCGGTAAAACTGAATTTTTCTTTGAGGGGACTTGAATTTTACGCTAGTTTTGTCGGGGAAGACAGTTCGGTTTACCGTTTTGAAACAGAGATAGTGGCAAAAAAGGTTATGAACATACCCGCACTTGTATTTACATCCCCAGATATCATAGTATTTTACCTTGTGAGATCCTTAACGTTTCCTTGGTCTTAGCCATGAATTCTGGACATTTGACATTTCTGAAAAACGTCGACAAGCTAAAAACAGTATTGTTATGAACAGCAGATGTATATAAAGAAGCAAACTGTAATTTAGTCATATTATAATGGAATTCCGTGAGTTTTTTTGTTATTCTTTAAAGGAATAAATAAAGTGATTTACGTATATAGCAGACTTATAATACGTAAGATACAAGCGCGCTTTCTTCTGGATTAGTGCGCTTTCGTATGTTGCACTGAAAAGATGGAGGAAAATTTTTATGAAATCGAATATACCCTTAGCAATAGCTATTGATGGGCCGGCAGCTGCTGGAAAAAGTACTGTAGCTAAACGAGTGGCGCATCAATTATCGTACATTTACATAGATACAGGGGCGATGTATCGTTCATTAACCCTAAAGGCGATACAATCAGGAGCCGATCTTGAAAAGGAAAGTGAGTTAGCTGTTTTATTAAAAGCAACAGATATAGAGCTCATCCAGAAACGCGACGGTCAACATGTGATGATGGACGGTGAGGATGTTTCCCACGATATTCGTACAAATGAAGTAACAAGTCAGGTATCCATCGTGGCTAAGCATCGTGAGGTACGTGAAGAAATGGTAAGAAGACAGCAGGAACTGGTAGAGGAGCGCGGAGTGGTAATGGACGGCCGCGATATTGGAACACATGTAATCCCGGATGCAGAAGTAAAGATATTCATGATTGCTTCTGTAGAGGAGAGGGCTGAACGCCGTCATAAAGAAAACCTTGAGAAAGGTTTTACTTCGGATTTGGAGCAGTTAAAGATGGAGATAAGGAAACGTGATGAGCTTGATTCAAAGCGAGAGACAGCTCCATTAGTAAAAGCAGAGGACGCTATTGAGGTTGATACGACTTCGCTGACGATCGAAGAAGTTGTGAGCCAAATTGTCACGATTGTAAAGAAAAAGCAAATAAGGGAGGGATAAAGTGTGAATTTATACAAATTGGGGAAATTAGTCTGTAGTCTCGTTTTCTTTCCATTATATCGAATCAAGGTGGTCGGCAAAGAAAACATTCCTAAAGACGGGCCAGTAATCATCTGTTCAAATCATATTTCAAATTTTGATCCTCCTGTTGTCGGGATTACAAACAGCCGCAATATTTATTTTTTAGCAAAGGAAGAACTGTTTAATAATCGTTTTCTCGAAAAACTGCTAAAAAGCGTACATGCTTTTCCAATCAAACGAGGTATGCGTGATCGGAATGCTTTAAGGAAGGGCCTGGAGATTCTCAAACAAAACCATGCGCTCGGCCTGTTTCCCGAAGGGTCCAGACAAAAAAACGGTGAAGTAGGTAAAGGGCTTGCAGGAGCAGGCTTCTTTGCTCTCAGGTCTAACGCTGAAATTGTCCCGTGTGCCATCATTGGGCCTTATCAAAAATTCAAACCGCTTAAGGTCGCGTATGGGAAACCGATTGATATGAGTGCATATCGTGAGCAGAAGGCATCTGCCCAAGTCGTGACAGATCGAATAATGGAAGAAATCAGACAATTGCATGAATTTCACTGCAAAAAAGCATAATCACTTGACAAACTGCTCCAAATATTAGAAGTTAGACAAAAGGGCATTTCTGTATTTTGGTTGTGTCGGAAATTGAAGGAGGTAGCTTGGTATGGATGAAATGAACCATGAAGTATCAGGAATGAAAGAATTTTCTGCAGGGGATATCGTGACTGGTAAAGTCGTGAAGATTGAAGAAAAACAAGTCCTTGTAGATGTTGGATATAAAGTGGAAGGAATTGTTCCGATCAGTGAATTATCCAGCTTACATGTAGAAAAAGCTTCCGACGTAGTACACGAAGGAGACGAATTAACTCTGCAGGTTAAAAAAGTAGAAGATGATGAAATCGTTCTATCTAAACGAGCAGTAGACGCAGATCAGGCTTGGCAGGAACTTGAAGCTAAGTTTGAAAGCGGAGAAATCTTCGAAGCAGAAGTAAAAGACGTCGTTAAAGGTGGGCTAGTCGTGGATATTGGTCTCCGTGGATTCATCCCAGCTTCCTTAGTAGAGACCTATTATGTTGAAGATTTTGAAGACTACAAAGGGAAGAATCTTAGCTTGAAAGTAGTTGAACTTGACCGCGAACAAAATCGTGTGATTCTTTCGCACCGTGCCGTTGTAGAGGCAGAAGAGTCTTCCAGAAAACAGGAAGTTCTGCAGTCCCTTGAAGAAGGACAAGTAATTGAAGGAACCGTTCAAAGATTGACGGATTTTGGGGCCTTTGTCAACCTTGGGGGCATTGATGGTCTTGTGCATATCTCTCAACTTTCTCATGAGCATGTTGAGAAGTCTTCAGATGTTGTAGAAGAGGGTCAAACAGTAAATGTGAAGGTTCTCTCTGTAGATCGTGATAATGAAAGGATCTCACTTTCTTTAAAAGCTACGCAGCCTGGTCCGTGGCACGATATTGAGGAACGTGTCAATCAGGGTGAAGTGCTCGAAGGAACTGTAAGAAGACTCGTTAGTTTCGGAGCATTTGTTGAGGTTCTCCCAGGGGTAGAAGGGTTAGTTCATATTTCTCAAATTTCAAACCGCCATATTGGTACACCTGGGGAAGTACTTGAAGAGGGTCAAACTGTAGACGTTAAAGTACTTGATGTGGATGGAGGAGCTAAGCGTCTTTCCTTAAGCATGAAAGAACTAGAACGAGAGCAAAGTCGTGAAGAGATTAAACAATATCAAAAAGAAGAAGATAACTCAGGTTTTTCTCTCAGCGATATGATCGGGGATCAATTAGACAAATATAAAAAGTAGTGGATGGTGATCGGTATGTCAAGATCAGAAAGAAAACTTGACCATATCCGTCATGCACTCAGTCATAAAAGAGATGCACATAATCATTTTGATGACATCGATTTAATTCATCAAAGCCTGACCGATTTGGATTGGGAGCATCTCGATTTAAGTACGAAAGTAGGGGAACTTAAATTAAGTTCCCCTCTTTTTATTAACGCGATGACGGGTGGAGGCGGAAAGAAAACGATAGAGATCAATCAAAGCCTGGCGCGGGTTTCAGCTCAAACAGGAATCAGCATGGCTGTTGGTTCTCAAATGGCTGCGATTAAAGATAAAATAGAACGGCCAAGTTTTGAAATCGTACGTAAAGAAAATCCTCACGGGGTCATATTAGCAAATGTGGGCAGTGAGTCGACCGTAGAGCAAGCTTTAGATGCAGTTGATATGGTTGGCGCCAACGCATTACAAATTCACGTAAATACATTACAAGAATTAATTATGCCGGAGGGCGATCGCGATTTTACTAGCCGTTCCAAAAATATCGAAAATATTGTCCGTTCACTCCCTATCCCTGTAATCATAAAAGAAGTCGGCTACGGAATGAGCAAGGAAACAGTTGAGCACCTTAGCTCCTTGGGTGTTACGTATATAGATGTTGGCGGGCGAGGGGGTACAAACTTCTCCCGTGTTGAAAATCTTCGTCGTGAGAAACCTTTGACGGCGTTCGAGAATTGGGGAATCCCCACTCCGATTTCGTTAATTGAAGCTGAGAATACTTCTAAGGAGCTTCATGTAATTGCTTCTGGTGGAGTTCGGAATGGATTGGACGGTGCTAAAGCCCTAGTCCTTGGAGCGCAGGCATTTGGAATGGCGGGTTCATTGCTCCGTACTCTTGTTGAACAAGGTGAGGAAGCGGTCGTTTCAAATATTCATTTTATAACGAGAGAATTGAAAATGGCTATGATGTTGTTAGGTACTTCAAAACTAAGCGATTTGCGTGGAAAGTCTTACGTCACAACAGGAAAAACGAATGATTGGGTTGAACAGAGAAGCTTGAGAACTAAGTGTTAATTTACGTTTAATGAGTAATGTTTGCCGCCATACTAGAGATATAGGAGGAGAGGAATATGGCGGTTGCTTACTATTGGTATGCCTGGGTTTTGATGATACTTGTATGTTTTTTTCTCAATCGAAACTCCATAAAGCGAGATGTACTTATTGTGTTTACTTCTTTTCTAATGATCAGCTTTTCTCATCTGAGTAATAACCACGATGTGAATACATATACGCTGCTTGGGGTTCTTTCCCTGTTTGGACTTATATTCTGGATCGATCAAAAACAATTTTGGTATCATGCTTTACCTTTTTCATATAGTCTCTTATGTGCTGTAGTTCAGCTGTTTTTCTTAGTAAATCCTGTATGGTCACTATTCCCGGCTATCGAGTGGCTTCTCATTGGGGTTATTTATATTGTTCATAAGATGGGTTTTCCTTTCTATAGCCAAATCGGATTGTGGATATTAGTAAATACCCTAGGGACCATATGGTCAACTGTGGTTTTAACTTATTACCAGACTGCTGATTATATGAATTTAGTTGAAATGAATCTATTAATAGGGAAAGGTATTATATTGCTCTTTCTCTTTCAGGGGATCTATCAAATCAAACGGTCGCTAGTTAAACTGAAACGTCAGCAGCGTAATAAACGCAGACTATATGCTTAAACAAACATCTCATCTCTTGTGCTGAATGATAGGAAAGCGATTGTATATTTATTAAGAATTTGCTACTATAATAAAGTTAGATGATGTCTGCTGTTCTTATGGCTGGAAGCTAAAGGGCTTCTCCATTAAAGAGCAGTATTTTTTTGTAAAGAATACATCATATTAAAATTAACTTAGATGGAAAGAAAGGATGATCCTTTCATGAGAAAATCAGTCATCGCAATTGTCGGGCGACCAAATGTCGGGAAATCGACTATTTTTAATCGACTGGTGGGAGACCGAATTTCAATTGTAGAAGATACACCGGGTGTTACCCGCGACCGGATTTATGCAGAGGCTGAATGGTTAACGACAAGCTTTAATCTCATTGATACAGGAGGTATTGAACTAGGAGATGAGCCGCTGCTTGTTCAAATGAGAGCACAGGCTCAAGTTGCTATTGATGAGGCAGACGTTATTATTTTCATGGTGAATGGCAGAGATGGCATAACGGGAGCGGATGAAGAAGTAGCTAAACTTTTGTTTAAGTCCAATAAACCAGTTGTACTGGCTGTAAATAAGGTTGATAACCCTGAAATGCGGGAAAATATTTATGAGTTCTATTCTTTAGGATTTGGTGAACCATTTCCGATTTCGGGAACACATGGTCTTGGATTAGGCGATTTACTGGATGAGGCAGTTAAACATTTTCCTGAGCTTTCTCAAGGGGAGGAAGACGAGGATATTATTCGATTCAGTTTGATCGGCAGGCCAAATGTAGGTAAATCCTCCTTGGTAAACGCTTTACTAGGACAAGATCGTGTTATCGTAAGTAAAATAGCCGGAACGACTCGGGATGCGATTGACAGCCCATTTACTAAAGATGGAAAAGAATTTGTCATCATTGATACAGCAGGTATGCGCAAACGGGGTAAAATTTATGAGGCCACTGAAAAATATAGTATAATCCGAGCGTTAAAAGCAATTGAACGATCAGATGTAGTTTTATCTTTAATTGATGCAGAAACAGGAATTCAAGAGCAAGATAAAAAAATTGCCGGATATGCTCATGAAGCTGGTAAAGCAGTGGTGATTGTTGTAAACAAATGGGATACTGTTGAAACAGACGAAAAAACGATGAAAGAATTTGAAGATGATATTCGTTCCAACTTCAGGTTTCTGGATTATGCTCAAATTGTATTTTTATCTGCTAAAACCAAAAAACGGACACATACTTTATTACCTAAAGTACTTGAGGCGAGTGAAAATCATGCTAAACGGGTGCAATCCAGTATTTTAAATGAAGTCATCATGGATGCACTAGCCATGAATCCGACCCCATCGATTAAAGGTCAAAAGCTTAAGATTTTCTATGCTACACAGGTAGCCGTAAAGCCACCGAGTTTTGTTGTATTTGTGAATGACCCGGAATTGATGCACTTCACCTATGAACGGTTTTTAGAAAATCGAATTCGTGAGGCATTTGGATTTGAGGGAACACCTATTAAGATTTTTGCTAGAAGAAGGAGTTAGTTAAGCTAGAGAGGAGCGTGTAATCATGGAGAAGGTTGCTGTATTAGGCGCAGGAAGCTGGGGAACGGCGCTTGCTATCGTGTTAGCAGATAATGGTCACAAGGTCCATCTTTGGACACACCGTGAGGACCATGCTGAAGAAATTAACAGAACTCATAGAAATGAAAGATATTTAAAGGGTATCCCAATTCCAGACAATGTTATAGCAGATTCGGAGTTAGCTGCAGTGACGGCTGATACGAAGCACGTTATTCTAGTCGTGCCAACGAAAGCAATGCGTGAGGTATGTCAACAGCTTATTCCGCATTTATCACAACAAGTGACGATCACTCACGCATCAAAAGGGATAGAGCCTGAGACGTATAAACGAGTGTCGGAAGTTATTTCAGAGGAAATTCCGGCCGAATTATATCGTGATATAGTCGTCCTTTCCGGTCCAAGTCATGCAGAAGAGGTGAGTCTGAAACATCCGACCACTGTAACGGTATCGGCTAAGGATTTAAATGTTGCCTCCACTGTTCAGGATTTATTTATTAATGAACAGTTCAGAGTTTACACGTCACCGGATTTGGTGGGCGTAGAGCTAGGGGGAGCGTTAAAGAATATCATTGCGCTTGGTGCTGGTATTTCTGATGGTTTGGGCTTTGGCGACAATGCTAAGGCAGCATTAATTACGAGAGGTCTGGCTGAAATTGCAAGACTGGGAACATCTATGGGGGCAAATCCTCTAACTTTCTCAGGTTTGACAGGAATTGGGGACTTGATCGTAACTTGTACAAGTTCGCACAGCCGAAATTGGCGAGCTGGTTATAAATTGGGTCAGGGAGCCGATCTGGATCAAGTGCTTGAGGATATGGGCATGGTTGTAGAAGGCGTACGCACAACGAAAGCTGCTTACCAGCTTTCTAAGACACAGAATGTAGATATGCCGATAACGGCTGGAATTTACCGTGTCTTATTTGAAGAAGCGGATCCGAAAGATGTCGTGACTCAGCTCATGACACGAATCCGCCGCCGTGAAATGGAGGACTTAACGAATATTTTAGATGATCAAATGAATAACTAACACATCGCCATCCCCGTGCATATACTACCAAGAAACAATTGCACGAGGAGGTCAATATAATGAGCGGTTTTCAGAAGAATATCTTTGATCATTTGCAAAAGAAAGCAAACATCAACCCAGATGATGTTTATAAAGTGGCGGACTCTGTAAAGCATGCTGACTTTACTGATGAAAAAACAGTCCGCCAATTAGTCAAGCAATTATCAACTATTGCTGGTAAACCTGTATCAAAACAAAAAGAAGACAAAATTGTAGAGGCGATTGTTAAGCAAAATATGCCTCTGGATATGAATACGCTTAGTAAATTTTTAAAAGGATAGCAATATGTAGGCGCTTTTAGGAGGCGGTCCCTTGCTAAGACGCATACAATAACCCGTAGCTTTTATTATGAAAGAGCTAAATGGGGAATTATTTAGTCGTGCCGGAGCCCTTAAAGCTCCGGATTTTTTTGTCTGCGCTCGATGGACAACCTATGATATAATACCTCAGAGTGCTTACGTGTATAGGGGGAAAATAGCATGTCTTTATCAATGTTAAAGATGTACATATCGTTTGCGGGGATACTTTCATTATTTCTTGCGATCGGGCTGATTTACATAAGTCGATACAAGTCTAAAGGGCTTCTGTCTATAATTATTGGTGTTTTTGCTTACTTATTTATGATTTTTGGTGGAATAGTGATTATGTATATTGTATTTAGTGGTCCAACGTCATAACAAGTGCAAGGAGGATAACCTTATGAAATATTTTAAACTGCTTATAATACCTCTGATCGCTTTTTTATTAACGGGCTGTTTATATCCAGATGCGAAGCTTGAGAAGAATCAGATGCCTAATCAGGCTCAATTAGATGCCATTCAAAAAGCTGTTGATCAGTATAGAGAGCAAGAATCAGGCTTGTTGCCGATTAAAACTAAAGATCAGGATACTCCTATCTTTCTAAAGTATCCGATAGACTTTAGCAAACTTCATCAGAAGGGACTGATTGGCGAGGCACCTGGAACTGCGTTTGTCAATGGTGGTCATTATGAATATACATTGATTACTCCTGAAGAGAATCCAACGGTAAAACTAGTTGATTTGCGAACATCAGAAGCAATTCGCTCGTTGAAGACCAAAGTTCGGTTTTATCAACAAGAAAATAAATATCCGCCATTTAAGGAACAGATTGCCAAGGGAGTCTATAGCTTGGATTATGAAGCATTGGGGCTGGATGAGCCGCCTACCGTCGAAAGTCCCTATTCTCAACAGAAGCTGCCGATTTACATTAATGAACGAGGGAAGCTGTTCATCGATTACAGAAAAGATTTGTATAAGTATATGCGTAATAAAGAACACAGCTATTCAACTGGGGATGATATCCGTTATCTACTTACAGACTATGCCCCATTTGCTCCCGCCTATTCTGAACCATATACTATAAAAAATGGCGAGCCTGCATTTATGTCTGAGCTTTCATCATAATTTTTCTACACCCACTGCTTTAGGAAGCAGTGGGTTTTAATATGGGTGAGAGTTTCTGTGTAGTGATTTTAATAATCTTATGGGCAATTAATTGTGCATGATTCGTTCCTCCAAGTAATAAATATAGATTACTTCTAAATATCTGGCATAATCCAATAGCAACCAGTCATAGAATGAGAGTGTCCAGGCTTGTATGAAGGTGAAATATTATCTGGGAGGGGATCCTTTGGAGAAGGTAGATATCTTTAGCGATATTTCCAAACGGACGAATGGAGATATTTATTTAGGGGTAGTCGGTGCTGTACGTACAGGGAAATCTACGTTTATAAAGAAATTTATGGAGCTTGTTGTCATTCCAAATATGGAAGAAGAATCGGAAAGAGAGCGTGCTATGGATGAACTTCCGCAGAGCGCTGCAGGTAAGACGATTATGACGACAGAGCCTAAATTTGTACCCAATCAGGCTGCTACAATTAATATTGATGAACACTTAGACATCCGGGTAAGGATGGTAGACTGTGTAGGTTATGCAGTAGACGGAGCAGTTGGCTATGAAGATGAACATGGGCCTAGAATGGTTCATACTCCATGGTATGAAGAGGCAATACCTTTCCATGAAGCAGCAGAAATTGGTACACATAAAGTGATTCAGGAACACTCCACGATTGGCGTAGTCGTAACTACGGATGGAACAATCGGAGAAATTGCCCGTGAAGACTACGTTGCATCAGAAGAAAAGATCGTTGAGGAGCTTCGTGAAGTTGGTAAACCATTTATTATGGTCGTGAACTCCGCACAGCCTCATCATGAAAGTACAGAAAGGCTCAGACAGGAATTGGTTGAGAAATATGACATTCCAGTACTTGCTCTATCTGTCGAAAGCATGCGCGAGCAAGATGTGCAGAACGTACTTCGTGAAGCCTTGTTTGAATTTCCGGTATTAGAAGTGAACGTCAATTTACCTAGCTGGGTAATGGTGCTTGACTCCAGACACTGGCTTCGGAATAATTTGCAAAATGCGATCGAAGAGACCGTTCAGGACATTAAACGACTGCGTGATGTTGATCAGGTAATCGGAAACTTTGATCAATATGAGCATATTACAGGCGCCCATATTTCAGGAATGGACCTGGGTGAAGGCGTAGCAGAAATTGATTTGCAGGCACCTGAACACTTGTATGATCACGTGTTGAAGGAGATCGTTGGAGAAGAAGTTAGAGGGAAAGATCATCTCCTTGAAATCATGCAGGACTTTGCTCACGCAAAACGGGAGTACGACCAAGTGGCAGATGCACTGCAAATGGTTAAACAGACAGGATATGGAATCGCAGCACCAACTTTGGAGGATATGGCCCTGGATGAACCGGAAATCATTAGACAAGGCTCAAGGTTTGGTGTGAGACTAAAAGCAGTAGCTCCATCCATCCACATGGTTAAAGTGGATGTACAATCGGAATTCTCACCGATTATTGGCACTGAGAAACAAAGTGAAGAGCTTGTCCGTTATTTAATGCAGGACTTTGAAGAGGACCCACTTTCTATTTGGAACTCGGATATTTTCGGCAGGTCTCTAAGCTCAATCGTAAGAGAAGGAATTCAAGCAAAACTTTCACTTATGCCAGAAAACGCCAGGTACAAATTGAAAGATACACTAGAAAGAATCATCAATGAAGGATCTGGCGGAATGATTGCGATTATCTTATAACGGCTCCTAAGCGGGCCGTTTTTAATTTTTTTCTAAAAAAATTATCTACTTTGATGATTTTTTGCAGCAACACGTAATCTGAGAGTGTATATTACTCTGAAAACCTTCTAAAACCTTGCTATAATAAGGTTTAGGAGGTTTTTATTGTTAGAACGTTTAAGCTGAAAACAACCTAAAAAAACGAGTGAAATATTAGGGAAATCGCTTTACTATGCGATTTATCAACGATTCTCTATTGAATTATGTAGCAAACTCGTTTAATATAAGGCTTGTCATCACATGATGACTGTTAAATAAGCATTTTAAGTGAAATTATTTCACTTGAAAGAAAAGCAACCTTCTTGGGAGGAGGTGAATGTCATGAATAAAACTGATCTAATTAATGCTGTATCAGAAAAAGCAGAGCTTTCTAAGAAAGATGCAACTCAAGCAGTTGACTCTGTATTTGAATCTATCATGGGATCACTACAAGATGGTGAGAAAGTACAGCTAATCGGATTCGGTAACTTCGAAGTACGTGAGCGTGCGGCTCGTAAAGGCCGTAACCCACAAACTGGTGAAGAAATCGAAATCTCTGCAAGCAAAGTTCCTGCTTTCAAACCAGGCAAGGCTCTAAAAGACGCTGTTAAATAATGGCTACATAGGGCCGAAAGGGTGCTACCTTTAGCACCCTTTTTTTAATAGCAAAAAGCGTGAATCTTTGACATAATATAAGGAATAAGAGATAGTATGACTAGAAGAAAGGGGATAGAATGATGACAGCATCCGAAAATGACTTTTTTGTAATAAAAGCTGAAGAGGACGGTGTGAATGTAATAGGGTTAACCAGAGGCACGGACACGCGCTTCCATCATTCAGAGAAACTAGATCGTGGAGAAGTAATGATTGCCCAGTTTACTGAGCATACCTCGGCCGTCAAAGTTCGGGGCAAGGCCGTCATTCAAACACGTCATGGAGAGATGTCGACGAAAGTAGAGTGATTTTGCCATGATTAGGTCTTTTCCTACATAACAACAGCTTCACACATCGATTTATGGTATAATTGATGTGCTTTAACCGTGTTTATGAAAGGGAGCAGGTGATATAGGTGAACACATCAGAAATGAATATCAAACAGTTAAAACAAAAAATTGCCTCCCAAGTTCGCCACCCCTTTTTGGCGAAATTTATTCCAGAGCCAGTTATTGATGAAGACAAGCTGGTTATTTTGTCTTCGATCATGGATCATACAACCCTATCTCCTGTGAAAAAAGAACAGTACGTGATAACAACGATGCTTGTTCAAATCGCCCTTGACACTCATGATCTTGTCACATTGACCGATGAGGATGATGAGAAGGAAACGATTCGTACACGCCAACTCACCGTACTTGCCGGTGACTATTACAGTGGTCTATATTACTACTTACTATCACAGCTTAATGATATTCCTATGATTCGAACATTAGCTGGAGCGATTAAGGAAATCAATGAATTAAAGATGGAGCTCTATTATAAAGATGTGGACTCGTTCCAGGAGTTTTTACTTTCCTTAAAGAAAATTGAATCATTGCTAATTCAACGAGTAGCCTCGTATGTGCAGAAGACGACCATTAATGACATGGCGGGAGAATGGCTGCTCGCGAAAAGACTGATTGATGAGAAGACAAGCTATCAGGAAGGTAAATTTTCCCCATTGATAGACAGACTGGTTAGAAAGCCTGAATCAAGCAGTCAGGTGATGTTGAGTCTGGAGCAAATGCTGCAAAAACATATCACTCGTTTAGAAGCCACCGTTTCTCAGCTTCCGATTCATTTTAACTGGTTAAAATCTTATATCCATACCGCTATTCATCACAAATTTTATGAGAAGCATATTGTAGAGGAAGGGTAAATGATGCAGCAACAGACAAAAGAAGAACGTGTTCATCACGTATTCGAGAGAATCTACAAGCGTTATGACCGCATGAATTCTATTATTTCCTTTCAACAGCACAGATTATGGCGTAAAGATGTCATGAAGCGTATGAACGTTTCAAAAGGGGATCATACGCTTGATGTGTGCTGCGGGACTGGAGACTGGACGATGGCGCTGGCTGACGAGGTCGGGCCTTCAGGGAAGGTTATAGGACTTGACTTCAGTGTGAATATGCTCTCAGTCGGAATAAAAAAGAAGCTTCAATGTAAAATGAAGCATGTGGAATTTGAGCATGGAAACGCGATGGAACTTCCATTTGACGATGATCAGTTTGATTATGTCACGATTGGATTCGGGTTGAGAAATGTTCCGGATTACCTGCAAGTATTAAAAGAAATGCATCGTGTTGTAAAACCTGGTGGAAAAGTCGTTTGTTTAGAAACTTCACAACCTGAGAATCCTGTTTTTAAACGACTTTATTATTTTTATTTCAGAAACATTATGCCGTTGTTTGGTAAGTTATTTGCTAAAAGCTATCAGGAATACAGTTGGCTTCATGAATCTGCAAAAGATTTTCCAGGTAAGGACGCGTTAGCAGCGATGTTTAAACAAGCAGGGATGACCAATGTTAAGGTGAAGTCGTTTACAGGCGGAGTGGCCGCAATGCATCTTGGAGAAAAGCAATCGTTATGATCAAGGATGAAGAATTATGAAATTAGCCATGATTTACTCTTTTTTAAAACAAGATCTATATAAAATTGAAGAAGCAGTTAATGAAACGATCCAATCGGAGAATCCCGTTTTACGAGAAGCCTCCAGCCAGCTATTGAAAGCTGGCGGCAAGAGGATCAGGCCGGTATTTGTTTTACTCGCAGGAAAATTTGGCGATTATAACCTCGAGCGAATGAAAGCAGTCGCTGTGTCACTCGAGCTTATACATACGGCTTCGCTCGTTCATGATGATGTAATTGATGAAGCGGAATTGCGGAGAGGCGAACCTACCATCAAATCCAAGTGGGATAATCGAATTGCCATGTATACGGGAGATTACATCTTTGCTCGGTCATTGGAAAACTTATCCACACTTGATAATCCTAGGGCTCACCAGATCTTGGCAAAGACTATGGTGGAGTTATGTCTGGGGGAAATTGAACAAATCCAGGATAAGTATAACGTAGAACAGAACTTGCGGAACTATTTGCGTCGTATAAAAAGAAAAACAGCTATTCTTATTGCTGCCAGCTGCCGGCTGGGGGCGATTGCAGCTAATGTTTCTAAAGAGGATGAGCTTGCGTTATACCGCTATGGCTATTATGTTGGGATGTCTTATCAAATTATTGATGATGTGCTGGACTTTACCGCCTCTGAGAAGGAGCTGGGAAAACCGGCTGGAAGTGATCTGCTTCAAGGGAATATTACCTTGCCAGTTTTATTTTCTCTGGAAAATAGTAAATTTAAGGAACAGGCTCAACATGTGTTTAATACTAAAACAGAGCTTACTTCTTCTGATATTGAGCCGTTAATTAAAGAGATCCAATCCAATGATTCAATTCAACGGTCACTGGCAGTAAGTGATCTATATTTAAGCAAGGCCTATGAATCTCTGGAGCAGTTACCAAATATCCGTGCCAAGCAAACTTTAAAAGGGATTGCCAAGTATATCGGTAAAAGACGCGCATAATAGATTGCCACAATCCATTTTCTTTGGTAGAATCTTTATTGGCACTTGTTAAAAGCGCTTTCAAATCATACATAATCTTGGGGTGGTATTTATGGAAAAGACTTTTCTAATGGTTAAACCAGATGGCGTACAAAGAAATCTAATCGGTGAGATTGTAGCTAGGTTCGAGAAAAAGGGCTATAAATTAGTTGGGGCAAAACTTATGACGATTAAAGACTCCCTCGCAGAAGAACATTACGGTGAGCATCGTGATAAGCCTTTCTTTGGAGAACTTGTTAGTTTCATTACTTCCGGACCAGTGTTTGCTATGGTATGGGAAGGTGAGAATGTTATTGGTACTGCAAGGCAAATGATGGGAGCGACCAATCCCAAAGATGCCACAACAGGAACAATCCGCGGTGATTATGGTGTCACAGTTGGAAAGAACGTGATCCATGGTTCAGATTCCATCGAAAGCGCTGAACGCGAAATTAATCTATTTTTCGAAGAAGCAGAACTTAACACTTATAGCAAAGATAACTCAGCTTGGGTTTATTAACACGGCAGAAAATCGCCTTGTTAAAAGACGATTCAGCTTGTAGAGAAAACCACTTGTTTTTCTCTACAAGCTTTTTTGCGTACGTACGGGAGAATACCGCTCGTGGCCTCACTCGCTCATCACTGTGGAAGGCTAAGTGTGTATCAGTGGCGTCCCAGATAGCAACATCTAAAATCATTGCTTCTAGGAGTTCTATCTTCAGTATAACAAACAAATATGCTGGATTTTGGTAAAATATCAATAAAATGAAGGGCTGACGAAACTTTCTCGACAGCCTGAATCGCCTTGTTAAAAGGCGATTTTTTTGTCTGAAGTAATTTACACATTGTGTAAGGTGCAGTAATCTATAAAGATAAACAGAGAGATGAGGAGTATGATGTATGAGTCATGACTATCAGGAGTTTGTCGCTAATTTCAAGGAGAAGTCAGGGGTTGATTTATATCTTTATAAAGAGGGACAAATGAAACGGAGATTAACTTCCTTACGTGATAAAAAAGGATTTACGAATTTTCGTGAATATTATCGGTCTATACATAATAATCCGGATTTGTTTAATGAATTACTAGACAGAATGACGATTAACGTATCCGAGTTTTACCGGAATAGACAAAGATGGGAGGTGCTAGAAAAAAAGGTCCTACCATATCTGTTAAAAAACCGTAAGTCTATTAAAATTTGGAGTGCGGCTTGCTCTACAGGAGAGGAGCCGTATACGTTAGCTATTATACTTAGTCAATATATTCCCACTAACCAAATCGAAATCGTGGCTACAGATATCGACGAAAAGGTGATTCAGCGGGCAAGGCTTGGTGTGTATCCTGAACAATCTTTAAGGGAAATGCCTGTGAACATGAAACAGAAGTATTTTACAAAGCAACAAAGTTTATATAAAATAAGCGACAACATAAAATCATGTGTAACCTTTAAAAAGCATAATTTATTGGCTGATCGTTATGAAACCCGAAATGATTTGATCGTTTGCAGAAATGTTCTCATTTACTTTACAGAAGATGCAAAATCGACGATCTACACTAAATTTAGTAAAGCTTTAAATAAAGATGGCATCTTCTTTGTGGGAAGCACTGAACAAATTTTCTCTCCCCAACAATACGGGTTTAAGTCTTTTGATACATTTTTTTATAAAAAGAATTAAAGAGGGTATGGCTACTTTCATGCTTTTGCAACCAGGGATTCAATCGGTAGATTTTTTATATTTTTTAGAACTTTGCAACGTTAAAGCACACAAATCTTTATGTATATGATATAGTATTATTTAAAAATTACAACAGGGGGCTGGCGTATATGCGTTATTTAACAGCTGGAGAATCACATGGAAAACAGCTGACGACGATTATCGAGGGAGTACCTTCACACTTGCCACTTGTCGCAGATCAAATTAATGAATCATTGATTCGTAGACAAGGCGGGCATGGTCGCGGTCGCAGAATGCAAATTGAGAAAGACTTGGTTGAAATCACTAGTGGTGTTCGCCATGGATATACTTTAGGTTCACCGATTTCATTAGTGGTACATAACGATGATTTTAAGCATTGGCGCGACATTATGGGCGATGCACCATTAGCTGACGATGCTGAAGTAAGGCGTACCATTTCAAGGCCAAGACCTGGACATGCGGATCTGAACGGTGGTTTGAAATACGGTCATCGTGATATGCGTAATGTCTTGGAACGCTCATCAGCACGAGAGACTGCAGCGAGAGTAGGGGCTGGTGCTGTTGCAAAAGTATTACTGCGCGAACTGGGAATTGAAGTAGCCGGTTATGTTCGCGAGATTGCAGGTATTGTCAGTGAGGTAGATGAAACCCTGTCTCTAAAGGAGCGCGCTGCTATTTCTGAGGCCTCCCCTGTACGGACATTTGATGAACAGGCAGCAGGTAAAATGATGGAAGCGATCGATCAAGCTAAGAAAGAGGGAGACTCAATCGGCGGGGTTGCTGAAGTATATGTGGAGGGAATGCCCCCGGGGTTAGGTTCCTATGTGCATTACGATCGAAAACTGGATGGAAGAATTGCCGGAAGTGTTATGAGCATTAATGCATTCAAAGGTGTAGAGTTTGGGCTAGGTTTTGAAGCGGCAAGAAGGAATGGCAGCGAAGTCCATGATGAAATTTTATGGAGTGAAGAGCGTGGTTACTATCGAAGGACGAATCGCCTCGGTGGTTTTGAAGGCGGGATGACCACAGGGATGCCTATCGTGGTAAAAGGGGTTATGAAACCCATTCCAACCCTGTATAAGCCTTTACAAAGTGTTGATATTGAGACGAAGGAACCCTTCCAGGCTAGTATTGAACGTTCAGATTCATGTGCAGTTCCAGCAGCTTCAGTCGTTATGGAGCATATCGTAGCTTTTGAAATAGCTAAAGCCATCACGGAGGAATTTCCTTCTGACTATTTCCCTCGTTTAAAACGAGCGGTAGATGATTACCGGAAGGAGGCTCGCAGCTTCTAGATGACTACATTAACGATTCAGTCATTTCAAAACAAATACGACGTCAATATTGGGACCGGATTGCGACATGAAATTTCTGATTTATTAAAAAGCAATTACGCTAAAGTATTTATCATTACGGATTCCAATGTTGCCCCTTTTTATTTAAAGGAAGTTATTTCAGCTTTTGGGGAAGATACAGCAGTCTCGTCTGAAATTGTTCCTGCAGGTGAAGGATCGAAAAGTATGGCTTGCTACAGCAGCTTGCTGGATCGATGTCTGGAATTACAATTGGATCGCCATTCATTAATTGTTGCTCTCGGTGGAGGAATGGTTGGTGATCTGGCCGGATTTGTTGCATCAACTTATTTACGAGGAGTTGACTTTTTGCAAATGCCTACCACAATCTTAGCTCACGACAGCAGTGTAGGCGGAAAAGTGGCTATTAATCATCATAAGGGTAAAAATTTGATTGGAAGTTTTTATAGCCCTGTACAAGTCATCTATGATACAGAAGTTATTGGTACTCTATCAAACCAGGAAATAAGGTCAGGTTTTGGTGAAGTAGTGAAACATGCTTTACTCAGTGATCATAAATGGTTTCAACGATTAATGGATACAACTCTAACAGAGGTGAATCAGGAAGAGTTAGTGAAGCATCTGACTTCAGGCATTAAAGTGAAAGCTGAGGTCGTCGAAGCTGATGAAAGAGAAACAGGGTTGCGTAAGCATTTAAACCTGGGACATACCTTGGCCCATGCTTTAGAAGCAGAGTTTGGTTATGGGGAAATTACTCACGGGGAGGCTGTCGCCATAGGTATTCTGTTTGCGATGAAAATAAGTGAGCAGACGATAGGGGCTGATTTACCGTTCCAATCCTATACTAGATGGCTTCGTCATAATAATTATCCCTTGCACCTCGTCTCTCAAATAGATCCCGAGCGTACTGTAGAAAGAATGAAGTGGGATAAGAAAACAGTAGGCAATGCAATCCATTTTGTTTTATTAACTCAAATCGGAGCTCCTACCGTCACTGCACTGACTGACAAGAAACTAATTCAGATCATGACTGATTTTGTAAAAGATGAAGGGGGGACGTTTGATTGATCAGAGGTGTAAGAGGTGCTACAACAGTTAATCGAAATAATGGGGAAGAAATTGTAGATAAGGCACACGAACTTATGATCGATGTTATTAATCAAAATCGGATAAAACCCGAGAATGTGACCTCTGTACTGTTCACAGTAACCGAGGATTTAAACGCAGCCTTTCCGGCGAAGTCTTTACGGCTGCTTGAGGGATGGACGTATGTGCCCGTAATGTGTATGAGGGAGATCCCAGTTCCTCAAAGTCTGTCCAAGTGCATTCGTGTCATGGTCACGGTTGAAACGTCACTAGACCAGCTAGAAGTAAACCATGTTTATCATTATAATGCGACTGTGCTGAGACCCGATCTGAAAAAATAAGGAGGACCCGCGATTTATGAAGTCAAAAGAGATCTTGAAACAAATGAAACCGTATAAGCCCGGTAAACAGATTGAAGAAGTGAAACGTGAATATGGGCTTGATAAAATAGTTAAACTAGCTTCAAATGAGAACCCTTTTGGCTTTTCCCCACAAGTTAAGCAACAGCTGCCTGATCTACTTGCCCAGCTTGAAAAGTACCCGGATGGTTATGCAGCTACATTGCGTGAAAAAGTAGCCTCTTTCCTTAATGTGGAGGAAGAACAGCTTATCTTTGGAAACGGGTCAGACGAAGTCGTACAAATTATTTGCCGTACTTTTCTGGAACCTGGAGTCAATACGATCATGGCTACACCTACTTTTCCTCAATATCGCCATAATGCCCTCATTGAAGGGGCTGAGGTGCGGGAGGTTCCTGTCATTGAGGGACACCATAATCTAGAGGAAATGCTTCAGCAAGTCGACGAATATACGAGAGTGATTTGGTTGTGTACGCCAAATAACCCTACCGGAGTTCATATTACTAAAAGTGCTCTGAACCATTTTATGGAGAAATGTCCTTCACATGTCCTTGTCGTCATCGATGAGGCCTATTACGAATATGTAGAAACAGAGGATGTTTTTGATTCAATTCACGGACTGCAGAAACATGAGAATTTAATGGTTCTGCGCACTTTCTCAAAGGCCTATGGTTTAGCTGGGCTTAGAGTTGGATACGGAGTAGCAAACCGTACAGTTATACATAGTCTTGAACCAGCGAGGGAGCCTTTCAATACTTCGACGATTGCTCAAGCGGCAGCCATTATCGCCCTTGACGATCAATCCTTTATTGATGAAACAACGGGTGAAAACCGTAGCAACAAACAAGATTTATTCGCTTTTTTAAATGAAAATAAGTTGGACTACTACGAATCAGAAGCAAATTTCGTCCTGATCCACTTACCAATTAGCGGTGATGACATGTTTGAACATTTGCTGAGTAAAGGATTTATCGTTCGTTCTGGCGAAGCACTTGGTATTCCTAATTCCATCAGACTGACCATCGGAAAAAAAGAAGACATGGCACTTCTTCAACAAGAGATGAAACAGAAACTTGAAGGTCATTTAAAATGAGCAAAACTATATTTATTGTTGGCCTCGGGCTGATCGGTGGATCACTTGCAATGAATGTAGCTAGTGAAAGTGGTGTAAAGGTGATCGGGATGGATGCCGATCACGCCACCCTTTCTCTTGCTAAGAATCAAGGTGTCGTTCATGAAATTGCAGAGGACTTCACTTCAGGTGTAAATCAAGCAGACGTGTTAATTTTGGCTACACCGATCTCCATTACGATTGAATACTTACGCCTGCTTAACGAACTTAACATTGAAAAGCCGTTGCTTGTTACAGATGTGTCATCGGTGAAGCATCAGGTATTACAAGCGGCACAGAAGCTCACCAACCCATTCATATCCTTTGTTGGAGGTCATCCAATGGCAGGATCGCATAAACAGGGGTACACGGCAGCTAAATCTCACTTGTTTGAAAACGCGATCTTCGTTCTCACACCAGCAAAGGGAGCAGATGAATCGGATGCTCGTACATTAAAGAATCTTTTCTCTACTACTGGAGCTAGATTTTTAACACTTTCTACAAAAGAACATGATGAAATGACAGCTGTTATCTCTCATTTTCCTCATTTAATTGCTTCCTCACTCGTGCACCAGGCGCGGGAGTGGCAAAAAACGCACCCTTCGCTCGAGCATTTAGCTGCAGGGGGCTTTCGGGATATCACACGTATTGCGTCAAGTAATCCTGAACTATGGCAGGATATTTTTTTTCAAAATAAGCAGCTATTAATCCCTATGCTTGATGACTGGATCGGTGAGATGGAGAGAATGAAGCAGCTTCTTTATCATGAGGAAGCCCAGTTAACACATCAATATTTAGTGGAAGCAAAAAAATTTCGTGATGGTCTGCCGATTCGTGAAAAAGGAGCTATTCCGTCATTTTATGACATTTATGTTGACATTCATGACCAGCCAGGGGCCATACAGAATGTGATCCAATTACTTGCTGAACAAGGCATCAGCATTAAAAACATTCGAATTCTTGAAATAAGAGAAGGGATCACAGGTGCTCTGCGAATTAGTTTTCAGACAGGAGAAGAGCAGCAGAGCAGTTATCAGCTGCTGTTGGGTAATGGTTATGAAGTAACCATACAAGCCTAAGGAGGTCGTTGATATGAGCACTATCGAACTACACCCCGCTAGAAGGGGGCTGCATGGTACGTTACAAGTCCCGGGGGATAAGTCCATATCCCATCGCGCGGTTATTTTCTCTGCGCTGGCAGAAGGGACTTCACATGTCTATAACTTTTTAACTGGAGAGGACTGCCTCCGCACAGTCGAGGCATTCAGAAGGCTTGGTGTACGAATCGATCAGTCTGATGATAGCCTGACCATCTATGGACAAGGTCTTAACCAGTTAAAAGAGGCAACAACGCCGATTTATTTTGGTAATTCAGGTACTACTGCCCGTTTGATGAGTGGAGTATTAGCTGCTCTGCCTTGTTTTACGGTGGCCTATGGAGACGAATCACTTGCCAAAAGACCCATGGATCGTGTTGTAGTTCCTCTAGAGCAAATGGGGGCGAAAATTTACGGACGTGAACATGCCGCTCGCTTACCATTAGCTTTCGCAGGCCAAAAGCTGACAGGAGCGAAAGTAAATTTAAATGTCAAAAGTGCACAAGTAAAATCTGCTGTGTTACTAGCCGGAATGTTAGCCGATGGGGAAACCACTGTTTATGAAAAAGGAATCACACGAAACCATACAGAAATGCTCATGCCTCAGTATGGAATTTCTATTAAAACAGAAGGACAAACGCATACAATTCCTGGAAATCAGCAACCGGTAGCTGCGGATATACATGTCCCTGGGGATATTTCCTCGGCAGCTTTCTTTTTTGTTGCCGGACTATTGACAAAAGAGAGCGATATTACCATCAAAAATGTGGGGTTGAATTCTTCAAGAGATGGGATCATCACGGCGTTAAAAACAATGGGTGCTGACCTTACCATTTCGAATCAACGTTCGGTTGGCCATGAACCAGTTGGGGATGTTACAGTCCGGTCAAGCTCACTTAAAGCGGTGACCATTGAAGGGGATTTAATCGCTAATCTCATTGATGAGATCCCGATTCTGGCCTTAGCTGCTACACAAGCTGAAGGCACAACAATTATTAAAGATGCCAAAGAATTGCGGGTGAAAGAGACGGATCGAATCGCAGCTGTGGCGAACAATTTAACAGCTCTAGGAGCGAATGTAAAACCAACGGAAGACGGATTAATTATCCACGGTCCAACACCATTAGCGGGTTGCGTACTTCCCTCTTTTGGGGACCATCGAATTGGCATGATGTCTGCTGTTGCCTCACTGATTACGGAATCAAACGTAATGATTGAAGATAAGAATTGTATTAACATTTCTTATCCCCGTTTTTTTGATCATTTATCTCAAGTTATGAAATAAAAACTTTCATAGAGTATAGTTTGCTCTCATACGATGTAAAAAGCCTTGTTGGAGGTGATCGTATGGGAGCATATTGGTTTTATGTACAAACACTCAAAGGCACCCAGGCTATAACTAGGCAAATTTCTGTTGATCAGCAGCATTTTATTAAACGTTCATCCAGTGTTCACGAATTTAAACAAATGGAAGCAGCTGGTTTCGTAGCTACACCTGGACACGTTATGCTTGATTTGGACAAGCCGTTAAGTCAATCTCCCTCACTTATCGAGAATAGTCAATGTTATATACAAAAGGGGTGCACCCTCCTCCTCATCCAATTTCCAATTCACAGCAGTTATCATTTTAAAATCATTTTTCAGCAGTTTAAGAAGCAGCTCAAGTACTTACCTATCGATTATATGCTCGTTCCTACCATCAAACCTGAGTCGATCACACAAGAAATGGTGCGTTACTTTGCAAGGGAATCTTGTCCATTCATACTAATCGATGGTGATGATGAGAGCGAGTTGAGGGAAGTCGCATGGGACTGGTTAGTACAGGCTCAATCTCATAAACGAATACCGTTTGGCCTCCTTGTCAGAAATAGTAGAAATAGAGAGAGGATTCACGATAAGTTGTGGGTAAAATTATGCGAGCATTATGGTATCATTAGATTAACTAACGCTTTATCGGAAGCCCCATTATCAAAAGCAAACCTTAAAGATAGTGGAATTTTCCCCTACAAGGGTGGATTCATGGATAACGGTTATGCGGATTACAACCTTTATTATGATGAAGAAGGTTTGATGGTTGATGATCACGCTGATTTTAGATATTATGAGGCTGTTCCAGATGTTACCGTTATGCGTGGGAAAATTGTACAAGTAAACCAGCAAGTGCAGACGATCGTATCAGGCATTCATTATAAAGGTTCAATTTACCAGCATTTTGTATAAATACTTTGTTAAGTGATAGGTTGAATGGTAATAAGGAAGGAAGTTACAAGGAACTGCATTATTAATCGTTCGTATCCCGTCTGAATATTTGTTATAAATGCTAGAGAGGAAGTCATTATGGAAGAGATTCAAAAAGCTATCCATCAAATGGAAGCTAAGCAAACAGAAGAAGCCCTACACACCTTGCAGTCCTACCTGCCCGAAGCAGACGAAGAAGAACGGTTCACTATTGCTGAACTTTATATTCAGTGGGGAATGCTTGAAGAGGCCAAATTAATTTTGCACGAATTAATCCAGCGTTACCCCAAAGAGCAAGAATTAAAGGTTATGATGGCAGAGATCCATATCGATTTAGAAGAAGACGACGAAGCAATAGAAATTTTAGATCAGTTCGGTCCGGAAGATGAGGACTATTTACAGGCATTGATCCAGCTTGCTGATCTATACCAATCACAGGGGCTGTTTGAAGTAGCCGAACAGAAACTGCTCACAGCAAAGCAAGTGGAACCAAATGAAGCGGTTATTGACTTTGCTTTAGGAGAACTTTCATTTTCCAACGGTGAATACAATAAGAGTATTCCATTTTATGAAAATGCCTTCTATCACCAGCCGGTCATTGCTGATATCGAGGTGGCAGCCAGGCTGGCGGAGGCATACGCAGCTACCGGGGAATTTGAGCAATCTCTGAATTACTTTCAGAAGGTGGAGGAAGATAACCCGGATGTGATGTTCCGTTATGGGTTTGTAGCATTCCAGGCTTTCCGGAATGATATTGCCATTCATATATGGGAGCGACTGATTGAGGAAGATCCATATTTCCAGTCTGTTTATCCATTGCTGGCACAGGCCTACAATGCAGAGGGAATGACAAAAGAAGCCCTGGAAATGGTACGTAAAGGCTTAGCTAAGGATGAGTTTAATAAAGAGCTGTACCACTTAGCTGGAACGCTGTATCACAAATCAGGTCAGAAAGAAGAGGGTTACCGTTTGATGAGAGAAGCAGTGGCCTTAGATCCTGGTTATAAAGAAGCAGTACTTTTTCTAATAGAGAATTATAAAAGTGATGAAGATTATGAGGCAATCATAGACTTAATTAATCAATTAATTACCATGGGTGAAGAAGATCCGTTCTATTTATTCGAATTAGCTAAAGCGTATGAGGAAGTTGAGGATTTCAAGCAAGCACTCGTACATTACGAGAATGCTTATCCTTCACTTAAAGAGGATAGTGTTTTCCTTAAATCCTATGGATATTTCTTAGTAGAAGAAGGAAAAATGAATGAAGGACGTCAAATCTTAGAAGAGTACCTGGCTGTCGATCCGACCGATACCGAAATAGAAGACTTTGTCAGCCGTTTGAAAGAAGAATAATGTGATCAATTAAGCGCAGGAGGGGCGCCGATGCAAACACCTATTTCTGTTAATGAAAAAAAGGACTTTGTTCGTTGGTTTCTGAACAATTACCAATTAAAGAAAAGAGAAAGTGTTTGGATTCTCAATTATTTGATCAATCATGAATCATTGCTTTCTTACGTTCACTTTGTCCAAGAAGTTAAACTGTGTCCGAGAGGGATGGAGATTAGTGCACAAGGAGTACAAGATCCCCCATTTAGATTTTACAAAGGTCAAGTGATGACAAATGATGCCGAGAAATCTTTTCATGATTTGAGAATGAATCAAGATGAACCAGTTTTTATTCAAATGAACTTTGAAGACGCTCATAAATGTTCTATGTATGCCCTCGTCCTAGAAGATAATCCGTATTTACCTAAAGATTATTATGTAAACGATCGTGATAAAGTTGAGGCCGATAAATTGCTTCATTCTAGTTTAATGACGTTTAGAAAAAGAGAACTTGAAAAACAAATTGATCTTGCCCTAATGAACGGTGATCAGACCCAGTTCATTGCGTTAAGTAACGAATTAATTGAAGTTAATAAATCACTTAAATTAAAAAGCTGAGAGGAATTATTCTCCTCTCAGCTTTTATTTTTTGAATTCTTTTTAGTAAAATAGGAACAAGTAAGAAAGGATAGTGATAGGACATGCAATGGACAAAACAGGATACGAAGCAGTACCTTCCGGAAAAACAATATGTGGATACGGTATTAATTCCGCTAATTCCCTTCGATCCGGCATCAGAGACGAAAATGATTCAGGAGGCATTTCAAAGAGAGCTCATTCAGATTTTCACGAACTTAATTGAAAAAGAATACCGAGGCAGAATATTCTTATCCCCCGAATATCATTACTTGACGAATCAGCACGAAGAGGAAACCACTCGTCTCAATAAGTGGATTGAGCACTTCCAGCAACAGCCTTTTCAACATATCTTTTTATTCACGTTTGACCCTAAATGGAAGAGGTATGAAAGTCAGTTAATTGGGCATCTACTATGGATACCGGGTAAAGCAGATGGGGACTTACAATCTACTGAAACTCAATCCTTTGTGAAAGAACAAGTGAGGCAAGTTAATGAATTAATTCAAGCTTATTGGTAACTAGTAAAAGTTGAGATAACGCTAGAGAATTCATTGACCCCGCTTTAAGATTGCGCTATCATAGTAATGTCCTAGTAAACTGTATGTAAACGATCCATGTCGCATGGATTACAGCATAGAGGGGGGAAAAGAATGAGCGATAAACAACGAGTATCCCGTCGTCAATTTTTAAACTACACACTGACTGGTGTAGGTGGCTTTATGGCTGCTGGAATGCTTGCGCCAATGGTTCGTTTTGCCATTGATCCGGTATTAACGCCGCAAGCTGCTGGAGAGTTTCATTCGGTTGCACCAATTGATGAAATTACAAATGAACCACAGCGTTTTGAATGGCAGGTTGAACAAGTGGATGCATGGTATGAATCAAAAGTCCAAAAGACTGCATGGGTGTACAGAAATGAGAAAGACGAGATTGTAGCACTCTCACCAATTTGTACGCACTTAGGGTGTACAGTAGCTTGGGCTTCCAATCAGGAATACCCAAACCAATTCTATTGCCCATGTCACGGCGGTCGGTACACAAAAGATGGTGTCAACGTTCCAGGGACACCACCTACAGCACCTTTACCGGTGTACAAGACCAAAGTTAAAGAAAACATGCTTTATCTCGGAGAAACTCAATCAAGACAGGGGGCGTAATTCATGCTACAAAAGATTTATGACTGGGTCGATGAGCGTGTAGACGTCACTCCGCTTTGGCGTGATATCGCCGACCATGAAGTACCAGAGCATGTCAACCCAGCCCATCATTTTTCAGCATTTGTATATTGCTTTGGCGGATTGACATTCTTTATTACAGTAATTCAAATTTTGTCGGGTATGTTTTTAACCATGTATTATGTGCCTGATATCGAAAATGCCTGGAAGTCCGTTTATTATTTACAAAAAGAAGTAGCTTACGGACAAATTGTACGTGGGATGCACCACTGGGGTGCGAGTCTTGTTATTGTAATGTTATTTCTACATACATTACGGGTATTCTTCCAGGGGGCTTACAAGAAGCCGCGTGAATTGAACTGGGTTGTTGGTGTTTTATTATTTTTCGTTATGCTTGGACTAGGGTTTACTGGCTACCTGCTCCCATGGGATAACAAAGCCTATTTTGCAACACAAGTAGGCTTGGAAATAGCCGCAGCCACACCGTTTATCGGTGATGAAATACGAACGCTGCTTGCCGGGGACCCAACTATCGTTGGGGCGCAAACGTTAACTCGTTTCTTTGCGATTCACGTATTTTTCTTGCCAGCTGCACTATTCGGATTAATGGCTGTTCACTTTATGTTAATCCGTAAGCAAGGTATTTCCGGTCCACTATAAAATGAAGTGAATTTAAGGAGGGAACGCTGTGCATAGGGGAAAAGGGATGAAGTTCGTCGGGGATTCAAGAATTCCCGCTGAACAAAAAGCCAATTTACCAAAAGATTACTCAGAATACCCTGGGCGTACGGAAGCATTTTGGCCAAACTTCCTTCTAAAAGAATGGTTAGTTGGTTCGGTATTCCTGATTGGATTTTTAATCTTGACTGCTGCTCATCCATCACCGCTTGAGCAACAGGCTGATCCAACCAACGCTGGTTATATTCCGTTGCCTGACTGGTATTTCTTATTCTTATATCAATTCCTAAAGTATCAATATGCTGGAGGAAACTTTATTGTTATCGGCGCCATTATTGTACCTTCACTAGCATTCGGAGCATTGCTGTTAGCTCCATTCCTTGATCGTGGACCGAATCGTCGTCCATCGAAGCGTCCTATTTCGGTTGGACTTATGATGCTAGGGTTCATTGCAACTTTTTGGCTGACATATGAGGCTGTTGAACATGCCGACTATGCTGAACGCTCAGAAAAGTATGCTGTAAATGTGGAAGCTGTGGAGGCAGAAGTTAACACTGACGCCCCAGGTTATGCAATTTATGAACAAAACTGTATGAGTTGTCACGGAGATCAGCTCCAGGGACAAGGTAACTATCCATCCTTACTTGATACAAAGATGTCTGTCGAACAAATTAAAGACATTGCACGAAATGGTATTGGTGAAATGCCGGCGGGTGTCTTTAAAGGGACTGATGAAGAGCTTCAGCAATTAGCAGAATTCATTAAGGCTCAAGGCAGTGGTCAAAAAGAGTCTGGAACCGGAGATAATTTATAATGAAGTGACATGAACCGCGCTCAAGGATCGAGCGCGGTTCATTTATTACAGGAGTGGTAAAACTTATGCAATCGATTCTTTCATACATATTAACTAACCGAGTTTTCCTTATTTTATTATTTATCATTAATTTATCTGGCACAATCTACGGCTACATCTGGTATGAAAGCCAGCTGGCAGTCACTAAGCCAATATTTCTGATCTTCGTGCCGGATAGTCCCACGGCAAGCTTGTTCTTTACTATATTTTTAGGCTTTTATTTAGTCAATAAAAATGTCCCTTACATAGAGGCCCTAGCCGTCATTACGTTATTAAAATATGGGGTTTGGGCTGTTGTCATGAATGGTTTGACCTTTTTGGAGTATGGCACTCTTCCCTGGACGAGTTATATGCTAATCGTTTCACATGGTGCCATGGCCGTACAGGGGCTGCTTTATACACCTTATTATAAAATTCAATTGCGACATATTATAGTTGCGGCTATTTGGACATTACATAATGATGTGATTGACTATGTTTTTGAACAGATGCCGGTTTATCCTTCTATCATGGATCATATGGATAAAATTGGATACTTTACATTTTGGTTAAGTATCTTTTGTATTGCGGTTTGTTATCTTATGACCCATAGAAATCGACAAATCGAATCGGTCTAATTCTTCTTCCTCTCTCATATACATTTGAATAAGATAGAATATGAGGGGGCGAGTGTGATGGGACGGGCTCTTATGCTTTGTTTCGTTGTCTGTTTAAGCCTGTTTGTTCCAAACATTAATGAATCAAAGTACATTAACGCTGATCATCATTCGTGGAGTGTATTTTCGGAACAATACTATCATTTAATGGAGGATGAGAAATACGGGCTTGCCAATCGGATGCTGAATAATCGCCGTGCAGAAATGGAACAATATATAAATACTTTATCAAAGCAGCACCAGGAAACATTCTATGAACTCATTCAACCTATTGCCAGGGAACAAAGAGATATAAGTGAGATGGAAGTGGATAAGTTTCTATTCTATGTAGAGACAGTAGGAAATCACCGTCCTGAGGATTTCATCCGTAATGAGCTTCACTCATTACGCGAGCATTTGAGTCAAGCGGATGTGCCAGCGACAGAAGTAGTGTCTCATTGGCAGTCACTTCTGCCAACATTAAAGTTGTACATTGAACAAGAGGGATTAGACCCTGTCTCACAGGCCATAGAAGATTATACTAGCAGCGGTACATTAGTGGCCAAGCAAGAAATTGCTAAACAATTGGACAAGCTGCTCGATGATAAGTCTTCTCTTATAGGCTTTGATGCCTTTCTATGGACAGCAGCCGTTATTGGGGCTACAATACTCATTACACTTATCTATGTGGGGGCGAGAAAATATGTCGCGGAGAAGCGAGAAAAACATGCGCGTGACAAACTTAATAGTTGATTTTTCAGTGGTTTTTGACTAAAATTGACCTATAAATGTAGTTTACATCCAAGATGGAGGAATGAACATGGCTGGTTTTCTAATCTACTTTGCGATTCTGTTAATTGTACCCATTTGGGCTTCTTCCCGAGTGAAGAGCACATATAAAAAGTATTCTAAAGTCTCGACCTCTTCTTCAATGACTGGGGCAGAAGTGGCACGAAAAATCCTTGATGACAATGGTTTGTTTAATGTTCGAATTGAAGAAGTAAAAGGAATGTTATCCGATCATTATGACCCGCGTTCTAAAGTGATCCGGTTATCTTCAGGTAACTATCATGGCCGGTCGATGGCGGCATCAGCTGTTTCTGCCCACGAAGTTGGGCATGCCATTCAGGATGCTCAAGAGTATGCGTTTTTACGTTTCCGAAGTGCATTAGTCCCAGTGGCAAGTTTTGGCTCAAACATCTCCATCTTTTTAATTATTGGTGGATTTTTACTAGGCATGACAGGTCTTGCCTTAGCAGGAATTATCTTCTTTGCTGCTGCAGTCTTGTTCCAGCTTATTACTTTACCTGTAGAATTTGATGCTTCAAGCAGGGCGATGAGCCAGCTGGTATCTACGGGTATTATCCGGAATGATGAAGAGAGAAAGACCAAGAAGGTTCTCAATGCAGCAGCTATGACATATGTAGCTGGAGCACTTGTGGCTTTAGCTGAATTATTAAGATTCGTATTTATGTTCGTCGGGATGAATGAAGAGTAGTCCTCAAAATTCGGTTATGAAACCCATTGTTCAACAGAACAATGGGTTTTTTTATTTTTTAATCTTCTATAGGGTTCTTATTTTCGTCCAGGGTAAATCCTTCCCCTAATACATCATGGACATGACTCATTGCCACAAAGGCATGAGGGTCAATATTATGAATGATTGTCTTTAATCGTACGATTTCATTCTTTCCAATCACACAGTATAGAACGTCTCGGTTTGAGCCTGTGAAAGAGCCTTTTCCCTGTAGTACGGTAACTCCTCGATCCATCTCTTTATTGATCTTGTTCGAAATTTGATCGCTCTGTTGAGAAATAATAGTCGCGCCCCTTGCAGCATAAGCCCCTTCTTGAATAAAGTCGATTACTTTTGCACCGACGAAAACAGCTACAAGGGTGTACATCCCCTTTATAGGATTCAAATATGTAACAATAGAGATAAAGATGAC
Organism: Halobacillus naozhouensis; assembly: GCF_029714185.1. Lineage (NCBI taxonomy): Bacteria > Bacillati > Bacillota > Bacilli > Caryophanales > Bacillaceae > Halobacillus > Halobacillus naozhouensis. Next base: position 2,243,957 of record NZ_CP121671.1, on the reverse strand, counting down.
GATGGCATCAAAGACAAACATAGCGCGGCCCATACTCCATCCTAAGTATTTATGGATGAGTCTTGCGATGATGTCGACACCTCCGGTCGTTCCACCGTAACGGAAGATGATGCCTAGACCCACCCCTGCGAAAACTCCTGCAAACAAGGAGGCTAATGTTAAATCAGAAGCCAGATCAATTTCAATAAGATACATTTGCGATAAACGGATAAATAGAGATACAGCCACGATACCTAATAACGAATAATAAAAAGTATTGCGCCCGAGAATACGCCATCCGATTATGAGGACAGGAATATTTAAGAGAATATTCATTAATGCAGGATCCCAATTAAAAAGGTAGAGAAGTAATAGGGTAATGCCGGTAAATCCACCTTCTCCTAATTCGTTTTGAATGTTGAAATGGACCAATCCAAATGAAAATATGGCCGCTCCAACTATTATAAACAAAATATTTTTCATCTTTAAGCCAAATACATGCATATCCAACACCTCCAATTAAAGTTACATGACTTATATTATAAAGAAGTGATTTGCAAGCTACAATGGTTGAAAGTTTAATAATTTGTCAAAAGCTCTGCTTTTGGCTAACATTTAAGAAGGAATGTTAGAACTGAAAAAGGGGGCGTGGATGATGAAGTACACAACTGAAGACATACAAAAACGTGTAGATCAATACATATCACAATTTAAAGAGGGATACTTCTCCCCTCTGGCCTTGCAGGCAAGATTGACTGAAGAAGTAGGAGAAATGGCCAGAGAAATCAATCATCGATATGGTGAGAAGAAAAAAAAGTCGTCAGAAGGCGAAAAGGCATTAGAAGAGGAAATGGGAGATGTCATTTTCGTGCTTACATGCTTTGCCAATTCACTTGATATCGATCTGTCTCAAGCATTCGAAAGCTCAATGAGCAAAATTGAAACAAGAGATAAAAACCGCTGGACTAGAAAGGATGGAGAAAATATAAAATGAAACAGATTAATGTAGTTGTTGCTGGTCCTAGAGGGAAAATGGGACAAGAAGCACTAAAAATGATCGCAAATGAAGAGCAGTTTCAACTAGTGGCTTGCATCGACCGCAAGCATGAAGGAGAAAAAATTAGTGAAGTGACTGGATTGCGGGATTTAGATGCTATAATCTATACAGATGCTGAGGTTTGCCTTAATGAAGTAGATGCTGATGTACTCATCGATTTAACTACACCCGAATTTGGCTATAAGCATACGAAACTAGCCCTTGAAAATGGTATTCGTCCAGTGGTAGGAACCACAGGTTTTACTCCAGATCAACTAGAAGAAGTAACGAATCTGAGTGAATCCAAACAACTTGGAGCGGTTATTGCTCCAAATTTCGCAGTGGGTGCTGTCTTAATGATGCAATTCTCTAAATGGGCTGCCAAACATTTTCCTGATGTTGAAATTATTGAAAAGCATCATGATCAGAAACTTGATGCACCGTCAGGTACCGCAATAAAGACAGCTGATCTAATTAAAGAAGAACGTGAATCACATCACCAAGGCCATCCAGATGAAAAAGAAACATTACAAAGTGCACGCGGAGCAGATGTAGATGGAATGAAAATACACAGTGTCAGACTCCCTGGACTTGTGGCCCACCAAGAGGTGATATTTGGCGGTCTTGGACAAACACTGACGATCAAGCATGATTCCCTCCATCGTGAATCTTTTATGTCAGGCGTTAAACTGGCAGCTACTGAAGTAATGAATATTGATACGCTTGTATATGGTCTAGAACATTTACTCGATTAATAGGGGGATATGGCATGAATATAGCATTAATTGCGCATGATGAGAAAAAGCAGGAAATCATCCAATTTGCAACAGCATACAAGCATATTTTTCAGGACCATCAATTATTTGCTACTGGTACAACAGGGAAAAAAATTTCTGAGGCCTCAGGATTGGATGTTTACAGGTTTCAATCTGGCCCTGTCGGAGGCGATCAGCAAATTGGTGCCAAAATTGCACAGGAAGAAATAGATATGGTCATTTTCTTTCGTGATCCTCTTACAGCTCAGCCCCATGAGCCTGATGTGAGTGCACTGTTGCGTATTTGTGATGTACATCGTGTTCCGTTGGCTACTAATTTAGCCAGCGCCGAAATTTTCATTCGTGGATTAGACCGTGGAGATTTTCAGTGGCGAAACATTGTGAAAGAGAAGTTTGAGAAGAAAGATCAGGTGTAATGGTATGTCGAAAATAGGAATAACCTGTTACCCCACTGTTGGGGGCTCAGGGGTAATTGCAACTGAATTAGGAAAAATATTAGCTGAAAGAGGGCATGAAATACACTTTATTACTTCACAAGTCCCGTTTCGGTTAAATCGAGTCTATCCAAACATTTATTACCATGAAGTAGAGGTAAGCAGCTATCCCGTTTTCCAGCATCCCCCCTATGATTTAGCACTTGCTAATAAAATGGCTGAGGTAATTAATCGTGAAAATCTTGATATTCTGCATGTTCATTATGCAATGCCACATGCTGTATTAGCGATCCTGGCTAAGCAAATGGCTGAACATGATGTTAAAATTGTCACTACTCTGCACGGAACAGATATTACTGTACTGGCAATTGACTCAAGTTTAAAACAGATGATTAAATTCGGAATTGAACAATCGGATCGTGTCACGGCTGTATCAGAAAGTTTAGTGAAGCAAACGCAGGAGATGCTCAAAACAGAAAAGACTATGGACGTCATCTATAACTTTGTAGATGAACGAGAATATTACAGACAGCCGAATGATGAATTAAAGGCTCAATATCATATCGATAAAGGTGAAAAAGTGTTGATCCACATTTCAAATTTCAGGAAAGTGAAACGAGTCCCGGACGTCATTCAGGCATTCGCTCAAATTCAAAAAAACATTCCATCCAAACTGCTTCTCGTAGGGGATGGTCCAGAGTATGCTGCCTGCTATCAGTTAGTCGAGGAATTAGGAATAGCAGATGCAGTACTTTTCCTCGGTAAACAGGAAAATGTAAGCGAATTGCTTTCCATTTCCGACTTAAAGCTCCTTTTATCAGAAAAAGAGAGTTTTGGCCTTGTGTTATTAGAGGCCATGGCGTGCGGTGTGCCGTGCATCGGCACAAATATCGGCGGGATACCTGAAGTCATCGATCATGGAGAAACTGGATTTATTACCGAGCTAGGTAATACGGAACAAGTTGTTCATTTTGCAGAAAAAATATTACAGGATACTGCTGCGCATCATCGCTTTTCGGAACATGCGAAGCAATTTGTAAGGGATAAGTTTGCTTCGACGGCTATTGTTGAACAATATGAACAACTTTATCGTCAGGTGTTAAATGATGTATAATGATCCGCTATTTCAAACGTCCTTCAGCTTATTAACACAACTTCATCGTAAAGGGTTTGAGGGTCATATAGTGGGAGGGGCCGTACGTGACCTTGTATTAGGCAGACCTGTCGGTGACATAGATATTGCTACGTCAGCTACTCCTGATCAAGTAAACCAGGTTTTTGATCAAGTCATCCCTATTGGGGTAGAACACGGGACAGTGCTTGTCCGTTACCAATCTCAATCGTTTGAAGTGACAACGTATCGGACAGAGCAAGGGTATACCGATTTCAGGCATCCTGACCAAGTATCGTTTGTGCAATCAATACAGGATGATTTATCAAGACGAGACTTTACCATTAACGCTATGGCCATGGATGCTAATGAAAAAATCATTGACCCATACGGAGGGAAAGATGATCTTGCAAATGGGCGGATTCGAGCAGTTGGCGACGCTCAGACGCGTTTCAGTGAAGATCCGTTAAGAATGATGAGGGCCTTGAGGTTTGCCAGTCAGCTTCAATTTGAAGTCGAATCAGAAGTACGAACTGCTATAGAAGATCAGGCAGCTAAACTTGGGCATATTGCTACAGAGCGCGTTGCAATCGAATTTGCAAAACTGACAGCAGGTGTAAACTACAAGGAAGGTCTGCAATTATGCAGCCAACTTGGCGTCTTTTCGCATCTTCCAATTTTTTCAAAATACCATCACTTGCAAAAGGTTGTACCAGCAGATCGCTTAGAAGGGTTTGCTGTTTTGATCACTTATTATTACGAGCAAGACAATAACATAGATATACTTCAGTGGGTGAAAAGTTGGAAACAATCTAATAAAGTCAAAAGGGATTCTTTTTCGCTTGCCCAAGCGTTACGTGAGTTTCGGAAAAAGGATGAAGTTACTCATTGGCTTGTTTATCAATTGCCGGAACACCTGCTAATCTCTTTTGTCCAATTGTTAAGAGCATTAGGGTATCGTATCGAAGAACAGTGTCTTACTAATGTTGCAGCCAAGCTTCCGATTCAGTCACGTAACGACCTGGCATTTGGAGCTAAGGATTTGATTCAGTTATTTCCTCAAAAGCCAAAAGGACCTTGGATTAAATCAGGTGTTGAAAAAATAGAATATGCTGTCGTCAATAAACAATTGCCAAACAAATATGAACAAATAAAGGAGTGGGTCGATCAATGGAATCCACCCGTAAACAATTAATTGAATTGTTAAGTGAACAACAAGGCCATATCTCCGGCCAAGCTTTATCGCAGAGCCTGGATATTTCAAGAACGGCTGTTTGGAAACATATGAAGGAGCTAGAAAGAGATGGCTATGAAATTGAAGCGGTGCAAAGAAAGGGCTATAAAATCGTTTCTTTTCCTAATAAAGTAAGTGAAAACACTCTTCAGTGGGGGCTAAATACAGATTGGCTTGGTCATAATCTTCATCATTACGCTGAAGTGGCTTCCACACAGGAAGTGGTTCATCAATTAGCCAAACAAGGAAAACCTCATGGAACTGTAGTGATAGCCGATCAACAGGTTCAGGGAAAAGGAAGAATGTCCCGGAACTGGGACTCTCCTAAAGGCAAGGGGATCTGGATGAGTATTTTGTTACGTCCTGAATTGCTTCCTTATCAAGCCCCTCAACTTACTTTACTTACGGCTACTGTTTTAGCAGAGGTTATTGCTGATCAGTCATCAATAACCCCTTATATTAAGTGGCCAAATGACTTATTGGTCCATCATAAAAAAGTCTCTGGTATCTTAACAGAAATGCAGGCTGAACAGGATCAAATTCAGTATGTCGTTCTAGGCATCGGAATAAATGTGAATCAAGATACAGCTGATATTCCGGAAGGATTACAGCATAAAGCTACCTCTCTTCGGATTGAGTCACAACAAGAATGGTCCATTCAGCAAACGATTCAGCGAATATTACGCCAATTTGAACGTACATATGACCAGTTTATACAAAATGGGTTTTCTGAAGTGAAACCGAAGTGGGAGGAATACGGTTACAAAATTGGTGAAAAAGTGACCATTTCCACGATGAAAAAATCCTGGCAGGCCACATTAGTTGGGATTGAGCCAGATGGAGCCTTGCTGGCACGGGATGAAATGGGAAATGTCGAAAAACTGTATTCAGCGGAAATTCATTGGGGAGAGGGTGGATATAATGCTTAATAAGAACAGCCTGCTTAAAATGAAACAGGATCAAGAAAAAATAACTATGATTACTGCATATGATTATCCGTCTGCTAAAATTGCCCAGTCAGCAGGAATAGATATGATACTGGTTGGTGACAGTCTTGGTATGGTTGTATTAGGCTATGACTCCACAATTCCGGTTACGCTTGAGGACATGATTCATCATGGGAAAGCGGCTAGGAGAGGGGCGACAGAAACATTTGTTGTCGTCGATATGCCTTTTATGTCATATCATATCTCAATAGAAGAGTCTCTGAAAAATGGAAAGAAGCTTTTTCAGGAAACGGGCGCACAAGCACTGAAACTTGAGGGAGCTGGTGAAATACTGACAGTGATCCGTCGTTTGGCCGAAGGAGGGATTCCTGTGGTTGGACATTTAGGGCTGACTCCTCAGTCTGTTCACGTCCTTGGAGGATATAAGGTACAAGGAAAAGACGAAATGGCTGCTAGGAAGTTGTTGGACGAGGCTAAGGAAGTCGAGCAAGCAGGAGCTATGGCACTTGTCTTAGAATGTGTACCAAAACAACTAGCGGAACGGATTTCTGAGAATCTGTCTATTCCTACGATTGGAATTGGGGCAGGTATTGATTGTGATGGACAGGTACTCGTTTATCATGATCTCCTGAAGTATGGTGTAGATCGATTACCTAAGTTTGTAAAGCCATACCTAAATAGTAATGTACAAATGACTGATGCTGTAAGTCAATACGTGTCAGAAGTGAAAAGTGGGGATTTCCCTGAAAACCAACACAGCTTTACCATGGATACGACCTTGCTGCCAGAAGGCTAAGGAGAATAGTTATGAAGATCACTGCAAATATAAAAGAAATGCAACAAATAATAACTGAGTGGTCCGCTCAAGGGAAAAAAATTGGCTTTGTACCTACCATGGGCTTTCTACATGATGGCCACCAGGCACTTTTAAAAAAAGCACGACTCGAAAATGATCTAGTCGTTTTAAGTATTTTTGTTAACCCGCTTCAATTCGGAGCAAATGAAGATTTAGATTCTTACCCTCGGGATCAAGAGCATGACAAAAAAATAGCTGAGAAACATGGGATCGACGTAATTTTTCTTCCAGATGAGCAGACCATGTACCCAGGGCCGCTTTCCATTAACTTATCTGTGGTTAGGAGAACAGATGTATTATGTGGAAGAAGCCGTCCAGGTCATTTTGATGGGGTAGCGACCGTTTTGACGAAATTGTTTAATATAACTCGTCCTTCTAAGGTTTATTTTGGATTGAAGGACGCTCAGCAGATTGCTGTCGTTGATGCTTTAATTGAAGATTTTAATTTTCCCATCGAACTGATCGCTGTACCCACAGTTCGTGAAGAGGACGGATTAGCGAAGAGCAGTCGGAATGTGAATTTGCTTGAACAGGAAAGAAGTGAGGCACCTTATATTCAACAAGCGTTACAGCATGGAAGGGAGTATGTAGGGAATGGGGAGAATAATTCAAAGGAAGTGATCGAAAAAGTTCGACAGTTTCTAGAAAGAAAAACTCATGGTAAAATAGATTATATTGAATTATTATCCTATCCGGACTTACAGCGAGTTGAAACGATAAATCAGCAAGTGATCCTTGCTGCAGCGGTACAATTTCAAAATGCAAGACTTATTGATAACGTAATTTTTAACGAGTATGGGATAAAGACGTTAGGGTAAAGAGCAAGGAGGGGGCTCATCATGTTTCGCACTATGATGAAAGCTAAGATCCATCGTGCACGGGTCACGGAAGCAAATTTGAATTATGTAGGCAGTATTACCATTGATCAGGATCTATTAGACAGTGTGGGTATTCTTCCGCATGAGAAAGTTCAAATCGTTAATAATAATAATGGTGCACGGCTAGAAACATATGTTATTGCCGGTGAAAGAGGAAGTGGAGTCGTTTGCCTGAATGGGGCGGCAGCACGGTTAGTTCAACCGGAAGATATCGTTATTATTGTCTCCTATGCGTTATTGAGTGAAGAGGAATTGGCTGATTTTAAACCTAAGATTGCGATTATAGGAGAAGGAAATGAATTGCATGAACTTCTAGAAGAGGAGCCTCCGCTTACAGCAATGCCTTTGTGAAAATAGGAGTGCGTATGAATGGTATGGAAGGATCTTAGCTCCTATCAGGGGTTCAGGTCCTTACTTTTTTGAGCCAGCCAGCGACGAAATGCCGTTTGGAAGCAGAGAAAAAAGCAGTTGCAATCTACGTTAGTTTTACGCTTAGTGAGTACTGGAGTAACACAGGGCTAGAATCCATAATAAGACGTTCAGAAAGGGGGGACCTAACTTGTCTACCTTCGCAATAGTTGATCTGGAGACCACTGGAAATGCATTATCAAAACAGGACCGTATGATAGAAATTGGTATCGTAATTATGAGAAAGGGAAAGACGCTCAAAGAATTTTCAAGCCTAATCTTTCCTGAACGTGAGATTCCTCCATTTATTACCTCCTTAACAGGTATTAAAGATGAAGATCTGATCGATGCTCCCTTGTTCTCGGAAATTGCTGAAGACGTATATCATTTGTTAAAAGACTGTTATATCGTTGCCCATAATATTGAATTTGATCTTAGTTTTCTTAACAACGAATTCAAGCGGTGCGGGTTTCCTGTGTTACATAATAAATTAATAGATACGGTTGAACTTTCCCGCATTTTTCTACCTGAATCACCGAGTTTTAAATTGGGCCAACTGGCACAGCTATTGCACATAGGGCATGATAATCCACACCGGGCGTTATCGGATGCGGCAGTAACAGCTGACTTGCTCACAATATTGTTAACTGAATTAGAGAGATTGCCAGAACGGACGCTGGTGTACCTGTTGAAATTATCGGATAAACTCAAGAGTGACATGAGACCATTAATAGAAAAAGCTATTGATAAAAACAGATATAATCATCAAGTTACAGACAAATTTGATATTCACTATGGGATTCCAGTTAAGAGAAGACAGATTGATTTCAAAGTTTCACGGGAGAAACAGCCTCCCTTTAATGAATGGATTCGACATGCCTATGAAGGTAAGGAAGGCTTACAGCAAGTTATAAGCGGCTATGAAACGAGAGATGGGCAAAAAAGGATGTCAGAAGCTGTCTACCAGGCTTTAAGTAAAGGGAAGCATGCCTTAATTGAAGGAGGTGCTGGGATAGGGAAGTCTCTTGCCTATCTGCTGTCCGCCGTACATTATGCAATTAATCATAAAGAGAGGATAATGATTTCTACCCACACAACCTCCTTACAGAATCAGTTGTTAGAAGAGGAAATTCCGAGACTGGAGACATTGCTAGGACGCCCGCTCCAAGCAGTCTTATATAAAGGAAAAAGTCATTATATCAGTTTGCTTCATTTTAGTTATGAGTTAGAGAGGTCCTATCATGATAATTATGATATTTCCTTAACAAAGTCTATGATATTGGTATGGTTAACCCATACGACGACCGGGGATATTGATGAAATTCAATTGCCATCAAGCGGGGAGCAGTTTTGGCGTAAAATTTCCTCTGAGGCCTCGAAAAACACGATATCCGACAAAACAGACCATGCCTCTTATTGGCAGTGGGCAGAAGAGAGGGCAGCACGGGCTGACCTTATCATTACTAATCATTCCCTGCTTTGCCTTGACCTCATTAGTAATGAACAAAGACTTCCTGATTTTGATCGGTTAGTAGTTGATGAGGCTCATCATTTAGAATCTACAGCCAGTCGTTACTTTGGTATTAGACTGAACTACAAGGAGCTGCAGCAGCAGTTAACTCAATTTAATGAATTCTTCCATCCTGCTGTATTTAAACCCTTCCATGTAGATGTAAGAAAACAACTCGATCGCTGCAGTCACTACGTAGAAGAAGCAAAAGAGGAGTTAAACCATTTATCGAGATATCTCTTCCAAAAGGTGAAATCTATTCGCAATCGGATACAATCAAAAAGCGATGTTGGCCGGGCGCAATACTTACTAAAAGAAGATAGTGACGAAAAGTTTGTCAACACTAGTTTTGAAATGACTCAGAGGTTTCTGGCACCCATACATTCCATTAAAAGAGAGACGGCTGGTTTAATCAGGGCTGTCGAATCGATAGTAACGAGTGACCATAGCGAGGGAGTCCGGGTTTTATGGCAGCGGCTGATTAATCATGCAGAGATGTGTTCATCCGTAATTCGTCAATTGGAAACCTTTTTCAACTTGGACGGAGAAACGGTCAAATGGATTGAAATTGATGCAGAAGGGGCGTCTAACTCGATCTATTTATATAGTGAGCCCTTAGATATAGCTGAGCAATTAAATAAAAAGCTATATTCAACGAAAAAGAGTGTAGTTTTAACTAGTGCTACTTTAACCACGAACGGGTCCTTCAGCTACATGAAGCGGCTTTTAGGATTAGAAAGGTTGAACAACAGCAGCCTTCATGAACTGTCGATACCTTCACCGTACGATTATGAACGGCATGTCAGGCTGATGGTCCCAGATGATTTTCCTAATATTAGGACACAGACAGAAGAATTTATCTATTCTATCAGCGAAGCGATTTATTCAATAGCCCATGTTACAAACGGCCGGATGCTTGTATTATTCACGTCTTATGAGATGTTAAAAAAAACATATTATTTACTCAAAGAGGTCGCTGCGCCTGAGGAATTTATGATATTTGCTCAAGGAATCTCAAGTGGCAGCAGAGATCGCTTAAAAAAGAATTTTCAAACTTTTGATCAGTCTATTTTATTAGGAACCAGTTCTTTTTGGGAAGGAGTCGATATTCCCGGCGATGACCTATCGTGTTTAGTTATCGCCCGCCTGCCTTTTGATCCCCCTGATCAGCCTGCCCAGATCATGCGGGACAGCAGACTGAAAAGCAAGGGACTCAATCCTTTTATGGAACAGTCTCTGCCTCAGGCAATATTAAGATTTAAACAAGGGTTTGGACGCTTAATTCGTTCAACTACGGACCGCGGGGTAGTTTTTGTATGTGACCAGCGATTAATTGAAGCAAAATATGGGAAATACTTCATTTCCTCAATCCCAGATATTCCACTTACCTATCAATCGACATCCAAGCTGGTCCAGGATATGGAAAAGTGGATATGAGGGAAAATACCAAATCTTTATCTTATTTGAGTTTAATTCCTGTTATAATATTTTACGTATGTACCGATGAAGAACCTGGGAAATAGATGATGGGGGATGTAATTATGGAAAACAAGATTGAAACCCTTTCAACTGTAAGGATTCAGAAATCAGACGATCTGTATAAGGTTGTTGATACACTTAACCGTACACTGAAAGAACAAAATTTAATGTTTGGACTGGCCCTAGATGAAGATGATAACGAAACAGCAGTCTTCACGATATACCGCACCTAGATGGCTGAAATGGGTTCTCTTAATCATCGGTCTATTGATCTTACTTTCAGGATGTTTACTTACATGGATGTATGTACAAATAGAAAGTAATCGCACTGAAGGGTTTAGTGAAGCAAAAAGTCTGGTTTTATCCGAGACGAATATTGAGAATGTTTCAGAGGTAACAAGTTACAATGGCGAACAACCTATCCATATCGTTCGCGGCAAAACCGGAAGTGAAGAGAAATTGGCTGCCTTTATTAACCTAGATAATAACAAGGTGCTTACCACCCTCAACACAAGCACTATGATCTCCTCCGATCAATTAAGAGAAGAGCTGCAGGATAACTGCTCTGGTTGTTCCTTCATAAATATACAACTTGCTTATGAAGAGAATAGCCCTGCATGGGAACTTACGTATATCGATGAAAATAAAAGATATGTATTAGAATATGTGAGGGTCACAAATGGCGAGCCGATCCAAAGATTTGCATTTCGCCAGCCCCAAACGTAAAGGAAGGGATGAGTTACATGGAATTAGCTAAGCGCGTACAAACACTTACACCATCTTCTACTTTGGCTATAACCGCCAAAGCCAAAGAATTAAAGACAGAAGGACATGATGTGATAGGTTTGGGGGCAGGTGAGCCAGATTTTAATACTCCTGACCATATAATTACTGCTGCATCAAATGCTATGGAGGAAGGCTTGACAAAATATACACCTTCAGGAGGAATTCTTGATTTAAAAGATGCGATTGTGTCAAAAATGAAAGAAGATCACAATCTGAGTTATTCTACAGATGAAGTCATTGTCACAACGGGTGCAAAACATGCGTTATTTACTTTATTTCAAGTGTTGTTAAATAAAGGAGATGAGGTCATTGTTCCAGCCCCTTATTGGGTAAGTTATCCTGAGCAAATTAAGCTGGCAGAGGGTACCCCCGTTATCGTTAAAGCAAAAGAAGAAAATCAGTTCAAAATTACACCTGCACAGCTTGAGGAATCAATTACTAAACATACAAAAGCTGTTATAATCAATTCCCCTAGTAATCCGACTGGTATGATCTATTCAGAGGATGAACTCCGGGCGATTGGTGAAGTGTGTGTAAAGCATGATATTTTAGTTGTTTCCGATGAAATTTACGAAAAACTGATCTATTCTGACGATCAACATATCTCTATGGCTCAATTGTCAGAGGCGTTATTCAATCAAACAATTATTATAAACGGTGTATCGAAATCACACTCTATGACGGGCTGGAGAATTGGCTACGCTTTAGGACGAGCTGAGATCATTAAGGCCATGACCAATATGGCTTCACACTCAACATCCAATCCTACCTCAATATCTCAATATGCAGCCTTAGCAGCCTACAGGGGATCAAACGAAGAAGTTGATAAGATGCGCCAGGCTTTTCATAAACGGCTGGATGCATTACATAGCTGGCTGTTAGAAATCCCAGGGGTATCCTGTGAGAAGCCAAAGGGAGCTTTCTATCTGTTTCCTAACGTATTGGAAACAGCAAGAAATTGCGGGTTTGAAACCGTAGATGATTGGGTAACTGCATTGCTTGAAGAAGAAAAGGTGGCACTCGTACCAGGATCCGGCTTTGGATCACCTGAGAATGTAAGACTTTCCTATGCAACATCGATCGAACAATTAGAGGAAGCTGCTAAACGCATAAAGCGGTTTGTCGAAAATCATCAATCAAATAGTTAACAAGCTTGGAGGGTATCACATGAAAACAACAATTGCAGAAGTATCAAAGCATGTGGGCAAAGAAGTAACCATTGGGGCATGGCTCCATAATAAGCGATCTAGCGGAAAAATCGCTTTTTTACAACTACGTGATGGTACTGGATTTATGCAAGGTATTGTAGTGAAAAATGATATTGGAGAAGAAAAATTTCAAGACGCTAAAGCTCTGACCCAGGAGTCCTCTCTCTATGTCACAGGGGAAATTGTAGAAGATTCTCGTTCTTCTTTCGGGTATGAGATTCAGGTGAAAGATTTTGAATTGATTCATGAAGCTGTTGATTATCCGATTACACCTAAGGAACACGGAACAGAGTTTTTAATGGACCATAGGCATTTGTGGTTACGCTCTAAGAAACAGCATGCTGTAATGAAAGTTAGAAACGAAATTATTCGAGCAACCTATGAATTTTTCAATATGAATGGTTATGTCAAAATTGATACGCCGATTTTAACTGGATCTTCCGCAGAAGGGACAACAGAACTTTTTCATACAAAGTATTTCGACGAAGATGCATACCTGTCTCAAAGTGGTCAGCTATACCTTGAAGCAGCAGCTATGGCATTTGGGAAAGTATTTAGTTTTGGACCAACGTTCAGAGCAGAAAAGTCCAAAACCCGCCGTCACCTTATTGAGTTCTGGATGATTGAGCCGGAGATGGCCTTTATGGATCATAATGACAGTTTGGAAGTACAGGAGCAATATGTGACTCACGTGGTGGAAGCGGTTATTGAAAATTGTAAGTTAGAATTGGAAACACTCGGCCGCGATACAAGCGTTCTTGAAAAAATTAAAGCTCCATTTCCTAGAATAAGCTATGATGAAGCTATTGAACTTTTGAAGGAGAAGGGGTTTGAGGACATTGAATGGGGAGAAGACTTCGGTGCCCCTCATGAGACAGCAATAGCTGAAAGTTACGAAAAGCCGGTATTTATTACGAACTATCCTGCCGAAATTAAGGCTTTTTACATGAAACCGGATCCGAATCGTCCTGATGTTGTTTTATGTGCTGACTTAATTGCACCGGAAGGATATGGAGAAATTATCGGAGGTTCCCAGCGAATTGATGACCTTGAGCTCATGCGTCAACGTTATGAAGAGCATGAACTTACGGGGGATGCTTACAAATGGTATCTGCAGCTTCGTGAATATGGAAGTGTTCCACACTCAGGCTTCGGGTTAGGACTGGAAAGGACGGTAGCATGGATCTCGGGTGTTGAGCATGTTCGCGAGACGATCCCGTTCCCACGCTTGTTGAATCGATTATATCCTTAATAAGGGAAAGGCACCGATACGTTATTGTTTTTTTAGCTATCGGTGTTTTTCCTGCTTATAACCACCACAGAATGAGGTGAACACCTTGGCGAAATATCAAAGTTTCGAGGAGATCATAAATCAACAAATGATGATTCCGAAACAGTTATTACTACAATATCGACAATTAGGAATGGATGAGCAAGAGCTTGCTGTCTTGTTACAAATTCACCGTTTTTATCTGGATGGGAATCCTTTTCCAACTCCTGAACAATTGGCTGAATATCTTTCGTTTTCAAGCCAGGACTGTTCAAAGGTATTAAGAAAATTGATGCAAAAACAATTCGTCACTATAGAGCAGAAACATAGTGAGCAATTAGTAATAAATGAATCTTATTCGTTAGAGCCGTTATGGGAAAAATTATTTGCGGAACGTACAATTTCCTATTCTGATGATAAAAAGCATACAGAAAATTTATTCCCTTTATTTGAGCAAGAGTTCGGCCGGCCATTGTCTCCTTTTGAAATAGAGAATATCAATATCTGGCTTGATCAGGAAGAACAAGCACCTTCTCTCATAAAAGCAGCATTAAGAGAAGCCGTGTTAATGGGGAAACTCAATTTTAAATACATTGACCGTATTTTAAGAGAGTGGAAGCGAAAAGGAATCCAAACTGTTGATCAAGCTCGTCAGCATGGAAAGCAATTCAGACAAGGACAAGTAAAAAATTCTTCCTCCACTAAAACAAAGCCAAAGAGAGATGTATCGTTATACTATAATTGGTTAGAGGAGGATTTATAGGAGAAACGTTATGCTTAATAAAAGTCAAGTAAGAGAATGCCTCGATGCATTTGAAGAAATGTTCCCTGATGCTGAATGTGAGCTTACTCACAGCAATGCTTTTGAGCTGCTTGTGGCGGTCGTATTGTCAGCTCAGGCTACAGACGCATTAGTTAATAAGGTGACTCCAAACTTATTTCAAAAGTATAGAAGTCCTGAAGATTACCTTGCTGTGCCTCTAGAAGAGTTACAGCATGACATTAAATCCATTGGATTGTATAGAAACAAAGCTAAAAACATTCAAAAGCTTTCCCACACCATCATTGAAAAATTTGATGGCAGTGTGCCATCGACGAAACAAGAGCTAGAAAGTCTAGCTGGTGTGGGAAGAAAAACAGCGAATGTAGTAGCTTCCGTAGCTTTTGAGGAACCAGCTATTGCGGTAGACACGCATGTTGAACGGGTGTCCAAGCGTTTAGGTATTTGCAGATATAAGGACTCGGTTTTAGAGGTTGAAAAAACGTTGATGCGTAAAATTCCAAAAGAAGAGTGGAGTGACACCCATCACCGGATGATTTTCTTCGGGCGTTACCATTGTAAGGCGCAACGTCCTCAATGTGAGGAATGTCCATTGCTGCATCTTTGCAGGGAAGGGCAGAAGCGGATGCGGAAAAAAGAAAAAACTTTATAATAAATAAATCCCACTATCGAGTTGATAGTGGGATTTATTTTATGCTTATGCAGCTTCACCTTGCCCCTCAGGTTGCTCAGGCGGCTGTTGTTGTTCACCACCCTCTTGAGGATCTTGAGGAGGCTGAGGCTCCTCGGGTGGCTGTCCTCCATCTTCTGGTGGGGGTTGTTCTTCATTCTCTGTATTATCTCTGTCAGGGTTTTCGTTCTGATTTCCATTTCCTTGACCGTCGTTACCTTGACCATTGCCGCTTTCATTACCATTTTCGTTACCATTATTTCCATTGTTACCGTTCTGATTTCCGTTGCCTTCGTTGTTCTGTTCATCTTCAGGAGTTTCACCTTCAGGGTTCTCCTCTTCAGGAGTTTCACCCTCAGGATTTTCCTCAGCTCCTTCCTCTGCAGGAACTTCTACGCTGGCAGAGGCTGGATCACTGGCTTCCGCATTCTCATTATCACTTACGGCAGTTACCGTAAATTCGTAGGAAGAACCAGGCTGAGCATTCGTGATCTCCACTGTACTATCTTTCGTTCTCGTAAGTTGTCTCGATTCTCCGCCATCAATGGAAACAGTTACTTCAAATGAAACCCCTTCAGGTTCTTCATAGCCCCATTCAAGGTTTATGGCCTGTGCTTCAGTATCATAGGAAGCTGACAGATCTTGAACCGGATCCAGCTTCTGGAAGACTTGAGAAACTTGAGACGGCGTATTATCAACGTGGAACAATTCCGTTATAATACGACTTTCCGGAGTATATGGGCTCGGTAATTTAGCAGGGCGTGAGCCTTCCTCTACTTCAACCCTTTCAACGGATCCCGGTTTCTGAAAGTCGCTTGTTTCTTTCCCTTCCGAAATATGACTCATGATTGACTTAAACATCTGTTTAGGAATATCTTGAGTTGCTTCAGATAGATTCTTGTATTCATCTGGATAACCAGTCCATATCGATATCGAATAATTTGTCGTGTAACCGCTGAACCAGGAATCAGGAACGATGTCATTACCATTTTTGAGTTCACTGTTCGTTGTACCTGTCTTACCTGCTTCAGGAAGTCCTGGAACGTTTGCTGCTGTTCCTGTACCTTCCGACATTACAGTTTGTAGCATGGATGTGATCATGTAAGCTGTGTAACTGTTCATAGCCGATTTAGGCTCAGGTTTTAAATCAACCGTTCCTTGACCCGGGACCTCTACTTTTCTGACTGTATATGGTTCGTTATAAACCCCTTCATTTCCAAAGGCTGCATATGCGCCGCTTAGCTGTAGAGGACTGACCGCTGCATTTCCCCCACCGATGGCATCACTTAAGTACATCTGATCATCCTCGAAGTTAATGCCTAGTCCTTCCGCAAATTTCTGCGCTTTATTAAGACCTGTTTCATGCAACGTTTTCACAGCTGGAATATTTAAGGAACGACTGAGAGCGTAACGCATACTTACCCAGCCACGGAACCTGTCATCATAGTTATTAGGGGAGTAGCCATTAATATCAATCGGTTCGTCTTTAATCTGATGATAAGTTGACAATTTATTATATTGAATAGCTGGACCATAAGCTGATATTGGCTTTAAGGTTGATCCTGGATGCCTTTGTGTGTCTGTAGCATAGTTAAAATTACCTTCTTTATAGCTGCGACCGCCGCCGATAGCTCGAACTGCACCTGTTTGGGTATCGGTCACAGCGACCCCGGTTTCAACCTTGTCACCTGGCCAATTAATTGTACTCTCTTTACCGAGCATTTGCTCAACATATTGCTGTGCCTCAGGGTCTAGCGTTGTATAGATTTTTAAACCATCTTTGTATATATTGGCACCATCCATTTTTGCCTCTACTTCTTCTCGAACCTGGTCGATAAATGCCTTATATGGTGATTCTCTTTCAGTTTGTTCAGCTAGTAAATCTTCTACATTTGTTTGTCTTGCCTTCTCAGCCTCTTCTTCACTGATTTTCCCGTGCTGGACCATCAAGCTGAGTACAACACTCATTCGTTGTTTCGCAAGTTCAGGATTTTCATATGGATTATAGGCTGAAGGACGTTGTGGTAGTCCTGCAAGTAAAGCTATTTCTGGCAATGTCAGTTTACTTAATTCATTTTTGCCAAAATAAGTTTGAGCTGCCTCTGCTACGCCATAGGCGCCTCTTCCATAATAAATTTTATTCAGATACATTTCTAAAATCTTCTCTTTCGAGTATTCCTGATCTAGTTTGATAGCTAAATACTGTTCTTGTACTTTACGCTTTAATGTTTTATCACTCGACAAAAAGGAACGTTTAACAACTTGCTGGGTTATGGTGCTGGCACCTTCAGCTCCGAACCCTTCCTTAATGTTAGCGATAATAGCTGCAGCAATACGCCTGAAATCTATTCCAATATGTTCAAAGAATCGGACGTCCTCGGTAGCTAGAACCGCATCAATAAGCTTGGGAGGCAGATCATTATAACTAACTTTAGTCCTTCTTTGCTTTCCGGCTAAGTCCGTAATGAAATCACCGTTTTTATCATACAACTTAGATGAGATAGGATCAGATAATTGCTCTTCATTTAATTCAGGTGCTGTTAAAATGTAATAGGTGAATAAGCCGCCTACGGCTAACATGAGAACGATACCTAACGTTAAAAGAGTCATAACGATTCGTTTGAAGGTTGGTTTTTTCGTCCCCTTTTTATTTGACTTTAATTGCTTACGTCTTGCACTTCTTGATTGGCTTTCGTTGGCCATGTTGCTCTTCCTCCAATTCAAAAATAGAGCTTATCTAAAGCGGCAGCATAATCAACTCTTGCTTGATAATGAAAGGGGAGGAGCTCTCCTTCAACTTTCATATGATCATAAGGAATTGATTTTCGCCCGCCTTGAAATTGATCATTCCAATACCAAAAAAGTTTAGCTGCGGGTAAAAAGTAAACTTCTTCATGTATGGCAAATTTGACAATAATAAAGCATATGCCTCCGTGTGCCTCACATGCCCGCATATGATCAATTTGATGCTGGTGTATGTTGCTTAAGGGGAACGATGTCTTATTCTTCGTTTCCTTTGCCTCAAAGTCAATATAACGACCTCGATAAACTCCATTAAAATCCGTTGTTGAAGCCTGTTTGAAGTATGCTTCTTTAATGACTGCTGCACTTCTTTTTGGATAATCTACATTTACAATTTGAATAGGTGTAGGATTTTTGTGAACAATTGCAATATTTGCGTGTCTATAATAATCATTGGTTAATGCAATATCTTCTTCTAAGGTCATACCTCTATTACTAAAAGTGGCCTGTGTCTTCCCTTGTTTTGACGATCTCTGACTTACACCTTTTCTCCCATTGGGATAATTCACAGTACTTCCCTCCCTAATGCCATGAGGGTATCATACCAAAAAAAAGCCGCCAAGTGTAACAGAAATATGGGGAAGCATCTTCATATCCTATTAAACGTTTTAGAGCACGAAGAAGTTTCACTCTATTATACTTTTTCCCGCAAATAACAACAAATAATCCATTATTTTTACACCTTTTTCTACACCAAACACATAAATTCGAACGGAAGAAGAGTTTTATGGGGGAAGGGGAGGCGGGATTCAGAAAACACCACGCCTCCATTTTTGGTTAAGTGGATGGGCGATCCTCACCTGATAACTTAGGGTTATCAGTTTTAGCCGGTGTAGGTTTCTTCTTTTCTTTTGGCTTTTTCTTCGGCATGGAATATGACCTCCTTTCAATATGTGACGTGTCCTGAAAATAGTATTTGACAATAAATCGACACTTTATCATCTTGTGTAATTTGTGAAGGCTAACGACTCGCAATCAAAGTATTCTTATTGTCGATACCTTACATAAGCTAGGTTGTTTTGTAGCATTAGTTCTAGTCTTGTCATGTGTAAAGGAGTTATGCAGTCGGCGGAGAATTTTAACCTTAACAGCTTTTTGAGGAGGAAAATAAATGGACAAACAATCTGTCGTTTCCATGGCCATGTACGAAGAGCAGTTGGAATTGTTAAGGGATAAATTTTCCCAAATGGAAAATCGAATCTCCCTTAAAACGGATGAAGTGGTGTTTACGATGGCAGTGTCACACCGTAAAGAAATCGATTTCCTTAAAGAGGAGGTACTGCACCTGCGTGGTCAGTTAAAGGTGGCGAAAAAAGAGCAACAGCAATTATTCGTGAAAAAGTATGCTGCATCTGCCAGACGTAGATCTGTAGGGTAAGCTTTTGATTAGAGTAGCTTAATAATGGTATGGTTGGAGAAAAAGGTGTGTTGAAGAGATATGTCACTTAAAGAAACAACAATAAAGTGTAAACAGATGATTGATGATCTTCACGAGCAATTTGTGAAAACAGAGGATCCAGCTGATACAAAAAGCCTGGAATTTTTTCATAAAGTTAAAAGCGAAACAGCTCCTATGTTTGAACTGACTAGTCAATGGCTAGAAGAGGCTGAGGAATTTGTTAAAAGCCGTGGGGTGTCTGTGCACCCCAACCAGGTAAAATCAACTCATGAGAATATGGAAATGTTGATCTTACACAGTTATTATCACGATGTAGAACGGAAACGTTTTAAGGAGCTGCATCAATCTTCCCATTATGTTCTGGATATGGTACTGAATGATTTGGAGAAGCAATGAAGCACTGTATGAAACCGCTTTACAAAATGCATGCAATCTTTTATAATAGTCTTCCCAATATGAGGGAGGGAACCTGATTGAACAAAGAAAAATTAATACAAGAAGCGAAAACAATAAGAGAGCGAGCCTATGTTCCTTATTCCAAGTTTAAGGTGGGAGCATCATTACTTACGATGGATGGCACCTTATATACAGGTTGTAATATAGAGAATGCAGCCTATCCTGTCACTTGTTGTGCCGAACGTGTGGCCATATTTAAAGCTATAGCTGACGGCTATCATGATTTTAAGGAGATAGCCGTCGTTGCGGATACAGAACGTCCGGTCCCGCCGTGTGGCTCTTGTCGTCAAGTGATGAGTGAATTTTTTAATCCTGATGGAGAGATTCACATAACGAACCTTCATGGAGATACTAAAACGATGTCAATGGAGGAGTTACTGCCTTTCTCATTTTCGGCTAATGATTTATCCAAATAAACCTAAGAGACTGTCTATAAATGGACAGTCTTTTTAGTTAATTTTAAATAATCGGGTTTTCGCCTAGTACAAACACAGCATATGTGACATAGGCTGTTAAGAAAAGGTGAAAGGAAGTGGTTACGAATGAACTATCGTCATTGCCCTCATGTTAGACAGTGCCGTCCGGTTGTCTATCCGGTACATCACTGTGTTCAAGACAATTACTTCGTAGAAAATATCGACCATATCCACCCGACCCATTTGACAATCCAAAATCATCATTTATTAAATAATTATCATTACTTCCCGCAGACTGTTTCACAGACGAACGGTTATAATGAGGAAAATTATTATATGCCACAAGGAATGGAACCACAGGGATATAACTGGATGGATGCCCAAATGCAACAAGAACAAGGATTCATGGAGATGCCGCAAGGACAAATGGGTTCTGCTCCATCTTTTCCTATGCCGCTTCAACCGTTTAACATGCCCGAGGAATAAAGCTTCAGCCACTAATTTGTTTAGTGGCTTATTTTTGCTCAAGATTTTCGCTGGTATTTTAAAGGTTTAGTTTGTCCAAAGAAAATTAATGGTGTAATAATAGGAAAAATTATCATACAATAGGAAGGGAGAGTGATGATATGAGAACTGTGGCCGTAACTGGGTACAAGCCTATGGAAATGGGTATTTTTAAACATGATGATCCTAAAATAGACTTTGTAAAGGAAACAATCAGGAAAAGCCTGATTCAATTTATAGAAGAAGGTCTTGAGTGGGTAATTATTTCCGGTCAGATGGGTGTGGAGCTTTGGGCAGCCGAGATCATTTTAGATCTTAGAGAAGATTATCCTATTAAGCTTGGTGTCATCCCTCCTTTTCAAAATCAACATTCCAAATGGCCTGATCAACTCAAACTTGTTTATGAAAGAATAACGGAGCTGGCTGATTTTTATAAGCCAATCTATGAGAAGGAATATGAAGGACCTTATCAATTTCGTGCGAGGGATCAATTTCTTATCGAACATTCAGATGGTTGTCTAATCCTTTACGATGAAGATACGCCGGGAACCCCGAAGTATTTCCTGAAACTTGTACATGCTTATTCGGAACATCATTCCTATAGTTTGACCTACATAACTCCAGATGACTTAGAAGAAACAGTTGAAGAGTTACGTATGGCAAACCCAGAATATTGGAGTCAGTAACTGTAAAATTAACGTTGATTAAATTGACATTCACGCCAGCTTTTGAAAAAATATAAGTAATGTGTTGAACAGAGGTGAGAGTAATGAGTGATGAAAAGTTTAATTTGGATGGGAAAACGATATTAGAAAAAGACTTTAAGACATCTATGCGTGGGTACAATCAGGAAGAAGTGGATGAATTCCTGGATCAAGTTATTCAGGATTATGAAGCATTTAATAAAGAGATTGACCGGCTGATGCAGGAAAATGACCGCTTAAAGAAAACACCGACGAGAGAAGCGGCGCCACCGCAGCGATCAAGGCAGACAATGAATAATAACCATCAAGTCAATTATGATATCTTAAAGCGAGTGTCCAATTTGGAAAAGGCGGTTTTTGGCAAAAAGTATGCGGAAGAATAAATTCCTATAATTACCGGGTGACAGTACAAGTTCTATTTGCTATAATGTGAGAACGTGACTATTAACGAGCCACGGATAAGAATGATGCACATTTGAATACTCGGGTAATCGCTGTATTACATCAAGTGATGCAGAGGAAAGTCCATGCTCGCACAAACTGAGATGTTTGTAGTGTTCGTGCCTGACGAAACCATAAGTCAGGGTAACTTTTTAAGTTAACGGCAGGGAAGATACCTACGTCCTTATAGGATAGGGTATTGCTACCTTTAAAGTGCCACAGTGACGGAGCCAGAATAGAAATATTTTGGGTGGAACGAGGTAAACCCCGCGAGCGAGCAACCCAAATTAAGGTAGGGGCACTTTTTGAAGGGAATTTAACCTGATGAAAGGTCGCGATCAGCGGCAGATAGATGGTTACCACCGGAGTACGAGGTTGACCGCCGTTTGCAGTACGATGGAACAGAACATGGCTTACAGAGTATTCAAAGGTCTATGAATCAACATGAAATAACACCCTTCTTCTTAAGCCAGCATGCTAGGAGGAAGGGTTTTATTTTTACGTATTAGGAGGATCATCATGTCACAAAATGTAACCTTGATTGCAACAGCTGCAATGGGGCTTGAAGCAATTGTTGCACGGGAAGTTCGTGCTTTAGGGTATGAAGAGGTACAAGTAGAGAATGGGCGTGTCGTATTCACTGCCCCCGAATCAGCGATTCCTCGTGCTAATTTATGGCTTCGGACAGCTGATCGGGTAAAACTGCTAGTAGGCAGATTTAAAGTCTTCAGCTTTGATGAATTGTTTGAAAAAACGAAAGCCCTTCCCTGGGAGGCGTTTATATCTGAGGATGGGGAGTTCCCAGTTGTCGGTAAATCGGTTAAATCTAAACTATATAGTGTGCCTGATTGTCAATCGATCGTTAAAAAGGCAATTGTTGAGAGACTAAAGCAAAAATATGGGGTAGCTTCTATTTTAAAAGAAACAGGAGACTTTTACCGGGTTGAAATCGCTATACATAAAGATGAAGCCTTGCTTACTCTTGATACCTCAGGAAGTGGCTTACACAAACGAGGCTACCGTGTCGGTCAGGGAGAGGCTCCTTTAAAGGAGACATTGGCAGCGGCGCTCATTCAAATTA
This sequence comes from Halobacillus naozhouensis, assembly GCF_029714185.1. Lineage (NCBI taxonomy): Bacteria > Bacillati > Bacillota > Bacilli > Caryophanales > Bacillaceae > Halobacillus > Halobacillus naozhouensis. Next base: position 2,220,791 of record NZ_CP121671.1, on the reverse strand, counting down.
CCAATTGGCATCCCAATGAGCCATTTGTGGATCCTTTTTGCGGGTCAGGTACGATTGCGATAGAGGCGGCGCTCATTGGCCAGAATATTGCTCCGGGATTCAATCGAGAATTTGCCTCAGAAAACTGGGACTTTATACCCCAAAGACACTGGGATCAAGCGTTCGAGGAAGCAGAAGATTTTGCAAAATATGATCAGCCGTTAGATATTACGGGATCAGATATTAGCCATGACATGATTCAAATATCTCAAAACAATGCCATCGAAGCAGGGCTTGGGGACCTTGTGGAGTGGAAGCAGATGCAAGTAAAAGATTTTCGCCCGAAACAGGAAAACGGTTACGTAGTTTCAAATCCTCCTTATGGCGAACGAATGGGCGAACGGCCAGAAGTTGAAGAAATGTATCGTGACCTAGGTATGATCATGAGAGACTATCCATCTTGGAGCACCTATATTCTCACTTCTCATGAGAACTTTGAATCGATATATGGAAAGAAATCCACGAAGAAACGCAAGCTTTTTAATGGTTTCATTAAAACAGATTACTATCAATATTTCGGGAGAAAGGTAAATTAAAAATCCCGTTATACATTATACCAAGGGGTATAGCCAAAAAAGTAATCCATGCTGTACTCAAGTACAAAATTTCCGTCCAGATCATTCCTATTAATTAATTTTAATAGGAGGTCTGGTTTTTTTGTTGCTCAAATTTTGTGGTAAAGAATTTTTAGAGGACAGGGAATTTCAAGATTTGCCTAGTGATTCCGCCATATATTCGCCTCCAGGGCGTTAATAGTAGGAATGGATGTCCTTTCCTTCAGAAGATATTACACCATGAGGTCTCTCTATGATCTAAATATTTGTCAATTTATTTGGTACAGCCTTAGCAGAGCAAAATATGATAATAAAGTTAAAATAATGAAGATGTTTTTGTAATTACAGAACAGTACTTAGAGCTTAAAGATAATGAGGACTTTAAGTTTAGTAAGTTTGTAGATCCAGTAGCAGAAGCATTCGATAATCATTACAACATAATTTATTATTTGCTTAAATGTCGGCCTTACAAATATATAACTGACGAATGAATTTAATACAAAATATTTAAGGATGTACATAATCATTACATATTAAAGGAATCTTTCTCTGTTTATGGTAAAATAGACTACAGATGGAGGGAGCTATAAGTATGTCAGTTACAAATAATATCGATGGCAATATCAGTTGCGCAGTTTGTAATCATAAAATCAGTTATGTTGGCTTGTTAGATGGCAGGGGAAAGACTATGGAAACTTCTAAGGTAGCTGCTGAATCTGTTATCGTAACGGGATCACATTATTCTGCAGATGGTAAAAGAATTGAAGTTGAAGTAGTTATTACCTGTCCAGAATGCAATAGCAAAATGAAAGCATTAAATGCAGTTAGAGTTGTAAAGTAATCCTCTAATAAAGATTATAAAGTATAGCTTTTCTGCATAGCCCTACCTTTTTTCGAATAAGTTCGATGAAGGAGGTTAAATAATGTCTAAAATCGGAGAACATATTATCTTCCAATTAGAAGGGGCTATCGAGAATGCTAAGAAAGTTAACGATAGGGTAGATGAAAGACTGCATGAGATTGACTCGGACTTTTGGGCAACCATACAAGATCACGAGATTAGGGAAATGTTTGATAGACATCTAAAGGAACTCGAGGATATTAGACAAGAAATCAATGAAGGTATTAATAAATAGTGGAGAAAGCATGCCAAATTTGGAGGTGCTTTTTTCAGGAGAACCTCTTACATCTTGGTCGAATTGTTGAACTAGAAGGGGGGATTTTAAATGTCAGTAACAAAATATGAATACTTTAATGAAGATTTAGCTAGAAAAATATTGGTTCAGATGATGGAAGATGGTCAACCTAGGATAAAAGATTACAATGTAGGAAGCATGGTATGGGATAATACTTCTAGTTATTTAAAAGATCATGGCTTAATTCAGGATATTACAATATCACGTAATACTAATTATCTGTACGCAACTCTTACGAACCTAGGAGAGGCAAAAGCTAAAAGTCTGGAGTAGTACCTCCGCACTCTAAATTGGGGTGCTTTTTTTTATTTTGCAGGAATCTAAATACTTTTGTCGAATTAGGTGCAGGAGGTGAGAAGTCATACCAGAATGGATAAATATTTATTAAAACAGATTATTACGAGTATTTCGGAAAAAAGTAAAACCTCAGCGTTAAAAAAGTGAGGGCAGGCAGCCTATTCAACACAAAGCATAAAGGTTAGGACTGTTTGAAGCCCGGCAAGTAAATAAGGGGGAGAGGGATGAGCCAGTCAACTGAACAGAAGTTTATGAATCTGCTTAAAGAACAAGCTTCTTATGAAGAGGCAATTGGACTAATGGCTTGGGATATGAGGACGAAAGCACCTAAGAAAGCGATCGATCCAAGGTCAGAGGTGATCGGTGTGTTATCACAAAAAGTTCATGAAATACAAACATCGGAAAAAATGAAAGAGTACTTAGCTGCCCTGACTGGTACTTCAACCGCTCCGATGGTAATCAAAGCAGTTGAAGAAGCCAGGGAGACCTATGAACGAACCGTGAAAATTCCTAAAGAAGAATACAGAGAATATGTAACGTTACAATCAAAAGCAGAATCCATGTGGGCTGAAGCAAAAGAAAATAATGATTTCAAAGGTTTCCAGCCATATTTAGAAGAGCTTGTCTCCTATAACCGTCGTTTTGCAGACTACTGGGGATATGATAATCATAAATATGACGCCTTGCTTCACAATTACGAACCAGGAGTTACGGTTAAAGTACTCGATGAAGTATTTCCTAAGGTTCGCAAAGCACTAACCGGATTGTTGGAACAAATAAAAGGTGCCCCAGAGCAACCTGATCCCTCACTGCTAGGGGGGCATTTTCCAAAGGAAAGCCAAGAAGCGTTCAGTTATGAAATCTTGAAACGGATGGGTTATGATTTTGATGCTGGACGTTTAGATGAAACGGTTCATCCTTTTGCGATTGGTCTGAATTCAAATGACGTTAGAGTAACCACTAAATATGATGAAAAAGATTTTCGCACGGCTGTGTTCGGTACGATTCACGAAGGGGGCCACGCCCTTTATGAGCAGAATATTGATCCATCTTTAGCGTTTACTCCGCTTGCGACCGGAACTTCTATGGGGATTCATGAATCTCAATCACTATTTTGGGAAAATTTCGTTGCGAGAAGTAAGCCTTTTTGGCAAAATCATTATGATTTGTTTAAGAGTCATGCACCCGAACGATTTTCTTCAATTAACTTGGAAGATTTCTACAAAGCAGTAAATGAAGTGAAACCTTCCTTGATCCGAATCGAAGCTGATGAGCTTACTTATTCTCTTCATATTATGATTCGTTATGAGCTGGAAAAAGCGTTAATCGGCGGTGAAATCGAAGTCAAGGATTTGCCAGGTTTATGGAATGAGAAAATGCGAGATTATCTTGGCATTATACCTCAGAATGATTCAGCAGGGGTTTTGCAGGACATTCATTGGTCCGGGGGAGATTTTGGTTATTTTCCTTCGTATGCATTAGGATATATGTATGCAGCTCAGCTTCATCATACGCTCAAACAGGAAATAGTCTTTAACGATGTGATTCGAAAAGGGGATTTTAAACAAATTCAACAATGGCTGACAGATCGCATCCACAAGTTCGGTAAGATGAAAAAACCGCTGGAGATAATTCATGATGTGACTGGCGAGGACTTAAATCCGAATTATTTAGTTACCTATTTAACTGACAAGTACCAAGAAATTTATAAGTTTTAGGAAAGCAACCCAGCTGTTCAGTAACAGCTGGGTTTATACTCATTATGAAAATTCTGCCATTAAATCCGTTGCCAGGAGTCCAGCATCTTTATAAACAGCATCAAGTTTTTGTTGAAACGTATTGAACTTTTCGTTGGCCGTAGTAAAGTCAGCATTCTCTATGTTCTTATTGAGAGCCTTACCCACTTCTGCATAGTAAGCTTGAAGTGAGGGCAGTGCTTCCTCATATTGAGCTTTAATCTCTTTTGGAAGATCCGATTTGATTTTGTAGGATTCAGCTAAGTCCGCTGCTTTTTCTGATGCTGCTAAGGCTTCTTTGCCTGCAGTTTTTATAGCTTCTGAAGTAGACTCTCCATCAGCGACAAGCGTTTGGTAGCTGGCAATTTTGGAATGTTGTGGTCTAAAAGTGTTTGCCATATTCATTTGTACATTAAGTATTTCTTCCTTTACAGCATTCTTATCGCTTTTCTTTTCCTTGCTGCTCGTTTCTTCAGATCCTGATGTACTTTTCTCTTCAGAAGATGAACTTCCGCAACCAGCCAGCACTAGTACAGAAATCAACCCGATCGCAAATAAAAATTTCTTCATTTTTCTTCCCCCTTTTATTAATTTTCACAAACTGTAGTTTAATGGAAATATTTTCAATTGTAAAGAATTTGAAAAAAGTTAAAATATACAGAATATTCAGTTTAGAGAGTTATTCTATGTACTTCCTAAATTTTAAGTTAGATAACAAATGCTTTATGACAACCTTAACGAGATTATAAAACACCACTAAATTGGACACCTTAAGAATAAAAGAGGTGCTCTAATGTCATACATACTTTCAGCAGGTATTCAAACGGCAGACCATCATTATACACAATCAGAAATTCAAGAGCTTGTTCATCGTGTATTTCCTATGACAAACCATGAGAAAAACAGGTTAATGCCGATTTTTGAGAATGCTAATATAGAAACTCGTCAATTATCAGCCCAGTTGTCTTGGTACGAAAAAGGACATTCGCTGAAAGAAAGTAATGACCTCTACCAAGCTAGTGCGCTCCGTTATTGTGAACAGGCGATCAGAAAATGCTTGAGCAGTCGAGATTTTCTTAAGCAATCTGTAGCTCCAAATTTGATCGACCATATTATCCTCGTTTCCTCTACAGGGATTTCGACACCTACGCTCGATGCCTATCTGATTGACCAGTTAGGGTGCAAACAATCAATCAAACGAACACCAATTTTTGGACTTGGTTGTGCGGGAGGCACTAGCGCTGTAGCTAAAGCCCATGAATACTTGCAGGGAGCTAAGAAAAGTAACGTGTTGGTCGTTTGTGTAGAACTTTGCAGCTTAACATTTCAGTCAAATGACAAGAGCGTAAGTAATTTCGTGGGCACGGCACTATTTGGGGACGGTGCCTCCGCAGTTTTGATGGCAGGAGAGTCTTCCCCTCTGATAGGGCAGCAAACTGCTACTGTTCCTAAAGTAGAGCAAGTTAGCACCAAAACAAAGCCTCACAGTCAGTCTGTAATGGGGTGGAACGTTGTGGATACTGGGTTTGAAGTCGTATTTAACAAGAGCATTCCAAACCTCGTGCGAAATTTTTGGCTTGACCATGTTCAAGAGTTTCTCCAGCAAACGGATTGGGGGATAGAGGAAATCCCTTTTCTCGTTGCACATCCTGGTGGAAAAAAAGTTCTAGAAGCTTATGAGGAAGTATTGAATGTGCCAAATAGGGCATTAGCCTTTTCCCAAAAAATTCTCAAGGACCATGGGAATATGTCGTCCCCAACCGTCCATTTTGTTCTTGAGCAAGCTATGAAAAGTAAACCTGATAGAAGAACGCGCTCCTTTATGGCTTCATTAGGCCCCGGCTTTACATCTGAGCTCGTAAGTCTGGAGTGGAGCTAAATGCTAGGATTGCTATTTGGGTTGATTGTATTACAAAGATTGGCGGAATTAGTTATAGCCCGTATGAACAAATCCTGGATGTTGAAGCGTGGAGGAGTGGAATTTGAATCTGGGCATTATCCTTTATTTATTGGCCTGCATACGTTGTTCTTTCTATCCATTATTTTGGAGTGGCAAGTAGTAGAATATAAGATAGTATGGCTGTTTCCTGTTGCTTTTATATTTTTCCTCGTCCTGCAGCTTCTCAGGGTGTGGTGTATAACAAGTTTAGGAAGGCGCTGGAACACGAGGATTATCGTGATTCCAGATGAACCACTTGTTTTTAGAGGACCCTATAAATATGTAAAACATCCGAACTATATTGTTGTATTTCTGGAATTGTTTTTCATTCCTCTTATGTTTCATGCTTATCTCACCGCATTAATTTTTCCGGTGCTTCATCTTCTCGTATTATCTGTACGAATCCCTGCAGAAGAGAGGGTGCTTCGCAAAGGTTCTGAAAATTTAAATTAAATGATTGCTATCTCAATTACTATTTGATATACTTCTAATTATTAATGAAAATCATTATCAATTAGGGGTGGGTAATATGATGATTTTATATATATTGGGAATCGTATGTGTCTATACAGGGTTGATGGTATGGATATTAGCAAAGTTAGGATTGCCTTCTGCGCAATCTGTGTTAGAAGTATTGAAAGTTCAAAAGAAGAATAGAATGATTCAACGTTCACCATCCTATTAATATTCCATTTAAGTCAGGTAACCAAAACCTGGCTTTATTTGTTATAATGAAATGCAGATGAGGCGGAACTTTGTCGATGAATGTCAATTGATGAGATAATTTTGTTACAAGGAGCATACCATGAGGCAAAAAGAATCATTGGCTTATTACCTGGAAGACTTGTGGTCAAAAGGTTTTAAGCTTTCAGATGAAGATGTGCATTTCATTTACTTCGGGAAAAACTCGACAAATGTCGAGGAATGGAAAGTGATGCTTGCTTTAAAAGAAACACTCAAATTTCAACATACATTTGATCCTAGTTTTTTTATAAGTGTACTGGAACACTTATCATCACCTGCGATCACGTCAAAGAAGACAGCTTATGTAGCATTAGAGGAGCGAGGATTGGATTCTACATCAAAAAACTAACCAGGCGTTGAACAAGGTTAGCTTCTCTTAAGTGCAGTTCGTGCGAGACGGTCCGCATTTTTATTGTTTTTATCCGGGATCCATTTATAAAACACAAACGGAAAAGATTCCTGCAACCTAATGATGTGTTTGAGCAGCGGCTCAAACGCAAGATTATTCGTATGTCCTTTGTCAACAGTAGCTACAACGACTTGCGAATCCGATCTTATTGAAAGAATTTCTCCTGCAAAAGATTTCTGGCAAATTTCCAAGGCTTTAATGACGGCTAGAAATTCCGCTTCGTGATTCGTATACTCTCCGAGATATACTCCATATTCGTACTGTTGTTTATTCTGCTTAATATAAATCCCGGCAGCGCTCGGACCAGGATTTCCTATGGTAGATGCGTCCGTGTACACTTCAATCACTGAAAAACCTCCTAATCGCGATTACTTATTATTTATTTTTTTGGCTGCATACATAAACGGAGTGTCCATCGCTGCCACAATAAATTTAATGAAGTACGTCGTAAGAAAGATCTCAATCCATACATCTAGCGGATACAGACCGTAAAATGCGACCCCGCAAAAAATAGCAGTGTCCAAGAGCTGACTGAGCATCGTACTCCCATTGTTCCTAATCCACAGTGCCCGATCACCTGGAAAAAGCTTTTTCAGCCTGTCATAAAACCAGACGTCAAAATATTGACTGGCAATAAAGGCTAATAAACTGCCTGCAGCAATTTGAGGTACAATGCCAAATAACGTTTTTAAAGCCGGCTGGGCCATATCACTTTCGGCAGGGGTAAACTGGATAGACAGCTGCATCACAATTGTCATTATGATTAAGGTGGAGAATCCCATCCAAACAGCCTTTTTCGCATCCTGTTTTCCATATTTTTCGTTTAAAATATCTGTGGCCAGAAAGGCTGTCCCATACAAAATATTGCCTAATGTTGCGGTTAAGCCAAATAATTCAATTGTTTTAACGACTTGTATATTCGCGATGACTGTTGACATGCCGATCCACACGAAAAGTCCGGGTTTACCAAACAGCCTGTAGACTGCAAGTAACAGAGAGAAATTTAATAGGGCAAATAAGAGCCATAACCATTCATTGCTCACCGGTAGTTCCTCCTATTTTTTCTAAGATAAAGTTGCTGATTTGCAACAGCCACTGATTATACGGTGATTTCTCGCTTATTTCAATTAAAAAAGCGCCAACTTTTTTAGTATGGCGCTTACAGTCCGTATTTATTGTTTAACAACGTTAGAAGCTTGAGGGCCTCGGTCCCCTTCAACAATTTCGAATGTTACTTGCTGACCTTCTTCCAGGGATTTGAAACCTTCTTCCTGAATAGCAGAAAAGTGGACGAATACATCATCTCCGCCTTCTACTTGAATGAATCCGTAGCCTTTCTCGGCGTTAAACCATTTTACTGTACCATTTTGCATAACACATATCCTCCTAAAATCTTGCACGTAAAACGTGGGAATTACAAGTAAGATAAACAAAAAAAACCCATAGAACACATGGAATAATAAAATCCAATGTGTCTCTATGGGAGGTGACTTGTCCTTTATCATTCCGTTCATCTTATTTGCTTATAAAATAATATATCGTATCTTGAATTTGTAGTCAATATGTATGATGTTAATTGTATGAAAATTTAATTTTCTTTATTTTGAAAATACCCTAAAGGTCTTTCTGAATGTAAGTTATACTATAAATAACAAGGGAGAGGAAGGGGAATAACAAATGAAATCAGATATAGAAATTGCCTTAGAGGCTGAAATGCACTCTATTCGTGATATTGCTTCAAAGCTGTCATTAGCAACCGATGATTTTGAGCCTTATGGTCATTATAAAGCGAAATTGTCGGACGGTTTACTGAATAAGCTATCTGCAAGACCTACTGGCAAAGTCATTTTAACCACTTCCATAAACCCGACCCCTGCAGGTGAAGGGAAATCAACGGTAACTGTTGGTTTGGGTCAGGCATTGAATCGTTTACATCATCAAGCAATGATCGCATTAAGGGAACCTTCGCTTGGACCTACTATGGGGATAAAAGGAGGCGCTGCTGGAGGAGGATATTCGCAAGTTGTCCCCATGCAGGAGATAAATCTTCACTTTACTGGAGATATTCATGCCATTACGACTGCAAATAATGCTTTAGCCGCATTCATTGATAACCATATCCACCATGGTAATCAATTGCAGATTGATCCAAGAAGGGTGGAATGGAAACGCGTCCTCGACATTAATGATCGTGCTCTTAGACAAGTAAATATCGGCTTGGGAGGACCGACCCAAGGTGTGCCGCGTGAAGATGGGTTTACGATTACAGTAGCTTCTGAGATCATGGCTATTCTTTGCTTAGCGAATGACCTTCAGGATTTAAAGGAGAGGCTGGCGCGGATTGTTGTTGGATATACATATAATAAAGAACCTGTCACTGTGCATCAACTGGGATTTGAAGGGGCTTTAACCTTGCTGCTGAAGGATGCACTGAAACCCAACCTCGTGCAGACGTTAGAAAATACTCCTGCGATTATTCACGGCGGCCCTTTTGCTAACATCGCCCATGGCTGTAATAGTGTAATGGCAACGAAAATTGCCGCTAAGCTTGCGGACTATGTGGTGACGGAGGCAGGGTTTGGTGCCGACTTAGGCGCGGAGAAGTTTTTAGATATTAAGACACGGGCGGGGGAATTTGAACCAGCTGCTGTAGTAATTGTCGCAACTATAAGAGCGCTAAAAATGCATGGCGGTGTAGATAAGAATGGTCTTATAGAAGAAAATGTGGAAGCACTTAAACAGGGGATTTCTAATTTAAAGAAGCATATTGAGACCATTGATCAATTCAATTTGCCATTCGTAGTGGCCATTAACAAGTTTCCGACAGATACAGAGGCTGAGCTCGGCTTTCTTCTGGAGTGGTGCAACGCTAATCATGTGGAGGCCGCGGTGGCAGATGTTTTCTCTAAAGGCGGAGAAGGCGGAATAGAGTTAGCTAGGAAAGTCATAGAGAGCTGTGAAAAGAAAACCAGTCCCTTGGCTTATACCTATGAGCTCGAGGACACTATCGAAGAGAAAATTCATAAGATCGTTACTAAAATCTATGGTGGAAGCAAAGTGGACTTTTCTCAAAAAGCTAAAAAACAACTGCTGCAATTACATAAGGAAGGTCATAACAAGCTGCCTATTTGTATGGCAAAGACTCAATATTCACTATCGGATGATCCTGAATTATTGGGACGGCCTGAAGGATTTACAGTAACGGTACGTGAATTGCGAGCCTCGGTAGGGGCTGGATTTATCGTAGCATTAACTGGTGATGTCATGACGATGCCAGGGCTCCCTAAGAAACCTGCCGCTTTAAATATGGATGTAACAGACGCCGGTTTGATAACTGGGTTGTTTTAAGCAACTACCCTCTCTGGATAAATTTTATCGTCAGAGGGGGTAGTTTTTTGATACAATCAATTTAGTGAAAATAGGCGAATCATGTCAGAAGTGTATTTAGGGAGGGGGAGTAGCTTTTGAGCATTGAAATCGGTTTGACAGGATGGGGGGATCATCCTACCTTGTATCAGGACCATACTAGACCTGAGGAGAAGCTGGCAAGTTATGCTTCACATTTTCCTGTCGTTGAAGTCGATACTGCCTTCTATGCTATCCAGCCAATAACCCACTATCAGAAATGGCTTAAGCAAACGCCAGACCGATTCTCTTTTGTCATTAAAGCCTTTCAGCAACTTACTGGTCATGACAGAGAAATGCGATCTGTGCAAGCGGCCCGGGATTTAGTGAAGCGTTATGAAGAGTCTATTCAGCCGGTGTTTGAGGCTGGCAAGATAAATGCATTGTTATTTCAGTTTCCTCCCTGGTTTGATGTGAAAAAGGAACATATAAAGAAATTGCGTCTGCTTAAAGAGTGGCTCGAACCCTACCCGTTAGCACTGGAGTTTAGAAACCGTACATGGTTTGAACCACAATATAAAGAGCAGACCTTAGCATTTATGAAAGCCCATGAATGGATTCATACCATCTGTGACGAGCCCCAGGCAGGGGAAGGTTCGGTTCCGTTAGTTGCTGAACCAACTCATCCGACTAAAACATTAATTCGCTTCCACGGAAGGAATGTACATGGCTGGAATAAAAATGGACGAAAAGACTGGAGAAAAGTTCGTTTTCTCTATCGATATAACAAGCAGGAATTAACTGAATGGGCGGAGCGAATCCGGATGCTTGAAAAGCAAACTCCTCATATTACTACATTGTTTAATAATAATTCTGGAGGAGATGCTGCGGATAATGCCAAGCAATTTCAGGAGTTACTCGCTATTAACTATGCAGATTTAAATCCGAGACAAATGGATTTATTTCAGTTTTAGAGGTGTTTGTGTGTTAAAAGAGTCACTAATAACTACTATAGAAAACTATCTACACGAGCTGTTTGATCACGACCCGACTGGCCATGACTATTACCACATGAAAAGGGTGGCGCATTGGTCAAAAGTACTTGCTGAAAAAGAGGGAGCAGACCCGTTTATTTGTGAAATTGCAGGTTGGCTTCATGATGTAGGGGATGCCAAATTGTTTCAAGATCCTGCGCAAGCCAGTGAACAGGCCCTGAGGTTACTTTCCAAGCAAGGAATCTTAGAACAAGACTGCCAGCAAATTAAAATGGCTATGGCGGATGTGTCGTTTTCTAAAGGCAGGACGCCGCAGACGCTGGAGGGGAAAATCGTTCAGGATGCTGATCGACTTGATGCCATCGGCGCCATTGGAATTGCCAGGACCTTCGCCTTCGGAGGAGCCCATAGCCAACTAATTCACCACGACGAGCAGGGCTCATCCACATCTATTCAGCATTTCTATGATAAACTGCTAAAACTATCTGATTTGATCCATACAAAGAGTGCAAAGGAAGAAGCGCAAATACGCCATCAATATATGGTGGATTATTTACAGCGCTTTCTGTATGAATGGGAAGTCGTCAATGAACAATAGGAGGAACAGTGATGAGTCAGAACGAAATGAGTTATTTAGATTTATGTAAACATGTATTAGAAAACGGTACTAAAAAAGAAGACAGAACAGGAACTGGTACCTACTCTGCTTTCGGCTATCAAATGCGATTTAATTTACAGAAAGGCTTCCCGCTTCTGACAACTAAAAGGGTTCCTTTTCGGCTGATCGTAAGTGAACTGCTCTGGTTTATACAGGGAGATACGAATATTCGTTATTTGTTACAGCATAACAATAATATTTGGAACGAATGGGCCTTTGAATCTTACATTAATAGTGAAGAGTATAATGGGCCGGACATGTCAGACTTTGGAAGACGCGTTCAACATGACCCGGAATTTAAAAAAGTGTATGATAAAGAAATGAGCGTGTTCAAACAACGAATTCTTGAAGAAAACGATTTTAGCGAGCGATTTGGAAATCTTGGCTCCGTTTACGGGAAGCAATGGCGTGACTGGAAAACATCAAGAGGAGAAACGATTGACCAATTGGCTAATGTCATCAACAGTATAAAAACTAACCCTGATTCAAGAAGGCATATTGTGACGGCGTGGAATCCTGAAGACGTACCATCAAATATGGCATTGCCGCCATGTCATACGATGTTCCAATTTTATGTTGCCGATGGTCGCCTATCTTGTCAGCTTTATCAAAGAAGCGGAGATATTTTCCTAGGGGTTCCTTTTAATATTGCGAGCTATGCTTTATTGACACATTTAATTGCCCATGAATGTAATCTGGAAGTTGGAGAGTTTATTCACACACTTGGGGATGCACATATTTACGGCAATCATTTAGACCAGATTCATATCCAACTTAAGAGGGAGCCGCGCACGCTGCCTGAACTTCTTCTTAATCAGGATAAGTCCAGTCTGTTTGACTTTACGATTGAGGATATTCATCTAGAAGGATATGATCCTCATTCAGGGATTAAAGCCCCCGTCGCTGTCTGATTTTCAACTTACTATGCGCACATGCGTTTAAACAAGACGACAGTAAAGGCTTGACTATTACTTATTACTTGAGGAGCAGATAAATGATTTCTTTTGTGTTTGCAATGGATAAGAATCAATTAATTGGTAAAGATAATGACTTGCCATGGTATATTCCTAACGACTTCAAATTTTTTAAAGAAACCACATGGGATGAAACAATCATTATGGGAAGAAAAACATTCGAATCTTTCGGTAAGCCCCTGCCTAATCGAAAACATATCATTCTGACTTCAAGGGAAGAATATGAAGTGGACGGGTGTGAAGTCATCCATTCGATTGATGAGATTATTAAGCTAAATCAAACCTATCCTGAAAAAGAATGGTTTGTGATTGGCGGGGGTGTTCTGTTTGAAGCAATGCTGCCTTACGCAGATCGAATGTACATGACGTATATAGATCATGCCTTCAAGGGAGATGCGTACTTTCCATCCTATGAAGAAGCGGATTGGCGGCTGGTTGAGGAAACGAAAGGTGCTAAGGATGAAAAAAACCCCTATGATTATTATTTTAGAATCTATGACCGGGTGAGAGCTTGATGATTGAACCGAGGGAAATTTGTGGAGCCGTACTGGCTGGTGGCGGTTCTACAAGGATGGGGACGGATAAAGCAGTTCTGCCTTTAGGGGATCAAACAGTACTCGAGAGAATTACTAATGAACTATCCCATTGTTGTGATCGCGTAGTCATCAATCGGGATCAGCCGTTTCCAACAACTGCCCTGACTATAGATGTGGTCCATGATACCTTTCTCGACGCCGGGCCGCTAGCTGGCTTACATGCCGTTCTGAAAAATGGGAGCGAATCTTTCGTCTTGCTGTCAGCCTGTGACACGCCGTTTATTCAAAAAGAAGTTTTCCATGAAATGTTTCAAGCATTCTCAAAAGAAAAACATGCTATTGTGCCCATCTATGAAAACAGGATTCAACCACTTTCAGGGATTTACAGAAGAAGTCTGCTTCCAGTTGTTGAGCGATTATTGCAGGAGGGACAGCGAAGTATGCGCTCATTGCTTGATCAAATCAATGTGCAATACATGTCAGATTTTCGCTCCATTTCTGAAGAAGCGGCAGCCGATCATTTTTTTAATATGAATACACAAGAGGAGTATGATACTGCCCGCACTCTTTTGAGAAAATATCGGTAACTAAAAGACATTTCATTTAGAACATGATATGATTAGGGCAAGCTTTCTTACGACTATAGCAGGTTTGTGACTGATAACAGGCTTATGCAATTTATTTCATAGGATAAACGTAACGAAAAAGATTAACTTCTTTTTAAAAGGACGGTGAATCGTATGCTGTCAAGTATAGGAATTCCTGGATTAATACTTATTTTACTTGTTGCACTAGTTGTCTTTGGGCCGAAGAAACTGCCTGAGATCGGAAAAGCAACTGGACAAACATTGAAGGAATTTAAAAACTCCGCCCGGGATTTGACGGGAGATGCTCAGAAAGAAATATCTGATGCTAAACAAATGATCAATGATAAAGATTCTAACAAACAGAATTAATTACCATACCAGGAGTGATCTAGATGTTATCTAATATTGGTGTGCCGGGTCTGATTTTGATTTTAATTATTGCATTAGTCATCTTTGGCCCATCCAAATTGCCTGAGATCGGAAAGGCCTTTGGAAGTTCTCTTAAAGAATTTAAGAAAGCTACCGGTGATATGATGTCTGATGATCAGGATTCAAAGAAAGAGAACAAAAATAAGTAAATAACACGGCAAGATGTAAGGGGGAATTTCAGCTCTTACATCTTCTTTGTGTCAGGCCCTAAATCGCCTGGAGGTGCAGAAATGTCTGATGAACAATATAATCATAACGATATAGAGATGAACGTAACCGACCATCTAAGTGAACTTCGGAAGCGGATTATATGGACACTGGCTACGTTTATTATCTTTTTTATTTTAGGATTTATTTATGTTAGGGAAATTTATAGTTTTTTTGAACGAGATATTCCGTTTGAACTCAATATGACAAGTCCTGGGGAAATTATTTGGATCTTTTTCTCGATGGCAAGTCTTGTCGCGTTAGTTGCCACATTGCCTATGCTGAGTTTACAGCTCTGGCTATTCGTAAAACCGGCTCTTACGCCTAAAGAACGGAAGATCTCTTTAGCTTACATACCTGCTGTTTTCTTACTGTTTGTAGCTGGTTTAAGTTTTGGCTACACAGTATTTGTACAACTGATTTTACCTTTTTTACTGTCATTAAATGATGGAATGTTTAATGAATTGTTTACGGTTGAACGTTACTTTAAGTTTGTCTTCCGAGTTACAATTCCATTTGCCCTGCTCTTTGAAATCCCGATTGTCGTCATGTTTTTAACAAGTCTTGGTCTAGTCAATCCAGAACTTCTCATTAAAATCAGAAAGTATGCTTATTTCGTTCTGGCCATCATTGGGACGATGATTACGCCTCCTGATTTTGTGCTGCAAATTGTTGTGGCGATTCCTTTGATTATTTTGTATGAAATAAGCATTATTCTGTCTCGAATCGTTTACAGAAAAAAACTCAAGGCTCATCAGGAATTTATGGAAGACTAAAAGCGTGCAGATTACGATACTGCGAAATAAACTATTACTCGCAGGAGTACAAAAATAAAGGAGAGAGGATATGCGATCGTTTTATCATTATATGATGCGTTATCGTGGAAACAAACAGGCGGACGAGGAGAGACAGCTGGCTGATTGGATGTTTAAAGATCACAGTTTTCCTAAACAAGCTACCTCGTATCATGAATTAAGCAGCTATTTAGAGTGGAATATTCCCTTTACCAACGCCTTAGCTGTATTTGACCGCCTGTATGAAAACTACCAATTAGAAGAAAAGGAATGAGCTTTTAAAGATATCCCTTCAGTGGATATCTTTTATTTTTTCAAGCTTAGACCATATCTTGTATAATAGAAGCTATAATCTATTAAGTTATGATGAAGAAAGTTGGGATTCCTTTTGAAAATCTTACATACTGCAGATTGGCACTTGGGGAAAATCGTCAATAATGTGTATATGACTGAAGATCAACGCTTTATTCTGAAGCAATTTCTGACGGTCGTTGAAGAGCAACAGCCTGATGTGATCATTATTGCGGGCGATTTATACGATCGTGCTATTCCGCCCAAGCAAGCTGTCGAACTATTGAATGATACGTTAACAACACTCATCAATGACTTCAATATCCCGGTTCTTGCTATTTCCGGGAACCATGACAGTCCGGATCGCCTGGAATTTGGATCGCAACTGTTTAGAAAACAACAGCTTTACCTCGACACCAAGTTATCAGAGGAATATCAAGCGGTGACTCTCTATGATGAAAGTGGCCCGGTTCATTTCCACCTTGTTCCGTACGTGGAACCAGCAGAAGTGGCTTATCAATTTGATGATGACGAAGTACGTTCACATCAGCAAGCTGCTGAAAAGCTTATTAAATATATTACGGAACGGTACGATATGGAAGAGCGTCATGTTTGGATCGGCCATGCTTTTCTGGCGGGAGGTATGGAATCTGAATCGGAAGAAAGATTGTCAATGATTGGTGGTAGTCCATACATTGATACAGAACTGTTTAAGCCTTTCACCTATGTAGCTCTGGGTCATTTACATCAGTCCCAAAAGGTTGGTGCGGAAAAGGTTCGTTATAGCGGTTCGATTTTAAAATACTCTTTTTCCGAAGTGACTCATAAGAAATCCGTGACGATCGTTGATATGGACGAGAAGGGAGAGCTTGGAATAGATAAGGTGCCGCTTCGGCCAATTCGCGATTTTGAACGAATAGAAGGTTATTTCGACGAACTGATGCGGGGGGATGCTGCAGATCATCCTGATAGTTATTTACATGTTCGGTTACTTGATGATGGCCAGTTGATAGACCCAATGGGGAAATTGAGAAAGCTGTATCCTAACATCCTGCACTTGGAGCGAAAAATTTCCTCGCAACCTAAGCAGTCAGAAGACATTCAGAAAATGAAAGAACGGCAGCGTCTGTCTCCAGCTACTTTATTCGCCTCTTTTTATCAAGAAATAAAGGGTGAGACGATCCCAAATCATCGTAAAAAGCTTGTGGAAGAAACGATAGAAACGTTAAAACAACAAGAGAGGGGGCAGTAGCAAATGAAAGCATTATCGCTCACAATGAATGCCTTCGGGCCTTATAAAACGCGGCAAATCATTGATTTTACCGAGTTAGGTGAAGAATCTATTTTCTTGATTACTGGTCCAACCGGCGCGGGTAAAACTACCATTTTCGATGCCATATGTTTTGCTTTATATGGCAGAGCCAGTGGTACAGACCGTGACCAGGATACGTTACGCAGTCACTTTTCTGAACCGGAGGACACCACTTTTGTTGATTTTCATTTTAGCTTGCGAGGTAAAGAATACAGAATTGTCCGTATGCCAAAACAACTGAAAAAGAAAGAACGTGGGGACGGCTTTAAAGAGGAGCCGACAAGGGCCGAGTTTTATATGATTCAACCAGAAGGTGCCCAATTACTCGTCTCTAAGATTAAAGAAGTGAATGATTACGTTGAACAATTGCTGAGTCTGGATTATGAACAGTTCCGGAAGATGATCATGATTCCCCAGGGTGAATTCAGAAAGCTAATCTCAGAAAATAGTAAAGAACGGGAAGAAATTTTACAGCGTATTTTCAGAACGCACTTTTATTCAGAACTTACGGATTATTTCAAGCAATCTTCAAAATCTTTGCAGGAGGAAATGGAGCAGTTTCAATGGAAAATTGAGCAGGCTGTCAATCGGATTTACTGGGGGGAAGAGAAGGTCGCGAATACAAATGACGAAAATCCTGATCATATTCTTGAACGGCTGAACAATCACTTGTCGAGCCAACTCGAGCAAAAAAACGCACAAACCTCGCAATTGACGTCGCTCATGAAGGAAACCGATCGTGCTCAAGAACTATATTATGATGCGAAGGCTGTAGAGGGATTATTTAAAGAACAGGAAGCACTGCAAAAAGAAGCAACGGAGCTGGCAGACCAAGATCAGTATATCCAAGCTGTGGAGCAAAGGGTGACAGCGGCAAAACAAGCTCAGGAAGTACTTCCTTACGAGCGGCAAGTGAAGGACAGACAGAAAGAGTTAACAAATCTCATGCAGGATCAGCAGCACAAAAAGCAAAGAAAGCTTGAAATTGAACAGAGCTTCAAGGAAGTGGCAGCCAGCTATGAACAGCAGGCAGAGAACGAATCTTACCGGGAGCATTTGAAGGAACAGTGGAAACGCAAGAGAGAAATGGGAGAAAAATTAGATAAGCTCGTTACATTAGAAAATAAACTGAAAGAATATGATGAAGCATTGAAACAAGAAGAAATTAAATTGAAAGAAATAAGAGAGAATAAAGAAAATAGTATCAAGCAAAAGCAGAGACTTGTGGAAAAGTCCGCTAATGAAAGAGAAATCACTGCTGAAAGATACCACTATAAAGAACAGCTGGATGATTTGAAAAGACAGAAGAGGGACGCGTCCTCCCTCAAAAAAGAGTGGAACAAGCTTCTTGAGTTGCGATCACACTATCAATCTCTAGTCAAAACTTTTAACGAAATGAAAGTGGAACGGGAAAAGGCCCGTGATGAATATGAAGCTGCTGTTGAACAATTGAAACAGCATCATGCTTATCATCTGGCAAGTGAGTTACAAGAAAATGTGCCCTGTCCCGTCTGTGGGGCGCATGAGCATCCTGCTCTGGCAGTTAAGCCGCCTGGAGTTCAAAGTGTTGAGGTGATGGATCATCTAAAAGCAACATTTGAACAGCAAGATCACATTTTTCAAAAACATCAAGAGCAACTATTAATGGTCAAGGCAGAGGGTGAATCTCAAAAGCAGCTTGTCGAAGGTTTATTCTCTCCATATGATCAGAAAGTAGATGGCCGGTCCACTGAAGCATTGGACAAGTTCTATACCGACATCTGCAAGCACTTGCAATCGAAAGAACGTAAGTTAAATGAACTTGATAAACAGCTAGTATCGATTCAAGAGGCTGCTAAACAACTAACTAAGCTTGAAGAACAACTTGATCAGGTGGAAAAGGAGGAAGAAGAACATACTCAGCAATATCACTTTCTCCAGCAGGAAAAGATTCGTTTTTCAACTCAAAGGGATGAAATGAAACAAACCTATTCCTTTGAAACAACAGACCGTAAGCAAATGAATCAACTTGTGGCAGCCAGTGAAAAACAATTTCGTGAGGCTTTACAAGAATGGGAAATGGTCCACGAGCATTTCAATAAAGTTGATCAAATGTTTAAAGAGGCTCAAACCGAAGAAACACAAGTTCTACATTTCCTCCAAAAAGCTGAGTCTATACTCTCGGATAAAGAAAACGAATTTAATCAAACGCTTGACCAATTTCACTTTCAGTCAGTGGAACAGTACCAAAGTGCGTTACTTCCTAAAGAGGAAGTTCATTCGCTTAATGAGAAACTAGAGAAGTATCATAATCGGAAGGCCATCGTGCAAGAAAGAATCAAAGAAATATCTGCTCGACTGGCTGTTCAAGAAAGGCCTAAGCTTGAGGAGTTAGAGCAAACGTGGCAGTATAAGAAACAGCAAGTCCAAGTTAAACAACGGTACATCAATGAATTAGAAATTAATTATAACCAAAATAAAGATGTCCAGTTTACTATGCAATCATTACTTGAACATCAGCGTGATAAAGCGAAACAATACTATGACTTAGCAGAACTTGCCAATCTAGCAAAAGGTAATAACCCGTTGCGTCTATCTCTAGAGCGATATGTGCTTGCATCCTATCTTGATGAGATCTTAATACAGGCTAATATTCGGCTGGATCAAATGACAGATCATCGTTATCAATTGGTTAGAAGCCAGGAAATTGCCAAAAAAGGTGCCCAGAGTGGATTGGATTTAGAAGTAATTGACCACCATACCGGGCAGCAGCGCTCAGTTAGGACATTGTCAGGCGGGGAAGGGTTTAAAGCAAGTTTAAGTTTAGCTCTTGGCATGGCTGATGTGGTTCAATCCCATGCTGGCGGTGTCCAACTTGACACGCTCTTTATCGATGAAGGATTTGGAACATTAGATGAATTATCTCTGGAACAGGCTATTGATTGTTTAAGAGGTTTACAAGATGGCAATCGGATGCTCGGTATTATTTCCCATGTATCACAGCTGAAAGAGGAGATTCCTGCTAAACTTCACATCCATTCAGGTCAGGAAGGATCCACTGTACAGTTTACGTTTCAATAGAGTTTAAAACTTACAAGGATGAATAGGGGAGGGTGCTATATGTCTACACCGCTATCAATGGAATGGTCGTTAATTACAGAAGGGAAAGAACAAAGAGTTCATTCAGATGATAATTTGTTCCAAATCGTATTCGATGGCTACAAACTATTTCCGATGAATGAAAAGTTAGAAGTAAGGAGAAATCAGAAGGCTGACCAAATCGGCACGGGCATTATTGAAGAACTTATCTTAAAAAACAACACAACGATTTGCAAATACCGATTAATTTCACTTTATTCCGTCAACTGATAAAGGATAGTCATTTCGGCTATTGTCACTTCCTGCGCTTGCCCGGGAAATATTTTAAGGGGTGGGCAGAAAATAATGGTCAAAAGAAAGGGATGAGCATGAAAATCTTTCAGAATGATTGGGCGAACATCTTAGGTGAGGAGCTTCATAAGCCCTACTATTTAAAATTAAGAGAACGTTTAAAAAAAGAATATCAAGCACAGAAGGTATTTCCCCACATGAATGACATTTATGCAGCCTTTCATCTAACTTCTTTTCAGCACACGAAGGTGGTTATCATTGGACAGGACCCTTACCACGGAGTGGGGCAGGCACATGGTTTTAGTTTCTCTGTTAAGAAAGGTGTTTCGATTCCGCCATCGCTTCGAAATATTTATAAGGAATTAGCGGACGATTTAGGAGTGTCACCACCTGATCATGGTAATTTAGAGGCATGGGCAGAGCAAGGTGTCTTGCTGCTAAACACTGTCCTTACCGTCCGAGCTCATCAGGCTCATTCGCACAAAGGGATCGGATGGGAAAGGTTTACCGATCGTGTCATCGAAGCGTTAAACGAGAGGGAGAAGCCTTTGGTGTTTATATTGTGGGGAAAGCATGCCCAAAATAAAGCAAAATCTGTGGATCGAAGTAAACATGCTGTTATTGAATCTGTGCACCCGAGCCCATTATCCGCTCATCGAGGGTTCTTTGGCAGCCGCCCATTTTCAAGGAGTAACAGATTTCTCCAGTCTATTGGTGAACAGCCTATTAATTGGGTATCGTAAGGATACGACTGTAATGAAGGTAGCCCACTCAGTCTCGTGTCATTCCGCATAGGCTATGTTAAAACAAGTGACGGAGGGGTCTAGTATGTTTTATAGAAATCCACCGCCTCATGGCCCTATGGGCTGGGGAAGAGGATATAATCCTGGTTATCAGCAGCCACAGGGTATGCAGAAATTTCTTGCTCCCTTTTTGAATCGTGGCGGTGCAAGGTCTTATGGTGGGGCCTCAAGGTTTGGCGGCGGTTCCTTCATGAATGCATTTCCTCCAACTGCTGCAGCGCAGACAGCTGCTGGCGGCGGAAACTGGCTTGGGCATCTCCAGGGAGCTTTAAAAGCAGTACAGTCAGCAGCTCCTATGGTGCAGCAATACGGACCAATGGTTAAAAACATTCCAGCCATGATTAATATGATGAAGTTAATGAATGAATCAGATGAGGAAACGGATGATAACGAAGACAGTAAGGATTTAGCCAGTAAAAGTAAAGATGTCAGCGTAGATGAAGAAAAGGAAGAAACTCAAACGCGAAAACGCCAAGGAACATCCCAGCCTAAGTTATATATTTAAACGGCTGGGCATGTTTCTTGATTTTTTTTGTGGAATTAGAAAAAATAGAAGAAACCCAATGAATTTATTAAAGGAGGCTGGATGATGAATCAACAACTACAAAAAGCTACATTTGCCGGAGGGTGTTTCTGGTGCATGGTGGAACCCTTTGAGGAACGACCTGGCATTGAGTCTGTCACTTCTGGTTATACAGGAGGGCACACGGCAAATCCAACATATATGGAAGTCATTACCGAATCAACTGGTCATCGTGAAGCTGTGCAAATTGTGTACAACCCTGAGATATTCCCTTACGAACGTCTGCTTGAAATATTTTGGCAGCAAATCGATCCGACAGATGCAAATGGACAATTTGCTGATAGAGGATATTCGTATACAACTGCCATTTATTATCATAATGAAGAACAAAAACAAGAGGCTGAATCGAGCAAGGAGCGGCTCCAGGCTTCAGGTAAATTTAACAAGCCAATTGTTACGGAAGTAGTACGAGCGGAAACATTCTACCCGGCAGAGGACAAGCACCAGGATTATCACAGGAAAAATTCCTATCATTATAAGCGTTATAAAAAGGGTTCCGGCAGAGCCGATTTTATTAAAGACCATTGGAGCTACCAAAAGAATCCTGTAGAGTTAAAAAACAGATTGACGGATATTCAATATGCAGTCACGCAGGAAAATGGGACTGAACGCCCTTTCCAGAATGAATACAATGATAATGAACAAAAAGGAATTTACGTTGATATTGTCTCTGGAGAACCTTTATTTAGTTCAGAAGATAAATATGATGCCGGCTGTGGATGGCCAAGTTTTACGAAGCCGATTGAAAAGCAACAGGTTAATGAACATTTGGATCAGTCGCACGGTATGATTCGCACAGAGGTGAGAAGCGACAAGGCTGACTCACATCTCGGTCATATTTTTGAAGATGGTCCTAAAGCTGCGGGTGGCTTACGTTATTGCATTAATTCTGCTGCTCTGAAATTCATCCCTGTAGAAAGCATGGACGAAGAGGGCTATGGTTATTTGACCCATTTATTTACTGCTCACAATCAGGATTAATCTGTACAAAGTGAATTGAAGATAACTGCTTCCCCTCGTGACGGACAAGGGAAGCGGCTATTCTTATGTTGATAGCGGTCCAATCATCCTGCCAATGGAAGAAGGTAGTATTTTGAGGAAAAATTATATCCTTACGTATTTAATTGCTCTTATTGGCGGTTTGTGCTTTGCGTTTTTAGCTTTGCCGCTTCCATGGATTCTTGGTCCTGTGACGTTATTAATTTTATATAAAATAAAGGGGGATCATCAAACACAATCCAGTTTATTGTTGAGAGACCTTGCCTTCTGGCTGCTTGGAATTCAAATCGGATTGACCTTTCAACCAGATACATGGACAAATATTGGCCCTTATTTACTGCCGTATGCCCTCTTTTCCTTTGCTATTATAGCTACAAGCCTTCTGTTTGCTTTTGTTCTTTCAAAACGTTCCGCTATGGAAACAAAAACCACTTTGATTGGTAGCGTGCCCGGAGGATTATCGGCTATGATTGCTGTAAGCGAGTCTTTACAAGGAAATACTGTACTAGTCACCATTTTTCATACTATCCGCCTGGTGTCGGTCCTTTTTATTATTCCGTTTGCAGCAACACATTGGTTGTATATGGATGAACCAGCAGCTGCAGCTGTTGAAACGCATGTCGAACCGAGCGGCTACTGGACATTGTTGATTTATTTCCTTAGTCTTACAGCGGGGTATGTAGTAAAGAAAAGAATCCCTGCTTCACTTATTATTATACCTATGCTGCTCATTGGAGCATGTCAGACTGCAGGCATCGCTCTTTACCCATTGCCGAGTGTCTTGTTTATCGGGGCCCAGCTTATGATCGGAGTCCATTTAGGTCATAAAATTGTGTTAAAAGACGTGATTCGTGCAGGGCGATTCTGCGGATATTTTTTTGCGCTCGCCCTGCTCTTAATATCCCTTTCGTTTTTGTTAGGCTTTCTATTATCGGAGTGGACCGAAATGGGATTGACTACAGCCATTTTAAGTTTAGCTCCCGGAGGGTTAATTGAAATGGCGCTAACAGCTCAGGATGCGGGTGCAAACCCAGCCATTGTAAGTTCATTACAAACGATACGTCTGCTGATTATTGTTCTGGTTATGCCATTTTTATTGGAATGGTTCTTCAACAAACCGAAAAGGATGAACATTAAAAACTAACGACCATTATAGCGGAGTTTATTCCGCTACTGTCTGACTTACTCTAAATCACAAGAGTGATTGTTTCACGATAAAAATCAATGTATGATAGAAAGGGACAAGGAGGATAACGATGATTCATAAAAATTGGGAAAACCATAAAACCATAAAACAAATTGAGTGTGTACATAACGATGCTGAGAAATTTGTCGTTAACAATGTACTGGCACCTGGACAAACATACGATGTAAAAAATGAAAGTGAAGAATTTTATTTTATTGTTGATAACTCCGGCCGAGTTGGAGGGTTTTACAAACACTACTTTAAGGAAATAACAAACAGCTGAGTATGTTGGCTCAGCTGTTTTATTTTTGATAAAAACATCATTATTAAAATGTTTGTTCGATAGAAAAAGAACAAATGCTCTGTCTATCCTTGTCAATACGTATGACATCAGCGATAATAGGGATATGATAAGCAATAAGGGGGATGGTCCACTCATGGACAAATTAATATTAGTCCGTCATAGTGAAACAGAAGGCCAGCATGAAGACTCACCTTTGACGAAATTAGGAATACGTCAAGCTCAAGTTCTAGCTTCATTTCTCGAGCATTCAGGTTATGAGATTGATCGAATCATCTCAAGTCCGTTTTTACGTGCGATCGAAACGATAAAACCATTTGCTGAGAATAACGAGATGACCATCGAGAAAGATGAACGTCTAGAAGAACGGATCCTGAGCCGTGATCCACTTGATGACTGGGAAGAAGTTCTTCATGATACCTTCAAAGACCCCGAACTGAAGATGGCTGGTGGAGAATCCTCTTTAGAAGCAAAAGAGAGAGTACTATCGCTTATCGATGAATTAGAATCCTCTAAAGGAAACGTGTTGCTGGTCACTCATGGCAATTTATTAGCACTGCTCCTGCAAAAATATAATCGTGAAATCGGGTTTATGGATTGGAAGCGGCTTTCCAGACCAGATATCTTTTTAATTCAAAAGCAGGGCGGCGAATATACCGTCGAACGAATTTGGAAAGACTAAACACGAACCGATTTTTTTCAACAAAAATTGTCGCAGAAATTGCACTTTTCAACGATAACCGTTATCATAAAAAAAGTGGTGTTTTAAATCACTTCCGTGAATAGTGCGAAATTAATAGAAGCACTTTTTTATTTATAAAAGAAGGAGGAGATTCCGTTGGCATTTGTTATAACTTCACCTTGTAAAGATGAAAAAGCAGGAGAATGTGTTGACGTATGCCCGGTCGATTGTATCGAGGAAGGGAAAGATATGTTTTACATTGATCCTGCGATCTGTATCGACTGCGGGGCTTGCGAAGCGGTTTGCCCTGTTGAGGCCATTTACATTGAAGACGAAGTTCCTGAAGAGGAAAATAAATACATTGAATTAAACCGCAAGTTTTTTGAAGAACAGTAGTACACACACATACCAGTGCCGTCACCTCTATACTGTAGAGGTGACTTTTTCATACATAGAACTTCTTTACCTCTGAATAGTTCGTTAACAAAAAGGGTAAATAAGAGGTGGAGTCATAAAGGAGGTTATGATAATGGGGAAATTAACAAATAAAACAGCCATTATTACAGGGGCAAGCAGCGGGATTGGCAAGTCCATCGCTAAACATTTAGCGGAAGAAGGAGCTCATGTCGTTCTTGCCGCCAGAAGATCTGAGCGTTTGCAACAGCTTGCTGATGACGTAGAGAGGCAATATAATGTAAGAGCCAAAGTAGTTGAAACAGATGTTACGAAACGGTCTGATGTGGAAAACCTGGTCAAAGAAACTAAAGATGATTTTGGCAGTATTGATATTTATATCAATAACGCAGGGGTTATGCTGTTATCATTCTTAAAAAATGATCACGTAGATGAATGGGAGCAAATGGTTGATGTAAACATTAAAGGAGTCCTTTATGGTGTTCATGCATCATTGCCTGAGATGTTAAAGCAGGAGGGTGGACATATTGTAAATGTTTCCTCTGTTGCGGGCCATGAAGTATTTCCGTCAAGTACGGTGTACAGTGCGACGAAATATGCAGTAAAAGCTCTATCTATGGGTATGGAGAAAGAACTATCACGCTCCGGTGTCAGAGTAACCAACATTTCTCCGGGAGCCGTAGATACAGAGTTAACGGATCATATTACAGACGGAGACGTGCTTGACATGTTTGAGAAGCAGGAAATGACTCCGCTGAATTCAGAAGATATCGCAAAAGCAGTTGCTTATGCTGTTACACAGCCTTCCTATGTGAATGTGAATGAGGTTATTGTAAGACCCATGCACAAGTAAAGTAGGGGAGGGGCACATGTTGGCAATCAACGATGACCTTTAGTTTCTATACCAAGCGAGAAATACTAAAAAGAGGACCGCAGAAAAGGTTTCTGCGGTCACTCTTAATGTAGCGTCCGGAAGTCTTTGGAGCCTTTTTCACTTTTTAAGTTAGTGATATCGAGTGACTGGACTTTAGCGAATGGATTAGGCCCTTTTTTTATCACCTTTATAAACGAGGCGAGTTCATGTTCGTTCCCCTCTGCTTCTATTTCTACTGTGCCGTCAGGATTATTTTTTACCCAGCCAGTGAGACTGTACTGAGATGCGACCTGTTCTGTGGCAGCGCGAAAACCAACTCCTTGAACTCTACCGTGAACAACTATCTGTTTACGTGGCATATATACACCTCCATAGATTTAAAATTACCTTTTTTGTAAAAAAGAAAACATAAGGAAGGATAGTTTGCCATGAATGAAATTCCGATTACATCTATCGAGGGGTTTGCTTTTGGTCATGCAGATAATAAAGAAGCGGCTACAGGTTGTACAGTTGTAGTCTCGGAGCATGGTGCGAAAGCAGGCGTGTCTGTACGTGGCGGCTCACCGGGGACCCGGGAGACGGATGCCTTGAACCCTGAGAATTTGGTTGAACAAGTACATGGAATATTTTTAGCAGGAGGAAGTGCCTTCGGCTTAGATGCAGGAACAGGGGTTATGAATGAGCTTGAGGGAAGAGGAGTTGGTTTTGACGTACAGATCACGAAAGTTCCGATCGTTCCCGGAGCCATTTTATTTGACCTTATGGTTGGTGATGAACAAGTACGGCCGGACAGGAATATGGGGAAGCAGGCAACTCAAAATGCTTTTCTTAATAGACCTTTTTTAAAAGGAAACGTGGGAGCGGGCACGGGAGCATCTGTAGGAAAATTGTTAGGACCGGTATACGCTATGAAGGGCGGAGTGGGCCATTACGCGATTGAAGTTGGTGAGTTAAAGATTGGAGCGGTTGTAGCTGTGAACAGCTTCGGAGATGTAGTTGATCCAGCAACGGGAAACTGTTTAGCGGGCGCATATGATCGTCATCGACAATGTTTCTTGGGAAGCGAACAGGTGCTGCTGAAACAAATGAATACAGCAAGTACTAATCGATTTAGCGGGAATACGACTATTGGCATTATTACCTGTAATGCTGCATTATCTAAGTCTGAAGCTAATAAACTGGCTTCTATTGCTCATGACGGCCTGGCCCGAACGATCAGACCTTCTCATACATTTGTAGATGGAGATACATTATTTGCAATGACAACTAATGAAGTAACGGTCGACTTAAATGGATTGAGCTATTTAGCAGCTCACGTCGTTGAGCAAGCAGTAATCCAGGCCGTAAAGTCTGCAACAAGTGCTTATCAGCTTCCTGCTTATTCAACGGTAACAAAGGAGGGATAAGGATGCATTTATTTGTGTATGGATCATTTTGTAAAGGGGAAAAAGATCATGATTGGTTAGCTGATTCTTCGCTTTTATTTGAACAAGCCCGAATAAACGCAACTTTATTTAAAAGTCATGACAACAATGCATATGTAAAGCTTACCCAAACAGGAACGGTGTATGGTGAACTATACGAAGTATCTGACCATATCATGAGAAATATCGATGAGCACAATAATAGGGAAACAGCAGCATTATTTGATCGAAAGCAAGTTACAGTACATACTGATCACGAAAACTACGAGGCCGTTGTATATGAAGGTGTAAGTGGAATGGAAGGCGAGCAAGTCCTGCCTCACGGTGATTGGAAACTGGCACGCTATCCTCACGCAGATGATATGTTTTACTTTGCGTATGGATCCTGCATGGATCTTGAGCGATTTAAACTAGCTGGAGTGGAATCGTTATTTGAAGATGTTGTTGGCAGAGCTAGTTTAGCTAATTATCGTTTACGATTCTCTCACCATGTTCACGATGGTGGCAGGGCTGATATTGAAGAACATCACTCCACTTTTGTGGAAGGTGTCCTCTATAAAATCACACCCTCGGCTGTCGATTACCTATATGATCGTGAAGGGGTTTATGAAGGACACTACAGGCCAACCATTGTCGAAGTCACTTCTCATGGCAGCACCTATCGTGCGCTGACTTTTACGGTCATCAATAAGCGGGAAGATAAAGTTCCCCCTTTTCATTATGCAAAAGAAATTTATCGGGGGGCATTTCCTTATGTATCAAGACGTTATAGATGTCAACTTCGAGAATTGTTCACCACTTCATTCTCCGTTCAAGGGATGCCAGCTTATATGGAAGAACTAGAAATAGATCGTTAGTTATTTTATAATCAAAACGGTCCATTATGTGTAAGAAAAGATGCTAAACTTGAGAGGTTTTATCTATGTTGAGTAAACTAGAAAGTAATGCACAAGACATAAAGGAGATTAAAAACAATGTCTGTTTCCACCGTAGAAGCCCATACGAAGACGCTCGCTAGGTTAGAATCCTTATACAGTGAGCTTGAGAAATATAACCAGCACCAGGCAAATAAAGTACTGGAACTAATTGAGAAGGTCAACAGACAGGAAATGATGATCGGCTTCGCCGGCCACTTTTCTGCGGGGAAGTCAACGATGATCAACCACCTTGTCGACCATTCCATCCTGCCTTCCAGTCCGATTCCAACAAGTGCGAACATTGTAAAATTATCGAACGGACCTGAAGCGACCATCGCTTATTTCAGCGAGCATGATCCGGTCAAATATGAAGGATCTATTGATATTCAAACCATCCAGGCGATGTGCCGAGAAGGAGAAAGAATAACCGGCCTTGATATTCAGCGCCCATTAGCTGAGCTCCCTTCGCATGTGAAAATATTAGATACACCAGGTGTTGATTCAACACGGGATGCTGATCGGTTAATTACCGAATCCTCCCTGCATTTAATGGATTATATGTTTTATGTGATGGATTATAATCACGTACAATCTGAAGTCAATCTTAATTTTTTACTGGAAATGCAGCAGCGTCAGATCACGTTTTCAATCATTATTAATCAAGTGGACAAACATAACGAAACGGAGTTAACTTTTGGCCAATTTCAGCAAAGTGTTGAGCATTCCTTACACTTATGGGGGATTGAGCCCCAGCACATTTACTATACTTCTTTAAAAGAGCCCATGCATTCAGCTAATCAAATTGAGCAAGTCAGCTCTGCTTTCCATACGATGTATGATAACATCTCAATCAGTCAAACCGCTTTACATCATGCTGCAGCCATTATAAATGAGAGCATTAGTGATTACTGTGCGACTTATGAAGAGCAAATGGAGACCCTTCATCAACAAATCAGACATGCTGATCAAATCATTACGGAACAGGATGTTGATGAGGCAGGGTCTTTACTAGACGCCCAGAAGGAAAGAATCCCTGCGGCTAGAGAACATTTCGAAAACAGAGTGCTTACATTTTTATCTAATGCTTATTTAATGCCAAGTGAATTACGAGAGCATGCTCGTTTATATTTAGAGTCCATGCAGCCGGGCTTTAAAGTAGGTTTTATTCTTACGAAGAAGAAAACAGAAGAAGAACGAGCCGTTCGATTTGAAAAATACTATGATCAGTTGAAGCAGACGATTGAGAAAAATGTAGCTTGGCCATTACGTGAACGGATGATGCAATTGTTGGAGGATAATGCGATTACGGACAGTGCTATCATTCATGACACACAATCCTTTGATATTGAATATCCGTCATCCCGGTTACAGCAATTAATTGAAACTGGTGCTTCAGTCACAGGGGAATATGTACTTCGTTACACCGATCAATTGGCTAAAGATATTCAACGCCATGGCCGCAATCAATTGAATCAATGGTGGGAACGGGTAGAGAGCATGCTCGAACAAAGAAATGAAGCTGAAACGACAGCTCATCAGCAGTTATTTAAGGCGTATGATCATAAATCACAAGCAGAGGAAGAGCTTTTCAGCCTGAAAGCTGCTATTGAAGAGGTGAAGCAACAGCTGCTGCGTGCATTCGCTGAGCAAAATCTTTCAAACGAGGTCGAAGAACAAGTTGCACTCGCCCTGCAGAAACAGCAATCTCTGATTACAGTTAAGTCGAGTCAAGACATGGTATATTCGGAAGTAAAATCAAATGCAATGAAGCAGGAGGAAACTGAAGATAATGGTGTTCGTGAAAGAGCTGCTGCGAAAAAGACAGATATTCATCAAAAACTTGTAGAAGCACAGGATGTGTTGGGGAACATCGATGGCTTTGACCATTTACTCACTCAGCTCCGCGGGAAACAGCATAGATTACAGCACCAGCAATATACGATCGCGTTGTTTGGAGCCTTTAGTGCGGGGAAATCATCATTTGCCAATGCATTGTTAGGAGAACAAGTCTTACCTGTCTCTCCTAATCCAACCACAGCAACAATCAACAAAATTACTGCCTCCTCCCAGCAGCATCCTCATGGGACGGTGACGGTTAGAGTTAAGGGTGAAGAGCAATTATTAGAAGATCTCGCCTTTGCCGGAAAGAAAGTTCTTGAACGCTACACGAACATAGAATCAGCCTATCAACACATCGTTTCTTTAGAAGAAAAAAAGTTGCAGAAGCTGGATCACAAGAAACGTACATTTCTTCAAGCTTTTGTTGATGGGTATGAAGAAATGGCTCCTCATCTTAATCAGGAAATGACCATAACGCTTGACCGGTTTGCAGCATTTGTTTCGGAAGAGAAAAAATCATGTTTTATTGAGTGGATGGAGCTTTATTATGATTGTGAATGGACACGTGCAGGGATCACACTTGTTGATACACCAGGAGCGGATTCTGTCAATGCCCGACATACCAATGTATCATTTGAGTATATTAAAAATGCTGATGCCATTCTTTTTGTAACTTATTATAACCATCCGTTCTCGAAGGCAGATCAATCCTTTTTAACTCAGCTTGGAAGAGTGAAGGATGCTTTCTCCATGGATAAAATGTTTTTCATTATCAATGCCGCAGATTTAGCTGAAAATGACGAGGAAAAACAACAAGTTGAACATTATTTACAGGAACAGCTTCTTCAGTTTCAAATTCGCAATCCGCGTATCTATTCGTTATCGAGCATACAGGGGTTAAAGGAGAAGCAAACCCATGACAGAATCGGTAGCGGGTTACCTGCTTTTGAAGAGCGGTTTGAACGTTTCTTGCAAGAGGAATTGACAGAAGTACTCCACCATTCGATTGAACATGATCTAAACGAAGCGGTAGCTTCCTTACAAACCATCATCGACCACGCCAGGCTCAGCGAGCAGGATAGAGAAGAGAAGCTCGCCATGTTAGAGGACGAACAAAGCCGGGCTCAGCAAGTGCTCGCTCAATTTGCAGAAGCGCGGAGTGAAAAAGCAATCGCCCAAAAGGTGAATAAACAACTGCATTTTGTTCACCAGCGTATGATGTTAAACTTTAACTCATATTTTAAGAACCATTTTAATCCTGCTGTCATTAAAGGAGCTCGATCAGAAGCAAAAGAACAAATTGAGGAGTCAGCAGGAGAGCTGTTGAATGAAGTTGAATTTGAAATGAACCAGGAGATCAAGGCTGTCACCCTAAGAATAGAAGTCTTTATTAAAGATGTAGTGGAACAGCATAAAAAAAATTACGAAGCAGAATTGAGAAGGATTAATCGTTCGCTTTCACTGAGCAGTTTTGAATGGAATTCGATTGCCCCACCTGCTATAGATCAAAGACTACTGATAAATGAAAAGGACCTTGCTGATGTATTACAACTGTTTAAAGGAACAAAATCATTCTTTGAGCACAACGAGAAGGAGCGAATGAAGGAGCAGTTAAGTGAGCGGGTAACCACACCGCTCTACGATGCGATTTACAAGGTAAAGCCTACTATAGAACAGTACTATATAGAGCAGTGTCTGCAGTCTTTACATGAGGCCAGAGACAACTGGCTTAAACAATTAGATCAGAGTTTCAACAGGTTCACGTATAGTCTGAAGCATCCTGTCGACGTGATCTATTTAAAGGAACAGTATGAGAAACTTAAGAATAATATATTGTAACGCAAAAAGATCCTGGCACAAACATGTCCAGGATCTTTGTATTTCTTATTATAGTGTTACCTTTACATCAGCTTCTTTACGAAGTTTTTCGACAAGCTTAGTCACTTGCTGACCTTGCTTTTGCTTCTGTATTTGCTGCTTAATTTGTTTTTTAGCTTCCTCGAAGCTAGGGGCGTTCTTTTGTCCTTTTACCATAGTCTCATACTGCTTCTTGGCTTCCTCGTCACTTACGGTAACTTCTTCTGTATTTTCTGCTACATATTTTTGAATTTTTATATTTTCCTCTAATTGCTGTTTCACTTTATCCTCGGTCATACCGCTTTCTTTAAGAGCTTTCTTACGTTCTTCCTCGGAAGGAAATTGGGAGGCAAATTGTTCATATTTTTTCTCTACTTCATCTTTGGATACTTTAATATTTGCTTCCGTTGCTTTTTGATTCAATAACTCAATGCCAATGAGTTGGTTGACAACGCCTTGCTCCATTTGTTTTTCTTTACCTTCGATTTTCATACCCATCTTCTTGTATCGCTGTTTGGTTCCTTCCAACTGTTGATTAAACTTTTCACGTGGAATTTCTTGTCCATTTACAGTTGCGACGGGTCCAGTGTTATCCTCACTCTTCTTACTCTCAGTGGTTTCTTCCTTTTTACTGCTTTCTGTATTGTCTCCCCCTGAGCAGGCAGCCAAACTAAATAAAGCAAGTACAGCAATCAGTGATGTGATCCATATTTTCTTCATGTCATCTCTCCTTTTACTTGTGAGACATTAAATGGAGTGTAGCACATCGTGATATCGATGTAAATTTGAAAGGACATGTTTTAAAAGTTCGCTGCATATATTGGTATAAAAGGAGGAGAAGCCATGTATTATCATTATCCATATCCACCCATCAGACCTACTTATCAGTCTGAGCAAGCTCGCGTAAGTTTTAAAAGCAGTCCGCTTGCTCCTGATCTAAAGGGCGTCGTACAATTTTATCAACGGCCATACGGGGTGGAGGTTTTTGTTCAGGTGGAGGGCCTGCCTGATTTTCAAGTAAAAAATGGTATTCAGATTGGGCCACACGGATTTCATATTCATGAACACGGAGCATGTGAAATAGGAGATGGTGAAAATCCCTTTCAGTCCGCTGGAGGACACTGGAATCCTGATGATCAGCCTCATGGCAATCATGCTGGAGATTTTCCTGTGTTATTTTCAAACCAAGGCCGCTCTAGAATGATATTCTTCACGGATAGATTTCAAGTTGAGGATATTATAGGAAAAGCTGTTATTATCCATCAGGGTCCTGATGATTACCAATCCCAACCTAGCGGCGACGCTGGCAAAAGAATTGCCTGTGGCGTGATTGAAAAAGTTTAAAAAAGTACGTATAAAAATCTGGCTGGCTGTATAAAATGAATAGAGCAGGTGTATGCACCTGAAGTTGACTTCACCGGTGAACTATAGTATGATAATAGTTAATATTAATTTTGTGCCAAACATAAAATGAATCACCTATTATAAAGAGTGATCAATGCCCATTGGTACTTTTTATAATATGTGATTTTTTTCATTTCTTATGGAACGCATATTAATTTTTTGAAACATTGGAGGACCCATTTTTATGAAAACTGGTACAGTAAAATGGTTTAACGCTGAAAAAGGCTTTGGATTTATCGAAGTTGAAGGAGAAGACGATGTATTCGTACACTTCAGCGCGATTCAAGAAGAGGGATTTAAATCCCTAGAAGAAGGCCAAGCTGTTGAATTTGAGATTACTGAAGGCAACCGTGGACCACAGGCTGCTAATGTAACTAAATTATAAGGTGGAAAGAGACTGACTCGAGAGGTAGTCAGTCTCTTTTACATAATTCTTTCATGTCCAGAGGAGGTTTCGAAGCGTATGGCATTCGGTAAAAAGAACCAGGCTGAAATAGTTGAAGAAGAAACAAAAATTTGGGTATGTAAATCAGATGACTGCAACTGCTGGATGAGAGATAACTTCAGAACAAATGAAGAAGCAATTTGTCCGATTTGTAAAAACGAAATGGAAGCAAGCAGCAAAGTGCTTCAGGTGGTAGAGAATAACAGCTTATACTACAAGTCATAGGATAGGTAAGACTCTCATTTGAGGGTCTTTTTTTATGCATTCGATGACAGCGCAGCATGTTTTAACCTTGATTACTTTAGTCAGAAGGTGCATTTTTTGTACATCAGTGAATTGTGCTTTTATACTGGGGGATGGTTCGGATTTATTGGAAAAGGAAGTGAATCAATGAGTATTGACATCCGAAACGAAATAATGGAGACAAAAAGATATTTGAGAAAACAGCTGCTAGCTACTATTTTCAACCAGTTTGACGGCAAGCTAATGGGGCTATCCCATGAAGATAGAGTGAAAAAGTACAAGAAAATGAGTAAGGACCCTTACAGTTTTTTCAGGGGCAGTGCTTACTTATTCTATTATGATGTTACAGGTCTGCCCTTTACATTTCATACACCGGAGGATAAACCTACCTGGTTACTAGGGGATCTTCATTTTGATAATATCAGTGCCTTTCTAAACGAAAAGGGAGACGTAGTATTTGATGTAGATGATTTTGATGAAGGGTATTTTGGTTCGTATTTATATGATGTGTTGCGCTTGGTTGTCAGCATTCGTTTAATGAGTAGTCAGCACGGCTATACTGGTGATGATACGGACGATTTTGTGAAATCTTTCCTCAATGACTATATCGGACAATTGCAAAGGTTCCATAGCGGGGAAGAAGATCCAGTTTATTTACAGTTTACTAAAGCTAACACAACGGGACCGATCCAGAACGTTCTTCATGACCTTGAAGGGGAGTGGACATCATCCGGATTGGAATCTCCAACATCACAATTCGATTCCATTCAGTCTGTTCTTGATGATGGAAACTTAGTTGATTTATCACATCAGGAGAAAGAGGAGTTTCTCCGTGTTTGGGAAGATTATATCGAATCTATTCCCGTGTCCATCAAAAAACATTCACAGGTCTATTCTGTTAAGGATGTCATGAAAAAAGCAGGAGCGGGTATTGGGTCTACAGGACTTATGAGGTATTATATTATGATTGCAGGTGAGGGAAATAAGAATATTATTCTGGAAGCAAAAGAAGCAAGAACGCCTATTCCTGCTTACTTTTTTCCTTATGATGAGACGTTTTGGAAGGACCATCAGCACCAGGGACGAAGAGTTGTCCATACCCAGCAGGCGATGCACCACAAAGCGGATCCTTATTTAGGTTATATGACCATCAACGGGCATGATTTTTACGTCAGAGAGCGATCACCTTTTACCAATGAACTAAACACTGATGATCTACAGGAGTTAGATTCCATGCTTGAAACGGTTAAGACGATGGCTAAAATCACAGCGAAGATTCATGCTCGGGCTGATGTGGATATTGAAGACGGCTTGATGAACCATCATAGTGAAGAAGCGATACTTCATGAGATTGAATCGAATAGGAATGAATTTATTCAGCAGCTCACATTGTGGTCTGCGTATTACCAAAAAGTAGTAGAGTCGGACTTCCATCTTTTTAATGAATGGAGAAGTGAAAATCCTGAAATTACGGAACAAAACTAACAAAAGCCTATTCGATCATTATAATGAATGATATAATTTGAATGCTATACACTTAGAAACTGGAGGATTCTGTATGTTAAATGTAACTAATGTTAGTCTTCGTTTTGGCGATCAGAAGTTATTCGAGGATGTCAATATAAAATTTACGCCTGGAAATTGCTATGGATTAATTGGTGCAAATGGTGCCGGTAAATCTACATTTTTAAAAATTTTAAGCGGTGAACTAGAACCGCAAACTGGTGATGTTTCCTTAAAAAGCGACCAGCGACTTGCTGTCCTTAAGCAGAACCATTTTGAGTACGACGAGTACAAGGTACTTGAGACAGTTATTATGGGGCATACAAGACTGTATGAAGTCATGCAGGAAAAAGATGCAATCTATATGAAAGGGGAATTCACGGAAGAGGACGGGATGAGAGCGGCTGAACTCGAAGGTGAATTTGCTGAAATGAACGGTTGGGAAGCGGAATCTGAAGCTGCCCGTTTATTAACCGGACTTGGTATTGGTGAAGACTTGCATGATAAAGAAATGAAAGATTTAGCGGGCTCTGAAAAGGTCAAGGTTCTTCTTGCTCAGGCTTTGTTTGGCAATCCAGATGTGCTTCTGCTGGATGAGCCGACAAACCACCTGGACATTAAGGCGATCCAATGGCTCGAAGATTTCCTTATTGATTTTGAGAATACGGTTATTGTTGTTTCCCACGACCGACACTTTTTAAATAATGTCTGTACACACATTGCTGACTTAGACTTTGGTAAAATTCAAGTTTATGTTGGGAACTATGATTTTTGGTATGAATCAAGCCAGCTTGCGCAAAAAATGGCTGAGGAACAAAATAAGAAAAAAGAAGAAAAAATTAAAGACCTTAAAGAATTTATCGCTCGATTCAGTGCGAATGCGTCGAAATCTAAACAAGCTACTTCACGAAAGAAATTGCTTGAAAAGATAAGTCTGGATGATATTCAGCCTTCTTCAAGAAAATATCCTTATATTGCTTTTAAAGCAGATCGGGAAATTGGAAATGACTTATTGACGGTAGAAAATTTATCTAAAACGGTTGATGGAGTTAAAGTTTTAAATAATGTAAGTTTTACAATGAATAAAGATGATAAAATAGCTTTCGTAGGGAGTAATGAAGTAGCAAAGACAACGCTCTTCCAAATCCTTATGGGAGAAGTTGAACCTGATGAAGGAACATTCAAATGGGGGATAACGACTTCACAGAGCTATTTCCCTAAAGATAATTCCTCATTCTTTGAGCGGTCTGATATTAACTTAGTAGAATGGCTGCGCCAGTATTCTCCCGAGGATGAAACAGAAACATTCCTTAGAGGCTTTTTAGGCCGTATGCTATTCTCCGGTGAAGAAGCCTTGAAACACCCGGATGTCCTTTCAGGGGGAGAGAAAGTCCGGTGCATGCTATCTAAAATGATGCTGTCAGGAGCAAACGTGCTTCTGCTCGATGAGCCGACAAACCACCTGGATCTTGAATCGATTACTTCCTTAAACAAAGGGTTAATTAATTTTAAAGGATCGATCTTATTTGCTTCTCATGACCATGAATTTATTCAGACCATTGCAAACCGCATTATTGAGCTTACACCTCAAGGTATAGTTGATAAGGAAATGTCCTATGATGAGTATTTACAAGACCCTGCAGTTCAGAAACAGATTACTGCTTTATCAGAATAAGTGATTTGTATAAAAAAACCTGCTCTGATGAGCAGGTTTTTTTATTTCAAGGGATTTATCCCCAAATATTATTTAATTTTTCCTATTGAAAAATATAAAATGATATACATTATTCGACTTTTTAAGACTAATAGATATAAAATGCAGCGCTTTCATAGGTTTATATGCCCACATTGTAACTTCAGTGCAAAAAAAGTGTCACAGTTGAAAAGAAACTGTTAGCTGTTTGTTCTTAAAAAAATCTATATATCTGGTAGTATCTTAATTGTGGTTAAAACAACACATCAATTAAGAGGAGGACACAAAACTATGAAAAAATCAGTTTTCTCTCTAGCTGCTACTGCTGCATTAACAGGGGCATTCGCTACTTCCGTTAGTGCTGAAGAATATACAGTCGATAAAGGTGATACACTCTGGGGTATCTCTAATGATAAAAACGTAACAGTTGATCAACTTAAGAAGTGGAACAATTTAAACTCAAATTTAATTGTACCGAACCAAAAACTAACCGTAACTGGTAATAGTGAGTCTACAGTAGAAACATCCAAGACGTACACAGTTAAATCAGGAGACACCCTCTATGGTATTTCTCAAAAATATAACATAACTGTAGACCAATTAATGGCTTGGAATAATCTTTCAAGCACACTGATTCACCCTGGTGACCAATTCGCTGTGAAAGCTCAGGCTGCTTCAGCCCCAGCTCCTGAAAAAGCAGAAGCACCGGCTCCTGCACCTGAACCAGCACAGGAAGAAGCACCAGCGCCTGAACCAGAAAAGAAAGAGGCTCCAGAAGCTGAGCCGGTAAACACTACAACTGAAGCAGAGCAGTCCAGTGAACAGTCTTCAAGCAATGATGTTGTCAAAGAATTCACGGCAGAGGCAACAGCCTATACGGCTAATTGCACAGGCTGCAGTGGTGTAACGGCAACAGGGATTGATCTTAATGCAAACCCTAACCAGAAAGTAATCGCTGTAGATCCGGATGTCATTCCATTAGGTTCTAAAGTATATGTAGAAGGCTACGGAGTGGCTATTGCCGGTGATACTGGCGGAGCAATTGATGGAAATCGCATTGATGTATATATGCCAAACCGTCAAGATGCATTAAACTTTGGAAGACAAGAAGTAACTGTTAAAGTTTTAAGTGAATAAGTAAAAGAATCAATCTAAACTAAATAGAAGGTCAAGAAGAAAAGCTCACTATTGCCCCCACAATGGTGGGCTTTTTTCTTGCATAAATTAGTAGGTTCAATAATATAGACGAATGACTCTTGTCAAAAGTTTCAAAAAACGACATTTCTTTTATTGCCATGTGGATACTGATAAACTATGTAAGAGTATATGATTTTGTGAAAACACAACTTTATAGAGAAGAATATGTATAAGTGAAGCAACTTGCCAGCCTTAGTGTACGGAGGGAAGCGAAATGAAACGAGTAGCTATCATTGGTTCAGCTGGATCAGGGAAATCCACATTAGCCAGACAGATCGGTAATGCATTTCATTACGAGATTGTACATATGGATCAGCTATTCTGGAAACCTGGATGGCAAGAATCTACGCAGGAAGAATTAGCTGAGAAACAAGCCGTTTACCTGCGAAGGGAGGAATGGGTGATTGAAGGTAACTATAGTGGTGTCTGGGAGCCGAGATTGCAACTGGCTGATACCATTATTTTTCTAAATCTTAATCGATATGTTTGTTTGCGCAGTGTCCTAAAACGATGGTTGAAACATATGGGAAAAACGCGGGTTGATCTGGCGCCAGGATGCCCTGAACGGATGGAGCTATCATTTCTTAAATATGTATGGGATTATCCTAAAACGAAAAAGGCCAAAGCCA
This sequence comes from Halobacillus naozhouensis, assembly GCF_029714185.1. Lineage (NCBI taxonomy): Bacteria > Bacillati > Bacillota > Bacilli > Caryophanales > Bacillaceae > Halobacillus > Halobacillus naozhouensis. The sequence goes on along the minus strand of NZ_CP121671.1, from coordinate 2,181,387 downwards.
TAACGGCCATTGAACAGCATTGTCATCACGCTCAAATTATTATTTTGCAGGATCGGAAAGCAGTCCATTCTTTTATGAACAAATTATCACTCTTGATTAATACTTAGTAGCAACTCCGAACCATAAAAAAAGAACACAACAATAACCGAACAAATGTCCTTATTAGTAGACAAACCCTCTCCTTTTTATTATAAAATGAACTTATAACAAAAAAGGGGTGAGGTTGCATTGTCGCATAAAAATAACCCGAAAAAATTTGCCTTAAATATGAGTGCAGCTCAATTCACTAAGTTTTATATTATGCATTTGCTGCAAGTTCGTCAACCAATGATTAGCGAGCATTTTAAGGAAGAATTTCATAAGCTGACAAACAATTGGATTCCGGCACCGTCAACTTTACTTGATACTTTGCATGACATGACGGAAGAAGGCCTCCTTCATAGGAAAGATGGTTATAAATCATACGAGAAAAAACGACAAAAAGTCTATTGGTACTCCTTAACCGATCAAGGCAAGGAAGAATTTGATGTGTTAAAGAAGCGATATAAAATTTTATTCGAAGAACAATTGGCTATTTTACATCAGATAATGAACGAGGTGTATCAGTAGAATGATCTTTGCCCGTACATACTAGTGTAAAGGAACAAAAGGAGAATCACTATGAAGTTAAGTGTGCTAGACCAGAGTCCAATTTCAAAGGGACAAGCAGCTGAGGATGCACTGCAGCATTCCATCGAATTAGCTCAATGGGTGGAGTCACTGGGGTTCCATAGGTACTGGGTCGCTGAACATCACAACACGAACGGTTTAGCCGGCAGTTCTCCTGAAATATTAATAACCAGAATTGCTTCCCAGACCTCTAGAATCCGTGTCGGTTCTGGCGGCGTTCTATTACCCCAATACAGTCCGCTTAAGGTAGCTGAATCTTTTAAAGTATTGGAAGCTTTATTTCCAAACCGGATTGATTTAGGGTTAGGCCGGTCACCAGGGGGAGGTCAGAGAACAAGAGCAGCGTTAACGGATGGAACGAATAAACCACTAAGTTCTTTTTCAAGACAGGTGAAGGAATTACAGTGGTTTTTAAATGGAACCATACCAAAAGAACACGATTATTATGGAATTTCAGCTAGACCTCATACGACTGGAAATCCGGATGTCTGGATATTGGGTCTCTCTGAACGCGGAGCAAGACATGCTGCTATAAACGGGACAGGTTTTACATTTGGGCATTTTATTAATCCTGCACATGCAGTCGAGTCTCTGACTGCCTATCGTGAAAAATTCAAACCTTCTGCAGGGTTACAAGAACCAAATGTCAATGCGTGTGTATTTGTCGTTTGTGCCGAGTCCATGGAGGAAGCAGAGGAAATCGCATTAAGTCAGGATATGTGGCTTCTCCAAATAGAGAAAGGACTAGAAACGCGAGTTCCATCCGTAGAGGAAGTAAAGAGTCACACTTTTACAACCAGAGAACTTGAAAAAATACAACGTAATCGGAAAAGAGCGATTATTGGCACACCTGAGAAAGTTTATCAACAGCTTTTAAATTTGAGAAAAATTTATCAAACCGATGAGTTTCTTATTATTACAAATATCTTTGATTTTAATGACAAAAAAAGGTCTTACCAACTACTGGCAGACTATATGGCTGAAATAGAGAACTAACTCTGTTGATGTACACAGATAAGTTTGAACTAAAACAGAATGGAAAAGCAGGTGTGAATATGAAAGAATCTATAATTGGTACGATCCAGTCTATGAATGTAACAAAAAGAGTGGCAGAAGGGTTCATAATCAGCAATGATGAGGAAGAAATTTTGCTTCCGCATGATCAAGTAAATAAAGAAATTGAAAAAGTGGGGGAAAGTGTGAACGTTTTTGTTTATGTCAACAGGAATAAGTCTCCCACGGCAACTATGTTTTTGCCTGAAGTCCGTTTAGACTCCTATGGCTGGGCAGAAGTAGAGGAAGTGGTGCAAAACTTGGGGGCATTCGTGGACATCGGAGTGGATAAAGAATTCCTCGTATCAAAAGACCACCTGCCGGCGCTAAAAGATGTATGGCCTGAAAATGGAGACTGGTTATTTGTAAGTTTAGAAAAGGATAAAAAAGGAAGGATCTTCGCAGAACCCATCTCAGAAGGTGAAGTTTTAGAGGACCTTACGATTGCGCCGAAAACCTTATTAAATGAAACCATTGTAGGTCGTGTTTATCGATCTACCAAAGCTGGTTCTTTTATTTTAACAGAAGAAGGTTATCGTGGATTTATTCACCCTTTTGAACGGAAAGTCGAGCCTCGACTAGGGGAGACCATAGAAGGACGAGTGATCGATGTGAAAGATGATGGTACTTTGAATCTTTCATTACGGCCATTAAAACAGTATAGTATGGACCCTGATGCGGACCAAATTTACAATTATTTAGTTGATCATGACGGCGTAATGCCTTTTACCGATAAAAGCCAACCAGATGAAATCAGAGAATCTTTCAATATTAGTAAATCGGCTTTTAAACGGGCCCTGGGGAAGCTCATGAAAGAAGGTAAAGTTGTGCAATCAGATGGTCAAACGGTCATAAAGCACGAATAATTTAGTGGAGAAAAGTTTTGGTTAAATGACTAAACTATATCAATCCGTTAAGGAAACGATGAAAAGAAGCAAAGTTGTGCTCAACTTGCTTCTTTTTTTAGTGTGAGCAATTTGTCAAACAAATCGAACATGGATGGCAGAGTAATTTTTATAAACAATCAGAGAATCTTTCATTAAATTCGTCATTTCGGACAAAGTAAGTTTAGAAACAAATGGCGTGATAAGCATATAGGCATCTTGGATTTTTATAAAAGTAGTAAAAGGAGCGAATCATGATGGAAAAAGTAAAGTTGGCAATTATTTATTACAGTTCAACAGGGACTAACTACCAAATGGCCAAGTGGGCAGAAGAAGGTGCAAAGCAAGCAGGGGCAGAAGTCAAACTAGTTAAAGTTGCTGAGCTTGCTCCAGAGGCAGCGATCGAAGCAAACCCAGCATGGAAGGCCCATCACGACGCTGCAAAAGATGTACCGGAAGTAACGTTAGATGATCTTGAATGGGCTGATGCCTATATCTTCAGTACACCGACTCGTTTTGGTAACCTACCTGCTCAAATGAAGCAGTTCCTGGACACAACAGGAGGGCTCTGGTTTAACGGAAAACTGATCAACAAAGTGGTCAGTGGCATGTCCTCTGCCAACAACCCACATGGCGGTCAGGAGGCTACCGTCAAGGCCCTTTATACAACAATGATGCACTGGGGCGCGATTATTGCGGCACCGGGATACACAGATCCAGTGACATTTTCTTCGGGCGGTAATCCTTATGGAACTAGTGTTACAGTTGACCAAGAAGGGAATATGCAAGAAGATGTAGAGGAAGCTGTCAAACATCAAGCGAAACGTACAGTTACTGTCGCTTCATGGGTAAAGGAGGGACAGCAGAAATAAGTATCTTAAAGGAACCATGTTCTTACTTGGACATGGTTCCTTTTTTGTGTATTAATCAAATACATATTTGATTGACATTTTCAAATACTCTTCATATACTATAAACAAACAGTCAAACAATCATTAGAATGAAGGTGGAGAATGAAAAAAGAACCAGTAGTTAAAGGTACGCCTGATACTTGTGATACATTTTGCTTTGATGAAGAAAAGGTGAACCGTATTCAATCTCAAATAGATAATGTTCAAGGGGTAGAGCTACTTTTTAAAGCATTGTCAGATTCAACCCGATTAAAAGTCGCCTATGCTCTAACGTTAGAGAAAGAACTATGTGTGTGTGATGTAGCAAACATCATCGGTTCAACTAAAGCCACAGCTTCTCATCATTTACGGTTATTACGAAATATGAAATTAGCGAAGTATCGTAAGGAAGGGAAGTTGGTTTTCTATTCTTTAGCCGATGAACATGTACACCAGCTGATCTCTATTGCGTTACTCCATGGTGCCTCCAAAATAACCGTATATGGTGAAGCTTCTATTGAACAATTAGAACAAGCTGGTTCTTTTGATGGCAACAAAGTTTATCCTGAACGTCAGCGGCAAACAGGACAAAAACCTCCTTTCTGGAAAATTGTGAAAACCTTAACACCATGCTTCCCCTGCTGTTCCTTATTACCGGCTATATATCTTCTATTGTATTCGGTGAAGAAAGTGTAGTCACCATCTCCACATTTGCGGTATCGATTTTAATTGGGGGGCTGGTACTTTTTAAAGTTGGAATTAAGAACTTAATTAAGCTTCAATTCGATATGAAAACATTAATGACGATCGCCATCATCGGGGGCGGCGCTTATTGGGGAGTGGGGAGAAGGCGCTGTTGTTGTTTTCTTATTTGCATTAAGCGAAGCTTTGGAAAGCTATTCAATGGACAAAGCTCGCCAGTCTATACGTTCACTGATGGATATTGCACCGAATCGAGCTACGATTAGACGTGGCGATGAAGTAGTGGAAATAGATGTAGAAGACGTTCAAATTGATGACATAATGGTCATTAAGCCAGGTCAAAAGATTGCAATGGACGGGGAAGTTATCAGTGGTCAGTCTTCTGTTAACCAATCAGCCATAACCGGGGGCAAAGGCGACCGTCGATCAGAAAACGTATTACATTGGCAATCATGCTTTATTTGAAGAATTCCTGACTGTCCCATCAAGTGTATTAGAACAAATGAAAGACTTACAAATGGAAGGTAAAACCGTTATGCTCATAGGAGATGAGTATAACCTAATTGGATATATCGCTGTAGCTGATCATGTGCGAAAGAGTAGTCTTTCCATTCTGCAAAAGCTTCATAAATTAGGGATAAAGAAAACCGTTATGCTGACTGGAGATAATGAAGCTACAGGTCGTACTATTGGGAATCAACTCGGTGTAAGTGACATTAAAGCAGGTCTTTTACCAAAAGATAAGCTCGATGCTATCAAACAGCTTAGAGAACAACACGGAAATATTGCGATGGTTGGGGATGGGATCAATGATGCCCTTGCTTTAGCCACCGCCACCGTCGGTATTGCAATGGGTGGAGCTGGCACAGATACTGCACTTGAAACCGCTGATGTTGCCTTGATGGCGGAGGATTTAGATAAATTGCCATATACGATCGCTTTAAGCCGTAAAACACTCTCGATTATCAAACAGAATGTAGCATTTGCTCTTGGATTAAAAATAGTAGCACTGCTTTTAATTATCCCTGGATGGTTAACCTTATGGCTCGCAATCTTCGCTGATATGGGAGCAACGTTAATAGTAGTCTTAAATTCGTTACGATTAATGAAAACGAACTATGATGGTTAAGAAAGCTCCCACCTACTCGAAGGTGGGAGCTTTTAAGTTATTTTACCCTTTTTCAATGTTACTTATTAGGAAACTAGTTTCTCACACTCATCCGCGCACTTTCTACATGCCTCTGCACACGCCTGGCAATGGTCATGGTCGTGTTTAGCACATTCCTCACCACAATCACGGCAAGCTGATATACATAGTTGTGCGATCTCTTTTACGTAAGGTGTATTTCGTGTAAGCGACTGTTCAAAAAATGCGCAAATATCTGCGCATTCGCGATCTTTTCGAATACACTCACTCATGTCTTTTACATGATCTTCCTGAAGGCATGAGCTAAAACAATGATTACAGGCTTCCATACATTCATGAAGTACTTCAATTACACTTTGATATTGTTGATGACTCATTAAGATACCCTCCTATAGTATGTTCTATATTACTATTTCCTTTTTAGCAAAATTAAAACTACATTTCTTCTTTAATTCCTCGTTTAACTAATAACCAATTGGCAGGGTAGCTAGTTAGAAACCCTAAAATCATCGCAATTTGCATCATGAACCAATAAGTAGGTTGAGTTGGCTTTGGAGGTTCCGTAAAAAGTAAGAAATGAACAATGGCCATCCAACCGAACATTCCTATTTCAAATGCAAGTAAAGAAAAGGAGTCAGCCTTAATAGCTTCTTTGATCGATCCCATAATTCCCTGCTTTTTATTCATTGGATAGATCGCATAAAATTGAAAAATAATACCGAACACATAGGCTAAAATAAATTCTACTGTGTAGTGAGCAAATAAAGTTGACCCCGCAATCGTCATGGCGGTTAAAGCAACAAGAGGAACACCAACAGCATCACCTAATGTACAGCCGGCTGAACAATGACTTGTGGATACGAATACCTTTGCCGGCCTGCCACGATTATCCTCAAGTTTTAGGTGTTTAGCATGTATCCGGCCCCATTTAAAATATGTCCATAAAGCGAATGGGCCAAAGAATAAACCATTGATCGGCCATACCACATTCATGATCGTCATCATTTGCGGATGTTTAATGATATCAACGATAATGATTAAGGAACTTACGACTCCTACTCCTAATGCGATCCAAGAAACAATCTCTAACATCTGACCACCTCTCATCTGACTTCACGGTTATATATACCCCGTATAAGTATTAGGATAAACGTTAGTAGTTATTAATATATACATCTTTATTTATTGACTTTAAATACCTATACGGGGTATATTATAGACAGGGAAGAAAGGAGTGTCATAAATGGATGAGCATACATTACCTGAAAACAGTGGAAAACAACCATTAACACCAAGGACGGATGATGAAAAGCAAGCCGTTATCAATCGTCTAAAACGTATTGAAGGTCAAGTACGGGGAATTCAAAAGATGGTAGAAAATGATCGCTATTGTGTAGATGTCCTTGTACAAATTTCAGCTATAAATAATGCATTAAATAAAGTAGGGTATTCTTTGTTAGAAAGACATACCCATCACTGCGTTGCCGGTGCCATAAAAAAAGGGGAAGGCGAAGAGGCTATTGATGAATTAATGAAAGTTATTCAGCAGTTCTCCAAATAAAAGGAGGGTGGCTTGTGAGTGAACAAAAGAAAATCAATCTTGGTATTACTGGCATGACCTGTGCTGCCTGTTCTACAAGAATCGAAAAGGTACTTAACAAAATAGATGGGGTCGAGGCGCAAGTCAATTTAGCAATGGAAAGTGCTCGCATTCAATATGACCCCATGAAGATTAATACTGAAGGAATTGAAGAACGAATAAATAAACTAGGTTATGGTGTGGAGAAAGAAACCGCTGAACTCGATATTCTTGGCATGACCTGTGCGGCATGTTCCACAAGAATTGAGAAAGTTTTAAACAAAATGGATGGAGTCGAGCAGGCTTCTGTTAACTTGGCTAATGAAACAGGGCAAGTGGAATACCGCCCAGGACTATTAGAGGTAGAAGAAATTATTGCACGAATTCAAAAGTTAGGATATGATGCGGAGCTTAGGGGAGATCGTGAAAATAAACAATCACAGAAAGACCAGCAGATCAAACAACAAAGAGTGAAACTGCTGATATCGGCGGTACTCTCATTTCCGCTCTTAATCATGATGGCGAATCACTTGTTCGGATTGCCATTGCCACACATTTTAATGAATCCTTGGATTCAGCTGACATTAGCTACACCCGTACAATTTGTCATCGGCTGGCAGTTTTATGAAGGGGCGTATAAAAACCTTACCAACAAGACAGCCAATATGGACGTTCTAGTTGCCCTAGGTACAAGCGCTGCTTATTTCTACAGCGTAGCTGAGTTGATTAGATCCATAATTCAGCCTGTTGTACCTAATCTTTACTTTGAAACAAGTGCTGTCTTAATTACATTAATCTTGTTAGGTAAATATTTTGAAACGGTAGCAAAAGGGCGAACTACCCAGGCAATTTCAGGATTATTAAATCTTCAGGCTAAGGAAGCCACGGTACTAAAAAATGGAGAAGAAACTAGGATTCCAGTTGATCAAGTTGAGGTTGACGATCTTGTACTCGTTAAACCAGGAGAGAAGTTCCCTGTTGACGGAGTGATTACGGAAGGGCGTACTACTGCAGATGAATCTATGATTACGGGGGAATCTCTTCCCGTAGAAAAGTCATTACATGACCAGGTTATCGGATCAACCATTAACAAAAATGGATCGGTCAGGATGAGGGCGACCAAGGTAGGTAAAGATACGGCACTGTCCCACATTATTAAAGTTGTGGAGGAGGCCCAGGGCTCTAAAGCGCCAATTCAGCGATTAGCTGATATCATTTCAGGGTATTTTGTCCCGATTGTAGTTGGAATTGCTGTGGTGACATTTCTTCTTTGGATCACTGTGATCAACTCGGGTGAATTAGCTCTTGCTCTGGAAGCTTCCATTGCTGTGTTAGTAATCGCTTGTCCGTGCGCTCTTGGCTTAGCCACGCCAACTTCTGTCATGGTAGGTACAGGCAAAGGTGCTGAAATGGGAATCCTATATAAAGGCGGGGAGTATCTCGAGACGACCCATAAGTTGGATACGATTGTTTTTGATAAAACGGGAACCATTACAAAAGGAGAACCAGAAGTAACGGAGTTTCTCGGGGAAAATGAACGAGTTCTTAACTTGTTAATGAGTGCTGAAGCTCAATCAGAACATCCGCTTGCAGATGCTATTGTGAAATATGGTCGAACAAAACATGGTGAACTGCTCCAAGTAGATCATTTTGAAGCTATCCCTGGATATGGTATTGAAGCTGACATTCAAAACGAACGGATTCTCGTAGGGACAAGAAAATTACTGGAGAAAGAAGGTATTGATTTTTCCAAGTATGAAATAACCATGGAAGAATGGGAATCACAAGGAAAAACGGCTATGTTGATTGCTGTTAATGATGAAATAGCCGGTGTAATCGCTGTTGCAGATCAAGTTAAACCAGAGTCTAGAGAAGCCTTGGCTACCTTAAAAGCCTTAGGGATGGAATTAATTATGTTAACTGGTGACAATAAGAGAACAGCCCAGGCAATTGCCGCGGAAGTGGGCATTGACCGCGTGATAGCTGGGGTCATCCCGGAAGAAAAGGCTGATCACATTGATCAAATTAAGCAACAAGGTAAGCGTGTAGCGATGGTCGGGGATGGCATTAATGATGCACCGGCGTTAGCCACTGCTGATATTGGAATCGCAATCGGAACAGGAACTGATGTAGCTATTGAAACAGCTGATCTCACCATTTTAGGCGGTGATCTAAACTTAATTGCGAAAGCCATAGAGCTTAGCATGAAAACAATGAAGAATATTAGGCAAAACTTATTTTGGGCCTTGTTCTATAATTCAGCTGGTATCCCAATAGCAGCTGCCGGCTTACTAGCTCCATGGTTAGCAGGGGCAGCAATGGCTTTTAGTTCTGTGAGTGTTGTCAGCAATTCACTTCGTTTAAAACGAGTGAAAATTTAAATCTTTCAAGAAAGAAGGAGTTTATCATGCAAACTAAAACGATACATGTTGAGGGGATGACGTGCGGTCATTGTGAAAAAGCTGTAAAAGGGGCACTTCAAGAATTAAATGGGGTCGATCGTGTTGAGGTTAATCTTGAAACAGGCAAAGTGACTATCACGTATGAAGGCGAGATCAGTGAATCTGAAATGAATGAAGCGATTGAGGAGCAAGGTTACGATGTCGTTTCTTAAAAAATGAATATTAGTAGTTGAAAGGATTCATGTATAGTAAACTATATGTGGATCCTTTTTTATTTGAATTAATCATACAGTAGGAATTTACAGAATTATCTTCTAAGGGGGATATCATAATGGACGTATTAGAAGCAATCAAAACGAGAAGAAGTGTGGGTCTTGTGTCAGATAAACCTGTTCCTCAAGAACTATTAGAACAAATTCTTGAGGCTGGGACTTGGGCACCATGTCATCATAGAACAGAGCCCTGGCGCTTTTTTGTCTTAACCGGTGAAGGCAGAAAGCCATTAGGCGAAGTGTTAGCAAAAATTGCCGAAAAAGATATGGATGATCCTTCATCGGAGACCAATCAAAAGAAATTAGCCAAAAGATTGAAGAAGCCATTCCGCGCACCTGCCGTGATCGTGGTAGCCGCTGAGCCGACGGATGATCCGAAAGTAATTGCTAAAGAAGAGTATGGGGCCGTGTATTCATCCATACAGAATATGCTTCTAACTGCCCATTCATTAAATTTGGGCGGATTTTGGAGAACCGGCAAGCCAACCTATGATCCACTGATGAAAGACTTGTTCGGATTACCTGAAGACGGAGAAGTATTAGGCTTTCTTTACATTGGATTTCCTGAGAAGGAAGTACCAGCTGGAGCTAGAAAACATTTTAATGATGTAACGAAGTGGATTTCAACGGAAGATGGTTTGAAAGGAAAAATGTAAGTTTACAAAAGGAGGCTGTTACTTTAGAGTGGCAGCCTCCTTGTTATTTGTTATCTCAATCTTCGAGACCAATGTCTTTCTTCGACTTCTGTTTCTGCCAGCTCAAAAGTGGTTCGATAAGGATTGAAATCAACATGTCTATTTACTGCGTAAAGTTTTTGCGGCACACATAAAAACAGGGATAAAGCGTTTTTATATACAAATCGATCCACATCTTTTGCCGCCTCCAGCAGCTCCCTACGCTGAATCTGATTTACCATCTTTTTATAGACCTGATCAAACTCCGGCAGCTCTGGTCCTGTTCTGAGGGCTCCGTCAAAACCAAAAAATTCTCTATGAAAAAAAGCCGGGGTTCCTTCATAGAATTGCGTTGAAGTACTGGCTATTAAAATATCCCATCCAGGAATCAGTTTCTTTTCAGCCACCACGCGTTTCCATTTTGTTTCCTCTTGTTTTGGAATAACCGTTGTTTCAACCTTGATGGATAAAGTCTCCTCTATTTGTGCAGCTATAGCCTTCAATAGACTTGCATGTTTTTGGAAAGCGACTATTTTTAAGGGTCTTGTTCTTGGATAACCTGAGCTTCTGAATAACTTTTGGGATTGGTCTCTGTTATACATAATCGGCTCTAACCCCTCAGGGAAATCATAGGCCCATGGTGGTATCAACGCAGGAGTGAGATTCGCATGACCTCTGTAAACCTGTTGGACAATTTCATCCCGACGTATGGCTTTGTTTAGGGAAATCCGTAGATTGTATTCGTCAAAATCGACATCAGATTGAAATCGATTAAAGATTCCTGTAACCACTTCATTTCCTTCTGAAGTGACTAATTTAGCATAGGGAGAAGTTCAACTTGCTGTATATCTTTAGGGGTCAGTTCAGTTACTAAATCTACGTATCCCTCAGTTGTTGTACAGAAGTATAATGCCTCTGCTTTGGAAAGATGATTGCGAAAAACGACTCTGTCTAATCGTGGTCCTCGGCTTGGATTACGATAATTTACGTTAGCATCTAAAGTGACGTAGGGTGTTCGCAACTCTTTTTCAGTGAGCCATGTTGCGGCAAATGGCTCTTTATTAATAAACGCAATCGTATTTTCGATGGAGGAATGACCTTCTGATAAAACAAATGGGCCGGTACCCCACGGGCCGGCAGCATCAAGTACTCACCAGTGTCCTTCCCCTGTACCAAGCTTTTGATATCCGAATCCAATCTTATTCCAAAATAGGAAATTTGCGAAATGAGTGGCTCTTAACTTTGCAACAGCTAGACCATCCCGTTTTGGAAAATTAATTTGTACAGTGTGAGAATCAATGATGTCTACAGAAGCAGGCTTGAAAAAATTAAGGAAGGATCCAGGAGGGTGGGGGACTAACCAGCGCAGCAGTTCGTGGATGCTCTTATTCACGATGTCTGCCGAAAATTTTTCACCATTCTGAAACGTAACACCTTGTTTAAGTTCTAGTTCCAGAATGGTTTCACTAACCCACTGATAAGTAGCAAGAGAAGGGATTATGGCGCCGGAACGATCTGCTCTGACTGCTTCTTCCATTGTATTGAATAGGACATACAACCAATTCAATGGTGATGGATCAACTACATAAATCATACCTTCAGGTGTTTTAGACGTGGCTCGATCTTTCTGGACTTCTTCCATAAATATCACCTCTGTTTACCATATATACTCGATATGCTAATGGTTATACCTCAAGTAGTGATCGTATTAAAGGTAGTTTTCAGAAGTTTTATATTAATATTCCAAAGGGAACATATATTCGGTATAATATAATTAATCAAAGGAGGGAGCTGAAGTTCATGAGCGAACGGTCTAAAAGGCCTAGAACAAAAAGAACATTGTCTAATGAAGAGATTATAAGGCTTTATAATGCGGGTGAAAGAACGGAGGATATTGCAAAAAAAGCCAATGTTTCCGCTAGATACATTAGAATGATCCTAAAAAAGGAAAATATATTGAAGAGACCTCATGGGAGTTGGAAACGCCGCTATATGGTTATGGAATTACCCAATATAAAACCAAAGAAGTCATTAGACTTAAAGTTTCCTCATGTCCCGGAGCAATACCTTTCACATTTCGTTAGGGGTTATATCGTTGGGGATGGCTGTATTTATGAACATAAAGAGTTCGTAAATATAGTAGGGGGATCATTAAATTTCATGGAATCTCTTTTCGATATTCTTGTTAACCAATGGATATACGACGATAAAGGACTTTATTTAAAAAGAAAATATAACCGGTTTACTGAAAATAGACTTTTAGAAAAGGAAAGTAAATGGTTATATCCCTTATTTAGTATTTTTTACTAGTAGACATAATATATATTATAGGTAGTCGATAATTTAAAACAGTTTCTGTCTCATTATCTAAGTAAACTTATGATAGTGAGACAGAATGAAATAAATTAGCTGTTATTCAAGTATTTAGCTTCAGGTCTGAATATCGTATTATTTTTTGACTGTTCTATAATGTGCGCTGTCCATCCAACGATTCGGCTGCAACAAAAAATCGGTGTGAATAATTCTGCTGGAATTCTGACTGCTTTCATTAGCGATGCAGCATAATATTCGACGTTCGCATATAGTTTACGGCCAGGTTTTAAATCATTTAACCACTTCTTTCGATAACTATAGGCAACGATTGTTGGTAGTTTAGCCAGCAGTCGAAAAGCTTCATAAGTTTGAATCGGCCATTGATCTTCTGATTCATCTAAGAAAGATACGGCTGAACGAATGGTTGCTGTAATCGATTGTTTTTTTACTAAGTGTTCAATCCATTGCTTTATTTCACTACTGATGCTGCGTTCCTTTAACAGGAACTTTTTCAGCGACCGCAACTCGTTTGCATCTGGCATCTCCCCTTTTATTAAGAAGTAACTAACTTCTTCAAAGCTATACCTCCCTGCTAAATCATGAACAGAATGATCACGATAATATAAATCTCCCTTTTTACCATCAATTTGACTCAAACACGTTTCCACAGCAGTTACACCTTTTAAACCAGGATTGAACATGATACTCCCTCCTTACTTTTTATTGTAAGATAGTAGTATCATAATAAAAAGTAAGTAATAATGATTGATTTAATAAGCATTACTTATAGGAGGGATCAAATGGAAATAAAATGGGTAAAAACTTTTTCCATAGCTGCAGAAGAGCTGAATTACAGGAAAACTGCTGAGAAATTATTTATCACTCAACCTGCCGTAAGCCTCCATATCAGGCAGCTAGAAGAGGAATTACAGAAGGAATTATTTGTGAAACAAGGCAGAAACATACAGCTCACGGAGTTTGGCAGGATGTTTCGCAGTGAGGCAGCAGGCCTTTTGGAATATTACGAGAATGTGCTGAAAAAGGTTAGAAGTGTTAAACAAGGCTATCGTCAAACATTTATGATTGGGATGACGCCACTACTAATTGATAGTATTTTTCCAAGTATAATTCGTAGGTTTCAAGAGAAAAACCAGAGCGTAGAACTGTCTATCCAAGTTACCGAATCCTCGCAATTACAAGGATTGATTGAAGATGATCAAATTGATATTGGTTTTTCTTGTTTACCCAGTATCAGTGAAGGTTTATTTTGCGAAAAGCTGTTTAGTGATTCAATCACATTGGCGATTCCTCACGATGGATACGATTTAGAAACTGCTCCAGCTTTCGACCCTTATGAAATTATGAGCCAATCCATTATTTTCACAGATCATCATCCTGGGTACTGGGAACGGTTAAAAAGTGAAATTCAAAGGCATGTCCCCTCCCCTCGATTTCTTAAGGTTTCTCAGTCACATGCTGCTAAAAGATTCATCCAGGAAGGTATGGGTATCTCTTTCCTTCCCACTTTCGCCATTAACAGGGAAATACAAGAAGGGCGAATGCTTGTAGTTGATACACCATTTCTGGACCTACCATCGTGTAGCATTTATTCATTGCATAAATATGATCATTCATATGAAAAAGAATTCACTGCCTTTGTGACCGACTTTTTATTAACTTAAGTCCTCGAGTTAAATGGTTCGCCGGTCATGATGCTCATAAAATCGTTAAAAAATATGGAGTAATCAAACCCGAAAGCTATCCGGTGGGGTTTATCTGTCTCTTCATACTCAGACATCTCACTGGCCATAAATTTCGCAATGCTTTGCCCTCTCTGTACATGTTCGGTTGCTTCTACGATATGGATTGGGAAAGTTTGGTATGTGAACATATTATCCCGAATTGATGCCATTACAGTAAGAACATCATGAACCGGACTACCCTGAATATCTGGATTTTTTTCTTTATAGAAATCATAGTAGTAATCTAACATCGGTTTTATTATCTTTGTTTTACCTTTATAGTCAATATACTCTACCATTTCCGGGGTTACAATTGCTTGTCGCGTTACGTTTAACGGGATTATAGTTGTGTTATGAGCGTACCTGAGTACAATTTGAACAGCAACGGGGTCTGAATAAAAATTAGCTTCAGAAACAGCTGTTACATTTCCAGGTACCCAGAAGGCCCCGCCCATAATATAAAACCCATCCACTTTTTCCATAAGGGATCGGTACAAAATGAACATCGTTGCAAGAGAAGTAAGTCTTCCGATGTTAACGATAATGAGATCATCCTGATATTTTTCAATTAGCTTTACAATTTCAAAAAAGTTTTCACTCTCTCCACCATAATCATCCGGTATAATCGGACCTAGACCAGACTCACCATGTACTTCGGGGGCATATATTGGATACTCTGCAGTCATAGGTACTTCAGCACCGCCAATGATTGGAGGCCCATCTTCAATCCCAAGCAGATCATATAAATAATAAACGTTATTGACAGCTGTTTCTCTGGATACATTCCCATAATCAGCAACAATGCCTACTATGTCAATATCTTTGTTAAAAAACGAATAGATAATTGCAATAGCATCATCAATCCCTATATCTCCAAAAAGCAAAACTTTTTGTGCCATTTAGACCACCTCTGATTAAGTTTTAACAACCCCTTTAACTATTGATGTTATCTCAATTGATTTTATGTGTTTTATTTAACAATATAACTGAAAGGGGTTACAGATAACAAAAGGGATTACTAAGCCGTCTATTAGTAATCCCTTACATTGCTCTATTTAAATGAAGGAGAGTGGCAGCCGTAAGTATAAGCCAGGCAAGTAAACCTATACTTTTCAAGAATCGGGCGGCTCATCGGACGAGCATCCACGGTAAGGTGTTTTCGCCCATATTCATATGCCTTTTTGGCCCTGTCAGCTAATAGTTCGGTATAATAACCTTTTCCACGCTCAGAAGACAATGTAGATCCGCCCCACAAACTCGCAAATGAGGAATTTGATTCGATATACATCCAGGCAGCGCTAACAAGGAGTCCTTCCTGATATATTCCATATAGGAATAAAGAATCTGGATTATTTTGTTTATCTCTCCAGAGCCTTTCCCCTAATTCAGTATGAGATTCTCCCCAAATCGTGTTCTCTAATGCAATGATGTCTTCAATTCCTTCCTTATCTCTAATTTCTTTTACAATAGCTGAAGCTGGTCTATTTATCAGGTGGTGCTGCTCATTAAGTTCCAACACCATAAGGGCCTCCTCTTCTTCCATATCAAATCCCTTTTGCATAAGAAGAGCCTTTAGGTTATGCGGTTGATCATAGCTATAAACCTTCCATTCGAATTCCTGGCCAAGATTATTAAAATAACACATTTCAGAATCTATAATTTCAGAAGCATTTTCCTCGTTTAAATGGGAGCATATAATGAATCCTTTTTCATTTTTTTGTTTGCTGACATGACGCACTACGTGATCTGTAGCTTCCCTCACATAACCAGGTGTGTTGGCTTCTAGACGCAGCTCACGTTGAAAAAGGGCTAATAGCTGGTTCTCCTTCATTTCTTCGTGGTTACTTTTCACACGTTTCCCCTCTTTCCTCCATTACTCTAATAATCGTTTAACTGTAGTTAACACTACTATTCATCCAACTTTTTCTTAAACAATATACGATCCATTTAATTTAGTTTTGTATGTCTAATAAACTATAGAGCGTTGTAAGAACTTGTTTAATTTCTGCATCTTTTCCTGATTGAATCAAATTAATCCAGGAGATTCCAGGGATAAACAAAACGAAACAAATGACAACTGAGGAAACCGTCCACACAGGAAAGGCTGCGATGTCCTTGATCATAACTCCGAGCAGTAAAGAAATAACAGCCGTGAATACCCCTATGATAAAAGGTGATGGGAAATGAATTTTGTTGACTTCATCGAGATATGTAATTAATGCGGTTACTTTAATTTGTAATAACCTTTTCTCGTCTGGACTTAACTTGCTTAACTCCATATTGAGCATTCGTATATCTTTATAGAAACTCAAATCTATCTTTTCTATAGATTTGCTGGAAAGGTAAGTTTGAAGCTCATGGAGAAACTTTTCTGTGTCATCCAACTTCAAAATTCTGCTTATTTTATTATTAACTTCCTCTCTTATTAATTTCATCATAACCACTCCAAATAGTTTGTTCATACACACTATCACAGCTAACCAACTACCCTTTTCACTTTCACTGCTCTAGTACATAAATATGTACGTTTCTATTTAGTAGTCATACTATTTAATAATAACTACAAAAGTACCAAAATCATATGAATAGTGTGGCTCTTCACAAAAACCAAGCGCAAAACCGGTACACCGGTTTTGCGCTTGCAC
Source organism: Halobacillus naozhouensis (assembly GCF_029714185.1). NCBI lineage: Bacteria > Bacillati > Bacillota > Bacilli > Caryophanales > Bacillaceae > Halobacillus > Halobacillus naozhouensis. Next base: position 2,164,415 of record NZ_CP121671.1, on the reverse strand, counting down.
ATTTATTTATTGTTAACATAAATCATTTACAGTAAATAATTATGAACCCCCGTTGACCATCAGTTTGTCGATCATTCCATATTCTTTTGCTTCCTCAGCGGTAAGAAAATAATCACGGTCTGTATCCTTTTCTACTTTTTCAAGCGGCTGACCTGTACGATCTGAGATTATATGGTTAATGGTTTTTCTCGTTTTAATAATATGATCAGCATGAATTTTAATATCAGCTGCCTGCCCCTTTGTTCCTCCTAAAGGCTGATGTAACATCATCTCAGCGTTCGGAAGAGCGTATCGTTTCCCTTTTTCCCCTGCTAAAAGCAGGAATGCGCCCATGGATGCGGCTAACCCTGTGCAAATTGTCGACACATCTGGCTTAATAAATTGCATGGTATCATAAATCGCCATTCCAGCAGAAATCGATCCGCCTGGAGAGTTAATATATAAATGAATATCCTTTTCACTATCTTCCGCCGTTAAGAATAGGAGCTGAGCAACAACTGAATTTGCAACGGCATCATCAATTTGTGTCCCTAAAATAATTATTCGGTCCTTTAATAAACGGGAATAGATATCGTAAGAGCGTTCTCCTCTGGTTGTTTGCTCCACTACATAAGGAATCACATTAGACATGTATACACCTTCCTAACTCGCAAGTAGTAATCCTTTACTTCCTTCTTTAATTTGTAACAACAAAGCAAATAACTCTTCTTGATAAAAAGGAATAAACAAGATATCTCCTTTTTTTGTGGCGAAGGAAAGTAACAGGTAAGCACAGGCTTCTCCTTTAATCGTATGAGCTGCAGGCAAGGTAGCAAGCCTTGACTCAAGGTCCCCCATTATCATGCGTAAACCTTGTGTTTCTTGGTGATAAAACTGTACAAAAGTGGACGGATTTCCATTGCGAAGCGCCGTTACATAAAGAATTGGATCCTCTCCCCCACGGTCTGAATTTTCGTAAGAGTAATTTATCTTTTTTACCTTTTTACGAGCGCGATGGAGGGTAGCTTTAATTGAACCTTCACTAGCAGAGAGCATTTCAGCAGTTTCTTTTGCAGTAAGCCCAAGTCCTTCTACCAATAACATGACCACTCGCTGTTTAGGCGATAATTCTCTAAGAAGCAGTTCTATGGCTCGGTAAACAGGATCAGAGATTGAGGTCTCCTTTTGGCTAAACACTGATAAGTCTTTGCCCAATTCCTCTTTAATTTTGGTTTTACGGTGGCCGTCAATCCAGGTGTTTGAAGCGATTCGAAATAAATATGCCTTAACTATCGGTTTCTGGCTCCTGATCCAGTCTTTATAAGCCTTTGCTAACGTATCCTGCATAAGATCTCCCCCATCCCACTTTGATTTAGTCAGGGAGAGACAATATTTCTGTAAATCAGGTATATAGTTCTTTATAGCTGCCTCAAAATCTGTTTCCTTTGCAATTGGAGTGTTATGAACAAGCGGCCGCATGTTTTTACCTCCTTTAAAATGTCTTTCATATGTATAAACGAAAAAAGACTGCTAAAAGATACGGACTTCTTAAATTTTAAATTATTTTACGAATTGCAAGTGATGTCTGAAGATGGATCAGTCATGTCAAAGTAAAGATGGAAGTGGTTACTGCATTTTTCATTAAAGCGGCTTTTGCAATGAGGACAATATGATGAAGCCATATATTCAGAAATGGTTAGGTCATTTTCACAGTTTCCACAAAGAATAGCTCGTTCATTCCAGCGGTTTCGAGGCCACTTTGAGACAGCGTGGTTTGAAACCTCCTGATGGCAAAAATAGCAAGCATAATATTCATTGCAGCAGTAAAATTTAATCGCGATAATATCTACCTCGGTATGGTAATGAGCACATCTTGTATGATGATCAACATTTACTCCTTTGACAAAAGGATGACGTTTGCACATGCTAATTTCCTCCTGTTCCATTGATTTATTCTTTAACTTATAGTAACACACCTTTATCATCCGTAATTGGTTACATAGCCTCCTTGTTCCCGTGCATACTATTTATACCGGCAAAAAAGGAGGTATAAATCATGGCAAAACCAGACGATCGTTCTAATAATAAAGAGAGAATTGAAAAAAACATCGGTCACACTTTGCAAAATATGGATGAAGCAAATGATTATGTTAAAGCGCATTCTGAAGAAATGAGCAAAGACGAAATGGATCAAATTCAGGAGAAGAATCAACGACGCGAAGAAAGTATTGAAGGTTTACGCGAAGAACTTAAGGATGAAGGTAAAAGGTAATTACCCACATAAAGCAGGCATGGTATGCTTCCATAAAAGCTCCATGCCTGCTTTATAATCATTATTTACTGGATAAGATATGATGCTGATCACACTTCCTTAATATCAAATGAAATTACTCTGTCTGTCTCAGGATTATAAATAACATTTCCCCGGACCTTAATTCGCTCCTGTGGTGACGTTAAAATATATTCATATGTTTCTTGCACTTGTGTAGCAGATAGTTGCGTTTTTTCAATTGAATTATATTCAATTACATTATAGCTTGGATAGGCAGCTTGGGTAACTTCTAATAAATACTTCCCCCATTTCTCTTCCTCTAATTCAGGGGATGGGGTAATTTCAATATTCATGACACCCGCGTCTAAATTCCCCCCTAGTGTTTGAAAAGCTTGACGATGCAGATTAATTTTATTTGGAGGATATCCTGGCACTCTGTCCACGATGGTTACCACTATTTCTCTCTGTGAAGCTAAGTTTTTAATCTTAAGAGTCTGCCCACATTGATAGGGAGAATTTTCTCCGATGGCTGCCGTCATATACTGATTTTCTGACCACGGAATCCCGCACTGCGTAACCTGTCCTCCTTCTGTCCAAGTCGCTTGGCCTCTCACCGTCTGTTGACGATAATAATACGGCACATAGCCTCTGTAGTTATGGAAAGGATAGGCTATAAATGGAGTGTATACCATTGGATTGGCCCAGTGCCTATTCGAGTAATGAGAATACATTGTTTTCCTCCTGTCTTAACATAAACCTCATTGGTAGCATATGTTTTTGGGAGGTTGACTCGTGACAGGAATCCAGTATTTATAATTTGATTACCTATTATTTCTCTGACTATACAAACATGTCAGGAAAATCAATATATGGATTGCGGTTCCCCTGCAGCTGATAAATCGCCTGGTTTCGGTGTTTTTCATAAAGAGAGGGCTGAAATTTTTGATGCCAATCTAGCAACAGTTCTGAATCAATCCTCTTCTGATATTTCTGCTCAATTTGGCTAGGGTATCTTAAAAGGAAATACAGCATTGCTCTGGCTACAGTTCCTTTTGCGAATTCTGGTTCGAATAATTCCTCCTCTGCTTTCCCGCATGACTCCTCTATGCGCTCCACACTTATATTTCCTGGATTATAATTTGTAAAATCATAATAAGGATAATTAGATCTAATTGAATTGCATACAGGTTCACAGGTAAATAAGTGGTGCAGGTCACCACGCATCGGTTCCTGTTCATTAAACCAGGATTGGGGAACAGCATGCTCACAATTATATTTGAACTCTTTTTCCATTCGGTGAAGTTCTGATTTCATCTGATCATCGTCTGTTTCAGTTATGTTTTTTACTTCTTGTTGGCGTCGTAAGGAAGTTTCATGATCCTCACGCATAACATCCTCGGGCCTTCTTTGTTTCCCGGAATAAATACTAATCAGATCACCATCTGGTCTCAAATCTACCCACGGATAAACATACTCGCTTGGGTCATATGACAAAGGATTCGTATGGGTTTCCTTAAGGAGCATCCCTAAAGACTGCATGAATTTATTTTCGTCTTCATTGTCAAAATCGATCTTGCTATAATACTGCTCGATGACTTTCTTATCCTTTTTCTCATCGTAATAGACCTTATCATCTTTTTTAATTTTCTCTTTATCCCTGGTCAATTCAGAAATAAGTTCTTTCATACGATGTTGATCAGTGGTCACAGGGAGAATCTTTTTCTTTTGTTCGGGTGTTAAGTTCACCGTTATTCCTCCTCAATGATTAAGGGTGTAACACATAGCCAATGGTCTTTAGAAAAAGCTTTCCTGCTCTTTTTATTTTACATTTCATACTTATGCTAACTTTTTACCCCATTTGCCATAGCCCAAACCTATAAAAATACTGCAGTTACTTTTTCTATTTAAGACCGTAAGCTCTTTAACCTGGATTTAGTTAGGTTATGTTGTTTATCTAAAGTAAATGACTTATCGTGTGAGAAACTCCTATTTAGCTAAATAAATAGTCCCGTATCACAGTGATACGGGACTAGATGACAGTTATTTACCTGTATTTACTACTTATTGTTGGTTCATTTGCTGCTGACATTGCTGTGCAAGTTGTTGAATTTGCTGAAGCTGCTGGGCAGCATTTTGTTCGCGCTGAGCCATTGGCTGTTGAGAGCTCATGTTAGCTCCACCTTGCTGTTGTGATTGCTGAAGCTGTTGAGCATTTTGCTGTTCTTGCTGTTGAAGTTGCTGAGCGATTTGAGCAATTTGTTGAAGAGATTGTTGAGCTTGTTGCTGTGCCATGTTCATTTCTCCTTTCTAATTAAAACATCCATAGTAGTGTGTGTATGTATTGTCATTTCATTCGCCTTGTATTCAGTCTTGTTGAGAAGGATTTATTACCTTATCTTGGAACATGACATTTACGGACTTCCTGGAAACAACTATAAATAAGCGCATTTTATTCAAGTTATTCATGCGATTAAAGCTTAAGAAACAGGACAAAATAATTTAAAGTTAATCGAAGGAGGAAATCATGAGGTATATTAAAGCATTTTTCATAAAACTTGTGATGATGACGGCAATATTATGGTTTTTTTTAGGGGTCTTCTTTGGAATCTCCTTGGCGGATATCCTAATTACAAGCATAGGTTTAACAATTGTTTCGTTTATAGTAGGTGATTTGTTAATCTTACCTAAGTTAGGGAATATGATAGCGACAATAGCTGATATGGGGGTAGCGTCTCTCGGGATCTGGCTTTTAGGATCCTTATTATTTGAAGAATCCGTACCGTTAGGAACCGTATCTTTCTTTTTAGCCGTAGCCATTACCATCGGAGAGTTTTTATTCCATGGTTACATGAAGAAAATGATTCTGAAAGGTTTATCTTCAAGAGAAAAAACAACAACAGATCTCTATGCAGAAAAATAACCCTTTTATAACAAAATGAAAAACACTGCTGAACAATTAACAATTATCCAGCAGTGTTTTTTCAATCAAAATGCTACAGGCAATTCTTTTAAACCACGCATCAGAATACCAGGGCGCCACTCCAATGTTTCAGGAGCAGAATTGATTTGGAGATCAGGCATACGTCTTAATAAATTTGTCACAGCCACTTCTGCTTCTAATCTGGCAAGTGGAGCCCCCAGACAAAAGTGAATTCCTTTTCCAAAAGAAAGGTGTTTGCTTTTACCGCGGGTAATATCAAAAACTTCTGGATCCGAAAACTGTTCTGGATCGCGATTTGCGGAGTCCAGTGCGACGATCACGTGGTCTCCTTTTGCAATGGTTTTACCCCGTAATTCCACAGCATCAGCAGCCCATCTGTCCGTGCTGAATTCAACTGGACCATTGTAACGAAGGAATTCTTCCAGAGCGGACTCTATTAAAGACGGATCGTTTATTAGCTGTGCTTTTTGTTCAGGATTTTCGAGTAATGCAAATACCCCATTTGTAATTAGATTAACGGTTGTCTCGTGTCCAGCTATGATTAATAAAGAGATTACGCCATAAAGTTCCTGCTCAGAAAGGCTGTCTCCTTCTTCTTCAGATTGAATTAGTTTACTAATCATATCATCTTCAGGCTCCTGGCGTCGTGCAGCACATAACTGTCTGAGATACATCACAAATTCTGTCATATGTGTTTGGAGTTGCGCAGCTTCTTCTGGATCATTAGAGGCTTCTACAAGCGTATTCGACCAGGTTCGAAACTTGTCACGGTCCTGACTGGGAACACCTAGCATTTCACAAATGATAATAATCGGTAAGGGAAATGCGAAGTCATCAATTAAATTCATTTCACCTTTTGACTGGACCTTATTAAGCAATTCATTAGTAATTTCTTCAATTCTTCCTCTTAGACCTTCAATCATTTTGGGTGTAAAAGCCTTTTGAACGAGCCCCCGCAGCCGTCTGTGATCAGGTGGATCAGAAAAAAGCATGTTTTTGACAAATATATTCGAAACTGCCTGCTCTTCCTCTTGTTCTTCCTCCCCTGGAAAAGAAGTATAGTCCTTAATAAATCGGGGATCTTTTAGAACGGCTACAGCATCTTCATAGCGCGTTATAATCCAAGAATACTGGCCGTTTGGCAATAACGTTTGATGGATTGGATCCTCCTGTCTCAGTTTACTGAAAGTTGGGTAAGGGTCTTGGTTGAACTCAGATGAAAATAGCTTTACATAAGTTTCATTGCTTCCATTTTTGTATGACATGTTTTCTTCCCCTCTCTAATTCATTCGTCTTCGTTACCATGACAATAAAGGTTGACTGAGCGGTCATTCACTACTTAAAATAACTGATTCGTTAATTTAATACAAATAATAAAATGGTTATTCACAAAGACTTCACACTGCTCTATGCACTTGATTTCTTTTACTGCCAACTAAAGTAGCCACGTCAACCCTGTACTCTTCAGAATATAAATGACGATACGTGACCTAATGTACATTTGTACAAACGCTTGCTATTCTTTTACTATGATGCTTGTTTGCTTTAACTATTGAAATTTATTTAGATAAAAAAAAACTTGATGATGTTTTGGTTTGTTTTATTTTACTTTCGGAGTTGCTACTAAGTTTCAAGTGAGAATGTTTATATCGCAAACAGAAAAAGTCACAGAGCCTTTACTCTGTGACTTTAATCTTTGATTTTTTTGTTGTTTTTGCCTGGTTTTGTTGATAAACCTCTAAAGTTTGATGATAATAATCGAGAATTTGCTTGGCTGGTTTCTGCCAACTGTGTTTTTCTGCTTCTTCTCTGGCATTTTTGCTTAAGTGCTGATATAGCTGTTCATCTTCTAAACGATCGACAGCCTCAATCATGCTGTCCGTGTTTTCATTTTCAAATAATAGACCTGTACGTCCATCTTCTACCTGTTCCATTGTCGGTCCGCTCTTCGCCGCAATTACTGGCAATCCAGAAGCCATTGATTCTAAAATGACAAGTCCTAATGTTTCCGTTACAGACGGGAAAATTAAAGCATCAGAAGAAGCGAAGGCTTGAGCTAATTCATCTCCATGAAGTAAACCGGTAAAGATGGTCTTTGTATCGGCAAATGTATTCTCAAGTGCTTCCTTATTCGGTCCATCTCCTACAATAGCCAGGGACAGATCATCACGTTTTTCGAGAAGCGGTTTTATCTTTTCAATTTCCTTCTCCGGTGCCAGTCTCCCAACAAAAACAAGAAGTTTATTGCCAGGTTCACCACCAGAAAGTCGTTCTCGCATTGCCTCATTTTTATGATGAGGATGGTAATGATCAATGGCAACTCCCCTGTCCCATACATGGACATTGTGGAAATTTTTCTCGAATAGTTCGCCCTGAATAGCCTTCGAGGTACATAAATTCAGATCTGCGAAGTTGTGCAGCTTTCGAAAATACCACCATACTGCAGGGACAAATGGGTATAGACGATAATAATTTAAATATTTAGGTACATGTGTATGATAAGAAGCAAGTAAAGGGAAATTCAGCTTGCTGGCATAATAAACCCCCGCCGCTCCCACAAAAGCAGGGTTAACGACGTGAACCAAGTCAGGGTTATGCTTTTGAAGCAGCTTTTTCACCTTTTTCTGAGGCATAGAAAACTTTTTAGAACGGTAAAAAGGCATTGTCGTAGTCTTCACGCCTTCGACAATCGCACCCTCATATTCTGTTACACCCAGGTCTGGAGCAATAACAATAACGTCATGATCTTGTTTGCGCAAATATTTAATTGCTTCCTTCAGCCTTGTTACGACTCCATCCGTTGATGGCAAAAATGTCTCTGTTATGATGGCGATCTTCAAAGCAGTTAACCCCTTACTTCCAAGTTATAGATGGTAAAACATTCTCTTCAATAATTCGTTCTTTATTCTCTACAGCTACCCGTAAAATATCCCGAATCACATCATCTGTTAGCAGGTGTGGTTCAAGACCAAGATCACGAAGTTTCGTGTTTACTGCATTATAATAATGTTCTTCTGATTCAATGCGAGGGTTTTCAATCTTCTTAACTTGTGTGTCAAGTCCCTCTTCTTTAGCGATTTTCTGAACTCTCTCAGCCAGATCATTTACGGAGAACCACTCCGTAAATTGGTTGAACACGCGAAATTCGCCTTGGTCTGCCGGATTTTCTGCGGCAATTTCCACACAACGCACTGTATCTTCAATGTTTAAAAAGGCACGTGTCTGTCCACCGCTGCCATATACCGTAATATCATGACCAATTGCAGCTTGATTGATAAAACGATTCAAGGCAGTTCCGTACACCCCATCGTAATCAACACGGTTTGCGAGTACAGGGTCCATTTTCGTTTCCTCTGTATGTAATCCATAAACAACACCTTGATTTAAGTCAGTTGCACGGATACCCCAGATTTTACATGCAAACATAATATTATGGCTATCATGTACTTTTGATAAATGATAAAACGAACCAGGCTGTTTCGGATAAGGAAGCAAATCTTTCCGTCCTTTGTGTTCGATTTCAATATACCCTTCTTCTATATCAATATTCGGTGTCCCATATTCTCCCATAGTTCCTAATTTAATAAGGTGACATTCCGGAGCAAATTCTTTGATCGCATAAAGGACGTTTAAGTTCCCGATCACATTATTTGACTGCGTGTAAACTGCGTGTTCGCGATCAATCATAGAGTATGGAGCTGAACGCTGCTCAGCAAAATGTACGAAAGCATCAGGATTTGTCTGGCGGAATACTTCACGTAGAAAATCGTAATGATTTAGATCCCCAGTGAACGTTTGAATCTCTTTTCCGGTCAACTCTTCCCACTTTTCTACTCGTTCTTCTAATGTTGCAATTGGTGTTACAGAATTAGAATTTAACTCGTCATCAATCTTTCTGCGTACCAAGTTATCTACAATGGTGACGTCATGTCCTTGTTTGGATAGGTACAATGCGGTTGGCCAACCACAGAACCCATCTCCCCCTGCTACAATAATTCTCATAATCTACCTCCTAAATTCCATATCTACAAGTGGCTATTTCACTTATAGAATAACATTCTTTTAAAATCGATGGTAATAATAAATGTTTCTAATGATCTTGGAAATATTCGTTATTCCCTCTCGACTTTCATCCGATTTTGACTTTATCACTAAATGACTGACAAAACAATTAAATTATACCACGTTAGGAGAAATCTATCCCTGTCTTAGCAGATATTTTTCAAAATCACCTGAAGTATCATTCATTTATGAAACGTTTTCAGTTATACTATAATTAGGATATTTCTGATAATGAGCATGTTACTAGGAGGTTTATTATGTCTACATATGAAGCTGCATGGGTTCCTACAAATGAACAAATACGAAACACGCGACTCTACAAATGGATGAAAAAACACGGTTATGAAGATTATGATGCTTTTCAAAAAAAATCGACCGAAGATATAGGATGGTTTTGGGACCAAGCGGTATCAGAACTTGGTATCGAGTGGGATCAGCACTATTCAAAAACACTTGATCTCTCCTCTGGAATTAAATATCCTGATTGGTTTGTAAACGGAAAGATGAATGTGGTTCACAATGCCCTGGATAAATGGGCCCGCAAAGACGAGAAAAAAAATGATATCGCCCTATATTGGGAAGGTGACGATGGGGCAAAACGTTCATTCACGTATGCTGAACTCTACGAGGAAGTGAATGCGTTTTCAAACGGATTAGAGAAACTAGGCTTAGGAAAAGGCGATGTTGTGACCATCTACTTGCCAATGCTTCCTGAAACGCTGATTTCCATGCTGGCGGTTTCGAAAATCGGCGCGATATTTTGCCCGACCTTTTCTGGATACAAATCTGAAGCTATAGCGACACGAATCCAGGCTGCCGAGTCAAAAGTATTAATTACTGCCGACGGTTTTTATCGCAGGGGCAAATCTATTAATATGAAAGACGAAGCTGACCAGGCTGCCGATGCTTGTGAAACGCTCGAGCACGTAATCGTAGTTGAGCGTACCCAACAGAATGTTACCTGGAAGGACAAGCGTGATCTGACATTTAATCAAGTGAAAGATCACAATAAAACTTATGAGACGAAATCAACCTCAGCTGATGATCCTTACATGCTCATTTATACTTCTGGAACAACAGGAAAGCCTAAGGGAGTGCTTCATACACATGCCGGTTTCCCCATCAAATCTGCTTTTGATGCAGGGATGTGTATGGACGTTACTTCAGAGGATACGATTTTCTGGTATACCGATATGGGATGGATGATGGGGCCTTTTCTCGTCTATGGGGGCTTAATGAATGGTGCCTCAATTGTTATGTTTGAAGGAACTCCTGACTACCCACAGCCAGACCGTTTGTGGGAACTGGTCGAGCGTTATCAGGTGACACATCTTGGTATTTCTCCAACTCTAATTCGATCCATGATCAAGCATGGGCTGGATTGGATAGAAAAACATGACTTATCCTCATTAAAGCTAATCGGATCAACGGGAGAACCTTGGAATCCTGAACCGTGGCATTGGTTATTTAAAAATGTTGGTCATTCCCATGTCCCTATTTTTAACTACTCTGGTGGAACTGAGGTTTCCGGCGGGATATTTGGAAATGTCCTCGTTAAGCCTATTCAGCCCGTTACCTTTAATGCAGCTTTGCCAGGCATGGACGTTGATGTATATGACGACAATGGTCAATCGCTTGTCAATGAAGTTGGCGAGCTCGTTTTAAAACAACCATGGGTGGGAATGACTAAAGGATTCTATAAAGATAATCAACGATATGAACAATCCTACTGGAACAGATTTGAAGACACTTGGGTCCATGGGGACTGGGTCACAGTTGATGAAGAAGGTTACTACACGATCACCGGCCGTTCCGATGACGTATTAAACGTAGCGGGAAAGCGTTTAGGACCAGCGGAAGTTGAATCCGTTCTCGTGTCCCATGATGCTATAATTGAGGCCGGGGTAATTGGCGTTCCGCATGAAGTCAAAGGCGAAGAAGCAGTAGCTTTTGTTGTATTAAAACAGGAACAGACGACATCATTGCTCGACGAACTCAAAGATTATTTAGCCCATAAGCTGGGAAAAGCTCTTGCACCGAAAAAAGTATTTGCTGTGCAGGACTTACCTAAAACCCGAAATGCTAAAGTCATGAGACGGGCGATTAAATCAGCTTATTTAAATGAACCATCTGGAGACTTAAGTGCTCTTGAGAATCCTGATGCCGTAAATAAAATCAGATCAATCGGACAAAATCACCCTATAAAAAAATAACAGCATTAAAAATCCACTACCTTCAATGGGTAGTGGATTTTCTGTTTCTTTATACAGGATAAACACCATGTTTACGCTCCGTAAACGTAACGTTTTTGTTGGAATAGGCTTCAAACCTTAATGATAAATCATCTCTCAGTCGGTCCGGTTGAACAATATCATCAACAACTAATTCTGAAGCTAAGCGATAGATATCAATATTTTCTTTGTATTCCTCTTGTTTTTCTTTAATAAAAGCAGGACGATCTGCTTCATCTAGTTCAGCAATTTTATTAGCGTAAACGGCGTTAACAGCTGCCTCCGGCCCCATAACAGCAATCTGCGCGGAAGGAAGTGCTATACAAGCATCTGGTTCAAAGGCTGGTCCAGCCATTGCATAAAGTCCCGCTCCATATGCTTTCCGCACAATCACGGAAATCTTCGGTACCGTTGCTTCACTCATCGCTGACAACATTTTTGCCCCATGACGGATGATGCCTGCCCGTTCTACTTTCGTTCCGATCATGAACCCTGGAATATCTACAAGGAAGAGCAGCGGAATATTGAAAGCATCGCAAAGCTGCATGAATTTAGCCGATTTGTCGGCAGAATCAGGGAATAAAACCCCGCCTTTTGCTCTCGGCTGATTGGCAATGATTCCGACAGGGCGCCCGTCAATTCGCGACAACCCTGTAATAATTTCAGGAGCAAATTTCTTTTTAATTTCACAAAATGACCCTTCGTCAATTAATCGATCGATAAGGTCGTACATATTAAAGGGAGCATTTTGATTCTCTGGAATAATTTCTGAAATTGTCTTTTCTAACGAAGCTGGTTTAACAGGTTCTTGCCGTTTTGCTGAATTGCGGAAATTTGAAGGAAAATAGGATAAATAGTTCCTTGCATAAGCAATGGCTTCCGGTTCGTCTTTAGCGAGCACATCTCCACAGCCAGAAATAGAACAATGCATGTTAGCCCCGCCCATTTCCTCAAGTGTTACCTTCTCGCCGATAACTTTCTCTGCCATTCGTGGTGAACCTAAATACATCGAGGCATTGCCATCCACCATGACGACAATGTCACAGAAAGCAGGTATGTATGCTCCTCCTGCAGCTGAAGGCCCAAAAAGCAAGCAAATTTGCGGTACGCGCCCGGATAGTTTGATTTGGTTATGGAAAATACGTCCAGCGCCTCTGCGGTTAGGGAACATATCAACCTGATCAGTTATTCTCGCCCCAGCTGAATCCACTAAGTAAAGCATGGGAACCTCTAGTTTCATCGCCGTCTCTTGAATACGGATAATCTTTTCAACGGTGCGAGCTCCCCAAGAACCCGCCTTCACAGTTGAATCATTGGCCATCACACAAACTTGTTCCCCGTTGATTTTACCGATTCCCGTTACGACACCGTCTGCCGGCAGAGAACCGTCTGTACAATTGGCAAAAAAAGCATCCTCAATATTTAAATTATCATCAAATAATTGTCTAAGCCGTTCCCGAACAAACATCTTTCCCTTTTCATGATTCTTTTCGTGATATTTTGGCGAACCGCCTGAAGACACTTTTTCCTTCATATGTTCTAATGTTTGACTCATTTTGTCCACCGCCTTATTGATTATTTACCTGTATATTGAGGTTTTCGTTTCTCTTTAAAAGCTTGCAGTCCTTCGATCCTGTCTTCAGTCGGAATGGTTCGCTGGTAACACATCCGCTCAATTTCAAGTCCCGTTGCCAGATCCGTTTGACTGCCATTTTGGATCGCTCTCTTAGCTTGTTTTAGCGCAATTGGGCCATTTTTGGCTATTTGGGCAGCAAGAGCATAAGTTTCATCTCTTAGCTCACCACCTGTGTAAACTCCCTCAACTAAACCAATAGTTAGGGCTTTATCAGCCTGGATCGGTTTCGCGGTAAAAATCATTTCTTTCGCTCTGCCTAAGCCGATTAAGCGAGTTAGCCGCTGGGTACCGCCCGCGCCTGGAATAATTGCTAATGACGTTTCGGTTAGACCAATCTTAGCATGTGAGGTCATCACTCGAAGGTCACAGGCAAGAGCAAGCTCCAGCCCTCCTCCATACGCCGCTCCGTTAATCATAGCAATGGTTGGGATCTCAACTTGCTCCAGCTTACGGATCGTATCACCGATTTTCTCCACGGTTCGAACGACTTTATACTCTGACATCCCAGCCCTTTCCTTTAAGTCAGCCCCTGCACAGAAGGCTTTCTCACCGCTCCCCGTCACAACTAATACATTGGCGTCAGAACGTTTTACTTCTTCCAGGGCGCTGGCAAGCTCGTCTAATAAAGCAGTAGACAGACTATTCGCAGCCCCAGGTCTATTTAACGTAAGATATCCAATTCGTTCATCCGTGATGTCAAGATTAACTAATGAACTCAAAGAAATACACCTCCGTTACTAAATTCATTTATTCACATGCATCTGATGACTCGGCAGGGATTTGCCAAGTTTATCTTGAATGTAGCTCGCCGCTTCCAGCAAATTAGCTTGGTCAATTCCCGTTTTAATTCCCATCGATTCAAGCATATGAACTAAATCATCTGTCGCTAAATTTCCAGACGCTCCTTTCGCATATGGACAGCCGCCTAGCCCTCCTAAGGAGCCGTCAAAGATACGAATATCATGCTGTAAGGAAATGAGGACATTGGCCAAAGCCATACCTTGCGTATTATGAAAATGCATGGCTATCTTTGATAAATCTAGTTTTCCATTTAAAAATTGAAGTGTCTCATCAACTTGATGTGGGTTAGCAACACCAATCGTGTCTCCAAGCGACAGCTCGTTAATTCCCATGTCAAACAGCCGGTTGGATACACTCAACACCTGATTTAGTGAAATATCCCCTTCATAAGGACACCCAAACACTGTCGATACATATCCCCGTACTCGTTTGTTATTCACCTTAGCTTCTTTGACGACTTCTTCAAGTACTGGATATGTTTCTTCAATAGATTTATTAATATTGTTTTTGTTATGAGATTCACTTGCAGACATGAACACAGATATTTCATCTACATTGGTTGCAAGAGCTGTTTCAAGACCTTTCATGTTGGGCACAAGCGCCGCATAAGTAATCCCTTTTTCACGGGTAATTCCTTTCGCAACTTCTCTTGCATCCTTCAGCTGAGGAATCCATTTCGGATGGACGAACGAGCTAATTTCAATATAATCATAGCCTGCCTCAGATAATTGATTGATCCATTCGATCTTGTCCTCTGTAGCGATACTCACCTTTTCGTTTTGCAGCCCATCACGAGGGCCCACCTCTTTAACGGTGACTTTTTCCGGCCACTTTAACATCTTACCCGCTCCTATTTATTCGATAATCGCAATAACGTCACCTTCATTGACAAAATCGCCTTCAGATACTTTCAATTCTTTTACAGTTCCATCAGCCTCCGAAGGGATCGGGATTTCCATTTTCATCGATTCTAAAATCGCGATGTCTTCCCCGCTTTTCACTTGATCTCCTGCTTGAGCTACAATCTTCCATACGCTACCTGCCATAGATGCTTTTACTTCGTTCATTGTTCTTCCTCCTTAGTGATTTGTAAGTGTTGGTAAATAGTAGTTTTCAATAAAGGATGTTTTCGTGTCACCTTGTTTGAATTTCTCATGTGTGATGATGCGTTTTAACATCATGACATTACTTTTAATCCCCTGCACGTCATATTGGTGAAGGGCTTTGGTCAGCCGATCAATCGCTTCCTCACGAGAGGGTCCTCTTACGACGAGCTTTGCAATCATGGGATCATAAAAAGGCGTCACTTGTGAATCACCATGGACAGCCAATTCATGACGAATTCCTTCTCCTTGCGGCAACACTAAGTTGGTTATTTGCCCTGGCGACGGGAAAAAAGTATTGGAATCTTCCGCATAGATACGTACTTCAATCGCATGGCCTTGAATGGAAAGATCGCTCTGTTTGATTGTGAGCTTCTCTCTTGCAGCAATCCGCAGCTGTTGTTCTACAAGGTCCAAGCCAGTGATTTCCTCCGTAACCGGATGCTCCACCTGAAGACGTGTATTCATTTCTAGAAAATAGTAATTTTCTTCTTCATCTACTAGAAATTCAATCGTACCCGCATTCGTATAGCCCAGGGAATTTACAGCTTTAAGTGCACTTTCTCCCATGCGCTGCCTCGTTTCGTTCGATAAAAAAGGAGATGGCGCTTCTTCAACAACTTTTTGGTGTCTACGCTGAATCGAACATTCCCGCTCAAATAAGTGCACAGCATTGCCGAACTCATCAGCCAATACTTGAATTTCGATGTGTCTTGGGTCGATAATCTGCTTTTCGATAAACATTTTGCCATCGCCGAAAAACGTTTCTGCACGCTTCTGGTTGCTTTCAAAAGCTTTCTCAAGTTCTTCATCACTTTGAACAGTCTGCATACCGATTCCGCCACCACCTGCTGCTGCTTTAAGCATAAGCGGATAGCCAAAGTCTTTAGCGATGTCTTTCGCTGCTTCAGCATTAGCAACAGCTTCATCGGTGCCTGGAACGATAGGAACCCCCGCTTGCTTCATTTCGTTTCGAGCAGCAATTTTATCACCCATTTTAGCCATCACATCAGCCGAAGGACCGATAAAAGCGATTCCGGATTCACGAATCCTTCTGGCGAAATCAGCATTTTCACTTAACAGTCCGTAACCTGGGTGGATAGCCTCAGCTCCTGATTTTTGAGCAACTTGTAAAATTTTATCGATGTTCAAATACGATTCATTCACTCGCGGTTTACCAATTAAGTAACTCTCATCCGCCTCCTCCACATAGGGTGCGTGCTGATCAGCTTCTGAGTAAACAGCTACCGTTTTAATATTTAACCGGGCACAAGTGCGAATCACTCTTGAAGCAATTTCACCGCGGTTTGCAATTAATATCTTAGAAAACAAAACAATCCCTCCTATGAATGAGTATTAATGAAATCCATAGCATCTTCTCTCAGTTTGAACTTTTGGATTTTTCCACTGGCTGTCATCGGGTATTCGTCTGTAAATCTGATATACTTTGGAATTTTATGCATAGAAATTCGCCCGTCACAGAATGTCCGGATGTCTTGTTCACTGGCTTCTGAATTGTCTTTCGTTATGATAAACGCCATGATTTCTTCACCATATTTTTGGTCAGGCACGCCAATGACCTGAACATCAAGAACGTCTGGATATTGATATAAAAACTCTTCGATTTCACGCGGATAGATATTTTCACCGCCACGAATGATCATATCTTTCATTCTCCCGGTAATTTCCACATAGCCTTCCGCATCCATCACAGCAATGTCCCCCGTATGAAGCCAGCCATCCTGATCAATCGCTGCCGCGGTTGCTTCTTCATTTTTGTAATACCCTTCCATAACTAAGTAACCTCGAGTACACAATTCTCCAGGAATTCCTTGCTCGATTTCTTCTCCTGTAGCTGGATCGACTACTTTTAGCTCCACATTTGGATGAACTCGCCCGACGGAACCTACCTTGCGTTCAATCGGATCATCCGTCCTTGTCTGAGTAATTACAGGAGACGATTCTGTCTGCCCGTAAGCAATGGTAATTTCTTCTGCACCCATATTATTCATCACATTTTTCATCACTTCCATCGGACATGTAGACCCTGCCATGATTCCTGTTCTCAAAGTGTCAGGTTTGTACTTTCCAAAACTAGGATCATTTAACTCAGCAATGAACATCGTAGGTACCCCATGGAGACCTGTACAACGCTCTTCCTTGACAGCTTTCAAGACTTTTTCTGCATTGAATTGCTCTAAAATAACCATTGTCGTACCCTTCGCTACTGCTGCCATTGTACCCAAGACACAGCCGAAACAATGGAAGAAAGGAACCGGGATACATAACCGGTCATCCTCTGTCAGTTTCATAGAATCCGCGACCTGGTTACCGTTATTGACAATATTGTAATGGCTGAGCATTACCCCTTTAGGGAATCCTGTCGTTCCTGAGGTATATTGCATATTGATAACGTCTTTATAGGATAAGGATGCCTTTCGCTGGTCTAACTGTTCAGAGGAGATTGAACGACCCATATCAATGATATCCTGCCAGGAAAAGCAACCTGGATATTCTTTGTCACTTAGGACAATGACATTTTTCAAAAGTGGCAGCCGGTCACTCTGCAAATCTCCTTTGATCGAGGAATCCAGTTCAGGGCAGATTTCTTTTAAAATATCGACATAGGATGTTCCTTTAAATTCTTCGGCCAGAATGAGTGTGGTGGCGTCAGACTGTTTCAGCAGGTACTCGAGTTCCTGTGCTCGGTAATTCGTATTCACCGTAACGAGTACAGCTCCCATTTTTCCAGTTGCAAATTGAGAGACAAGCCACTCGGGCTTATTATCAGACCAAATAGCCAGATGTTCTCCTTTCTCCACCCCGAGAGCCATTAATCCTTTAGCAGCGTTATCTGCCATATCATTAAATTCCCGATACGTTTTCCTCAGTTTTAATTCCGGATACACCATCGCTTCATGATTCGGATACATTTCCGCCTGTTTCTCTAACAATTCACCTACAGTCATTTGTAAAAGGGACGACATGGAATAACCTCCTCAAATATATTAACAGCCTAATTGACGAGCAATTACTAAGCGTTGGATTTCAGATGTACCTTCCCCAATTTCAAGCAATTTCGCATCTCTTAAGTATCTTTCCACCTCGTACTCGCGCATGTACCCATAGCCACCGTGAATTTGGATCGCCTGGTTGGCAGATCGGAAGGCCGTTTCCGATGCAAATAGCTTGGCATAAGCCGATTCTTTCGTAAATGGTTTCTTCTGGTCCTTAAGCCAGGCTGCCTTTAATACCATATTTCGTGCAAGTTCCACTTCCATAGCCATATCCGAAAGCTTAAATTGAATGGCTTGAAAATCAGATATTGATTTTCCAAACTGTTTTCTTTCTTTTGCATAAGAGAGCGCCTTATCTAATGATGCTTGCGCAATTCCTACAGCTAAGGCAGCGATGGAAATCCTTCCTCCATCAAGGGTATGAAGAAATTGTTTAAAACCACCCTGAGGGTCGCCAAGAATATTTTCTCTTGGTACTTTTACATCCTCGAGAATAATTTCACATGTGTTGGAGCCGCGAACGCCCATTTTTTCATAGGGACTGGAAATCTTCATGCCAGGTGTATCCCTTGGAATAATGAAGGCAGAGATGATATTTTTACCGTCATCCCTTTTTCCTGAAACGGCTGTCACGGTAATGGTGTCAGCATACTCAGCATTCGTAATCCAGCATTTTTCCCCGTTGATAACATACTGATCACCTTCTAGAACGGCGCGGGTTTTCGTTCCACCAGCATCTGATCCGGCATTTGGTTCTGTTAAGCCGAAAGAACCAAGTGTTTCCCCTTTAGCCAGAGGCGTTAAGTATTGTTGCTTTTGCTCCTCAGTCCCGAAATAATACAGAGGACTCGCTCCGAGGGATACAGCTGCTGCATAACTTAGCCCTGTTGACCCGCAAACCTTGCCAATTTCCTCCACAGCAAGCGCATACGAAACAGTATCCCCCCCGGATCCGCCATATTCTTCCGGGAATGGGATACCGAGCAGTCCCAAATTACCCATTTCATCAAAAATGTCCCTTGGAAACTCTGCATTTACATCAATTTCAATTGCTCGCGGCCGAATAACCCCATCCGCAAAATCCCTGACCATTTTCCTTGTCATTTCCTGTTCTTTCGTTAATTCGAAATTCATAATGCTCCTCCTTAATGTGAAAGACCGACCAGTTGGTCTGTATTAGCCAAAAAAATAATCCTGTAAGCGGTTACTTTGAAGAGTAAAAAAAAGGAACCTGTATCATGGTTTGTCGATACCCTTCCTCCTCTGCTGTCGGCAGCAATGCATGAAGAATTAAGTCCACATAAACATCGGCAATCTGCTCAATGTTGTTATCACCATCTTCCTTATACCACTTATATATCCAGTTCACCATCCCTAAAATCGCCATACTGGTAATGATCGCCGGTAATTCTTTTCTAAAGTGACCAAGCTGCTGTCCCTCTTCCACCACTTGCAACACCATTTGCTTAAATTGATCGCGTTTCTGCTTGATTTGATTTTCATATTTCGGCTTTAAATACAGATTTTCCTGATAAAAAACAGAAATATGCGGTTTATATAAATCAAATACTTTTACGAAAGCACGGACGATCGACTGGATCTTATCAACAGGTGAAGTATGTGTATGGTTGGCGGCTTTTGCCTCTTTCAGGACATATGTAATAAAGGTATCGTGGATGACAAAA
Organism: Halobacillus naozhouensis; assembly: GCF_029714185.1. NCBI lineage: Bacteria > Bacillati > Bacillota > Bacilli > Caryophanales > Bacillaceae > Halobacillus > Halobacillus naozhouensis. The sequence goes on along the minus strand of NZ_CP121671.1, from coordinate 2,144,688 downwards.
AGAAGCTCGTCTTTAGACTTGAAATGGTGATAAAATCCTCCCTTTGATGTATGAGAAGCTCTAACAATTTGATTGACCGTTACACCATGGAAGCCATGTTGTTCAAATAATATGAGAGACGTTTCTATGATTGTATCCCGTAATTTAGCCATACACCATCCCCTCATTTATGAATATACATTCAGTTTATCACATTTTTCAGAAAAAACAATATTAGAAAAAAACCCTCCTCCAATTGAGAAGGGTTTGCGGCTACTTTTCGTCTTCTGTAGCAAAAGGTGTTTCATATTCCGGCTGAACCCAGGCCTCTGTTACTTGACCGCTTTGTTCCGTATCTAAAACATACGAACCATTACTGTAACGGTCATTGGCCTTAAAGTCCATAGGGTTTACGGTAATCAATTCTTCTTTCTCTGTTTTTATAACGAGTTGATCCTGAGCTGAAACGACATGCAAATCGATGACTCTATGCGGGTTCTTTTTCAGTTCCCTTAGCATAATAACTCCACGTTTCGCTCTTGAAGTTTGTTCAAATTCCTTCAACCGCATTCGTTTGACTGCAGCCCGATGGGTGGTAATGACGACAGACGGGTCTTTTGCAGCATCAAATGCTTGTCCGGAAACGATGTGTTCACCTTCTTTAAGTTGAATCGCTTTTACCCCTGCTGCCCGCTGTCCGACCGGATTCACTTCTTCCTCATGATACCAGAGTCCATAAGCCTTATTTGAGGCGATAAACAAATGAGCATCTCCAGAAGTGGCATGGACATCTACAACTTCATCTGCTCCTTTTAAGTTTACCGCAACTAATGGCTTGGAATGCCGCTGTGCCTGATATAAATTCAGGTCGCTTTTCTTGACCATTCCGTTTTTCGTAAAGAAAATCAAGTATTCGCCATCATTAAATTCCCGGATTGGCAATGCCTCTACAATATATTCTTCCTTCTCAATCGAAACAATATTTGCGATATGCTGACCGAGATCTTTCCATCGAATGTCTGGAAGCTTGTGGACAGGTATAAATAAATACTTCCCGAGGTTCGTAAACAGCAGCAAGTTGTCTGTCGTGTTGACCTCAGACAATCTGAGAATATGGTCTCCATCCTTAATAGCAAAATCTTTGCCATTCGAGGCAGCATAAGAACGTAAGCTTGTCCGTTTAATATAGCCATCTTTTGTAACAGAAACAAGCACATCTTCGCTTGCGACGGTTACCTCAAGATCGACCTTCAATTCTTGTATTTTTTCTTCGATTTGTGTCAAGCGACTATCATTATACTGCTTTTTCATTGCACGGAGATCTGCCTTGATGACTTTAAAGAGTTCATGTTCACTCGCTAACAATTTCTCTAAATAATTGATTCTTTTTCTAAGATCCTCTGCTTCATTTTGCAGCTCTGTTATGTCTGTATTGGTTAGTCGGTAAAGCTGCAAGGTTACAATAGCCTCAGCTTGTTCTTCTGTAAAGTCATAGGCCGCTATCAATTGCTTCTTCGCATCCTGTTTGTCGTTTGAACTTCGGATCGTGGCAATCACATCATCCAGTATCGAAATCGCTTTGATAAGACCTTCCACAATATGGGCACGGCGCTTTGCCTTGTTTAAATCATACAAAGACTGGCGCGTCACCACTTCACGCTGATGCTTAATGTATGCATCTAACATCAGCGGTAAGCTTAGCAATTTAGGTGTGCGATCATGGATAGCAACCATATTAAAATTGTAGGTGATTTGCAAATCTGTATGCTTATACAAGTAATTGAGGACGCCTTCACTATTGGCATCTTTCTTTAGTTCGATAACGATCCTCATACCAGTTCGATCTGTTTCATCACGAACTTCAGAAATACCCTCTACTTTTCGATCAATACGAAGCTCATCCATCCTCTTCACTAAAGTAGCTTTATTTACTTCATAAGGGATTTCGTCAATGACAATTTGCTCACGACCACCACGTAAGGACTGGATCGCTGCACGCCCACGCAGAACAATTTTGCCCTTACCAGTCTCATAAGCTTTCCTTAGCCCCTCAATCCCCTGAATGGTTCCACCCGTTGGAAAGTCAGGTCCTTTTAGCTTTGTCATTAACTTTTCTACGTCAGCATCAGGCTTATCAATCTTCATGATCACGGCATCGATGACTTCCCCAATGTTATGAGGCGGGATTTCCGTTGCGTAGCCTGCAGAGATACCTGTCGATCCGTTGACTAATAAATTAGGAAACTTAGCCGGTAATACAGTGGGCTCTTGAATTGTGTCATCGAAGTTTGGAATGTGTTCCACCGTGTCTTTTTCAATGTCTCTAAGTAATTCTGAAGAGATACTTGATAACCTTGCTTCTGTATAACGCATAGCAGCGGGAGGGTCTCCATCGACACTTCCGTTATTCCCATGCATTTCAATCAGCGATTTGCGCACTTTCCAGTCCTGGCTCAGGCGGACCATCGCCTCATAGACAGATGAATCCCCGTGCGGGTGATAGTTCCCGATAACGGTACCAACGGTTTTAGCCGACTTCCGATAGGGCTTATCATGCGTATTTTTCTCTTGATGCATCGCATACAAAATCCGACGCTGAACCGGCTTTAATCCGTCACGGGCATCTGGGAGTGCGCGTTCTTGAATAATATACTTACTATAGCGGCCAAAGCGGTCGCCTAATACTTCTTCTAATGGTAAATCTAAAAACTTTTCTGCCTCAGCCAACAGAAAATCCCCCTTTTATGTCTGGATTTTATCGTTTTCTAGAATGTTTGCTTCGTCTTCAAGACCAAAAGCAACGTGGGATTCAATCCATTTACGGCGAGGTTCTACCTTGTCCCCCATCAGCGTAGTGACCCGACGTTCCACTCGGGCCAGATCATCGATCGTGACTCGAATCAATGTTCTCGTCTCCGGATTCATCGTCGTTTCCCACAGCTGACCAGCGTTCATCTCACCTAATCCTTTATATCGTTGAATCGTGTAGCCATTTTTAAATTCTTTCAATAGCTTCTGCATGCCACCTTCATCCCAGGCATATTCGGTTTTCTCTTTCTTCCCTTTTCCTTTTGAAACTTTAAATAAAGGCGGAAGAGCGATAAATATTTTACCTGCTTCTACTAAGGGACGCATATATCGATAAAAGAAAGTTAACAACAGTACCTGGATATGGGCGCCGTCCGTATCGGCATCTGTCATAATAACAATTTTATCATAATTACAATCCTCTAATGCAAAATCACCGCCCACACCGGCACCAATAGTATTAATAATCGTTGAGATTTCTTCATTTTTAAAAATATCGGCAATCTTTGCTTTTTCCGTATTGATGACCTTGCCTCGTAAGGGGAGCACTGCCTGAAATTTACGGTCACGGCCTTGCTTGGCCGACCCGCCGGCTGAATCCCCCTCAACGAGATATAATTCATTTTTGGCTGCATTTTTGGATTGGGCAGGAGTGAGCTTGCCACTTAACAATGCATCTTTCCGCTTCCGCTTCTTACCTGACCTAGCATCTTCACGTGCTTTTCTTGCTGCTTCTCTTGCCTCTTTAGCCCTGATGGCTTTTTTAATAAGCATCGAGGCAACATCTGGATTTTCTTCAAGGAAGTATGAAAGCTGTTCAGCAACAACCGCATCCACAGAAGACCGGGCTTCCGATGTACCCAGCTTACTCTTCGTCTGTCCTTCAAATTGGAGAAGGGCTTCCGGAATTCTGACCGATATAATAGCTGTGAATCCTTCGCGGATATCGTTTCCTTCTAAATTTTTATCTTTTTCTTTCAACAACTGGGCCCGTCTTGCATAGTCGTTAAACACCCGGGTAATAGCAGATTTCGAACCTGATTCGTGTGTACCGCCATCCTTCGTTCGTACGTTGTTGACGAAGGAAAGAATACTTTCAGCAAATCCATCGTTGAATTGAAAAGCAAAATCCACTTCAATCTCTGAATGTTTTCCTTCGAAAGAAACGATCGGATGAAGTGTGTCTTTTTCTTCATTCAAATAGGCTACAAACGATTCAATCCCATCATCATATTGATAGGACTCTTCTATTCCTTCACGTTCATCCACTAAATTAATGCGGAATCCTTTTAATAAAAATGCCGCTTCTCGCAAGCGCTCGGAAAGGGTCTCAAAGTTGAATTTTTTCACGGAAAAAATGGTTTCATCCGGCTTAAACCGAATAGTGGTACCTGTTTTTCGCGTTTTCCCTTTATGTTCAAGGGTCGTAACAGGTATCCCGCCACGTTCGAAACGTTGGAAATACTTCTCTCCATCTCGGCAAATATGGACTTCCAGCCATTGCGATAAAGCATTAACAACCGAAGCACCGACACCGTGTAAGCCTCCGCTTGATTTATATCCAGCTTGACCAAACTTGCCGCCTGCGTGCAATACAGTCAGGATGACCTCAGGTGTAGGCTTACCTGTCTTATGCATTCCAGTAGGCATACCACGAGCTTCATCCTTAACGGACACACTCCCATCTTTATGAAGAACGACCGTCATTTGCTGTCCGAATCCAGCTAACGCCTCATCCACAGCATTATCTACGATTTCAAAAACTAAATGATGAAGACCACGCTGATCCGTAGAACCAATGTACATCCCTGGCCGCTTCCGGACAGCCTCCAACCCCTCTAATACTTGTATGGAATCATCTGAATAAGTTTGATTTTGCTTCGACAATTTTCCATCGGCTCCTTTCTAAAAAAACGACACAATCTTCTAGGTTCATATTAGAACAATTGTTCGTATATGTAAACGTCATATGCATAAAATACAAAATGCTGCCGAATAAAAATGGGCTTCTACGAACGCTACGTCCCGTATCGTCACAGGACCCTTTTGTACTCTCTATATAAATACATCACTTGTTATATTGTAGCGGTTTTATTTCAAGACGCAAATAAATTTATCAAAAACCCCGCGAAAAAATCCCTGCTATAGCAGGGATTTTCCTAAAAATTTTCATTTAACGGATAGAATTGAATGAGCCACTTTAATACACATATCCATAATCAACAGCCCTTTATGATCGTTTAGAATTTCAGGGGCATCCTGATGGATAACCCCTTGTTGAGCCCATAAAGCTTTAACATCCATTTCTGCCACTTCATTCGCGATACCCAGAAGGAATTCAGATCTTCTGAACACGTTGACGATATCAACCGGTCCTTCTACATCACTAAGTTGCTGGTAAGCTTTTTCCCCCAAAGAATCCGTTATGGCAGGGTTTACGGGGATGATCTTATATCCAGCACGCTGCATGGCTTCACTAACTTGATAAGATGTACGATGAGGCTTATCAGATAAACCAACAACTGCGATCGTTTTGGTGTCTTCCAACAGGTTTCGAATCTGCTCTTGATCTGGATTTGTAAGCATGATTGATCCTCCTTATTCTTCCAATAGTCCTTCACTGATAAGATATTCACGTGCCACTTGTTCAGGTTCACGATCTTCAAAACTTACCTCATAGTTCATTTGGCGCATCTGATCACCTGTAATCTTACCGGCTAACTGGTTCAGGACTTCATCAAGCTGTGGGTACTTATCAAGTGTTTCCTGCCTCATTAGTGGCGCACCTTGATATGGCGGAAATAAGTTCTTAGGATCATCTAAGACTTTTAAGTTTAGATCGATCATATATCCAGCGGTTGCGTAAGCATCGATAATGTCTACTTCTCCGCTGGAAATGGCTCCTTGTCTTAAACCAGGGTCCATAGTAATCACTTCGCCAAAGTTAAGATTATAAACTTCTTTCATTCCTTGGTAGCCATCCTCCCTATCTTTAAATTCGAGGGTAAAGCCAGCGCTGATTTGCTCTTCAATTGGCTTGAGATCACCTATGGTTTCAAGGTTATATTGCTCAGCCAATTCTTGAGTTGTGGCGACCGCATACGTGTTATTAAATTGCATCGGCTTCAAATAGGCCATGTTAAATTCTTCAGCCATACCTTTTTTAGCCTGCTGATAGACTTCCTCAGGGTTATTACTTTTCGCTTGTTGACCTAATAAAGTAACAAGCGCAGTTCCTGTAAATTCAGGATAAATATCAATACTTCCTTCTTGCAAGGCACTAAAGACCAAATCCGTTTTCCCTAAATTTGTCTGTAACCCAACGTTTAAATCCGTCTCTTCCTCAATCAATAATTTATACATATTAGCCAGGATGGCAGGCTCTGAACCGAGCTTTCCACCGACGACTAAATCATTTTGTGCTTTTCCTCCAAAGGCTAACGGGCCTACAGCAATTAAAGCTGCAATGACAAGTAAACTCACAAGTGACCTAAAGCCAGATTTAGCTGATGTTCGTTCAAATAAACGCAGGATAAAATCTAATAAAATGGCAAGTAATGCTGCTGGAATCGCACCTAATAAAATTAAGTTGATATCACCGCCGCGGTCAAGGCCGAGCAGAATCAAGTCACCCAATCCGCCAGCTCCGATCAATGCTGCAATCGTAGTGGTTCCGACAATCAAAACCATTGATGTTCGAATACCTGCCATAATTACAGGCATAGCTAACGGGAGCTCTACTTTCGAAAGCCTTCTAAACGAGCTCATTCCCATCCCTGTAGCGGCTTCTTTCAAGGCCGGACTGACCTCTTTAATTCCTGTGTACGTATTCCTTATAATCGGTAACAGTCCATAAGCTGATAAAGCAATGATCGCTGGCGTTTTACCTATTCCGAAAAAAGGAATCAAAAAAGCTAATACAGCCAGACTCGGGATCGTCTGCATGATGGCCGTGACCCCTATAATAGGCTCAGCAACCCGCTGATTTCTTGTTAACAGCAACCCTAGCGGTACCGAAATTAAAGTAGCAATAACCAGGGCAATAATAGAAATCTGCAAATGCTCCCAAATTTTCTCGTATAAAACATCTTGTCTTTGTTGAAACACTTCGATAAAAGTATTCATGTGCGTACCACCCCGTTGTCTGCTTTAATTTGTTTCTTGAGGTGAAGCACCATATCCTTATAAGAAAGCGTTCCAATTAATTCCCCGTTTTGGACTACAGGGAGCAGCGGGTAATCCACGTCCTCAAAAGCTTGGGTGGCTTCTCGCAGTGACATATCATGACTTAGCACAGGGAGATCTACTTTCTCGCCATGATGAAGCCCAAATGTAAACTGGCCTTTGTTGGATTTAATAGCAAACGTTCCTTCTTGCGGAATTTTCCCTGTTACATAGTCGTCTACCGTGTATACTTGTGGCTTTGCTTGGTCGATGATGACATCAATCGCTGTTTGCCAGGGAGATTTCTTTTCCCCTATAAAGTCCTCAACGAACGAATTTGCTGGGTGTAAAATCAAGTTCTGAGGCTGATCAAGCTGAACGATCTCCCCCTCTCTCATTAAACAAACACGATCCCCGATTGCCATCGCTTCGTCAATGTCATGGGTGACGAAAATAATCGTTTTTTTAATCTCCTGCTGCAATTGTCTAATGTCTTTCTGCAGCTGTTCCCTGCTGATCGGATCGAGTGCACTGAACGGCTCGTCCATCAGAATGATATCAGGATCGGCTGCTAAAGCGCGCAGTACACCGATCCGCTGCTGCTGCCCGCCGGATAGTTCACTTGGCTTACGCTTTCTATAGGTGGCAGGGTCTAATCCTACCATATTTAATAATTCATCGATTCGCTCCGATAAGGCTTGTTTCTTCCATTTTTTCATTTCGGGAACGATGGAGATATTCTCCTCTATCGTCATGTGCGGAAACAGAGCAATCTGTTGAAGTACATAACCAATATTCCAGCGGAGCTCGTGAATACTATACTCCCTAATATCCTTGTTATGTATCATGATAGACCCTTCTGTAGGTTCTATTAAACGATTAACCATTTTCATCGTCGTTGTTTTACCACATCCGCTCGGCCCAATCAGGACTAATAATTCTCCTTCCTGTACTTCTAATTGAATAGATTTAATGGCTGTGGTGCCATCAGGATATGTTTTCGTCACATCCTTAAACGTAATCATGACCTTCCCCCTCTTTTCTTTATAAAACATCAACTATATCTTCCCACATTTACATAATTCAAAACATTTCGGGGTTTTGCGACAGATGAACAAGCTTCACTTTTTATATAATTGCTCGTTAATAAATTCCCATGCCTCTTGATCAGCAAAATAAATGCTCCATGAGGCAATCCCCGCCAACTTGTATTTTTCCATGAGACCTATCCGTTTTCCCAAGGATGTTTCATTCTCCAGCCACATTTTATAAGTGGTACCATCGATTGTCGCCTGTACATATTCCTGACCGGTTGACCCAGCTAACTCAAGTGTTAGACCTTTCTCTTTCACCCAGCGTTCAGCCTCTTCCATTGTTAAAGCAGTAGAACTTACTTCCCCATTGTTTTCCTCCCACAATCGAGTATATAAAGGGATACCTAAGAGAAGGTGTTCATTTGGCACGACCTCAAGTAATTCTTGCAAATTTTGTTCCACCCATTGAAGACTGGCTACACTGCCTGCTTGAGGGGAAGTAGCCCAGTGCTGGTCATAAGCCATTACGATTAAGAAGTCAGCTGCTTCTGCGAGCTCAGCGCGCTCATAAAATTCTGACCATTGATTGCTGTTTGAAATGAACGTAATATCTACTGATATAACTAATCCTTGATTGTGAGCTCGAGGTGTGAGTTCCCTTACAAATTGTGTAAACCATTCCCCATCTTCCTCATAGACATTTTCAAAATCCAAATTAATCCCATCCAGGTTATTCTCTTTTGCCAGACGCAACAGCTGGTGAATCATCTTCGTCCTTTTCTCGTATGAAGGCAATACCTTGGAAGTTAGGTCAGGATCAAAACCATTTGAGAAGCCTGGAGAACGGTAACCTTGTCTAATCCTTGCAGACTGGTATAATAGGATGACGTTACAGTAGGTTCACTTCTGACAGCTAGTCCATACTCTTCTGTACCTGATTTAATCTCTGCAGATTTCTTTTCAAACCCTTGAGGAAAGATATGGACAGCGCCATTTGGATATGTCCTAACAGATAAAGCATATATATTTTGAAGAAATTCCGCAGCTATCCAGCGATCTCCATCCGTTTCGAGACCAGCTTGGTAAGAAAGTTCTATTAATCTATCATTCTTTTTATAAAACGGCTCCTCAACGGTAATTTGATAAACATTTTGTGCGGTGGTCATGATCATTGACTCACTTTTCTGATCATAAACGACAGGTTTATTCAAATCCTGCCGGATATATTCAACAGGGATGTAAAGGCGGTCATCTTTCATTATCCCATGAACTTCCGAGCGCTTTCCTTCATAAAACAAAGAGTGCTTATCAGAGGAAAACTCAACCTTTTCGTGAGAAGGGAAGGGATATAACCAAATGATGGCACCGAGCAGCATCAAACATCCAACAAAACACCAGAGCCATACTTTCCTTTTGCGATTCATATTTATACGATCCTTTCTAGATTAATCATAAAGGATGTTCATCGCAAAGAAAATAAAAGCAGGTTAGCTCGGTTATTTTGTTGTTCTTTCACGACGTATATAATGATAAACTATATAAAAAAGGGATGTACCGCCTGAGTCTCCCTTACCCCGATTCTTCAAGACTTAAGGAGTTGTACAGCATGGAGTACGTCATTTACATCATCATAGCCTATTTACTTGGATCCATACCCTCAGGTCTGCTTGTTGGTAAACTAGGCTTCGGTATCGATATTCGTGAACACGGAAGCGGCAATCTTGGAGGAACTAATACTTTTCGCGTATTAGGCATTAAAGCAGGCTTGCTCGTGACCAGTGCGGATATGTTAAAAGGAACATTTGCCACGGCACTCCCCTTTATTATGGGCGCCGATATTATCACTCTGGTAATTGGAATATTTGCTGTAATAGGTCATATGTATCCACTGTTTGCAGGATTTAAAGGCGGGAAAGCAGTCGCGACTTCAGGTGGAGTCATATTAGGAATTAATCCGCTCATTTTTATTATTATGTTAGCAACATTCTTCCTCGTCCTGTATATTAGCAAGTATGTGTCACTATCTTCCATGATTACTGGAATTGTCTCGGTGGTCGTTTCTATTTTATTTCAGGACTATGGGTTAACCATTCTCATTGCTCTATTTACATTGTTCGTAATCTATCGCCACCTGGCAAACATCAAACGGATTATAAACAAAACAGAACCAAAAATAACTTGGATGTGAAAGAAGTCTATAACAGGTGAACTGTTGTAGACTTCTTTCTTGTGAAAAGTGTAGAATGATCACACATCACAAAAGCATTAAATTGTATAATTGTTGCTACATATTGTATACTTTGACGTATAACGAAGGTCAAAAAAGGAGTCATCGCTATGAACCAAACTGAATTGAATAAAAACAAACAACTCCCTTCAAAGAAGGAACGACATAAACTTTTCGGCTCTGTGGATCCAGGTCCCCGTACAAAACCTGAACAAAAAGAGAAGATGGTTGATTTACAAAACTCCAAAAAAGATTTCTTATTTAACATCGACATGGTAGGTATTTCCAATGTAAAGCACCCCATTCAAATTCCGAGTCAGCTTGTCCCGCAAATTCAAACGACGATTGGAACATTCACCTTTGGCTCATCGATCGCTCAAGGAAGCAAAGGAACCAATATGAGCCGCTTTACTGAGCAGCTCGATAAGTATCATCATGAAGGATTTGCTATTGATATTGAGACATTGAAGAAGTTTACAAAAGAACTGGCTGGTCGCTTGAAACAGGAAGATGCAGAAGTTGAGGTATCTTTCCCATGGTTTTTTGAAAGAAAAGGACCCTATTCTGACTTAGCTGGAATGAACCATGCCGATGCCACGATCAAAGTACTCTACGATCACACTACTGGATATGATGTGACGGTTGAACTGACTGGTAAAATAACTACGCTATGCCCTTGCTCTAAAGAGATTAGTGAATATAGTGCTCATAACCAGCGCGGCAATGTGTCGATGAGTGTAAAACTTACTGAAGACTTTGATGAACAGCAGATCGATTGGAAAGCTGCTTTACTGGAAGCGGCTGAAAGCAATGCTAGTGCGAGGATCCACCCCGTATTAAAACGACCGGACGAGAAAATGGTCACAGAGCAAGCTTATGAGAACCCTCGCTTTGTTGAAGATATCGTCCGTCTTGTTGCCGCTGATTTGTATGAGTACAGCTTTGTTGAGGCTTTTGAAGTGAGCTGTCGTAATGAAGAATCCATTCATTTACATGACGCAGTTGCCACTTTAAGTTATGATAAAAAACAAGAAAAGACTCGTTAGTAAAGGATCATTTTATGAAGTATATCTTAATCGGTCCCATCACGTTTTACCGCAAGTTTATCAGTCCGATGACACCACCTACTTGCCGTTTTCAACCGACTTGTTCAGAATATAGTCTTGAGTCTCTAAGACGATTTGGTTTGTTAAAAGGTACTTACTTGACGCTCCGGCGCTTGCTGAAATGCCACCCCTTTCATAAAGGAGGCTTTGATCCAGTTCCACTCAAAGATCATCGCAGTAAGAGAGAGTCTGAACGTTAAGTCTGGACGTGTGTTCTGTTATGAGGTTTATCCGAGCCTGTTTAAGGATAGACAAGATTATACGAAGCTTTGATGAGGAGATGAGCTTATGAATTTAGTTGTAACAGAAGATGCAGCCAAATGGTATGAGGATGAATTAGAAATCAATGAGGAAACATCCATACGCTTTTATGTTCGCTATGGTGGAGTTGGCGGTTTACAGCCAGGATTTTCATTGGCTATTCGCGAAGATGACATGAAAGATCCTATCGCCACGGCGAAAGTGAACCATATTGAATACTTTATTGAAAAAGATGATGAATGGTATTTTGATCAGCATTCACTAAAAGTTTCCTTAGACGAAAAATGGGATGAACCTAAATTTAGTTACGAAAAATAATTGACGCCGTCCCATGACGGCGTCTTACTTTTTATCTAACGAAAATCTCTTAATTTGTTCCCACTGATGTTCACTTTCTAAAATGGAATATTGTCGGCTTCCAAACAGATCAAAATGCGGATAGGAAAGATCATAATGAATCCACTCCCTCTGAAGCTTATATTGTTTGCCCCACTCGATCAGTTTGTTGATGTCTGAGCAGCCGACCTTTGTGACGGTATCACAACCAGGGAACCTTTCATCAATCCAGTAATGAGTTAAGAAGGCAATTTCACCGTGTTGAACCCGTCTTTTCCAGCTTTGCAGTTCCTGTCTTTTTACCCCAAAAGCCATTACGCTTGTGGCTCCATGGCTTGAAGGTAGGCTTCATGCCACTCCGGGAAACTTCTACGAATCGAAACCGGACGGAAGCTGTCCTGCTTTACAATCACATGCTTAGTCGTTCCTTTTACAGCTACTTCCCCACCTTCGTGTCTCACTTCATAGCCATATGTGATTCGCAGTCCGTCATACTCTTCTACCCATGTTAACACGTGAACATCATCACCATAACGAACGGGTTTTTTATAATGGATCGAGACATCAACTACCGGGGAGTAAACCCCCTGCTGTTCAATTTCATGATACTTAAAGCCTAGATCTTCAATAAATGCCGTTCGTCCCATCTCAAACCACACTAAGTAATTGGCATGGTACACGACCCCCATCATATCTGTTTCCTGATAGCGAACCTTAATGGTAGTCCTGTTCTGTTTCATTCTTATGACTCCTTCCGAACGTTGTGCCATGCATTTGTTAGATCATTCAACGTTAACGTATTCCAGCCATCGCCTTCTTCTTCCATTAAACGAATGGCCTGGTATTGAATCGCTTCATTTACTAGATTATTGATAAACCGGCCATTCCCCTCTATCGTGTGTGATTGAAACTGATTTAATAAATAGGGTTCAACGTCATCAGCCAGTCCGTACCTATACTGCGAAGTTTGATACATTAACATATCTAACAGTTCCTGTTCATTATAATCCGGAAATAATAAATACTTTTTAAATCGTGATGATAGTCCTGGATTACTGGCAATCAGTTGCTTCATCTCTTGCTGATAGCCAGCTAATATAACAACGAGGTTCTCATTATGACGGGTCATCTCATCAACTAAGGTTTCTATGGCTTCTTTGCCAAAATCATCCCGCCCGCCATTATATAATCCATAAGCCTCATCAATAAACAGTACTCCACCTAACGCTTCACGGATTTTTCGCTTCGTCTTGATCGCTGTTTGCCCCACATAGCCGGCAACGAGATCACTTCTTGAGACGACCACAACATGGCCCCTCTTTAACAAACCACATTCCTTTAAAACCTGAGCATAAATATCTGCAACGGTTGTTTTCCCTGTGCCGGGGTTTCCAGAAAACACGGAATGAAGTTGAATCGGTACAACTGGATAGCCTCGCTCTTTCCTTTTTTGTTGGGAGCGTACAAATGCCGAGAGTTTTCTCACTTCTTCTTTGACATTATTTAAACCAATTAACGACTGTAGACGTTCCATAGGTGACGTTGATGCTTCGTCCAGATTGTTATCAAAGCTTAAATCTTCCTCTTTAATCCTCATATGATCAAGCCAGTGGTGCTTATCCTCTAATTGTTCAGAGGCACCCTTTTGGAAAATGGTTTTTAATACAAGATTACGCACCGTTCGCGCATTGCCAAATGAATCATCGACTCGTTCTTTTTCTATGAGTGTTTCAAATAACCGTAGCGCCTTTTCTGTAAAAAAGAAGTCATTCTCAAGAGCGATCGATTCAGCAATTTCAAGCAGCTCATCCATTTGATAATCTGGAAGCTCGATATGATTCTGCTCTGGAAACCTGCTCCGAAGACCTGTATTGGACCATAGAAATTGACGCATTTCTTCCGGGTACCCAGCTAGAATAACAGCAAATTTCCCGCCATATTCCTTGCCCGTCATCGCGGATACAAGTGTATCTATAACTGCCTGACCATAGTCGTTCCCTGTTTGCCCTTCTCTCTTCAAACTATAGGCTTCATCAATAAATAAAACACCGCCGATTGCCTGTTGGACATAATTCAGCGTATTTTCTTCACTTTGGCCTACATATGAACCGACGAGATGGGAACGGTTAACCTCAACTACATCTCTCGTATCAAGTATACCTAGATCGTAGTAAATGTTAGCAAGTAAGCGAGCGATCGTCGTTTTCCCTGTGCCGGGATTTCCTGTAATAATCATGTGAAGACCGGGGTCATCCACCATTGAGAAACCAAAGCTCCGGCGCTGCTGTTGATATTTTAAAAATTGATAGTATCTCTTCATATATTTTTTTACGTCATGCAAACCTACCATGTTCTTAAGCGACTCAATTGGATTAACATCGACAGAGAGTGTTAAAAATGACGGTAAATGTCGATACAATTCATCCTGGTATTCACTAAGCTTTCTCGTCTTTTCATTTACTTGTTTGACCGGAATCTGAATCCGGCGGTGCTCAATGGAATCGAGAGCCTCTGTCAAAATAGCCTTTAACACTGATAAGTGCTCATACACTTCTTGATAAAGTTTAAGTCTATGACTAGTTGCATCAATAAGAGTTTTAGTGGCGAGCTCTTCATCCCATTGTTGCTGAACCATATCCACATCACTGTACATAACTCGTGCTTTTTTTCCTTTAGTAGAATCGTGATCTGTTTCGTGGAGCAGCCATTGTTCATAAGACGTATCTTTCAAGATTCGATAAGCTCTTAACAGCTGAATGGATTCATATAGATCACGAACTAATGGATTATCAGGTTGAATTACCCTCGCTTCCTCAATAAACTGATCAGCAAGAGGATCCTTGTCTTGATGACGCTGCATGCGATAATAGGCGAGCACGATATAAAGACGGGCTTTGATGTCCTGTTCAAGATCGGTCTCAGCATCCATCAGACGCAATGCTTCAATTTCTGTAATGGGAGGTACCATATCCAGACTTGTCCAATGTTTCAGGACGGATTCATCCATGATTTCACATCCCTTCAAGGAAGTATGTAATAGAGTATAGTAGAAGGTAACGGATACATAACGTCCTGCAGCCCCAATTATTACCGTTCCTTATTTTAACATAGTCGCTCTCTTATGTAGATTAACTTGCCCGGCCTCAGTACTCGCATAGAAAAAAGCAGATCCCTGTTTTATGAAGGGATCTGCTTCATACGTTTACGATGTCGCTGTTCAATTCTTTCTTCGATTTGGTCTAATAACTTTTCATCTTCTTTAATTAAACGAATATTTTCCCGGACTCGTTCAGTGTAGGATATATTTTGTCTTCTTCTCATGTGAATCTCTCCTTTATGAACAAAGGATTCCCATATGTTACACAAAATATTCCTAATTTAACGCATTCATCATTTTCACCATGTATTCGTAGCTCATCGGACCCACTTTACGTGGCTGTTGAATGACCCCGTCTGTTCCAATAAAGTACGTTGTCGGAAGGGCAATAGCTTGATAATCGTTATTTACTTTCAGTTCCTTATCTAAGACTACTGGAAAAGTGTAGCCGCCTTCCTGAATATAGTTTTTCACTTTTTTTATACTGCTTTCCGACCCAGTTGCATTTACAGCGACAATCTTTATCTCATCACCGTATTTTTGATGAAATCTTTCCATCCTCGGCATTTCTTCACGGCATGGCGGACACCATGTTGCCCAGAAGTTCAACATTACTTTTTCGCCGCGTAAATCAGATAAACTTAACGTTTCTCCATCAAGTGTCTTTAATGTAAAATTTGGTGCCTTCTCGCCGACTTCAAGGCCGTCAGGTGCATTAGGCGGGGTGATGGCTGTACCCTCTTGTGAAGGATCACCTGAAACATTATATTCTTCAGCCTCACCTTCAGCAGGGTCCTTCTCTTCTTCCGTAACCATATTAAAAACGACCATCCCTAGTAGTACAACCAAAAAAAGCCCCGCACCGATTTGTTTTCCCATTAATCACCCATCCTTTATGTATTTATCGACCGACTATAGAAAGAACGCTTCTATTTATACATACAATAGCGAACTAGCAGACATGCCTATTGAAACCAAAATAATTATGCCGAACTATCAATCTGCAGTCAGCATGTTTTTGTAGAGTAATCCTATATACATAACAATATAAATAATACCATTACCTTGTAAAGCGTTGATGATCATTGTTTGAAAATAATTCATAAAAAAGGACCGCTCAAAATGAGCGGTCCTTTTAGATGCTGTTTAGCTTAACTTATTACGTAGTACCATTTGAAGAATTCCACCATGACGATAGTAATCTACCTCTACTTCACTATCGAAACGGGCAATGACTTCAAATTCTTTCTTGTTGCCCTCTTCATCTGTTGCCGTTACTTTGACTAAATCGTGCGGCTTAACAGATTCATCAACTTGAACATCGATAGATTCGCGACCCGTTAATCCTAGAGATTCAATCGTATCTCCATCTTTAAACTGCAATGGCAATACGCCCATCATCACAAGGTTAGAACGGTGAATCCGTTCAAAGCTTTGAGCTATAACCGTCTTAATGCCAAGAAGATCTGTTCCTTTAGCAGCCCAGTCACGAGAGCTTCCCATTCCGTAATCGTCACCAGCAATAACAGCAAGCGGAGTCTGATCCTCTTTATACTTCATTGCTGCAGTGTAAATCGGCATCACTTCTTCAGTCGGCCAGTACGTTGTGAAGCCACCTTCAGTACCAGGAGCTAACTGGTTACGAATACGAATGTTCGCAAACGTACCGCGCATCATCACTTCATGGTTTCCTCGGCGTGAACCGTAAGAGTTGAAGTTTCGTGGTGAAACATTCTTATCCTGAAGGTATTCCCCTGCAGGCATATTTTTAGGTATCGCACCTGCTGGAGAAATGTGGTCGGTTGTAACAGAGTCACCAAATTTACCAACTATGCGCATGCCATTAAGAGGTTTAACCGTTTCTGGATCACGAGATAGCGCTTCGAAGAACGGCGGGTTCTGGATATAAGTAGATTCTTCATTCCAGTCATAAAGCGGTTCGTCTGTAGTATCGATTTCATTCCACTTCTCATTAGAGTTGAAGACATTTTCATATTCTTTTCGGAAAATTTCGGGTGTCACAGCACTAGAAATTTCAGCCTTGATTTCCTCCTGTGTTGGCCAGATATCATCAAAGTACACAGGTTCTCCATCTTTATCTGTGCCTAGAGCTTCTTTCTTGAGATCGATATCAACCGTACCAGCAAGGGCATAAGCAACAACTAGTGGCGGAGAAGCCAAATAGTTTGCTTTCACTAGCGGGTGAATACGTCCTTCAAAGTTACGGTTTCCTGAAAGAACAGAAGATGCTGTCAGATCGCTATCAGCAATCGCCTTTTCAATCTCAGGAAGCAGTGGACCAGAGTTACCAATACATGTTGTACAACCGTACCCAACGAGGTTAAACCCTAATTGGTTCAAGTACGGCATTAACCCTGAATCCTCAAGGTAACGCGTAACAACTTTAGAACCTGGTGCAAGTGAAGTCTTCACATATCCAGGCACCTCAAGACCTTTTTCAATTGCTTTTTTAGCTACTAATCCGGCACCAAGCATAACGTGCGGATTAGAAGTGTTTGTACATGAAGTAATGGCTGCAATAGCTAATGCGCCTGTCTTCATGACAGCTTTCTTGCCATCCTCGAACTGTACTTCAGCTTCTTTATCAAATTCAGACTCATCCAGCCCAAAGCCATGGTTACCAGCTGGACCAGTAATAGCTTTATTAAAGGATTCCTTCATTTGAGAAAGCGGAATTAAATCTTGTGGACGCTTAGGACCTGATAGGTTAGGTTCAAGATCACTTAATTCAATTTCCACCAGTGAAGTGAAATCTGGATCTTCTAGAGATGGATCATACCAAAGATTGTTTTCTTTGCAATATTTTTCGACAAGTTCAATTTGCTCTTCGCTGCGTCCTGTTAAACGCATGTATTCTAGAGATTCGCCGTCAACCGGGAAAAACCCGCATGTAGCCCCATATTCTGGTGCCATGTTTGAAATCGTTGCGCGGTCAGCAAGCGGCATTTCCTGCAGGCCAGGTCCAAAGAATTCAACAAATTTTCCAACAACATTTTGTTCTCTTAGCTTCTGTGTAACTTTCAGTGCTAAGTCAGTTGCAGTGGTTCCTTGTGGAAAGCTGCCGTTCAGCTTAACTCCGATAACCTCTGGTGCAGGGAAGTATGATGGCTGGCCAAGCATTCCTGCTTCTGCTTCAATACCACCAACACCCCATCCTAGAACACCAAGGCCATTAATCATGGTCGTATGAGAGTCTGTACCGACAAGTGTATCTGGATAAGTATCAACAGTGCCTTCATCGTTCTCCTTCGCATGAACGACATTTGCAATGTATTCTAAGTTTACTTGGTGAACGATTCCAGTTGCAGGTGGAACAGCACGGTAGTTATTAAATGCCTTTTGAGCCCAGTGAAGGAACTCATAACGCTCCTGGTTACGTTCGAATTCTAGTTCCATATTAATATCCAATGAATCAGCCGTACCATATTTATCGACTTGCACAGAGTGGTCAATAACTAGATCCACCGGTACCTCTGGGTTGATTTTATCTGGACTTCCTCCCATATCAACCATTGCCTTACGAAGTGAAGCAAGGTCAACAACAGCTGGAACACCTGTGAAGTCCTGTAAGATAACACGGGAAGGTTTAAATGGAACATCTTCCCCTTTTGCTTTACTAGTTCCCCAGTTTGCTAGACTCTCCACGTGACTATCCTGAATCACGCGTCCATCGTGTTGACGGAGCAGAGACTCAAGCAGAATACGAATGGAGAAAGGCAGACGGGAAATCTTGCCATGTCCCGCATCTTCTAAGGCTTTTAGATCGTAGTAGTTGTACGTTTTGCCATTTAAGTCGAATTGTTTGCGAGCATTAAATGCGTTGCTAGCCATATTCCTTTTACCCCCTCATCAAAATTCAATGGTGAGCTGTATATCAGCATCCCCATTCCCCAAATTTGTACATTTGCTTCCTTTTTTCATGAAAGTTCACAAATAGGCACCATCTATTTTAAATGAAAACGATTAATATGTAAAATAATTAGACACCATTTTTGTTATAACGACAGTTTTCTTAGATCATAGCGCAAATATTTGATAATTTCCTGACGACAAGATAACCGCTTGTCTTTCTTTGCCAATGGTTTTATAATTATAGGAGCAGAAAGAATAAGCACAATAATGAAACAGGTGATTGTATGTCAGGTGGCTTTGCCCTATTTATTATCGGGTGGATTGTCATCATGGTTGTTCTCATGGGAATTGGCGGCTTTTTCATGTTTCGTAAGTTCCTTAAGCGGATGCCAAAAGAAGACGGAAAGTCCACGATTGACTGGGAAGAGCATTATATTGACCAGACTATTCATATGTGGAATACGGATCAAAAAGCTTTGCTTGAAGAACTTGTGTCTCCTGTTCCGGAACTCTTCCGTGATGTAGCCAAACAGAAAATAGCAGGCAGGATTGGACAGGTGGCTCTGGAAAAGAAATGCTCTAAAATTACACAAGAGATCATCATAGAAGGCTATATCCTCGCAACCCCAAAACGGGATCACAAATTTCTAATCAAGAAGCTGCAGGAAAAAGAAATCGATATTACACCCTACCACCCTCTGCTAGAACGATAAAAAGATCGGACCGCTTAAACCCGGTACGGTCTTTTTATTTTCCTTTTAAAAAAGAAGAAAACCTCCTTATTATTTGAAAAGGAGGCTTTCACATTCGTCATTTATAACGTTTTTTCTAGTTGTAAGTACTGTCTCAACATAGCTAATCGCCATGTGACAATCATTCCAAGAGCCAGCAAGAAAAACATACCGCTCATTTCTCCAAAAGCTATAGTCTGACCTATGATTAATTTAAGTATGATCCGTAAAATCAATAAACCAAATAAAATAAACACAAATGCTTTTGAAGGTTTCAGATAGATGTTATCTTCCCTAACTTCAAATTTTGAGGTGCGAATCAAAAAAATAGAAAAGATCACACCTACTAAAACAGCCTCTGCAACTTGTCCCCACTCTACGCGGAAAGCTGGAAATAAAAACATAAATGCCCCGGTACTCATAAAAAGCGGCGGTAAAATGATTTTTTTTACGCTGGCAGGCTTTTTAGCTGCCCTAAGACGGACAAAGATCATGACCGTGGCCATACATGCAGCTACTACTGTGCTTGCAATTATCCAAAACATAAAGTTTTCACTCTTTCTTCCGATTCCTGATCAATTTTGCTCAACATTCATGGACTACATTCCTTTAAAGGGCGTTTAAAATCCTGACGCCTTAGATTCTCTTTGGCAAAAGTTATTCCTGATCCTCTGCCACAGCCAAAATGATCGTCATGGAAACCCCGATCACCGTCAAATATACACCTAAATCAAATAACAGGGCTGTAGCAAGCTCTGTCCGGCCTAGAACAGGCAACTGAAAATAGGCAAAAGTGTGACTTAAAAATGGCTCTCCAAATATAAATGATCCGATCCCTGTAGCCACAGCGATTAATAATCCGGTGAAGATCATGTACCGAAAGTTGACACGAATAACTTTCTCCATCGCATTGAGTCCATAAGCCATGTACATGAGCACGAGTGCTGCTGCAGCCATCAATCCGCCGATGAAGCCTCCCCCAGGTGCATTGTGGCCGGCAAAAAATAAATAGGCTGAGAACCCGAACAGGATGAACGCAATAAGGGATGTAGTTGTTCTTAAGATTAAATCATTCGTCCTAGTCATAATTAAACTCCTTATACTGTTTCAATATCTTCATCATAATATAAAATCCAATGGAATGCTACGATTTATAAGCCTTGAAAGCCAAATAAACCGGCTAGATAAGAAGTCAGCTTCGCCATCCAATTAAAATATAAGGCAATCCCCATCAGAATCATAATATACCCTCCGATTTTCATGATTTTTCCACTATGTCGTTTAATCCAGTCTAATTTTCCAACGAAGAAGGATAAAACGAAAAACGGAATAGAAAAGCCCAGGGAGTAAGAAATCATCATAACGAGAAATAACTCGGGACTGTTTGAAGCCAGCCCCAGAACAGCAGCCAAAATCGGCCCCATGCAAGGCGTCCAGCCTAACGAGAACGTAAGACCGATAATAAAGGAGCCTATATAGCCGGCTGGCCGATTTTTAAAAGTAATCTTATGATCCTGCATTAGGAATTTAAAATTGAATACCCCAATAATCACAAAACCAAAGAAAATTACAAGAATAGCTCCCAGCCTTCTAATAATTTCTTCATTTTGAATAAAAAATTGTGAAAATAACGACCCAGAAAAACCTAAGATTATAAAAATCGTGGTAAAACCGAGCAAGAATAAAATGGTATGAGCCATACTTCTCTTCTTAAGCATACCGTTATCTTCTTTTAACTCATTTACACTCATTCCGGTTATGTAGGAAAGAAACACGGGATACAAAGGTAAAACACATGGTGATATAAAGGAAAGAAAGCCAGCCCCAAAAGCTAACAAAATATTTACATCTGTCATAACACGCCCCCCATTTATCGACTCAAATCTTATTGTATCAAATCAAATTTAAAAAAACGATGAATCAGTTGTGAACATACCATGAAGGTTGCCCTAACTGAAACACATCTATCCATTAAAAAACCTTCTCTCCATATGGTATGAAAGAGAAGGTCTCGACTTGTTATTTGTTCTGTTGGTTGTTCATAGCCCGCATCATTTGATTGATCTTCTTCTGGGATGGTTTTTGTCCCATCTGCATCATCATGGTACGTAACATTTGTTCATTAATTGGCGGGTTCTTCTTTAAATAGTTCATCATATATTTTCTCGCGATGAAAAAGCCCAGGGCTGCTCCACCAACGAGGGCCAAGACGGCAATAATAATTACCCACACTATGCCTAAAGTCATCTCTACGTCTTCCTCCTTCGTTTTGTCTCCCATAACAGTATAGTAAAATGCTCACACGAATACAATAGAGCATTCTACGATAACAAGCGCTGACTTGAAAGAGGGGAAATCCATCCATAATGCTCTCCACTTTCTTCTACAATAAAAAACGACTGATCGCACATTCTTAGTGGTTGAAATAACACTCGTTCTGCTTGCCAGAGACTGTCACACTGTAATAGACAACTGCCATTCTTTTTGATAATGATATCATAATTTTGCCCGCGTTTGAATAATTCCCCGTTCGCATTAATAGAGAATGGTATGTTGCGCAAGCCTTTATAGCGGTCCGCAAACCATTGCTTATACGAGAAATCTTCCGTTATATAATCTAATTGCTTCTGAAGCAACCCAGAATGAGGGGCACGTAAGCATTCTTCAAAAAATCGCTTTATTATTTCTACTTTATAATAATAGTGTTCACACACTTCTTGTTTAATCGCATAAATTACAAATTGCATAGCTCTATCACTCCTTGCTCATGATTATACAGAGCATAGAGCGAATAATTTGTCACATTATGACTTGCTACATCTACGATTTTTGTCAGAATTATAAAAACTTAAATGAGGACTACCGCATACTAGAAAGCGGTAGTCCGTAGCTCTATTTATTTGTTCATCAAATTCTCAGCATGTTTGACGACATTTTCTACTGTAAAGCCATAGTTTTTTATAACTTCATCCCCTGGTGCTGATGCTCCAAATGTATCGATTCCAATGACAGCTCCATCAAGCCCCACATAACGGTCCCAGCCAAATGAGGCTCCCATTTCAATAGCCAGGCGATTTCTTACCCCATCAGGCAGAACCTTCTCCTGATACTCGCGGCTTTGAGCTTTAAAACGATCAAATGAAGGGATACTCACAACTCTTACATCATATCCTTTTGTTTTAAGTTCAGTTTGTGCCTTCACTGCAAGCTGCACTTCAGAACCTGATGCAAGTAAAATGCCATCAGGCGTTTCTTTATCAGAATCGCTAAGGACATACGCCCCGCGCTTCACGCCTTCATATGATTTCTCACTTGTACCTTCAAGTGTCGGCAATCCTTGACGAGTCAGGACAAGAGCTGTAGGGGTCGTATTTGACTCAAGAGCAACTCTCCAAGCAGCACTTGTCTCGTTTCCATCTGCCGGACGAATGAGTGAAAGATTCGGAACTGCTCTTAATGAAGCAAGATGTTCTACAGGCTCATGAGTCGGACCATCTTCCCCAACAGCTACTGAGTCATGAGTAAATACATAGTTTACAGGTAAATTCATGATAGCTGATAAACGCAATGCCGGGCGCAAGTAGTCACTAAAGACAAAGAATGTTCCAGCATAAACTTTTAAGCCGCCGTGAAGGGCCATACCATTTAGTGCACAGGCCATGGCAAATTCACGGACGCCAAACCATACATTACGACCCGAGTAGTCATTGCGAGAGAAATCTTCTTCACCTTCTACAGTAGTTTTGTTAGAGCCGGCAAGGTCGGCACTGCCTCCGAAGAAATAAGGAACTGTTTTAGATAAGGAATTTATAACTTTCCCAGATGCTGCACGAGTTGCCAGGCTATCTTCACCAGCCGTAAACTCTGGAAGGCTATCCTGCCAATTATCCGGAAGTTCTCCATTGATGGCTTCTTCCAGCTCTTTACCAAGCTCAGGGTATGCTTCCTTGTATTGTTTCATAAGTTCATTCCATTGAGCTTCTTTTTCTTCACCATTTTCCTGAACTTTTGATTTGAAGTCATTATAAACTTCCTCTGGAACATGAAATGGTTCGTGCTCCCAGTTATAGTGCTGCTTGGCAGCCGTGATTTCTTCATCACCCAGTGGTGCACCATGAGCCGCAGATTTACCAGATTTATTTGGGGAACCGTACCCGATAACCGTTTTAACCTCGATCATGGTTGGCTGCTCTGTGTTTTGTTTTGCCTGCTCAATTGCCTGAGCGATAGTTTCAGTATCTGTACCATCCTCAACACGAATGACTTGCCAGCCATAAGCTTCATAACGTTTTTCAACACTTTCACTAAAGGAGCGATTTAAGTCACCGTCTAATGAAATGTCGTTAGAGTCATAAAGAACGATTAACTTCCCTAACCCTAAGTGGCCGGCTAAAGAAGCAGATTCCTGAGAAACGCCTTCCATCAAGTCACCATCACCACAGATAGAAAATGTATAATGATCCACAACATCAAAGTTGTCACGATTATATTTAGCGGCCAGATGAGCTTCTGCCATCGCCATACCTGTAGCCATTGAAATCCCTTGTCCTAACGGCCCCGTTGTGGCTTCTACTCCATCTGTATGCCCTACTTCTGGATGACCAGGGGTTTTTGAATCCCACTGGCGGAAAGATTTAATGTCATCAATCGTGACATTATAGCCAGAAAGATGCAGCAGGCTGTAAAGTAGCATAGATCCATGTCCCGCTGATAAAACGAAACGATCCCGATTGAACCAATCCGAATTTTTCGGATTATGGTTCATATATTGCGTCCATAGTGTATACGCCATTGGAGCTGCACCCATTGGCATACCTGGATGACCCGATTGTGCTTTTTCGACTGCATCAATAGTGAGTGTTCGAATTGTATTAATAGATGTCTGTTCAAGGCTTGCTGCCATGTAAACATTCTCCTTTCAAAATTCCGTATATGTACCATGTATAATCCTATAATGAAAATGAGCAAGTGACAAGCATTGTTATCGTTTTTTCTACAATTTCTCTTAAACTCCTCAAGTATTTTTCCCTAGTTTCTGCAGGATAAACAAAAAAACCGCACCCATAAATGGGTACGGCATTCCTTGTACACAGGGAATTATAAAATATCTGTGGATTAGCTTACACGAGGTTTGCCACATTCAGCCTCCAGCACCCAGACACTCGAGACATAAGATAATTCGCCTCCGTGGCCTCACAGTACGTGCCGTTCTTAGTCGAACTTTCTTTTGCTCGAACTTCCCTGAAGTATTGTCCATTGCGCCGCTTGCCTTATGTTTGTCATGTCTACAGGGGCGCTTACGCTTTTGTCCTCAATTCTTTTTCTCATTTTGCTGCATCTTTTTAACCTTCTCAGGTGTAACGTCATTACCTTCTGGATCAACAACCGTCATACCTTTGAGTTGATTTTTAAAAGAGCTGCGAACATTTTTTAAATATTCCTGACGCAACTCTTTCTGCTCAGCTTTTTCAGCTTTATTGAGGCCTTCCTCTTTTGATTTATTGGCTAGTTCATTGATTCTGTTAAGCTTTTCATTAGATAACATTTGCACATACCTCCTTACCTGGTATTCGCCATGAAAAAGACAAGCGTCACCAGACCCTTGTTCTATTTCATATGTTACCCGTCCTCTTGCTGTTTTTCAAGTGAGACGTATTCCTGATACCTGCGATGGACAGTCGCTTTAGAAACACCATAGCCAAGCCCCCGCAGTGTTGCTGCAATTTCTTTAAAGGTTAATTTGTTGTTCCTTAATCGAACTACTTCTTCTATAGGAAAAACAAGTCGTTCTCTTCCTGGAGCCAAGTGCTGGTTCGACAAATTATGGCTGGGATCGTATCCTTCCTTAACAGCCTTTCTCATCCCTCGCTTAATTTTCATATTATGTATCTTTCGCTGATATTCTTCAACAATTCCGACAATTTGCAAAACCATCGAATCTGATTCAGAGATTTGCAACTCACCTTCATGAGAAAGAGAATAAATACGAACATTAAGCTTATGAAACTGATGAAAAAGCGCAATTTTTGTATTTCCTCGACCTAATCTTGTCTCGTCCTGAATAAGAAGGGCCTCTGCTCGTTCATTTGCAAAATGGTCTAGCAAGCAGAAGACACCCTCTCGTTCGATCTCATATCCGCTGGCTTGCTCTTCAATGCAATCTATTACTTCTATGGATTGGTGCTCAGCCAGCTGCATTAATTCACTCCGTTGTCTTTTTAAAGAGGAAACTTGTGCTTCCTTCTCGGTACTTACACGACAATATAGAACTGCTTTCATGATGTCTCACCTCTTGATTGGATCAAAACAAGGATAACGCATTTATAAACTTGTGACCATAGAGAAATATAAGAAAGCTAGACTGGCTGCAAACAACAGGATATACGTAATATCGAGCTTAGAAAGTTTATTAAACATGTCATTCATCCTCCCGATTAGAACAACCGTTCTTAGAAACGTTTGTTCGCTTTTGTTACTTTTATTATATACGAACAATCGTTCCTGTCAAGATTTGTTTCGAACGCTTGTTTGCATTTTTTGAAACCACATGGTACACTGTTGTTACTATAATCCTATGTACGAGGTGTCAGTCTATGAATAAACTTTCAAAACGTCAGCAAGCAATACTAGATTTTATTAAAGAACAGGTATTATTGAAGGGGTATCCTCCTTCTGTAAGAGAAATTGGACAATCCGTCGGCCTCGCCTCAAGCTCGACCGTTCATGGACACCTTTCTCGGTTAGAGAAGAAAGGTTATTTAAGAAGAGATCCTACCAAACCCCGAGCAATAGAAGTGATTGACTTAGAAGAGGATCAGAGCATTCCAAGGGGCGAAGCTTCTTATGCTCCCGTTATTGGTAAGGTAACAGCCGGTTCACCGATCACTGCTATAGAGAATATTGAAGAGTATGTACCTCTCCCGAATTCATTGGCGGGATCAGATGAAAATACATTTGTCCTTGTTGTTCAGGGAGATAGTATGATTGAGGCTGGTATTCTGAATGGAGATATGGTCATTGTTCGCCAGCAGCAAACTGCTCAAAATGGCGACATAGTAGTGGCTATGACAGAAGATGAAGAAGCTACCGTAAAACGGTTTTTCAAAGAGAAAAAGCATATTCGCTTACAGCCTGAGAATGCAACAATGGATCCCATTATATTAAGTGATGTTTCTATACTAGGCAAAGTAGTCGGACTTTATCGCACGGTCCATTAAAAAAGACCGGGAGCATATCAATTGCTCCCGGTCTTTTTTAATGGACTACAACAAAAGCCCCCATGAAGCCTTATGGCTTCATGGGGGCTTTAATCTTAATCTTAATATGTTTGCAGGTACTGTTCGCGTTCCCAAGGATGTACTTGAGTACGGAACATATCCCATTCGATTTCTTTAGCTTCAATGAAATGTTCAAACAAATGCTCTCCAAGAGCTTTAACCATTACCTCATCTGACTGCAGTTCGAGAAGCGCATCAGAAAGTGTTGCAGGTAAATCTTTAACACCGTGTGCTTCGCGTTCTTTTTTATCCATCACATAAATATTGCGGTCAACCGGGGCAGGAGCCTCCAGCTTGTTCTCAACCCCATCAAGTCCAGCAGCAAGCAGTACGGCCATCGCCATGTACGGATTCGCTGCTGGATCAACACTGCGCACTTCAATACGTGTACTCAGACCGCGTGAAGTCGGAACACGAACGAGCGGGCTGCGGTTTTGTCCTGACCATGCTACATAACAAGGAGCTTCATAACCAGGAACCAAACGCTTATAAGAATTGACTGTTGGGTTGGTTACAGCTGTGAAATTAGTCGCATGCTTCACAATGCCCGCTGTAAATTGATAAGCAACATCAGATAACTGCTCTTTGCCATTTTCATCGAAGAAGGCATTTCCGTCTTTATTGAATAAAGACATATTGGCATGCATCCCTGATCCATTCACACCAAACAATGGTTTAGGCATGAAAGTTGCGTGTAACCCATGCTGGCGGGCAATTGTTTTAACTGCCAATTTAAAGGTTTGAATGTCATCACAGTGCTTAACTGCATCGGAATATTTAAAGTCGATCTCATGTTGACCAGGCGCGACTTCATGGTGAGAAGCTTCGATTTCAAAGCCCATCTCTTCAAGTTCAAGTACAATATCACGGCGGCAATTTTCACCTAAATCAGTTGGGGCCAAATCAAAGTAACCGCCTTTGTCATTCAATTCCATGGTAGGTTCACCATTAACATCAAGTTTGAAAAGGAAAAACTCAGGTTCTGTTCCGATATTAAAGGCTGAAAATCCTAATTCTTCCATTTTCTTCAGATTACGTTTCAAATTATAACGCGGGCACCCTTCAAATGGTGTCATATCGGGGTTATAAATATCACAAATGAATCGTGCAACTTTTCCCTTTTCAGATGACCAAGGGAATACAACGAAGGTATCAAGATCTGGCACTAAGTACATATCCGATTCTTCAATTCGGACAAATCCTTCAATGGATGAGCCGTCAAACATCATCATCCCGTCAAGTGCTTTATCTACTTGACTTACTGGAATTTCAACATTCTTAATCGTACCCAACATATCCGTAAATTGTAAACGGACAAACTTTACGTTTTCCTCATCAATCTTCTTGAAAATTTCTTCTCTTGTTAATCCCATGTGTCTCCTCCTATGTCTTTAGTGGAAGAATCGTGATAATTCTCCCTGCCTTATACTAGCCTTTCCCTGCCTTCCCGCGGTGAATAATTCTTGTTGTAACATTCGGCGAAGTTCTTTGTCAGTGAGTTCATGACGGACTTCCACTTCTTCTCCGCTGTATGTTTCCTTCTCCGGTTGATGAGTAAGTGTAAGCACCTGCTTAATTCCAGCCATATTCACACCTTTTTCAATAAGGTCTTTAATCTCAAGCAAACGATCGACATCATTAAATGAAAAGAGCCGCTGGTTGCCGTTTGATCGTACTGGATTTACTAACTGATGCTGTTCATAATACCTGATTTGCCGGGCAGAAAGATCAGTTAAGGATTGTACAATCCCCATCGGGAACAACGGCATGGAACGACGAATTTGATCACTCATCGATTTGCCACCCCCAAAAGAAATTCTACACTTATCATATAACGGATGTAATTAATATGTCAAGCTATGTTAGGTAAGCTAACATGAAATTGTATCAAAAAAACTGAAGGTTTGAACTTCAGTTTTTCTGAATTGTGTTTGATTGTAAAAAGCCTGATTGAATTAATTCCTCTGCAGCCCGGCTTACCGCAATTTTCACATGAGCATAAGTCAATCCACCCTGCACAAAAGCTGTATAAGGTCTTCTAAGCGGCCCGTCAGCAGTCAGTTCTAAACTGGCACCTTGTATAAAGGTCCCCGCTGCCATAATGACGTCACTATCATATCCAGGCATCGGACTTGGGTGTGGCGTCACATGGGAATTAATCGGAGATGCTGCTTGAATGGCCTGACAGAATCGCACCATCTGTTCGGCATTATCAAAATTAACTGATTGGATCAAATCTGTCCGCGGCTCATCAAAGCTTGGCGAAGTGGAAAACCCTAGTGAATCAAGAAACTTCGCAGTAAATATAGCACCTTTTAACGCCTCTCCGACTACATGGGGAGCCAAAAATATCCCCTGATACATCTCTTGTAATGTATTTAAACTAGCTCCCGTTTCTTTACCTAAACCCGGGGCTGTCAGACGATAACTGCACAATTCAATTAAGTGCTTTCTCCCAGCAATATAACCACCAATCCGCGCCAGGCCACCACCCGGGTTTTTAATGAGTGATCCTGCTATAAGGTCCGCTCCCACTTCTAC
The DNA here is from genome assembly GCF_029714185.1 of Halobacillus naozhouensis. Classification (NCBI taxonomy): domain Bacteria; kingdom Bacillati; phylum Bacillota; class Bacilli; order Caryophanales; family Bacillaceae; genus Halobacillus; species Halobacillus naozhouensis. Next base: position 2,115,254 of record NZ_CP121671.1, on the reverse strand, counting down.
AGGCTCCTGGTCTTCGACAAATTCACCGTAGCAATTATCCACAAACACAATGGCATCTTCTTTTAAGGATCGTACATAACGGATCATCTCTTTTATCTCACTTATGGTGAATGAGGGACGATCAGCATAACCTTTAGAGCGCTGAATGGCGATAACCTTTGTACGTTCAGATACCGTTCTCTTAACTAATTCCCGATCCACTTCCCGGTTATTCTTTAAAGGAACAGCCTTGTAAGTGATCCCAAAGTCAGCCAGGGATCCTTTATCCTGACCAGCTTTATCACCAATAACTTCTTCTAACGTGTCATATGGATCTCCGGTCATATAAAGGAGCTCATCCCCTGGTCTTAAAACACCAAAAAGAGCTGTGGTAATCGCATGTGTACCTGAAATAATTTGCGGTCTGACTAGGGCATCTTCCGCTGAAAAAATCTCAGCATAAAGTTCTTCTAAAGTATCTCGTCCAAAATCATCATACCCATAGCCTGTTGTGGGATTGAAATGCGAATCAGACACTTTCAGCTTTTGAAAAGCATCCAGTACTTTTCGTTGATTTTTTTCTACTACCGCTTGTACATACTCGTGCTGCGAGCGAATTTGGTGCTCTGCTGATTCTATACGTTCATTCATCTTTCTCTTCCTAACTATTGTAAAATCTTATTTTTCAGCGGATGATCCGGGTGGATAAACCCATGTAAGGCATACCCCTCTCGATCTTCATGAAACTTAACTGAAACAACAATACTGTCCTGTTTAAATTGCTGAAGCTGCTTCCCTTCTGAAGCACGGATAAAGACGTTATATTCATACCATTCTTCCTTCAGGGTGTTTTCTACTTTATCCAGGATTCGCTTGATATCAATGGGGTCATGTACACTCACTGTCAATGATGGGAAGACACTTGGGATAAAGTCATCTTGCAGAAGATCCCGTTTATTATAAACAGTAAGAACAGGTAAGTGATCCGCTTGTAAATCTTTTAATAATTTATGGACAGTCTTTTCCTGTTCTGAATGGTCTGGATGGGAGGCATCCACCATATGAATAATAAAATCAGCTTCAGTCACTTCTTCCAGGGTTGAACGGAAAGCTGCAATCAACGTTGTCGGCAAGTCTTGAATGAAACCAACCGTATCAGAAATAAGCGCCTTAAACCCCGAAGGGAGGCTGACTTGCCGCGTTAATGGATCGAGAGTAGCAAACAGCAAGTCCTCTTCAAACGAGTCACTATCTGTCACTTTATTAAAAAATGTAGATTTACCAGCGTTCGTATACCCAACGATCGCTATTTGAAAAGCATAGTTAACTTCGCGCCTTTTTCGATATTGATTCCGTTGTTTTACAACGGTTTGAAGACGGCGCTTGATATCATCAATACGCCGTTGAATATGACGCCGATCTGTCTCCAGCTTCGTTTCACCTGGTCCTCTCGTCCCGATTCCGCCGCCAAGTCTGGATAGCTCCGTGCCTTGCCCGGCAAGCCTCGGCAATAAATATTGCAGCTGGGCGAGCTCAACTTGAAGCTTCCCTTCTTTCGTTCTTGCACGGCTTGCAAATATGTCTAGTATAAGCTGGCTGCGGTCAATAACTCTTCTTTCCAAACGGTCAGAAATATTTCGCAGTTGGCCAGGTGATAACTCGTCATTAAAGACAACGATATCTATTTCTGCCTCACTCTGGTCAATTTCTTCTTTTATTTCAGCTAACTTTCCTTCGCCAATATAAGTAGCCGGGTGGATTCGTTCGCGTTTTTGAATCATTATTTTTTTCACTTCTCCCCCGGCGGTTTCCGTTAGCGATTGCAATTCCTCCAGGGAAGAAGCAAATCGTTCTTCTTGTTGGGCAGGGTCTTTTCTTGCCACGAGTATAACTTGTTCTTTCATTCCTATTGGATTCACCCTTTTCCTTATGAAACACGTTTGTTCTATCATATCAGAGAAGGTTGATGAACACACAAATTCTCTTAGTGATAGCGTGACTTCTCAAATAGTAGTTGAAAATCTTCTGCTTCTAGAGTAGTTAAGGTTGCTTTTTCGTGATTGGGATAGCTTGCTACCCTGAAAGCATGTTTGCGGATAGCCTCTTCAATGATATTTCTAACATATCTCGCATTTGAAAAATTATGCTGGGAGTGATAACAAACTGATACTAAATGTTCGTACAGTTTCTTGCTGGCTTGATGGGAAAGAACATAATCCCTATCCTGAACCATGTGATCTGCAATGGCCGATAGCTCCATTGCTGAATAGTCATCAAAGTCAAGTTGAATAGGAAAACGCGAAGCAAGACCCGGATTCATTCTCATGAAATTGTCCATTTCATACGGATAACCCGCAAGGATAATCACCAATTCGTCATGGTGATCTTCCATGCACTTCACAATCGTATCAATCGCTTCTTTACCAAAATCTTTATCTCCCCCGCGGGCGAGCGAGTAAGCTTCATCGATAAAAAGCACTCCTCCGAGAGACTTCTTAATTAAATCCTTGGTTTTCTGTGCGGTGTGACCAATATACTCCCCGACAAGATCACTGCGGTCAGCTTCTATAAAATGCCCCTTCTCTAAAACCTCCATCTCCTGAAACAGCGCTGCAACCATTCGTGCAATCGTAGTTTTACCTGTTCCTGGATTGCCCTTAAAAACCATGTGCAACACCTGGCCATTTGACTTCAGACCCATATCTTTTCTTTTTTGGGCGATAAGCACTTGAGCGTAAATTTCTTTTACACGATGCTTCAATTCCTGCAAGCCGATAATAGGCTTAAAGTAATGATCAATTTTTCGAAAAGGAGCCATATGCTTTCCCTTTACAGAAGGAGATTGTACGGCATCCGCCTTCCCTTTCGCTTCATTCAGTACGATGTTAATCGTGCCCGGGCGTGCCGCTTTAGCTTGTGGATACACATCGATCCCTCCTCATTCCCTGTATCATACGCTAGGCGGGAAGAATCTGTGCATCTGCCCAGTAAGAAATATAGTGATCCTGTTAACAAAGTAATCATGAAGCTTTTTGCACAGAAAAAACGAGCACATCATTGTGCTCGTTATAAATCTTTATTCCTTATCAAGCGCGACATTTTTCACTGGCGCGAAAGTGGAAATGGCATGCTTGAAAATAAGTTGTTGTTTACCATCCGTTTCAAGTAATACCGTAAAGTTATCGAAGGCTTTCACTACTCCTCGCAATTGAAAGCCGTTAAGTAAGAAAACCGTCACTTGCATACGTTCTTTCCTTAATTGATTTAAATAATTATCCTGAATGTTTACGGACTGAGCCATGAATCTTCCTCCTCTTTTCTATCTATATTAATTACATTCTAGCTTTCTTCCAGCATTCCTGCTAAATCATTTAAAATTTTTTCGAATTTTGCCTTATAATAATTCGGGTGAATCTCATACCAGTTAACATTTAATTTATTTTTGAAATAAGTGTACTGCCGTTTGGCATATCGTCTGGAATTTCGTTTCAATAATTCCACCGCCTGAGACAGCGTATATTCGCCCTTAAAATATGGGATAAATTCTTTATAACCAATCGCGCTCATCGATTGACTTCCTTCCAATCCACGACCAAACAGCATCTGAACCTCGTCAAGCAAACCTTCTTCCATCATTTGATCAACACGGCCGTTAATTCGTTCGTATAGCAACTCCCGCTCCATTTCAAGCCCGATAAGGATGGGGTGAAATGGTGATTCTGATTTTTGCTGCTCTTGATATTCACTCATCGTTTTGCCTGTCGTTTCATAAACCTCAAGCGCCCTCAAAACACGCCGCTTATTATTGGGGTGAATTTTCTCAGCTTGGACAGGATCGACGCTTGCTAGACGCTCGTACATCTGTTCGTTCCCACATTCTTGGAGTTGTTTTTCAAGACGATCAAGAACACGCTCGTCTTTCTCCTGATTAGAAAAGTTAAAATTATATAACGTTGCTTCTATGTATAACCCTGTCCCACCCACTAACACCGGGCATTTACCACGCGAAGCAATTTCTTCAATAAGTGATTGAACTCGCTTTTGAAACTCCGCAACAGAAAACGATTGATTTGGGTTCTTTATATCAATCATATGATGAACAACACCATTCATTTCCTCCTCTGTTACCTTCGCTGTCCCAATGTCCATACCACGGTATATTTGCATTGAATCTCCACTAATAACTTCACCGTTAAAATGTTTAGCCACTTCAATGCCTAATCTTGATTTCCCAACCGCAGTAGGGCCGACGATACTCACTACCTTCTGTTTCAAATAAACACACACCTTCCGCTACACCCATTATACACCAATCACTCTATACGAGTCTGCAAACTCGACAACTAACGGATTTAGTTATCTATACTAACGGTATCCGTTATATTTAATAAACATTCTCGTTAGTTTAGGTATCGACTTTCGTTAGTTTATGCTATAATAGCAGAAAGGAGGCGTTAGACGTGATTTATCAACGCATTCGGTCATTAAGAAAAGAGAGATATCTAACTCAAACGATGCTTGCTGAAAAAGTAGGCGTTTCCGCACAAGTAGTATCGAACTGGGAGCGTCAATATACTTCACCAGATCTTGAGGATCTCTCTAAAATTGCCCACGCCCTCAGGACGACCGCCGACTACCTTCTGGGATTAAGCGATGAAAAAGAGGATGAAATGAGAGAGATCAAACTCTTCTTAAAAGACAAAGGCTATGATAAACCTGTCATTTTCGATAAAGAAGCATGGCTTAATGTTCAGCCTGAAGAAATCAATCAAATTGAAAATTACTTCCGATTCTTGCTGCAACAGAAACACCCGTCTTAGTTTCCGTGAAAAGCATTATGTAAATATATAGGTAAGAGCAGCTGAAATTTATTACCTATTCCAGCTGCTCTTTCTTACATTCGTTATTTATTTTTCATATTCCCCGATTATTTCAGCTGCTTTTTCAGTAATAGAAGTATCGATAGCTTTATCGAAATCTATCTCTCCACGTATCGCTCCATTCTTTTTATACATCTTATATTGTTTCTTTATATCTTCAATAAACATTTCACCATTTGGGTTTAACCCCGTGACTGCAACTTCTTTCCATATCTTAGGGTCTTTTAGCGCTGTGTATTCTGTCATAATATCAATGATTTCATCGGTTCCTTCCCCTTTAATAAAGGCATCATTGTAATCACGTACTCCTTTTAAATAGGCTGCCATAAACCGCAGCGAAACATCCGTTTCTTTTTTAATGAAGTCAGGCGCCCCTAATACCATAGCGATTTGAGCTTCTGGCGCATAGTCAGTCGCGTCTCCAAATCGGCTGTGTATCCCTTGTTGAATCCCTTGAGTAATAAGGGGCTCAATTTGAAGAGCAGCATCAACGGAGCCGCTGCCGATTGAGGCGAGCATATTACCAAAGTCTGACATCAGTACAAACTCGACATCTTCTTCTGTTAAACCAGCATATTCTAACATTCTATGAAAAATGTAATCATCTACCGCGTTTTGAGATGAAACAGCAATACGTTTCCCCTTAAAATCTGAATATTCCTCTATTTCACCCTTTAAGTCGTTGCGAATGACAAAGGAAAAATAAGAATCTCCTTTAATGTTGTGCCCTTTATCAGCAATAATCTTTACATTGATTCCCTGAGCGATAGCATTAAAAAATGATGCCGTAGACACACCCCCGGCGATATCAACTTCTCCTGCCGCCAGGGCCGGAAGCATATCATCACTATTTGCGAATTGAGCGAATTCCACTTCAATATTATAGTCTTCAAAATATCCTTTTTCATTGGCGATATAAAATCCCGCTCCTGAAGCCGAACCATCTTCTGCGATGACAACTGTTACTTTCTCTTCAAGTGGTGCCAGATCTCCCGATGGATTGTTTTCATTCACTTCATTCGTAACCTTATCGTTCGATTGATCTTCGTCCCCTGCTTGATCTGACTGCCCTGAGGAACATCCACTTAAGATTAGAACAAACAAAAGCAACGGCAGGACATACAGGATCGTAAATTTTTTCATGTTCGATCTCTCCTCTTATCTTAAACTCTCGAACCTTGCACCTCATCTTGCAAATGGTTCCAAATTTCTACAAAATTATCTGCCATCGTCTGATTAGCTCGAACTTGTTCCATTGTTCTCGGGCGGGGCAAATCGATTATCTTTTCATCGATAATTCTACCAGGTTGAGAACTCATTAATAGAATTCTGTCACTAAGCAACAACGCTTCATCGATGCTATGTGTAATAAAGAGTACCGTTTTTTTCGTTTCTGACCATATCGTTAATAATTCTTCTTGAAGAATAAATTTATTTTGTTCATCCAGGGCACCAAAAGGTTCATCCATTAATAATATTTCCGGATCATTAGCAAATGCCCGTGCTATACTTACCCGCTGCTTCATTCCGCCAGACAACTCTTTTGGATACAGCTTCGCAAATTTATCAAGGCCAACTTTGGCCAAGTAATAAGCGGTTCGTTCTTTGACCGTCCTTTTCGGCAAATGCCTCATCCTAAGGCCAAAAGCCACATTCTCTTCAACCGTTAACCAGGGGATCACACCTCGTTCTTGAAAAACCATAGATTGCAGTGGTCGGTCTTCCTTACCTTGAGCGATGGAAAACGTACCAGTGCTTGGATTTTCCAGACCTGCGAGAATTCGCAGCAACGTCGTTTTTCCACATCCGCTCGGTCCGATTAGACATACAAACTCACCATCTTTAATATCTATCGTGATCTCTTTTAAAGCTGTGACACTACTGTCTTTTTTGTAAAAAACTTTCGTCAGATCCTGAAGCGAAATTTTCGGTTTATGATCCATGTCATCACCTCTCCGCACTGTTACCTCCACGGTAATAACTTTCTTTGAAACCCTCTTAAAATAAGGGAGAATAGATACCCGAAGAATGAAATGAGTACAAGGCCTACATACATTTCTTTTAATAAGAAGGCATTATAGGAGGTCCAAATTAAATATCCGATCCCGGAATTAGCACCCATCATTTCAGCAGCTACAATAGTTAAAAGAGCGATAGCCTGCCCCATTTGAATACCCTCTATCATGACCGGAAGCGAACCCGGCAAAGCAATTTTAAAGAAGAAATCTTTAGAGTTAGCTCCATAATTTTTGGCTACATCCAAATAAATCCGGTCAATGTTCACAACTCCGGCAACTGTATTAATAACAACTGGAAAAAACACACTTCCTGCGATCGTTACAATTTTCGAAACTTCACCAACTCCAAATATAATTAAAATAATGGGCAATAAAGCCAAAGTCGGTATTGGCATAAGCGCCATAACAAGCGGTGAAAAGAAATGACGTAACGGAGAATATAATCCCATTAAAAGGCCTAGGATCACTCCGGGTATAACCCCGAGCAGAAACCCGGCAAATATTCTATATAATGAAATACCTATGTGGTTATATAACTCTCCGCTGGCTCCCATCGCCACAAACGTTCCGACAATTTCTGACGGTGGCGGGAAAAACCTTGCATCAACTAGACCTGTTCTGGATAAAAACTCCCATAATATTAATATAAATATTGGTGAAGAAATTGTAAGTAATTGTTTAAACCTTGACCTTACCTGTCGTTTTTTCCATTCTTCATGCTCAATCGCAAAAGGATCATGTTCTACATTCACGTTTTTTTCCTCCATCGTTCACCACCTCTTTAGACAAATAATATGTACGATCGCCTATAAGTGTGAAAAGGAGCAACATAACTTTTAGAATCATTGCAGTGTTGTTTCGTTCTACGGAGATTTCTCATAAGCTCACTTCTTCCCCAAGCATCTCCCCGTGTATCAACGACCCCATAATAGATCAAAATAAAACCACCAAATAACCAAAGGCAGGCCCAGAAACACTCCCCCTGGAAAGAATCGGTAATAGACATAAATAAAAAGGCCGCCAGTCAATTTTACTGACTGGCAGCCCCTTGCGTTCTTACATTTTAATTAATAAGGATCGGATTCGTGGCTTTTCTTAACAGCATCTTTTGTTGCTTCGTTCTCAGCTATTGAACCTTGACCATATTTCGATTTACCTGATTCACGGCCCGGAACTTTGTTTTCTTTCTTCATTTCTTTCATTTTCTTTTCGATATCTTCCTTCACACGGCGACCATAGTCTTCATCGGCTTGTGTGAAGTGCTCAATCATGGCATCTTGGATTCGTTTGTCACATACCGCAAGTGCTCCGGAGAGGTTATTGATCAATTCATCGCGCTCCCAATCTTCAAATTCGCGGTACGTTTCGCCCGCTTGGCCGTAGTTGTTAGGTCGATCAATTGGTTCACGCATAGCCGCTGCATTATACGTTGGACGGTGCTGTGGAGGATCTTCATTACCTGCTTCCCGATAGCCTCCGGTCATTGATGGCTCATAGTCAATATGTGGATTATCTCCAGACTCTTTCGGGTCACGAATATCCATTTGACCACGATGCTGGTTCGTACGAACAGGCACTTTCGGTGCGTTCACAGGTAACTTTAGATAGTTTGCACCTATGCGATAGCGCTGCGTATCGGAGTAAGAGAAGGTACGGCCTTGCAGCATTTTATCGTCTGAGAAGTCCATTCCATCGACAAGAACCCCTGTACCGAAGGCGGCTTGCTCAATCTCAGCATGGAAATCAACTGGATTGCGATCAAGGACCATACGACCGACCGGCAACCACGGAAACTTATCCTCCGGCCAAAGTTTCGTGTCATCGAGTGGATCAAAATCGAGCTCAGGATGGTAACCATCCTCCATGATCTGCACAAAGAGTTCCCATTCTGGATAATCTCCGCGCTCAATCGATTCATATAAATCTTGTGTGGCATGACCGACGTTCTTCGCTTGAATTGCGTTCGCCTCTTCTTGTGTTAAGTTACGAATACCTGATTTCGGCTCCCAATGATACTTCACCAACACAGCCTCTCCTTTGTCATTTACCCATTTATAGGTATTTACACCAGAGCCCTGCATGTGACGATATGTCGCGGGAATACCCCATGGAGAGAACACGAATGTAATCATATGCGTTGCCTCAGGGGAACGGGAAACGAAGTCAAACATCCGCCGAGGATTTGGTACATTCGAAGCCGGATCAGCTTTAAACGCATGAATCATATCAGGGAATTTCATCGCATCACGGATAAAGAAAATTTTCAGATTATTCCCAACTAGATCCCAGTTGCCATCTTCTGTGTACATTTTTATTGCAAATCCGCGTGGGTCCCGCTCTGTTTCCGGCGAATCTTTTGCTCCTGCCACTGTTGAGAAGCGAACCATTAACGGTGTTCTCTTCCCTGCACCCGAAAATACTTTTGCGCGAGTATACTTCTCTACCGGTTCATCTCCAGCTTTTCCGTAGGTTTCAAAATATCCAAATGCTCCAGATCCTCGTGCATGGACTACACGTTCCGGTACCTCTTCCCGATCAAAATGGGAGATCTTTTCAATGAAATCGTAATTCTCAAGTGTTGCAGAACCACGATTACCAATTGTACGGATGTTTTGGTTATCCGTCATAGGACGTCCCTGACGTGTTGTCAACGTCTCACGTTCCACATCATTTCCATCTGAAGCATTCTTTTCTTTGTTCTCTTCCATAATGAAAACCTCCTAAAAATTAGCTCCCCCTATCTTACCTCTTAGTTAGAAAAATTATACAAGTTTCAAAGACACTTTCCCTGCCGTTCTCCATTGCTTAGTGAGCAAGTATTAAGCCGATCTAACGTTTCTAATCAGAATAAATAACTTTAATAAGGACAAATTAACCAAAAACGGGTGTTTGAGCATGAAGGTTATTATAGTCTTTCTATTTACGCTTACCGGTATGACACTAGTTAACTTTGGAATGGATTTATTGATGGGTATAGACAGAAAGATCGCCATTTTCAATATGTTAAATCCCTTTTGGGTAATGACACCTTTCGGCTATTTGCTTATCACTGGGTTACTTATAGGTTTCTTCCTTAGAAAAATCATTACTTTTATAATAAAAAAGCGTAAAGCTTAACGGTTCTTAAAGTATCTCCGGATCAATGCAATGACGAGTAACAGTAGCGGAATCCCGGTTTGGAAAGGAAGACTAGCATAATACGTGCTGATTTCGAGGCCTTCTTGAATATGGCCAGCATAATTATTGGCCACCGTCATCGATGAAAGTAAAATGACAATACTGAAGGGGAAAATTAACCGCGTATATTTAGACACACGGAACACTTCTGTAGCACTGATAAGCGCAGCGTAAAAAAATACGGCGATTTTAAAAAAACCACCAATGATGAGGGTCAAAACCACAACCACGTCCAAACGTTGAAAGAATCCGGTCATATTAACAAGACCAATGGCTGACAGTAAAGGAAAAGTGGATCGGGTTGCCACGTAAACACTAAGAACGGCAACCTCCATAGCTACGACCCACATTAATAGAATGCCGCTAAAACTCATAGCTGACAAGCCCACCCTGAGACCGAGATTGGGTCTGTTCAAATAAGGTAGTAAAACAGTGAACGCAACCATTTCCCCAAAAGGAAATGTGTAGGTGGTAGGCCACGCCTGTAAAACGGGCCCCCAGCCATTTTCAAGGATGGGAAGGAGATTATGGACCTCTATCATTCCGGAAACCAACACCAAAATAGTGCCGACAACCCCTATGAGCATTAATAGAAAAAAGAAAATTTCTCCTGTTCTAGCCAGTACCTCAATCCCGAGAAATAGGACATAAGCAACCGCGAGAATCATGAAGGCGTTGATTACAAACATCGGTGTATAGGTATAAGTTGAGGCGGTTAACAGTTCACCAAAGTCGCGAAGATCTCTAGATGCAATGTATATAAAGTAAAAAAGATAGACGATTCCGATAACACTTCCGATATATTTTCCGAGTATTTTCTTTGCATAGCCTGTTAAAGGTTGATCCGGATAAAGGCGGTAAAGGGCATAATAGACTAGGAAAAGAATCATACCCGAGATCAACCCGAGCAAAACGGCTAGCCAGGCATCTTTTTCAGCTCCAAGTCCCGGCCCAATCACGATGGCAGTGCCTAGTTCAAATAAAAACATTAATATAAACAGTTGACCTCCACTGATCTTAACCTTTTCCATATCTCTCCCCCCTTTTTTATTTTTCCTGCAAGATGATAGGTTGTTTTCTCAGTCCTGTTCCGCGGATGAAAAAGTCGACATTTACTTGGACATCCATGTTAGCAAATTTATCTTCCCATTGCTTCTTCATTTGTTTCCACTCTTTTGGGTTAGCTCGATTAATCGCTTCACCAAAACCAAAGACATCGTTTTTATGTTTTTGGGCAACTTCCACAGCAGCAATCACTTCTTGTTTAATGTTTGACTCGAATGTATTATTGAGTTTGAAGATGACTTTAGGGTTGGTTAGGTCAGCCGGACACGTGATCTCCTCTAAATGCCCCTCACCACGGATCGTTATGGTTATTTCAGGTTTGCCTTGCTCCACTTTCGGCTTTACATGCGTACTAGTACGCATGACCTCTACCGCCATGTCCCCTTTATTTTCCTTGCATTTTGATGTGAGTACTGTTTTTTTTATTTTATTTTGGACCCATGCCACACCGCGTGCTTCTTCTTCGTCTAACCAACTATTTAGTTTCCCATCTTTAAAGAGAGCTAATCCATTAATTTTAACGAGGGTATTTGGTATAGCTTGCTGATTGTTGGCTGATGTCTGTCCTTCTTTCATATTTCCAACGAGAGATATCCCTGCTAACGCAAGCCCCTTGCTTTTACTGGACAAGGTTTGCACAACATCATTGATGTTTCGCTGTGGTGTCTCTCCCCACACTTGTTCTGTTTTTTGCACAGTCTCCTGAATTTTCATGGCAGGTATTCTCTCCAAGGGACTTAGGATACTTAAAATCGGTCGAGCCTGTCCCGCCCTTGCCACGAGCACAAGAGCTGTAGAGCGAAAATCATAATATCTTTCGGAGAAATCCAAGATTCTTGCGAGTCCTTCTTCCTTTGCTAAATCCTCACCGACGATAAGTACAACTGTGTGCGAAAAACTAAGCATACGTGGTACTTTTTTTGATATTTTCCGTACAGTTTCAAATATGGTTCCCCCGGTTTCACTATAGGTAGTAACCGCTGTACCTTGTCCTTGACCTGTTTTTCCACCGGCTACTTGTCCTGGGTTTACAATCTGGTACGAAACCCTGTACAAATTTTCTTCTGTTTTATCGATCCCCATTCCCATTACCAGTGCAATTTCCCCTGTTTCTTGCTGATCCCAGCAACCCGCTAGTAAAATCAGCCCTGGAAATAGCAGAAACAGTTTAAATTTCCGAGTCATATCATCACCCTTTTATTTCTCACTTTTATCCAGTGGAGCTGGTTTCTGTCCTTTTTCCTGTCGCTTGATATTCTGCTGGTTAATCAGCCTGGGTCTTAGAATCAAGGACCATATCGGCTTGCGTACAAGGGTATCCTTAATATCCGACCATACAAAGGGTGCAAAAGGACTTAAATAAGGAATGCCAAAAGAACGGAGGCTGCTTAAGTGCGCTACAAGAATAAATAAGGCCATTGCCACGCCATACAGACCGAAGCTTCCGGCTAGAATCATCATTAAAAAACGCAGGAGTCTTGCCGGGACTCCAATATTATAAGAAGGAAATGCAAAACTTGCGATTCCTGTAAGCGCGACCACGATGACCGTTGCTGCCGACACAATCCCTGCTTGCACGGCTGCCTGTCCAAGCACAAGACCACCCACGATGGAAACAGCCTGACCAACGGCACGTGGCATCCGTACACCGGCTTCACGCAAAATTTCAAACGTAATCTCCATAAGCATGACCTCAACAAAAAGAGGAAAAGGAACGCCTTCATTTTGGGCGGCCAAGCTTATTAAGAGACGTGTCGGGATCATCTGCGGATGAAAAGTTGTTAAAGCTATATAAAGTGCCGGGGTAAGTAAGGCCAGTATATAAGTAGCTAGTCTTAACAAGCGTAAAAAGGAACCAATAAAAAAGTTTTGATAATAGTCTGCAGGGGATTGAAAAAACTGAATAAACAAGGCTGGTATAACTAAAACAAAAGGGGTGCCATCTACCAAGATAGCTACCCTTCCTTCCAGTAAATTTCCTACTACAGCATCCGGGCGTTCTGTGTTATAGATAGTTGGAAATGGTGAATAGGGCTGATCTTGGATGAGCTGTTCGATGTATCCGGATTCAAGAATTCCATCGATATCAATTCTTTTCACACGCTTCTTTGCCTCTCTTAGAACCTTCTTGTCAACGATTCCGTCTATGTACATAAGAGCGACATCGGTGTGGGTTGTACTTCCGATTTGCATGGTTTCCACCCATAAATTAGGGCTTTTAATACGACGGCGAATCAAGGCAGCATTTGTCCCAATTGATTCGGTAAATGATTCCTTTGGACCACGAATGACAAGTTGGGCTGAAGGTTCTGAAACCTGACGAGTTTCTCCACCTTGTGTACTCCCAGTTATGATTTTAGAAGAGCCATCAACTAAAATGGCTGTATGTCCTGATAAAATGGATAGAATTAACTTATCCCAATCCTGAAGGACCTTAACCTCACCAACTGAAATAGCATGGGTCTTAATAAAATCAAAAACATTTTCCCGATTGACCTCCCCCGCACCTGAGGCTTCGACCTTTATAGATTCCAGAACAAATTCATTCACGCTTTTTTCATCTACTAAACCCCTCATGTAGATGGCCGCCGTACGCAGGGAAAGATCATTATCGATCGTAAATTCACGAACAACTAAATCACTGCTATGGCCGAACGCCCTTTTAATTTCTTTTAAATTAATTGCTAGATCACGATCGAAGTGGAATGTTCCTGTTGTGTTTTCATCCAATTTTTCTTTATTATTCTGTCCTTCTGAGGTCATAGATCTGCTGCTCCCATTCTAGTACTATGATCTCAGTATGGACAAAGGAGAACCGCTTTTAAACATTTTGATATTCAATGCTTTCGACCATAGTCTACTTAGATGCTTAGACCCCTTCGTAACACAATAACAAGCCGAGATTTTATTTTAAGTATCTAAAGAGAATATTAAGAAAGTAAATAAGAGAATGTTAGAAAAAAGAAGCATTTTTACGAAGTTTCATTGTAACTTTATCCCTGTAATTCACCTTCTGACCTAACTCTTATTCGCCAAGAGACGGCGCATAAATTAAGGTAATAATACACCTTCCCTTTCATTTCATAGATCTATTTGTTAGTTCGAAAAGGTTATTCACCAAATAGTGGTGAGGTAAATGACAAGACCTTTTTGATTGATCAATAAGTTATTAAAAAAATCCCGCATCACCTAAAGTGATACGGGCTCAGATAAGGTATTTAACTCAAAGCGAGGGAGTGAAACTTTCAAAAAGAATCTTGGTTGGAATATCGTTTCCGCTTTTCCCGCACTTTTCAGTATATGCAACACCGATTCTTTGGTACGTATATAAGGCGAAAAATATAGTACCGAGGCATGAAAAGGATTAATTTACCAAAGAACGATGTTCCTCAGTCCAAGGGACGTTCTCTTTTAATCTATTTTGTATTACCAGATAACTACTTGTATTCGGAATGATTACCAGTTGGATTCCTATTGACCCTCCTCCATTAAGTCGTTTAAAGAAACATCTTGTTCGTTCTCTGGTTGATCAAGAGGAAATATCCTAGCTGATTCGTTCTTTTCATCTACGTGTTGAATATAGATGGGACTCCTTTTATAAGTTACGTTAGCCATAATGGGTGAAGCAGCAATTTCCTGTGCCCGTTGTTTATTCATGGATAGATCATCTCCTTTCTATTTATAATGTTTACAACAAAATCTCCAGTATTCTTAAAAACGGCTTTAGATTATACAGTGATTACTTATGAAGGGTTATGATTTGAAGTAGGTGCAAGCAGTGATTATCATCGAAAGGATCAAAAAAGTTGACCCACCGTCAATCTCAGTTGATTACAATAAAGATGACTATTAGGATTGGAAAATATTTTAACTCATCGTTTTTCTTATCTGGAGCAACCTAAGTATGTCGAAATTATCCTTAGGAAGTATGGGAAGGCGGTATTTTTTGTGTCCGATATATCTTGGAATGTATTTTTTCAGACCGGAAACATTGAGGCGTATCTATTAATGAAGGAACTGGAAGTATTAAGTGAATCGACAGGGACGTCATTAGTTCCCGATCTCATAGAACAGGGAGAGTAAAAAAAGAGAGGGAGAACCCGTACACATTATTCTCTAATAGGAGGGAAAAATATCATGCCAATTGTCAAGATTTCCTCGTCGTTGTCGACGTACTACGAGTCCTCGGGAACAGACTCTCCAGTTGTATTTATCCATCCGCCACATATGGGGCAGAACGTCTTCAAGTACCAGCATGAACTTTCGGACCGTTTTCGGGTAATTACATATGATATCCAGGGTCATGGCAGAAGTGGAATTAGTGATGAAAAGGTGACTATTTCCCGCCTTACCGCCGATTTATCGGCTTTTCTAGATGCGTTGGGGATTGATCAAGTTACCATTGTGGGTTATTCAGCAGGAGGTTCAATTGCTCAAGATTTTGCGCTAACCTATCCTGAGCGTGTCAAGGCGCTCGTGCTTTCAGGGGGATTTCCGCAAGTAAGTACATTTACTTTAAAAAAGCAATATCAACTCGGTATGGCACTAGTACGAACCGGACAAAGGGAGCTTTTAAGTAAACTTTTAGCAAGGTCTCATAAAGTCACGAAAGAAGACCAACGCATGCTTCTTGATGAGTGTTTACAAGCACATCCCCAAAGCGCTTACGATTTTTATAAACAAAGCATGAACTATATGTGTACCCACCTTTTGCACAACCTTCACTGTCCATTGTTTCTATTATATGGTCAATTAAGCCATATTCGCCCGTATGTAGAGCTTTATAAACGGCAAGTTCCGCAAATGGAGAGCGCACTGGTCAGCAAATCTTTTCACCAAGTACCAATCAAAAGTTATCGTTCATTTAATCATGCACTTTTTAGTTTTTTAAAACATTTATGATGTAGTTGCTCCATTCAGTATTTCCACTTTTACCGGAATAGGCACTACATCCATATGTGGGGGAAGTTGAGGGTCTTCATATCATTAAAGTTTAAACCTCTAAGAGTTAAACCTAATAGATGCAATTGGGAAATGTGGATTTGTACCAAATAACATGGGATCCTCTTCCTTCTTACGCAAGAGAGTAAATTGGTGTAAATAGCCACACTTTATACGGAACAGGAAAGGACGCCCTCCCGTATGTGAAGGCACCCTCAATCAAGAGTGAGATAATATATCATCTTACAGAGGTTAGTATGGCTCGTTTCTTTACTCTATGAAGTCATCATTATTTAACATTGCATTATTGGGACTCGCCATTGTTATTTCCAAAATAAATGTTTCTAATAAAAGTACATGGGCATCTTCGAGTCAATATATTCGCAGTTCTTGACATCACTAAATACAACATGCGGGTTCACTATAGGTTCATCCCCCCCCCCAGACCCAGCCACTTTGGCTATAATAGAAGAACCATGTGTCTGCTATTTATTTAATTAACAACTGTTCAATATCGTTCTTTCTGTAATAACCATCTATTCCTGGTTTTGAACTGAGATAATCGATGATTTCCTTATTTTCCAGCCCTAATGTCGATTTTAAACCGTGAATGATCATACTTAGATACTCTTTAGACGGTTGATGAAATGGAACGTCTAAATCCCAATCAGCTGTAAAAGTGAGGACGGGATATCCATCCTCATCACCTAAGTATAAAATGGTTCCATACCATGAATCTTTTATTGTCTTATACCCCTGATCCATAATTTCATGTAAATCGATATCCAATGCAGCCCCGTTATTTTCTTGTTTAACGACATCCATAAATTGCTCTACAGTTATTAAATACTTTCTACTATAAGTGCGGTGCTTATTATCTTGCTTTAACCCTATAAATCCCACACCTTGTTGTTGCCAACGATCAGATTCCATTGCAAAATATAAAGGATAATGCATGATATAGGTTGCTTCCTCAATAGGAAGAGTTGGGTCTTCACAGCCTACTTCCACTTTTTCAGAGCCCTCAGGCTTGCCTCCTTTTATGTAGCATAAAAATCGATCTCTATTTAAATTAGAACCATAACTTGCATACCATACATAGTTCACCTTTTCTAATTCCAACATCATCACCATCCTTACAAACTTAAGTGTTTCTCTCAGTAATAAACTACTGTATCTTATTTGTACACTCAGCTACAAACTCTTTAAATAGTTGCACCATCCTTGGATCTTCACTAGCCATTTCTTCAGGATGCCATTGAATTCCCCACAACAGTGGGGTTTTGTTAACTCCCTCGACGGCTTCAATCACACCATCTGGAGCGAAGGCTACTGGTTTAAGACTAGAGGCAAGTTGGTCAATGGCCTGATGATGCATGCTGTTAACGCGAATCTTTGAACGATTGAAAATTTGATATAACCGACTCTCATTATCAATCTGAATCTCATGCGTAGGCTCAGGTCTCGCCGCCTGTTGATAATGATTGATTGAATCAGAATTATGCGTTTCAATGTCTTGTATAACCGTTCCTCCTAAGGCTGCATTTAACATGGTAATACCCCTGCAAATGGCCAAAATCGGTTTGGTCTGTTTCTGTGCATTCTTCACTAGTTCAATTTCCAACATATCACGCTTTCCATTCGTTTTTTGTATCTTTGGATCGGGTTCTGCTTGGTATGAATTAGGATCAACATCTTCCCCACTGCTTAAAATAATTCCACTACAGATGGAACTCCACAGTTCTGCCATCCCTTCTTCTGCCCCTGTTGGAATAACAACGGGGGTCCCCCCTGCCTGGATCACAGAGCGAATATACCTCTCGTGTAGATTAATGCTCGGAATGTTATTGTGGTTAACCTTCGAGCTGGTAATCCCGATTACAGGTCTAGTTAACTGTTTCACTTGATCATCACCTTCTTTGGTTTAAACGGTACCAAGATATCCTTCCTTACTATCAATTTTAAAGCATGAAAAATGTCCCAACCTTGAGTATCCAGCTACTTTTTATTTTGGTAGAGCCCTATAGGAATTATACTTAATCCTCTTAATAAGGAAAGAATAGTATGAAAAACATAATTTCTGTTAAGGAATTAGTACTTGTGATGGGAAAGGTAAAAAAAAGCTTACGGATTAGAAACCGTAAGCTCCATTCTTAAATGGATTACTCTTTTGTTAAAGTGTTCAGCTTTTCATCGACCAATTCCCATTCTTCATCGGATTCGATATGGTATATGGCAAGATCATCCCCATCATCCGCTTTTTCCTCATAACGGAAAGTGAATACTTCTACGTCCTCGCCTTCTTTTTGTTCGGCAGGGACTACGGAAACATAGGTTTCTTCCGTTTGACCTAAATCAAATGTGAACAATACTTCAAATAAGTGTTCTTCTCCATTCTCGTCAGGGATAATAATTCGTTCTTCTTTTTCTAATGACATCCTGTTTCCTCCTTTATTGTCTGTAATATCGTGTTCTTTAGTTACTTTTCGGATAGTTCTTTGGTTGTCGTATAGTCACGCCCATCCTATTTTTTTCATTCATCGTCCTTTTTATTCTTTTCTAAATTACCACACTTGCTGAAAAGTCTAATCAAACGCCATGACTGAAATACAAAAGTCTCCAATATATAAGAGGGAAGTTGATGATAGGTAAAAGGGGCGAGGTGTTATCTTCAGTATCATTACATGCACATCCTGGGTGGTTACCGTAACGATGGAGGGAGGGAGGGATTTTCCATGCACAATAATAATGTACATGAAGTGCACTATGAAAATCAGATGTACCCAGGGGTCCAGGGAGCATATCAGGACCCTAATATAAATCAACTTTGTGAAAAATATATGGAATACCATGTTATAGGGGAGATGAGAGGCGGTTCACACGTTGAAGGTATTATCACAGATATGGACGAGAATAACATGGGAATGTTAGTTCCCGAAGAGGTTGATAGCAGTCAGGTAAACAGGCAATTTGGCTATCGAAGAAGATATCGTAGATACCATCGACGCCGTTTCCCATATCTTCTTTTCAGGACACTATTTCCTTATCCAGACTACTATCTTTATTATTATTAATCGGGGGTCAATGATAAGACAATATATGGAACATAAAGGCTGATTTCCTTACGCAGGAATCGGTTTTTAGTACATATCTTTAAAACTCCTTGTTCATAACTTCTCTTCAAAATTACTTAAAACGTGTTAATTTGTGGAGGCCTACCAAAGATCTTTTGAACCTCCGTCCGTTGCTAGCTATGGAATGTTAGGTATTCCTTTTTGGGACTAATTATTGTCGCTTATATTTTAAGAAGTAAAGGTCAATACCAAGGAGAACCTGAACATGCGAGGTGCCTTTCTACGGAATATCCGGCCCTAAGTGGTCACTTAGATGTCAAGAAGAATAGTAATCGTGACAAGATCCTTCTACAAGACACCCAGATTTCAAAAGAAGAGTTAGGGATCGAACACACGACCCATCAGCTTGAAGATGAAGAGTCAAATCTTAAAAAACAAGAAAATCACTGGGATTGGAACGAAAATAAAGAGTAAGGGATTCCTTTTCCAAAATAAAAAGGCAAAAGAAATAGGAAGGTCTGCACCTTCCTATTTCTGCTTTAATAATCTCATGCTATTGAGGATCACCAGTAAGGCAGCTCCCGTATCACTTAACACGGCCATCCATAAGGTCAAAATCCCTGGGAAAATTAAAACCAACGCGGCTAATTTTGTAAGCAAGGAGAACCAAACATTTTGCTTGATAATAGCTAATGCTCTTCTACTTAAACTAATAGTATGAGGAAGTTTTTCTAGGTTATCTGCCATTAAGACAATGTCTGCTGTTTCCATAGCTGTATCCGTTCCTGCACCGCCCATCGCAATACCAAGATCGGCTGTAGCAAGGGCAGGAGCATCATTAATGCCGTCTCCAACCATAGCGACACTTTTTCCTTCTTCCTGCAGCTTCTTCACAGCTGTTACCTTTTCCTCGGGCAGCAGTTCAGCAAAATATCGATCCACACCCGTTTGGGTAGCCATCTTCTTGGCTGTTCCTTGATTATCACCTGTCAGCATCACCATTTCTCCCATTCCCACTTGCTTAAGATTCTGAATGGATTGAACGGTAATATCTCGGATCGTATCTGCCACAGCAATGATCCCTAGAGCCTCTGAACGAGTACCAACCACCACTAGTGTGTGGCCTTCCTTCTGTAGAGACTGAATGCGATCCTCCAGATCCGTAAGAGACACATTCATTTCATGATATAATTTGGGATTACCAGCGAAGTATTCCACGCCATTAATCGTTGCCTGTGCGCCTTTACCGGTAATGGCACTGAAAGAGTCCCCGTTTTTCGCAGGAATGTTCCGTTCAGCGGCATAGGTCGTAATCGCTTGCGCGATCGGATGGGTGGAATGTTCCTCGATGGTTCGTGTAATGCTTACCAGTTCCTGTTCATTTCCATGGATAACTAACACTTCAGAAACCTTTGGTTTACCTTCTGTCAATGTCCCTGTCTTATCAAAAGCTATGGTTTTAATAGCTCCTGCTTTCTCTAAAAATGTACCACCCTTAATCAAAACGCCATTTTTGGCCGCATTTCCAATGGCCGAAACAATGGCTACAGGCGTGGAAATGACTAAAGCACAAGGACAAGCCACTACCAATAAAGCAAGACCTTTATAAACCCATTCTCCCCATGTCCCAATTCCTAATAACGGTGGAAGAACCATTACGAGTAGGGCAAGGCCGAAAACAATCGGTGTATAAACCTTTGCAAAGCGATCGACAAAGGCTTGAGTTGGAGCTTTTTTCTCTTGCGCTTCCTCAACAAGATGAATAATCTTTGCAATCGTCGTGTCCTCTACCAACTTAGTTACTGTAACCTCTAATGATCCATTCTCATTTACCGTTCCAGCATAAACCGTGTCCCCTTGTTGCTTATCTACGGGCATGGATTCCCCGGTTATGGGAGCTTGATTGATACTTGACGTTCCTGTCATGATCTCCCCATCGAGTGGGATCTTCTCGCCTGGTTTGATAATGATCGTATCATTTATCGAAACATCTTCCACGGGTTTACGTACCATTTTATCTCCTATTTTTACGGAAGCTTCAGACGGGGTAAGGTTGATTAAACTCCGGATGGATTCCCTTGTACGTTCAATCGATCTGTTTTGCAGTGTATTTCCTAAGGCAAACAACCAGACAACGGTTGCCCCTTCAAACCATTCACCAATAAGCGATGCGCCAATGGCTGCGGATGCCATTAATACATTCATATCTAGTGATCCACTTTTAATGGCATAAAAAGCACTTCTAGCTGGCTTATATCCTCCGATGACAATCGCTGCGGCGTATAACACTGTAATTAATGTAGGAGCAATGTTAGTAAAAGAACCAAAGAATCCGAGGGCTAAAAGGATTCCAGAAATAGTTGTTGTTGCATCCTTCTGTTTTTTTTCAGAAGGGTCCTCCTGTTGTTTTCTCTTGGATTCTAGAGAGGCACCAAAACCGGCCCTTTCTACTTCTTTTATAATCTCCTCTTGATTGGTATCGTGGTCAATTTGCATTTTCCCTGTAGAGAAATTTACACTAACTTCTTTTACATTTGGATTTTTTGTAAGATGCTTTTCGATAGTCATCGCACAGGAACCGCAATCCATCCCCTCAACCTTATAAGTTTGTGTATTCTTCTTGTCAGGGATGGCCTCAGCTTCAAATCCTAACTTACGGACTTGTTTCGGGATTTGCTCTGAAACCGAGGAATGATTAGCTCCGATAGCCATTTTTCCGGTACCGTAGTTGACTTGAACCGTTTCGATCCCTTTTGTCTTGGTAAGACTTTTCTCGATAGTTGCTGCACAAGAAGGACAATCCATCCCTTTGATCTGATACTCGAATGTTTCTAATGAACTTGTACTTTGGCTTTGTTCATCCGTATTATTTGAATCGTTGCTTTCTTTACAATCATTATCCCCACAACATGAAGTTCGTTTATCTATATCTATAGCTGTTTGAGGTGTCTGCTTGGATGAACAATGATCGTCTGTGCAACAGCTATCCTGCACTTGTTTTTCTGTGCTGCTCATTTTTATTCCTCCGTTCTATCCTCACGCTTGTTCAGTCTGATTTCCTTCTTTAGAGTGAATCATGGCAATAGAGACAAGTTGGTGTACATGTTCATCGGCTAAAGAATAGAACACTAATTTTCCTTCTTTTCGGTATTTAGCTAATCTCATATTTCGTAAAAGGCGCAAATGGTGAGATGCGGTAGCTTTTGTCGAGCCAATGATATTAGCGACATCACATACACATAATTCTTCATCTAATGTCAGGGCATAGGCGATCTTTAGTCGAGTAGCGTCCGACAAAGCTTTAAAGATTAATTCTACCCCTTGAACCTTCTCCATTTGAGGTTGGAGCCGATCCACTTTTTGTTCATCGAAACAGAATGTATCACACGTGTCTTTTACACTTCTTTTCAATGTTTCTTCTGCCATTTCATCACCCTCATTCTAATATTCGTTTGATTATTTAACCATAGCATATGTTTCTCCATCAATTTTGTCAACAAATGAACGCGTCTAAGGGGGCTATATTTACAGCAATATCTACCCGTATTCCCTACAAAATAGGAGGCATGAAGACCTTTCTACTTTCTTTTAATATTCAAATATTTATTTGATTATATCTATATGGATGTTAGACTGTACACCCTTATGGGTTTTTCATGAGCAATTCATTTTTTATCTCCGATATCTTTTGTGGTCATTTATAAAAGAAATAAGCGCTAACTCCTATTAAATAAGGGGTTAGCGCTTTAAGTTTCTTACATCACTCGTTTAATCACATGACCACACAAACATACGTTCCCATTGATATAACTGACAAATACCAATAAATCCCCTTCCAATACCTAAAGCAATTTCGCCCTATTTCATACCCTTTTAGGTAATACGTGGTCAATTATGTGGTCACCATCTTTTTGGTGGTCAGATCGATTTAACCTCCCATTTAGGCGTCTCTTTCACATAGTAAGACTAACAGTAATTTATTTGGATAAAGCCCTAAAAAAACGTTTTCAAGGATACAGTTGGACGGAAAACCAACTAATATGAACTAAAACTAGCGAAATTCTGACCCACATTCTTTGCAGTGTTCCACTCCTCATGTAGATTAAAGGATTTTAGAAAGATTACATCATGCCGCCCATTCACTCGCTTAGCTAATAATACTATAACAGACCCTGTAGAACCTTGTTATACCAAGGTTTTCCTTAGCAACTAAATTGATTAAACATAATAAGTTTTAATACTTTATGAACAGTATCCAGTCATAATCCAGTCACCAAAACATCTACTAGATTCAGACTAAAAGAAATGGATCTGTAACCGTATGGGCTAATGCATTTTTAAAATTTTGGTTCACACACTGACTGAAGAAATAAAAACTAGAACTGCCAGACCACTTATTAAAAGAATAGCTTGTCTACTCTTTTTGTTTAGCCATCTTTCACCAACATGTAAAAGTATAGCCAATAAAACAAACCATAGTAACGCACCAAATAAAATTGGAATGTCAACATTAAACTAGACAATTTTATTAAGGTGCATAGACTTATTTTCAACGGGGCTCAAATAGCCGATTGTACTGTGTATTCGAATGTGGTTAAACCAATGAACATAATTAAATAATTCCAAATCTAGTTCAGCTTGGGTTTCAAAATGTTGCCCATAGACGAATTCAGTTTTAATTACCTTAAACATCGCTTCAGCTACCGCGTTGTCATAAGGAGAGCCTTTTAGGCTAAGAGAACGTTTGATTTCAAAGGTTTCTAAGGCGTCATCAATCAATGCATTTTTAAACTTGGAATAGCAGACAAACCTATATGTATGTTTAAAGAAAAAAGTTCATTATATTTTTCAGGAGCAAATAAAGACAGTTTTGTCCTTTCAACTTTTAGCTCACTTCTTTTTTCTTGCTGTAAATCCTTACGTTTCCAAGCTTCGTTTAGTTCCTGCATTCTATTAAATTTAGGATGCTCTGAATTATAAATGCAATCTCTTGAAAATGTCATATATTCCCTTGCAGCTGCTCCGACGATCACATTAAAATTTAGAAATTCTGGATAGTAAATTCCGTAAATTACTAACATTCCTCCTGTTGAATGGCCAGCGAAGTCCCACTTATTAAATCCAAGTTCTTCACGAATAGCTTCTAAATCAAATATGGCTTCCAACATGCTTAGTTGATACGGTTCCTTTGCTTTCTCTGAGTGACCAGTGTCTCTTAAGTTTACTAAGAAGACTTTGTGAGTTCTTGTAAATGCTTCGGCAAAGTAATCTCCTGTTTGGTTAAATTCAGAGTAAAGGTGGGTTACACACATTGGTACTCCCTTCCCCTTTATGAATATTTCAAATACTCCGCGAGTTGTATCAAGTAATTTTCTTTACCAATCCCCTATTATAATTTCCTTTCATAGCTTAATTTACCTAAATTTTAACATAATAGTTTTTGTAATTATCCCGAAATCAAGTCTTCAAGATAATAGCCCTGATTATGGAAGACTCGATTCCAAGATAATAAAGGTTAATCTTCTATCTTGTATACCTTGAATAGGGAGTACTGTCCAAAAGTTAGAGTTAATTCTTCTTTCACTCAACCATCCATAAATCAGAATCCCCTTTTAAAGGATATCCCCTTCTCCCTTAAACACTCTCGCAACAATTAATCGTAAAAAGCCATATACTGACTGCGAAAAAAGCAATTGCAATTTGAATTATTATGTACATTGTAAATTCAAAGGTTGAAAGTTCTCTTTGTTTCTTGGTTCTTGTCAGATGACTATAATAAAAGAAGGCTGTTTTCTAAAAGATTGTTGCTTTTGAATGAAGTAAAAAACTACTATATATGCTCTGAGGAATGGTTTTAGGTGGGGCGAGTAACCGCAGTCCCAGCCCGAAATACACATAGACGTGCGAGATAGGTAAGACCTCACAGGGCTTTGCCCGAGGAGCATTCCTGTAGGAAATGATTTGATGATATATCAATATATTTGCGATGTGCATAAAAAAAGCCCCCTTGGTACGATAGAGAGTGTCATGCATGACCTCGAATTATGTACCGAAGGGAGACTTCAATTATGGATTTTACACAAAATGAGAAGATTGCGCAATCCAATGATCAAACATTATTGATCTATCGTTTATATTATAATATCAGAACGTTTGTTCCCACTTTATAGATAAGGTATACATGAAATATGCAGAAAAAATAAATCGAGCCGTCATTAAGGACAACTCGAATGATTAATTGATCCAAAAAATTGGATAGTTTAATTATGATATTTTTCTAAAGCTAATTGATACCAATCGTTCCCTTGACTATCATTAATGACGATGGCTGGGAAGTCCTCGATCTCCATTTTACGTATGGCTTCTGTACCAAGGTCTTTATATGCGATCATTTCTACACTCTTAATGGACCGTGAAATTAGAGCAGCCGATCCTCCCACAGCACCAAAATAGACCGCATTATTTTTTTCAATGGAATCGATGACTGATTGATTTCGATAACCTTTCCCAATCATTCCCTTTAACCCCAAATCTAATAGTCCAGGGGCATATTTGTCCATGCGGCTGCTCGTTGTAGGCCCCGCCGAACCAATGATTTCTCCGGGTTTAGCAGGTGTCGGTCCTACATAGTAAATGACTTGATTATTGATATCAAAGGGCAGCTTTTCCCCAGCTTCTACTTGCTCGGCCATTCGTTTATGCGCTGCGTCTCTTGCAGTATAAATCGTTCCGCTAATCGTTACTTGATCACCAGCTTTTAAAGAAGTAATCGTCTGTTCATCTGTAAAAGGAACGGAAATTCGTAGTTTAGACATGGAAAACCTCCACTAAATAATCACTTTTTTATGACGGCTGGCATGGCAATTTAAATTAACAGCTACAGGGAGGGCAGCAATATGCGAAGCCCCTGTTTCAACCTTCACATCGATCGCTGTTGTCGAACCTCCCATGCCTTGGGGACCAATACCTAACTGGTTAATTTCACTCATAAATTCTTCTTCAAGTTTAGCAACCTCAACATTGGAATTTCTCTCCCCAACCGGTCTAAACAATGATTTTTTCGCCAAGTAAGCACAAGTCTCAAAGTTTCCGCCAATGCCTACCCCGACGACTAACGGCGGACAGGCATTGGGGCCGGCGATTTTAATGGTTTCAAAAATAAATTCTTTGATCCCCTCAAGACCGTCACTCGGCTTAAGCATTTGCAAACGGCTCATATTTTCTGCACCGCCTCCTTTGGCGGTCATATGAATCGTTAAGTTATCGCCTTCAACTAACTCCACATGGATGATCGACGGCGTATTGTCACCTGTGTTTTTTCGGTTAATCGGATCATCTACGATTGAATAACGCAAATACCCCTCTTCATACCCACGGCGTACACCTTCATTAAGCGCATCATGCAAACTGCCCCCAACAATGTGACAATCTTGCCCTAATTCTACAAGAAAAACAGACACCCCTGTATCTTGACACATTGGCACCCGCTCGGCAGAGGCAATGTTCGCATTTTCAATTAATTGGTTCAAAACTTCCTTCCCCATAGGGGACTTTTCTTCGCGAACGGCGCTCTGAAAAGCATTCATGACATCTTCGCCAAGCTCAAAATTAGCTTCCTCACACATGCTGGAAACGTGTGCGACTATATCTTGATAATGAACTTTTTTCACTCACATCATCTCCCATTTAATGCATAAAACTTACTTATGGCTCACTTCTTTCTTCTCAAGGACTTTATTTAACAACTCATCTCTTTTCTCTGGAGCATGTTCTCGTTTGTAGACCATAAACGTTCGTTTATATTTAATCACGACTTCAGCATTTTGGTTGTATCCCCTTGTTTCTGCACGAACGATCCCAACATTTGGGCGTGACTTTGATTCCCTTTTTTCTAATATCTCTGAATAGGAATAGATCGTATCCCCTTCAAATACTGGATTGGGCAGTCTAACCTCATCCCATCCTAAATTAGCCATGACATTTTGGGATAGGTCTGTAACCGATTGCCCAGTTACTAATGCCAAAGTAAAGGTGGAATCAACGAGCGGTTCTCCAAATTCAGTTTGCTCTGAATAAACATCGTCAAAATGGACCGGATTGGTATTTTGTGTTAACAGTGTGAACCAAATATTATCTGTTTTCGTTATCGTTCTTCCTAGTGGATGCGGATAAATATCACCAATTTCAAAGTCTTCGTAAAATCGTCCTTCCCAGCCTTTTTGTACAGTCAATCTTCATTCCTCCCTAAAAATTTTAATCTAATCAACTCAGTCGTTTAAACTAAACCTGCTCTAGCCCATTTATTTATCGTTTCTTCTTCAAAGCCATACTCCCTTAAAATCTCCTCCGTGTGCTCTCCTAACGCTGGAATCGCTTTCATTACAGGGGTAAAGCCTTCCATTGTAACAGGCGGCTTTAAGGATCGAATTCCACCTACAGGCGAATCTACTTCCTGCCACCGGTCTCTTGCCTCAAGCTGTGGATGCCGGTAAAAATCCTGAACCTTATTGAGACGGGCGTTGGCAATTTTGGCAGTTTCAAGCCTTTCAATCACCTCAGAGGAAGTCAGCTCGGCAAAGACTTTTTCAATGATTGATTTTAGTAAGTCGCGGTTTTCATCTCTTAATGAATTCGTCTTAAAGACGGGGTCGTCAGTCAATTCTGGCTGTTTTAAAACAACTTCACAAAAGTGCCCCCACTCCCTTTCATTTTGCAATCCAAGAAACACTGTTTTTTCATCCCCACAGGTAAAAGGACCATAGGGATAAATCGTCGAGTGACTGGCCCCAGTTCTGGTTGGTTCTTTACCACTGTTTCCAGCATAATAGGCAGGGTACCCCATCCATTCTCCTAGAGCCTCGAGCATGGAGATTTCAAGTACTGTACCTTTCCCTGTTTTCATGCGCTGGAATAGAGCGGTGAGTATGCCTGAATAGACATACATTCCTGCCGCAATATCAGCGGCTGAAATCCCAGCTTTAGAAGGAACGTCTTCTGTCCCTGTTACTGAAACAAGCCCGGCCTCACACTGTACGAGTAAATCATACGCCTTCTTGTCCTTGTATGGACCTGTCTCTCCATAACCTGATAAATTACCAATGATCAGTTCAGGGTATTTCTCTTTAAGGACATCTGATCCGAATCCCATCCGTTCCGCCGCACCGGGAGCAAGGTTTTGTACAAACACATCCGCACTCTCTAAAAGTCGATCTACAACTTGCTTGGTGTCCTGATCTTTGAGATCTAGGGTGATCGATTCTTTCGACCGGTTACACCAAACAAAATGACTCGACATCCCGTTGACGGAGGTGTCATAATGACGCGCAAAGTCACCCGTACCCGTTCGCTCTATTTTAATCACACGTGCTCCCAAGTCAGCCAGTTGTCTAGTCGCAAAAGGTACGGCAACGGCCTGTTCGATCGAAACTACTGTAATTCCTTGTAATGGTCGCATATGAACCCTCCTATTTATTTAGTGATTCTTAGAATTACTCATGGACCCAATCATGTTGAATGTACAGATTAATCAATCGCTTCGATTACTGGATGAATATAATCTAGCTTTTCAAGTTTCATAATCTTCTCAATCACTTGTTTGGAAGACTCTTCTCCAATAATAGGGCTAGATAGATTCATAAACTTTGAAGCTAGCATTTCAGTTGTTAAAGGATTTTGCAGACTGCCGATAGCATGGTCGATCACCAGCTTTTTCGTTGTCCCATCCTTTAGTACCAGCGTAGCCACGACCTTATCTTTATCGATTTGCTCATCTGCCATCGGCTTTATTTTTTTCCTAAACTGAACGACCTCTCCAGCATTCACACGCTCATCTTGAAACTGGTTTTCTGATGCTCCTTTTTCTAAAAAGGCAATGGCACCTGTATGATAAATACTGAACTTACCTTCAAGTCCTGTCTTCGGATTTTCTTTTGAAGTTAATTCGTGGACATATGGATGTACTCTTAATCTAATTTCCTCTACCTCATCTGGACTCGCATATTCACTGAACTGAATACACGCATCAATCGAAGGATGGAGTACAATTCCACACGCAAAAGGTTTAAATGTGTTGTTCTCAAACTCCCAGACTTTCCCCCACCTCTCGTTAATTCTTCCTAAGTTATGTGAGGTACTGTATACATTGGCAAATCCGCGCTTTGCTTCAAGCACTTGTGATGAACTTGTAAAACCTTTCTCCACTAACATGGCAGCATATAATCCATTTTGAGCTGCTTTTCCGGCATGAAATGGTTTGGTCATTGTTCCAAACATTTCTCTTAGACCGAACGACTGGGTTCCAGCTAAACCAAGTGCCATCGCCATTTTTTCTTTACTGAGCTTAAGTAAAATTCCCGCTGCAATTGCCGCCCCGAACACGCCTGTACTGGATGTAATGTGGAACCCATTTCGATAATGCGAAGGGTACACAGAATTAGCAATCCGAAGCTCAGCTTCACAACCTAAAACAAAAGCTCTAAGGATCTCCTTTGTGGAGAGATCAAACTTTTCTCCAAGCGCAAGTGCCACTGGGGCAACCGGGCCACTCGGGTGATGGATCGTCTCTAGATGGGTATCATCAAAATCAAAAACGTGAGAAGCTGTTCCATTAACTAAAACGGCTGTTAACAGATCTGTTTTTATTGAGCGTCCAAAGATCGATACCTGCTGAGAAGTCCCCAGACTATTGGAGACCTCGAGTAAAATATCAATACTTTTATGCTGAGCCGCTCCAATGGTAACGCCAAGCCAGTTCAACAGGCTCTTTTTTCCGTGTTCAATGACTCTATCAGGAATATCTTCATAGGTTGTCTCCAAAATATGTTCAACCAAATTATTCGTAACCATAAGATATTCCCCCACCCATTAACTAATCAATTAGTAATGGTCATTTAATATAGAACGTACCCTGGGCATGTGCAATAAGAGTTGAGTGCTCATCCTTGACTCCACAAGTCAGTACGGCTGTACGATTCCCGGTATGAAGAATTTCGGGAACAGCGATAAGCTCTTCACCTCTTCCAGGGCTGATATAATTCATTTTCATTTCTAACGTGTACACCTGCTTTTCCCCTGAGAATCTTGAAAGAACTTTGTATCCCATTGCAAAATCTGCCAAAGTGTAAATGGTCCCTCCTTGAGCAACACCATAAGTATTAGCGTGTTGAATGCCTAATTTCATAACTGCTCTTTCACGATCCCAATGGATACCAAGGAACTTCGCAAAATAATAAAGCTCACTTTTATTCGATGCTTCCAGAGAATCTAACACATGCTCCACATGGCTCAATTCTTCTAAGGAATAATCGGGGAGTTTATCAAGGATACGATCAATCATGAACTGCTTCTCTTCCTTGTCGCTCATCCACTTTCTCCTTTACAAAACATTGTTTAAAATCGAAAGTGAGGGTATTCAATGCCTTGAACACCCGCTTACTCTTCCGAAGATCCGTATTGTTACGAATCAGATCTCAAAATCGGATACTGTATCCAAAAAAAGGCCACTTTTATAGATAACCATGAATTCTCTAACCCAGACTGTTTACTAGTGCTTCCCCTGTACGTTTGATATGCTCAGAAACTAGTACAGCTGCCTTCGATTCATCCTTTTCATTCACTGCATCCAAAATTTGCTGATGCTCTTGATTAGATAAATCCATCTGTCCAGGTAATAACGTTGGTGTTTGTTGTGGAAAGCCATTCCAAAGCGTTTCAATAAAGGATAATAATCGGTTCCAATTACAACGTTTAATTAATAAATGGTGATAGGAAATATTCGCTTGTACAAAAACCTCAGGATCTTCTGTACCTTCCATCTCCTCCATTAAACGCTTAAGTTCACTGATATCTCCTGCTGTTAAATGAGGTACACTTTGTTCGACAGCTAGTTTCTCGAGGCATGCTCTTAGATGATAAATTTCCTCAATATCTTCAACATTCATAGCCTTTACAATGGCTCCACGGTGAGGTTCGAGTTTTACTAAGCCTTCTGATTCTAATTTTCGAAGGGATTCACGGATCGGCATTCTACTTACACCCAAAGAATCCGCAAGTTCAGATTGAATTAATCGTTGGCCCGGTTCAAAATCACCTTGAAGAATGGCTTTTCGTAAAACATTGCATACTTTTAAATGAAGTGTATTTTTATCTTCTAATTTTAAATTCAAATTTTTGCTCATATCGATCGCCCTTTAGACTATTTAAATGGTGTTCCTAAGTTCGCGAATATTGGAAGGTTTTATTTAATGCTAGATCTAAACAGCCTTAAAAATACTGTGCATGGCTAGTTCATTCTCTTTATCAATATTCAGAATATATTCGATCATTGCCTCTGTATCATTTTCAGGAGAAGATGAGGCTAGGTCCTTAAATTTAGTTGTTAACTCAGTTAGTGATACTGGGTTTTCTGGATCCCCTTTCGGATAATCCGTTTGTTGTTTGATCGATTTATCATCATTAAAAACAATCTCAACTTCCGCTCCCCATTTTTCTGGGTAATCCGCTTCAATTGTCGGTTCTACAAATACTTTAGTTCGTTCTATAAGTGAGCGTATGGATGCGTCTTGCAAATTTTCCTCATCGAAATCGGAAAGAGATGCTTGCTTACGTAAACAAGCTAAAGCAGCACAAAACTGTATACTAAATTTAGATGCATACACTGTATTTGGATCAGGATTATTTGTAATATCCAAGGCTGTTTTGTAGGTCCCTATGTGAATAGCAGCCACTTGATCAAAATCAATCTGATGCTTATCTATCAGATCGAGAATGACATCGATGACAGAATGAGTGTGTCTGCATGAGGCATGTACCTTGAAAGAGTTTTCGGTAATCTTGAAGCGCTCTCCTAATTCAGCAGTTACTCTGGATTGATCAAACTCTTCAGACGTCGCAAGAAAGAATCCGCGATCCCCTTCTAATATTTTTTCGGCCGCCGTAAAATCTTTCTCAGCCAACAAAGCGGAAAGGGTCCCATTGTATGCGGCTTTTCCTGGATGAAGCTGCTTAGTCATCGCTCCATCTTCAATGAATTCCCATAATCCTGAGGCTTGTGTACCGGCACTTCCCAAAGCATAAACCAATTGTTCTTCACTTAGGTCAAGTAATTTAGCAACCGCTGCAGCAGCTCCAAATGTTCCGCATGTAGCCGTATTATGCCAATAGTAGTAATGAGAAGGAGAAACTGCTTCGCCTATTCGATAACATACCTCATAACCAAGGACGATTGCTGTAATCAGTTCCTTTCCACTTCTCTCTTTCCACTCGCTTACAGCTAATGCTGCAGGTATGACAACGGTTGCCGCATGAATGATCGATGCCTTATGAATATCATCAAGCTCCACAATATGACTGGACGCCCCGTTAACTAGAGCGGCTTGTACGGCTGATGTTGTCTTCCCATTAACCGTGGCTGCTTGCGAATGTCCCCCCATTTCGTCAATGTGTTCAGCGATTTTTTGTACGGGGGCTTTATCTTTTCCAGCTATGGCAGACCCCGCCCAATCTAGAAGGCACATTTTTGTAAAATCAATAACTTCTTCTGGAAAGTCCTCATAAGACGTATTGCGAATAAACTTAGCTACTGTTTGACTTAGCACTTGTCACCCACCCCTCTTTTCCGTACTCCCATTAGAATGACCGCGGCAGTCCTAGAACGTGTTGGCCGACATAACTTAATACGAGATTGTTAGTGACCGGCGCTACGATAAAGAGTCGTGCTTCCTTAAATTTTCGTTCTATATTGTACTCTGTAGCGAAACCATATCCACCGAACGTAGTCATGGCTGCATTGGCTGCCTTCCATGTAGATTCCGAGGCTAAGTATTTAGCCATATTAGCCTCTTCCCCGCATTTTTCACCGGCATCAAATAATTCACACGCACGGTCTCTCATTAAATTGGCCGCTTGTATTTCCATATAAGACTCAGAGATAGGGAATTGCACGCCTTGGTTTTTACCGATCGGCCGGTCAAATACTTCACGTTCATTCGCATAATCGACGGCCTTATCAACAAAATACATGCCATCTCCAACACTCTCAGAAGCAATTAGAATACGTTCAGCATTCATTCCTCCTAACACATAGCGGAACCCTTTACCCTCTTCACCAATCATGTTCTCCACCGGAACTTCTGCTCCATCAAAAAATACTTCTGTTGTTGCATGATTGATCATTGTATCGATAGGAACAATCTCAATGTTGTCTGCTTGATCCTTCATATCTAAAATAAATAGACTGAGACCATCTGTTTTTTTAGCTACTTCTTCTTTCGGGGTTGTCCGGGCTAATAACATCATTAAATCGGAGTGTTCTGCTCGTGACGTCCAAATTTTTTGTCCGTGTATTTCATAGTGATCGCCTTTTCTCTCTGCAGTCGTCGTAATACTAGTGGTATCACTGCCGGCGGTCGGTTCTGTAATACCAAAGGCCTGTAATCGTTGTTCACCAGAAGCGATCTTTGGTAACAATCGCTGTTTTTGTTCCTCATTACCGTGTCTTAAAAGGGCCCCCATCGTATACATTTGAGCGTGTCCAGCCCCGGCATTACCTCCGGAGCGGTTAATTTCCTCCAAGATAATCCCTGCTTCCGTAATGCCTAAACCGGCCCCGCCATATTCTTCTGGAATTAGAACAGAGAGCCAGCCATCATTAGTAAGCGCTTGAATAAATTCCTCCGGATACGCTTTTCGTTCATCAAGTTCACTCCAATAAGATTCCGGAAACTTTTTACACAATGATTGAATGCTCTTACGAATTAGCAAATGTTCTTCTTGTTTTTCAACAGTAAGTTGCATAGTCTATTCCTCCAGTTTCAATAATTGTAAAACGCTTTCACGTTTAGGATACTGTATCCAATCTCACTTGTCTATGAATTCGGAATATTCATAATAATATTTTGTTCCATCTTTTGAAAAGTTTATCCCAGACCTTTCTCCAATAAGGTGGGCGATCTCCGTGTGGTCCACTTTATTTTCTTCCATTTGTTTCTCAGCTTCGCCCCATAAGTTATAGACAGCTTGAGAAATCGGGCTTGGTGCTTCAGTTGTCTCCGCTATACTCATAGCCGTAGTTAAATCTTTATACATAAGATCCATGGTAAAGCTAATTTCATAGTTTCCTGACAAAATTTGTTGAGCTATTTTATTTTCACTTGAGTTACTTTTCCCTGTGCTATGATTGATAACTTCTAGCATTTTATAAGGATCTATACCTGTTTTCATCCCAACAGCTAAAGCTTCAAGAGTGACAGACAAGGTCGTTGCTGATACTAAATTATTCAATGCCTTTACTGCATGTCCCGTCCCACTCTTGCCTACGTGTGTAATCTTTGAACCAATGGATTCAAAGATTGGCATCAGCTGTTCATAGGTAGACAAATCTCCGCCTACCATAACCGTAAGTGTCCCCGCCTCAGCTCGTTTGACCCCGCCGCTTACTGGTGCGTCTAGCATTTCAACCTTATGCTTTTTTAATTCATTACCAACCTCATTGGTTACTTTGGGAATTGAGCTCGTCATATCGATCAGTACAGAGGTAGGTTCCAGCCCTGTGACCAGGCCTTTTTCCCCTAATACCACGTCTTTAACAATGTCCGCATTAGGTAACACTGTGAGTATATAGTTATTTTTGCTTGCCAATTCTGTCAGTGATTGTGCTGGTATAGCTCCTAAGGATTGAAATTCGATGAGAGCCTCTTTATTTACATCATAGACATGAAGCTCATGCCCTTCTTTAAGCAGTCGTTTGCCAATACGCCCGCCCATGTTCCCTAGTCCTACTAAGCCGATTTTCATAAACTTCCCCTCCACATAGACCTAGTTTTGATCAGCTTCTGCAAAAACCTCTCTTGCAATTTTAAAACTATCAATCGCTGCCGGCACACCACAGTAGATGGCTGTTTGCAATAACACCTCCTGAATCTCTTCCTTAGATACTCCATTATTTAACGCCCCACGCAAATGAAGCTTTATTTCATGCGGGCGATTTAGTGCCGTCAGCATGGCCAGGTTAATCATACTTCTTGTTTTCTTTGGCAAACCATCCCGCGTCCAGATTTCACCCCAACAATATTCAGTCACCAACTCCTGTAAAGGGCGGTTAAAGTCATCAGCATTTTCAATCGCTTGATCAACATAGGATGCTCCAAGTACACTCCGACGAACTTCAAGACCTTCTTCAAATTTATTACTCATGATATCTCTCCTCCACTTTTAAAATATGAAAATCATGTAGCTATAGAATGCAGCAAGTCTCTTAAATCAGATTTTGTTTCAAAACCAATACCTGGTTCATCAGGCATACGGACATAGCCATTTTCAACCGGCAAATGGTCCGCAAAACCACCGAAGGGTTCAAATACACCAGGATAGGATTCATTTCCTCCTAACCCTAAACCGGCAGCAATATTCAATGACATCTGGTGCCCACCATGAGGAATACAACGCCGTGGTGACCAACCGTGTTCTTTTAACATGTCAATGATTCGTAAATATTCAACAAGCCCATAGCTTAATGCACAATCAAACTGCAAATAATCACGATCAGGTCTCATACCACCGTATCTAATCAAATTCCGGGCATCTTGCATTGAAAAGAGGTTTTCTCCGGTAGCCATTGAATGTTTATAATGTTTGGATAGCTCCGCCTGCAGGTCATAATCTAGAGGGTCTCCTACCTCCTCGTACCAGAACAATCCATAAGGTTCTAATTTTTCTGCATACTCAATCGCTTGCTCTAAATCAAACCGGCCATTGACATCAACAGCTAAGCGGCTTCCATCTTTGACTACCTCCAGGACAGACTCAATTCGACGAAGGTCATCATCAAGTGAGGTACCTCCTATTTTCATTTTCACGACAGAATAGCCGAGATCTAAATAGCCTTGCATTTCATCTTTAAGTTCTTCTAATCCTTTTCCGGGCTGATAGTATCCGCCTGCTGCATAAACAAACACCTCTTCATCGATTTCACCTCCCCGATACTGATCTGCAAGAAGTTGATACAAAGGTTTCCCTTCAATCTTACTAACCGCATCCCAAACGGCCATATCCAATGTTCCAACAGCAACAGAACGTTCTCCATGTCCGCCTGGCTTTTCTCCAGTCATAAGGACATCCCATATTTTATGAGGTTCAAAATTTGTCTCTGTATCATTCAGTACCTCTGATTTTTTAGCGTCTAGTAATCTAGGGACAAACCTTTCCTTAAGTAGTCCAGTTGGAGCATAACGGCCATTTGAGTTAAACCCGTAGCCCACAACACGCTTGCCATCTTTGACAACATCAGTAACAATCGCCACAACAGCAGCTGTCATTTTACTGAAATCGATATAGGCATTACTAATCTTTGATTTGATCGGAACCGTTGAAACTTTAATATCTACTATTTCCATGTACTTCTACACCTCCAGTAAATTTTAAGAACTTATATTGTTTATAAATCATGGCCACCTGTACCTCTCGCTATGGAACGAGCCCAAGCCAATTCCACCAGCTGAAAGCAATGACAATAGTCAGCACCATCATTAACAAAGTCATATAAAGACCAGGGACTAAAAATTCACGTTGAGATATTTGCCCTGAACTATGGACAATCACATTCGGCATCGTTTCAACTACCAAAATATAACCATGTAAACAGGTAAGAGCTGCTGTAAAACATATAAAAGTTGGGTCAACACCTGCTTCCTGTGACATCCCTATATAAACAGGAATCAATGTAACAACAGCCGTAGAGACGTTTGACATAATTAAGTGAAACATTTGTGTAGCAACTATAATAAATATAACCGCAACGATTGGGTCTTGAATCAATGATAAAACCCAAGGGGCAGCCAAAGCTTTTCCGATTTTTTCAGCAGCACCTGACTCAGTTAAGGCATATCCCATAGAAAGCGTAGCCCCTAATAGAAAAATAGTGTCGTAGTTAATTTTTATGACATTCGACCAATGGGCACACCCAACTCCAGGAAGTGTCATAAGCACAACCCCCATAATTGCGGGAATACTTAAATCCAAACCATGGAGAGGTTCTGTCATCCATAGGAGGACGGTTAAAGTTAATATCGCCAAACACTTTTTTTCTTTCCTATCTAAGGGGCCAAATTCAGCCATGATTTCTTGCATTTCTTTTTTAACTTTTGGAAACGATTGTTCTTTCTTTTTAAGTGGAAAGCATTTATTCAACACAAACCAAGCACCCGGAATCAATGTGATCCATAGAGGCAATGAATAAATAAACCATTCAAAATAAGTGATCTCCACCCCTAGGAATTGCTTTAATAAATTCACTGTTAATATGTTCCCAATCGCTGCTGTCATTACTGCTGTCCCGCTGATCGTTCCGCCAAATGCCACTCCCAGCAAAATTTTCCTTCTTAAATTGCTATGTGCAGGTGCTCCTATCGTGTCTAAAACATCCAGGGCCACTGGTAATAATAATGTCGTTCTAACAGCAGCCGCCGGTATGAAGAAGGATTGGATTTGCGGGATGACTAGTATGCACCCTAGCAGCCCATTTGAAGTTCCTCCCCATTTCGCAAGAATGCTATAAGTAATCCGTCTGGCTAATTGTGTCTCATTCACCGCTCTCGCAAGCATCATGCCACCAATGATTAGAAAAACGGCAGAAGATGCAAACCCACTGTATATCACATCAATAGATACGGGCTTAAATAAGAGCATGAGTAACATGATTATTGCAGCTGTCAAACCTAGGGGAAAAGCTTCAAAAATCCAGAGCACCACCCCAGCAGTCACAATTGCAATCATTTCTTTTGCCGGGTCATCAAAGGAACCGGGCAATAAGAGAAAAATAATTAAAAATGTTGCGACAGCTGTAATTACACCAGATAGCTGTCTATTATTAATTTGTAAAGACTTCTGTTTTGTATTGTCTCGGTCCATCGTTGTGTGAGTTTTTACCCGTGCATGATTGGTCATAGCATTTCCGTCTCCTATTTAAAGACAATTCTCAGAAGTACAGAGGGTATGATGATCTTAAAGAGTTCGTTCAAGTGACTTCGGATGAGTCATGTTAATAGGATTTACAATTTCATCAAAGACCTCTTCGGTAAGTAAGCCTGTTTGGACGGCTGCCTCTTTTAAAGTTAAACCCTGATCATGAGCGGTCTTTGCTATTTTTGCAGCATTTTCATAACCTATGTGTGGGTTTAAAACAGTCACAAGCATTAATGACTGATCTAAGTTCTTTTTAATAACCTCCTCATTCGGTTTTAGCCCTTTAAGGCAATTTTTATTGAATGAGATCATTCCGTCAGCTAGCAGTCTAGCTGATTGTAGGAAGTTGTAGGCAATCACTGGCTTAAAAACATTCACCTGAAAATTCCCCTGGCTAGCTGCAAGGCCAACGGTTACATCATTTCCAATTACCTGCGTTGCAACCATCGTTAATGCTTCACATTGTGTTGGATTCACCTTACCAGGCATCATGGAGCTCCCTGGTTCGTTTGCAGTAATTGTTATTTCACCGATTCCGCTTCTCGGACCGCTAGCTAGCCACCTAATATCATTGGCGAGTTTCATTAAATCCGAAGCCAATGCCTTTAATGCTCCATGACAGTACACGACTTCATCATAGCTTGTCAGCGCATGGAACTTATTAGAGGCAGGGACAAACCTTTTTCCAGTAAATGAACTAATTTTCTTAACAGCTATTTCTGGAAAAGCTTTGTACGTATTTAGACCAGTGCCTACAGCCGTACCTGCAAAAGCCAATTCTTCCATCTTGACATTACTCTCTTGAATCATATCCTCTGTTTTTTCCATCATTCGATGCCAAGCACTAATCTCTTGGCCTAGTGTAAGCGGGACAGCATCTTGTAAATGGGTACGCCCCACCTTCACAAGGTCTTGATACTCCTCTGACTTTTTTAAGAGTGTTTCCTTCATAGCAGTTAATGCTGGAAAGACTTGATCTTCGATGGCTGTCACACCAGCAATGTACATGGCTGTTGGAAAGTTACAGTTTGAACTTTGTGATAAATTGACATCATCATTAGGATGAAGTCTTTCCTCACTGCCGCTTTTCCCAAGCCATTGGTTACCTCGATTGGCAATCACTTCATTAATATTCATATGGGATTGCGTACCACTGCCTGTTTGCCAAACCTTAAGTGGAAAATGTTCATAGAGCTTTCCATCAAGGATTTCATTAGAAGCTTGTACAATAGCTTCAGCTTTATCAGCATTTAAATGGCCTAGTTCTTGGTTTGCAAGCGCAGCACTTTTCTTTAAAACGGCAAACCCTTTCAAGACTTCCTCAGGCATTTCTTCTATTCCAATCTTGAAGTTTTCCTTACTTCGCTGCGTCTGAGCAGCCCAAAGCTTGTCGACAGGTACTTTCATTTCACCTAAAGTGTCTTGTTCTACCCGGTAATCCAACGGGTGATCACTCCTTTGTAAACTGTTATAATCAAAGCTTCCTGTGTTTAATAGTTAACTAAACTTACAATCTCTTTCGCTTTCTTATAAACAGGATAATCGACTAACCTTCCATCGACTGTAATAGATGCCTTGCCGGATAATTCTGCTTTTTCAAACTCATCAACAATTTCGCGAGCTTGTTGCACCTCTCGCTCACTAGGAGCAAATAATTGGTTAACCGCTTCCAACTGCTTAGGATGAATGATTAATTTCCCCTTGAACCCTAAGTTTTTTGACCGCTTAGCTTCTTCCACCAAACCCGTATGATTCGAAAGATCAGGGTACACTGCGTCTATAGGTCCTCCTATCTCAGCGGCTCGCGAAGCCACGACGATTTTAGACAAAGGGTAGATCAGTTCTTTTCCTTCCGGGGTTAATTCACAACCTATATCTAAGGAATAATCAATAGAACCGAAAGCCAAGTTAGAAATAAAGGAATGCGCCCCGGCAATCTCATCTACATGCTGAACCCCCTTGGCGGTTTCAATCAACGGAATAACATCAAAGGGTGAGGTGCCATCAGCATAGGCTGCATTCTCACTGGATAACCATTTAACCACTCTTTCGCAAAGATGAATCATTTGTTCCTTACTTTCTGATTTAGGTACGACCACCCCGCTTGCACCATTTAAAATAGAAGATGTAATATCTTCTTCCCAGAATGGTGTGGACGTGTCATTGATGCGAACATAAATCGGCTTTGCACCTTTTAACTCCTGTAGTGTATAGATCATTATTTCTCGAGCACTTTCTTTCTCTGCTGTCACCACCGCATCTTCCAAATCAATAATGATACAATCCGCTTCAGACTGTATTGCTTTTCTAATCATGGATAATTGTCTAGCGGGTACAAATAAATACGAACGTAATACACTCAAAACAACCTTCTCCTTATTTGATGGTTTTCAGGAAAGTTTCTATCCTTCTATTTCGTTAAGAACAGAGATATTTCTGGAAAGATTACGATAAGAGCAAGTACTATGACCATTAAGAAAAAGAATGGCATGACCCCTCGAACAACTTCACCAACTTTTTCCTTAGAGACACCACTCACAACAAATAAGTTTAGCCCTACCGGAGGTGTAATCATGGCAAGCTCTAAATTAATCGTCAGAATAATGGCAAAGTGAATCGGACTAATATTGAAAAGAGCTAATATCGGCAAGAAAATTGGTACAGTAATCAAAATAATCGCTGCTGACTCAAGAAACATTCCCATAATGAAGATCAACAAGTTTACAGCAATTAAGAAAATCCATTTATTTGCAACGTTAGCGTTCATCCATGCAGATAAATCTTGAGGAACTTGGGCAATCGTTAAGAACATACCGAATACTACAGCTGAAGCAATAATTAAATAAATCATTGCTGTAATATTAATAGATTCATTGACCATACTCCTGAATTTTTTAAAGGTTAATTCTCTATATATAAAGGTTGATACAACAAATGCGTAGAAACA
Source organism: Halobacillus naozhouensis (assembly GCF_029714185.1). Lineage (NCBI taxonomy): Bacteria > Bacillati > Bacillota > Bacilli > Caryophanales > Bacillaceae > Halobacillus > Halobacillus naozhouensis. The sequence goes on along the minus strand of NZ_CP121671.1, from coordinate 2,074,216 downwards.
AGCAAGGAAAGAAGCTTCAGTTGGTGTTACAACCCCTCCATAGATTCCACCTAATATGAGGACTGGAAGCATAAATCCCCAGATTGCCTTCAAACTTTTTCTGCCGCGGTCCGCCCAGGATTGCTTTGGAAGAGATCCATAATTATGAACTTTTGCGTAAATCACCGCGGATATGATTAGAGTTGCAGTTAATACTAAACCTGGCACAATACCAGCCATAAACAATTGACTAATTGATTCTTCCGCAACGACCCCATAAAGGATCAACGGTATAGATGGAGGAATCAGGATACCCAGCGTACCCGCACATGCGATGAGACCCATAGCATAACGCTTATTATATCCGGCTTTTACAAGTCCAGGAATCATAATACTCCCAATGGCTGCAGCAGTTGCAGGACTTGATCCTGATATCGCAGCAAAAATCATACAAGCAAGAATGGTGACCACAGCAAGTCCACCTCGTATATGGCCGACCCACGACTTCAATGCTTCAATTAAATGATGTGAGATCCCGCCTTTAGACATGATGATTCCTGTGAATACAAATCCAGGAATAGCCATTAGCGAAACGTGAGTCAATTGGCTGAACATTTTTTGAATAACTGTATACATAGTAAAGTCAATCATATTTAAAGCCAAAATGCTTGACAGCCCTAGACTAATAGCTACAGGGACACGAATAATACACAACACTATGAAACTTAGGAATAATGCTAAGACTGGACTCATACCGATACCTCCTCCTTCTTACTATCTGGAAGGTATTCTTCCTGCTCTGAATGGTTTAATTCGCCTATAATTTCTTTTTCATCTCCAATAATAGCTTTAAAGGTTTTTACAATGAAATACACCCCTAACAACACCATGGATATCGGAAGGATTAGGTAAGTGATCCAAGTTGGGATACCTAATGCAATGGACACATAGCCTGTACTTAATTCTTCCGTAACCATTTTCCATCCGGATAAAAACATAAAGATCGCAAAACCAACACCAAGTAGATTACTTAAAACAGCTGCAACACGTTTTGCTTGAAACGGAAGAAGATCATAAACGACATCAACAGCGATATGATGATTTTCTTTTAGAGCTCTTCCAAAGCCAATAAATATGGCCCAAGGTAAGAGGATTTTTACAATTTCAAGTAATCCAAATTGCGGAGAGTTGAACACATATCGCATAAATACACCGTAAAGAATAATAATGACAGCAGCTAAAAATAAACTAGCTGTAAAAAATTCCTCGATCCTATCCAACCGCTTTAATAACTTATTCATCTAATCCCCCTCAGAAAATACTTTTTCTACCTACTAGTTTACTTAATTAAGAATCAAGAAGTGATTTGTCAATCTGCATCAATCATTTATAGTAACCGCTTTCATTAATGAGCTTCCATAATCCCTGCCCTCCTTTTCTTAGATATTACAATTTTCCGAAGATTCTTTATAGTTTTAGTAGGTAAAAAAAAGCTTTTGTAAGTAAAATAACTGAGGAAAGAAATTACGGGAGGTCAACGTTCAAATAAGGCTTAATTATACCAGTTTTTTCATAATTGACCTCATACATATGAATGGGACGACCAGTCTTTTTGTAGTGGTGATTAACAGAAACCATTTCAATATTCGTTAGAAATTTTAAATATTTACGAGTTGACACACGAGAAACCCCCACTCTCTCAGCTAACATCTCTGTAGTGAAAGGTTTATTATTGTTTTCAATGATACTTTCTACAACAACCTGGAGCGTTTCCCTTGTTAGTCCTTTAGGAAGGGATTCACAGTGCTCCATCATTTTATTCTGTCTTAACAGTTGATTATCTAATTCATCTTGTACCATGCTTTCTTTTTGATTCATCAAATCATACTCATTCTTATACTTCTTTAATGCAGACCTAAATCGGTCAAACTCAAAAGGCTTAATTAAATAATCAACCGCACCTAAACGAAGGGCCGATTTAATGTTTTGCATATCGCTTGCAGCCGAGATCACAATAGCATCCAAACTCTTGTATTCATTCCTAATGTCTACTAATAGGTCAATACCGTTCTTCCCTGGCATAAAAATATCAAGCAGCACAAGCTCAATATCCTGATTTTTAATTAAATTCATGGCCTCATTCGTATTCATAGCAACCCCTGCACATTCAAACCCATTAATAGCACGTAAATAGCTTTTGTTAATGTCTGCCACCATTGGATCATCTTCTACTATTAGCACTTTGATCACGCTGATTCCTCCTTACAATCATATGGAAGTTCCACGGAAAACATCGTGTACTCATCATTAGTAAACAATTCAACATCTCCATCCATGCTTTGTACAGTCTTTCTTACAAGAAACAATCCGTATCCACGATTGTTCCCTTTAGTAGAGAATCCCTTTTTAAAAATCTTTTTACGGATTTCAACTGGAATCCCCCCTTTGTTATCAACAACATCAAACAACAGAAACTCACCGTCATAATCAATAACCACATCAATATTTTTATTATTAAAATCCTGTACCGCTTCAATAGAATTATCAATTAAATTACCAACAACCGTAATAACCCCGTCCATGATTTCAGGATTATTTGGTTTAGGCAGAACTGTTTCACCTTGAACAGTAAGATTCACGCCCTGCTCACGCGCATAGCTCATCTTGCTTAATAAGAAACCGGCAAGCACAGGGTCCTTTACGAAACGTGAAATGGAGTCAAATTCCATTTTCTGATTCTCAGTAATTTGATGAATATACGAGGTAAGCTTTTCATATTCACCAATATACACCATCCCTAAAATGACATGCAGCTTGTTCATAAATTCATGGCTTCTCACCCGTAATGCCTCAGCATATAACTTTACACCCGTTAATTGCTCAGCTAAATGTTTCAGCTCTGTCCGATCCCTAAAAGTTGCAATCGCTCCAACAATTTGACCATCTACTTTAACGGGAACACGGTTCACAACAAACGTCACCTCCTCAATATTTCTCTCCTGATCAAATTCCCCTTTTCCATTTTCTAGTACATTTACTAGGCGCGAGAAAGGCATATATTCTTCAATTGTCATCCCCACAGGGTTACCTTGAATCCCAGCTTTCTCAAACATTCGGGTAGCTTCAGCATTGGCTATTATAATTTCTCGATTTTGATTAATAGCCAAAATTCCTTCTCTAACAGACTCAATCATGGCATTGCGTTCCTGCATAATCCCTGCAATCTCATAAGGTTCTAGACCAAACAAAACTTTTTTCACCCTATTGGCTAAAAAAAGTGCTCCGATAATTCCAACCACTACACCAAGACCAACCCCTACATAAATAATTTGTTTACTTCTATTAACTGCCCTATTTACTTTATTTAAAAGAACCCCTACAGACACCGCACCAACTTGTACATTATTATGATTGTAAATAGGTTCAAAAGCCCTCAGTGATGCGCCCAAGGTTCCTTCAGCAATTGATGTATACTCCTCCCCTTCTAAAGCCCTCTCTTCATCTCCCCCGACAAAATGTTTCCCCACCTTCCAAGGGTCCGGATGAGTCTTTCGGATCCCCTCCATATTCATAACTACGACAAAGCGGACATCTGTTAACTTACGGATTCTTTCCGCAAATTTTTGGAGTTCATCCTCTTGACTCTTATATTGAAGTCCATTTATGACAATAGGCGAGTGCCCAACCATACGGGCTACATTTAACGTTTTCTCAGCTACATCCTTCCTTGTCCGCTCCGCAACTTCTTTACTAATTAAGAATCCTGTCACCGTAAAAGCTAAGATCATGACAATACAGACAAACCAAACAATTGCTGCATGTAAACTGAAATATCTTCCAGCAAATTTCAACCTGTATCCTCCTTTGGATATTGTATCCAAAATGTTATGTAAGCGTTTTCCAAATAAGCGTTGTTTTTGCTTATTTTAGTTACATAATCATTTCTTTACCTACAGAAACTATTAAATCTTTTCAGAAAATTATAACATATTAAGCATAGAGTTGGGAGGTGATAAGAGTATCAGGTTGTAGGCAGCCTAAATAAATGAGGGCAATGACGCCTTTTTTGTAAGCGCTTCAATGTAAATGACAAATTTTTCAAGGGGGAAGTAACGACATGTATTTTGTCAAAAAAGCAACATTAACTCTTTTAGGATTAATCCTTGTTCTTACTCTTGCGGCTTGTGGAGGATCCAGTGAATCATCTTCTTCTAGTAATGGGGAAAGTAACAGTGAAAGCAGCAGTAGCAGCGGAATACAAGAAATGACCATTAAAATCTCCCACGTAGTTGCAGAAAACACACCTAAGAACAAGGCAGCAGAAGCCATGGCTAAACATATTGAAGAAAACTCCAACGGTAAAATCAAAGTACAGGTTTATCCAAATGGTCAGTTGTTTGATGATAAAACTGAAGTGAAAAACCTTCAAGCCAATAATGTCCAATTTATTATGCCGGACATGTCCAAAATGGTTGGTATGAACCCGGCATTTAACGTTCCATCCTTACCATTTGTATTTAGCACCAACGAGGCAGCCTATAAATTTTGGGATGGTGAGAAAGGTCAAGAAATACTAAAAAGTCTTAAGAGTGAAGGAATTATTGGCTTAAGAATGTGGCCAAATGGACCAAAACAAATTACAAATACGAAACGTCCTATAAATTCTCCTGATGATTTAGAGGGATTAAAGCTTCGTGTACAGGGCGGCCAGGTTCTTGCATCCATTTTTAAAAACCTAAACGCAGGTCCGCTGCAATTACCATTTGGACAGTTATACACAGCACTTGAGCAGGGAACAGTTGACGGTCAAGTAAACACATTTAGTAACATTGCTACTAAGAAACTGGGGGATGTTCAAAAATACATTACAACAAACTGGGGCGCTGCCAGGGTTGATTATGCCTTACTTACAAACCAAAAATTCTGGAATAGTCTAAATGAAGAAACCAAAAAAGTAGTACAAGCAGGTATAGATCACGGAACAAAGAAAGCCCGCGAACTAGCCGAGAAACTTAATCAAGAAGCATTTGAAACCATAAAAAAACGTGGAAAAATGGAAATTCATGAATTAACTCCAGAGGAAAGAAAAGTATTCCAAAAAGCATTACAACCCGTCTATGAAGAATTTAAAGATGAAGTTGGAGCTGACGTTATAAAGGCTGCAAAGGCAGCTTCTGCTAAATAGTCTAGAAAAGGCTAAGGAAGTGAAAAACGCTGAATCTCAGCGTTTTTCATTTCGTTAAATTTTATTTAAAGGAGATTATCTCATGAAAAAACATGAAATTGCTGTTATCCCTGGAGATGGAATCGGTAAAGAAGTTGTTCCTCCTGCATTGGAAGTTCTACATACCATTGCTGAAGTGCATGGAGGATTATCATTTGAATTTACTGAGTTTCCTTGGAGTTGTGATTATTATTTAGAGCATGGTGAAATGATGCCTGAAGATGGTATTGAAACACTGCAAAACTTCGAAGCCATCTTTCTAGGAGCGGTCGGCAATCCTTCCATCGTCCCTGATCATGTATCACTATGGGGGCTGTTGTTAAAAATTAGGAGGAATTTTGAACAATCCATCAATATAAGACCAGCTCAATACTTTAAAGGTCTTCGCTCGCCTCTTACAAACCCTAATGATTTCGACCTCATTGTCGTAAGAGAGAATAGTGAGGGGGAGTATAGTGAAATTGGTGGACGGATCCACAGAAATGAAAATGAAATGGCGATACAAAATGCAGTATTTACTAGAAAAGGCTGCGAATCAGCGATGCGGTATGCCTTTGATTTAGCTGAAAGAAGGAATAAACATCTGACAAGTGCTACAAAATCTAACGGAATCTTTCATACCATGCCGTTTTGGGATTCTGTATTCGATGTTGTAAAGAATGATTATCCGAAAGTTGAAACAAATTCTTCCCATATTGATGCTCTTGCCGCCTTTTTTGTAAGTCAACCAGAAAAGTTTGACGTCATTGTGGCAAGTAACCTATTTGGTGATATTTTAACGGATATAGGCGGTGCTGTTATGGGGAGTATTGGCATCGCACCCGCTGCAAATATCAATTTAAATGGTCAATACCCTTCCATGTTTGAACCCGTCCATGGTTCTGCACCTGATATTTATGGAAAGGGGATTGCTAATCCAGTCGGGCAAATATGGACCGCCAAAATGATGCTAGATCATTTTAACGAAGAAGAACTTGGTGAAAAGCTATTAGATGTCATTCAAGAAGTGATAGCTGACGATATAAAGACAGCTGACATTGGCGGGAAGTGTACTACTGATGAAGTTTCTACCGAGATTTGCAATAGACTTAGGGCCCTCAAATAAAAAGGGGGATCAAGGTACTGTCATTGACAAAGGAGCAAGTAAAAAAGTAGCGGATAGGAATGATACGTCGATCGTCCCTTTCGGACTGGGATCTAGTCTGGAGGGGCATGTCATTCCTTATGATAAGGGAATTACCATCGACTTTACATTAATAAACAAAGTCGTTGAAATCCGGGAAAAGGACTTTCTGGTCAAGGTCCAGCCTGGTGTCACGCGGTCGCAATTGAATAAAGAACTGAAGAAATACGGCCTGTTTTTCACGGTAGACCCAGGGGCAGATGCAACACTCGGGGGGATGGCAGCTACCAATGCCAGCGGGACGACCTCTGTCAAATATGGGATTATGAAGGATCAGGTAAATGATTTAGAAGTAGTACTGCCTGACGGTGAAATTATCCACACAGGAAACATGGCGCAGAAATCATCTTCCGGATATAACCTGACGAGCTTTTATGTCGGTTCGGAAGGAACGCTCGGCTGTATTACCGAACTGACTTTGAGAGTATACGGAATCCCGGAAAATATCATGGCGGCAAGAGCGTCGTTTCCGACTGTCGATGATGCTGTGGAGGCAGTAGTTTCGATTTTGCAGACGGGTGTCCCGGTCGCACGTGTCGAACTCGTCGATGAAGCTTCCATCAGGCAAGTGAACAGCTTCAGCGATGTTTGTGTACCGATCTCGGAATTGGCAGGTGCCATTAAACATGGAAGAGAAAAAATCGAGGAATTGGACTTTGAAGCAGGCATCCTGGGCCACGTCGGTGACGGCAACTACCATGCCTTGTTAATGAGCGATACAGATAATCCAGAAGAAGTAAGGATGGCGGAAAAATTCAATGAAGCCATCGTGGAATACGCCTTGGCATGCGGCGGAACATGCACCGGAGAGCATGGCGTCGGACGGGGAAAAATGAAGTATTTGAAGCGTGAACATGGAAGTGCACTGAATGTCATGGGAAATATCAAATCGGCACTGGACCCGAAAGGAATCATGAATCCTCATAAACTTATTGATACGGAAGGAAGAAGCAAATGAAATTACTAGAGACGATCAGTAATCTAGCCGGAAAATACTTTGCAGTTTTGGTGGTTGGGGTTGCCCTTATCGCATTTTTCATCCCAGATCCTTTCGTAGGTTTGGGTGCTTATATCACGATCCTATTGGGAGTTGTCATGTTCGGGATGGGGCTCACGCTTAAACCCGTAGATTTCAAGCTAGTATTAAGTAAACCTATGCCCGTTATCATTGGAGTAGCTGCCCAATACGTTTTAATGCCGTTAGTAGCTTTTATGCTTGCCTATCTTATGAATTTACCGGCTGAACTGGCAGCAGGACTGGTGCTCTTAGGTTCTGTCCCAGGCGGTACAGCGTCAAATGTCATGGTCTACCTAGCGAAAGGAAACCTTGCACTTTCTGTTGCAATGACTTCCTTATCTACCATACTTGCGCCTATTCTGACACCGTTGATCCTGTTAGCCCTAGCTGGACAATGGCTGCCCGTAGACCCAGTAGCGATGTTCTTATCCATTGTACAAGTCATTATTGTTCCGATCACCCTAGGGGTTTTACTCAGAAGAATCTTTCCAGCAACCGTAGAAAAAAGCGCCACCGTCGTTCCGCTGATTTCCGTCATCGCGATCATCGTCATCGTTTCCGCAGTCGTAGCAGCGAACGTAGAAAGTATCACCACTTCAGGGTTGCTGATTTTTTCAGCGGTCATGATTCATAACTTGCTTGGCCTTTTCCTTGGGTATGTAGCAGCTGTATTGATGAGATTGGATGAAAGTAAACGAAGAGCTATATCCATCGAAGTTGGTATGCAGAATTCCGGCCTTGGCGTAGCTCTAGCAACCGCACACTTCGGGCCATTAGCTGCCTTGCCTAATGTCATCGCAGCGGTCTGGCATAATATTTCCGGACCAATTCTAGCAACATTCTGGTCCAAAAAGCGAGTCACAGAAGGAAAAAACATAAAAGAATCCAAGCCCATCTCCAGACAAGCACAATAGTGGGACCTCCCACTGGCCCTTCATCAAGTTTAATAATGGTGGTAGTGCCTCCCTCCGCCAATCTACTACACTAAAGTGCAAAATAATAATTAGTTTGAGAAACGAAAGAACCTACTCCCCCGTAAGGGAAGTAGGTTCTTTTCATGGGTAGTTTTATTAAGCAAGGAGAAAGTGTAAGGAATACCTTACATCATGCCGCCCATTCCCTGAGTGGAGTAAATACTTAAAGAAGAGAGTGAAAAGCGCCTATAAAATAGGCAATATAACCGGACTATCTTAAATTCAGGCTAAATAAGATATCAATATTTATGAACAATATCCAGTCGTAATCCAGTCAATTATACTGCACAATTGTAACATGGCTTTCTTTCTAAGGGAGTAGCATTATTAATACAATGAATGGTTGAATTTTAGATAAATAAAAGAACCAGGAAGCCCTGCTTAACCAGAGTATTCCTGGTTCTTAATCTAAACTAGTTTGCTAGCGCTCTATTATTATTGAAGTGATAGATTTTCTCTTTAATAATTTCTTTTACTTTGTCATTACAAGGAATAAGTACGTTTCTAAGGGAATTATCCAACGATGATTCACTAAACGTTTCTTTCCCTTTTTCAATGTAAGTAACATTCAGTATTGTACCAATATTGATTTTGGAAATCCCGTTTTCTATCAATACACCGATATCATCATAAGATACACCTGTTCCACCATGTAATACAAGCGGTACATCCACTGCCTCATAAATCTTGTGTAACACATCGAAATCCAATGCTGCCTTAGAACGATACTGTCCACGGGCAGATCCGAAAGAAACAGCTAATGCATAGACGTTTGTTTCTTTATAGAAATAGGCAGCCTCCTCTGGATCTGTATGGTTGGAGTGTTCGACGGAAACACCGTCTTCGGTTCCCCCAATCGCCCCGACTTCAGCTACCCTAAAACCGATTCAGGTATGAGAACCATCGCTCTGTCTGAATCAGTCATTACAGCATTAAGTCAATACCGAAAAGAGAAAAAGGCACAACTTTTCCGTGCCGGAATGAAACTTACGCCTTCCTGTTATGTGATTTCTGATAATGGGAGCTCTCCTATTAACCCACAAACGGTTCATAAATTCTTTTTATATGATATAAAGCGGTCAGAAGTACCACGGATTAGATTCCATGATCTCCGCCATACTCATGCAACAATTATGCTTCAGTTAGGAGAACACGCTAAAGTTGTTTCTGAAAGGTTATGCCACGCCGTTGTACAGACTACACTAAACTTATATAGTCATGTTACTCCTAACATGCAAAAAGATTCAGCAATAAGATTTGATGAGGCGTTCAAAAACATCCATTTGCAATAAATGTGGTCAAATTGTGGTCAGTTATAAAAGAAATAAGCGCTAACTCCTATTAAATGAGGGGTTAGCGCATAAAGTTTCTTACATCACTCGCTTAAACATCTTCTCCATTTCATACTCTGAGAAGAATACAATAATAGGACGCCCATGAGGACACGTGAATGGGTCCGTTGAGGTTCGTAAATCTTCCAGCAATTGAAACATATCGGTCTGATTCAAATAGTGATTCGCTTTGATCGAACGTTTACACGACATCAGAATCGCCGCTTCTTCTCGCAGTTTGCCGACATGAATACGCTCTCCGCTCATCAATTGTTCCACCATTTCATGAATTACTTCTTCCTCGAAACCTTTTGGAAACCATTGGGGATGCGAGCGGATAATATAACTGCTTTCACCGAAAGGTTCAAAAAACAACCCCACCCCCTCTAACTCTTCTTTGTATTCTTCGATTCGCAGTGCTTCATGTTTTTGAAACTCAAACGTCATGGGCACAAGCAGCTCTTGTACTTCCTGGGCAACCTCTCCAATTCGATCACGAAAGAATTCATACTTTATGCGTTCCTGTGCTGCATGCTGATCGACAATATACATGCCTTCTTCGTTCTGAGCTAAGATATACGTTCCATGAAGCTGACCAATGGGATACATCGTAGGTACTCGGTTCTGATTCTTACTGCTTTCAATATCAACAGATGGAGTGGTTTCAGTTTTCTCCGGTTCTCGTAAAACATCCTGTTCCGTCTGCATTTCTCTTACAACCGAATGCTGCGCCTCCTTAAAGGGGTTCGATTCAGGGGTAGATACTGAAGGCACAGCAGGGCTTGAACTTAGGCCTTCCTCTGATCGGCTTGTCTCTGAAAAATTAAAACTCGTCTGATCACTATATGGTTTCACCGATTTCTTATTGTCTTTCTGTTTAACTTGAGGAATTAGTGTTTCTTTCCGAAAAGACTCACGGATCGTTGACTCGACAATATCATAGAGTTCTTTTTCTTTACTAAAACGAACTTCTAACTTCGCCGGATGAACGTTCACGTCAACCAGAATGGGATCCATTTCTATTTTCAGAATAACAATCGGACTTTTTCCGATTGGAAGCAAGGTATGATAACCTTGCTGAATCGCTTTATTAAGGGCTATATTACGAATGAATCTATCATTGATGATAGTAGATATATAGTTCCTTGATGCCCGGTATACCTCTGGTTTTGCAATGTAGCCAGTAATTTTAAAATCCAGCGTTTCTGTTTCGATGGGAACCATTTGCCTGGCCACTTTCATGCCGTACACTTGTGCGATCACTTGCAGAAGGTCACCCCGGCCATTAGTTCTGAATAATTCTTTTTCATTATGAGTGCATGTAAATTTAATATCAGGGTGAGCTAAAGCCATTCGGTTCAGAACATCTGTAATATGACCCAGTTCAGTATGGATCGTTTTCATATATTTTAATCGGGCAGGGGTATTATAGAAAAGTTCCTCTACTAAAATCTCGGTACCTTGTCTGGCATCACTCTTCGCTTCTTCTATGATCTTACCGCCTTCGAATTTCATCCTCGCCCCAGCTTCAGCACCTGTTGACGTTTGTAAAGTCAGACGGCTGACTGCAGCTATACTGGCGAGAGCCTCCCCGCGAAAACCCAGCGTGCGAACGTGGAACAGGTCGTTTTCATCAAGGATCTTACTTGTCGCATGGCGATGAAAAGCCCTTTTAGCATCACCCTGTTCCATTCCATATCCATTATCGCTTATACGAATAGATTGTAAGCCTGCTTCAATTAGCTCAATATTTATCCAGGTGCTGCCGGCATCAATACTGTTTTCAACGAGTTCTTTCACGACAGAAGCTGGCCGTTCGACTACTTCACCCGCCGCAATTTTGTTAGCTAAGTGGTCAGGCATTAATTGAATTCGCCCCACGTATGACCCTCCTTGTTACGACTTGATCTGATTTTGCAAGCGATGGAGCTCATTCATCGCATCCATCGGAGTCATTTGCATCAAATTTAAATCCTTAAGCTGTTTCTCAACAGCTGAGGGTTTACTTTGCTTTGAAGGTTTAGTCTCTTCTACAAATAAACTTAATTGTTCTTCTTCACTAGAGGCTGCAACTTCCGGATTTGCATTTTCTAGATGATTTAATAAAACCGTTGCTCGATCGATAAGTGAATCAGGTAAATCTGCCAGCTTTGCAACATGAATTCCGTAACTTTGATCGGCCGCCCCTTCCTGAATCTGATGGAGAAAAACGACATTCCCTTCATATTCTTCAGCACGAACGTGAATATTTTTCAATCGATCCAGTTGATCAGCAAGTGACGTTAATTCATGATAGTGGGTGGAAAATAAAGTCTTAGCCTTAACTTTTTCATGAATATGTTCCACTATAGCCTGTGCCAAAGCCATCCCGTCATACGTGCTCGTCCCACGGCCGATCTCATCCAGCAAAATCATGCTTTGTTCGGTGGCATGGCTGAGGGCATGGTTCGCTTCAAGCATTTCTACCATAAATGTACTTTGTCCTGAAACAAGGTCGTCCGCGGCGCCAATTCTCGTGAAGATCTGATCAAACACAGGCAACACTGCCGATTCACACGGTACAAAGCTTCCCATTTGAGCCATAATAGATGTTAAGGCAAGCTGTCTCATATATGTGCTTTTTCCAGACATATTCGGTCCTGTTATGAGTAACACGTCTGTTGTATCATCCATATAAATATCGTTCGGGACAAACGACTCTCCCTTCATAACCTGCTCTACTACAGGATGTCTGCCTTGTTTAACATCAATCACCCGGTCATGACCAAAGGCTGGGCGATGGTAATCATTCTTGTCAGCACTCTCGGCAAATCCTTGAAGAACATCGATACAGCTGATCTGCTCAGCCAGCGACTGCAACGCTTGAACAAAACCTTTAACACGCTCACGTACTTCGACGAAAAGCTGATATTCGAGCTCTACACTTTTCTCTTGCGCTTCCAGAATAAGTGTTTCCTTTTCTTTTAGCTCAGGAGTAATATATCGCTCCGCATTCGTTAATGTTTGCTTGCGTTCATAACGACCTTCTGGCAGAGAAGAAAGGTTGGCTTTCGTTACTTCAATATAGTAACCAAATACACGGTTGTATCCTATTTTTAATGATTTAATTCCCGTTTCCTTCCGTTCCTTTCCTTCAAGCTCAGCGATCCATTTTCTCCCGTTTTTTGAGGCATCACGATAGTCATCTAGCTGACCATTATAACCATCACGAATCATGCCCCCTTCTTTTATCGTAATTGGTGGATCATCTGCTAAACTATCATCTAAAAGTTTCCGTAAAGATGGTAACGGATCAATTTCCTGATAAAGTTTCGTAAGAGAAGGGTGGTCAAATTGCTCAAGAGTTATTAATATATCTGGAATTTTGGCCAATGAATTTCGCAGTTGGATCAAGTCTCTTGCATTGACATTGCCAAAAGCCACCCTGCCTGCCAATCGCTCAAGGTCATATACAGAAGTTAGCTGTTCACGGAGAGCTTCCCGCTCAAAAAATTGTTCAATCATCCCTTCAACTTGATCATGCCTAGTCTTAATTTCTTCTTTAGACAGAAGTGGACGTTCAAGCCATTTTTTTAACATGCGGGCACCCATTGATGTAATCGTATGGTCAAGTACAGAAAGCAAGCTGCCTTTCTTCCCTTGTTTTCTTAGCGTTTCTACGAGTTCTAAGTTTCGTTTCGAATACATATCCAATGACATATATTCCTTCAATTCAATCGGTTGAACCGGTCGCAAATGGTCAAGGGCACGCTTCTGAGTGTGCTCAATATAATGAAGCAAACGACCGAACCCTTCGATGAATTTATCCTGATGAACGGCTTCTACAAGGTGACTAAACCCTTCTTGAATGTCAGACTGATCGCAATAAGATAACGTATAGCCTAATTGCTGTTCAAGCAATTGTTGACGCTCGTCATCGAAATCACTCGCGATCACCACTTCTTTAACTGGTCTATTGAAGAGCTCGCTCATTACAGCATCGAAACCAGTTGAAATTAGGGCGATGCTGTTCTCCCCTGTCGTGAGGTCATTGTAACTAACGGTAAATGTTCCATCCTTGAATTCCGTTACAGAAGCGAGATAATTATTTTCTTTTTCATCAAGCATACTCCCTTCCATTACAGTACCTGGTGTAATTAACTGAACAACTTCCCGTTTAACAACTCCTTTTGCGGCTTTTGGATCTTCAACTTGCTCACAAATCGCTACTTTAAACCCTTTATCAATTAGTTGTGCTATGTAATTTTCAGCTGAGTGATATGGAACACCACACATCGGAATCCGATCCTTATCTCCGCCATCCCGACTCGTCAGTGTGATCTCAAGCTCTTTCGATGCACTTAGTGCATCATTAAAAAACATTTCATAAAAGTCACCAAGTCTAAAAAATAAAAAAGCATCCTTATAGTCTGCTTTTATTTTCAAATATTGCTGCATCATGGGCGTGTATTGTGCCATTCTTATAGTCCTCCAAAACGTACGAAATTCTAATATAACGACATTATACCACATAATCCGCCTGCTCTTTAATGAAAGAGTCGTGCTAAAAAAGCAAAAAAAAATGCCCCGCTGAGTCAGCAAGGACATTCACGATTACTCTTCACTACTGCTGCTAGGAAGGAAATCTGTTTCAATATCTGAGAAGTCATCGGATGATAATTCAAATTCGTAATCATCATCTCTCTCACAGCCATGAGGATTAACTTTCACACACAGCTTTGTTTCACCAATCACGTCAACGATAAATTCTCTTTCTACTTCAACGCAAATTTTCTGTCCCTGTGCTGTAATCTTACACTCTAAACAATTAGGCTGCTGAACTGCTTTTGCTACCACTTCTAAATGATCGTTGATGCAATTCTCATCTTTTACTGCCAGGCGAACATGATCGCAATAGTTAACACGTTCGGTTACAACTTCTGTCTTTGTATTATCATTATAAGAGTACCAAACGTTTATGTCGTAACTTCCTGAAACCTCTACATGGTCGCCTTTCTTCTTGGCATTGTAGATATGATTGATAACCCAGCAACCTAAAATACTGGTTGGGCGATGAGATGGGCTAATCGTGTTCGTTGCTTCGGTAAATTTCTTCCCTTTTCCACATACAGCCTTAGTAATAATTTCACGGTACTCCCGCTCAAAGAATGACATAGCAACACTCCTCCTTAATCTACAGCCCATTCTATGCAAGTCATGGGCGAATGGTGAATACAAAAAAAGAATCGATGACTTCAAATCGTTTGTACTCCCATCCTATGCAAACGCCCAAGAAATTGTACCAAGAAATGTGGAGAGGGGCTGAGAGACCTGACACGCATAAGCAAAACCATGCCGTGACATGGTTTTTCGTCACAGAATGGGATTACTTATGTCGCGAAGGTCTGCCCCCTCGGAACTGGACAATAGAAAAGCGAAAGTGCCTTGGTCAGACTCGAAAAGCATAAGCGGAGCACCGCAGTAAAAGGATCCGATTTTGAACAATTTAGCTGGGTTCATTAAGAGAACGCTCCATTCTAATAGGGTAAGCTCCCTTTTCACAAAAATAGCTCACTTCTCTAAAAAAGATCTTGATACATAAAAACCGCCGGAAAATATCCGACGGTTAGTCTTTAATCAGTGGCCACACGCTTCATCTTTTCGTTTAGAACCTGTCTCTCCACTGAGCAAATCTCCACCTGTTGAGCGAATCACTTCATTCGTTACCTCACGGGAGATCGTACTGGAGATCATCTGAAGAATATCGTTTATAACCACTTGTGAATCTTTAAATTCTGCTACGACTGGAATGCTATCCAATTCATCCTGCAAGCGGTCAATTTCTTTTTCTACTTTTTCAAGTGCTTCGGTTTTTCCGTAAGCTTGAAAGTTAACAGCTTGTTTCTGCAACGCTTTAATTTTCTTAATATGGTCTTGCACTTTTTTATTCTCGTTGAGCTTCGCTTCAAGCTGTTTAAAGCGATCAATTTCCTCGATCTCTGCCATCATTTTTGCAAGCTTATGTGCTTCATCCACAACTTGCTGTCTTGTGTACTGTGCCATTATTTCACCTCTATAGTCTCTTCGACCATAACCCCATCTAAGGACCAGGTCTTCGCTTTATTAATTTTCACTTTCACGATGGTCCCAATAGATGAGCGCGGACCTGTAAAGTTTACCATTTTATTGCGTTTCGTATAACCTGCTAATACTTCACTATTTTTCTTGCTTTCGCCTTCAACAAGCACTTCGACTACTTCGCCTTCATATTGCTTCATAGCTTCAGCAGCCTGATCATTCACAAGTTTGTTCAGGCGTTGCAGGCGATCTTTTTTCTCATCCATAGATATGTTATCTTTCATGCGAGCAGCAGGGGTACCGTCACGTGCTGAATAAATAAACGTATAAGCCGCTTCAAAACCAACTTCTTCGACAAGGGACATGGTATCCTCAAATTGCTCTGCGGTTTCGTTCGGGAAACCTACGATAATGTCAGTTGTCAGCGTAGCATCTGGCATGGCCTTACGAATCTTGCGTACAAGCTCTAAATATTCTTCCCGAGAATATTTACGGCCCATAATTTTCAGGATGTCAGAGTTTCCAGATTGTACGGGCAGGTGAATATGGTCAAGCATATTTCCACCTTTAGCAAGAACCTCAATTAAGCGATCATCAAAATCACGCGGGTGTGAGGTTGTAAAACGGATTCTTGGGATATCAATATCCCGGAGCTCATCCATTAAGTCACCGAGACCGTAATTCAGATCGAGGTCTTTTCCGTATGCATTTACGTTTTGCCCCAGTAAAGTAATCTCTTTATATCCTTGGGCAGCTAAGTGACGAACTTCCTGAATGATGTCTTCTGGTAAACGGCTTCGTTCTTTTCCGCGAGTGTAAGGTACAATACAATATGTACAGAACTTATCACAGCCGTACATAATGTTCACCCACCCTTTAATTTTACCTTTACGAGAACGCGGGAGGTTTTCGATAATATCGCCTTCTTTTGACCATACATCGATCACCATCTCTTTCCCGAACATTGCTTCTTTCACAAGTTGAGGTAAACGATGGATATTGTGGGTTCCGAAAATCAAGTCAATAAATGGATGTTTTTTCAGAATGCGGTTTACTACCGATTCTTCCTGAGACATACATCCGCACACACCAATGATCAAATTCGGGTTCTCAAGCTTTAATGGCTTCAGGTGGCCGATCTCTCCAAACACTTTGTTCTCTGCATTTTCTCGAATAGCACAAGTGTTGAGCAGAATGATATCCGCTTCTTTCGTATCATTTGTTGATTCATAGCCCATCTCTTCAAAAATCCCGGCCATAACCTCCGTGTCATGCTCGTTCATTTGGCAGCCATACGTGCGAATCATGTATTTACGGCCTTGCCCTATGTTATCCAAGTCTTCAGGTATTGTAAAATCATAGTGAACCTTTACATCCTCTTTTCGACGACGCTGCGCTTTTCTTAGCGAAGGCGGCTGATAGGTCGTCTCAAAATATTTCATAAAGTCTTCACTGGTTTTGTCTTTAATTCGATTAAGGTTATCCTGATCGGATTTTACGTCCGCTGGAGTTCCCTGGCGAATTTGTGACGATTCTTTGCGTTGTTGTTCGTTCATGTCAATCTCCTTTCAGGCAGAGCTCTAACTGTCTCATTATATCAATTTTATATAAAAATATTAAGAGCTAGCCGTAAATTGCAGATCTTTTTTGTATTTATGAGGAAAAAAGCCACTATGACATGCTTCATAGTGGCTCGGGTATGATCTTACAGTATATTAAGTTTTTTGCCAACTTTTTCAAAAGCATTTAAAGCTTCTTGCAGTTCTTCCTTGGAATGTTCAGCGGTCACGATGGTGCGGATACGCCCTTTTCCACGCTGTACAGTCGGGAAAACAATCCCTTGAGCAAACACACCTTCTTCGAACAGCTCATCGGAGAATTTATGAGTCAGCGCGTCATCACCGATCATAACTGGCGTAACTGGGGTTTCACTAATTCCTGTATCAAAGCCGAGTTTCTGTAGCCCGTCCTTAAAGAATTTCGTATTATCCCAAAGCTTCTCAATCAGTTCCGGCTCTTCAAGCAGCACATCAATGGCAGCATCGTTAGCCGCTGTTACAGCCGGTGGATGAGAGGTGCTGAATAGGAATGGGCGGCCTTTATGAATCAAGTAGTCACGTAAGGTTTTCGTACTGGCTACATATCCACCGAGGACACCAATCGCTTTACTTAGTGTTCCGACTTGAATATGGACGCGACCATCTAAGTTGAAATGGTTAACTGTTCCTCGTCCGTTATCGCCTAATACACCACTGGCATGAGCATCATCCACCATAATCAAGGCATTATATTTTTCAGCGAGTTCAACAATCTTTGGAAGTGGAGCAATGTTTCCGTCCATAGAGAATACTCCATCTGTTACGACGAGACGTGTACGGAAATCAGCACTTTCTTTAAGCGCTTGCTCTAATGAATCCATGTCCACATGTTTATAAATTTTGCGCGAAGCCTTCGTCAGGCGAATGCCATCGATAATGGAGGCATGGTTGAGTTCATCTGAAATCACGACATCCTGATCTGTTAAAATTGAGGAAAGCACTCCCTGGTTTGTTGTAAAGCCAGATTGGAATACAAGAGCCGCTTCAGTATGCTTGAATTTAGCAAGCTTTTCTTCAAAGTCTTCGTGCATTTGCAGTGTGCCTGCAATAGTCCGAACAGAACCCGTCCCTACACCATACGTTTCATTTGCTTCGTCAGCAGCTTTTTTCATCCGCGGATGGGATGTTAACCCTAGATAGTTGTTCGAGGAAAGCTGAATAACCTCTTTCCCTTTAATTACTACTTTTGAACCTTGAGCCGATTCAAGCGGGATCAGTTTTCTAAACGTCCCTTCATTTTTCATTTCATCTAATTGTTCCTGTAAGTATTCAAATCCTTTCATGACCATCCTCCTTAAAAGTTATGGGTGTAATACTACTTTACCGCATTTTCCTTCATTCATTAACTGGAATCCTTGTTCGAATTCTTCAAGATCAAAATGATGAGTGATAATCGGCTTCACATCCACTTGCCCAGAGTGTAACAAACGGGAAACTTGCTGCCACGTTTCATACATTTTACGTCCAGTTATCCCTTGGACTTGAACCCCTTTAAACACAACGTCATTGGTAATATCGAGAGTAACCGGAGTAGTTGGAAGACTTAAAATCGAAACTCTTCCTCCATTTGTGATCATCTTAAAGCCTTGGTCCATGGCCACTGGGTGACCGCTCATCTCACAAACAACATCAACACCATGTTGGTCGGTTAGTCTCCTTGCTTCTTCTACTGGATCCGCTTCACCAGAATTGATGGTGACGGTGGCTCCCATTTCCTTAGCAAGTTCTAATCGATACGAATTCAAATCAAATGCCAGCACTTGAGATGCTCCGGCTGCTTTAGCGACTCCGACGGCCATTAATCCAATCGGACCACAGCCAATAATCGCTACTGATTTACCTGCCACGTCACCGTTTAGCACAGTGTGAACCGCGTTTCCCATCGGCTCTTGAATGGAGGCAATATCATTAGGCAGGCCGTCTGGATTACGCCATAGATTACTAGCAGGCAAGGCTACATATTCTGCAAAACACCCCTGTGTGTCAACACCAATGATTTGAGTGTTTTCACATATATGATATTTACCCGTCAGACATTGAGTGCAGTGACCGCACACAAGATGGGTCTCTGCACTCACATAATCTCCGATGGAAAAATTATCGACTGATTCTCCCACTTCAACTATTTCACCAGCGAATTCATGACCGAATACATACGGCGGATTAACTCGGCTAGCTGACCACTCATCCCAATTATAAATATGAACATCTGTTCCACAGATTGAGGTTGCTTTCACACGTATAAGTACTTCATCAGCCTGGATATTTGGTATAGAAACTTCGCGAAGTTCCGCCCCTTTTCCACGATGATGCTTCACAATAGCTTTCATTGTTCCATCCACAGAAAACACTCCTGTCTACTTAAATAAGGGTTAATTCCTTTTATATTCATATATTATCATGAATAAAGAATACGTCAAATTACTAGCGTCCTCTGTGTATGTACAATTGATCATTTAATAAAACGCTTTCTTACTATACCGGCAACACAGTCCCGTTAGACAGAAAATTGCCTTCGTTTTTAAATTCTTTTACAACAAAAAAACCGCAGCTGCTCTTGGCGAGCGTGCGGCTTCATGTCATATAATTCATATTAAAAAGACGGAATTAACGAGGCTCGACAATTAATTTGATTGCCGTACGTTCCTCCTCATCAATCATGATATCGGTAAAGGCGGGAATACAAATGAGATCAACACCACTAGGCGCAACAAACCCGCGCGCTATCGCAACCGCTTTCACGGCCTGGTTTAGTGCCCCAGCCCCAATGGCTTGAATCTCTGCTGTTCCACGTTCCCGAATGACATTTGCCAGGGCTCCTGCTACTGAATTAGGTACGGATTTAGCTGATACTTTTAATACTTCCATTACTAGCTCCTCCTTCATTCACTATAGTTGTTCCATAACTACTATATTCTTGGAGATGTAGAATATTCCCTTTTCATTATGCAGGAACTTTTCGCAAAATTCAAACAATCAGCCAAAAAACGGGTGGTCCTCGTTAATTTGAATTCTTTTTACCTTCGTTGCACGGCCGTTGGTTTCATCCACATCTACCAAAAACCCACTCAATTGTGTTCTTCCCGTCTTAGGGACTTCAAAACGTACCGGCAAATTCGTTAGAAACCTTTTTAATACGGCTTCGCGTTCCATACCAAGAATTCCGTCGTAAGGTCCAGTCATGCCCACATCAGAAATATAAGCAGTCCCATTTGGTAAAATGCGCTCATCAGCTGTTTGTATATGAGTATGGGTCCCAACATTCACACTGATCCTTCCGTCTACGTACCAGCCCATCGCCTGTTTTTCACTCGTAGCTTCGGCATGAAAGTCGAGAAAGATAATAGGAGTTCGTTGTTTAGCTTCATCAATCAAACTATCAATTTTGCGAAAAGGATCGTCGTTCGGGGCCAGAAAAGTCCGGCCTTGTAAATTAATGACCGCTACCTCAGCCTTAGGCGTCTTGACATAGGTAATACCTTTCCCTGGTGTTCCCTCGGGGAAATTGGCGGGCCGGACTAAATATTCGGCATGATCAATAAACTCAAAAACTTCACGCTTATCCCATGAATGATTCCCCAGCGTAACTGCCTGGGCACCTACTTCTAAAAATCGCCGATAAATCTTTTCTGTAATGCCCTTTCCTGCTGCTGCATTTTCACCATTTATGATTGTTATCGTTGGCTGATACTTCTGTTTTAACTTAGGAAGATATTCGTCAACCATCGTGCGTCCTGGAGACCCAACAACATCACCTATAAATAATATTTTCATAATCGATTCCCTTCTTTGCGTAGATATTGGATAACATGAAAATGAAGCGGTCCGTAAAGACCGCTTCATTTATTATTTCGCATATTCCACTGAACGTGTTTCACGAATGACTGTCACTTTAATGTGGCCCGGATAATCAAGTTCATTCTCAATTTGATTACGTATATCCCTTGCCAGACTAGTCGCTGTTAAATCGTCAATTTCGTCCGGTCGAACAATGATCCGTACTTCACGCCCTGCTTGAATGGCAAATGACTTTTCAACACCGCCATAAGATTCACAGATCTCTTCAAGTTTTTCAAGACGTTTAATGTAGTTCTCAAGTGTCTCACTGCGCGCACCTGGACGTGCGGCTGAAAGAGCATCAGCTGCAGCCACAAGTACAGCAATCACAGAGGTTGGTTCTTCGTCGCCATGGTGAGAAGCAATCGCGTTAATCACGACATCGTTCTCTTTATATTTGGAAGCTAATTCCTTCCCAATTTCCACGTGACTTCCTTCCACCTCGTGGTCTATCGCTTTACCTATGTCATGCAACAGTCCTGCGCGGCGCGCTAACGTTTCGTCTTCTCCCAGCTCTGCAGCCAGAAGACCGGATAAATAAGCCACCTCTGTAGAATGCTTAAGAACATTTTGTCCGTAGCTTGTACGATATTTCAAGCGACCGAGAATTTTAATAAGGTCTGGATGTAATCCATGCACTCCGATTTCAAAAGTCGTTTCTTCTCCAACCTCTCGGATGTAATCATCCACTTCACGTCGTGATTTATCAACCATCTCTTCAATACGTGCTGGATGAATTCTGCCATCCTGAACAAGTTTCTCTAAGGCCATACGTGCTGTTTCCCGACGAATAGGGTCAAACCCTGAAAGGATAACGGCTTCAGGAGTATCATCAATAATAAGATCAATGCCAGTAAGCGTTTCTAACGTACGGATGTTACGACCTTCACGACCGATAATCCGCCCCTTCATTTCGTCGTTTGGCAAGTTTACTACTGATACTGTAGTCTCTGCAACATGATCGGCAGCACAGCGCTGAAGGGCAAGTGAAAGAATGCTTTTCGCTTTCTTATCTGCTTCTTCTTTGGCACGGTTCTCGGCTTCCTTAACCATTAGTGCTGATTCATGAGATACTTCTTGTTCCACGCGTTCGAGAATAACCTGTTTCGCCTGGTCTGATGTTAGACCGGAGATTCGTTCAAGCTCTGTTTGCTGTTCTTGAAGCATCGCTTCCACTTTGCTTTCCGTTTCTTCAATTTGTTGTTGTCTTTCGGCAAGAGTCCCCTCTTTCTTTTCGAGTGATAATTCACGCTGATCTAAAGTTCCACTCTTACGATCAAGATTCTCTTCTTTCTGTGTTAATCGATTTTCAGTTTTCTGTAGTTCCATGCGGCGCTCGCGAATCTCGTTCTCTGCTTCCTGACGAAAAGTTTGATTTTCCTCTTTTGCTTCAAGAAGTGCTTCTTTCTTCGCAGATTCAGCATTACGTCGACCTTCCTCAACAATTTGTTTGGCAAGGTCTTCGGCGCTAGAGATTTTAGCTTCCGCAATAGATTTCCGAATGAGATAACCAACAACAGAACCGACGATAAGGGCAAGCAAAATGAAGGCGATGGATAACATATCCATAGGTTCACCTCCTCTTGCTATAAACTTGGTCCGTTTGTCGGCATGTACAAACGATTCATTTTCAGTTTCATTACATTTTATATAAGGTATAAATATGAAAATGATACACATTCATTTTATGCTTTTAGAATGTAGAATGTCAAGGAATCGTCAAATCTAAGCCCCCACAAATCGAAATATTACCAACAGTCTGTCTATTTAAACGAAGTCGCGAGGTGTTTTGCAAGAACTTAAGGGGAGATGAGACCAGGTGCACAAAAGGTTAAAAAAATAGTCCCCCTCTTCAAACGGGTGCGAGGAGCACGAGTTTGATAGAGAGGGACTGCACCTTTCAGTTATACATCAAGAGATTCTTGACTCTCAGAGACCTTTTCACTTTTCTCTTCGGAAGAGGAGCCGTCCATATCGTAGTGCGCACGAACTAATCCTTTAATTTCCTGATATACCTCTTCATTTTCCTTCAAGTACTTTTTGGCGTTTTCTCGTCCCTGTCCCATTCTTTCTTCATTGTAAGAATACCAGGATCCACTCTTTTGAACCAGGTCTAGATCAGTACCGATATCTAGTAGTTCACCTTCTCTGGAAATTCCTTCTCCATACATAATGTCAACTTCAGCTTTCTTAAATGGAGGAGCTACTTTGTTTTTAACTACTTTTAATCTTGTTTTGTTCCCCACCATTTCGTCACCTTGTTTCAAGGTTTCAGCACGACGTACTTCGAGTCTTACAGATGAATAGAATTTAAGGGCACGACCACCAGGTGTGGTTTCAGGGTTCCCAAACATTACACCGACTTTTTCACGGATTTGATTAATAAAGATTGCTGTCGTTTTCGATTTATTAATTGCACCGGATAGTTTTCTCAAAGCTTGGGACATTAAACGTGCTTGAAGACCTACGTGAGCATCTCCCATTTCCCCTTCAATTTCAGCCTTCGGTACAAGCGCAGCGACTGAATCAACTACTACCATATCCACAGCGCCACTTCGTACCAGAGCTTCAGCAATTTCCAAAGCTTGCTCTCCTGTATCGGGCTGTGACAGCAATAGTTCCTCAATATCTACACCCAACGCACGAGCATAAACTGGGTCAAGCGCATGTTCCGCATCAATAAAAGCCGCTTGTCCACCCTGTCTCTGAGCTTCAGCAATAGCATGGAGGGCTACAGTTGTTTTACCGGAAGATTCCGGACCATATATCTCAACAATTCTTCCACGGGGATACCCGCCCACACCTAGAGCCACATCGAGGGCGAGAGATCCGCTGGACACCGTACTGATTCTTTGTTCAGCTTGTTCACCTAGTTTCATAATAGACCCTTTACCAAATTGCTTCTCAATTTGTCTTAACGCCATATCTAATGCCTGTTTACGGTCACTCATAATATTCCCCTTTCAAAATTGCTACTCTCATCATAACTTGTTTTTAAGGATTTGCCAACTAAAAAGCGAATAAATGTTCCCTTTTTTTCAAGATCAAAATTTACCCAATTATTGATTTCTTCTTTGAGCAAAAATGAAGTATATTTAATACGAAAGTGCAGTTATTTAAGATTTATAGATTTTTTAAATAATGAAAAACCAGTTCGTAACCCTTTTTGACAGCACGAAGCCGTACTTTATCGCGGCCGCCTTCGAAATGATACCTTTTTACAAAGGGAGCTCTTCTTCCAACTTGAAGAGCAATGTACACGACCCCTGGGTCCTGACCTTCGCTCCTGTCAGGTCCGGCAACCCCTGTAAAACTAATAGCTGCGTCGACATTTAAACGTTTTTGAGACTGAATTGCCATAACCTTGGCACACTCTTCACTGATTGTTCCATGCTGTGTAATAAGGTCGGATGGTACGCCGATTACATTTTCCTTAGCATAAGGGGTATAGGCCACAAGTCCGCCTTCACAAACTTCTGACGCTCCGGGAAGGGAAATAAGTCGTTCTATAAACTTCCCTCCTGTCAGGCTCTCGGCAGAACCTAAGGTCAGCTTGTTTTCCTTAAGTAGATCCCTCACCTTTTCTTCAATGGTAAGATCATCACTTCCGTAGTAAAATTCACCAGCCCGCTGCAAAATATCACTTTTCAGCGCCGCTATTTTTGATTTGGCCTCCGCACCTGAAGAAGTGAGCCTCAGTCCAACTTCGCCTTCAGATGCAAGCGGCGCAATAGTCGGATTTACTTGCTGTGCAATCATATCTTCTAGTTTATGCTCTAGAGCCGATTCACCAATCCCTATAAATCTCAGCATTTCTGAAACAATTTCAGATTCTAACGTAAAAGCCTCAATTAAATAAGGCAGTACTTGGTTTTCCATTAGACTCTTCATTTCTGAAGGCACACCGGGCAGGAATACAAATAAAGTCTGTTCGTATTTCACTATCTGCCCAGGTGCCATCCCCTCTGCGTTGTGCAAGACCTTAGCATGTTCGAAAACTAATGCCTGCTTTCGATTATTAGCGGTCATCTGACGGTTATTATTTTGATAAACGGCCTCAATTTTTGTAAGGGTTTCTTCATGAATGACTAAGTTTTGCTTTAGCAACGGCTTTACTGCATCACGGGTTAAATCATCCTCTGTTGGGCCTAACCCTCCGGTAACAATGATCACATCTGAACGTTCACTCGCCACTTCGAAGGTTTTGACGGCCCGCTCCATATTGTCCCCCACGACACCATGAAAATAAACCGAAGCACCATATTTAGCTAATATCCTGGAAATCCACTGGGCATTCGTATTAGCGATTTGGCCTAATAAAAGTTCTGTGCCGACAGCTATGATTTCAGTCTTCATTTGGAATCCCTCATAACGTGCCAATTTTTCACGAAGTAGTCATAGCCTGATATGACTGTTATGATAAGCGCCGCGTACAGGGCAATGATTCCCATTGGAAACCCGATGTAGGCGAAAGGCCAATTGTGCAAAAGAAGTAGAGAAATTGACACAATTTGAATCCATGTTTTCAGTTTACCCATCTGACTAGCAGCTAGCACACTCCCTTCCCCTGCTGCCACCAGACGAAGACCTGTAACAGCAAATTCGCGACTGATAATGACAATCACGATCCACGCTGGGGCTAACCCAATTTGCACTAACAAAATCAATGCCGCACTAACCAACAACTTATCAGCTAAAGGATCGAGAAACTTTCCTAAGTTGGTTACAAGATTATGTTTACGGGCAATATAACCGTCTATCCAATCCGTTGTAGAGGCAATAATAAATAATAAAGCCCCAGCTAAATGGGAAACAGGCAATACTGCATGGCCGATTTGGAGATTTCCCCATTGAAAAGGGACACTCATCAACACAATAAAAATGGGAATGAGAAAAATTCTTGATAACGTAATCTTATTTGGTAAATTCACCTTAACTTCCACTCCTATCGTTAAAAACAGAATGCTGTCCTTCCTGAAGTCAACAAGTCATTTTACCATGCTTATTGATTCCAGTCATCTAAAGGACAGCACCATTGTTATTTAAAATTAATTAATAGTTTTTGTGTTAGTTTGTCTCCTTGGAACTCCATGGTTTTATTATTAACTTTCACGGTCAGACCAGGGGCCGAACCCGTTTTAATATATACTTGTTCGTATTCAGAAATATCCATATTCATCGTTTTATCGTCAGACGTGTAAACGTCAGGTGGTATGAGGTTTTCGCCGCCTTGAGGAGCTTGGACAGCTACATAAGTCTTCCCTGTAAATTCGAGGGTGAGTTCTCTTTCCTCTGCTCCGGTAACTTCATACGTATGCATCGGGAAAGAACCTGAGCCTGTTTCAACTTGGCTTACTTCAATCGCCGGTTCTTCATCAATCGTTTCTTTCTTATCTTCAGTCTGGTCTTTTTCCTGATTGTCATCAGCAGATTCGTTAGCAGGTTGGTCTTGAGATTGATCTCCCTCTGAAGTATTTTCTTGAGACTCCGTATTCGTTCTAACAGCTACCTGATCCTCATTTTTCGGTTCATTGGCCCCTTCATTCGAGTCTGTTCCTTCTGTAATAAAGTAGTAGGCTACGATAGCCACAATAACTAACAGAAGAATCGACAATATCCTCGGAAAGGATTTAGCAAAACCGCCGGCTTTGTTAGAACTCGATTCACTTTTAGCCTTCTGCACACGGCTATACGTCACAACAGGCTCCTCTTCTGTAGTTGGGAGTTCACTGCTGTGTTCCTCCATCACCTGCTCAGGGTTCAATCCAACTGCTGAAGCATACTCCCGGATAAATGCCCGGGTGTAAAACTTCCCTGGAAGGATGCCAAACTCATTATTCTCAATCGCCTGAAGGTATCTTTTTTGAATTTTTGTCGTACTCTGCACTTCTTCAAGTGTCAATTCCTTTGCTTCTCTCGCTTCTCTTAATCGAGATCCAATCTCCATTTGTAACACCATCCATTTTTAAAAATCAAACATAGAAAAGCCATCCCTATTCATTCCTCGCTTTTCTACTGGTTCATACGTAATTTCTTCATCTTCATTGCTTCTAAGTTCAATAATATAATCGAAGTCCTCCATTTTATACTCAGTCTCTTGAACAAATATATCTGGATGTTCAATTACTTTTACAGCGGGAAGACGCATAATTTCTCTTACAAGTTGCCAATGTTTCTCGCTTGCCCTTTTCGCAGAGACAATTCCATCTATAATATATAAATTATCCTCGTTATACTCTTCCTCGATCAACTGGTTCCTGACCGTTTGCTTAAGTAACGTGCTCGACACAAATAACCAGCGTTTATTCGCACATACACTAGCCGCTACAACAGATTCAGTTTTCCCTACGCGCGGCATACCACGAATACCAATCAGCTTATGTCCCTCTTTCATGTACAGTTCAGCCATAAAGTCTACAAGCAGCCCAAGATCCTCCCGGTTAAATCGGAATGTTTTTCTGTCATCAATATCACTATGTATGTAACGACCGTGCCTTACGGCTAGCCGATCCCTCAGTTTAGGCCTGCGCAATTTAGTTATTTTAATGGTATCCATTGTATTTAATATCGACCGAAGCCGAGTAATTTGATCTTCCTCTTTGCAGAGCAGAAGCATCCCTCTATGAGAATTCTCCACCCCATTAATCGTAACTATATTAATCGCCATCATTCCAAGCAGTGACGAAATATCTCCAAGCAATCCTGGACGGTTATATTGGATTTCATATTCTAAATACCATTCTTTTTTCTCCATGACACATCTCCTCTGGAAAAAATGTCGCATTTTGTAAAAACAAAATAAAACACTCTACTATATATCATAAATGATTTTCCCTTAATTAG
Source organism: Halobacillus naozhouensis (assembly GCF_029714185.1). Taxonomy (NCBI): domain Bacteria; kingdom Bacillati; phylum Bacillota; class Bacilli; order Caryophanales; family Bacillaceae; genus Halobacillus; species Halobacillus naozhouensis. The sequence continues at coordinate 2,046,172 of NZ_CP121671.1, read as the reverse complement.
AAAGACTGAAACGGAGTTCTTCCGATTATTGATCGAAAAAAAAACCGCGCAAAAATTCTCTGCGCGGTTTCTGTCGTTTTATGATTGTGGCTTGTCATTCTGAACAAGTTTAACCATCATGTTTGCAATAGCATGCTGCTCTTTCTCATCAGCAACGTTCCATAGCTCACGAAGAACTGCTTCCTGATCATTTTTAGCTTCAACATTTTTTGATAAATAATCACCAATCTCATAAGCGACTTCGTTTACAGCACTATGGTTCATCCCTTGTCCTTCCGCTTGGTTCATGCGATCACCAAGGAAAGATTTGAAAGATTCAAAGTTGTCAAGTACAGACATTCATGTTACCTCCTACTGTAATGTTTTTCATGATTAGTATGAGGTAGCCAGAATGTTTTTATACATCACTATTTTAATACCAGCCGCCGTTGACACGGAGAATATGACCAGTTATATAGCTTGAGCGTTTACTTAATAAAAACAAGATCGCCTGCGCCACTTCCGAGCCCATCCCTGAACGGCCTAACGGGATTTCACTCTCTAATGAATCTAAGTCTTCAGCTGCCAAGTGGTCGTTCATTTTGGTTGCAATCAGCCCAGGGGTCACTGCATTCACACGAATATTACTGGGAGCTGTTTCCTTGGCTAATCCCTTTACAAAACTAATTTGTGCCCCTTTCACCGAGCTGTAAACCACCTCGGTACTGGCGCCTTCTTCTCCCCAAACTGACGACACAACGACGATTTCTCCTGACTTATTTGAAATCATTGACGGAAGCAAGTGGTGGGTGATGAGCCATACTGATTTAACGTGGACAAAATACATCTTATCCATTTCAGAAGCACTCATGTCCTGAAGCAAGTGGTTAGAGTGATTACCCTGGGCAAACACAATAGCGTCAAAATCCAAGGGCAGCTTACCGATTAACGCATCAAGGCCGGTGGCAGTAGATAAATCTCCTTGGTAAGCACCCAACCATTGCTGGCTCGAAATCCGCTGCTTCAGCTCCATTATCCGTTGCTGATTTTTATGATAATGAACCGCCACGGCATATCCTTCAGCAGCCAATAACTCTGTGGTCTGGATGCCGATCTCACCGCTGGCTCCAATGATTAAACAACGCTTAGGCATTGGTCTGTGGGTTCACCTGGAAGACTGAAATGCTGTCTTCTTTTATCCAATTCTCGACGTACTGATCGGCATCGCTGGTCGTAAGTGATTCAATGGTTGGAAGGACGTCGAACAAATCAACACCTAGCATATGGTAATGCGTAAATTGATTAGCGATAAATTCCATTGAATTCAAGGCCCGCATGAATTGACCGATTTTTTTACGTTTCATACGTTTAAAATCTTCCTCTGAAATATGGTTGTCTTTGAGCTGGTGAAGCATTTCTTTTACTCGGGCCGCTAACTCATCAGGTTTTCTTGAATCTCCACCAAGGATGGTGAAGCCAAATTGTCGATCTAATTCGGTTTCATATTGAAAGCTGGAATCAATTAAATCTTCTTTATAGAGCTGTTCGTAGAATTCTCCACTTTTGGAGAAATAATAATCAAGTATCATTCCAGACAACAGTTCAGCCCTTACAAGTTCTGCGCCGTCAAGTGCCGATACATCCTCTTTTACACCAATCATTGCTTTTGCTGTCGTAACCGGCATGGTAATAGAGGCTTCGGATTTAGCTACTTCCGCTGGTTCCTCCGGATAAAAACGTTCAATCTTTGGTATTCCCTTAAATTCTTTCCGATTTTGGTTGCTGCGAATTTGTTCCATCATCTTCTCCGGTTCGATATTACCGGCTACAAACAACACCATGTTGGAAGGGTGATAGAACGTTTCATAACACGTATAAAGGTCATCTTTCGTAATATCTTCAATCGAATCAACCGTGCCGGCAATGTCTACCCTGACTGGGTGTTTGTGATAAAGACTTTGAATCGTTCCAAAGAAAGAACGCCAATCTGGCTGATCATCGTACATACGAATTTCCTGACCGATAATCCCTTTCTCTTTCTCAACTGATTCCTTAGAAAAATAAGGGTCCTGAACGAAATCTAATAATGTTTCTACATTTTTTTCAATCTGACTAGTTGCAGAAAACAAGTATGCCGTCTTAGTAAACGACGTAAAAGCGTTAGCAGATGCTCCCTGTTTCGTGAAATCCTGAAACACATCACGGTCTTCTTTTTCAAACAGCTTATGTTCAAGAAAATGAGCAATCCCTTCTGGAACTGTCACTTGCTCTTCTTTTCCAATTGGGGTAAAGGTTTGATCAATGGATCCATAATTTGTTGTGAAAATGCCGAATGTTTTGGCCATCTCAGGCTTGGCCAGTAAAAACACTTGTAAACCATTTTCCATCGTTTCTGAATACACGGTCTCATTTAACTGCTTATATGTTAATGCTTCCATTATTCGTCCCCTCCCTCTTGACTTGTTAAAAAGTAAATCGTATCAAGTTCTATTTTTTCCGCGACCTTCACCACATCTTCTTTCGTCACATTGCGAATGTTTTCCATAAGTTCTTCTGACTGGATAGTAGAGCCAGAAAGCATTTGATGATACAGGACCTCAATTAAACCGTTCGCATTATCCATCGTTTCCTGTAGTTGATTCACAACTTGTTCTTTTGCATCGGTTACTTGTTCGTCTGAGAAATCACCTTGTTTCATCGCTTCCATTTGATCTAAAATAATTGATTTCGCCTGGTTATAATCTTTCGGGTCAACTCCGCTGAAGACGAGGAGCAGCCCCTTGTGGCTTTCGAATCGGGAAGCTGCATAATATGCCAGACTGTGTTTTTCCCTTACATTCATAAACAGCTTAGAACTAGGAAAACCACCGAATAAGCCATTGAAAATCTGCAAGGCATAATAATCGTCGTCGCCAAATTTGATGTGTGTACGATAGCCGATGTGTAGCTTGCCCTGATTGACTTCTTCCCGCTCGACAATTTCTTTAGATTCCGTTGGATGAAATGGTTCTGACTCTAGGTGCTCCCCTTGATTGTCACTGTTGACACGGGTAAACGTTTGGTCTGATAGTGCTTCAATTCCTGCTTCATCTACCCCTCCAATGACATACACATCCAATACATCATTTTCAATCATACCAAGGTAATGTTCATACAAAGACTTTGCGGTAATCTTCTTTAAATCCTCTAAATAGCCATGAACATGTAATGAATATGGCTCCTCTTCACACATATTGTCGATTAGACGAAGGTTGGCATAGCTCATTTTATCGTCTTTAATGGAAGTAATTTTTTGCTCAAGAGTTTGTTTTTCTCTTTTTACAATTGCCTCGTCAAAGCCGTTGTCTACGACTTTAGGGTTAAATAAAACATCATGGAATATGTTTAATGCTTTTTCCAATATCGGTTCACTTTCATTTAAATAAGATTCATTAACGACTTCCATTCGAAAGGAAAGCACGTGATTTTCCCCTTTTTTGGAGCCATCGCTAGAAAATCCTGTTCCATAGAGATCTTCCAAAGCAGATTGCAGCAACCTAACGTTAGGATGGTTGTTGGTAGCCTTATGCAGAACATGAGGAAGCAGCGCCCGTTCTGTGATTCCTTCTCTTTTAAGCGGTGCCTTAAACTTGGCAACAATAGAAACCGTTTTATACTTCGTAGTTGGTAGAATATGTAGTCTGTACCCTTGCTTATCCCGTACTGTTTCTTTGGTAATTTTCATTTCTAACATCCTCCTCATCATTTCTTTTCTATTATGAACGTACTTCCATGTATTCATCCATATGAGGTCAACTCTAATGCTAAGATAAATAATTGAAAAAGTAAAAAATTAAAGCCCGGCACGATCGTACCGGGCAAATAAATTAGCGATTTCCTTTAATATAGGATTCCCCTAAAGCTTTAGGTGCCTCTGCCCTGCCAATGAAACCGGCTAAAGCGAGAATTGTCAAGACATACGGTGCAATCAGCAAGAAGATCTGCGGTACTTCACTTAATAATGGGATACCAGATCCTACGATACTTAAGCTCTGGGCGAACCCGAAGAATAACGCAGCACCAAGGGCTCCAAGTGGATGCCATTTTCCAAAAATAACGGCTGCCAGAGACATGAAACCTTGTCCGACAATGGTAGCATGGGAAAAGTTCAATGCAATGGTTAAAGCGAACACTGACCCGCCGAGACCCCCGAGGGCACCAGAGATCATAACCGCAACATATCGCATGGCATATACATTAATTCCATTTGTATCAGCCGCCATCGGATGTTCCCCTACAGACCGTAATCGTAAACCAAATGGGGTTTTAAATAGAATGTACCAGGCGACAAATGCTAATAGGATAGCAAAATAAGACGTTAAATACATGCCCGAGAAAAACAAATCGCCAATGATCGGGATTTTACTTAGCACAGGGATATCAGTTGTATAAAAAGGACGTTCAACCATATCAGTCTGTCCCTTTCCATACCATTGCTTCGTCAAAAACAGACCGATACCTAAGGCAAGAAAGTTAATCGCTACACCACTAACTACCTGGTCTGCTCTAAACGTAATCGAGGCTACAGCATGAGCAAGCGCGAAAATAGCTGAGACGACCATCGCGACCAGAATCGATACCCACGGGGTCCAGTTTCCGAACACATCGACAAATGCCAGATTAAACGCGATTCCGACAAATGCTCCCATCACCATTAATCCTTCGAGACCAATGTTAATGATTCCTGATCGTTCACTGAATACCCCGCCTAAAGCTGTAAAGATAAGAGGGGCCGCAAAGAAGACAGCTTGCGGGATAATCGATTGCAATATTTCAAAAAAGCTCATTTATTTCCCCTCCTTCTTAAATCGTAAAATGATCCAACGAATCATATAGCTTGATGCCACAAAAAAGATTATTAAAGCAATGACGATTTCCACAAGCTCTGTTGGAACACCTGATGCTGTAGGCATATTCAAGGCCCCGATTTTCAAGGTACCGAATAAGAAGGCAGCTAATACGACTCCTAATGCAGTGTTGGCCCCCAGTAAAGCAACAGCAATTCCGTCGAATCCGATATTGGTGAAGCCTGATTTTACTGAAAGATACCCAAACGTGCCTAGACCTTCCATCGCTCCGGCAAGGCCTGCAAAAGCACCAGAAATAACCATAGCTAACACAATATTTCTGCTGACATTCATCCCTGCATACTGTGAGGCATGCTGGTTATAACCGACAGCACGCAATTCGAAGCCTGTCGTTGTTTTATTTAAAAGGAACCACATAATAAAAGCGACAAACAAAGCAATGAGCAGCCCGTAGTGAAGCCGGGAATAATAAGTGATCTCAGCAAGCCATGGGGAAGCGAGTGAAGCTGTCTCAGCAATTCGCTCTGTTTTATCTTCCCCATCTGTGATGACATTCCGAACGATTTCGTTGGTAACGTACAAAGCAATATAGTTCATCATGATGGTTACGATAACTTCGTGAACACCGAGCTTCGCTTTTAAAATCCCTGGGATAAAACCCCAGAATGCGCCTGCTAACGCTGCAGCAAAAATGGCTAACGGCAAGTGGATAATGGCTGGAAGTTCAAAAGCTACCCCTACCCAAACAGACGCAAGCCAGCCGACAAACACTTGACCTTCCACCCCAATATTTAATAAACCTGTCCTCAAGGCGAAGGCAACAGCAAGTCCTGAAAGAATATAGGGGGTGACTTGTCTCAACGTTTCACCAAAAAAGTAGGCATCACCAAATGCACCGTTCCAAAGAGCCGCATAACCTTTAATCGGGTTATATCCGAAGAAAAGCATGATGATTGCTCCAGAGAGCAAGCCTAAGAGAACCGAAATGATCGGTATTAAAATATTCATGGTCCGATTCGAAAACATCTACTCAGCACCTGCTTTCTTTAATGCATTTCCTGCCATTAAAAGACCGAGCTGCTGTTCATCGGTTTCTTCAGGTTCCACTTCAGCCACAACCTGTCCATCAAACATGACTGCGATACGATCACTTAAGTTCATGATTTCATCCAGTTCGAAGGATAGGAGCAGCACCGCTCTGCCTTTGTCTCGTTCTTCAATTAATTTCTTATGAATAAATTCAATGGCTCCTACATCCAAACCTCGCGTCGGTTGAGCCGCAATAATTAAATCAGGTGATCGATCGACTTCACGGCCGATGATCGCCTTTTGCTGGTTACCGCCAGAGAGGGCGCGTGCTTTCGTGTGCTCATCTGGTGTCCGCACGTCATATTCTTCAATAAGTGATTGCGCCTTCTGATAGATATTTTTATAATTCATAACACCTTTTTTAGAAAAAGGTTCCTGATAGTAGGTTTGCAGCACCATGTTCTCACCGATTGGAAAGTCCAGTATGAGGCCAAACTTATGGCGGTCTTGAGGAATATGGGAAATCCCAGATTGAGTGACTTTTCGTGGTGTTAAATTGCTGATTACTTTGTCATGCAATTTAATTTCACCCGATGTACTTTTACGGAGACCAGTAATCGCCTCAATTAATTCGGATTGGCCATTACCGTCTACCCCGGCAATCCCTACGATTTCGCCAGCCCTCACAGTAAGATTTAAGCCTTTAACCATCTCAACGCCGCGGACGTCCTTGACATATAAGTCTTTAACAGATAAATACGTTTCCTTAGGAGTTGCTTTCGTTTTTTCAGTTGTGAAGCTCACTTCACGACCGACCATTAAAGAAGCCAGATCGGTCGGGTTCGTATCTTTCACCTCAACAGTACCTATTCCTTCCCCTTTTCTAATTACCGTACAGCGATCACAAACTTCCATAATTTCTTTTAGTTTATGAGTGATTAAAATAATCGATTTACCTTCAGCTACTAAACTATTCATAATAGCGATGAGTTCGTTAATTTCCTGAGGGGTGAGCACAGCAGTAGGCTCATCAAGGATTAGAATCTCCGCTCCTCGGTAAAGCGTTTTCAAAATTTCTACACGCTGCTGCATTCCTACAGAAATATCACGAATTTTAGCTTTAGGATCGACATTCAAACCGTAGCGTTCAGATAGTTCTTTAACTTGTTGTTCCGCCTTTTTAATATTAACGGAAGCTCCCTTACGCGGTTCACTTCCAAGCACAATATTTTCAGTAACTGTAAACGTATCGACTAACATAAAATGCTGGTGAACCATTCCAATCCCTAGACCGTTAGCAATATTAGGATCTGTAATATGAACTTTCTCGCCTTTAACACGAATTTCGCCTCTTTCCGGCTGGTAGAGGCCAAATAGAACGTTCATCAATGTAGATTTTCCTGCACCATTCTCACCAAGCAAAGCATGTATTTCACCTTTTTTCACTTGGAGGTTAATCTTATCGTTCGCTACTACTCCAGGAAACTCCTTACGAATATCGAGCATCTCTATCACGTACTCCATGTTTCTCCCCCACTTCTTTTCTCTATTAATCTAATCCCCAGGTCATTTAGTCTTGAAAAAAATCATCAAATGAAGAGGGCCGGAACATACTCTTCACTTGATGATTTCCACATATTCGACTCTTGGATTGATGTTCCATCAACCCAAGAGCCAATCTTTCTAAAATAGAAAGAAAATATATAATTTTAAGTCCGGAACCTATAGTCCTTCTACATATGTCTTTAATTCTTCACGGGTACTCGGTACTTCTACTTCACCGTTAACAATCTTACTTTTCCACTCTTCGATTGCCTTAACGATCTCCTCTGTAAGGGCTTCTTTATTGGTACGAGCGATGCTGATGGCATCATCTTCTAAACCATATTCTAAAACTTCTCCGCCAGGGAATTCACCGTTCATAGCTTGTGTAGATACGTCTTGAACAGCGATGTCTACACGCTTAACCATAGAAGTAAGGGTTACATTGTTTTCCCCAATTTGCCCTTCTTCATATTGGTCGCGGTCAACACCAATTACCCAAACATCTTTTTCAGGGTTGTTTTTCTTAATATCTTTCGCTTGTGCGAAAACACCATTACCAGTTGCGCCGGACGCATGATAGATCACATCGATTCCTTTAGAATACATATTCGCTGCAATCAATTTTCCTTTATCTGCTGCCGCGAAACTCTCTGCATACTGAACATCTACTTCGATATCAGGGTTAACAGATTTAGCGCCTGCTTCATAGCCAGCTTCAAATTTATTGATTAAATCTCCATCTACGCCACCTACGAAACCAATTTTGTTAGACTTTGTTTTCTTGGCTGCTGCAACACCCGCCAGGAAAGAACCTTGATGCTCCTTGAAGGTAATACTCGCAATGTTATCACCCTCAGCTACAGCATCAACGATCGCAAAGTTCGTTTCCGGATATTGACCGGCTACTTCCTCAATGGCAGGCTGCAGTAGATAGCCAATTCCAAAGATAAGGTCATACTTTTGACGTACAAGACGGTTTAAGTTTGTTGTATAGTCGGCATCACTTTCGGATTGAGCATAATCAAAGCCTTTTCCTTCTTCAAGACCTTGCTCTTCTCCAAATGCCTGTAATCCTTCCCATGCTGACTGGTTAAATGATTTGTCATCAACCCCGCCAATATCTGTTACCATGGCTACAGAAAAGTCTGAGCCGCCTCCTTCAGCAGACTCACCACCTTCTCCGCCTGAACTCTCTTCGTTCGATGAACCTCCACAAGCTGCAAGAACTAAACCTAAAGACAATAAGAGTGCGAAAACGAGTAGAAAACGATTTTTCAACATGAATACCCCCTAATTTGTTAATTATTGTGAAAATTCAAACAAAAAATTTTTAGCCTCCTCTCAGTAGGCTGCCTCACCTCCTCGAAATTTTTAATATGTCATACTATTGAAAACCCTTACACCCTTTTACGCAGTACGTGAAAACTAAACTTATCTGCTCTGAAATAATTGGACGAAAGTAAAACAGGCTCATCATCTTTCGTATAGTGCATCTGCTTTAATAATAATAAAGCTTGATCAGGTTCACTGTTTAATATCGGTGAGATCTTTTCATGGTAGCCGATTGGCTCAATGTGGGTGACAGCATAACTGATGGTTTTACCTGTATATCTCTCTAAGATTCCGAATAGGGAGTCTGCTTCTCTAACCTGTTCAAGGGGAATAAGCCCTTCTGGAATCCTGTCTGTACAGTAAACGACTGGCTGCTGATCAGCTGTTCGAACTCGTTCCACCCTAGCTAATTTATGTAACACGGCCGGTGCAAACCGCCCCCGGTCATCCTCTGTTGGCTCAACTAGTTCTGCTGAGAGATATTGCGACCCCGGAGTCATGCCGGATTTCCTGATCATTCCTGTCACACTATCAAGCTCTTCAATGCCTGAAGTGAAAACAGGTTTTGGATTTACGAAAGTACCTACCCCGTGTCTTCTGGTTACAATACTTTCTTCTTCCAGAATTCTCAGGGCCTCCCTTAAAGTAGCTCTTGAAACCCCCAATGATTTGGAGAGTTCAAATTCAGAAGGCAGTTTTTCTTTTTCCAAAAAAATACCGTTTTCTATATCTCGTTTTATTTGCTCGATCACCTGTAAGTACAGATGGCGAGTATCCTGCCTGATGGACATAACCTTCACTCCAAGTCTATTTGCCTATAGGTAAGAGATCTGACATCTGACGTTCGACACATCATATTCGAAATTAATATAACACTTTTCAAGAAATAAATAAATAGAATCAGGACATTTTTATCGAATATTGGACATGTTTGTTTAATTAGAATGTTTCAATTTTTCTAATTAATCTATCGCCCATAAAAAAACTGCCGTACGAGTACGACAGTTTAGCTGGATTGTTCTTCTTTCATTTCCGAGACAAGAACATTTCTCGGCTTACTTCCTTCATATGGTCCTACAATTCCGTTGTCTTCCATTGCGTCTATTAAACGGGCAGCTCTCGTGTAGCCAACCCTGAAACGGCGCTGAATCATAGAAACACTGGCACTTTGCATCTCAATGACCATCTGTACAGCATCTGGGTATAAATCATCATCAACTTCCTGTTTCACTTCACTTTCTTCTTCCGGAATCATCTCTTCCTGGTATTGAGCTTTTTGCTGTTCCACACAGAAGTTGACAACGCGTTCCACTTCTTCATCTGATAAAAACGCACCCTGAACACGAGTTGGTTTCCCAGATCCAACAGGGGTGAACAACATATCACCTCGTCCGAGCAATTTCTCCGCACCGCCTGAGTCTAATATCGTTCTCGAGTCGGTTTGAGAAGAAACGCTAAAAGCAATTCGCGAAGGAATATTGGCTTTGATTATCCCTGTTATAACATCGACAGAAGGACGCTGAGTAGCAATGATTAAGTGAATTCCGGCAGCTCTGGCCATCTGCGCTAATCGAGTAATCGCATCTTCCACATCATTTGAAGCAACCATCATAAGGTCGGCTAACTCGTCAACGAGTACAATAATGTACGGTAAAAATGGCTGATCATCATCGTTTTCTTTGTTATGATTCCGGATATATTCGTTATATCCTTCGATATTTCTCGTTCCAGAATCTGAAAACAGATCATACCTTCTTTCCATTTCTGAAACGACTTTCATAAGCGCGCGTGAAGCCTTCTTAGGATCCGTCACCACAGGTGCCAGTAAATGAGGAATACCATTGTAGACATTGAGCTCAACCTTCTTCGGGTCAATCATCATCATCTTCACTTCGTGAGGTTTCGCCCGCATAAGCACACTGGTGATAATTCCATTAATACAGACACTTTTCCCGCTTCCTGTTGCCCCGGCTACAAGCAAGTGGGGCATTTTATTAAGCTCTGCCATAACCGCTTCTCCAGAAATATCACGGCCCAGGGCAAAGCTGAGCTTCGCATCTGGCTTGGTTCTGCCTGTTTCCAGCACTTCCCGCAATGATACCATGGAGACTTCGGTATTCGGAACTTCAATACCGACGGCTGATTTACCTGGAATCGGTGCCTCAATACGAATATCTTTTGCCGCGAGCGCTAGGGCAAGATCATCATTTAAATTGACGATTTTGCTTACCTTCACCCCGACATCAGGGTAAACCTCATATTTAGTTACAGCTGGTCCGACATGAACTTTTGTGACCTTTGCCTTTACACCAAAGCTGTGGAAGGTTTTTTCAAGTTTCCTGACTGTTGCTTGAATGTGTGATCTCCCCTGACTCTGGGGGCTCGAGGTCGGCTCATCTAATAAATCCATACCAGGCAATTTGTAGTCAGGATTCTCAAGTTCAGCGGTTGAGACCGATTTTTCGAGGACTTGGTCCTCTTTTTCCTCGTCAGGAGTTGACTCACTCTTTTGCGGCTTTTGATAAGCCTGTTCCGTAAAATCCTGAATAATAGGTTCAGGGTGCTCTTCCTCAAGATCCCCTCGAGGTTCATCCAGTACATCGACAGTACTGGCAGTCTCCTTTTTCGGCTGAGGATCGGACAATTTCTTTGTATCCCGTCTAGTTTGTGACTGTTCTCGTGCATTTGTATAAATCTCTTTCGTCTTTTCCCAGCTTTTTGCTAATAGGTCACCAATCGATCGTTCCGTTACAAACATAATCCCGACAAGGAACAAGAAAATGGAAACGATAATGGCGCCAATTGAAGAAAACAAGTAATAGGTAATCAGCAGTAAAAAAGCACCTGTTAAACCGCCGCCTATTGCAGTAACAGGGAATTCCCCTGTCATCATTCCAGTCAGGCGGTCCCACGTCAAGCCGAATACTGACCCGCTTCCGTTTTGCAGCTCGTCTGCTAACGTTTCTACATGTGTAAATAGAAGCAGCGAGGTGAAGATAAAATAGATACCGATCATACGTTTATGTAAAAGTTGCGGCCACTTTCGTTTCACCATTAAATAAATGCCTGTTATTAAGAAAAACAGTGAGGCAGCAAAATACCACACACCAAAAATAAATTGCCAAAAATGTTCAAGGCCTCCAGGGATGGCTCCATCGCTAATAATAGAAGCTCCACTTCCGAAAACCGCTATAAATAAAAACAATAAACCGATCAACTCAAGTTGGAGTTGTTCTTTGAGGGCTGATCGTTTTTTTCTTGATTTACCTTTCGTTTTTCTTTTTTTCCCCATAAAAGATCCACCTCCTATACCTTAGGAAAGAACAAGATGTCGCCTGCTACTAAGGAGTAGTGTAAGCGACATCCAAAAATCAGTTCTATCTTCCTTTATTATAGCATAGGGTGCAGCGTGTTACGAGTCCAGCCATTGTCCTGGTTGTAAAGTCGGGTCCATGTAATCTGCTGGGTTGGTTGATAGTAATTGAATAATTTGTTTTTTTCCATCCCCTTGATCGAGACATTTCACCTGGCAGTTTCTATAGTTTTCGAATACAATTTCCCCGTCGTTATAGGACTGTGGGAAAATATCATGTTCGCTTAGTGGTGTGTAAAGGGTCATTGAATCACCTGCTCTTGTTTACCTTTCTGAATATCAATGAGTTCATTTAACTTGCTCATTGCTTCATGGACACCGCCTACATCATCAATTAACCCAGAATCCACAGCTTGCTGTCCGACAACGTTCGTGCCGATATCACGTGTCAAATTTCCTTTAGCAAACATAAGTTCTTTAAATTTCTCTTCTTCAATATCGGAATGATTAGTTACGAAATTAATCACTCGGTCCTGCATTTTATCCATGTATTCAAATGTCTGTGGAACACCAATCACCAACCCATTTAGTCTGATCGGATGAATCGTCATAGTAGCTGTTGGAGCTATAAAGGAATAGTTTGAAGCTACAGCAATCGGAACACCGATAGAATGACCTCCTCCAAGGACAATGGAGACTGATGGCTTAGACAAGGAAGCAATCATTTCTGATATCGCAAGTCCCGCTTCAACATCCCCGCCTACTGTGTTTAACAACACGACGAGACCCTCTATTTTAGGATTTTGTTCGATAGCAATCAGCTGTGGAATCAAATGTTCATATTTGGTCGTTTTATTCTGTGCCGGCAATTGGACATGCCCTTCTACTTGCCCAATAATCGGGAGAACATGGATATTTGAGTCACCTGGTTGTGGAACATTATTTTGGCCCAGCTGCTGTATTTTATCTACGAGCGATGATTGCTGCTTTGACTGATCATTTTCTTCTTGTTTGTCTTTCATCTTACCTGCCCCTTTCACACTTTTTCTTAGTATGAGACAGAGTATCAATCGTCATACAAGAAAAAGCGAAAGAACAAGTCACGATAGAGTAAGTTCGATTAAAACCGAATTAAAAGGAAGTTCGACTAAGTTCGGCACGTCCTGTGCCAACGTCGAACGAACCTACGTCGTGTAGGGTCTATGCCAACATCGAACAACCTTACATCGTGTAGGGCATGTTTCAACGCCGAACGCCCCTGCGTCCTGCGGGGGCAAAAAAACAGCAGCGTTATTTATACGCTGCTGTCCCATTAAATCGTGTCAACCAATTGTTGAATCGTATGGCGTTCTTCTGAAGTGAGGGGAACGAGCGGCAGTCTGACTCCTCCTGTATCGAGCCCTTTCATTTGCAGAGCCGTCTTAACAGGAGTCGGTGAAGGTGCGCTAAACATTCCCTTTAACACAGGAAGAATTCGCCTGTGAAGGGCAGCAGCTTCTTTGCCTTTCCCTGCATCAAACAATCTGAGCATCTCACGTAATTCTTCACCAACTACATGAGAGGATACAGAAACAATCCCATTTCCGCCTACTGCATAAATCGGAAGAGTCAAATTATCATCACCACTGTACAGTGAGAACGAGTCATCTGTTTTCTCTACAATCTCGGCTACCGCATCCAGATCTCCTGTCGCTTCTTTTACCGAGACGATATTGTCAACTTCCGATAGTCTAATGACCGTATCAGCACTCATTCGGACAGCTGTCCGTCCTGGCACGTTATACAACATGACAGGCTTCGTGATCGATTCAGCAATGGTTTTAAAATGTTCATAAAGACCACGTTGATTCGGCTTATTGTAATAAGGGGCAACGAGCATTATGGCATCTACTCCAGTTTGTTCAGCTTTCTTTGAGAGTTCAATGGAAGCTTGCGTATTATTGCTGCCGCTGCCTGCAATAACCGGAATTCTGCCGTTGACTACTGTTACTACATGCTCCCAAAGAGCCACTTTTTCTTCTGAAGTAAGTGTTGGTGATTCTCCGGTTGTTCCAGCCACAACTAACCCTTCTGTTCCATGATCTATTAAATACTCTACCAATGTCGACGTTTTAACAAGATCAAGGTTCCCATGGTTATCAAAAGGTGTCACCATGGCTGTTAATACTTTACCAAAATCCACGTCTTATATCCCCTTTCATTATTCTATATTCAATTGAAAGATATCGTGGAGGGCATTGACCGCATCAATCAAATCCTCTTCCTTGATCAGAACCCAAATTGTGGTATGGGAATCGGCTGACTGCAAAATCTGTACACCACGCTCAATCAGCGTTTGTACAATCTGAGCTGTAACCCCGGGAACACCCGTAATACCAGCTCCAACTGTCGATACTTTTGCACAGCCTTCTTTAATTTCTGGCTCATAACCGAGATCATTCAGGATACCGACTGCTCTTTCCGTAAACATTCCATCAATTGTATAGGTTACCCCACTTGGTGAAATGTTAATAAAATCAACAGAAATATTCGCTTCAGCCATGGATTTAAATACCTCGGATTGAAGCTTCGACGGATCCTCTTTTGATTGAACTTTAATTTGCGTTAATCCGGACATATGAGCGATCCCTGTTACAAGTCGATCAGGCAAATCATTACCTGCTTCCCCTTCTTTTGAAGCAGCCACTAATGTGCCGGTTGAGTCTGAATAAGTCGACCGAACTCGGATAGGTACCTTCGCATGCATGGCGATTTCAACCGCACGCGGGTGAATCACTTTTGCCCCCTGATAAGCAAGATTACAAATTTCATTATACGTAACTACATGAAGAGCCCGTGCTGACTCTACCAGTCTCGGGTCTGCTGTCATAATCCCTTCAACATCTGTAAAAATATCAATGTAATCCGCATTTAAAGCCGCACCTAAAGCAGCAGCACTCGTATCACTGCCTCCACGGCCTATCGTTGTCGTATCACCAGACTCCGTCTTGCCCTGAAATCCAGCAACAACTACAACATCATTCTTTTCTAGTTCCGCTAAAATGCGAGTTGGGTCCATGCGTAATATTTTTGCCCGTGTAAAATCATCCGTTGTTAAAAAACCAGCCTGAGCACCTGTTATAGCAGCAGCAGATACCCCTTCCAGCGCTAATTCGTTTGAAAAAACCACTGATGATATGGTTTCTCCGCAAGACATAATCAGATCTTGTTCTCGATCTGATACATTTGATTCGGGAAATTGGATTAGATCCAGTAATGTATCTGTGGCATACGGCTCGCCTTTACGTCCCATTGCGGAAACGGTAACGACGACTTTGTATCCTTCATTTAGAGCATTTTTAATATGAGAGATCGCCCGTGATCTGCTTTCCTGGTCACGGACAGAGGTTCCCCCAAATTTTTGCACGAGTAATTTCAATGTACACACCTCAACCTATTAGATTTACAGCCATTGATTGGCGACGACTCGTTCTGCAATTTGAACTGAATTCCAGGCAGCTCCCTTTAATAGATTATCAGAAACTACCCAAAGATGAAATCCATTCTTATGGTCGAGATCTTTACGTATACGGCCTACAAATACATCGCGTTTCCCAGCAGCACTCAATGGTGTTGGGTAGGATTGAACAGCTGGGTCATCCTCAAGAACGATTCCAGGTGCGCTGCCTACAAGCTCTTTCAATTGTTGAACGGAAACGTCATCCTTTTCTACTTCAACATAAACACTCTCTGCATGTGAAGTGAAAAACGGCAAACGAACACAAGTAGCTGAGATATGAAGGGCAGAATGATGCATGATTTTCTTCGTTTCATTAATCATTTTCATTTCTTCAAAGGTATACCCGTTTTCTTGAAATTTATCAATCTGCGGCAGCGCATTAAAAGCAATTGGGAAGTGCTTCTCATCACCACTAACTGGTAGAATGCTAGCTTCTAATTCTTCTCCATTTAAGAAAGCCTGTGATTGCTCACGAAGTTCCTCCGCTGCCTCATTACCAGCACCGGAAACAGCCTGGTACGTAGAAACAATGACACGCTTCATACCTAGGTTCTGCTTAATTGGCTCGAGGGCTGCAACCATTTGAATAGTTGAACAATTTGGGTTGGCAATAATGCCATTGTGATTTTTAATATCCTCTTCATTGACTTCTGGTACAACGAGCGGCACACTTTCATCCATACGGTAAGCACTTGTATTATCAATGACTAGCGCTCCGCGTTTTACAGCCTCAGGAGCCAGCTTTTTAGAGACCGACCCCCCTGCTGAAAACAGAGCAATATCGACGTCGTCGAAGCTCTCGGGTGTTGCCTCCTCCAACGTATATTCTGTTCCTTTATACATCATTTTCTTGCCAGCTGAGCGGCTGGATGACAATAATTTCAATTCTTTGATAGGAAAGTTTCGATCTTCGAGTGTTTCCAACATTTTTTGTCCGACAGCACCAGTTGCACCTACTACTGCGATATTATACGTGTTTGTTTGACTCATAACCAGATCCCCTTTCTCAATTAAATCTTCATATATTTTTGCTGCGTGAGCCACTATTGTGTTATTTTATCATACTTCTTGTCGCATCTGTTATCAAAAAGAGAATTACTCCGAGTATCTTTCAATCAATACCGGCTGGCGCTGTTTACCAGAAATAGCTGCTTCAATGGTCTCTGGAATCAATGTCATATCTGCTACGAGAGAGTTTGGTTTTTTATAAGGATGGTCTTGCCCTAAAGGTACAAAATAAATATTTTTAGTCGCCATCAACCTCATGATGTTAACCCCATTTAATCCTAACGCATCGTTTGTGGAAATAGCGAGAACGACCGGGCTCTCGTTTCGCAATGTTGCTTTTGCAGCCATTAAGACCGGTGAATCCGTAAGGGCATTGGCAAACTTACTCGTGGAATTTCCTGTCATAGGAGCGATGACCATACAATCAAGCGGCATTTTGGGGCCTAAAGGTTCCGCATCAGGAATCGTCATAATCGCTTCTTTGCCTGTGATCGACTCGATTGTCTTCAGATGTTCAGCCGCTTCTCCAAACTTTGTATCCGTTTTTTGAACCGTATGAGATAAGATGGGAATAACATCTGCGCCGAGATCCATGAGCTGCTGGAGAACAGGGAACACTTCATGATACGTGCAATGTGACCCTGTTAATCCAAATCCTATTCTTTTACCTTTTAATTGAACCATTCGTTATCCACCTTTCTATTTATTTTTTCTCAACTGCTGTGATATAACATTGGCAATAATTCTGCCGGCAGTTTTGGGGGCGACTATTCCAGGCAGGCCTGGGACTAATATCGCTTTTACGCCTCGTTTTTCTGCATAACGAAAATCTGTTCCGCCAGGTTTGGATGCAATATCCAGAATTAAAGCATGAGTTGGCAGCTTTTTAATGACCTTGGCATCGAGAACAGGAGCAGGAACGGTATTGAGGACTAAATCAAACGCTAGGTCCTGTTCTGGCAGTGACTCAATATAGAGCGGAGTCAACCCCATTTCATAGACGCGTGCTGCATCCTTCGAAGAACGTACAGCAACGCTAACCTTCGCCCCTAGTTGATGAAAAGTACGTGCTAAGCTCACTCCTACTCTTCCTAAACCGATAAGCAAAACCCGTGAATTATGAATCGTAACATCTGTATGCTGGATGGCCATCATGATCGTGCCCTCTACTGTTGGAATTGAGTTATAAATGGCAACATCATCTCGATCCATGAGCGGAACCAGTGTTCGATTCGCGTTATGAACCATTTTGCTGAGAGTTTCATTCGTAATTCCTGTAAACACTTGACAATGTTTCGGGGTGCGCTTTAGCCACCCTTCTTTCAAAGGGATCGAACGATTCGTAAAGATACCATCTATACAGCCCTTTTCATCTGTACCTGAAACAGGAAGAATGACAGCATCAAGCTTCTCGACTTGATCACTGTCAAACTCAAGTTCCACCGCTTCGGTATAGCTCCCGTTCAATTGATCGAATCCGGCTAAATAAACATGTGCACCCCACTCATTTAATCTTCTTATGATTTCAATTTGTCGGGCATCGCCCCCTATGACTGCTACATGATATTCTGTAAGCATGCCGGAAGTCTCCTTTATAAGTGGTGTAATCTCCTTTTATCGTATGCAGAAACAGATCGTTAGTGATTTCCTAAAAGCCTATGCACAGCCACAAAAAAAGCTACAACGATTTGTTGTAGCTCAACCTTTCTTCAATAATATTGTGTCTTCCCCAATAATTGAAATTTGCTTCCACTCAATCTCGATGTGGTCCCGACTTTTGAACAGTCCTTCATTTAAAATGATTAACGATTGAATCAACCCATTGTCAGGATCCACAATTAGATCTGCTTTTCCAAGAATTCCTAGCTTCTTCCCTTCATCGACGTCAATAACTTCCTTCTGAGAAAGTTCCTTCATCCTCACTGCTATCATCCTCCTCGTTTTTCACTCATTAAATCCTCTAAGGTTCCAATTTTATACTGTTCTTGAATAATGGGGATTAATTCACCCAAACTGGACGCTGTAACTGCTGTCGGATGCATCAGAATAGTTGCGCCATTATGGAGCTTACTGGTAATACGGTGTAAAAACACATCTTTGGTAGGTTTTTTCCAATCAATAGAATCTACAGTCCAGAGAATGGTGTACATATCAAAGTTCTCAGCTGCTTCGACTGCCCCCATCGTAAAACTCCCTGCCGGAGGAGCAAACCATTTAATTTCACTTTCGACCAAACTTGATATGATGTTATTTGCTTTATCCAAGTTAGTCAATGCTTGAGATTTAGACAATTTGGCAAAATCCTTATGACCATAACCGTGACTACCGATCAGATGACCTTCCTCTTCAATCATCTGAACTAAATCCTTATGTTCAGATGCAAACGCTCCATCAATGAAGAAATTCGCTTTGACGCGATGCTTCGATAACGTCTCCACCATATCTGGAATAAATTCAGCTCCCCACGACACGTTAATTAACAGAGAAACCATTTCTTTGTCAGGATGCCCCCGGTAAATTGGGGATACTGGTAAATCCTCCAATGACACTTCTGGAGGGATTTGTTCAAATACTAATTTCTCCTCGTTAAAAGTTCCCTCTTTTTTCATCTTGTTATAAGATTTCTCTATATTCACTTTTCTTCCGTTTAACCCGGGCGTTTTTTTCCAAACCTGATCAATATATGCATTTTGAGGCTTTTTAAAATAATCCTGCTGCTTACTTTTTATCTGTTCATATAAGGGATTAGAAGAAGAAACAGGATTGCTTTGGTTTGATGACAGATAGACAGCCAAACAGCTAATCAGAAGAAAAAGGATGACAGCGGGTTTTATGTACTTGTTCACGGAAAGTCCCCCTTCTTAAGCAGGATATGCTTTAAAAGGGTTGTCTAGAATTCAGGCAAAAAAAAAGAGACTGGCAAGCCAGTTCCTTTTTTATTCCTTCGTTTCTTGTTCTTTTTTCTCATCGATTAAAATTGCCTTTCGGGAAAGGTTAATTCTTCCTTGTTTATCGATTTCTTTGACTTTTACTTTAATAGTATCGCCAAGTGAAACAACATCTTCCACTTTTCCAATGCGCTCTTCAGCCAATTCAGAAATGTGAACGAGTCCTTCTTTTCCTTTAAACAGTTCAACGAAGGCTCCAAATTTCTCAATACGTTTTACCGTACCGTCGTATACTTCGCCAGCTTCTACTTCTCTTACGATATCTTCAATGATTTTCTTAGCGACTTTGTTCATTTCAGCTTCTGTTGAAGAGATAAACATAGTACCGTCCTGTTCAATATCAATTTTCACACCTGTATCATCAATGATTTGATTAATTTGTTTCCCGCTCGGTCCAATAACATCACGGATTTTATCAGGATTAATCTTCATTGTCATGATTTTAGGAGCATATTGAGAAAGTTCATTTCTCGTTTCCGGAATTGTCGCAAGCATGGAACTCAAGATTTCTTTACGGCCTTTTTTCGCTTGGGTAAGGGCTTCTTCTAAGATCTCACGGGACAATCCGTCTATTTTAATATCCATCTGTAACGCTGTGACACCTTTTTCAGTTCCTGCCACCTTAAAGTCCATGTCTCCAAGGAAATCTTCCATACCTTGAATATCCGTAAGAATCGTATAATCGTCCCCGGATTTAACGAGACCCATAGCAATACCGGCTACCGGGGCTTTTATTGGCACTCCAGCATCCATCATCGCTAATGTACTCGCACAAATACTTGCTTGTGATGTGGATCCGTTTGACTCGAGAACCTCTGACACAAGACGCATCGTATACGGGAATTCCTTCTCAGACGGAATCACAACTTCCAGGGCGCGTTCTCCTAATGCACCGTGACCAATTTCACGACGGCCTGGCCCGCGGATTGGTCCTGTTTCTCCAACAGAGAATTTAGGGAAATTATAATGGTGCATGAAACGCTTCGATTCCTCAAGATCCAGCCCATCTAAAATTTGCACATCTCCCAAAGCACCTAATGTACAAATACTAAGAGCCTGGGTTTGTCCTCTCGTAAACAGTCCGGAACCGTGGGTACGCGGTAACACGCCTACTTTAGAGGATAATGGGCGAATCTCATCGACTCCGCGGCCATCTGGACGAATTTTATCTTTCGTAATTAGACGGCGCACCTCTGATTTGACGATGTTTTCTAAAATAGTGTTAACCTGCTTCATCGTTTCTTCATCGGCTTCCATTTCTTCGTAAGCTTTAACAATAGCTTTTTTCGCCTCGTCGATAGCTTCCTCACGAGCTTTCTTTTCTTCTGTTTTAATCGCAGCCACTAATGAATCCGTTGCCTCTGCTTCAACCTTATCTTTAAGCTCCTGATCAAGATCAAACAATTGCACGTCCATTTTTTCTTTTCCAACTGCATCAATAATCTCTTCCTGAAAGGCAACTAAGCGCTTGATTTCTTCATGACCGAACATGATCGCTTCTAACATGTCTTCCTCAGTTACTTCCTGCGCCCCTGCCTCAACCATGTTAATTGCATCTTTTGTTCCGGCAACAGTTAAGTCAATATCGCTTTTCTCCTGCTGCTCCACTGTTGGATTAATGATTAACTCGCCATCGACTCTTCCAATGATCGCCCCGGCAATTGGACCGCCAAATGGGATATCTGAAATCCCTAAAGCAATAGAAGACCCAAGCATTGCGGCCATTTCTGAAGAACAGTTCTGATCTACGCTCATGACCGTACTGATAACTTGTACATCATTTCGGAAACCATCAGGGAACATCGGGCGAATTGGGCGGTCAATGAGGCGAGAAGCCAGGATCGCTTTTTCACTCGGGCGTCCCTCTCGTTTGATAAATCCTCCCGGAATCTTTCCAACAGCATATAAGCGCTCTTCATAGTTCACCGTTAATGGGAAAAATGGCAAATCCTTTGGTTCTTTAGAACCGGTTGCGGTTGAAAGAACGGATGTATCGCCATAGCTAATCATAGCAGCTCCATTGGCTTGTTTAGCCAATTCTCCTACTTCAACAGAGAATGTACGGCCTGCTACTTCAATTGAAAAAACTTGCTTTTCTTCTGCCATAAAGCACTTTACTCCTCTCAAAACAATAAATTAAAATAGAGCCTACTCTTTGAGTTTACACCCTACTGTATGTAAACATACAGAAAAAGCGGGAATAACTCCCGCTTTTTCAATCCTACTACATTAACGACGCAAGCCAAGACTCTTAATTAACTCACGGTAACGTGTAATATCTTTATTACGTAGGTAGTTAAGCAAGTTACGGCGTTTACCTACCATTTTAAGCAAGCCACGACGAGAATGATGATCCTGCTTGTGTGTACGCAGGTGACCGTTCAAATTCGTGATTTGTTCAGTAAGTACAGCAATTTGTACTTCCGCAGAACCTGTGTCATTATCATGAGTTTTATACTCATTGATCAGTTCTTGTTTACGTTCCTGTGTGATAGCCATTATAGCTACACCTCCTGAAATATTTAAAATTCCCTATCCCCGAGCGGACGTCGGAGTAACGCGCCGCCAAGCGAAGGTTCCATATTAAAGCGTACAATCTTTATCGCTAAAATGCAAGAGGAAACTATGTTACAGCTCAAAATAACGGCGAATCTCCTTTTCGTCTGTATGAAGCTGAGCGGTAACCTCCTCAACGCCATCAAATTTCTGTTCATCTCGTATAAATTGATGGAAAAAGACTTTTATACGAGTGCCATATAAATCATCGTCAAAATCAAAGACATGCACTTCCAGGGCTGGGTTGCTGCCTTCCGGTTGAAAGGTTGGTTTTACCCCGAGGTTAGCCATTCCATAATATCTTTCTCCTTGATATCCAACTGTAACAGCATAAACACCGGTCTTGGGTACGTACTGTTCCTCCATATCGGTAATATTCGCTGTCGGATAGCCGATTGTTCGTCCTCTTCTGTCACCAGGAACCACTGTTCCTTCTACATTAAATTCACGTCCCAGCAATTCATTTACAGCCGATACATTTCCTTCCTTCAGAAGCTCACGTATTCTCGTAGAACTTACCTTAGTATGATCTTGATCGATCCGATCAACCACAGTGTACGTCAATCTGCCTTTTGCGTGCTGAGGAAGCGTCTCCATTGAGCCTTTGCCTTTATGCCCATAACTGAAGTCAAAGCCTGCCACGACGTGTTTAATGTTTAATCCAACAAAGTATTCATCGACAAATTGATCCGGGGGAAGAGCAGCTAACGACTGATCAAATCGAACGACGAATAAGTAATCAATCCCCATCCCATCCAAAATATCCTCCTTTTCAGATAGTGGAGTAATATAGCGGGCATGTTGTACTTTTTTATTCAAAACGACAGAAGGATGAGGATCAAACGTCATCACAGCCGTTTGTATGCCAAGCTTTCTCGCCCTATCCTGGGCGGTTCTGATAACTTCTTGGTGACCTTTATGCACCCCATCAAAAAAACCGACAGCAACAGAACTTGGTTCTAAGTGGAGATCGTGTTTCGGTAATGACTCGGATAATTCAATTGTTTTCATATTACTCACCTGCTTTATTTGAGTAAAGTTTAAAATACTCGAACGGGTTTAATGCGATCCGGTTTTGTTGGGTGTATTTGATAAATAGCTAACACTTCTTGCTCACACATCACCCTGAAAATAGAGGCCGTAAGCTCGTTTGGCTTCGACAGCACTTGACCGTGCTTTATCGCTTGTCTTTGATCTTGTGGTATGTGATAGGTATCAATGTGTTCCAGCCCTTTCGAAAGGGGCAGAAGCAATTTTTCCCCATTACCATGGTCAATGGCTTCTTGAACCTGATCAAAAGTTAGACAATTCTCTTTGGAGATCGCACCCGTTTTTAACCTCACAAGTGCAGACATGTGCGCCGGAAAACCTAGTGCTTTGCCAATATCTACACAAAGTGTGCGAATGTACGTCCCTTTTGAGCAAACAACACGAATGGAAAAGGATAGTTGACCATTTGCATGAGATACCTCATGATCAAGCAATTCAATGTCCGAAATAACAACTTTACGCTGTGGTCTTTCTACTTTAATTCCTTCGCGTGCATATTGATACAGGCGCTTCCCCTCTACTTTTACGGCTGAATACATCGGAGGGATTTGGTTGATTTCACCAGTAAACTGCTCTAGAATTCCTTCTATTCGTTCAAGTGGAATCGCTTCGGATACAGGCTTACGTTCGATCACCTCACCACTTGCATCCTCTGTTTCCGTGGAAGTCCCCAGGGTCACAGTCGCTTCATAGACTTTTTCCGTATCTGTTAAAAAAGGCACGATTTTAGTTGCTTTCCCTACGCATAGCGGGAGAACACCTTCCACATCTGGATCCAGTGTCCCTGTATGCCCGATTTTTCGAGTATGTAACATACCACGCGCTTTACTTACACAATCATGAGAAGTATAGCCTTTCTCTTTCCATAATGGGAGAATACCATGCATGAATTCCACCCCACAGTCCATATTTATACAGAGAGAATCCGTGCTTATCACAGCACGGATTCTTTTGTGCACATCTACCTGAATACTTAAGTGATACTTAAGCCATTCAGTCCTTTTTCTTTAACTATCAGTATCATTTAAATCCTTTAAAATTGTTTCGATACGATTACCTCGCTCAATTGCCTCATCAAATTCAAACATGATTTCCGGCGTTTTGCGCAAACGGATTCTCTGCCCAATTTCAGAACGTATAAAGCCTTTTGCTTTAGCTAAACCAACGAGTGTATCATGTTTTTGTTTATCATCACCAAGTACAGAAATATAGACCTTAGCTTGTTGAAGATCTCCGGTTACTTTTACCTCTGTAACCGTAACAAAGCCCACACGAGGGTCTTTAATCTTCTTGCTGATAATATCGCTCATTTCTTTCTTCATTTGCTCACCGACACGGTTAGCTCTTAGATCATTCATTCTTTCTTCACCTCTTCAAAAACTAAACGTCTACAACCATTCTTGGACTGTTTCTGTTCGTTCTAATTCAGGAAAAGAATCCACAAAGGCTAAAGCTTGCTGGATCGTCTGCTCTGCGATGACTTTGCTGCTAGCTATGGTCACGATTCCTATACATGTCCGCTGCCAGAGATCCTGATGATCCAGTTCACTGACAGCTACATTAAATTCATTCTTCAGCCTCGTTTGTACTCTTTTGATAACGGAACGCTTTTCTTTCAAGGACTGAGCATCATAAACAATCGCTTCCAGCTCAGCGCTTAAAATCATGTACGTTCAATCTCCTGCATGACGTAAGGTTCAATCACGTCGCCGACTTTTACGTCATTAAAATTCTTCACCGTAATGCCGCACTCATAACCCTTTGCAACCTCTTTAGCGTCATCTTTATATCGTTTAAGGGCATCAATTTCCCCTTCATAAATGACGACACCGTCACGAATCACTCGAATGCCTGAATCTTTAGTGATCTTTCCGTCGGTTACATAAGAGCCAGCAATTGTACCCACTTTAGATACTTTGAAGATTTCGCGAACTTCCACTTGCCCAATGATTTTTTCTTCATATTCAGGATCAAGCATACCTTTCATAGCTGCTTCAATTTCTTCCATTACCTTATAGATAATGTTGTGCAGACGGATTTCAACATCTTCTGATTCAGCGGCTTTCCTGGCATTCCCATCCGGGCGTACATTGAACCCGATGACAATAGCATTCGAAGCTGAAGCAAGTGAGATATCAGATTCTGTAATAGCTCCCACACCCGTATGAATGATCTTCACCTTCACACCTTCAACTTCGATCTTTTGAAGTGATCCAGCCAGTGCCTCAAGAGACCCCTGAACATCTGCTTTTAGAATAAGGTTGATGTCCTTAATGTTCCCATGTTTAATCTGTTCAAACAAATCATCAAGACTTACTTTAGCTGTGGAGCTTCGTTCAGCTTCAATTTGTTTTTGCTGGCGAGCTTCTCCGATTGAACGGGCTTTTTTCTCGTCTTCAAAAGCTAGAAAACGATCACCTGCTTGTGGTACATGATTTAATCCCGTAATTTCTACCGGTGTAGAAGGTCCGGCTACTTTAACTCTTCTTCCAACTTCGTTTACCATAGCACGAACTCGACCATGTGTGTTGCCTACAACGACAGCATCACTAACTTTCAATGTTCCATTTTGGACTAGAAGAGTGGCGACAGGTCCACGGCCCTTATCAAGTTCCGCCTCGACAACTGTTCCATACGCAAGGCGATCAGGGTTCGCTTTGAATTCTTCCATTTCAGCTACAAGAAGAATCATTTCCAGCAGTTCATCGATCCCTTCTCCCTTAACCGCGGACATTTTAACGAAGATTGTATCTCCGCCAAAGTCTTCAGAGATTAATTCATATTCCATTAATTCCTGCATCACGCGGTCAGGGTTTGCCCCTTCCTTATCCATTTTATTAACGGCAACAATAATTGGTACCTCAGCAGCTTTAGCATGGTTAATCGCTTCGCGGGTCTGCGGCATAACACCGTCATCTGCTGCTACAACTAAGATGGCAATATCAGTGATTTGGGCACCGCGGGAACGCATGCTTGTAAAAGCGGCGTGACCCGGAGTATCAAGAAATGTAATCTTTTTATCATTTTCCTCTACTTGATAAGCACCAATATGCTGAGTGATTCCTCCTGCTTCGCCTTCCGTAACCTTCGTGTCGCGAATCGAATCAAGCAAAGTAGTTTTCCCGTGATCAACGTGGCCCATAATCGTAACCACTGCAGGGCGTTCCTGTAAGTCTTCTTCTTCGTCATCAAATATGATGTTTTCGATATCAGTTTCGTCTACGACGACTTCTTCTTCAACCTCAACATTGAATTCGGCACAAATCAACTCGATTGAGTCACTATCCAGGTCCTGGTTTTTCGTAGCCATAACCCCTAGGCCCATTAATTTCTTAATGATTTCAGATGAGTCTTTTTTCAACTTCTCAGCAAGTTCACCTACTGTCAGAGAACCTGAATAGGTAATCTTTTCGGGTGTTTGATTCTTCTTAGGCTGTTGTTTTTGATGGTGTTGCGGTTTTTGCTGCTTTTTATTTTGTGGACGATGATTGTTTTTCTGTTTTTTATTGTTTCTCTGATCACGATTTTGATTTGGTTTTTGATTTTTCTTGTTGTTGTTTGACTTATTGTCGCCAGGCTTGCTTTCTTGTTGCCCTTTGCCAAACGACTGGTCCAGTTTCCCTTTTACATCATCTTCTACCATAGACATATGGTTAGACACTTCTACTTTCATTTCTTTCAATTTATCAATTACTTGTTTACTTGATAGTTCATTTGCTTTCGCATATTCATAAACGCGCATTTTACTCATTCTTTCACCCCCGAATAGATTCATCGAGCAGCGATTGCAACTTTTTCGCAAATCCTTGGTCAAGAACTGCGATCGCGACTCTCCCTGTCTTCCCCATGGCTTGTGAAAGAGTTTCACGATTATCCACCACATAGCAGGGTATTTGATAAGAGCTACATTTATCTGTAAGCTTCTTCATCGTTTGTTTTCCCGTATCATTGGCAATAAGGACTAACTTCGCCCGGCGTTTCTGGATATCTTTTACAATATGCTCCTCGCCAAGCGTAAGCTTCCCCGCCCTTAAAGCCAGTCCAATGATATTTAAATAAGAGCCAGCCATTAGTCTTCAACCTCAACGATGGCTCTTAATTCTTCGTAAATCTCACCATTTACCTTGGCGTTTAAGTGACGGTTCAGTACTTGCTGCTTTTCTGCCTGATCAATGACATCAAGGCTTTTTGAAATATAAGCTCCTCGGCCATTTTTCTTTCCTGTCTGATCAACAAATACTTCTCCATCCTTATTACGCACTACCCGGATCAGTTGCTTCTTTGGCTTCATCTCCTGGGTAACCACGCATTTACGCAATGGAATTTTTCTTTGTTTAGGTTGGGCCATCTGATTCGCCCCCTTATTCTTCAGTGATTTCGTCTGTTTCTTCTTCATCTGAAGCTGGCTGTTCGGTTATTACACCTTGTTCAACCGCTTCGCTCTCACTCTTAATATCAATTTTCCAACCTGTCAATTTAGCTGCGAGCCGAGCATTTTGTCCTCGCTTCCCAATCGCCAGAGATAATTGATAATCCGGTACAATGACCGTTGTTGCTTTTTCCTCTTCATCTACGAGCACTTCTACCACTTTTGATGGGCTAAGTGCATTTGATACATATTCAATTGGATCTTCAGACCATTGAACAATATCAATTTTTTCACCTTTTAACTCATTCACGATGGCTTGAACACGCTGGCCGCGCTGGCCGACACATGACCCAACTGGATCTACTTCTGGATCACCCGCATGCACAGAAATCTTTGAACGGTCTCCCGCTTCCCGAGCGACAGACTTCACCTCTACCGTTCCATCATATATTTCAGGAACTTCCATTTCGAACAAGCGTTTCAGCAAGCCAGGATGCGTTCTGGATACATAAATATGAGGTCCTTTATTGCTATTTTCTACTTTTGTGACAAAAACCTTCAAACGATCATGTACCTCATACGTTTCCGTCGGCATCTGTTCACCTTCAGGCAGTCTGGCTTCAATTTTGCCCAGATTAACATAAACGAACCGTGGATCCTTTCGTTGAATAATACCTGTCATGACATCTTCTTCGCGGTCCACATACTCACCGTAGATGATGCCGCGCTCTGCTTCGCGAACACGCTGGGTAACAACTTGTTTAGCTGCCTGAGCCGCGATTCTGCCAAAATCAGCCGGGGTCACTTCTACTTCAATGACATCCTCCAGCTCATAATTCGGGTCAATATCTTTGGCCTCTTCTAAAGAAATCTCTTGCTGAGGGTCCATAGACTCTTCAACAATGGTTTTTCTCGCAAAAACTTTCATTGCTCCCTCTTCTTCATTAATATCAACACGAACGTTTGTAGCCGAGTTAAAATTCTTCTTATAAGCTGAAATTAACGCTGCATCGAGCGCTTCCAGCAATAAATTTTTGTCAATGCCCTTTTCCTTTTCCAGATAATTCATGGCATCAAAAAGTTCACTACTCAACAGCTTTCTCCCCCTTAGTTAAAAGTGACAGCCAAATTCGCTTTGGCAATCTTGTCAAAAGGTACCTCTAATTGCTTTTTACGTGACTTAACCCGTATTTCAATCATTGCTGTGTCATTTTCAAATTGCACTAAAGTACCTTCAAATTCTTTTTCATTCTCAATAGGTTCATATAACTTCACATAAATATGCTTACCTGTGTGCCTCATGAAATCTTCTTTCGTTTTCAGAGGCCGTTCTGCACCAGGAGAGGAAACCTCCAAAAAGTATGGCATGTCAATTGGATCTATTTCATCTAATTTCTCACTCAGCATTTCAGATACTTGACCGCATTCTTCAATATCAATGCCTTCAGGTTTATCAAGAAAGACACGCAGAAACCAATTCTTTCCTTCTTTTTTAAATTCGATATCTACAAGTTCAAGATTCATTTCTTCAGCAATGGGAATAACTAGTTCTTCAGTAATCTCGGTTACATTTTTACTCATATGGAATCCCTCCTTTTACTCCTGTTTATTGACGATTCGTTGACATTCTATACTTTTTACCTTCCTAATTATCGTTCGAAAGGAAACCGCTATGAATGAGTTCATAGCGGCTTTCTTGCTCAAAAATACGTGTCTTCTAAGTAAAGAGAGCCGTAAATATAAACGAAAGAGTGGGTTTCCCCACTCTTTCGCTCGACTCTATCGTTCTTATCACCGTTAAAAATATACCATAGATACTACATTTATGCAAACAACGAAAAGCGAAAGCTCCCGGGTAGACACGTTAAAGGAAGTTCGACTAAGAACGGCAAATCCTATGCCAACGTCGAACTGACCCGCATCCTGCGGGCCGAAGTGAAGTGCTTATTCTTCACGTAGGTGAATCGCTTATGTCTCGAGTGTCTGGGAGTTGCAGCTAACCACACGAAAAGCGGAAAGGGGCGTTCGGACCCGACAAGCATAAGTCAAACCATGGAGTGACTGATTTTTGCCACAGAATTGGAATGACTTATGTCGCGAGGGTTTGCCCCTTGCAGCTAGACAACAGAGAAAAGCAGGAATTTCCGCAGTCTATTGAATAAATGCAGTTGAGTGTCTGTTAAAACAACGACAGCTGATTCTCTTCTGGCATGCCAGCTAAACAGCCTTGCTGATCTAAATACTCCAGGACCGTCTTCGAAATACGACTTCGTTCACGTAAATCTTGCTTGGAGAGAAATTCTCCTTCTTTCCTCGCGTTAACAATATTAATTGCAGCATTTGTACCTAAACCATCCACGGCATTAAATGGAGGGATTAACTGGTTATCCTCAACAAGGAAATCAGTCGCACTTGATTCATACAAGTCAACACTCTTAAAGCCATAGCCTCGCTCACACATCTCCAGTGCCAATTCGAGCACAGTCATTAAACTTTTCTCTTTAGGTGTTGCATCTAAACCTTTCGCTTGGATTTCTTCAATCCTTTTGCGAATAGCATCGGAGCCTTTAATCATCGTCTCCAATTCAAAGTCGCCAGCTCTAACGGTGAAGTATGCAGCATAAAAGTAAATCGGATAGTGGACTTTAAAGTAAGCAATACGAACAGCCATCAGCACATAAGCTGCAGCGTGAGCTTTAGGGAACATGTACTTTATTTTCTTACAGGAATCAATATACCAATCAGGAACTCCGTGCTTTTTCATTTCCTCGATCCAATCGTCCTGTAGACCACGGCCTTTCCGCACAAATTCCATAATCTTAAAGGCTAGCGATGGCTCGAGTCCTTTGTGCATAAGATATACCATAATATCATCACGGCAGCCAATTACCTCAGGCAGAGTACAGATACCATCGTTGATGAGCTGCTCAGCATTTCCAAGCCACACATCCGTCCCGTGAGAAAGACCGGAAATAATGACAAGTTCAGCGAATGTCTTAGGCTTGGTATCCTCAAGCATCTGTCTAACAAACCGAGTACCAAATTCAGGAACCCCGAGCGTTCCTGTTTTACACATGATTTGTTCAGCCGTTACTCCTAATGCCTCTGGACCACTGAAGATTTTCATCACTTCCGGATCATCGACGGGAATTTCTTTCTGATCAATCCCGCTTAAGTCTTGAAGCATACGAATTACTGTCGGATCATCGTGGCCAAGAATATCAAGCTTAAGCAAGTTATCGTGAATCGAATGGAAGTCAAAATGTGTGGTCTTCCATTCCGATTTAGTATCATCGGCTGGAAATTGAATCGGCGAAAAATCAAAGATGTCCATATCATCCGGTACGACAATGATTCCCCCTGGGTGCTGGCCAGTTGTTCGTTTTACGCCTGTACATCCTTGGACAAGCCTGTCGATTTCAGCATTTTTATACTGCAGTTGATGGTCGCCTGCATAACCTTTCACATACCCATATGCCGTCTTCTCAGCAATTGTACCGATCGTACCGGCACGATACACATTATCCTCACCAAACAACACTTTTGTATAGTTGTGGGCATGGGGCTGATATTCACCGGAAAAGTTCAAGTCAATATCGGGAACTTTATCACCTTTAAAGCCTAAGAACGTTTCAAACGGAATATCCTGTCCATCTTTTTTATAAGCTGTCCCGCATTCAGGGCAATCTTTTTCAGGGAGGTCAAAACCACTTCCGATCGAACCGTCTGTAAAAAATTCATGATGCTGGCAATTTGGACACACATAATGAGGTGGCAGCGGATTAACTTCAGAAATATCCGTCATCGTGGCAACGAGTGAAGAACCGACTGAGCCACGTGACCCTACTAAATATCCATCTTCAAGTGACTTAGTCACCAGTTTCTGAGAGATTAAGTAAATAACCGCAAAACCATTGCCTATAATACTCTCAAGCTCTTTTTCTAATCTTTTTTCAACGAGTTCTGGAATGGGATCACCGTAAAGACTTCTGGCTTTGTTGTAGGACATGTCCCTGATTTCCTGATCAGCACCTTCAATGTTAGGTGTGTACAAATCATCTTTAACCGGATTAATCACTTCAATGCGATCATTGATGGCGTGTGTGTTGGTGACAACGACTTTTTCTGCTTCTTCATTCCCCAAAAAGGAGAACTCCTCTATCATCTCATTGGTCGTTTTAAAATGAACGTCAGGCAATGTTTGGCGATTGAGAGGATTTCCACTTTGAGAGGAAATGAGAATTTGCCGGTACATTTTATCATGGGGTTCCAGATAATGTGTGTTGCCTGTAGCCGCAACCGTCTTGCCCAACCGCTCTCCCATATGGACGATTTTTTTCAAAATATCATAGATTTGCGCTTTGTTCTGCACAAGGTCCTTTTCGATCAAAT
The DNA here is from genome assembly GCF_029714185.1 of Halobacillus naozhouensis. Taxonomy (NCBI): domain Bacteria; kingdom Bacillati; phylum Bacillota; class Bacilli; order Caryophanales; family Bacillaceae; genus Halobacillus; species Halobacillus naozhouensis. The sequence continues at coordinate 2,014,305 of NZ_CP121671.1, read as the reverse complement.
GAGCATAGTTTCCAGGCGGCTGGATTTCCAGAAAATCATAGAACTCCGCCACTTTCTCTGCTTCTTCTTCCGATTTCTGCATCATCGTCTCGAAGACTTCCCCTTTATCACAGCCTGATCCTATGAGCAGCCCTTCGCGGAGCTTGGCTAGACGGGACCTTGGGACACGCGGGACACGATAATAATAATTCACATGGGCTTCTGAAACGATGCGGTACATATTTTTTAATCCTGTGCTATTGACAGCGAGCAAAGTGACGTGGGAAGGGCGGGAACGTTGATAGGCCTTTCCTTCACCCATGTAATCATTGAGATTACTATGATTGGTTATATCACGTTCGATCGCTTTCTTCACAAGCTTCCACAGTAAATAACCAGTTGCCTCGGCATCATAAATGGCTCTATGGTGCTGGGTCAATTCGATATCGAAATGCTTACAAAGTGTATTTAATCTATGATTCTTCAACTCTGGCACAAGAAATCTGGCAAGCTCAAGCGTATCAATGACAGGGTTTGAAGATTTAGGATATTCGATCAGCTGAAATCCGGCATTAAGAAACCCCATGTCAAAGCTAGCGTTATGAGCAACTAAAATGTCATCGGCCATCCACTGATGAAAATCTTTTAACACGTCACCGATTTCCGGGGCATCTTTAACCATATCATCGGTAATACCAGTTAGATCAATTGTCGTTTGAGAAAGCGGATGATGCGGATTGGCGAACGATTCGAAACGGTCGATGATTTCTCCGCTTTTCACCTTCACAGCAGCAAGTTCAATAATTTTGTCATAGACAGCGGACAGTCCTGTTGTTTCTACGTCAAAAACGACATACGTATCTGTTTCAAGATCGCGGTCCTGCTCCTCATATGCGATCGGCACCCCATCATCAACTAAATTTGCTTCCATCCCATAAATAACTTTCACACCGTGCTTCTCTCCGGAAGCATGTGCTTCTGGATATGCTTGGGCAACGGCATGATCAGTAATGGCTATCGCTTCATGACCCCAGTTAGCAGCCTGTGCAATCAGCCGAGAAGCGGAGACTGGCGCATCCATTTGACTCATCGTTGTATGGGCATGCAACTCGATCCGCTTTGCGCCCTCAGCACCTTCATCCTTCCGCAGCTTTGGGGCAATCTCGTTAATGTCATTGGCCATCATCGTTAATTCGCTTGTGAAGTTATCTGTCTGGATGCTTCCTCTTGCTTTAATCCACATTCCTTTATCTACTTGTTTAAACATTTCAGCATGATCATCACCGCGTGAGAACATTTTAATTGAAAATGAATCGGTATAATCCGTTGCTTTGATAAGCAATAAATGACGTCCGGATCGCAACTCTTTTATTTCAGCGTCGAAAACGTATCCTTCGATAATTTTTCGCCGCTCTTCCTCTTCAATGTTCTCCATAGGCTCTGAGACTTCCTGAATTTTATAGCCAATTTCGATTGGACCTTTTGGTTTGGTATCTTCCTTATCCTTGGCACGTTCTTCTTGTTCCTTAACGGCCTTTTGAACAAGTTGTTTATCTTCTTTCTGACGTTCTTCCTGGAACTTTTTCAATTCTTCGTGTTCTTCCTTTACCCGTGTAGACAGCATGAGCGCTGGTAAGCCGGATTGCCCGCAAAAACTTTGCAAGGAAGTTTCGAGTTTCTTTTTTACTGCATGACTCTCCGCCAAGTTTCTGCAAGTTAACATAACCTTATTCCCGTTAATTTCAGGGTCCTGTTCCATAAGTAAATCTTTGTACCCTGGAGACAGATTCGGCACCGATTGAATAAACCCACGCCAGTATTCACTTATTGCTTCAGGCGGGAGTGACGAGTTTGACGTATTAATCGTCCAATCGATCGCAGCAATGGACCGGAACGCTGCTTGAAGCTTACCTATAAAAAGTTGGTACACAGAAGCAGGCAGTACGCGTGGAAGCGAAAAATAAAAATGCCATTTCTTCTCGGCCTTAAATACAACCAGCTTTTCAAGTGAACTGTCTGTAAAGTGGGGCTCAATCAGATCCTGTGGAAACTGGATTTGCTCCAATAAATATTGCATTTTCTCCTGGTTGGTTACACCCAATATGATTCCTCCCTATTGGCGGGTATTCATGGATATTATCTCGGCTGCATAAGCATGTATGAAAAGAGGATCCAAAATTCTACTGTCTAAACCACTCGCTTACAGTAGAGAGCACTTCGGATTGATCAACTTCGGACTGTTCTCCACTTGCACGCTCTTTCATTTCTACAATTCCTTCCCCCGCTCGTTTTCCTACCGTTAATCGCAGTGGAATTCCAAATAGATCGCTATCAGCAAATTTTACGCCGGCTCTCTCTTTACGATCATCATAAAGAACTTCGATGCCTGCCGATTTAAGCTGATCATATAATTGGTCTGCCAGCTGTTTTTGCTCTTCTTTTTTAGGGTTTAAGGATAGCAGATGCACTTGGAATGGCGCAATATGGGCTGGCCATGTAATGCCACGCTCGTCATTGTACTGTTCGACAATCGCAGCTACTGTTCTTGAGACACCAATTCCATAGGACCCCATAACCATCGTTTGCGCTTTGCCCTGGTCGTCCAAATAATTCGCATTCATATTCTCAGCATAAAAAGTACCCAGTTTGAATACATGTCCCACTTCAATTCCGCGGGCAAATTGAATGTGGCCCTGTCCATCCGGTGACGGATCACCTTCTTTAATAAAACGGAGATCAGCATACTGATTTACTTTGAAGTCTTTTTCAGGAGTGACATTGACAAAATGGTATCCCGCTTCATTTGCACCACAGGACACATTTACTAAAGCTTCTACAGCATGGTCAGCTACTACTTCAATTTCTTCCCCAACGCCAACAGGGCCCAGGGAGCCAAAACCGGTTCCGAGCAATTCTTTCGTACGTTCTTCACTGGCGAGTTCCACTATATCTGCTGAGTAAAGGTTCTTCAATTTAATATCATTCACTTCATGGTCTCCGCGCGTGATGACCATTACATAACGATCATCCACCTTAAACATAATCGATTTTAAGCCAGCTTCTAATCCATGACCTAGGTAATCAGCAACATCCTGCATCGTTTTCTGGTCCGGTGTAGAGACTTTTTCCATCTGCTTCGGAGCATCTTGGGATTTTTCATATGTCATAACGACCTCTGCCATTTCGATATTTGCTGCATAGTCAGATGTATCTGAATAAGCAATCACATCTTCCCCTACGTCTGAAAGTACCATAAATTCATGGGTATCCTTTCCACCCATCTGGCCGGAATCTGCAATGACCGCGCGAAAGTTTAGTCCAAGACGCTTGAAAATAGCTGAATAAGCCTGGAACATTTGGTTGTAGCTTTCATCTAGACTCTCAAAAGACTCGTTAAATGAATAAGCGTCTTTCATTAAGAATTCACGTCCGCGCAGCAATCCAAACCGGGGACGCTTTTCATCACGGAATTTATTCTGAATTTGAAACACTTTCAACGGCAAGCGCTTATAGCTCTTTACTTCATCGCGAACGATACTCGTGATCACTTCCTCATGGGTTGCCCCTAAAGCAAATTCTCGTTCATGACGATCATGAAGACGCATGAGCTCTGGTCCGTAAGTAGACCAGCGTCCGCTTTCCTTCCACAATTCTGAAGGCTGCAGGGCCGCCATCATCATTTCATGGGCACCGATTTTCTCCATTTCTTCACGAACGATATCCTCTACTTTACGTAATACGCGACGGCCGATGGGCAGGAAACTATAAATACCTGATGCTATCTGACGTATGTAACCAGCGCGTACGAGAAGCTGATGGCTCTTAATTTCAGCATCTGCTGGAACTTCTTTTAATGTAGGAATTAACATTTGACTTTGTTTCATACATTCCACCTCTTCTTTTTCATTTAAAAATAGAAGCTGGAAGCGAAAGAGAGATCTTTACCCTCTCTGCTTCCAGCTGGTCATTTACAAGAATAGACGTTGGATATCATTCCATGTAACTACTAACATCAATAACATTAACAAGGCAAATCCAATAAAGTGAACAATTCCTTCTTTTTGCGGGTCAATTGGTTTACCCCGTACCCCTTCAAGCCCTACAAACAGTAAACGTCCGCCGTCTAGTGCGGGAAGCGGGAGCAGGTTTACAATACCAAGGTTGACACTAAGGATCGCAGTCCACATGATAAAATTCATAAAGCCCGTTTGTACTACACGGTCTGTAGCATCATAGATTCCCACAGGCCCTGACAGCATATCCAAGGAGAACTGCCCGGTAACAAGTTTCCCAAGGTTTGTTAAAATTAACGTTCCCCATTCATACGTCTGGCTGAACCCGTAGGTCAGCTTTTTCGTAAAGGAATCTTCAAATGCGCGGGCCACACCTACTTGGCCAATCGTTAATTCACCTTGTTGGATTTCCGCTGGAGTTACATCGATTTGTACAGTTTGTCCATCACGTTCGACAGTTAATGTGACTTGCTCTTCCGGATGATTCCTCACAATTTGAGTAAACTCTTCCCAAGTATCGAGAGGCTCGCCATCAATGCCAACAACTTCATCACCTGCCTGCAAACCTGCTTCTTCAGCTGGTGAATCAGGTTGAATATCACCAATAAGTGCATTGTTTGCTGGCACTCCCTGAACAAACCCTAAAATCATAAATAAAATGATCGCAAGGACAAAGTTCATCATCGGCCCTGCAAAAAGCTGCATCGCACGCTTAGGAACAGACTTTGAGGCAAATTGCCGGTCATATGGAGCAATTTGCGTTTCCTTTTCATCCATCACAAACATTGCTTTTGGATCGACTTCAAAGGTCAGCTTCTCATCTTCGTCCACTTCGTACCCTTCAATGATGAGACGATGATCAAGGTCAGCTCGCTCTACTTCGATCACTCGTGCATGTGGATGTTTAGATTTATTATTTACGATAATGCTGCTTACTTTACCCTCATGATTGAACTCAAGCCCAATATGGTGACCCGCTTTTAGTTCTACAATTTCAGGATCCTCACCAGCTACCCTTACGTAACCGCCAATGGGCAGCAATCGAATGGTATACAGCGTTTCGTTTCTCGTAAATGCAAATATTTTCGGACCGAATCCGATTGCGAATTCACGAGCCAGCATTCCGGCTCGCTTTGCAAAAATGAGATGCCCCCACTCATGTACAAACACCAGCAGGCCAAACATGAGTATAAACGCAATTACTGTTGTCAAATGAAGCACCTTCCTTTTTGAGGTTGTTCAAAAAATGATCGAGCATCTAAATCGCGTACGTTATTTTAATTGTAAACGGACTCGTTTTCTCGTTTCCTCATCGATAGATAATATGGTAGACAAGTCTGGCTTATGAATCGTTTCGTGCTGAGTCAGTTGTTGTTGTATTAATTGCTCGATATCAAGGAAGGAAATTCGTCCTTCTAGAAATAACTGAACAGCTTCCTCATTGGCGGCGTTTAATACGGTTGTCATCGATCCGCCTTCACGCCCCGCTTCAAAGGCCATCTTTAAGCAAGGAAAACGTTCCATATCCATTTTTTCAAAGTGCAATGTAGCGATTTCTTCCAGGTTGAGTTGTTTCGTATGCTCTAACGGATAACGCTGCGGATAGGTTAGAGCATATTGGATTGGTACTTTCATATCTGGTGTGCCCAACTGTGCCATAACACTTCTATCTACATACTCAACCATTGAATGGATGACACTTTCTCTATGAAGAATAACATGAATTTGCTCATAAGGCACATCAAAAAGCCAATGCGCTTCAATCACCTCTAACCCTTTATTCATCATAGAAGCCGAATCAATCGTGATTTTCGCTCCCATACTCCAGTTTGGATGGTTGAGGGCATCTTCAACCGTCACACCGACAAGTTCTTCTCTTTTTTTGTCGCGAAAACTTCCACCTGAGGCTGTGATAATTAGTTTATGAATATCTCTCTGCTGTTCACCATTTAGTGATTGGTAGATCGCTGAGTGTTCACTATCTACAGGTAACAGTGCCACATTATTTTTTCGTGCGGCTTCCATGACTAAATGGCCAGCTGTGACCAATGTTTCTTTGTTAGCAATCGCGATCGTTTTTCTGGCTTCAATAGCTTGAAGTGTAGCTTGCAGACCGATACTGCCCATGACTGCATTAACGACTACATCTACTGCATCCGCAACGCTTGCTTCCACAAGTCCATCGTTGCCAAATAAAACCGGACAGCCTTGCCATTGTTTTTCCAATTCGAGCTTCGTTCCCTCATCCTGAACTACAACCAAAGAAGGTTGGAATTCTTTAATAAGCGGTAGCGCCTTACCTATATTTTTACCAAATGCCATAGCATATAAAGAAAACTCTTCTTTATGCAGGCGCAGCACTTCTAATGTTTGGATTCCGATAGAACCTGTCGCCCCAAGTAATGCAATTTGTTTCACCAGGGAATTCCCCTTTCACTACTAAAATTATTCAGCCCATATAAAATACTATAGATAGTACCCATTCCACGGTTTGCAGGTTAGCCAGCGCCGTCCCCTCTTCAGGAATAAACCCAATCAAATGGAGGATGGGAAGCATGAAAATAAGACTGTCAAAACGATCCAATACACCACCGTGACCCGGCAGGATCTTACCTGAATCCTTTACAGCATAATGTCGTTTTAAGGCAGATTCCACTAAGTCACCGATCTGACCCGCGATAGAGATGAGAATGGTCACGAGCAAAACAATAAGCAGTGAATGAGAGAATGGCTCGATCATATGAAAGATATAGGCCACCACACATGCTAGGATAACCCCGCCAACTGACCCCTCAATTGTTTTCTTAGGGCTAATCTGCGGCCACAATTTGTGTTTCCCGAACAATCGTCCAAAAATGTAAGCACCTGTATCTGTTGCCCAAACTACAAACAAAGCATAAAAAATGAACTGCAGGCCTTCTTCTCTCGTTACGATCAAATAATAAAAACCCATGCCTATATAAATGGCTGACAGTAACAGGAATCCAACATCATCAAACGTGAATCGGTTTTTTACGAGTACGGTATAACTCAATAGGATTAGTACGGCTAACAAGGTCAATTCGGACTTCGTTACCGGTAAATCGTAGCCCCAAAACATCCCCTGCTTATACATCAGCGTCCACATGAGCAATAAGGTGATAACGGAAGCAAGTGAGTACCTAGCTATTTTTTTCATTCGCATAAGTTCATATATAGCTATGCTTGCTATGAGATAGACGAAAGCTTGAAATATGACATCACCAAGCATAACGATTGGCAGAAAGATTAATGCAGCAACTACTGCTGTAATTGTTCGTTGTTTCATAGTAGATCACACCTTATATCCCGCCATAACGACGTTTACGATTTTGGTAGTCGTGTAAGGCTTGTTCAAATAATTGTTCATCAAAATCTGGCCATAATACTTCTGTAAACCAGAACTCTGCATAAGCAAGCTGCCATAATAGAAAGTTACTCAGACGCTGCTCTCCACTCGTACGAATGAGTAAATCAGGTTCAAATAAATCAGATGTATATAAATGAGAAGAGAACAATTGTTCATTTATATCGGAAGTTGAGAGCTCCCCGCTTTCTACTCGTGTGGAAATTTGCTTGACGGCCTGAACCATTTCAAAACGACTTCCATAATTAAGAGCAAAATTTAAAATAAGTCCACTGTTGTCTGATGTGCGTTCAATGGCCTCCTCCACAGCCTTTCGAGTATGATCTGGGAGAAATTCCGTATCCCCAATTGTTTGTACCTGCACGTCTCTTTCAATAAGTTCCGGCAAATATGTATTTAAAAAATCAATAGGTAATTTCATTAGGAAATCTACTTCATTTTTCGGTCGTTTCCAATTTTCTGTTGAAAACGCATAGAGTGTAAGTACACTGACGTCTAAATCAGATGCACGGCGTACAATTTTCTTGACCACACTCATTCCTTCTTTGTGGCCTGCTACCCTCGGCAAGCCTCGCTTCTTAGCCCATCGACCATTTCCATCCATAATAATTGCTACATGCTTTGGAATATGGCCAGCATCAAGACTTTGAGGTTGCCGTGTATTTTGTTTCTTATTTTTGGTAAATGGAATCTTGATTGGCATGCCATCATCCCCCAGTCCGTTGGTTCCACTCTTTCTATTATATACTATTATCCTACATTATGCCGCTCTTCACATAAAGAGCCCCTGGAAATTTAGGTCATAACCAGTTTACAGCAAATGTAGTTTAGTTTCATCATTTGACATGATTTTTTAGTGATTGACAGACTACATGCTTACTAATGCAAAATAAAAACCGCACTGCCAAACAGCGACAGTGCGGTTTTATACACCTATTGGCTCAATAGATCAAACTTCCATAATTTCGTCTTCTTTAGACTTAGCTAGTTTATCAATGGAGGCAATATTTTCGTCGGTTACTTTCTGAACATCATCTTGATATTCACGAAGGTCATCTTCAGTCAGGTCACCATCTTTTTCCATTTTCTTCAAACGATCATTGGAATCACGACGTATATTACGAACTTGAACTTTAGCTTCTTCTGAGTATTTACCGACCACTTTTGCTAAATCCTTTCGGCGTTCCTCTGTAAGTGCCGGGATATTAATGCGGACTACATTACCATCACTGGAAGGTGATAAGCCAAGGTCAGCTTTCTGGATCGACTTTTCGATTTCTGAGATAGCAGATTTATCATAAGGTGTGATCACAAGTAAACGTGGTTCAGGTGCACCTACCTGGGCCAACTGGTTCAATGGAGTAGCAGCACCATAATAATCAACATAAACACTATCTAATATAGAAGGGTTAGCTCTTCCTGCTCTGACGGTAGCCAATTGGCGTGAGTAGGCCTGTACCGCCTGTTCCATTTGTTGTTTTGTTTCCTTAATCACGGCATCTGACATGATTATTTCCCCCTTACAATCGTTCCAATATTTTCGCCTGTTACGGCTTTCTTAATATTACCCTCTTCTGTAATAGAGAATACCAGTAAATCGATATCGTTGTCCATACATAAAGAAGAAGCTGTAGAATCCATTACCCCTAATCCTTCATTCAGAACGTCCAAATAGGATATTTGATCGTATTTCTTCGCGTCAACATTTACTTTAGGGTCATCAGAATACACGCCATCGACATTATTTTTCGCCATTAAGATCACGTCAGCTTCTATTTCCGCTGCACGTAATGCTGCTGTAGTATCTGTGGAAAAGTAAGGATTACCTGTCCCTGCAGCAAAAATAACTACTCTTTTTTTCTCAAGATGACGGATTGCTTTCCTACGTATATAAGGTTCAGCTACCTGTCTCATTTCGATCGAGGTTTGCACACGCGTTTGAATCCCTATATTCTCCAAGCTGTCCTGAAGGGCGAGCGAGTTCATAACTGTCGCAAGCATGCCCATGTAATCAGCATTTGCGCGGTCCATGCCCATCTCACTTCCGACCTTGCCCCGCCAAATGTTTCCCCCGCCCACAACAACAGCGACTTCTACACCTAATTCAGCGACCTCTTTAACTTGTTTGGAGATAGATTGTATAATAGTTGGTTCAAGACCGAAACCTTCTTTACCGCTTAGAGCTTCCCCACTTAGTTTTAGTACGATACGACGATAGCGAGCTGTAGTCATAGCAACCTCCATTTATTCCTGATCTTTTTCTGTTGATCATGATGTGTCTATACTTATGTAACGTGTTTTAAAATAGGGAACACTATGTGTCCCCTATCCATAAAGTCTGGCTTATTTTTTAACTTGACTCATTACTTCGTCAGCGAAGTTTTCTTCACGTTTTTCCATGCCTTCTCCAACTTCGAAACGAGTAAAGCCTTTGATTTCGCCACCGGAGGAAGCTACATATTTCTTCACTTTCTGGTCTGGATCTTTAACGAAGCTCTGCTCAAGCAAGCAAATTTCTTCAAAGAATTTGTTCAGACGGCCTTCCACCATTTTCTCCACGATTTTCTCAGGCTTACCTTCGTTTAAAGCCTGTGTTTTCAATACATCGCGTTCACTGTCCACTTCTTCTTCAGAAATCTCATCACGAGAAACGTAACGAGGGTTTACTGCCGCAACGTGCATCGCGACATCTTTAGCCACAGTTTCATCAGTTGAACCTTCAAGGACAGTCAACACACCGATGTTACCACCCATATGCATATAAGCACCAAAAGCATCGTTATCAGTTTTTTCTTTGATAACAAAGCGGCGCAGGGAGATCTTCTCACCAATTTTAGCAACCATATCTGTAATATAGTCATTGATTTTATCGCCGTCACCATGAAGCTTCTGCTCAAGAGCTTCTTCTACTGTTTCTGGCTTCTGACTTACAAGGTGTTTACCAAGCTCTTGCAAAAGAGTTTTAAATTGATCATTCTTCGTAACGAAGTCTGTTTCACAGTTTACTTCGAAAAGCGCTGCGGTATTACCATCTACTACTACGTGAGCAGCACCTTCTGCAGCAATGCGGTCCGCTTTCTTCTGGGCTTTAGAAATCCCTTTTTCGCGAAGCCATTCCATTGCTTTTTCCATATCGCCATCATTTTCGGTTAGTGCTTTCTTACAATCCATCATTCCAGCACCTGTTTTTTCACGAAGTTCTTTTACCATCTTAGCATTAATCGCCATGAGTTAGCCTCCTTTGTAATCTGGACCTCTACCATTATGAAAGTGTTTATCATTTTCACTCTTAAAAAAGGTGATAAAAGGTCTGCCCCCTTATCACCTATTGAACCGTAACCTACTCTTCTACAGTTTCCGCTTCTTCTGCTTCTTCTGTCACTTCAGTTTCTTCACCTTGCTTGGCTTCAAGAACAGCATCCGCCATTTTTGAAGTAAGCAATTTAACGGCACGAATTGCGTCATCGTTCGCTGGGATGACATAATCAATTTCATCCGGGTCACAGTTTGTATCTACAATACCGATTACCGGGATATTTAATTTATGAGCTTCCGCGATAGCAATGCGCTCTTTACGAGGGTCAATGACAAACATTGCATCCGGAATTGAAGTCATTTCTTTAATTCCGCCTAAGAATTTAACAAGGCGATCTTTTTCTTTAAGCATATCAACGACTTCTTTTTTCGGAAGTACGTCAAATGTACCATCCTCTTCCATACGCTCGATATCAATTAGACGGTTAATACGCTTACGAATGGTTTGGAAGTTTGTTAGTGTACCACCTAACCAGCGTTGGTTGATGTAGTACATGCCACAGCGTGTCGCTTCATCGCGCACTGTGTCTTGTGCTTGTTTTTTCGTACCTACGAAAAGAATGTTGCCTCCGTCTTCCGCAACTTGTCTTACGTAGTTAAATGCTTCATCCACCTTCTTAACTGTTTTTTGCAGGTCGATGATATAAATTCCGTTACGCTCTGTAAAGATGTATTTCTTCATCTTCGGGTTCCAGCGACGGGTTTGGTGTCCAAAATGAACACCAGCTTCTAGCAACTGTTTCATAGAAATAACAGACATGTTAATTCCTCCTGTTTGGTTTTTTTAGTATCCTCCGTCTTCATCATTTCTCATCACTAACTCTTCTTTGAAGAGCAACCAGCCATGAAATTAAAAGACGTGTGTATTGACACCGACAGTAAATATACCATAACGGTTCTGTTCATTCAAGTATATTTGATTATTTTGTATGCTGAAACTTAACGAGCAACTCAACCTCTGTTTTTCCTAGATTTAACTCGCGGGCGATTTCCTCCATGTCCATACCACTGTTATACATCGTCATAACACGAGATGGAAGTGATGGTACATACTCAGCTTCCTCCTGCACAGGTAACGGCGGGCTGTAGTCTTCATCATTTTGTTCCTCTGGCTTCTCTGTCTTGGTGGGCTCTTGCGGGCGGTGATCTGCTTCGCTAGTAGAGGTGTGATTCAGCCACGTATCCATTTTTTCATTCTCTTCTTTTATTTCCATAAGGTATTGATTAAATACCTCCTCAATCTCACTAGCCACTTGTTTCTGACGCAATTCTAGTTCTTCTGCCTGCTTTACTTTTTTAAACAAAACCATAATGATAAGGATCAAGATACCATGTAAAATAAAACTTATTGTTAATAGAAAATAAACCATTCTGCTTCACTCACCTGCTCAGGTGCTGCCATCCCCGCCCATCAACATATGGCACAGTGACAACAACTTTTATAGTAGAGAACGTTAGCCAACAATCTCCATTAATGATTGGCGTAATTTAAAAATAGCCTTTGCATGAATTTGCGAAATTCTGGAGGTCGTAAGTTCCATAACTTCTCCTATTTCTGTTAACGTTAACTCTTCGGTATAAAATAAACTGACGACTAGTTGTTCCTTTTCGTTCAACTGTTTAATCTGATGCGCCAGCTCTTCATAGTTTTCTTCCTTAATAAGGGATTCTGTCGGCGACAGTGTGTCCTTATCAGGGATAGAGTAGCCAATACCCTCCTTATGCTCATCCGTGCCGTCTTTCGTTTTTTCTTCCATCGACAGAACATGGGCAAACAGAGAATCCTTCATAATTTCTTCGACATCTGTTTTTGGCAAATTAAGTTCGGCAGCAATTTCGTAGGATGTAGCAATTCGCTGATACTTCTGTTCGATGTGCTCCGCCGCTTGTTCTATCTTTTTTACTTTGTCACGAACAGACCGGGGCAGCCAATCTTCTTTACGAAGACCATCCATAATCGTTCCCCGGATGCGAAAGGAAGCGTATGTATCAAATTTCAAGTCGCGTGACGTGTCAAATTTTTTCAAGGCGTCATACAACCCGAGAAGCCCCAGGCTATGCACATCATCTTTACTAACACTTTTCGGCAGGTGGGCTGAAATTCGCTGCACATGGAAATTAACTAAGTGTGAATACTGTTGAACCAATTGGTTGGCTGCTTCCATGTCTTGTTCATTTATCCAAAGATCCCACAGCTCTTGTTCTTGAGGAGATATAGAGCTGGTCATGATCATCCCTCCTCAGTCTTGGTCAAAAATAATGATCCATCGGCGCAACGTCATGTATTTAAATCACCGATTCTCCCTTGTTCACTGTGCGTATATGTAATTGGCCAGTAGCCGGATGAAATTCGATCGTACGTCCATTGGTTCCACCTACATCTTCTGAGCAAATAGGAATATCATGCTCTCGCAGCTTTTTCTTAACCGCTTCTACGTTTCGTGGACCTATTCTCATCATATCATTAGCCTTTGAAAACTGAAACATCTGGGCGCCGCCAGCTATCTTAGCCCGCAACAGTGATTTCCTCGCCCCGTGTTGAACTAATCGATTCACTAACTCATCGATGGCTGTGTCTGCATACTTTCTCCGATTCACCACCCCTTGTTTACCAAGCGAGGAATCAGGAAGCATAATATGAATCATTCCTGCAATTTTACTAGTTGATTCATATAGGACGACCCCAACACAAGAACCTAACCCTGAAGTACGAATGACGGTTTCGCTATTGACGATACTTAAATCCGCGATTCCGACTTTAACAATCTCTGCTGCCTTATTCATCACGTTCCTGATACTCCAAGAGACTTGAGTAATGTATCGGAGGAGTCAGGGTCAGGTAAAAGAAAGAAATACCCATCAATGGATGAGTTCGAATCCCCGGCTTCTGTTAATGATGTCTCGATCACGAGCGCACGATCACTAGTGCATGCGTGCTCAACCAGGGCTGAACTTAAGATGGCTCCTGCCATATCTACTGTCAGTGCCGGAACTGACAGCTGAACATTCAAATAAGTAAGGTCAGATAAGGCAGATAAATAGGAACCGGCTACTATATTTCCTAGTTCCCTCAAAGCCGAATATTCAAGTTCATCGCGTTGGCATTGACACTGGACCAAGCCAGTCCGCCGGGTCATCCTGCTTACAAATTGTGCCGCTTGCTGGGGGGACAGAATAAAGAACATCGATCCAGCAGCTGCTCCTCCAAGCCGAAACATTAGACTAACCACCTCTGTCTCTGCCCCTCCCGCAAGTTCCATGACCTCATTAAATCCTGCTAGTTTAACGGATGAAACGTACATATCAATTTTATTTCCAAGCAGCTTCGATAATGATGTGGCTGCATGTTCTGCACCGATATTGCCTATTTCCTTTAACACATCCAAATAAAATGGAGAAAAATCATCGCTAAAATCGATCTGATTACCGTTCAACTTCATGCAATTCCTTTACTTCATCCTGTGATAACACATTCTCTAAGTTAAGGAGGATAAGCAATCGTTGATTACTATTGATAACTCCGCGGATGTATTCCTCTTTTACCATGCCGACCACTTCCGGTGGAGGCTGAATGTCCTCTTCTGCAATATCAAGCACATCATTGGCTCCGTCAACGATCAGTCCCACATCCATTTCCTCCATGGATACAATAATAATTCTGGTCGTGTCGTCCAGTTTAGATCCTTCTAGACCAAATCGTTTTCGTAAATCGATAATGGGAGTCACTACACCCCTTAAGTTTATTACACCTTCTACAAATGAGGCTGTTTTAGGTACACGAGTAATAGGCATGACCCGTTCAATAGAGCCCGCCTGGTGAACAGGCACCGCATACTCCTCATCTTTTATTTGAAATACGATAACCTTCACATGTGTCCCAGAATCTTCTATCATCATTGTCACATCTTCCCCCTTTACTTGATTAGTGTGTTTGCATCTACGATTAAGGCTACTTGGCCGTCGCCTAAAATCGTGGCACCTGATATCGCAAAGACACCTGACAGATAATCACCTAATGACTTCAGCACCACTTCCTGCTGTCCTATAAAGGAGTCAACAACAAACCCTGCCATCTTTTCCCCTCTACGAGCAATCACCACTGAATAATAGGGAGGCTCTTCTAATGTTTGCGGTGTTTCAAACACCTCTTTTAAAAACACCAATGGGACTACCTTCCCTCTAAAATCAATGACTTTCTTATTATGGGCATGCATGACATCTTCTTTTTTCACACTAGCTGTTTCTATGATAGAAGAAAGCGGGATGGCATACTTCTCGTCCTGCACTTCAACCAGCATGACAGAAATGATTGATAAAGTGAGCGGGAGCTGAATCGAAAACACACTGCCTCGATTCAGATCAGAATCAATTCCGATTCTTCCACCCAATGATTCGATGGTATTTTTAACTACATCGAGGCCTACGCCACGGCCTGACACATCTGAAATCGTTTCAGCTGTTGAAAACCCGCTTTCCATAATTAACTCGTAAACTTGTTTGTCTGATAAGTTCGCGGCTTGTTCCTCGGAAATCACACGATTTGAGATAGCCTTTTGGATGACTCGTTCACGATGGATACCGGCTCCATCATCGGAAATCTCGATAAACACTGAATTCCCGCTATGATAGGCCTTTAACTGCAATGTCCCCCGCGTGGGCTTGCCCTTCTCCGCACGCTTTCCAGGACTTTCGATTCCATGATCCAGCGCGTTACGAATAAGATGAACAAGCGGATCACCAATTTCATCGATTACTGTGCGATCAAGCTCTGTGTCAGCCCCCAGGATCTGGAGGTCGATCTCTTTATCCAGATCACGAGAAAGCTGTCTGACCATTCGCGGAAAGCGGTTGAATACTTGCTCGATCGGGACCATCCGCATTGTTAAAATAATACTTTGTAAATCTCCTGATACCCGGGCCATTCTTTCAACGGTATCTTTTAAATCATTGTGATCCAGCTCGTTTGAGATTTGCTCTAAGCGTCCTCGATCAATAACAAGTTCTTCAAATAGATTCATAAGTACATCAAGGCGGTCAATATTAACGCGAATGGTTTTGTTGGCAACTTGCTTGCCTTTTTTATCTTGTTTTTCCATGGGAAGCTGTGGCTTGCTATTCCCCTGAGACAGCGCTGCTGGTGTTTCTTCTCGTTCTATAGTTGAAGCAGTTTCATTGGCCGATTGGGACTGTGTGTAATCTCGGATATCAAACATAGCTATGCTGACGTCATCAATTTCAGATATGTTGAGGATTTTATTTTTTACATCGTCCGATTCTTCACTCGTAACGAGCAACACTTGAAAGGTCGTATCAAATTGTTCATTTTCGAGTTCTTCTACAGCTGGAGAGGACTGAACAACTTCTCCAGCTGCTTCAAATACTTCAAATACCATGTACACACGTGCTGCCTTCAATAGGCAGTCATCCCTTATGGACACGCTGACTACATAATTGTTCAACCCTTGTTCATGGGACTGTTCAAGAACGGTTGCGGCGAATTCGTCAATTTCAAATTCCTGTGCAGCGTTTGACTGTAGGATTGATTGGGTTGCCCCATCCTGTTCCTCTGCGGCTTCCTGGCTTTCGATCGCATGTAAAAGAGTAACAACCCTGTCTACATCCCGCTCCCCTGTGCGTCCATCTGCAATGTCCATAACCATCGCTTCTAAATCATCGACGGAGTCAAAGACAACGTCGAGTATAGCAGAGTCAACCTGTATTTTCTGATTGCGGACTCCATCCAGCACATTTTCCATTTTATGTGTTAAGTTAGCGAGATCTTGAAACCCCATGGTCGCGGCCATTCCTTTTAAGGTATGAGCCGATCGAAAAACTTCGCCGACTATAGCCAGATCTTGAGGACTACTCTCCAATTCTAATAATCGATCATTAATCGACTGTAAGTGTTCTTTACTTTCATCAATAAATAGTTCTAAATACTGGTTTGTATCCAATTCAATTCCCCCTGCCTGAAATGACCTGTCCTATCCTGTGATTAATATCGTCAAGTGGAACAATTTCATTAGCTAATTTTGCTAGAATAACTGCTTTTGGCATGCCGTATACAATACAGGTGTCCGCTGACTCCGCAATACAGTAAGTTTGTGGACACTGCCTCTTCAACTCTAATAACCCGTCCATTCCGTCTGAACCCATCCCTGTCATAACAACAGCAACCGTCTTATAACCGTCCAAATTAGCGAGTGACTTGTAAAGATGGTTCACAGCAGGGCGATGTCCAAGGTGGGGGGGATCTTGACTAAGAGCAATTACAGGTTCACGGTGGTTCAGTATTACTCCCATATGAAAATCCCCTGGTGCGATGTAAGCCACACCATTTCGCAGTTTTTCTCCCTCTTCGGCTTCCTTAACGTGTATGGCAGCCAACTGGTCCAACCGATTGGCTAAAGACAGTGTAAACCCTTTAGGCATATGCTGTACGATCAGAATCGGAGCAGGAAAATCAGCTGGCAAGTGTGTGATGACTTCCTGTAGAGCTCTTGGCCCTCCCGTAGAAGTTCCGATGGCGACGATTGAATGTTGGTTGTTGTTGACCTTCAATGGAATTTGGAGGGGAGATAGTTTCTTTGTTGAAAAACGCTTAGGTAAGCTAGCTTTACTTGCCGTTATTACTTTACTATGAAGCTCTTTCTCTACTTTTTCTATGTCCAGAGAGATCGATCCTGATGGTTTTAGAACAAAATCCACAGCCCCAAGACTCATAGCTTTCAGTGTGCTATCAGCCCCTTCACTCGTTAAGCTGGATAGCATCACGACAGGCTTCGGCTTCTCTTTCATCATATGCGCTAAAGCAGTCAGACCATCCATTACAGGCATTTCGATATCCATCGTAATGACGTCTGGCAGCAGATCCTTCGCTTTTATCAAACTTTCTTTGCCGTTTCGTGCAGTCCCTACTACCTTTATACGTTTGTCTTTTTCTAATAGATCTGTGATCATTTTTCGCATAAAGGCTGAGTCATCAACCACTAATACTTTAATAAGTTTCATTACAATCAACCTTTCTACTTCGCGCGAGCTGATGATGAGAGGGCTTGAAAGACAAGGACTATGTAAGGAAAGTGAAAGGTACCCAGGTGGCTGGACTATTTCACAACAAGTCGCTTGAGTTTTGACAGGAAGTTCTCTGTCTTCCTTTCGTTTAATAAACCTTTAGCTGCCAAATACTGTTCCGTAATCTTTCCAACCGCTCTGCTTGCCTGACATCTTGGCTCTTCCAGAACGAAAGGAAGCTGATTAATGACAGCCTTTACTACAGAACGGTCGTCAGGAATCGAACCTAAATGTAACAGTTCCATCCCTATAAATTTCTTGACAGTCGCTTCAAGCCTTAGGAATGTCTCCAAGCCTGACCGTTCACTTAATGTTCGATTGACCAATAAATGAACAGGTAAAGCATGGTTTCGTTTCTTCAGATGTTTGATCATCGCATAAGCATCTGTAATCGACGTCGGCTCAGGTGTCGTAACAATCACTGCCTCATCAGCTGAACTTATAAAGTTTAAACTATCCTCTGTCGCTCCAACCCCCATGTCAAACAAAATCATGTCATACTCGTCGGCAAGCTGTTCAAAGGCCTGCTGAAAGTAATGAAAACCACTTTCACTCATTTGATAGAGAGTTGATAACCCTGAACCCCCAGCAATATAAGCAAGGTTTTTCGGTCCAAACTCGACTATATTGTCCAAGGAAGCCTGGTACTGAAGCAGATCTACAACCGAGTACCTAGGTGTCACTCCAAGCAAAATGTCTACATTTCCCATGCCAATATCCAGATCAAAGATTAAGACTTTTTTTCCTTCTTCTATTAGTTTTAAAGCGAAATTTATTGTAAAATTGGTTTTTCCTACTCCCCCCTTGCCACTGGCGATGGCAATAATGGAAGCTCTGGATGGCTTCATTTTATGAAGAAGGCGGGAACGAAGCTGTTCCGCCTGATCAGCCATGGATCGTGCCCTCCATGACTGAATGAATAAGTGCTTCGCGGCTCGCCGGCTTAATATCATCAGGTACGTTTTGACCATGTGTAACATAAGCAATTCCAATGTCATGATTCAGTGCCATGCTTACGGCACTCCCCACGCGTGAAGCTTCATCCTTCTTCGTAAAGATGAGCTTCTCAATCGGAATCTCGGTGAACTGTTCATAAATTTCTGTCATATCTCGATATTTTGACGTAAGAGATAAAACTAAATATGTTTCACTATCCTCTGAGAAGTGGATCAATTGGTTCAGTTCCCTCACATATTGTTCATCTCGAAAGTTACGTCCAGCGGTATCGATAAAAACTAAATCATAGTCATTCAACTTTTCTCTCGCCTGCATATAATCATCTAAATTATAGGCTACCTCGAGCGGAACATCTAAAATCTTGGCATATGTTTTCAACTGATCAATCGCTGCAATTCTGTAGGTATCAGTTGTAATAAAAGCAACACTTAATTTCCGATCTAAAACGGCATCGGCAGCCATCTTGGCCACGGTCGTTGTCTTGCCTACCCCCGTCGGTCCAACCAAATGAATAAACTTCTTCTTAAATGACGGCGGCCCAAATGACAGATGAGATATTTTCTGCTTCAGAATTTCATTCGTCAGGGCCTCCCATTGTCCGTCGAGTTTTTCTTCCTCCTCTGATACATCGAGAAGCTGGTCAGTAACTGTCCTGGCAAGCCCAGGTTCAATTTCCTGCTCAATTAGCAGCTGATAAATCTTGTCAATGGTTTCTGAGTAAACAGACTGATTGGTTTGCTCTTGAAGCATTACCTTTAATGACTTCAATTCTTTCAACACTTCATCATTCGATTCCTCTTTTAACGAAGAGGCCATGACTTCACCTTTTGGTACCTTCTTTGCCACAGGCCTCGAAACAGGATCAATCGCAGCGATCACTTCAACTTCAGTCTTTTTAAAAAACCCGAGAACCCCCCCTGTCTGGATGGGTTTGGAATTTAGAATAACGGCGTCTGTCCCTAAACCTTGTTTGACCTTCTCCATCACTTCCGGCATCGTTCCAGCCTGAAATTTCTTTACCTTCATGCGACATTCACCACTCCCACACTCTGGACTTCCACATTAGGATCGAGTTCGTTATAAGATAAAACAACAACCTGTGGCAGAAATCGATCGAGCAATTGTTTAATATACATTCTGACCGCTGGTGAACAAAGCAAGATCGCCGTTTCTTCTTGAAGCGAAACTTGTTCGACCTGTGCCCCCACGGACTGAACGATCGTCGACTGTGATTCAGGATCCAGCGACAGAAAGCTGCCGTGTTCCGTTTGCTGGATATGATCTGCAATAAGCTTCTCAACACTTCCCGACACCGTAATCACACGAATGGTGTTATCCCCCTTACGGTACTGAGTCGTAATTTGAGCTGCTAAAGCTTGTCTTGCGTATTCGGCGAGCAATTCACTGTCATTCGTCATTTTGCCAAAATCAGCCAGCGTTTCAAAAATAACGGGCAAATTTTTAACAGAGACATTTTCTCGTAGAAGCTTAGCTAATACCTTTTGTACATCACCGATTGATAACGGATCCGGGGTCACTTCTTCCACCAGAATCGGATACGACTCTTTTAAGTGGGAAATAAGCTGTTGTGCCTCCTGGCGTCCCAGCAATGCATGAGCATTTTGCTTAATTACTTCTGTAATATGTGTAGATACCACTGAAGGCGGATCTACTACTGTATATCCAGACAATTCAGCTTCATCTTTTAGTTCCTCCGTTATCCATTTTGCCGGCAACCCAAAAGCAGGTTCCATTGTGTCAATTCCTTCGATCGACTCATCACCACCACCGGGGCTCATTGCTAAAAAGTGATCGAGCAGCAATTCTCCCTGAGCCACCTGGTTTCCTTTTATCTTTAATCGGTATTCATTCGGGCCCAGCTGGATGTTATCCCGGATTCTAACGACAGGAATCACAATACCTAGTTCTATCGCAAGCTGCCTGCGAATCATGACAATTCGATCCAGCAGGTCACCACCTTGATTCGTATCGGCAATAGGAATCAGGGCATAACCAAACTCAAATTCTACAGGGTCCATACTAATCAAGCTCACTACATTCTCAGGTGATTTCATTTGATCACTTTCTGCTTCATCCAGCTGCTCATCTTCCACCCCTTCAGTTTCCTCGCTGACACGAGACAGCCAGTAACCTCCAAAGATTAAAACCGACCCGATTACCGCAGTTAAAAAGAAAGGAATGGGGGTTAACCCTAGAAGCAAGATCGTTCCGCCAGCAATATAAAGCAGTTTCGGGTATCGCAACAGCTGATTCGTCACATCAGTTCCCAAGTTTCCTTCTGAGGCGACTCGTGTCACTACAATCCCTGTCGCTGTTGAGATAAGCAAGGCCGGAATTTGACTGACAAGGCCATCTCCTACCGTTAAACGCATATAAACATCAATCGCTTCTCCAAACGGCATTCCCATTTGAACCATCCCGATAATAAACCCGAAAACAATATTAATCAGGACAATAATAATACCAGCAATAGCATCTCCTTTAACGAATTTACTTGCGCCATCCATGGCTCCATAGAAGTCTGATTCGTTCTCTATTGTCTCTCTTCGATCTTTCGCCTGCTGTTCATTAATCAGCCCTGCATTCAAGTCAGCATCGATACTCATCTGTTTCCCTGGCATGGCATCCAATGTAAAACGAGCTGCTACTTCTGAGACACGTTCTGCCCCCTTTGTAATAACCAGAAATTGGATAATCACTAAAATAATAAAAACAACGAAACCTACTAGCGGATTTCCTCCGGTTACAAAAGTTCCGAATGTAGCGACAACTGCTCCGGCATCCGCCTCTGACAAAATCGAACGTGTCGTCGATACATTCAACGCCAGGCGGAAAAGGGTTAACAGCAATAGCAACGTTGGGAAAACAGCAAACTTTAAGGCTTGATCCATATTCATGGAGACTAAGATAACGATCAAAGCCAATGCAATATTAATTAATATTAAAAAACTTAGAAGCCACCCAGGCAATGGTATGACGAGCATAATGATAATTAATATAACGCCTAATAAGACGGATAGGTCTCTTGCTGACATTCAGGGTCACTCCTTAGCATAATACATGTTGAAAACTTGATAGAGATTGCTGCATGGACACCGCGTCACGCTTTTTTTTCTAATCGATAGACATAGGCAAGAACTTCCGCTACAGCTTTATAAAACTGTTCATCAATCGGCTGTTCAATGTCAGACTGCTGATACAGTGCCCTTGCTAATGATCGATTTTCTACCATGACAATCTCATTTGCCTTAGCTACTTCTTTTATTTTCTGAGCAACGAAATCGACTCCCTTAGCAACAACAATGGGCGCATCTGATTTAGCCTCATCGTATTTGATGGCAATCGCATAGTGGGTCGGGTTAGTAATAACTACATCCGCTCCTGGTACTTCACTCATCATTCGGGAGGCTGACATCTGTCTTTGCTTTTCTTTAATCTTTGACTTAATTAAAGGATCACCTTCCATATTTTTATGCTCATCCTTCACGTCCTTTTTTGACATACGAATGTTTTTCTCGTGGTCATAGCGCTGGTAGACGTAATCAAGGACGGACAAGCATAGAAGAGCTAGCCCTGAAGCAAGTCCCATTAGGATAGTTATTCTTCCGAAAAAGGCGAGCGCAGCCTCCACAGACTTTTGCGAAGTCATCATTAATGGACCTTTATTAATCCAGATAATGGCGAAGGTTATAACACTAATCATTGAGATTTTCAGCAAGGATTTTACTAACTCTACAAGAGCTCTGGCTGAAAAGATTTTCTTAGCTCCCTGAATAGGGTCCAATTTCTTTAAATCAAACTTCAATGGCTCCCCTGTGAACATCACACCCACCTGAATGAAATTTGAAAAGATCCCTGCGACCATGGCGATCCCCATAACCGGCGCTAGTACTTTAGTGATTTCAATGGTCATTTCTAGAAACAGTGTAAATACATGTTCCTCTGACACTGTCCAATGAATATATTCATTGAATGATTTACTTAACATGCTCGTCATGGCCTCTTTCATTTGGCCCCCGAACAAGTGCAAGGCTCCGAATACCAGGATTAACAAGAATCCTGTGTTCACATCCTGACTCTTCGGAACCTGCCCTTTCTTCCGTGTATCTTCACGCTTTTTAGGAGTGGCCTCTTCCGTTTTTTCATCAGCAGCAAAGTATTGTAAGTCAAGCTTGAGGTAACTCACCTTCATGCACCTCCGAAAATTTGCATGAGTCCGCGCATTGTTTCTAGCATCGTTTCAAACAATGTACGGATCAGCATAATATAGAAAGTCATCGCAATGATTAATACGGCTAAAGCAATAAAAATTTTCAAAGGCAGACCGACTACAAACACATTCAGCTGCGGCACTGTCCGGGCCACAATCCCAAGCGCTACATCAACTAGAAACAAACAACCGACAACGGGTACCGCCATAAGAAATGCAATGACAAACATCTGATTAAAAGCATCGATAATATACATAATCCAGCCTTCATCCTCTAGCGGAAGGAAATGATCGATAGGAATTAAATGATAACTGTAAAACACTCCGTCCAGCATCAGATGGTGACCGTTCACGGCCAGGATAAACAGCAGGGTAATCATATATAGATATTGGCCGATTAACGGACTTTGGGCCCCTGTTCGCGGATCAATGACATTAGCAATGGCAAATCCCATTTGAAAATCTATGAAGCCCCCGGCAATTTGAATCGCCGTCAAAATAATATAAGCTAACAGTCCAATTGCGAGTCCTACAGCCGCTTCCTTAAACAAAAGCAGAAAATAAGTTTCATTGACCTCGATCGGAGGAATATCAATAGTGAAATACATGAGCAGCGCCAGAAAGAAGCTAAAGCCTACTTTATGCTGGGTTGGTACATTTCGATAAGAAAAAATCGGCAAGGTAACGAAAAAAGAAGTAACCCTGACAAAGATTAATAGAAAAGCAGGCAGATTAAGAAAACTTAAAACCTCAAGCATATTTACCCAACCAGCATGTTCAAGTTTTCAAATATACTGGCTGTAAACCGCACCATATTTGTCAGCATCCATGGTCCGAAAAAAATTAAACCGATGAGAACAGCTACGATTTTAGGAATAAAAGCGAGTGTTTGTTCTTGAATTTGCGTTGTCGCTTGAAAGATACTGACAAAGAGCCCGATCGCAAGGGCCAATATTAATAACGGGCCTGACACGAGCAATACTGTGTAAATTCCTTCTTTGGCAAAAGCAATCACCATTTCACTATTCATGCTTGCTACCTCCTTTTCTTAAAATCCTTCCAGTAATGACTTCGAAATTAAATACCACCCATCAACAAGAACAAATAATAGAATTTTAAACGGTAACGAAATCATCACAGGAGGCAGCATCATCATCCCCATCGACATCAGCACACTGGCTACGGCCATATCAATCACTAAGAACGGAATAAATATCATAAATCCCATTTGAAAGGCTGTCTTCAGCTCGCTGATCGCAAAAGCGGGAACTAGTGTAGTTAATGGGATCTCCTGTATGGACTCCGGACGCTCCATCCCTGAATAATCCATAAATAGAGCCAAATCCTTCTGTCTCGTGTGCTTCGCCATAAATTCTTTCATCGGTATGCTCGCCTCTTCATACGCTTCATTTAATGAAATTTCTTCGTTAAATAACGGAGTGAGAGCTTGTTCATTTACCTCCTGAAAAGTAGGAGCCATAATAAAAAATGTTAAAAATAATGCGATTCCTACAAGTACCTGATTCGGAGGCATCGATTGAGTAGCAAGCGATGTTCTAACAAATGACAGGACGATTAGAATTCTCGTGAAGCTTGTCATTAATATTAAAATCCCCGGCGCAAGTGATAGCACCGTTAGAAGTAAAAGAAGCTTCACCGATGTAGCGATGTTCTCCGGATCTGAACCTGAGAAGATATTAATAAATTCATTCATCAGGATCCACTCCCTTACGCTTGTCCGTCACATTTTTTCGTTTGTTCTTCATTTCATTAAGCTGTTGTTCAAACAGCTGCTTAAATGGCGAAACGGCTGATTGAGCTGCGTCGTCTGTCCGGCCTTTGTTTTGCTTGAGTAAATGACTAATCCCTTTATTCACCAGGTCATGATTCTCTTGATGCAGAAAGCTTTCTCTCGTAGACTGCTCGGTAATTTCGGTTATGACCTCTACACTGTCTCCTACACCAACTATAAAGATCTGCTCCCCAATTCGTACCGCCTGCAGCGATTTATTGGGAGCGAGTGTCAGTCCGCCTAAATTTTCCATTGTGCGATTTTTAGTAAAACTTTTACTTCGCTTATTAAAAAATTTCAACAGCCCGTAAATTAAGGCTAAAACGAGTAATAATGCAAATACTAGTTTAATAATGTTCCACACAATAGAGGTGTCAGAACCAGAATCAGTAACGGCAGCACCATCAGTGTTTTGATCATTTTCGCTATCTGGGTCTGCTGGCGTGCAGCCCTCTAATTCTGGATTCTTGGCACACTCGCTTACAGAAGGCCCCAGAGCATGTACTTGGTACCCTAAAGATAGGGAGAGAAACATCACTATAACAATTGCACAAGTCCTTCTTATTCCTGTAATCATTTAAATCCCTACTCTTTAGTTAAGTGCTTTTTGTATCGCTTCAATCACTCGGTCAGCTTGAAACGGCTTTACTATAAAGTCCTTTGCTCCTGCTTGAATCGCGTCAACTACCATCGCTTGCTGACCCATTGCTGAACACATAATCACTTTGGCGTTGGGGTTGTGCTGTTTAATTTCTTTTAATGCCGTAATCCCGTCCATCTCTGGCATCGTAATGTCCATTGTCACTAAATCAGGCTGATGTTCCTTGTAGAGTTCTATAGCTTTTTGGCCATCTTCAGCCTCGCCGGCAATTTCAAACCCATTTTTCGTCAAAATATCTTTAACCATCATTCTCATAAATGCTGCATCATCTACAATTAAAATACGTTCCGCCATTTCTCATTCTCCCCTGTCTTTATTTTAATTTTTTTAAGCGGTCTTTTGGACTCAGGATATCTGTTACCCTTACTCCAAAGCTTTCATCAATAACTACAACCTCGCCTTTAGCCATCAGTTTGTCATTCACATGAATATCAACGGGTTCTCCCGCTAATCGATCGAGTTCAACGACCGAGCCTGCGGAAAGTTCAAGAATTTCTTTTATCGTACGTTTAGTTCTTCCTAATTCAACCGTTACTTTCAAAGGAATATCCATTAACATGTCGAGGTTACGCTGCTCATTATTACTTAACTGCACAGGCTCCATATCAGAAAATTCCGCTGTTTGAATCGTTGAATTATGAAGCTGCTGACCACTTGCGCCCCCGACTAGTTGCGGTTCCGGGTCTTTCTCAGCAGATGGGTGTTGAGTTTGTGAAGTTGTGGCAGTTTGGCGGGACAGTTGCTCGTCCGCCCGCTCACTAGCTGTCTTCTGTTCACTTGCATCACCGTTTTCCACTGGAGGATCTAACAGCTGATCCACTAATTCACGAGCAAACGAGACCGGAAGCAGTTGCATTATAGCCGAATCAATTAAGTTGCCAACTTTAAGATTAAAGGACACCTTCATGAGTGCTTCATCAGCTGGAATTTGATCTGTACCTTGGTTTTCTTCAAGGTTTAATACATTGATGACCGGTGGTGAAATATCCACTTTTTTATTAAAAACGGTGGACATGCTTGTCGCTGCTGAGCCCATCATCTGGTTCATAGCTTCCTGAACGGCACTCAAATGGATCTCATTTAAATCCTCAGACGGGTTCGTCCCATCTCCGCCCAGCATCAGGTCGGCGATGACTGCTGCATCTGGCTCCCTAATCACTAATAAATTTTCTCCCGAGAATCCATCTGTATAGGTAACATTTATAGCGACGTGTGGCTTAGGAAATTCCTCTGACAACGACGACCTCTTCACTATAGAAAGCGAAGGAGTCGTAATATCCACCTTTTGGTTGAGCAGAGAAGATAGAGCTGTGGCAGAACTTCCAAACGAAATGTTTCCTATTTCTCCAAGAGCATCCTGCTCAAGACTGGAAAGAAAATCCTCTACTTTTGTAGATTCCTGTGCTTTCTGGCTTTTCCTTTCGTCCCCCTCCTCATCGACAGTCCCATTCAAGAGTGCATCGATTTCATCTTGTGACAGCATATCGTCATTCATACTGATTGGCCCCCCTCCGGTATTCATCTAACACTTGCACGGCTAATTTATTCTTTCTTTTGCCTGGCTGGATAAAGAATTTCTCTTCCTCGTCCACTTTAAGTTTCATTGGCTCCTCGACGAGTTGATCTAGTCGAATCACATCATTTTTACTAAGCTTCAAAAATTCCTCAATAGACATATCCGCTTCTCCCAAAATCGCTCGTACATCAACTTGAGCACTTTGAATCGTTTTTGCCAGAGCTGCGAATTCTTCAGGATCATTTTCCTTTTCCTGCTGGTTCTGCATCCAGTAGTGAACAGACAGCTTCGGAATGATCGGCTCAAGCACAACGTGCGGAATACAAATATTGATCATCCCGCTTGCTTCCCCAATAGACGTATTAAAGGACACGACCACAACAGTTTCATTTGGAGAAACCATTTGCAAAAATTGTGGATTCACTTCTAGTTCTTCTAACACGGGTTCAATTTCAACAACTGACCCCCAGGCTTCCTGGTAGTTCTCCAGGGAATGCTCAAATAACTGTGACATAATCATCGTTTCGATTTCAGTTAAATTGTCCACTTTATTGCTGCTCGTCCCTTTTCCGCCGAGGACTCGATCCAGCATCGCATATGCTATGTTCGGATTGGTTTCAAGCAGAATCCGACCGTCAAGCGGAGGGACGCTGAAAATATTTAAAATCGTCATTCTTGGGATCGAACGGATAAACTCTTCATATGGAAGTTGATCTACTGATGCCACACTAATATCGACATATGTTCTTAACTGTGCTGAAAAATAGGTCGTCAATAACCTTGCGAAGTTCTCATGAATGCGGGAAAGACTTCTGACTTGATCTTTAGAGAAACGCAATGCCCGCTTAAAGTCATAGACACGAACCTTTTTTTCTTTTTCCTCAGATTTGAGCTCTTCAGCATCCATTTCCCCTGTCGATAATGCTGAGAGAAGTGAGTCGATCTCATTTTGTGAAAGTACCTCATCTGCCAAAAACACCACCCCCAATCTACCTTGTTATTTTAAATAGAAAACTGCCTGTCAAATTATTGAAGCACTTTCTCCACGGTATAGACATCCGTAATGATTCCATTCTGCATCAACTCATTGAGCCGTAATTTCACTTTTTCTTCGAGGCCACTGAGCCCTCCCTGAAATGATTCGGCTTCCATCGTCGCCAGTTCTTTTATTAAAATGTTCTTCATTTGGAAATCTCGTTTCTTCAATTCTTCCAATGCTTTTTCACCATCTGTAACAATCCGAAAGCTGATCCTGACAAAATGACCCTCTACAGTATCAGTAGTTATATCCTCGGTCAGCAGCGATGCTTCTCTTATCTCCTCTATAGACCGTTCTCCACTTGCTTCACTGCGATCTAAATTAAAAACGACAATGAGAGCAGCCACACCTGCGACCGTGAGAGTACTCAAAATAACCATGACGGTTTTAAACAAATTACTCTTCAATGCTGTCACCTGCCTTATTCACTGCGCGTAACAGCCCAATCTCCCGGTAAAAGTGTTTCATTTTTTTTATAACGATTTCTTCTTGCTCTTTTACAACAAAACGTTTACCATGTGTCGTTGTGATCGTTGTATCCGGATTTGATTGGATCCTCTCTATGTATATCGCGTTAAACCAAAATCCTTCTCCATTCAACCTCGTTAATGAAATCATCTGAATGAGTGAGAGTTTCTCCTAGTGCAGAGGAAACTCTCCTCCCCCCTTTACTAACGTTTTAAGTTTACTAATTCTTGTAAGATTTCATCTGAAGTTGTAATAATTCGTGTGTTGGCTTGAAATCCTCGCTGAGCTACAATCATTTCCGTAAATGATTCGGCTAAATCTACGTTTGACATTTCCAGTGCCCCTGAGACCATTTGACCGGTTCCGCCTTGACCAGCTACGAGTAGATCATTTAGGTTGTCCAGCTGACCTTCAGCACCTGTGGTAAACACTCCGGCATTCTCTGTTAGCTGGAAGCTATTGCCGCCGATTTTCTGGAGACCGCTCGGGTTAGAAAACTGAGCAAGTCTGATTTGTCCCGCTACAGCAAGTTCCCCTTGATTGTTTACATAGTTTACGGTTCCATCTGACTGAATACTGAAGCTTTGGGCATCTTCAGGAATTGTAATCACTCCAGCAGTCCCCGTATCCGTTTCCCCGATTACATATTTCCCTTCCGCATTCACGATGGCACCGTCATCATCTAAATAGAAGTTTCCCGCTCTCGTAAAACTTAAGTTTACATCCTGGAGAGCAACGTTTTTAGCAGTTGTATCGATTCCTGCTGCTGGTGTTCCTTCAGCCAGAACAAACATACCGTCTCCTTCAATCGCTAAATCCAGTGGCCGGTTAGTCGTTTGGCGGTTCCCCTGAGTATGAATCGTATCAATTGAGCCAATTTGCGAGCCAAGCCCAACTTGAGAAGGGTTCACACCGCCGCGAACATTGTCTCCATTTGCACCCTGAATCGGACCTTGAGCACTTGTAACAGTCTGACTCATCATGTCCTGGAAAGTGACCCGTCCTTTCTTAAATCCGTACGTATTCACATTGGCAATATTGTTCCCGATTGTATCTAGCTTTGCCTGAAAACCTTTCATACCAGAAATTCCTGCATACATTGAACGAAGCATATCGCTACCATTCCTTCCATTTAATTGTGTGCTTACTTCTGTCAGTCCGTAAGCTTAGTTCGGCTTCCCTGTTCTAGTGGGTCCAGCCTTATTCATCCATTATGATGGTTCCATTAATATTGGTGAAAATATGTGAGCGTGACTCTTCACGTCCCATTGCTGTGACAACGGTATGATTTTTCGTACTGACTACTAGAGCTGCCTCTTTCATCACGACCAAAGAATCTGTAATTCCTTTAGATCTAGCTTCGGTCATTTTACGAGAAATCATCTGCCATTTGCTATCATCTATTGAGATATTACGCTCCTGTAATCGTTGTTGAGCATGTTTACTAACTTGAAGATCTTTAGTGTCCTGAAATACATCTCGAAATGACTGTGTTGGCTCGTGCTGCACCTTTTTGGTCTTCGGTAAAGGCAGCGGCTGATGCATCTGATGAATTCGAGGTTCCATAACCGTTCCTACCTTCTATTCTTCTGTCGTTTTCTTACTAACTTTCATAATGTCATGTACATGCACGGACTGGCCATTTTCAAGTACTAGTTTTGTATCACCGGCTTTTTGGCTCACTGCCTTTACAGTGCCTGTTTGATACTCCGTGGCGAAGCCAGTCTCCTCATTACGTACAGGGTAGCTGACTTCCCTTCCTATCAAACCACTGTATTTCACAACAGGTGTCATACTTTGAGAACTCATAAACTCTTGCATGGACTGCGATAAGTTCGTCATTTGCTCCAAACTTGAAAACTGTGTCATCTGAGCGATAAATTCTTTGTCTTTCATTGGATCCATAGGACTTTGATTTTTAATTTGAGCCATTAATATTTTTAAAAAGGCATCTTTTCCAAGAGTATTACTCCCAGATCCTGCTGTTTGTTGTTGATTGCTCAGGTAAAAAGATGAGTCAATTTTTGTCATAATACCACCTATACCTTTTCATTCATTAACAATTCATGAAACGATACTTCTTCCTCTGAACGCTCATTCTGCTGCTGATCTTGTGACTGATCAGAACTATCCCGTTCATTAGACTCGCTTGATTGCTGTTCCTCATCGCCCGGTAGTGGGCCTGCGGCTGACGGATCATGCTTTTCAATAACCACTTGCTGAGGGGAGAACATATGTCTGAGCTGCTGAATGTTACCGTCGAGCATCTCTTTAGCTGCCACAGTACTGACCAAAATCTTAACTGTCATTTCACCATTAAGTTGAAGAAGCCGTACTGTCATATCTCCTAGTTGCTGCGGTTTTAGTCGTATATTCATTTCCATATTGCCTGCATTATTTAAAAATACGCGATTTGACTGCATCAATTGTTCAAACTGATTCAAAAGCTGCTTCTGCATTCCTTGACTTGATTGGTTTGGATTCACGTGAATCACATACTGTTCCACTTTGGACATCATTTGTGTAAAACCTTGTCCTTGTACCGACTCAGCCGTTTGCTGCTTATGAAGTAACGGAGTCAGCCATCTGGCCACATCTTTACTGGTTACGGAAGTCTGTTGTTGATAAGGTGCTGGAATTGACTGCTTACGAGTAAAATTGTTCAGCAAATTTGTAAGCAATTGCTGCTGCCCAGTACTTTGGTCGCTCAGACGGTTCAGTGTCCGATGAAAAACATCCTTTTGACTTGAGCCTGCTTCTAATGCAGCTAATTGTTGAAGCACTTGCTTCAATTTGATCATCAGAGATGGATCAAGCTGTTCTGGTTTAACAGATTGGCTTAACGGTATTTGACTGTTTAGCTTATTCCTGATCTGTTCAAAACGATTCCATAGGTCTGTGAGCTGCTTGGACTGGGCTGCATGAAGCGAAACATTGTCTTTCTGCCCCGTTTGCTCGACAGCTTCTAACATGGGAATGGCTTGAGCATGAATCATCGTGACAGCTGGATGGTCAGCGGAATCGTCGCGCTCAAGTAATTCTTTCAACTTTTCGATAAGATTGTTTTGTTCATGATTCGAGAGTTGACGTAAGTCATCCCTCGTAGCATGCAGCAATTCCTTGATTTCTTCAGGCAAAATTTCTTTCATCTGGCCGTCACTTATTTTTTCTATGGCTGCTATAACTTGTTCCACACGTATAGGGCCTGTGCCGGATGCTACTGAACTTGAAGGCATTCCAATTTGCTGTAACAGCTGTTTTAGCTCCGTAATAAGCTGTTGCAGTTTGGGCACGTTACTTGCAGATTGCTGGTTGACAGCACCTGTAAGCACTAATTGAAAGTTTTGCAACAAATCATTGTTCTTACTGGGATGGTTAACGGGTACCCCTGTTTGCTGAGCTAATGGTTTAGATAGGGAAGAAAGCAGCGCCATACTATTCAAATCATTTCACCTCCTTGCAAATACGGTCGTTCGTTAGCTGGCCGCTGGTCCAGCTATTAAACCCGCGATCTCAGCAGCGGCTTCCGGTGTCATCGCTCCTAAAATTGCTCCTCGCTGGCTGCTAGCAACCTCTGCCAGAATCTGCACAGCTAAGTCCTGATCCATATTTTCAATAATAGGAGCCGCTTCCTCCTCATCCATTTCTTCAAAGGAAACTGCCATTTCCTTCATTGGATTCGAAGCAGCGGGGGGTTCTTCTGTCTTTTGCTCAGCTGAGGTCGCTAACGCTGCCTCAAGATCTGTCTCCAGTTGTTCAATTTGCTGATTTAATTCATCAATCGTTAGCTGCTTGTCTTCTACCTGCTGCTGAAGTTGGTCGATTTTCTCGTTTTGATCAGCGATTGCTGCTTCAAGCTGATGCGTTTGCCTTCCATTCTGGCTTTCGTCTGATGTGGAGACGATAGCGGACAGGCCTGGGATTTGATTGGCATAGCTTTCTGCTTTTTCAAATACATTCGTACCCATAATAGTTAACACAACGACAGTAAGGGTTAATGCGAATAATGCAGGGACAACGATAACGAAGAAAAACCATTGGAGTTTACCGCTTTTCTCCTGATCATGCTTCATTTTTTTTGCCATGTAATCACCTGTTTTTCTCATTTAAATATTGCGTTGTTGATAATTCATCCATTTGCTTCTTTTCTTCTTCTTTCAGCCACTGTCTATGACGTGCCAACTTGTTATCGATAAGCTTCTCAAACTTTTTCACTTCCATGTGGGCTGAGGAAAGATTGTTCTGAGCGTTCTCCATTTGCAATCTTGCGTGCTGTACTTGCGGTTGAAGCTGCATAATTTCACTGTCAAGCTGGTCAATATAACGTCGATGGTGTATGAAGGAATGAGCCTTAACCTTAGAAAGAGTAATACTTTCATGAAAGCTTTGCTCAACAGACTCTCTTTTCTTCAATTTTTCATAAAGCCTGGTGGCAACAGATTCAAATGCATCTACTTGCTCTTGATACATTTTCTGCTTTTTCTTTTTATCTTGCTCGCGTAATTCCTTAATCTTATGAAAGGCTTGAACGCTTGTCATCCATCAACACCCCTATGTAAACAGCTTCTCTAGTGACTCAACGGAATGCTCAAAACTCGACTGCTCGTGAACCCCTTGCTTTAAGAAACGGATAAGAGAGGGATGGTAATGGATGGCTTCATCGACTTCACGGCTGCTTCCTTTTTTATAAGCACCTATTTGTATTAACTCGTTATTTTCCTCGTACGTGGCCAGCAATGCCCGCATTCGCTCGGCCGCCTGTTTATGGGCAGGAGACGCAATTTGGTTCATTACCCGGCTAATGGACTTTAGTATATTAATTGCCGGAAACTGACCCTGTTCTGCTAGCTTCCTGTCCAGCACAAAATGACCATCCAGAATCCCTCGTACCGTATCCGATATTGGTTCGTTGAGGTCATCCCCATCAACAAGCACTGTGTAAAAAGCGGTAATTGTTCCCAGGCTGCTTGTCCCTGTCCGCTCCAGAAGCTTTGGTAGTATGGCGAAAACAGAAGGTGTGTACCCTTTCGTTGTCGGCGGCTCACCAGTGGCTAAACCGATTTCCCTTTGCGCCATAGCAAAACGTGTAACGGAATCCATCATTAAGTTGACGTTATACCCTTGGTCCCGGAAGTATTCACTAATTGCCGTTGCCGTGTAGGCCCCTTTCACTCGCATTAGGGCTGGCTGATCAGACGTAGCCACAATGACGACCGAACGCTTTAAGCCTTCTTTTCCGAGATCATTCTCGATAAACTCACGAACTTCCCGGCCGCGTTCGCCAATCAAGGCGATGACATTAATATCAGCAGCACTATTCCTCGATATCATTCCGAGCAGCGTACTTTTCCCTACACCACTGCCAGCAAAAATACCAACCCTCTGACCTTTTCCTACAGCGAGGAGAGAATCGATCGCCCTTACACCAACTTGAATCGGTTCAGTGATCGTCGGTCGCAACATCGGATTTGGCGGGGGTTGTTCGGTGGGATAGGTTTTCAACCCTTTAGGTAACATCGACTGATCTAACGGATGCCCCATCGCATCCAGAACGTTTCCGATTAGTCCAAGCCCCGCCTTAATTTGAAGAGGGTCTCCTGTCGCTTCTACTAAACTTCCTGGACCGATTTCACGAATTTCCCGAAATGGCATCAGTAATACTTTTTCATGGTGGAACCCTACTACTTCAGCTGCTATTTTTTTAGACTCATAGGAAGAAGTATGGATATAACAAAGATCGCCAATTGAAGCTTCGGGGCCTTTCGATTCAATCATCAACCCGATGACCCTGTGAACTTTTCCATATCGTTTATATGTGTCCATCCGTTTAATAGCATCCAGGTAAACCTGTTTATTCATCATTTTTCTCCTCTTGCACAAGCTGATGAAGCTTTTCCCGAAGCTGTGTGAGCTGATGGTCAATCCCAGCTTCCACACGGCCAAACGGGGACTCAATCATACAGCCGAAGCGTTCTTGTGAATCATTTATGTAAATCGTCAAGGTGGCCTTAAAGCTAGTTATCGACTCTAATTCACCTTTTTGGGACTGTATGAGCTCATAATCATCCGGATGCACATAGACGACAATTTCCGGATGCTCCCGAACTTCTTCAATCACCTTCTTGACGACAGACAAAAAGTATTCTGGCTTCTCGACAAGTTGGGCATTGATAATTTTCTCTGCACTGGTGACAGCTAACTCAAGAATCATTTCCTCACTAGCCGACACCGTGCTCGCATAGTCCTTTTGCGCTAGAGACAGAATATGATTAATCTGGGCAAGCTGTTCTGAATACTCCTGGTAACCTTGTGCTTGTCCGTCGCGAATCCCCTTATCAAAACCTTCCTGGTACGCTTCGTGAACCAAAGATTCTTTTTCCTTCTGCCAGGCATTACGCTGTGCTGAAATCTCCAGTTCAACTGCTTCGAGATTTCTTTGAGCCTCCTGCCTGGCCTGAACCAGCTCTTGTTCTGCCTCTTCCAAAAGCTGATTTGCTTTCTCATTACTCTGTTGTTCGGCTGCTTCTCTTTCATGCTTTCGTTTTTGGATCGTCACAGGTTTTAACCCAATGAC
This sequence comes from Halobacillus naozhouensis, assembly GCF_029714185.1. Lineage (NCBI taxonomy): Bacteria > Bacillati > Bacillota > Bacilli > Caryophanales > Bacillaceae > Halobacillus > Halobacillus naozhouensis. The sequence goes on along the minus strand of NZ_CP121671.1, from coordinate 1,979,301 downwards.
ACGCTTTTGCAATGAATATTGATCAGACAATAATGTCATCTCCCCCACCGCGTGCCACCACGATCTCTCCAACTTCTTCAAGACGCCTGATGGTTCCGACTACACGAGTTTGCGCCTCTTCTACATCACGTAGCCGTACAGGGCCCATAATTTCCATTTCTTCTTTGAAAGATTCAGCCATTCGTTCAGACATGTTTGTAAACACGAGTTCTTTTACCTCATCGCTGGATACTTTCAATGACAGGCGCAGATCATCGTTGTCCACTTCACGTATGACACGCTGAATAGCACGGTTGTCCAATGTGACGATATCCTCAAAGACAAACATTCGCTTCTTGATTTCTTCTGCGAGTTCAGGATCTTGAATTTCCAGCGCATCCAGGATTGTACGTTCAGTACTTCGATCTACACCATTTAACACTTCTACTACCGCCTGGACCCCGCCAGTCTCCGTATAGTCCTGTGTCACGGTCGTGGAAAGCTTTTTCTCAAGAATACTTTCGATTTGGTTAATGATTTCCGGCGAAGTCGAATCCATCGTTGCTATTCTTCGCGCCACATCAGCTTGTAATTCCTGAGGCAGCTCAGAAAGTATTTGCCCTGACTGGGCTGCATCCAGGTAAGATAAGATAAGCGCGATGGTCTGCGGATGTTCATTTTGGATAAAATTCAAAATTTGATTAGGATCCGCTCGTCTAGCAAAATCAAACGGTTTAACTTGCAATGAAGAAGTTAACCGACTGATAATATTTGATGCCTCTTGTTCACCAAGCGCCTTCTCAAGAACCGTTTTGGCGTAGCCAATCCCGCCCTGTGAAATATAATCCTGTGCAAGGGCGATCTGGTGGAATTGATCCAGGACCTCTTCCTTTTGAGCAGAATCTACTTTCTGAACGGAAGAAATCTCCAACGTTAGTTTTTCCATTTCTTCTTCTGTTAAATGTTTATAGATTTGTGCAGCAACATCTGGACCGAGAGAGATTAACAGCACGGCTGCTTTTTGCTTTCCCGTTAATCTTGATGCTTGTTGGGCCATAGTAGGACCTCCTTAATCTTCAGCAATCCATGAACGTAGCAGCTTAGCAAACTCCTCAGGTTTATCTTTAGCCATCCGTTCAAGCTGTTTGCGTCTGACCGACGACTCCGTTTCTTTTTCTTCTATGTCTGGTATCGTGACCGGCTGTCGTACAGCTGGTTCTTCAAGTACCTCTTCTTCTTCTACCACTACTTTACGCTTACGGCGGAACAGCATCCAGATAAGCACAAGAATCACTAGGATGAGACCCACACCCACGAGATACATCCAGAGAGGAATACCTGTAGTTTCTGCAGGGAATTCTGGTTCACCACTAAACTCCTGGAAGACTATCGATACTTTTTCCTCCGGATTGACTTCACCATAACTTCCGTTTATAGACGTAGTAATCATCGAACTCAAAATCGACTGAACACTCTCTTCTACAGTTTGCTGCTCCTGCTGACTAAGCTGTTGTACTTCACCGTCTCCGTTGACACCCTTCGTATTATCGATAGCGACCTGGATACCTAAATCACGAACTTTGTATGGACTTTCTACGATTTCCTTTTTAATCCGATTAAACTCATTGTTAATCGTTTCTTTCGTCATTTCGTAGTCGCCGCTATCTTCTTCGCCCTCGGCTGGATAATTAGGGACCTCCCCTTCACCAGCTCCAGCTACACCGCCTGCAGGAGCGCCCCCTGTGTAGGTCTCTTCGATACGTTCCACACTCACTGGCAGGCCTTCCATACTTTCAGGATCAACCGGCTCTACTAACTCTTCCACTCGATTTTCTTTTGTAAAATCAATATCGGCGGTTACCGTCGCTACAACTTTGTCTTGCCCGATCATCATGCCGAGCATTTTTTGCACGCGCTGCTGGATATCCCGCTCAATATCCTCTTTTATCGATTGTTGATATGTATAAGTATCAGCACCACTGGCCATTTGAGTTTTATTTAAGTCAAAATAATTAAAATTCTGATCCATTATGACGATATTTTCTTTAGAAAGATTGGGAACTGATTTTGATGCCAAATTATACAGGGCTTCAACTTGGTTCGGCTGAAGTTCATAGCCTGGCTGAACATTGAGTACAACCGATGCCGAGGCATCCTGAGTTGTTTCAGACAAAAACACTTGCTCCTCTGGTATATTAATCATGACTTTGGCATTTTCAATTCCCGTGATCTCTGTCATCAAGTTGGCTAGCTCCGTTTGCATCGCATCAAGTTTGATGACATCAAATTCATTATCTGTCATTCCCCACGAAACATTCCCGCTAAAAAAACTGTAGTCAATATTACCGCTGTCAGGCAAACCTGCAGCTGCCAGATCCACCAGCAATGATTCAGCCTGCTCTGCGGGGACGGAGATCGTCGTCCCTCCTTGAGTCAATTCATAAGGAACGCCGCGTGTATCAAGTTCCGCTTTTACTTGGCCTACTTCCTGAAGTGATAAATCCCGATAGAGTGGTACCATATTGGTCTGCGTCGCTAAAAAGCTGGCTATGCTCAGCAACAGAACAATTCCTGCTGCTGATCCAATAAACAACCCTTTCTGCTTCGAAGATCTCTCCTTCCAATAGGCAGTTATTCGATTCTTAAAAAATATTAATTTTTCTTTCATAATTGCCCCCATAAAACGAACAAGTTAAGAGAATATGTATGATAACGAATAATTAGAAAACAATCAGACCTGCATTCGCATCATTTCTTTATAAGCATCAATTACTTTATTGCGAATTTCTATAGTTGTCTGCATTGTAATACTGGCCTTTTGTGAAGCGATCATGACGTCGTGCAGATCGTCTACCTCCCCACGTGCCAGCGCCTTCGTTTTAGCGTCTGAAGCAATTTGAGCATCATTCACTGCATTAATAGCTTGTTTCAGGCTGCTAGCGAAGGCCCCATGCGCTTCACCAGCAGAGACTGGTTTTAGGGATTGGGACTGTATCGGTTTAATGAATGCATCACTTGTAACGGGTAATCCACTTACCATATGTATTCCTCCTAGTTATTTACCAATTTCCAGTGCTTTCATTAACATGCCTTTTGTGGCATTGATTGCTGTCACGTTAGCTTCGTGTGAACGTGTTGCGCTCATAAGATCAACCATTTCCTGTAGAGGATTCACATTCGGAAGCAGCACATAGCCGTTATCATTTGCATCCGGATGTGCCGGATTATACATTTGTTTAAATGGTTCCTCATCCTCAACGATCGCTGATACTTCGACACCCTGACCGGGTGTGCTTGGACGATTAGCTGCCGTATTTAGAAAGGACTGGAACGAATTATCTTTTGGTTCAAATACAACCATTTTCCTTCTGTAAGGTTCCCATTCGCCATTTTCGTTGATGGTCGCCCTTGTCGAATTCGCATTGGCAATATTCGAAGAGGCAATATCCATTCTTAGCCGCTGAGCTGTTAAAGCACTCGCACTTGTGTTTATTGCATGGAAAATACTCATGGTTTAGTTTCCTCCTTTAAGCACATTTTCAAGACTTCTAAACTTTCCACCCATCCGGTCAACAAGGGCCTGATAGAGAATTTGATTTTTCGCAAGTTCATTCATTTCCTTATCAATATCGACATTGTTTCCGTTGTGATTATATGTAGTACCCTGCTTCGTAACCGTAGTATATGGGCTGTTCGCCTCATTAGTAAATGGGAAGTGACGGGAATTTGTCCGTTTTGCCTCTAAATTGTTCATTTCACCATCTAACACCTGTTTAAAGACGACATCCTTTACTTTATAACCAGGTGTGTCCACATTTGCAATATTATTAGAAATCGATCTATTTTTTGCAGTTGTGTAGTTTAAAGAGTTTTCAAGCAGGGTAAAAGTCTCACTAAACAGTTTCATGCCTTATGACCTCCTATCAATTACTATTGTCACAGGTGTATTCTATTTTCGATAGAATCATTAGTACATATTAAACCCGAGCCCTTTTCACCATCACCATAAATAGTCCTTATTTATCACTACATATGTTTGAGTTCTGCGGTAATTGTTACCACCTGTCGAAAAATCTACTATAATGAACATTATTACACATTTAATTCATAAAATAAATTACAGTTTATAACTCCTTTAAAAAAGCCTACGAAAGGAGTATTTTCTATAACTTTTGTGTATACATTTTGTTATAAATTGTAATAATTACAGGCCCTCGTTCCTACACAAAAAAAGCCGCTGCCAATTTAATGGCAGCGGCTTTCTCTAATTTTCTATTAATTTGAACGAAGTTTTTGAAGTTCTACTAAGAAATTATTATTAAGAACTTTAATGTACGTACCTTTCATTCCTAACGAACGTGATTCAATAACTCCGGCACTTTCCAGTTTACGCAAAGCATTCACGATAACAGAACGGGTGATTCCAACGCGATCTGCAATCTTACTGGCAACGAGCAACCCTTCATTACCTTCTAATTCTTCGAAAATATGCTCGATCGCTTCTAGTTCACTGTAGGACAATGAACTGATCGCCATTTGTACCACGGCTTTACTGCGCGCTTCCTGCTCAATTTCTTCTGTTTTCTCGTGAAGGATTTCCATTCCAACTACAGTTGCCCCGTATTCGGCTAATAAGAGATCATCTTCCTCAAAACTGCTATTGAGCCGGCTTAAGATCAATGTACCCAGACGTTGACCACCGCCAATGATCGGGACAATGGTAGTAAGGCCATCTTCAAATAACTCCCTATTTTCTACCGGAAAAGCTGTGTATTCACTATTCATATCAAGGTTAGGAGTTGTTTCCTGGATGTTAAAAAGATTTTGAGTGTATTCTTGCGGGAACTGACGTTCAGTTAACATCGCCTGCATTCGTTCATTTTCAATTTCCTGTTTGATAGCAAATCCAAGTAATTTTCCTCGACGGCTGACAACAAAAGTGTTTGCTGAGATGACATCTCTTAATGTAGCAGACATATCATTAAAGTCCACCGATTTTCCCGTTGTTTTTTGTAGCATTGCATTAATTCTTCTTGCTCGATTTAATAATTCCATTATTGTTCCTCCTTGAGTAAATTCACTACAGTATGAACCTGCTTAAATCTTTATTTTTAACAATAGTAGATAGTTTACTGTCTACATATTGAGGGGTTATGTCTATCGTTTCCAATGTCACATCCGGCGCTTCAAATGATAAATCTTCTAGTAACTTTTCTAAAATGGTATGCAGACGTCTGGCCCCGATATTATCTGTCTCCTGATTCACTTCATAAGCAATTTCAGCAATTCTAGTAATAGCATCGTCAGAAAATTCGACCTTTATACCTTCAGTTTCTAAAAGTGCCTTATATTGCTTTAATAGAGCATTAGAAGGTTCCACTAAGATACTGCGGAAATCTTCCACTGTCAGTTTATTTAATTCTACCCGAATCGGAAAACGACCTTGTAATTCCGGGATTAAATCAGAAGGCTTTGCCATATGAAAGGCACCGGCTGCCACAAACAAAATATGGTCTGTAGACACGGGGCCGTACTTCGTGACAATAGTAGAACCCTCTACAATGGGAAGGATATCCCGCTGTACGCCTTCTCTTGATACATTAGCCTGGTTATCGCCCTTAGCAGCTACTTTATCAATTTCGTCAATAAAAATGATGCCTGACTGCTCGACTTTTTCCACAGCCTGCTGGCCGACTTCATCCATATCAACGAGTTTTTGTGCTTCTTCTTGAGTAAGTACTTTTCGCGCTTCACTTACAGGAAGTTTCCGTTTCTTCTTCTTCTTTGGCATGAACTGACTGAAGGCATCCTGCATGTTCATGCCCATTTGTTCCATTCCCGAACCTTGCAGCATGTCAAACATAGATGATTGAGATTCTTCGACTTCAATCGTCACCATATGATCTTCAAGTTCGCCTAATTCCAGTTGGTGCTTGATTCGCTGTCGTTTGTTCTTGATTTCTGTTTCTTCCTGGTCAGAAGTTGATTCGGTTTGCTGCTGATTGCCTTGCTGAAACAACATCTCTAACGGGTTTTTAAAATTGGAAGACTGTTTTTCCTTAGACGGGACCAGCAGTTTGATCAACCGCTTATTCGCCTGTTCTTTAGCTGTTTCCCGGACTGCTTCAATTTTTTCCTCTTTCACCATCCGAACAGCCATTTCAACTAAGTCACGAACCATAGATTCTACATCACGGCCTACGTAGCCTACTTCCGTAAACTTCGTTGCTTCAACTTTTACAAACGGGGCTCCGACGAGCTTAGCCAGGCGGCGGGCTACCTCTGTTTTACCTACCCCGGTAGGGCCCATCATAAGGATGTTTTTAGGTACGACTTCTTCTTTAATGTCATCGGTTAGTTTCATCCTTCTGTAGCGGTTCCTTAGGGCAACAGCCACAGACTTTTTCGCATTCGTCTGTCCGATGATATATTGATCGAGACGCTCCACAATTTGTTTAGGCGTTAAATCTAATGACATTTCATCAGCCTCCTATTCCAGAACTTCAAGAGTTATCTGGTCGTTCGTAAACACACAGATTTCACCAGCGATTTCAAGAGCTGCCTGTGCAATTTGCCTGGCAGATTGATCTGGTGAGTACCTTTTTAAAGCACGGCCGGCACTTAAAGCAAAATTACCTCCTGAGCCGATCGCTAAAATGCCGTCATCAGGTTCTATTACTTCTCCGGTGCCCGATACGAGAAACATTTTGCTCTTATCCATCACAATTAACATGGCTTCAAGCTTTCTTAACACTTTGTCACTGCGCCATTCCTTCGCTAATTCAACAGATGCCCTGGCAAGATTTCCATCATAGGCTTCGAGCTTCGCTTCGAATTTTTCAAATAAAGTAAAGGCATCGGCAACAGAACCTGCAAACCCTGCCAGTACCTGGTCATTAAAAAGCTTGCGGACTTTCACAGCTTTATGTTTCATCACAACCTGATTCCCGAGCGTCACCTGGCCGTCGCCACTCATAGCACTTGTTCCGTTGTGCTGTACAGCAAAAATTGTCGTCGCATGAAATTGTTGATCCACTAACATCACCTCGTTACTTATTGGCTCGCGGATGGCTATTCATATACACCTGCTGAAGCCTGTCTTTCGTTACATGAGTGTAAATTTGTGTCGACGATAAATGCTCATGCCCGAGTAACTCCTGAACTGAACGTAAATCTGCCCCTGCATTCAATAAATGAGTCGCAAAAGAGTGTCTTAATTTATGGGGGTGGATATCTACAGTTAACGCTGCTTCCTTTACCATCTTATCCAGGATCAAGCGCACCCCTCGTGCTGTAAGTGGTCCGCCTTTTGCGTTTACGAACAACTTCTCCACAGGCCGGGCTTTTTTAACTAATAGGGGCCGGGCATGGCTGAGATAGTTTCGCAGTGCTTCCCCCGCAAATTGGCCGAATGGAACATACCTTTCTTTTCTGCCTTTTCCATACACGAGTAAAGTCGAAAGCGAAAAATCGATGTGAGATTCTTCTAGCTGCACACATTCACTCACCCGTATCCCTGTACCATACAGCAGCTCAAGAATAGCTTGGTTTCTCTGTCCCAGAGCTGTAGAGCAGTCACTGACAGAAAACAACAGGTTCAGTTCTTCTTCATAAAAAAACTCCGGAATCAGCTGATCTTTCTTAGGTAGTTTTACGTTTACAAATGGATTATGTTTCACAAATTCTTCACGTTCTAAAAACCGGTAAAAGCTCCGCAACGAAGAAATCTTCCTGGCCATACTTTTACGGGCCATGTTTTCCTCATAAAGCTTCGTGAGATATACTCGGATCACCGAGTAGTCAACATCCTCTAACGACTTAATTGATTCTGACTCCAGAAAAGCAAAAAACGCTGTGATATCATCACCATAATGTCTTACTGTTAATGGAGACGCATTCTTTTCGATTTGGAGATATTCTAAAAATAATCGTTTATATTCAGTCAGTTTTGCCATAGTTCACCCCCGCAAAGGCGCTTAAATTTTACCACAACTATCCTATGAATCACAATGGCTTTAATAAAACTGTAACAAAATTCTGAATTGTTTCCAACACTTTTATCTTGAACAACCGCACAGGAGTCATTTTATGTAAGGCTACTTATTAGAATAACCTATTTAGCTGTCAAGTAAACATACTTACCAAACCGTAATTATAGCCGTCTCTAAGACTTGTGTCAATTCATTTATAAAAAAAGCAGGGCCAGCAGCTGAAATTCCAGCTGCTGGCCCTTATTAAAGCGAAATGCGGGTCATTAAGTTAAGATTGCGGCTGCTCTTTGTAGTCACACTCCGTACATTGGATTTGCGTTCCTTTCTTGGAGCGTTTTTCAACCAGCAGTGATTCACATCGTGGACAAGGTCTTGAAATCGGCTTATCCCAGGAAATAAAGTCGCACTCAGGATACCGATCACATCCATAGAATTTACGATTCTTCTTGCTCTTTCTTTCTACGACCTCTCCTTCGTTACATTTAGGACAGGTAACGCCAACCGTTTTAAGAATCGGCTTCGTATTTCGACAATCCGGAAAGTTCGAGCAGGCTAAAAACTTTCCGTATCGACCCATTTTATAAACCATTTCATGTCCGCATTTTTCACAATCAATTCCCGCAGGTTCGTCTTTAATTTCGACCTCTTCCATTTCTTTTTCTGCCTTTTCCAGTCTTGGTTCGAATTCCTGATAAAATTCGGAAATAACCGATACCCAATTACTTTTTCCTTCTTCAATGGAGTCGAGGTCATCTTCCATTTCTTTCGTAAAGCCGGCATCGATGATTTCCGGAAAGTACTCTTTGAGTGCTTCCAGAACAATTTCCCCAAGCTCAGTTGGAACGAATCGTTTATTATCAAGGGCAACATAGCCTCGCCGCTGGATAACATCAAGCGTCGGAGCATAAGTGGAAGGCCGGCCAATGCCGAGCTCCTCCAGCGTTTTTACTAAACGTGCTTCCGTATATCGCGGCGGCGGCTGGGTAAAGTGTTGATTCGGTTTAATGTCCTTCGCCTTCACCGTCATTCCTTCTTCAAGCTTAGGAAGCATTTTATCTTTCTCTTTTTTATTATCATCATTGCCTTCGATATAAACCTTCATAAATCCTTTGAATTTAACTTTTGAGCCGGTTGCTCTGAATTCTACCCCTTGATTCAACAAGTGAACAGTCATCGTGTCAAGGACAGCTGGTGCCATTTGACTTGAGATAAACCGCTCCCAAATGAGCTTATAGAGACGATGCTGATCTCTTGATAACGCACTCTTCATCGATTTCGGATCACGGGAAGCACTTGTCGGCCGGATCGCTTCGTGTGCGTCCTGTGCCCCTTCTTGTTTTTTAGAGGCTTTTCCTTTTCCTAAAAATTCTTTGCCAAAAGTGGACTCAATGTAATTCTTTGCTTCTTCCTTAGCCGTGTTGGAAAGTCTAGTGGAATCTGTACGCATATAAGTGATTAAACCTGCTGTACCCTGTTTACCCCCAAGATCAATCCCTTCATAAAGCTGCTGGGCAAGCATCATTGTCTTTTTGGCTCTAAAGTTGAGCTTTCTCGCTGCTTCCTGTTGTAGAGAAGAGGTGGTGAAAGGTAAAGATGGGTTTCGTTTACGTTCCCGCTTATTTACCTTATCAATCGAGTACTCATCACCTTTAAGCTTCTTTTGAACGGCTTCTACATCCTCTTTCGTTTTTAATTCTTTCTTTTTTCCATCTATTCCGTAAAAAGCTCCTTCAAAGGTTTCTTTGCCTTTGAAAAAATCCGCTTCGATCGTCCAGTATTCTTCAGGCTTGAAATTTTTAATTTCATTTTCACGATCGATGATAATTTTTACAGCCACGGATTGAACACGGCCTGCACTCAGTCCTTTTTTAACCTTTTTCCACAGAATCGGACTGATGTTGTACCCAACGAGCCGGTCTAAAATCCGTCTTGCCTGCTGGGCATCTACTAAATGAGAATCAATCGAGCGCGGTTGTTTAAACGAATCTTTAATCGCTTCTTTGGTGATCTCATTAAACACGACACGGCACTTTGACTGATCATCAATGTCTAAGCTATGTGCCAAGTGCCAGGCAATGGCTTCCCCTTCACGATCGGGGTCAGCTGCCAGATAAACGCGTTTCGCTTTCTTAGCTGCGGCCTTTAGTTCTTTTAAAACAGGCCCTTTTCCGCGAATCGTAATATACTTTGGTTCAAATTCCTCTTCTACATTTACACCCATCTGACTTCTGGGAAGGTCACGTACGTGTCCAAGTGAAGCCTTTACTTTATATTTTTTTCCGAGATAACGTTCAATTGTTTTTGCTTTTGCTGGTGATTCAACAATTACAAGATAGTCTGCCATTTAGGTTCCTCCCATAGAGGTGTATTTCAGTTTTGCCTTTTCGTTTTATAAATCTTCCCTATTATTAAATACAATGAAACCGTTTGTCAAACTTCACCGGTTTATTTTTTTCGTTTTCAAGGGGAATGAACCTTTGTCAAAATGCAATTTTCAGGAAGATTAATTAATTTTTTCCCTATAGGCTGACAGAACATCCTGATGGCTCTGAACCAGCCGTGCTCCTTCCTGAATAATGGCATGGCATCCTTCACTTGTACTGCTTCCAATCGATCCTGGCAATGACAAAACTTCCCGTCCTTGTTCAAGAGCCTGATCTACAGTAATGAGTGAACCACTTTTTAGTCTTGCCTCAATCACAAGTGTAGCCTCAGATAGTCCGGAGATAATCCGATTTCGTTCCGGGAAATGAAACTTTCTTGGCGGCCGGTCAGGGGGATATTCGCTAATAACCAGGTGATGTTCGCACAAATGTGTAAATAATGGCAGATTGTTTCTCGGATAAAGCTGTTCAAAGCCTGATCCCATCACAGCTATAGTAGTACCTTTATGCTGCACAGCTAATTGATGGGCGTGCTGATCAACCCCGACAGCCATACCGCTTACAAGACAGAAATTAGATTGAATGAGAGGGAGGAGAATTTGCTTCATAGCGGGAAAGGCATATTTCGATGGTGTCCGTGTTCCGACTACACTAAGTGTTAAAGGATGTTGCAACAGCTCTATGTCGCCAAGTGTATAAAGGACGAGAGGAGGGTCAGGAATGATTTTCAATAAAGCAGGATACTCTTCGTCAAAATAAGTCACACATTTGTATTTATGTTCATTTATGTCGAGTTTCTTCATTATAGTTGAATCATGAAGGTAGATGTAAATCGACCGGGCTTTTTCTTGTGTTATTTGAAGGATAGAAGCTATCTCTTTAGGGGAAATTATCAGGAGATCAGATAAGCTGGGGTCTTCCTTTAACCAAGTTCTTAGTAACTTACGTGTCACATACGGACAGTCATGTAAACGGATTAAATGTTGCCTGAACGTGTTCATCTATCAGCCTCTTTCTTTTGTTAATAGGATAAAGAGAACTGCGCCGGATAAGCGCAGTTCTCCCTTACATTGAATGATTAATGTGTTTTACATTTTTCATACAAGTTTTCTTTTTTCAAAACATTGATCAGCGTTTCACCCATCACAGATGGTGTTTCTGCAACTTCGATTCCGCACTCATTCATAACCCGGATCTTTTCATCGGCAGTCCCTTTACCACCGGAAATAATCGCACCAGCGTGGCCCATGCGTTTTCCTGGAGGAGCTGTACGTCCGCCGATAAAGCCGACAACCGGCTTATCCATGTTTTCTTTCACCCATTCTGCAGCTTCTTCTTCAGCTGTACCGCCGATTTCACCAATCATAATCACTGCTTCTGTATCTGCATCTTCATTAAAGGCTTTTAGCACGTCAATGAAGTCTGTCCCATTTACAGGGTCTCCGCCGATTCCTACAGCAGTAGATTGTCCTACTCCGGCTTCAGACAATTGATGAACTGCTTCATACGTAAGGGTACCAGAACGAGAGACTACTCCTACATGACCTTTTTTATGGATATATCCAGGCATAATACCAATTTTACATTCATCAGGGGTAATCACTCCTGGGCAGTTTGGCCCAACTAGGCGAGTTCTCTTCCCTTCCATATAACGTTTAACTTTTACCATATCCATAACTGGAATATGTTCAGTGATGCAAATCGCCAAATCCATGTCTGCATCTGTTGCTTCCATTATAGCGTCAGCAGCAAATGGAGCAGGCACGTAAATGACAGATGCATTGGCACCTGTTTTTTCAACTGCTTCAGAAACCGTATTAAATACTGGAATTCCTTCCACTTCGGTACCGCCTTTACCAGGCGTTACTCCACCAACGATTTGTGTACCGTATTCAACCATCTGTTTTGTATGGAATAAAGCTGTAGAGCCTGTAATTCCTTGCACAATAACTTTTGTATCTTTATTAATATATACACTCATCAGATTCCCCGCCTTTCCTACTTAACTAGTTCTACGATTTTTTGAGCGCCATCTGCCATGGAGTCAGCAGACGTAATATTTAATCCAGACTCTTCAAGGATCTTCTTACCAGCTTCAACGTTCGTGCCTTCAAGACGCACGACAAGCGGAAGTGTTAATCCAATCTGTTTCGTGGCTTCGACAACACCTTCAGCGATAATGTCACACTTCATAATGCCACCGAAAATGTTAACGAAAATACCTTTCACATTGTCATCAGATAAAATAATCTTAAATGCTTCGGTTACTTTTTCAGTAGTAGCTCCGCCGCCTACATCTAGGAAGTTGGCAGGATCGCCACTATAATGCTTAATCGTATCCATTGTCGCCATAGCAAGTCCGGCACCATTAACCATACAGCCGATATTACCATCTAAAGCAATGTAGCTGAGGTCATATTTAGACGCTTCTACTTCTTTTGGATCTTCTTCTTCAAGGTCGCGTAGTTCCGCAACGTCTTTCTGACGGAACAAGGCATTATCATCAAAGTTCAGCTTAGAGTCAAGTGCCAATACGTCTCCGTCGCCAGTCGTTACAAGCGGGTTAATTTCTGCAATCGAGCAATCTTTTTTCACAAAAACATCATAAAGACCCAGCATAAACTTCACAGCTTTGCCTAATGATTCTTTAGGAATATTAATATTAAACGCCAAACGACGCGCCTGGAATGGTGTCAATCCGGTAACAGGGTCGATCACCTCTTTAAAGATCTTCTCAGGTGTTTCCTCTGCTACCTCTTCAATTTCAGTTCCGCCTTCTTCAGAAGCCATCATCGTTACTTTACTCGTGGCACGATCTAATACAAGTCCGACATAGTATTCGCTCTTAATGTCGCAGCCTTCTTCGATCAGTAAACGCTTTACTTCTTTCCCTTCTGGTCCGGTCTGATGGGTTACTAGATTCTTACCTAAGATTTCATTTGCGTATGTACGCACTTCATCAAGATTTTTAGCAATCTTAACACCGCCGGCTTTTCCGCGTCCGCCTGCGTGGATCTGTGCTTTTACAACTGTGACATCGCTCCCCAGCTTCTTAGCTGCATCAACAGCTTCATCTACGGTATAAGCCACATGGCCATTTGGCACTGATACGCCAAAATCGCGCATAATTTGTTTTCCTTGATACTCGTGAATGTTCATGTTTCATCCTCCCATCAAATTTCACTGCATTCCCATTGTATAAAAAAACGCTGTCAATTGTCCACAGTAACCTCTCTTTATGTCGAAAGTCGTTCATTAGTTTACCCTCATCAGGTTATGTAGACTTAGTTCTTTTCCATTTCCTGATCCGTACGGTAAATAAATGCAAATACTTCTGCGACTACATGATATAATTCTTCAGGAATGTGTTCGTTAATATTTAATTCGGACAGCAGTTCAACTAATGTTGCATCCTCCTGGATGGGCACATTGTTTTTCCTTGCTTTTTCTAAAATGTTATCCGCTACAATACCTTTCCCCTTGGCCAGTACTTGTGGAGCATCATCCCTTACTTCCTGATAACCAAGCGCGATCGCTTCTTTACGTTTGTACTTCATATACGAATATCGACTCCCTTATAATCATGATGTGGAGATGAACTTTGCTGGACATCGTGCTGTTCATTGGATTGCTTTACTCTAAGCGATGACAATTCATAACCTAATTTCTCCAACCCGTCTTTTACCATTGTCTTATGGCCGTTGGCAATCGGCTCAGCTGCTTCCATTTGATTATAAATCGTAACCGCTACCCGACGTTCAACAATAGACAAATCAATGACTGTATCCTTTAAATTCTTTAATCGCAAGAAAAACATAATATGGCAGGAGTCTGGGTCAATCTCGCCATCCTTATTCTTCTTTCCTTCCATGTTCATTTGGATGTCCTGGTCCAGTTTCAGCAAGTCCCCCGGAAAAGTAAAAGCAAGTTGAAGCATTTGCCCAGTTTCCTGCTGGGAGACAAGTTGAATACCACTCAGGAGCTGGATAAGCTGCCTGGCTGTGTCATAGCTTTTTGACAGATTTTCCTGAACATGCTGCAGCAGCATAGATTTCACGGTTTCCTCTTGTGTCGAGTGATTTTGCCCTTGCAAACCAGCTTTTACATGGGATTCATGATTGATTCCGGAAAGCAGATGCATCAGCTTTATTTTGGCAAGAAATGTCTCTTTCCCGCCCATATTAGCCTGCAGTGTTTGCAGTCGGACCATCCACTCCACTAAAGCGGCTTTCATTGAATCAGGAACCTGTCTGGACAACATACTCTCTAAGGCTGTTAAAGCATGCGACGTCTTAGCAGAACTTGTCGATGGATTTTGCGAGATGTCTGAGAGGACCTCCATCGTTTGAGACCCGAGGTAAGGAGCTAGTTTCTTTAGTACCCCGGCTAAAGAAAGCGCTTGAAATTGTGTTTGTAACCTGCTCTGACCGGAACTGTCTGCTAGTTGTTCCTTGGTAAATGCCCTTCCTAATTGCTTGCTCCACTCTCTGACCATCATCAACTCTTTTGTTGACAATGACAGCTGCTGGGCAAACAGCTTTTGTAAGTCAGCTTCAGCCTGTTGACCGGAACTTGTATACGGGATCGATATGCCGGAGTTTATTAAGTTTTTTACGTGCGTCTCTCTAACCTGTCCAGCCTTCATGTGTGGTTGAATTAAACGCTGGAAACTTTTATGAAATTGTTCAAAACTGACTTGTCTGCCAACGATACCGGCTTGTTTAAACAAGAGAAAGGTAGTCTTATTCCCTTTCTCCATGTCAGATAATAGTCTTGTTAATGCTTCTTCCTTAAAGCTGTGTGCAGTTTGTTTTCCTGAAAGTAATCCAATTAAGTCAGGAAGACGCTGTTGAGAAGCTTCTTTTGATTGAAGGAGTTGCTCATAAATTCGCCCAAGCTGATCTGTCAAAGACATACTCTGCCTTGTCATGAGGGCGGAAAATACTCCTGGTTTTATCGGTAATTGTCTCCGAAACATGTGTAGCAATGTTTCGGTAGCCATGCTGCTGCCTTTATGCTTTTGCAATGTATGGAAGGCAAAGGAAAGATCTTTTTTAGTAAATGAAACACCCTGCTGCATCAGCTGCAGCAGAAAGTCCGTATTGCGTTTCGTCGCTCTTACCCCTAATTGCTTTAACAGACTGCCAATCGCATTCGGCTTGATCACTGCAGCCTGTTCAGAAAGCACTTTCCATGTTAATACATCACCAACCGCTGTTACTTGAAACAAATACCTTTTCCCCTGATGTAACGGAGCTTCGAGCTGAACGGCAAACTGACGGTTTCCCACCTGCACCAGCGCTCGCTGTTCAGGAAGTTGCTTAACCATCCTTCCCGCTACAATGTGTCCAACTTTAGGCGGCTGCTCTGATTTTAACGCAGCTGTCTGATGAAATGCTTTAAATAAAGGGGAAGGACTTAGGCTCATAGAGGTGCCCTCCTTTTAAGAGTGAATAAGATCCTTCACTGGTGCGAAACTTTTGCGATGATATGGAGTGGGTCCATATGTCGCTAACGCACGTAAATGCTGCTGCGTGCCATACCCTTGATTAGAGGCAAAATCGTAATCAGGGTACTGTTCATCAATTCTCTTCATAACACGGTCACGCGTTACTTTGGCTATAATACTTGCAGCTGCGATCGACACACTTCGCTGGTCGCCTTTCACAAGCGATTGCTGTGAACCTGTCATCCCTTCAAGTGTCATCGCATCAATTAACAGATGATCAGGGGGAATCGGTAATTGCTCTACCGCTTGCTTCATCGCCATTTTTGCGGCGCGGTAAATATTCCATTGATCGATTTCTTCATTGCTGACCGTGCCCACTCCATAATCTGCTTCTTTTTTTATGACTTCAAAAAAGTCTTCTCGCTGGATAGGGGACAATTGCTTGGAGTCATTAAGCCCCTCTAAATAGAACGAAGCTGGTAAAATAACAGCTGCTGCCACTACAGGGCCCGCGAGCGGGCCTCTCCCGGCTTCATCAATCCCGGCGATCCACTTCTTCCCTGAAGTTCGCGCCTCGTTTTCTATCGAAAGCATTTGTTCGTATTGTTTCTTTAATTCTAGCTTTCTTTCCTGCCGAACATCATATTGCTTTAAGAGTTTATGTACGCCTTTTCGGTGATCTTTTCTTAATAATTCTCGTTCAGAGTTAGAGAATTGATTCGTATCTAATTTATACTTAATGTCTTTTATCGTTAATTCGCGCATGAGTTACATCCTTCTGTAATTGGTATATCGGTCGTTTCTTGCCATTATGTACAATTTAATAACTATTCATTTTCCAGCTATAAGAAAAAAACGCAACCTGGAGCTAAAAGCTCCTCATTGCGCTCTACTCGGGTCTCTATTCTGGGTGATCGAAGCTAACACTACCAAGCTTTCCGTTTCGCAAGTCTTGCAGAATCACATCAGAAGTTTTATCAAAATTCACATGGCCGCCACTTTCGAGACAGCCTCGCTTCTGACCAATTTGCTCGAATGCTCCCATAATATCATCATATCCTTCAAATCCAAAACGCTCTCTAAGGAAACTTGGATAATTAGTCTTCATAAAGTCCAAAATGTAGGCCGCCACATCTTCCTTAGGCAGGATTTGATCTTTAATCGTACCAATTGCGGCTAGCTTATAACCTACTTCCTCTTCCTCAAATTTTGGCCAGAGAATCCCAGGGGTATCAAGCAGTTCAAAATCCTTCTTCACTTTAATCCATTGTTGTTTCTGGGTTACTCCCGGGCGGTCTCCGGTTTGAGCTGCTTTTTTATTTGCAAGCCGATTGATAAGCGTTGATTTTCCTACATTTGGGATGCCCAGGATCATGGCACGGGCAGCTCGGGGGCGGACTCCCTTTGCACGGAGCTTGTCCATTTTATCTCGAGCAAGATCCTTCGCCATCTGAACTACCAGTTGGACATCCTTTTTCTGATTCGCCTCGATGGCCAGAGCATGAATACCTTCAGCCTTATAGTAATCAAGCCAAGCCTTCGTAATGGCTGGATCCGCTAAATCCTTCTTCATAAGCACAACCATCTTAGGCTTATTTTGTAATAAACCATGGAGGACTGGATTTTCCGAGGATATCGGAGCTCTTGCGTCGACTAATTCAATTACAAAATCGACTAATTTGAGCTTTTGTTCCGCTTCCCTTTTCGCTTTCGCCATGTGACCAGGATACCATTGTATCGTCATCTTGAATCCTCCCTTACTAAATGAAGCCGATTCGATCAAAAGGCCAATAAATAAATACCGCTTCTCCTACGAGCTCATCTTTAGGCACCATTCCTATCGTGCGGCTGTCTGTGGAGTTGTCACGATTATCTCCCAGGACAAGCAAGTACCCTTCAGGCACCTCTTCAAAACCTCCTGGGAGCTGGCTGATCGTAAAATCTTGCGTCAGCTTTTCGCTAGCCGTCAGCTGACTAACTTCCTCATTTAGGAAGGGTTCATCAACAGGCTCACCATTGATATACAACTGGTCATCTTTGACCGCTACTTTATCCCCTGGCAAGCCGATCACACGTTTTATATAGTCTTTCTTCTCCGTTGCATGAAACACTACAATATCAAATCGCTCAGGAGAGCCTACCGTATAGTTGATTTTACTGACAATTAGATGATCCCCATTATGTAAGGTTGGTAACATGGATGGCCCTTCCACAACTACAGGTGCGAAAAGAAATACCCGAACAACGATCGCTAATACGGCTGCGATCGCAAAAGCCTTTATCCATTCTACCCACTGCTTTTTCATGCTAGTGTCCCCTTTGTCGTTAGAAAAAAAGGAGCTTGGCAAATGCAAGCTCCTTTCTCACTGTAATTAAATAATTTCTTTAATACGTGCTGCTTTACCACGCAGATTACGTAGATAATAAAGTTTCGCGCGACGAACTTTACCGCGACGGGAACGCTCTATTTTAGCAATTCGTGGAGAGTGCATCGGGAATGTACGCTCAACACCTACGCCGTAAGAGATCTTACGTACAGTAAATGTTTCGCTGATGCCACCATTTTGACGTTTAATAACGACACCTTCGAACACCTGAATACGTTCACGGTTACCCTCTACAACCTTCACGTGCACTTTAACTGTGTCACCTGCGCGGAAGTTAGGGTGATCTGTACGAAGCTGTTCTTTTGTAATGTCTTGAATTAGCTGTTGCATTTTTTTCACTCCTTCATAACTAATGCTCTTGCCTTCTAAGAGACAGCGGAACATCGTTTTCGCTTAAACCGAACGTTTAAGCACAACTGATAATATACCATAGTCTTGGCATTTCCGCAAGGCGTCCTTAGCTTTTTTTCCACTTGTGAACCCATTTCTGTTCCTGGTCAGTTAACTCACGCTGCTCCAGCAGATCCGGGCGTCTCATGAACGTCCTTTTTAAAGATTCGTAGTGACGCCATTCAGCGATTTTAGCATGATTTCCTGACAGAAGCACATCAGGCACGTGCTGGCCCCTAAACTCTGCCGGTCGCGTATAATGAGGGTGTTCTAGCAAACCGCTGGAAAAGGAGTCTTCCGAGGCGGACTGTTCATTCCCTAGCACATCCGGAAGCAGACGGACAACAGAATCCATGACGACCATCGCGCCAAGCTCGCCCCCTGTTAGCACATAATCTCCAATCGATATTTCATCAGTCACGAGTTCTTGACGAATTCGTTCGTCGTACCCTTCGTAATGGCCGCAAATGAAAATCAACTGATCTTCTTTTGACAATTCCTCAGCTTTAGCCTGGGTATAAGGCTCACCCTGTGGACACATAAGAATCACACGCGTTTTCTCATGCCCCTCCGGACGGATAGCTTCGATTGCATCGAAAATCGGTTGTGGGGTAAGCACCAGCCCGGCCCCTCCCCCGTATGGATAATCGTCGACTTTGTTATGTTTATTGGTCGTATATTCTCTGAAGTTAATCGTCTGACAGCTGAACGCCCCTTTATCCTGAGCCCGTTTCATAATCGAATGATTTAGGACTCCATCAAACATTTCAGGAAACAATGTTAAAATATCAATATGCATTAGTCTAGCAGCCCTTCTATTGGATCAATGATGACCGACTGCTCCTCTACATTAACATCCTTTACAATGTCTTCAATATAAGGGATCAGTACGTCTTTTTGCTGTGGACGTTTAACTACCCACACATCATTCGCTCCCGGCGTAAGAATCTCTTTCACTTCACCCAGTTCTTCACCTGAAGTCAGTAACACCTTGCATCCAATAATTTCATGGAAATAAAATTCATGGTCGGCTAGTGGACGCTGTTCGCTTTCAGTCACCTTCAAAAACCCATCACGATATTTTTCCACTTCGTTTATGGAAGCATGATCTTCAAATGAAATTAAATCAAATCCTTTATGCATTCGGTGGGTTTTCACGACTAATTCTTCAGGGTATTGGTCTTGCTCTTGCTCATCACTCACCCAATACAAAAGCTGACCCGGCTGAAAACGCTCATCAAAGTCGGTAATTCGTCGGACTTTGACTTCACCTTTAATGCCATGAGTATTAATAATTTGTCCAACATTGTACAATTGTTCGTTCATGACTTTCATTACCTCGCTCGTATGACAATTCCGTCCTTAATAATAATCTGAGGATCGAGCATTCGTTCCTCATATCGATCACCTGCTTCCACGGTCACGATAGAATCCACTTCGTCAATGACTAATTCACTGTCATCTGGCAGAATTTCTAATTGACCTAGCAGATGTTCTGCACGCTTCATTTTATCTTTGCGCTTTTGAATCTCAGCGGAAAAACGTTTCTCCACTTCCATTTTAGAAAATTCCTGCTTTTTTTCAAGCTTCTTTTGTTCAAACCATAACTGTTCACATTCTTGCTTTAGACGTAAGTAATCTTGTTCAAACTGCTCGGTTAGTTTCTGTCTGCTTGCTGCTGTTAATACTTGTTTCACAGGTATTCGTTTAAGAATTTGCATCATAAGTACCTGCCTCATCGCTATAATTGTATGGAAAAAAAGGGAAAGGTTTTCCCCTTTCCCTTTTACATGATATCTAAATAGATTCGTTTGTTTGAATCAGACCCTGCCGCATACACGACCGTACGTATTGCTTTGGCAATTCTACCGTTCTTCCCTATTACCTTTCCGACATCATCTGTATGGACGGTTAAGTGATAGACAATCTTATTGTCTTCCTTCTTCACCTCAACAGCGATCTCTTCAGGGTGATCTACGAGCGGTGTTACGATTGTTTCGATCAAGGCTTTCATGATATCACACTACTTTACTTTTGGTTTTTCTTGTCGTGAAATTGCTTCATGATGCCTTCATTTGAGAATAGGTTACGAACTGTATCGCTTGGCTTAGCACCGTTAGACATCCAGTCGATTGCTTTATCAGCATCGATGTCAACCGCTACTGGGTTAACTACTGGGTTATATGTCCCGATTTGTTCAATAAAACGTCCATCACGAGGTGAACGTGAATCTGCTACTACTACACGATAGAACGGGTTACGTTTAGATCCCATTCGTTTTAGGCGAATTTTTACTGCCATGTTTAAGCACCTCCATCATTCTTTTAAATAAATGTTTTACACAAGTTTAGATTTTAGCAGATGAATGAATGTCTGTAAAGGTTTTTTACATTACATAAAGGGAAAATTCATTCCTTTGCCTTTTTTCCCTTTGGTATTACTCATTTGCTTCATCATTTTTTTCATATCTTCAAACTGTTTCAACAGCCTGTTAACTTCGGAAACAGACCTGCCTGAACCCTTTGCAATCCGCTTCTTCCGGCTGGCATTCATCAGCGAAGGATCCTGGCGTTCTTTGATGGTCATCGATTGGATAATCGCTTCAATGTGAGAAATTTGTTTGTCATCAAATGAGGCATTCTTTAAGCCTTTCATTTTATTAGCACCAGGAATCATATTGATCAGTTCATCAAGCGGTCCCATATTTTTGACTTGCTGCATTTGGTCAAGAAAATCCTCGAATGTAAAAGAGGCATTGCGCATTTTTGATTCGAGTTCCTTCGCCTGTTTCTCATCAACTTGCGTTTGAGCTTTCTCAATCAATGTAAGCATGTCACCCATGCCGAGAATTCGGGAGGCCATTCGCTCAGGATGAAATGGCTCAAGCTGGTCAAGCTTCTCACCCATACCGGCAAATTTAATCGGTTTGCCAGTTACCGCTTTAATGGACAGAGCAGCACCGCCACGGGTGTCGCCGTCAAGCTTCGTTAGTAAGACTCCGGTAACATCAAGCTGCTCATCAAAGCTCTCAGCCACGTTCACAGCGTCCTGACCTGTCATCGCATCGACAACAAGAAAAATTTCATCAGGAACTACAGCGTCTTTAATACGCTGCAATTCATTCATCAGATCACCATCGACATGAAGACGACCGGCTGTATCAATAATGACATAGTCATGATGTTCTTCTTTAGCCTTTTCTACGGCATTCTTGGCGATATCTACAGGGTCCGCATCAGTCCCTTGAGCATGAACCGGCATATCCAGCTGACGACCTAATGTCTCAAGCTGCTGGATCGCTGCCGGCCGATAGACGTCGGCCGCTGCTAGAAGTGGTTTACGGTTATAGCTTTTCCTAAGCAGGTTTGCAAGTTTCCCTGTTGTCGTAGTCTTACCGGCACCTTGTAAACCGACCATCATAATGACCGTCGGCGGGCGGTTTGCCACAGCAATCTTACTCTCATCCCCACCCATTAAATCCGTTAACTCTTCTTTAACAATCTTTATGACTTGCTGACCTGGAGTCAGGCTTTCCATCACTTCAGAGCCGACCGACCGTTCGCGAATCCGTTTAACAAAGTCTTTTACCACTTTAAAGTTAACGTCGGCCTCAAGGAGGGCAAGCCGCACCTCGCGGCTCATTTCCTTAACGTCTTGCTCG
Organism: Halobacillus naozhouensis; assembly: GCF_029714185.1. Classification (NCBI taxonomy): domain Bacteria; kingdom Bacillati; phylum Bacillota; class Bacilli; order Caryophanales; family Bacillaceae; genus Halobacillus; species Halobacillus naozhouensis. The sequence continues at coordinate 1,957,060 of NZ_CP121671.1, read as the reverse complement.
GAAACCTTCCCTTTTCCTTTAATTTTCTGGATGGTTTGCTGTAATCGGTCGGATAAACCTTCAAATGCCATCGAAGGAACCCTCCTATTCTAATTCTTGTAATTGCTCGAGCCAGTCGTGAAACTGATTCTCCTGCTCAGAATCGTTCACTGCCTCTATCATTTTCTGGATCAATTGCTGACGCTTCTCAAACTTTCCGTACAAAAATAACTTGTCCTCGTATTCCTCAAGCATCGCTTCTGTACGGCGAATATTATCATAGACAGCTTGTCTTGATACATTGAAAGTCTCTGATATTTCACCGAGCGAATAATCTTCTAAATAATAAAGTTCCATATAGTTTCGCTGTTTTGGAGTTAGCAAGGACTGATAAAAATCAAACAAATAGTTAATGCGTGTTGTTTTTTCAAGCACAACATATGCACTCCTTGTTAAGTGAAATACCTTTACATATGAATACTAACGGAGTTCATCCTCCTATGTCAAGGTTGACTATGCTGTTGTTCAATACAAATATAGTTATTTCCTCTCAATAGCTGAAACTCGCATTCTTCCTTTGAAAAATGCGGGTCACTCAAAAATAGTTGTTTACTTTTAACTGATTATTTTAGATAGAACGGAAAATAACAAGACAAAAAAGTTATTTATTAAGCCCTGCTATTACATAATTGTACCCGCTTGTTTGAAGATCAGTTTCGTTACTTTTGAGGATCGCGGATGGGATCTGGGAAACCAACTCGCTTTCCGGAGCCCCTTTTATACCCACTAAGGTCTCGGAACCAAGTCTCCTACAATACTGCCCGTTACGGAACAACTTCATTGTAAATGAAATGTCTTTATTGTAACAAAAACATCTTTATTATCACTCACAACTATTCCTCTTCCGTTTGCTCTTCTATCATATCAGCAAACAACCCATAAACGAAGGCGTGGGCATCAAATGTTTCTAAATCACTTACTTTTTCACCTAGACCAACAAGTTTCACAGGAATCTCCAGTTCATTACGAATTGCGAGCACGATACCGCCTTTCGCTGTTCCATCCAGTTTGGTAAGAACGATGCCAGAAACATCTGTAGCTTCAGAAAACGTCTTCGCCTGACTCATCGCATTCTGCCCTGTTGTCGCATCTAAGACCAGCAGTACTTCATGAGGGGCTCCTGGAACTTCGCGTTCGATGACGCGTTTTACTTTAGATAACTCATTCATCAAGTTAACCTTATTTTGCAAACGGCCGGCTGTATCACAAATCAGCACATCGGCCTGCTTTGATTTAGCGGATTGAATGCCATCATAAATGACTGCTGCGGGATCACTGCCTTCACTATGTTTAATTACATTAACACCGGCGCGTTTTCCCCATTCATCCAACTGATCGATCGCCCCTGCTCTAAATGTATCACCAGCGGCTAACGTAACTTTTTTCCCTTCAGTTTTCAACTGGTGGGCAAGCTTGCCGATTGTCGTGGTTTTCCCAACACCATTAACACCCACGAACAAGTAAATCGTAAGACCATCAGCGTTTGTTTGCAATTCTTCCACTGCACCCTTGTGATCATCACCATAATACAACTCAACAAGTTTCTCCGAAATAACCTCTTTTACCAGCTGAGTGTCTTTAATATTTCTGCGTTTGACTTCCATCTCCAGCTCATCAATCATTTCCATGACTGCATTAACGCCAACATCTGCGGATATTAGGACTTCTTCAAGTTCTTCAAAAAAGTCCTCGTCGACCGTACGATAACGAGCTACTAAGTCATTGATTTTACTCGTAAATGAATCTCTCGTTTTCGTTAAGCCCATCTTAAACTTAGAAGCAATGTTGGATTCTTTAGACTGTACCTCTTCTTCTGCATCCGTCTGTTCCGGTTCATCACCTGCATCGGTTTCTAAGACTGGCTCTTCTGACAGGTCCTCACCCGCTTCCTGAACTTCTGTTTCACCTTCAAGCGATTCAGCTTCTTCCTCTGTCTCCTCATGCTCAAGTGGTGACTGATTCTTTTCTTCTTCTTGTTCCAGAGAATCCTCTACTGCTTTTTCCATCGGTTCTTGTACAAATTTTTCTTTTAACTTTTTAAAAAAGCTCATCAAATCTTCCTTTCTATGTTCCCACTAACTCTGCCGTGTCTTCCAACCGGACAGAAACGAGTTTCGACACTCCGGATTCCTGCATCGTTACACCATACAGGACGTCTGATTCTTCCATAGTTCCTTTTCTGTGGGTAATCACAATAAATTGTGTCCGTTCACTAAACTCTTTCAGGAACCGGGCAAACCGCTCGACGTTCGCTTCATCTAATGCAGCTTCTACCTCATCGAGCACACAGAAAGGAACCGGTCGTACACGCAAGATAGAGAATAACAACGCTATCGCTGTCAGGGCGCGTTCTCCACCAGATAGAAGACTAAGATTCTGCAGTTTCTTACCAGGAGGCTGGGCCACGATATCTACACCCGTTTCAAGCATATCATCAGGCTGTGTTAACTGCAGATCCGCTTTCCCGCCGCCAAATAGATCTTTGAAAACTTCACCAAATTCTGCCCGGATCTTTGTGAAAGTTTCTTCAAATCGACGCTCCATCTCACTATCCATCTCGTAAATAATAGAATAAAGGGTTTCCTTAGCCTCAAGCAAATCCCTCTGCTGGCCAGTCAGGAAATCGTACCGTTCTACAATTCGCTCATACTCATCAATAGCTCCGAGATTAACCGTACCGAGTTCATCAATAGCCCGCTTAATTAATTTCACTCGGGTAGAAGCCGCATGGACATCTTCTACACCTTGATAATCGTTTTTCGCCTTCTCAAACGTAATCACATATTCTTCCTGTAAATAATTCAGTAAATTCTCTAGCTCTACATCAAGACGGTTCGCTTTGACTTCCTTCTGTTGAATATCTTGAAGGTAATTTTGATGTCGGCGCTGGGTTTCTTTCTGTGTTTGTTCTTCCTGATGAACAGCCTGAGCTAATTGATTTCGTTCTTCCCTGCGCTCTTGGATCAGAGCAGACGTCGTTTCTTTTCTTATTTTTGATTTCTCAATATCTTCCATAATGTCTTCTTCTGACTGGTTAGAATCGACGACCTCCACAAGCTGCTGGTAAGAGTGGCGATTTTTGGCTAACTGATCTTGCACCGATTGCAAGTCCTCCTGTAAACGTCCGGCTTTCTCTTTTTGATTCTCAACAGCTGAATCTTGTTCAGCAAGCTTGATTTGTAAGTTCTGATAACGTTCCTTCTGGTTGGCTTCATCTTCCTGCTGCTGATCTTTAGCAGCAGTCAAGTCATCGATTCGTTCCTGCAAGTCTTCAAGCTGTTTACTGAGGGATGTTAATTCTTCAGCCAACGTGGTCAATCGCTCTTTCGCCTGCGATTGATCTTGATTAAACTGTGATTGGTCTTGATCATACAATTGCAGCTGATCATTTAAATGACTAACTTTCACCTGCATCTCCCTAACGGCTGATTGTTCTTCATACTCAGTGTTTCGAGAGGAGATGGATTGTTCTTTTACTTGTTCTCTCTTTTCTGCATTTGAAGAGAGCTTGTCTTTAAGTCGCTTCACCTTTGCTTCAACGTCTCTCGCTTTCAAATCAAAAGACGTAATCTTTTCCGTTAACTCCTGTAGTTCTTTTTCTCTTGTAAAAAGAGATTGGTTCGATTTCTTTTGAGCGCCGCCTGACATCGCTCCGCCCGGATTTACAACGTCCCCCTCAAGGGTGACTATCCGGTATTTTCGATTGACGGCGCGGGCGATCTCATTTGCCTGTTCCAAGTTTGTTGCGATCACAATATGACCTAACAAGTGCTGAATCGCCTTGTCATAACGAGAATCAAACTGAATCAGCTCGGAAGCTGTTCCGAGAAAACCCTCCTGCTCCGCTAACCTGCTGGCCGCCTGACCGAAGACTGAACGAGGTTGAATCGTTGTTAAAGGAAGAAAAGTTGCACGCCCTTTATTGTTCTGTTTGAGCCAGTGAATCGCCTGTCGTCCTGCCTTCTCGTCCTGCACAATTACATGCTGGGCCTGTGCACCCAATGCGGTTTCAATAGCGGTTAAATAGTTTGCCGGAATGTTAATCACTTCAAGGACAGCACCCTCCACACCGTGGATAAGCTGTTTCTCTCTAGCTTTTAGAATCTCGCGCACTCCGTGATAATAACCTGAGTAATCTTCCTTCATCTCTTCAAGCATTTCTTTTTTGGAGCGCATTTTTTCTAAGTATTGATACCCTTGATACAACTTTTGCTGCCATTCCTGATAAGCTGCATCATCTTTTTTAATTTGCTCATCAAGCGTTTCCAGTTCCTGATCCAAGTCCTGCCGCTTCTGGCTGGCTGCTTGCAGCTTATCATTTCGGTCCTTTAAGGAACTCTCAACGGCAGACCTTTCATCTGACATCTCTTGAAACTTCCCTTGCTGTACACCTTTTTTATTGGAAAGCTGAACGAGCTGCTGCTCTAGGGTCTGTTGTTCATTTCGCTTGGCAGCCTGTTTGTTTAATAAGTCAATATAATCACTTTTACAATCTTCAATTTCCGCTTCGATATCGTCTACACCTTGATGCAAGGCTTCTCCTGCCTGTTTTAGGTTTACTTTAGTTTCTTTACGGTTTTGCTGGACAGTTTTTAATTTGTCCGTTTCAGATTGAGCCTTTTGCTTTACGATTTCGAGCTGGGAAGATAATTCTTCATATTCTGAGGTTAATTTAGTCTTGTTCTCAGAGTAATGTTTATGGCGCTCTTTCATTAACTCTTTTTTACCTTCTAAATTTTCCAGCTCACGCGTTAGAACTAACAAAGTTTCCTGCAGGTCTTCGATAGATTCTTCTAAAGCTTCCATGTTTTCACGCTTCTTCGTTATCGAAGCTGCCTGTCTGTCCAATTCAGCCTTCAATTCGTTTTCCTCTTGTTTCACTTCTTCCAGTTGGACTAGAAGCCCTTGCCACTCTTCATGGAGGTTTTCAATCTGAGTAACGAGTAAAGAAATTTCTACGTGCTTCAACTCATCTTTTTTCTCTAAATAGTCTTTCGCAACTGAGGCTTGTTCTCTTAGAGGCTCCAGCTGTCCATCGATCTCATGGATAATGTCTTCCACCCGATTGAGGTTTTCCTGTGTTTCGAAAAGCTTATGTTCTGCCTTCTTCTTTCTCTGTTTATACTTGAGCACCCCTGCCGCCTCTTCAAAAATGGAACGGCGCTCTTCGGGTTTAGAACTGAGAATTTCTTCGACCTTACCTTGACTAATAATCGAGAACGCTTCCCGGCCGAGACCGGAATCCATAAATAAATCGACAATATCCTTAAGACGGCATGTCTGATTATTGATATAAAATTCACTTTCTCCTGAACGATACACCCGTCGTGTTACACTGACTTCCTGATAATCGAGTGGTAACGTATGTTGTTCGTTATTTAATGTTAAGGTGACTTCAGCCATATTTAAAGCTTTTCTCGTATCACTTCCAGCAAAAATAATATCTTCCATTTTTGTCCCGCGCAGTGATCGGGCAGATTGTTCACCGAGTACCCAGCGGATCGCATCTGTAATATTACTTTTTCCACTTCCATTTGGACCGACTACTGAGGTAACCCCTGAAACGAAGTCCACGGTTACCCGTTCGGCAAATGATTTAAATCCTACTGTATCCAGACGTTTGAGGAACATACTCATCCTCCTGTTTATTAATATACAAAAAGCGCCGGATCTCTCGTATTCAGCTGCAACCACCATGAAAAAAGTTTTGACTGGTATGCCGAAACTCGAGCTGACGCAGCGCGTAGTCTGCTTTTTCTTCACTAATTATACTTGATTTCAACTTACTCATTTTATCATAGTCTGGTGCAGAGCGGTAGATATGTAAGCTGTCAAGGGTTTTAAAATGACAGCATTTATTTTATGATGATACATAGTAGAAATTATGAGTCGATGAAGGAGGCTGCATTATGAGTTTACAAGAACCTACTCAGGATAATTTAAACATCATCATAAATGATATGGCTGAACGATTACAAGTGGTCAACCGTTCACTGATGGATCCTGACGATTACGACCTAAATAAGTATGAAGAAATTAAATCATTGCACGACATTGTAGAAATGAAAGGCCAGTTAAGTGTTTCTGAAATCCAAGCATTCGTACAGGAACTAGGCCAATACCGCAAGTAGCATGAATACCCGGAAAAGCTAACGTGATCCTAACACGCGGATCAGGTCCGTAAAAAAAGACGGTACAGATGAATGTTCATCTGGCCGTCTTTTTTACATTGCCCCTTGATTTATCAATGCTTGCTGAGCTGCTTTTTGTTCTGCCTCTTTTTTCGTACGCCCAATGCCGATCCCCGCATTCTCATTCTGGATCCGGACATGTGCTACAAACTCGCGGCTGTGTGCTGGACCTCTTTCTTCTACAATCTCATACTCAATTCTGCTGTTTCGGTCCCGTTGAATGAACTCCTGGAGCTGACTCTTATAATCCATCGCATGAGAAAAAGCACCTTCTTTGATCTTAGGGTAAACGTAATTTTCAAGAAAATGCACGACTTGATTAAAGCCTTTATCTAAGTATAAGGCACCTATAAATGCCTCGAATACATCAGCCAACAGAGCTGGACGATTACGGCCGCCGGTCATTTCTTCCCCTTTACCGAGTAAGATTAAGTCCTGAAAATTTAAATCGTTTGCAAATTTGACGAGTGAAGCTTCACAAACAATTGATGCCCTCAGTTTTGTTAATTCTCCTTCAGGCTTGTTCGGAAATTCTTTATATAAATATTGAGACACCCCTAATTCAAGGACGGCATCTCCCAAAAATTCAAGGCGCTCATTATCTTCACGGTCTGTTTTGCGATGCTCATTCACATAGGATGAATGGGTAAAAGCTTGTTCCAGCAACGATAGATTTTTAAATTGTTGGTTAATTTTATCTTGGAAACTGGGGAAATCCTCCATACGTCACCTTGTCCCTTTTTAAAATTAGTAATATAGGAAAGGCTGCCTGAAAAACAGGCAGCTATTCAATGGTTAGGATACACTGTTTATGTAATTCACAGCGTCGCCAACCGTATTGATTTTTTCAGCTTCTTCATCAGAGATTTCCATATCAAACTCATCTTCGAGCTCCATTACTAATTCTACTACGTCAAGAGAGTCTGCTTCTAGATCTTCTTTGAAGGAAGCTTCCATTGTAACTTTAGATTCGTCTGCATCTAGACGATCGACAATGATTTGTTTTACGCGATCAAATGTTTCTGCCATAGGAACTTCACCTCCCTTCAGTTATTATAGTAGATTTCACTTCCGGAAACCAGATCAATTTACATGACCATTCCGCCATCGATATGAAGTGTTTGACCTGTAATATAGGCAGCATCTCCAGAAGCGAGGAAACGTACAGCTCGAGCAACGTCTTCTCCTCCACCTAAGCGGTTAAGCGGAATCAAGGCAAGCATTTGTTCTCGCTGCTCGTCCGTCAGCTGATCGGTCATGTCTGTTGTAATATAACCAGGAGCCACAGCATTTACGGTGATATTTCGTGAAGCCAGTTCCTTAGCATTGGATTTCGTTAACCCAATGACGCCTGCTTTAGCAGCTACGTAGTTGGCTTGTCCAGGATTACCTGAAACTCCTACGATAGAGGAAATATTAATAATCCGGCCAAACTTCTGCTTCATCATCTGTCTGGTTACGCCTTTCGTACACATAAAGACACCTTTTAAGTTAGTATCAATTACATCATCAAACTCTTGTTCCTTCATACGCATTAAGAGATTATCTTTTGTAATTCCAGCATTGTTCACTAAAATATCTAAGCGGCCGAATTCTTCTACCACTGTCTTCACCATGCGGCTGACATCGTCTGCTTGAGAGACGTTGGCTTGGATTTTAATGGCTTCACCGCCGTTGTCTTTAATTTCCTGAATAACCGCTTCGGCTCTATCTTCACTGCCCGCATAATTCACAGCTACTTTTGCACCATTTTGAGCAAGCTCAAGGGCGATGGCCCGGCCAATCCCGCGCGAAGCACCAGTGACGAGTGCAACTTGTTCTTGAAGCATTATGAATCCTCCTTATACCATTCTAAAAATGAAGCTGCTGATTCCGGGTCACCGATAGCAAACGTCTTCATTCTGCGTTTTACCTTTCTGACGAGACCACTTAATACTTTGCCGTGCCCGACTTCCACAATCGCGTCGATGTCTTCTTCGACAAATTGTTCAAGAATTTCCTGGAAACGGACAGGTGAATACAGTTGTTGTACTAATAAACTATGGATCTTTCCGGAATCTGTAACAGCTTCTGCCGACACATTTGCATACACAGGAAGTTTAGCGTCATGCAATGCAGTTTCCTCTAAGGAGTTCGCCAGGCTTTCACTAGCCGGCTTCATCAATCTTGAATGAAAAGGTCCGCTGACGTTAAGTGGTAATACTCGCTTTGCTCCCGCTTCTTGTAACAGTTCGGAAGCGTGTTTCACTCCGTCTGATGTACCGGAGATCACAATTTGCCCTGGACAATTAATGTTGGCTAAATCAACAGGCTGATCTTGATCCATTTTCGCTAAAACTCGTTCTATTTCTTCCTTGTCCAAACCTAGAACTGCTGCCATGGCTCCTAACCCTGTCGGATAGGCTTCTTCCATTAATTTACCTCGTGTATGGACAAGCTTAACCGCGTCAATAGCGTCAAGGGAACCCGCACTGACTAAGGCACTGTATTCCCCTAAACTGTGCCCAGCCGTCATAGCTGGTGTAACGCCTTCTTCCTCTAACACCTTTGCCATCGCAACACTGTTTAATAATAGTGCTGGCTGGGCGTTTTCGGTTTTCGTTAATTCCTCAGCCGGTCCTTCAAACATTAAGGAAGTCAGCGAATAACCTAATGCCTCATCAGCTGCGTCGAATAATTCTTTTACTTGCGGATAGGTTTCGTACATGTCCTGTCCCATGCCAACCTCCTGAGAGCCTTGGCCTGGAAAAATATATGCTATACGTTTCATTCATGATCCTCCTTCGCTTGAAGTTCTTCCATGGTACCAGCAATGGTTGTGGACACGTTTCGTTCGATCATTTCACACGCTTGTCGAATCGCATTATAAACCGCCCGTTCATTAGAAGACCCATGAGCTTTTATGACAGGGGCAGCCAGGCCAAACAAGCCTGCGCCTCCGTACTCAGAGTAATCCAGCTGGTCCTTTAACTGTTTCAAATCGTTTTTGACAAGCCCAGCTGCAAGCTTCGTTTTAAAGCTGGACATAAATGTTTTCTTCATCATCGAAAACATTGTCATCGCGGTTCCCTCAAGTGTTTTGAGTGTGACGTTTCCCGTAAATCCATCGGTCACGACTACATCAGCAACGCCCGTTAATAAATCTCTTGCTTCGACATTGCCAACAAAGTTAATCGGTGCGTCTGATAACAGCTTGAACACCTGCTTGGTCAACTCGCTTCCTTTACCGTCCTCTGTCCCTACATTCAATAAACCTACTCTTGGCCGAGAGATTTCACGGACTTTTTCGCTATAAATGGAACCCATAACCGCGTATTGCAGTAAGTGATTCGGTTTAGCATCCACATTGGCTCCAACATCAAGCAGCAGAAAGCCTTTGCCATCTTCTGTAGGGAGTGTAGGGCTTAAAGCCGGACGGTCGATTCCTTTCATTCGGCCGACAATAAATAAGCCGGCACTCATGAGCGCCCCTGTATTCCCAGCTGATATGCATCCTTCAGCTCTGCCTTCGCTTACTTCTTTTGCCATCAAGACCATCGAGGCCGTCTTTTTTTTGCGAACAGCTCTAACAGGCTCATCATCTGACGTAATCTTTTCATCTGTATGTATAACCGAAATATTTGCTGTATCACCTAGTAAAGGATTGATTTGTTGTTCATCACCTATCAAGGTTATTGACAGGTCATCAATCTTGGACACGGCTTGTACCGCCCCCTTGACGATCGACTCAGGAGCATGATCTCCGCCCATAGCATCTATTGCTAGTTTCATTACTTGCTTCACTCCTTTGACTCTTGCTGACGAAACATTTCAAATGTACCTGCGAACACTTCCTCATTTTCTACAAAGCTGTGCACATCCACTAGCGTGCGCCCTTTATCATCATCACCTCGGACGAATGCCTTAGCTATGACACGCTCTCCTTGCTTAACCTGCCGCATAAAGCGAATCCTCGACTCAGCTGTAAGGGCCAGCTCCTCATCAATTACAGCTACAGCAAGGGAATTTGCCTGGGCAAACAAATGATGTCCTCGGGCGATGTGATTTCTTGAGAAAACATGTTCCGCTTTAATATCCAAAATGGAAATGGCACGTTGATCCAGTTCCAAATCGACTACTTCCCCGATAACTTCCTCAATAGGAAGAGCTTTAACCGTTTCGTTCCATTCCTGGGTAGCCACAGATTTGATCCGTTCTCTTAATTCAGGAATAGATAACTCCATCCGATCGAGGCGGATGGTTTGGATACTTACACCGAATTGGTTTGCCAGGGTCTCATCTGTTATGAAGGGAGTGGCTTCAATGGTTGATTTTAATTCACTTTGCCTCATTTGTTTCGTACGTTTCATCACGTTCCCACCGTTCGATTGCCACATTTTTTATGACTAGGTACTAACAGTAATATATAATACCTGAATCAATTACGCAATAGTTTCCCTATATTGTTCGAGGAAACGATAAAAACATACAAATGAGCTAAAGCACAAGTGACCCGGGTTGCCGCGGCAGAGAGTATTCGGGTAAGGACCAGATAAAGGAAGTTCGGTTAAAATCGGCACGTCCTGTGGGGCATGTGCCAACATTGAACGAGGCAGGGACATAACTATACCTCTTAAGTAAAAAGACGAATGATGCGCTGCTTTAGCGGAGAAAATATACGAAGACTCCTGCGGGAGGAAAGGCCTAGGTGAGACCCTGCAATGCGCCAGCACGAGGAGACTCAACAGCCTCCCGCGGAAAGCGAAGTATATTTTCGAAGCGAATTATAAGCACGAATAATAGTTCGGATTATTTTCATCTGATAAAATTAATTTTTTCCAAGCTCTCACTCATTTTTTAATCAAGGATCTCACCACTAATATGCTCATCTTGCTCAATGAGCTCTTTCAACGGCCTAAATTGTTCATCATGAACCAACGAACCGTTCACTATTATTTCGGCTGCATCGGCTCTGGCCGTTTCAAGTGCCCGATAGTCATGAACCATGTCACCCACTTTAAATTCAGGCAGTCCGCTTTGTTTTCTGCCAAAAAAGTCTCCAGGACCTCTCAGTTTTAAATCCTGCTCAGATAGCTCAAATCCATCAGTCGTTTCAGTCATAATACGCATTCGTTCTTTGCCTACATCTCCCTTAGGATCAGCGAGTAAAATACAATAACTTTGCTCATGGCCTCGGCCGACACGTCCCCGCAGTTGATGAAGCTGTGAAAGACCAAATCGTTCCGCGTCATGAATCACCATCACAGTTGCATTCGGGACATTCACCCCTACCTCAACGACTGTCGTTGACACGAGCACCTGCAGTTCATTCTCTGCGAAACGCTTCATCACTTCTTCTTTTTCCTCATTATGAAGGCGTCCGTGCATTAGGCCAACTGAAATATTGGGTTCGTAGACTTCAGCAATTTGCTGGTATAAATCAACTGCATTTTGGATGTCTAACTGATCAGATTCCTCAATTAACGGACAAATTACATATGCCTGCTGACCATTCCTGACCACTTTTTCAATAAAACCCAGCACACGATCCGTCATTTCTCCTTTAATCCAGTAGGTTTCAACTGGTTTTCGGCCGGCTGGCATCTCATCAATCACCGATACGTCCATATCACCGAACGCTGTAATCGCCAGGGTTCTTGGAATAGGTGTTGCCGTCATGAATAAGACGTCCGGACTTAAGCCTTTCCCTCTTAACGCACGGCGCTGGTTAACTCCGAAGCGATGCTGCTCATCAACGATCACAAAACCCAGCTCATTAAATTCAACTTCTTCTTGAATCAGGGCATGTGTCCCCACTATAATATCCACTTCGTGCGCCTGGATGGACTGCAGAACCTCTTTGCGTTTTTTACCTTTAACAGAACCTGTTAACAAAACTACGCGGGCCCTACCGGCAAACATCTGACTAAGAGAATGGTAATGCTGTTCGGCAAGAATTTCAGTAGGAACCATGAGGGCACCTTGCTTCCCTATCGTAATCGAGGCATATAGTGCAATCGCCGCAACGGCTGTTTTCCCTGATCCTACATCCCCTTGCAGAAGCCGGTTCATCCGGTAAGGACTCTTCATATCCTTTAAGATCTCTGCCAGCGATCGTTTTTGGGCAGCGGTCAATTCAAAAGGAAGGTCCTGGACAAAGCCGGTTAATTGATCATTATTATAGTTTTGTGCGTTTCCTTTGGTAGACTCGCGATGAAGTTTCCTTAGCAGCTGCATTTTTAGTTGAAATACGAGAAATTCTTCATAAATAAATCGCCTTTTCGCATGCTTGAGCATGATCCGGCTTTCAGGGTAATGCATTTGCAACAGTGCTTGTCTGCGGTCTGGAAGCTTATAGGAAAGCATCGTTTCTTCAGGTAAAATTTCCGTAACTTCGTCTGCATGCTCATCAAGGGCAGCTTTTATCACCTTTCTTAACGTCTTCAATGTTACACTTTCTTTCAACGTGTAAACGGGCTGAATCGGATCCTGACTTTTGGCTTCGCCTTTTTTAAATTGGCTCACAGTGATTTGCAATCGATGCTGATCCCATTTGCCAGTAACCGTGATGGTATCGCCTTTATGTAACTGTTTCTTGGCAAAAGCTCGATTAAACATCACCGCTTTAACCGCAAATTGCTCCACCTGCAGCGTCATCGTTAAGCGTGATTTCTTTTTACCGTAATAGTTCACAGCTGGTTCCGCCGTTAAAACTCCTTCAATAGTCGCCTTCTCATTATGAATTAATTCGGTTAGCGGCTTGATTTCATACGTTTCGTAACGATATGGGAAATAGAATAACAAATCTTCAATTGTAAAAAGTCCAAGCTCATTCAAATGAGCTTGGAGCTTTTCCCCGACACCTTTTACTTCACCTATAGATTGGCTCAACATGGAATTCACTCTTTCTCGAGCGGCATGCCGTACACTTTAGCTTCGAGCTGCTTTCCTGTCGGCGTAGCAGCGAGCCCGCCTTGAGCCGTTTCGCGGAAGGCTGTCGGCATCCGCTGACCTACTTTATACATGGCATCGATGACTTCATCACAAGGGATACGGCTCGTGACACCTGCGAGAGCCATGTCAGCTGAAACAATCGCATTCGTTGCTCCCATCGCATTCCTTTTCACACAGGGAACTTCTACTAAACCAGCAACAGGGTCACAAATGAGACCAAGCATATTCTTAAGCGTGATCGCCATCGCCTCAGCTGACTGGGCTGGTGTTCCTCCAGCCATTTCTACGATCGCTGCTGATGCCATTCCGGCAGCAGAACCGACTTCTGCCTGACAGCCCCCTGCTGCACCAGAGATGGATGCATTGTTCGCAACAACAAAGCCAAACGCTCCCAATGTGAATAGATAGCGAACCATTTGTTCCCGGGTAGGATTTAGTTTATTTTTAACAGCAAACAATGTTCCCGGAACACAGCCTGCGCTGCCTGCAGTTGGAGTGGCGCAAATCGTTCCCATCGCTGCGTTCACTTCGTTAGTGGCAACAGCCTTACTAACCGCATCCATTAATAAGTTCCCAGAGAGTGGCTCATGGTCTCTCATATAGTCCTGAATTAAAACCGCATCGCCGCCGGTTAATCCACTGTGAGACTTTACACCTTTCAAGCCGTCCTCAACAGCTTTCTCCATGACCGCCAGATTTCGTTCCATTTGAGAGAAGATCTCTTCCCTTGAAACTTGCTTAACATCTGCTTCCTGCTGAATCATTATTTCTGAAATTTTTTCGCCTTTGCTTTCTGCAAGTTGTATTAATTCTGCAACGTTTTTAAACAAAGTACTACCCCTTTCTCTAGGTTAGTCTGATATTTTAGCGACCTGGGTAATATGATCTGCACGTTCTAATTCGCTTAAAACCGAATCATCAATATTTTGATCCACCTCGATCACCATCAGTGCCTGTTCTCCCTCACCTTTTCTTGACACTTCCATACGGCCGATATTAATTTCATTGCTCGCCAATATGGTTGTAGCTGAGGCGATGGCCCCGTACCGATCATTATGAATGAGCAGAATCGCCGGGTGGCTTCCAGAAAGCTTTAACTCAAAACCATTAAGCTCTGTAATCTCAGCCTTTCCTCCGCCGATTGAGATCCCGACAAGTTCAAGTTCATCCTGTTCATCTCCAATTTTGATTCGAGCTGTATTAGGGTGATCCGTTTGTGCTGCTTCCTCAAAAAATTGCACTTTTATTCCTTTTTCACGGGCTGTATCGAGTGACTTACTCATTCTTGTATCATCTGTATCGTAATCTAGCAATCCACCAACAATAGCCACATCAGTCCCATGACCTTTATACGTTTCTTTAAATGAACCATATAAATGAATATTTGCATAGTGAGGCTCCCGGCCAAATAAATGTCTGGCTGCCCGGCCAATCCGGGCGGCTCCAGCTGTATGTGAGCTGGAAGGTCCAATCATAACAGGGCCAATTATATCAAACACTGATCTATACTTCATTCCTACCACCATCCCATCTGATACTTACTTCTATTTTAACGGGAAAACGCTTACTTTTACAAATTCAACCCTATTTATTCTATCATATTGCTCTCTATTTGTAACAATTTAATATAAAGATGAATTGATTCTTAGCTGGGAGAAGAGTATAATAGTTCTTCGTGGGTTACACGGTAACCGGGTGGGAGAGGGATAAATTTCATAGAGGCGATTGTCTATGCTTACTAAGCATAATCACACGCTTGGCTTGCGTCAAGACCTGTTAGCGGGCTTAATCGGCTATTTTACTACTGTTTATATCGTGGCGGTAAACAGCCAGATTCTGAAAACGGCAGGTCTGCCATTAGAGCAAGGAATGGTTGCCACCATTTTAGCAAGCGCTGCAGGCTGTTTGATCATGGCTTTATACGCCAATGCCCCTATGGTACTCATTCCTGGTATGGGAGTGAATGCTTTATTTGCTTATTCGATTGTCGAAGGCAGCGGGATTCCGTTTCAGGAAGGTCTGGCTGTGGTTCTTGTAGCTGGATTGATTTTTCTGCTGACCGCTTTCACGCGTTTGGGAGATTGGTTAAAAACAGCTATCCCTGATTCGTTAAAGCATGCAGTTACTGTAGGTCTTGGGATGTTTTTGACTTTAATCGGCTTAGAGAAAGGCGGTCTCGTCGTCCGCGGAGAACATTCATTGATTACATTAGGTAATCCGTCTTCCGCTCTCGTGATCACGAGTTTACTAACCTTATTTATTGCTGTCTTTCTTTTTGCTAAAAATGTCCCCGGCAACTTCCTGATCACTATGATCATCGGCACGCTCATTGCACACTTTACCGGCTTATTAGATGCACCTGGGCCCTCCTTGTCCTTAGCGGATCAGGAATGGATTATGATGCCTTCCTTCAGCGGAATTACTGAATTCAGTTTCTGGATGGCCGTATTTCCATTAACCATTGTCCTTATTTTTGAAAATATGGGTCTGATTCACGGACAATTGTCCATGTTAAAACAGGACGATAAGTTCAAAAAAGCTTATCAAGCTTCAGCTTTTTCAGCGCTCGCAAGTGGATTTTTCGGAACTTCTCCGACTGTATCTTCGGCTGAAAGTGCTGCTGTTATTGCATCAGGAGGAAAATCTGGCCGCGCAAGTCTTACGATGGCCGTGCTGTTTCTGGCAACACTGCTGCTGATCCCTTGGATATCAATGGTTCCTTCAACAGCCATCAGTCCTATCTTAATCATCGTCGGGGCACTGATGGTGCAAAATATTAAGGAAATACCGTTGGACAATTTATCTGAAGCAATGCCAGCCTTTTTGATCATTGTGATGATTCCGTTCACTTATTCGATCGCTGATGGCATGGCCTTCGGGTTCATTGCCTATCCTATCGTGAAGTTTGCGATCGGAAAGCAGCGAGAGCTAACCACACCGGTTGTATGTATTGCCATGATCTTTCTTCTTGAATTTATCATGCGATCACTCGGGCATTAATTGAAAGATGAAAAGGGCGTCTAGACCATGGAAGTATTAATCAAACTATGGTCGTGTGGAATAAAGCTATTATTCCAGATTGGAATAACTTATAACGCTAAGGTCTATCCCCTAATAGCCTTAGAAGCTGAACCACAGAAAAAGCGGAGCCTGGTAGGCTCCGCTTTTGTTCGTTTATTCAACAGAAAAAACAAAGGAATAGATAGGCTGGTCACCACGATGAATTTCCACTTCCATATCCTCGTAGTGTTCCTCTAAATAAGCTTCTAAGGCTTCGACCTCTTGCTCATTAGCCTCTTCACCACTGATGATAGTGACGATCTCGTCCTCTTCTTCATCAATCATTTCTTTTAATAGATCCTTAGCCGTAGCTAATTTGTCCTTCTGGGCCGAAGAGATTTTTCCTTCAGATATCCCCATAAAATGTCCTTTTTCTATCGAAAGTCCATCAATTTGCGTATCCCTAACCGCATAGGTGATTTGTCCCGACTTCACCTGGGCCATTAACGAAGACATTTCCTCCTGGTTCGCAATTAAATCTGCTTCCGGATTAAATCCAAGTAAGGCACTAATCCCTTGAGGTATCGTTTTCGATGGTACAACCGCTGCATTTACTTCAGCTAATTCAGCCGCCTGTTCAGCCGCCATCGTAATGTTTTTATTGTTTGGCAAAATAAGAACATTGTTGGCGTGAGCTTCCACAATTGCGTCTGAAATATCTTTAGTACTTGGATTCATCGTCTGGCCGCCTTGGATGACAACATTGGCCCCGAGGCTCTCAAACAACTTCTTCATTCCGTCTCCCATCGCTACCGTCACAATCCCATACCCAGCCTTTTCCCTAGGTTTGGTTTGTTTTTTATCGCCAACGATTGACGTATGCTGCTCCCGCATATTTTCGATCTTCATATTCACTAAACTGCCGTATTGCTGGCCCAAATTAAGAGCATTGCCGGGATGTTCAGTGTGGATATGGACTTTGATCAACTCTTCGTCAGACACGACGAGCAGCGAATCACCGTGTTCACTTAATACTTCCCGGAAAGCTTCTTCTTTATATGGTGTTTCGGCCAATTTCTCTTCTTCAAACTTGACCATAAATTCTGTACAATACCCATATTTAATATCATCAGTATCCATGAAGTCCTGGGCAAGTTTATGGTGTTCAGCGTTCACCATCTCTCCCATTGAGTTCATTGTACTGTGTTCAGGCATCTCTTCACCTTTTAAATTGGCTAAAAACCCTTCGTAAATGGTTAATAACCCTTGTCCACCACTATCGACCACTCCCACTTCTTTTAAAACCGGAAGCAATTCAGGTGTCCCTTTTAAGGATTCGCGTGCAGCATCCACCACACCTTGAATAAATGGCAGAAATTCCTCTTCTTTTTCCGCTAAAGTTACAGATGCTTCTCCTGTTTCCCGTGCAACCGTCAGAATAGTGCCTTCGACGGGTTTCATTACTGCTTTATAGGCGGTCTTTACGCCGCCTTGAAGAGCTTCAGCAAAATCTTTCGTGGTGATCGTTTCTTTCTCTTCCAACGCTTTAGAAAACCCTCTGAATAACTGAGAAAGAATAACCCCTGAGTTTCCTCGTGCTCCCATTAACAAACCTTTTGCGAATGCTTGTGAAACGAGCCCGGCATGATTTGCAGAAACGTTCTTCACTTCTTCTGCCCCTGACGACATGGACAAATTCATATTCGTACCGGTATCTCCATCCGGAACAGGAAACACATTAAGAGCATCAATCATCTGCGAGTTGCTTTTAAGATGATGAGCACCTTGCAGAATCATTTCTGCCAGTGTTGTCCCCTCTAACTTTCGTAACGTCACGCTGCTTCCTCCTTTGACTAACGACTACCTTTATTCGTTGATCACCCGTACCCCTTGGATGAAAATATTTACCGAACTAACTGATAAGCCTACTGTTTTATTTAATGTGTATTTGACTTGTGATTGGACATTATGTGCGACTTCCGATATTTTCGTACCATAGCTTACGATAATATACATATCGATATGGAGCTGTTCATCTTCTTGTCTTACGACAACGCCTCTTGAAAAATTCTCACGACGCAGCATTTCTGCCAGACCATCTCGAAGTTGATTTTTAGAGGCCATGCCGACAATTCCGTAACATTCAACCGCAGCACCTCCTGCTACAGTGGAAATGACTTCATTGCTTATCGTGATATGACCATATTTAGTAGTAAGATCAACGGACATTTAAAAATCCTCCTTTGTCACTCAACCATGTTCGTGCACCCATTATATCACAGAATTCATACATCGTATTTATATACGGTGAAACCCCTCCTATACTCTGAAACAATTGCTTCTCTCTGTCAAGAAAAAATTCTTGATATCATCTTTCGTTCCATTGCATTTACGTATTTATTATGATACATTAATTAAGTATTTCATGATTTATGTATCGTAACAGGAGGGATTTATATGTCACGCAAATGTGTCGTTTCAGGACGTAGTACACGTTCCGGAAATAATCGTTCACACGCTATGAACGCTAATAAACGTCAATTCAAAGCCAACGTGCAAAAAGTGCGTATTCTTGTAGATGGTAAGCCTAAGAAGGTTTATGTATCTGCACGTGATTTAAAATCAGGTAAAGTAGAGCGCGTCTAATCTAGACTCGCACAAAAAAGCACCCTCACAGGGTGCTTTTTTGCTATTCTTTTTTAAAAGTACCAATGATAGCCCGTACAAACCCTCCGAGAAAACGCGGGAGTTTAATCGTATAGAATTTCATGAGCCCCCTCCTCAAAATGTAAAGCTGTGCGTCTTGCAACCTTCTGTTAGATAACGTCATGGCTTCTTATTACTAAGAGTATGCCTTCGGTGAATGAAAAAGTACCTCTATCTTCAATCAATTGATTAGATATACAGCGCGTCGATCCATAAGAAAGTTCAGCATCCAGTAACGGATAATAAAAACCTTCCAAACTTAACCCTTTGATTGCAAGCGTGACCGGTAAGAAGGATACATATGGATATTGACTGATCTTCTTCAGTGTATGCACTCCTTGACCAACTAATTCCACTTGATTTTGCTGATCAATAATAGTTCCTTTAATACCTTTTGTTAATAGGGGGTACAAAATTTGAATATTTACCATCGTATGATCAAGCCGCCCGCCTGTTACGCCAAAAAGTAAAATCTGCTCTGGCTGGTATTTTAAAGCTTCGAGAAGGGCTATTTCGAGGTCTGTTTCATTCTTTTCATTTGGGTATGTATCCGTTCTTCCCGCTGATTCTTTAATCCGCATTAACGACTCGGAGCTGACTGAGTCAAAGTCACCTACAGCGATATCCAGCCGTCTGCCTTGCTCAAGGATTACTTCCGCTCCAAGATCAGCCCCAATCCAGAGTATATTGTTTTCATCAAATTTTGAGAGGTCTGGCACGAAATCCTTTGGTCCGCCAGCGACGATCGCTATTTTCTTCATTACCTTACCACCTTCAAAAAAAGAAGCCAAAATATCGGCAGTGAACCACATATTTTGGCTTCTTGCTGTTTATAACGATTGACGAATTTCCGTGATCGCTTTTCCTCGATCTTCCTGGTTAAATATTGCACTTCCAGCTACCAGTACATCTGCTCCCGCTTCCGTACAGATTTTGGCGGTTTCCTTATTAACCCCACCATCAATTTCGATTTCAAACTCAGCATCCAGTTCGCTTCGCCATGTGGAAATCTGGTTAATTTTCGGGACAACACTTTCAATGAATGATTGCCCGCCAAATCCTGGATTTACAGTCATAAGCAGCACAAGATCCACATCTTGTAATATTGGTTTAATAGATTCTGCCGGTGTGGCAGGATTGATAACCACACCTGCTTTTACACAATGGCTTTTGATAAGTTGAACCGTTCGATGCAGATGGGGAGAGGCTTCCTGGTGCACTGTAATGATATCAGATCCCGCTTTAGCAAAAGCACCAATATAATCATCAGGATTTTCAATCATCAAATGAACATCGATCGGTAACGTCGTATTCGGGCGTATCGCTTCCACAATAAGTGGTCCAATTGTAATATTAGGAACAAAATGGCCGTCCATTACATCCACATGAATGTAATCGGCTCCTCCTTGTTCCACATCTAGAATTTCCGACCCTAATTGGGCAAAATCTGATGCCAGAATCGATGGCGCAATCTTAGTCATGTTAATACCTCGGCTTTCTGTTATAAATTTCTTCAACGAATTGTAAATAATGTTCATATCTTTGTTGGGCGATCGAACCGCTTTCTACTCCTGCTTTCACGGCACACTTGGGCTCCTTATTGTGGAGACAGCCCCGGAACTTACATTCATCCTGGACAGCAACAAACTCAGGAAAACATTCACTTAATTGATCCAACTGAAGACTGCCGAACTCTAATGAACTAAAACCGGGTGTATCTGCAACTAGTCCACCGGCAATTTCGTAAAGTTCTACATGTCTTGTAGTATGTTTGCCTCGTCCAAGACTTGCTGAAATTTCATCCGTATCGATGGCCAGCCGGGGATCGATCGAATTCAGCAGTGAAGATTTGCCCACTCCAGACTGCCCGGCAATTACAGTAGTCCGGCCAGCTAAATGAGACTGCAGCTGATCAATCGATTGTGAATCATTTACCGAGGAAAGGATTACAGGGTATCCTATCCCCTCGTACAAATTCTTGTAGTTTTCCATCTCTTGTAACACTTCATCTGCCACCTGGTCTAATTTAGAAATAACGATTAACGGTTCAATACGCTTTGCCTCAACAAGGACTAAGAATCGATCCAATAACAACGAGTTGAAATCAGGGTGGACGGCAGATGTTACAATCAGAGCTTGGTCAATATTAGATATCGGCGGTCTTACGAGCTCATTCTGCCGTTCTTCAATGGCAAGAATATAACCTTCTTCGACCGTTTCTGCTTTAAATTCCACAAGATCTCCCACAAGCGGGGTTATCTTTCGTTTCCTAAATACACCTCTGCCTCGACACTGATAAACCGTTCCCTCATGGAGAACATAATAAAACCCGCTTAATGCCTTTATTATTTTACCTGTTGCCATTTATTCACCTTCTTCATATGGCACCGTTTTTTCCTCAATTACTTTATCACCTAGCTGCACTTTATATGATGCTTCCTCTTTTGGCTGAATCGTAAGCGTAAACTCTACAGTAGTATCTTCGGTAATTGTTTCTTCACGGAAAACTTCTTTCATTTCATGGTTGGCGTCATTAATATAAATGAGCACGGTTTGTTCCTTTTGTTCTGCTTTCTCATCGTACGGGACCTCTACCTGGATTGTCTCTTCTCTTGGAGGCTGTTCTTTCGGTCCCAGCGAGACTACCAGATTAACAGTTGATCCTTCCTCTATTTCACTTAACGCTTGCGGCTGATGGCCAATAACGTGGCCTTCAGGGATATCAGGCGAGTGTTCCTCTGTCACTGTTGCATTCAGGTTGTTCTCATTTAGATAGTTTTGAGCTGACTCAAGCGTCTCTCCTTCTAGAGATCTTAGAGTGACAGTAAGTGGCCCAACGCTGACCCTGAAAATAACACTCGTTTCCTCTGGTACAACTTCCTCATCCTCCTGAGGCTGAATTTGTTCGATGATCTCACCTGCAGGCTGATCCGAATTTTCGTCGATAGCGAGAACACTTGAATAACCCTGATCTTCAAGCTCTTGTTTAACCCTGTCAAAATCTTCCCCTTCGTAATTGCCAAACTCGACCCGTTCTTTACCTTGACTCGTATAAACGGTAACTTCCGATTCTTCCTTTATGACCATTCCCGCTTCAGGGTCTGTTCGAACCACAAGTCCTTCCTGCACTGTGTCAGAATAGGTGGGTTCACGTTTTACGTTCAAACGAAGCTCACTTAGCTGGTCATACGCTTCTTCATACTCCATTCCTTCAACATCAATCATTTCAACATCATCTGGCTGCAGAAGACCTGGTACGACAAACAGCGCAATAGCACCGGCTGCGGAAAGAAGTAGGAAAATGATTAGTAACCATAACAAAGGTCTTTTCTTCTTCTTTTTCTTTTTCTTCTGCTGTTTTTTGGATTTTTTGTGAAGCTTCTTGGCTTGTTTCTTTTCTTTTTTTGAAAGGTTTTGATCTTGACTGACTTTTGTTGCAGCACTATGGACGATCGTATCGTCTTCAGCATCGTCTCCATAATTTTCCTCAGTAATTACCGGGATCGCCTTTGTCTGCTCTTCATCCCCATCATTCGGAGTAGTAAAAATCGGTTCATTCAGGCGTTCAGGTTCAAGAGCTGTTTCTAGATCATACTCCATTTCCATGACAGAATCGTACCGATGAAATGGATCCTTGGCGGTTGCTTTTAACACGATATTCTCTACACTTTGAGGCAGATCTGCAATCCAGCGCTTTAGCGAAGGAGTGTCATGCTGTAAATGCTTAAGAGCAATGGCTACTGGGGATTCTCCTGAAAAAGGCAGACGTCCTGTTAGTAACTCAAAAAGCACAATCCCTAATGAATAAATATCAGACTTTTTAGTGGCCATGCCACCTCTGGCTTGTTCAGGTGATAAGTAATGAACAGATCCGAGTACAGAGTTCGTTTGCGTTAAGGCTGTAGCACTTAATGCCATGGCGATTCCGAAGTCTGTAACTTTCACTTGCCCATAATGGTCAATTAAAATATTTTGCGGTTTAATATCACGGTGCACAATTTCATTGTCGTGGGCATGAGAGATAGCTGAAGTAATCTGCCGAATGATATCAATCGCGTCTGCTGCATCAATTGGACTGTTTTTTTGAATGTATTGTTTCAAGGTCATGCCATCAACGTATTCCATTGCCATAAAATATAAATCTTCTTCTTCACCTACATCGTAAATGTTCACAATGTTCGGATGAGATAGGCTTGAGGCAGACTGCGCCTCGCGATGGAAGCGGGCAATAAATTCATCATCGTCTCCATGTTCAAGTCGTAACACTTTAATCGCTACATCTCGATTTAAAATCGTATCGTGAGCTAGATAGACGTTGGCCATCCCTCCCCCGCCGATCATCTCCATAATTTTATATCGTTCGTTCAGGAGACGATTATTCATCATTAGTCAGCACCTTCTTTCGAATCTGTGTGACTATAATGAATGACAGCAAGGGTGATATTATCTTCGCCACCTCGTTCATTGGCCAGATCAACCAAGGATTGACAAAATTCTTCCCATTTCCCGTTAAAGGCTGCTAATTCCTCTATTTCATCATCAGTAACTTTATTGCTTAACCCATCAGAGCACAGCAGCAAACGATCATCTTCATCAAAAGAAATCGTGAGAATATCAGGTGTGATCTCTTCCTCTGTTCCCAGCGCTTTTAATAGCACGTTCTTTCTAGGATGATGTTCCGCCTGCTCTGAGGTTATTTGACCTGAGCGAACTAACTCGTTCACCAGTGAATGGTCCTCGGTAACTTGTTTAAATCCGTAATTATTGGCTAAATAACAACGACTATCACCAATGTGGGCGATCGTTGCAAAGCCATCTGTACAAATTGCAGCCACGAGAGTGGTTCCCATCCCCTGGCACTCTTCATGCTGATTCGCATGTTCTTGAATATCCTGATTTACTTCGAGTACCGATTGCTTTAACCAACCTTCTGCCTCGTCTGGTGTGTTAAAAGCACCAGCTTCCTGCCACTTATTATGTAAGACTGTCACAGCAAGTTGACTCGCTACATCTCCTGCACGGTGACCGCCCATCCCATCTGCAACAACAGCTAGCTTCTGCCCGGATTCACTATTAAAAATTCCGCCAGCATCTTCATTATGATTTCTAACTTTTCCTTGATCTGTCATAAAGCAGTCGAACACGGTCTTCACCTCGTTTCTTCGTTTCGCTCCATCGTACGAAGCGGGTCACATGCTGAATGTGACCTTAATCGTGACAAATAGCACCCTTATTTCTTCTGTTCCGGTGTCTCCCCAGGTTGTGAGAACACTTGACATTTAGTGTACAGGAAACCACTTGGATTTAATACTGTTCATGGTTCGCACATATACAGCCGTTACGTAATCAGAATAACCATAATCACGCTGTCTTAAAACCGTTGCCTGGAAGAATCGCTGTTCATTTATAAAAATACAACTTTACAAAGGAAAGTAGTCATGCTCGTTTTTAGTGTTTTTTCACCATTCTCGTCAAAAAGAATCCATCTGTATCCCATTGCTGTGGAAACAATTGAAGCCCGAACTCTGTATGTCCAACTGAATCCTGCAGCTCTTCAGGCAAACTTCCTGCAAAAGCCGGGTCAATTTCAAATTCGGGATGTTGCTGTAAAAAGTGTTCAACAGCTTGCTCATTCTCGTGACGATCGACTGTACAGGTACTGTACACAAGCTTTCCGCCTACCTGTAACAACGGCGCTACGCTGTCCAGTAATTCATCTTGTATGTTTCTAAGAGCGATGATGTCTGATTCGTTTTTGTGATACTTAATATCAGGTTTCCCTCGCATAACACCGAGTCCTGAACACGGGGCATCGAGAAGAATGCGGTTAAAGGATTCATTTTTGTGGAGTTCGTGCAGTCGTCTCGAGTCCGCTTGCTTTGCTTCAATGGATTGAAGTTGGAGCAGCATCGCTTTGTCATCGACAAGCTTGGCTTTCTTATCGTGTAAATCATACGCGATAACTGAGCCTTGATCTTCCATTTTTTCGGCAATATGAGTCGTTTTGCCGCCCGGAGCACTACAGGCATCAAGTACGGTCAGCCCTGGTTTCAGATCCATCATTTCAGCTACAAGCATCGAGCTTTGGTCCTGGACGGTAAGGTATCCTTCCGTTAATAAGCGATCGTCGATGATACGACCTTCCTCAATTAAGAGTCCTTGACTTGACAGCACGCTTTCCTTACCAGTAATTCCACGCTCTTTCAATTCCGCCATGGCTTCTGCACGGGAAATACGCAATGGCTGAATCCGAACCGACATCGGAAGGCGTTTTAAATTCTGCGTGCACATTCCCGCTGTCAGTTCCCAGCCATATTGCTCCACCCAGCGACTGACCAGCCAGGTTGGATGACTGGTCTCAATGGCGAGGCGTTCAACTTTATTGTCAATTGTAGAAGGATCCTGAACTCCTTTACGCTGCACGTTACGGAGCACCCCATTCATGAATGATGCGATCCCTTTGTGTCCCCTTGTTTTAGAAATTTCCACGGCTTCATGGATGACAGCATGGTCCGGCACTCGTTCCAAATACAGCATTTGGTAGACCGACATATAAAGCAGCCACTTCACCCACGGCTTAATTTTCTTTTGTTTGGCGATGTACAGTTGAATTTGAAACTCGATCTTACGCTTGTTTTGCAAAGTCCCATAAACGATTTCCGTTAATAACGCACCATCTTTGTTCGATAAGCTGCGCTTGTTCATTTCCTGGTCTAACAAAACATGACTGTATCCGCCCTGTTCGCCAATTCTCGTCAGTAAATGTAAAGCAGATTCTCTCAGTACGTATTTAGCCATCGTGCTCCCCCAATACTTCCCCGGTCGTCAGCGTTTGGCCGGCACCGTTTAAAAAGGCCTGTCCATTCATGCGCTTTTTCCCTGCAGGCTGAACATCCGTAAGTTTCACAGCTTTTCCGTCACCTGTTTGCACGAGAAATCCATCTTCCTCCCGTGCTAATACAGTTCCGGGGGCCTGTTCATACTTTCCGTCTACCTTGGCCGCCCACCAGACTTTCAATGGTTTTCCCTTCCAGTAGGTAAAGGCAACGGGCCACGGATGCAGGCCGCGAATCTGATTGTACACCGACTGCTGATCTAGACTCCAATCAATCCACTCCTGTTCTCTCTTGATATTCGCAGCAAAGGTCGCTTCCTCATCCACCTGCTGATGTGGAGTAATTTCGCGTTTTAAAAGCGGCGGCAGCGTTTCCATAAGTAAACGTGATCCGGCCTCTGCTAATTTATCGTGTAATGTACCTACGTGATCATCATCCTCAATAGGCACGCGGACTTGGGTCAGGATATCGCCCGCATCAAGCTTTTTCACCATATACATAATAGTGACACCCGTCTCCTGCTTGCCCTGGATAATCGAATAATGAATCGGTGCACCGCCTCTAAGTTCTGGTAACAGAGAAGCATGAACATTGATACATCCGTGCTCAGGAGCAGTAAGTAAAGCTTCGGGCAGAATTTGGCCGAAGGCAGCTGTTACGATGAGCTCAGGCTCATACGATAAGACTTCCTCATATTCATCTTTTATTTTCTCAGGTTGAAAAACGGGGATTCCCCACTTCTCAGCCGCTGCTTTGACAGGCGGAGGTGTGAGGGTGCGTTTGCGGCCTTTCGGGCGATCTGGCTGAGTAACCGCTAATACGACTTCATAATTGTGTTCAACTAGCTGTTCCAGAACAGGAACAGCAAAGTCAGGCGTTCCCATAAAAACAATACGTGTCATCTGGCGAAAGAGCTCCTTTCTTACATTAGCTGATACGGCTGGAAATCTACCGTGATCTGCAATCCGTTTTCTTGCTTCATTTCATCTTCGTAATAGTGAAGGATACGCTGCACTAATTTCCGCTGCTCGGGTTCCTTCTTGTATTTTACCATGCATTGGTAGCGATATCTATCGTTGATCCGGGTTAACGCAGAGGGGGTCGGGCCTAATACATCGGCACCCTCAGTCAGCCGTTGCCCCATAAATTGAACAATTTTCTGGGTGACTTCCTGAACCTTTAATTGCTTCGGATGAGATACAGTAAACAGTGTCAGGAAATAATAAGGCGGGTAGTGAAACGCCTTCCTTAATTTCATCTCTTCTGCGAAGAAGGCCTCATAGTTAAACTGGCTTGACAGCTGAATGCTGTAATGTTCCGGGGTATAAGTCTGGATGATCACTTCTCCCGGCAATTGATGGCGTCCTGCTCGTCCACTTACTTGTGTTAATAGTTGGAACGTTTTTTCAGATGCACGAAAATCAGGCAGGTTGAGCAGCGAATCAGCTGCGAGCACACCGACAAGTGTCACATTGGCAAAATCCAGCCCTTTCGCGATCATTTGCGTTCCGAGTAAAATATCCGCTTTTTTTTCTCCAAATTGCTGGAGGAGACGCTCATGGGACCCCTTACGCCGCGTTGTATCCACATCCATCCGAATGACGCGGGCTTCAGGGATTAACTGCTGCAAGGCTTCCTCTATTTTTTGTGTACCGGTTCCAAAATAGCGAATCGTTTTACTTTCACACTCCGGACACTGCGCCGGCATTGGCTCTTCATGTGAACAATAATGGCATTTTAATCTTTCTTGTCTTCTATGATAGGTTAACGCAATATCACAATGGGGACATTCTTTCACATGACCACAATCGCGGCACATAACGAAAGTTGCGTATCCGCGGCGATTGAGAAACAGAACAATCTGTTCTCCTTTGGCGATACGATCTTCTATATTCTCTTTCAATTGCCTCGAGAACATCGACCGATTCCCCTCATGCAGCTCCTCTCTCATATCGACCAGCTCAGCTTTCGGCATCATTGCATCATTCATCCGCTTAGACAGAGTGAGCAGTTGGTAATTGCCTTTAACAGCTCGAGCATACGTTTCAAGAGCGGGGGTTGCACTGCCGAGCATAACAGGACAAGTGTGAATTTTCCCTCGTTCAATAGCAACATCACGAGCATGATACCTCGTGCGATCCTCTTGTTTATAGCTTGATTCGTGCTCCTCGTCAATAATAATAATGCCGATATTTGTAAACGGAGCAAAGATAGCAGAACGAGCTCCGACAACGACCTGGACCTCCTGCCGCTGAATCTTTCTCCATTCATCGTATTTTTCACCGGCCGATAACGCACTGTGCAATACGGCCACTTTTGAGCCAAACCTGCCTTTAAATCGTTCTACCATTTGCGGCGTTAATGCAATTTCCGGAACGAGCATAATCGCTTCCTGGTCTCTGTCAATGACCTGTTGAATCGACTGCAGATACACTTCGGTTTTTCCACTGCCGGTGACACCGTGCAATAGAAAAACGTCATGTGAATTGTCTTCAATCGAAGCAAGCACAGGTTCAATCGCAGCCTGCTGTTCTTCTGTTAACGTAAAGGGCTGGGTTCTTTCAAATTCTCTATGACCATACGGGTCTCTCAGCACCTCTTGCTTGTACTCTCTTAAGATGCCTTTCTCAATCAAGGGTTTAATCGTTGCCGCAGTTGTATGCAGTGTCTGAAGCAGCTGCTTTTTCGGAACAGGCTGCTCATGTTCGAGAAAGTATTGGATCACAATGCGCTGTTTATTGGCTTGTTTAGACAGATCTACTAAAGATTCTTCTAACTCGATAGCATCTTTCTGCGGTTCGACCATCGTCGTAGTCCGCTTCGTTTCCCTGCTCTTCACCTCATAATGGACATCAATCCATCCGTCCTCAATCATCGTCCTCAGCTTCTGGTAACTCAGATTTGACTGCTGGAACTCTTCATAATCAATCACGTCTCTGCCCGCAAAAACTTTTTCCAGTTCTTCAGGCAGCTCCTCCTCGGTTGTGATCCACAATTCTTTTCGATATTTGGCTTTTAACACTTGAGGCAGCATTACTTGCAAACAGGAAATATAGTAACTCAACGTTTGATTGGACAACCATTTTCCAATTTGAAGCAGCTCTTTCGTTAAAATCGGAGTCAAATCAAGTACATCGACAATATCCCGGACTTTATCAAAATCGCTATGATCGGTCAGCGAGACGACATAGCCCATAATCTTTCTCGGGCCAAATGGGATGATCACCCTTACACCTGGCTGGACAACCCCTGAAAATCGCTCGGGAATGCCATAATCAAAGGGGCGATTCGTATTTTGCGAAGGAACATCGACAATTACTCTGGCAATGTTCAAGACTCTTCACCGACAAGTGCCTCGCTTGCCATTTGTAAAATATTTGCGGCCAGCTCATCTTTCGACATTAACGGCCAGTCAACTCGCTTCCCGTCTTTCGCTAAATAAACAGAGGCGTTTGTATCGGTACTAAAACCAGAGCCTTGCTCAGCTATGTTATTCATCACGATAGCATCAAGGTTCTTCTTAACGAGTTTTTGCTCACCGTAATATTCAAGATCCTGGGTTTCTGCTGCAAAACCGATCAAATATTGATGCCGTTTGCGTTCCCCAAGTTCTTGTAAAATATCGTGCGTCCGCTCCATCTCCACCGTATAGTCACCGGGTGATTTTTTCATTTTTTGGTCAAAAACCTGCTTTGGTCTGTAATCAGCTACGGCAGCCGACTTAATAACAAGGTCACTCGCGTCATAACGCGAAAGCACCTGTTCGTACATGTCCTGCGCTGTCACTACATCAACTCTGTTTACTCCTCTTGGTGTATCCAGATCGACAGGACCTGCTATTAACGTAGTGTCTGCTCCCAGGGCTGCTGCCTGGCGTGCCAGAGCAAATCCCATTTTTCCTGAGGAAGGATTCGTAAAATACCTCACCGGATCAATTTTTTCTCTTGTAGGACCGGCTGTTATGAGTACGCGTTTTCCTGATAAGGACAGGCTTTGTGTGGACTGATGCTGAAGAACTGACACAATCGTTTGCGGTTCTTCCAGTCTTCCTTTGCCTACATAACCACAAGCTAAATAGCCTTCTCCTGGCTCAATGAACCGGAACCCCCATTGATCAAGTTTTTTTAAATTACTGATGACAGATGGGTGGCTGTACATATGTACATTCATCGCTGGAGCTATATAAACCGGGGCTTCTGTAGCCAGCAACGTCGTGGATAACATATCATCAGCAATCCCATGAGCCAATTTTCCTATTATATTGGCGGTGGCAGGAGCAATTAGGAACAAATCTGCCCAATCTGCCACATCGATGTGCTGAATTTGTGTGGAATCATGTTCCTTGAACGTATCGGTGTAGACAGGCTGACGACTTAATGCCTGAAAGGTCGTGCCCCCGACAAACTTTAAGGCACTTTCTGTCATGATGACCCGTACTTCAGCGCCTGCCTGAACAAGTTTACTTGTTAAATCTGCGGCTTTATAAGCAGCAATCCCCCCGCTAACACCTAAGACGATCTTTTTCCCTTGTAGCATATTTCACCATTTCCTTTCACCCTTACCTCATCCTCGGCAGGATCCTATTGTCAAAAAAATCCTATGCAATAAGGAAAAGCCGCGCTCTCTTCTCGGGTCAGCGCGGCTTGTAGTAAAATTATAGTGTTTCCGTTCTAGATTGAATCTGATCACTATGAGTATAATCGAGTTTTCCAGCCTGTATTTCTTCCAGCGCCACGCCAACCTGCTGGCTTGAAGTTGGATTTTCAACCATTGGAGCGCTTCCCTGCTTCAGTTCACGCGCTCGCCGGGCAGATAAGGTGACGAGAGTGTACTTTGATTTGATTTGCTCTTGTAATGAATCAATTGATGGCTCAAGCATCATGTTGATCAGCCTCCAGTGCTTTTTTATATTGTTGTGATACTCGCTCACGCTTGCAATGTTCACTCGCTACGATCGACTGTATTTTACTGACAGCATGATCGACTTGATCATTGACCACGACGTAATCATAAGCATCCATCATCTCAATTTCTTCTTTAGCCGCCAACAGACGATTCTTCACTTTATCTTCTGTTTCTGTACCGCGGTTTACAATCCGATCCTTCAATTCTTCAAGGGAAGGGGGAATGAGAAAGACGAATACCCCTTCTGGAAAGTTTTCTCTAACTTTGAGGGCGCCTTGTACTTCAATTTCCAGGAAAACATCTTTCCCTTCATTAAGGGTATCTTCGACGTATTGCTTAGGAGTTCCATAGTAATTCCCTACATATTCAGCATGCTCAATTAATTGCCGCTGTTCAATAAGCCTTTCAAATTCTGCTCGTGACTTAAAAAAATAATCAACGCCATCCACTTCGCCTTCTCTCGGCCTTCTCGTTGTCATGGAGATGGAATAACGAAGGTTGGTCGATTGTTCAAATAATGCTTTACGTACCGTTCCTTTCCCTACACCAGAAGGCCCAGAAAGAATAAATAAGATACCTTTTTCATCTATCACGTTTGGACCCTCCTAATTCTCATCTGACATTTCATCATTACTGATTACACGCTGTCCAACTGTTTCTGGCTGCACTGCCGACAGCACAACATGATCGCTATCAGTAATAATAACGGCACGTGTTCTTCTGCCGTATGTAGCATCTACTAATTTATTATTATCTCTTGCTACGGTTATAATACGTTTAATCGGCGCGGATTCTGGTGAGACAATAGAAATGATTCGATTAGCTGATACCACGTTTCCAAAGCCGATATTAATTAACTTTAAACTCAACGACGTTTCCTCCTTCTAACGAGACAGATCTACTAATGGTCGCTTAACCGTCACCAAAAAAAATGGCCACGTTATTAAACGAGTATTACTTCTATTATATGAAAAATACCTAGCAAATCTCAATCTTTATTCAATATTTTGTACTTGTTCTTTCATTTTCTCTACTTCACTCTTCAATGTCACTACACTGTTGGACAACTGACTGTCATTTGATTTTGAACCAATCGTATTAATCTCCCGGTGCATTTCCTGAACGATAAAATCGAGAGTACGTCCAATTGGCTCCTGTTTTTCAAGGGTGTTGTGAAATTGGTCAATATGCGAATATAGTCTTGTGACCTCTTCCGTTATATCACCTCTTTCAGCGAGCAAAGCAACTTCTTGCAGCACCCTGCTCTCCTCAGAAGCAATCTCTTCATTGATAAATGTCTCGATTCTTGATAACACTTTAGCCTTGTATTCATCTACAATCACGGGCCTTCGTGCTTCTATATCAGCCACCGTATCTTTCATAGAATGGAGCCTATTTAGAAGGTCCTGAGCCAGTCGTTCGCCTTCCTGATTTCTCATTTCAATCAGTTCAGCACACGCTGCATCGAGCACGCTTAGAAGCTCCGCTTTGATTTGATCGACGGGTTGATCCGTTTCTCGAACTGTAAAGATCCCCTCTAGCCCGGCTACCGTATCAATTGAGATGTCCCCCGTCAACTTGTACTGGTCCTTTACGTTACTTAACTTGGTTATGTACTGATCAAGAAGCTCATCATCCGCTTCAAGCCGTTTATACAGCAGACCTTCTCCCTCTGCCGTAAGAAAAAGATCCACTCGACCGCGACTAAGCTTCTGTTTGATGTAACGTTTCATAGCCTCCTCAAGAAATAAAAAGTTCCGCGGTATTTTAGGGGAGATATCTAAAAAACGATGATTGACACTTCTCAGTTCAATAGTCAGCCTCATACCAGCGGATTCTACAGTGTGTCGTCCATATCCTGTCATACTTTTTACCACTTGTTATCACACCCAAGGTTTAATTTTACGTTTCTTTCTACAGTTTATCAAATCTCCCCACTAATAAGCTAATGTTAGACATCACGGAAAGAAAGATCACATTCAGGTCCAGTTCGCTCAAAATTGTATCTTAAAACTACATGAATTCTTTCTTATTGAACAGGCAGAGTTCTTAGGGATTTCTTAGCAAAACATGCTATACTTGCACAAGTAGAGAGGTGATGCACTATGTCATTTGACGGCATTGTAACCCGGGCAATCACTCACGAAATAAATGAGGAAGTGAAGACCGGAAGAATCGTTAAAATTTATCAGCCAACAGAAACGGAATTAGTTTTTACTATTAGAAAGAACCGAACGAACCATACACTACTATTATCAGCACATCCAAGCTATGCACGGTTTCACTTGACGAATGATCAGTATCACAACCCGAAAGAACCACCAATGCTATGTATGCTGCTGAGGAAGCACCTAGTCGGCGGCTTTCTTGAAAAGGTCGAGCAAGTGAGTATGGAACGAATCGTTAAGTTTCAAATCCGGTCACGGAACGAAATTGGTGACGAGACTATGAAGACCCTGATCATCGAAGTAATGGGGAAACATTCGAACATTTTACTTGTGGATACCGAACAAGGGCATATTTTAGACAGTATTAAACACTTGCCCCCTTCCCAAAACCGTCACCGTACAGTAATGCCGGGGCAGCCATACAAACTTCCACCTGAACAAGGGAAAACAAATCCGCTGGAGCTAGAAGCAGACGAACTAGTTAAAAAACTAGATTTTAATTCAGGAAAAATCGATAAACAAATCCTTAACACAGTCATGGGCTTTTCACCTGTGATAACAAAAGAAATTGCTCATTGTGCTCACTTAGGGGGATCGGAAGCCTATAAAAACGCCTATTCTCATATCCGCGAGCAAATCATGGACAATACCTATCAGCCTGTTATTTATTCGGGGGACCGTGAACAGTTTTACGTCCTGCAGCTTAGTTTCCTCAAACAAGACGGGACTTCCTTTCCGACAGTCAGCGCTATGCTTGATCGCTACTATTCCGGGAAAGCTGAACGAGACCGAGTGAAACAGCAAGCTGGCGACCTCTACAAATTTTTAAAAAATGAACGCGATAAAAACAAACGTAAAATTAAGAAACACGAAACGACACTGAAAAAATCGGAAGCTGCTGAAGATTACCAACGTGTTGGCGAACTGCTAACCGCCCACATGCATTTAGTAAAGCAAGGAGACGAATTCGCAAGCGTTGTTGATTATTACGATCCTGATCAAGGCGAACGTACCATTGAGCTCAACCCTAATAAATCGCCGAGCGAGAACGCTCAAAGCTACTTTCAAACTTATCAAAAACTAAAAAAATCGAAACAAGTTGTTCAGAAAGAAATTGGCAAGGCTGAAGAAGAAATCGACTATTTGGATCGACTCATCCAGCAAGTTGAATCTGCCCGGGAAGTGGATATTGATGAAATTAGAGAAGAGCTGAGAGAACAGGGCTATATGAAAAAAAGAAGTTCTTCCAGGAAGAAAACGAACAAACCTTCAAAGCCAAAGCCTGAACAGTTTACGGCTAGTGACGGCACAGCCATTTATGTCGGACGCAACAATAAACAAAATGAGTATCTTACCAATCGTCTGGCCAACAAGCATGATACATGGCTGCATGCGAAAGATATTCCTGGCTCTCATGTGGTTATTCAGGACGAAGCACCGACGGAAGACGTCTTATTTGAAGCGGCACAGCTTGCGGCTTATTTTAGTAAGTTTAGTCAATCGTCCTCTGTTCCAGTGGATTATACTCTGATTAAACATGTGAAGAAACCTTCTGGTGCTAAACCGGGTTTTGTCACTTATGACCACCAGCAGACATTATATGTAACGCCAGCTATCGAGATGATCAGGAAAATGAAACAATAGTTTGTCAAAAGGCCGCTTCCCATTAGTTGAGAAGCGGCCTACTATGCCCATTGTTCAATTCCTGCCCGATTGCTTAATACCAATTATTTCAAAACCATGCAATTAACTCAATTCTTTTCCCAACAAAAAAGACACCTATCGATTACACATAAGTGCCCTTAGCTTGAAGCCTCAATATCGAAATTTCTTACGCATCATCTGTTAAACTAACGCTCCCGTTAGCGAGCATTTATGATTAAATCTAATCTATCTGAGTGAGTTTAATTACAATATTTCATAAACTTGTTTTCCTGAAGAAATATAATAACTCAATAAACACTGGCACAAGTTCCAGCTTCTGGTTCATAATAACAATGATTTTTATAACGACCAGTTAAAGGTTGACCGTACCATGTTGGAGGACATGGAGCATATGGATTGAAATACCAAAGAGAATATTTCGCTGGGTGTTGTCTCCAAAACTTTAAATTCTTTCTTGCTAATCTTTTCTCAACAGATCTCGCTCCTTTATAAAATAGACTGCCCTTTTGAACAGCTTCAAAAGAATAATTTCCTCCTTGTACCTGAAAAATGACATCTCGAATTGTTCTTAAATTCGTAAAATCTAAACAATCCGCTACAGCCCGGTTAACAACTACATTTCCCACATACAACATTCCTTGTTTTCCTTCACCTACGGCTTCCGCTCTCATCAACCTTGCCATTAAAGCTACGTCTGAATCTCTGTATTTTACTCTTGGCATTTTTTCACCCCAGAATATTATATGAAAAAAGCCTGCTTTAATGTCCTTATTTATAAATTTCCTGAAAAAACAGCATTCAGGAATGAGGTTGCCGGTGCACCAAGAAAGTCTGCAAAAAAAGACCTCCAATAGCAGCACCTAAGATGTAAGCAATCTGCCAAGTGATTTGGACGATACCTTGGGCATTTTCAGGTTCCTGGTCTACTACAACATTAGGACTTAAACACTCCCCACCCTGGATTAGCCCAACCACATTTTGCGATCATCTTATTTGCTGGAAAAGTCCATCTGATCACGATCTTAAGTAGCTTGTTTAATATTAAAGTTTAAAACACAACAATCCAAGTAAGCTTTTGTATTTGTCATTCAAAATCTCTTGCTGTTAATAAGGTTAAGATAAATAGGGAAACCATCCTCAGAGGAAGGGTGGTTTCTTTCAGTTTTAAGATTAAGATAGATTAATCTCCGATTAAAGCGCTCCTATAAAGGAATAACAAAATATAATCTCAATCCAAAAAAAATCAATTAGTTCTTCTTGCCCTTGTTAGTTTAAGTGAACATTTTCACAATGTTACATTTCTAGTAGAAAGAAAACATTCTCATTTATTTTTAGACCTAAAAAAATGCAAAACCCCGCCCTAAAAATAGGACAGGGAAAACATAAAATGATTTAACTTTTGACAAAAGAACACTTCACGAACTTAAAACTTGCCAATAAAGTCGTTTAGTATTAGGTTACTTCGCCATGGGGTTACTGCTGTATTATCTGAATAAGGTTGCCGCATGTATCATCGAAGACAGCTATTGTGACTTCGCCCATTTTTGTCGGCTCCATAGTAAACTTCACGCCTTTATCCAATAATCGATCGTACTCTTTACGAATATCTGCTACGCCAAACATTGTTACCGGGATGCCTTCAGCAAATAACTTTTCTTGATACTCTTTAGCGGCTGGATGGTTATTCGGTTCAAGTAAAAGCTCGGTACCTTTTTGTTCCTCGGGAGAAACTAGTGTTATCCACCTAAATTCTCCTGTGGGAACGTCATGTTTTTTTACAAATCCCAGCGTTTCTGAATAAAATTCTAGTGCCTTATCTTGGTCTTCTACGAATATACTAGTAACAATGATTTTCATACTGTTTTTCCTCCTTCGATAGTTGTGACGCATGGTGCTGGGCTAACAATCTGCTATAAGCAAAACAACTTACACATGAGTCAGAAGTCCTGTTTCGATTTATAAAATTACTCTATCCATCCTTTCAGCAAATTTTTAAGTGGTTCGTTGTTGAATATAATTACCCGATATTTTCCCTTTCGTTTTGATATTACGAGCCCTGCTTCTTCCAATGTAGTAAGATGTTTAGCGATCGCTTGTCGCGATATGGAAAGCTCGTGCTTCATAATGAGACGTGCCGTAAGTTCATACAAGGTCAGCTCATTGCGTTCAGATAGTTCATCTAATATAAGCCGCCGAGTCGAGTCGCCAAGTGCTTTGAATATAGTGTCTTTGTCCAAATTCATATTTCAAGTATATGCAACTATATGGTTGCCGTCAATAACAAGCAACTATATAGTTGCTTGTTAAAGGAACCGTATCATGCAATCTTAACCAGTTAAAGTCACCTAATTGTAATTCTGAACCATTATAAAAATATAAACTGAATTTTAACAAAAAAGTGCATTAATCCTCGTAAGGGATCAACACACTAGTTAAATTTAAAAGCATCTTATCTATTTCTTATTTTTAATACGTTCTTATTCAGCTAACCTTCCCCATTTGTTTAAGTTCACAATCTCATATCATAAAACTAAACCCACTTTTTGTCTTCCATAATGATGTAAAAAGTAATAAGCTGACTCCAAATAAAGGCCATTTGAATACAGATTTCATTTCAAGTGTGTACGTGTAGAAGTTAAGGAACGGATATATACTCCCTTACGATTATTTTTCTAACATTGCATCTACAAACTGTTCGGTTAGTTCATATGCAGATAAAATACCACCAAACGGCCATGTATCTCCGGGAAGTCGATGTGTATTTCCACTTTTTACAAAACTTAAATTTTCCCATACTGGATTACCTTTAAGTTGGTTTTCAAAAACATTGTCATCATCTTGCACAATGTACAGAAATTGAAGATTTTCATTTTGAAAAGTTTGTAGTGCCTCAACCGTTACTTTACTAAAGCCATTAGGTTTAAACTTATCTGGTTTGTAGGCATTTTCAAAGCCAAGACGTGTCATGATTTGCGATACAATTGAATTATCCGTAAACAATCGTATTACAGCCGAATTTTGTACTGAATATGCTTGAGAAACAATATACTTTGAGCCCACTAATCCAGCTTCTGTTAGTCGATTCCTTTGATCTTCAATAAATTCTTCTAGATCAGAAATCGCAAGCTCTGCTTTTTCTTTTTTGTCAACAATTTTTGCGACTTTTTTAAAATCCTCCAACATATTTTTATATTGATTTTTTATCGATTCGTTCGAGCTTGATTCAAATGTTACTACTGGGGCAATTTTCTTTAAGTTATCTAATATTTTTTCATGAGTTGATTCCATAGCAATAATAAGATCTGGTTTTGATCTTGAAATAGCTTCCAAGTTAGGTTCTGTCCGAGTCCCCACGTCTTTTACACTTTTTGCAAGCTTTTTATCCACATTGACAAACTTTTTATAGCCATTTATATCAGTGACTCCAGCAGGTTGAATACCTAATGCTAATAAATATTCTGCATAAGCCCATTGTAAGACTACAATATTTTTTGGTGTACCTTTAATGGTTTGGGTCCCCATTGCATCTTCTATTTTAATTTCCCGAACTGTCGTATTTTTATTTTTACTGGTTTTTTCCTCTTTACTTGTTTCATTACATGCAACCAACAATGATAAAACTAGTATGCATACAACAATCATTATTTTCTTCATATGTGAACCCCCCTGGCATTTTCAGCTGACTACTCGTTTGTGTACAGTCTTTTATTTTGATGTTTTGTTTTGATATCCAATTCGAATGTATGTAACTAACCACTTTCTTTTCGCCAAACAATGACCTAACCTCATCCTCATACAATTTAATTTTCCAAAGTTCTTTCGTTTGATGATTCAGTGCATAAAAGGCAATCTGAAATAATCCTAAAAGTATTTCGGTCAACCTTTCCGGCTTATTGTCAAAAATGGTTCACATTGACTGTACAACTTCAATTAAATCTATTTACCTCACCTCTTTCAACTTACATAATAATGATAATGATTCTCATTATCATTATTATGCTACCTTATCCGTGTTTTCTATTCAACAACCTAGCCCTTAAATGTAAAAAGGACGCGTTATTTGATTTGTCCCGCCAACTCTAAAATAATCCCTTCTGGCCCACGAACGTAGCATAATTTTATAAGCGTTTTCGTAGTTTTGTATCTAAACAAAAAGTTCCGCGCCTCTCTTTTTCAATTTGGCAACAACACCTTCAATATCTTCAACAGCAATGCAATATGCTGGATTCCCAAGATAACTGCAAAAGATTGCTGAATACTTTTTTATCTGACGGCGTATGGAATTTGACCAGCTCCAAAGTTGCCTGGCCGTCTGGCATCCCTAACATTACAACCGTCTCTCTAACGTCATTAAGCCCAATTATCCGTTCCACCAAGTAATCATTTAGTTGCATTTTTGTAAGAAATTATTTATAAGGGAGGTATTAGTCAGTTTGAAGGAGAATGAGGAAAATTATGGATTTAGTATAATTAATTAAGGAGAGGTTATGTCATGAAAAAGTTGTATATCCCATTTATCTTAATCTTTATTTTGTTGGGTTGTTCAAACGGGGAAGAAAAGCCTAATGGGGAGCAATCTACCGCAGAAACTCTATCATTAGAGGAACAAATCACCAATGTTATGGCAGAAAAGGAATTAAAGAATAAAGAAATTATTGACTACGACATTAAAGATAATTTTGTTTACGTGA
This sequence comes from Halobacillus naozhouensis, assembly GCF_029714185.1. Lineage (NCBI taxonomy): Bacteria > Bacillati > Bacillota > Bacilli > Caryophanales > Bacillaceae > Halobacillus > Halobacillus naozhouensis. The sequence continues at coordinate 1,917,926 of NZ_CP121671.1, read as the reverse complement.
TTTTTAAAAATGAACATCCTGGTAATACTCATAATCCTGATTTAGTTATTTTAAAGAATAATAATGGAAAAATAAAATGGGTAGCTGGTCCAGATGATCGTACTCAATCAATGAGTTTACAAGGGGCAGGTGTTATGGTTTTTGGAAGAGATAAAGGCCCGAGCGTAACGATACTTTTACCAGATGAATTGCCAAAAAAAACGAATATAAAAGGAGTTAAGGTCTTAGGAGAATCTGCTAAAGCCGTAACTTACGTGAAAGAACTTACTAAAGATTATTATAAGAAGAATATGTATTGGATTGCATATACAAACGAAGAACCTACGCATGAAGATTTTGAATTTATAATGGAATAAATAACTTCTCTATTTTACGGGAAAAAAACTTTCTGGGGCGTGTGTCACACGGTACCGGACCGTAGGGAGGATAAGGAGTTGATACACACGATGCACCCAAACCCTCAATCATAAAAAAAAGAAATAAAACAATATGGAGATTAATACCTTTTATCCCTTTCTATATAGCTCATCCTTACCCTACTAAATATCTAAAACAAGTTATTTTCCTTATTACAATATGAGGAGAAAAGCCCCCTATAAACTTATATTTGACTTATTCCAGATATTAAAACCCATAATATAAAAATCGTTAAAGACGAGAAAATCGTAGTGAACACCAATCGGTTTAACTGTCTTTTTACTAGATGGAAAACTGAGACAACTGATCCAATTACTGGGGTACCAAGCCACACAATATCTTGAAGTAATATACTTTTTGAACCAATAAACCCAAGAAAATTAGTGAAAAACATTACAAACCAGATTATCTGTAAAATTAATGCTGACTTTAAAATTATGCTAGATTTAGCTGCTATGATTATTGCCCCCTTGTTCCAGATAACCACCCTTTAACTTATACCAATTATTTTAAATTATCTTATTTCGTGCAATCGCTTATCCCATTTAATGGCCCGATTGCTGAAGATCCTTAATTACTTCCCCATCTTCAGGAGCAGAACCTTTAGGGACTACTCCCGTTGTTTAACCATTTTTAGTTAAGGAACTCGTTAGTTTTAGGAGAACGTTTACCTACGAAGAATATGTAACTTGGTAGCGCTCCTAGGTCAGCGATTATAATTGTAAGAGGCATTGGTACAGTTCTCGACAAATATTATAACTGTTTTAAAAATAACAAGGTCAGGATCACAGGCTGGACTCCCACCCAATAAGCAAGTAAATGAGTTTTCCAGGAGAGAAGAATCACGAATTATCTGTTTGATGCTTTAAGAGCATAGTTGTATATACGCACTGTTTGATTAAATTGATGACAGTCGATTGCCGATGTGTGAAATTCCAACGATTCCACTAATTATGCGTAGTATAATACGCCTGCTAATTATAGAGGTGATTCCAATACCTCAATTCATTTTAACAACCTTGAATAATTAATTTTGTGGTAGAAAATTTTTAAACTTTGCTCTTCGATAATATAAGCCGTAAATTATAACAGCAAAAAGGATAACAAAGGAAAAGCAAATATAAATATGTCTATAAATAATTTCTGAAGGATAACTTTCTTGAATTGTTAATAATAATCACTACGGCTGATTAGACTGTCTCTTGCTTCCAAATATTCTTTGTGAAGTTTGTCTACAAGTTCTGCTCCACTAGTAACCTCTTTAATAGCACCAATGCCTTGACCGCTTCCCCAAATATCCTTCCATGGCTTGACGGCCTCTCCAAAATTCATCTTGGATGGATCACTTTCAGGAAGATTGTCAGGATCTAAGCCTGCTGCCCGAATTGATGGTTTCAGATAATTTCCATGTACACCCGTGAATAGATTGCTATAAACAATATCATCAGACGTACTGTCAACAATTGCTTGCTTATACTCTTCAGAAGCACGGGCTTCATGCGTTGCAATGAACGGTGAGCCAATATATGAAAAATCAGCCCCCATCGCTTGGGCAGCAAGAATTGCATCTCCCGTAGCAATCGATCCGGACAAAGCAACTGGACCGTCGAACCACTGTCGAATTTCTTGAATGAAAGCAAAAGGGCTCTTCACACCAGCATGACCGCCAGCTCCTGCTGCAACTGCAATTAAGCCATCTGCACCTTTGTCGATTGCTTTGTGTGCGAAAGTGTTATTGATTACATCGTGCAGAACAATTCCTCCGTAGCTATGTGCTGTATCAAATATCTCCTTACGGGCGCCTAAGGACGAAATAACAATGGGAACTTTGTACTTCGCACACAATTCCATATCGTGTTCTAACCGTTCATTTGACTTGTGAACAATTTGATTAATAGCAAATGGTGCAGCCGGACGATCCGGGTTTTTTGCGTTATAGGCTGCAAGCTCCTCTGTGATTTCTGCCAACCATTCATCAAGTAAGGATGCAGGTCTAGCATTCAGTGCAGGCATCGATCCAACGATCCCTGCCTTACATTGCTCTATCACTAGCTTAGGATTACTAATAATAAATAATGGTGCCCCGATTACAGGAATACGTAAATTCTGAAGTATTGACGGAATTCTTGACATTTGTTCTTCCTCCATTCAATTGAAATGTATGTAATTTGTACCTCAGATTAATTGTAAAGACATGTGCTTTAGTATTAATTTTCTGATCATTATGAATATACTACATTTAAGGTGTTTGTGCACGGGTGAACCGAACCAAATTTGCTATCACTTAACACGAAATAGCCACACACCTTGAAAACAAAACGTTCACGAAAAAGGACATGTGTATCCTGGTCAGGCAGAGTTTACCTAACCAGGCCACACATGTCCGTTTAAATTGGTTGATTGGTAGTTGCTCAGTCAACTATTTCAGCCGCTGAGAAAATAAATAAAGATCAGAATGGTGCCAAAGTAAGAAAAGACGGCCTGAGCCCAGTACCGCCTGTTTTCCTTTCTCAGCATCCATTTATTCCATAGGAAGAATGCGCCCAAACAAAGGAACAGGCTCAGCAAAGGCTCAAGCGACCACATCGATCCCATAAAGGCGAAAGCAAGCCATGTGTATAAATAAGCCATACACGTTATAAGTCCGAGTGAAGCATTTACTAAGAGAAAAATAGAATGTTTAGTAGAACCCATTGTCATCACCAAAGCTTTCCGATGTTTCTATCGTACTAGCCCTGCTTCGGAATCGCAACTAACTCCCCTTCAAGAGTGCATGAAGGCTGAAGGATTTTCCCGCCACTGTAGTAATTTACTATGCTGTTCTTCGCTTAATAATGCATCTTTTTCCATAGTATGCAGCAGGAGATTATAATCGGTTAAGGAATGAACGGGGAGACTCTTGTCAGCGAAAGCTTCTACAGCCTCAGTCAGATTATAATTAAAAATGGATAGTACGTAAGTCACTTCTACACCTTCTTGCTGCAGTGCTTCCGCGGCCTCAATTGATGACTTCCCTGTTGAAATAAGATCCTCAATGACGATGGCTTTTTGTCCCGCTTTATAAGCCCCTTCGATCTGGTTGCCTTTCCCGTGCTTTTTGGCGGAAGATCGAACATAAACCATCGGCAAGTCCAGTTGATCCGCAACCCACGCGGCGTGGGGAATTCCTGCTGTAGCACACCCGGCCACGATATCAATCTCTTCATCAATCTGTTCCATAAAGGCAGCAAATTCCCTTGTGATTCGCTGTCGGATAACTGGATAGGACATAGTAAGACGATTATCACAGTATATCGGTGATCGCAGCCCGGATGTCCATGTAAAAAAGTCATCAGGGCTTAGTTGTACAGCTCCAATATCAAGTAGATGTTGAACGAGTGGCTTGTCTTCCATTTTCAAATTCCTCCTTGATCGTTTGATAAGCAGCTAGCGGATTATTTGCCTGGGTGATGCTCCGCCCGACCACAATTGAATCACTGCCGATTTCGCCAGCTTCAACCGGGGTGGCTGCCCGTTTTTGGTCATGGAGCACACCTGTTGAACGGCGGATTCCTGGTGTTAAGGTCAAAAACGAGTTCCCGCACGTTTGTTTGATTGTCTCTACCTCATGAACGGAGCATACGACACCATCTGCTCCGGACTGATGGGCGAGCTCGGCGTAATGAGCAACGACATCCGTCATCTTTTCCTTTACAAGCAGTTCATTATGAAGCATCGTTTCATCTGTTGAAGTCAGCTGGGTAACGGCCAGCAACAGCGGTCGCTTGCCTCGACTTGATTGTTCGAGTCCTTCCCGAGCAGCTTCGATCATATGCTTTCCACCCTGGGCATGAACATTAACAACATCCACATCCAATTTTGCTAAATTACTCATCGCCCGCTTCACCGTTGTCGGAATATCATGGAGCTTTAAGTCAAGGAAGATCGGATGACCTTGCTTCGCCAATTCTTCGATCAATCCTGGACCTTCCCGGTAAAACAATTCCATCCCCACCTTAACGGGAATGTCTTGAAGCTGGTGCTGCTCGAGGAAATCCAGAGCCTGGCTTCTATCTTGTAAATCTAAAGCAAGATAGAGTGGTTGAAGATAACGTGTTTTCATACATGAACTCCTCCTATTACGTCCTTCACAGAGTGAAAACCATGAGCCGACAGAGCGTCAGGCAGTTGGTCAATTAACTCCTTGCAAATATATGGATTTTTAAAGTTTGCACTACCGACTGCTACCGCACTGGCCCCAGCCAGTAAATATTCCATAATGTCGTCAGTCGTTTCTATGCCGCCCATCCCAATGATAGGCAGATTAACGGCTTGATACACTTGATGAATCATCCGGATCGCAATAGGTTTAATCGCGGGACCTGACAAACCGCCAGTTTGATTGGCAATGATCGGCTTTCTAGTGACGGGGTCAATCCTCATTCCTGTTAACGTGTTGATCATGGATAAACCATCTGCTCCGGCTTCTTCAACAGCTTTTGCCATGGTAACAACATCGGTGACATTAGGAGAAAGTTTCACATAAAGTGGTTTGTCACTAGCTTGTTTTACCCGCTTCGTCACAGAATAAGCAAGTTCGGGATCGACACCAAACTGGACGCCTCCTTCTTTTACATTCGGACATGAGATGTTTAGTTCAAGTGCCGAGACCATACTATTCCCGAGCTTCGCTGCAACTTCTTCGTAATCTTCCATGGCACTGCCAGCGACATTTGCAATGATCGGAGTTTGGTAGGTTTCAAGAAAAGGCAGTTCTTCCTTAATAATCGCATCCACCCCTGGATTTTGAAGGCCAATTGCGTTCAGCATTCCACTTGCTGTTTCCGCCACTCTCGGTGTTTGGTTGCCAAATCGCTTTGTGGCCGTCGCTGCTTTAATGATGATCGCTCCTAAGTGAGATAAATCATAAAACTGAGCAAATTCTCGGCCAAAACCAAAGCATCCCGATGCAGGCATCACTGGGTTCTTCAACTGTAACCCAGGTAGATCAACGGTCGTATCGATCATAAAATTACCTCCTCAGGCCGGAATACGGGTCCATCAGAGCAAATCTTACGGTAACCTTTCGCATCTCCTTCATCGGCACATTCCACCACGCAGGCAAAACAGGCACCAACCCCACAGCCCATTCGCTCCTCAATGGATATATAGCCAGGGACATCTATAAGCTGCTCTTTAACTCCTTTAAGCATTACAGTAGGACCACAAGAGAAATACGTATCAAAGGAATTTACCTGCGGAATGACGTCTGTCACAAACCCTTGTGTCCCAAGGCTCCCATCATTTGTTGCCACATGCACTTCACCGAATTCCTGGAATTTGTCGATATAAAAGCCATCCTCGCTTGACCGAAATCCGAGAATGCTTGTGACCTCAATCCCTCGCTCCTGCAGCTTTCTGGCCAAGTAATACAATGGCGGAACACCGATCCCTCCCCCAATGAGCAGAGCTTTTTCTGCGGTTAATTTTTCCAGAGGGAAGCCTGTCCCACTTGGACCGAGTACATCCAGTTTTTCACCTGTCTGCTTTTTAGTTAGAGCTGCTGTTCCCTTACCCATCACCTTATAAAGCAGTGTAAATGTTCCTTTTACCGCATCAACATCAGCAATGGAAACAGGGCGTCGCAGAAAATAGTTATCACTAACCTGGATATGGACAAACTGCCCGGGGGTCTCCACACATTGCGGAAGACTCCCTTGCAGTTCCAACAGATAAGTTTGAGCAGCGATGGATCGATGAGTAATGATCGTCATCCATTCTCTTTGCATTACACGAACACCGCCTCTTTCTTCGCAATCGTCCTGGCCGTAAACGTCATCGCATCAATCACTTCTACAATCGTTTTCGCTGTATCAAGACTCGTCAAGGAGGCAATACCGTGCTCAACTGCTTCACGTCTAATTTGGAAGCCATCTGAGCGGGCACGGCGTCCCTTATTTACTGTGTTGACAACAAACTGAACGTCACCGCTGCGAATTAAATCGACGACGTCACGCTGGCTTGAACCGAGTTTTCCAACCGCTTCCACAGGCAGGGAAGATTCTTCGATCGCTCTTGCTGTCCCTTCTGTCGCATACAAGTGGAAGCCAAGCTGATGGAACGTTCTCGCGATCGCAAGCATCTCCTGTTTGTCTTTATCCGCTACTGTTAGTAACACAGCACCTTCTGTCGGTATTTTTAATCCGGCCGCTGTCATGCCTTTATAGAGAGCTTTCTCGAGGCTTTGATCATACCCGATCACTTCCCCAGTTGATTTCATTTCAGGTCCAAGCGTTGTATCAACACTGCGAAGTTTTTCAAATGAAAACACGGGTACTTTCACATATACACCGTCAGGCTTTTGAGCAATTCCTGATGAGTAGCCTAAGGAAGCTAATGTTTGTCCCATTATGACTTTCGTTGCCACCTGGGCCATCGTAATTCCGGTAATTTTACTAAGAAAAGGAACCGTACGACTGGCGCGTGGATTCACTTCGAGCACGTAGGCAGTCTCATCCAGGATGACAAATTGGATGTTGATGAGCCCCTTCATGTTTAAGTCGCGGGCTATTTTGACCGTAGCATCAATACACTGCTGTTCGAGCCGTTCCGATAAGCGCTGAGACGGATAGACAGCCATTGAGTCGCCAGAGTGGACGCCCGCGCGTTCAATGTGCTCCATTATCCCTGGAATCACAACATCCTGACCGTCTGAAATCGCATCAACCTCGATCTCCATACCTGTTAAATATTTATCGATCAAGATCGGATGACCGTTGTGTACGCGAACGTTTTCTTCCATGTAAATCAGTAACTCTTCTTCAGAGTAGACAATCTCCATCGCACGTCCGCCGAGCACATAAGAAGGTCTGACGACAACAGGGTAGCCTATTCGCTGTGCCGCTTGAATAGCCTCTTCTTCGCTCGTCACACTCTCTCCGCCAGGCTTGGCGATATCAAGGTTCGTGAGCAATTGTTCAAATAGATCACGATCTTCGGTTTGGTTGATCGCATCCATCGTTGTGCCGAGAATATTTACCCCGTGACGGCTCAGCCCCTCCACAAGATTGATCGCTGTCTGTCCGCCAAACTGAACAATGACACCTTCAGGCTGTTCAAGATCGATGACATGCATCACATCTTCAAGTGTTAACGGCTCAAAGTAAAGCTTGTCAGAAACGCTAAAGTCTGTGGATACTGTTTCCGGGTTATTGTTCATAATAATCGCTTCATAACCCATTTCTTTAAGAGCTAAAACCGAGTGAACGGTCGCATAGTCGAATTCAACTCCCTGGCCGATTCGAATTGGACCAGACCCGATGACGAGCACTTTTTTGGCTTCTGTAACGACTGATTCATTTTCGTCTTCATAGCTGCTGTAAAAATACGGAGTTTCTGAAACGAATTCACCTGCACACGTATCGACCATTTTATAAACGGGTGAGATGTTGTGCTGTTTTCTAAAACTCATTACATCATCGATGGTCGTCTCAAGCAATCGGGCAATTTGTCGATCGGAAAAGCCGGTTTCTTTCACTTCCCGTATGATGGCAGCCTCCCAGCCTGCTTCCTTCACTTTTTGCTCCAGTTGAATAATGTGCTGCAGTTTATGAAGGAAAAAGTAGTCGATGCCTGTCGTTTCATGAATCTGTGCAAGCGTAATATTTCGTCTTAACGCTTCAGCTAAAATGAAAATCCGCTCATCATCAGCCAGGTGCAATCGTTTGAAGATATCCTCGTTTGAAAGCTCGGCAACAGAAGCTACAAACAAATCATCTGTTTCCCCTTCCAGCGAGCGAATTCCTTTTAACAAAGATTCTTCAATCGTACGGCCGATCGACATTACTTCACCGGTTGCTTTCATTTGTGTACCCAGTTTACGATTTCCCTTCGCAAATTTATCAAAGGGCCAGCGCGGGATTTTCGTTACCACATAATCGAGCGCCGGTTCAAAACAAGCGTAAGTCGTCTCGGTAATCGGATTCTCGATTTCATCGAGCGTCATCCCCACCGCGATTTTAGCAGCCATTTTAGCAATCGGATAACCGGTAGCCTTTGATGCCAGTGCGGAAGAACGGCTGACACGCGGATTGACTTCAATTACATAATACTGAAAGCTATCAGGGTCGAGAGCTAATTGAACGTTACAGCCGCCTTCAATCTCAAGGACCCGAATAATTTCAAGAGATGCATTGCGCAGCATCTGATACTCACGGTCACTTAACGTTTGGGAGGGGGCTACCACAATGGAATCCCCAGTGTGGATACCAACCGGATCAAAGTTTTCCATGTTACACACAACAATCGCCTGATCGTTGGCATCGCGCATCACTTCATACTCGATTTCCTTAAAGCCGGCAATATTTCTCTCAATTAAACATTGATGAACAGGTGATTGAGCAAGTCCACTGCGCGCGATTTCCCGAAGCTGTTCTTCGTTATCACACATTCCGCCGCCGGCTCCTCCCATAGTATAAGCAGGACGAACGATAACAGGATAGCCAATCTTATTTGCAAAGTTGACGGCTTGATCGACAGAGCTGACAATTTCACTTTCCGGAACAGGCTGCTCCAGTTTATGCATGAGTGCGCGGAATTTCTCCCGATCCTCAGCCCGCTGAATCGCATCAAGCGGTGTTCCCAGCAACTCGACTTGTTGCTGTTCAAGGACTCCAGATTCACTTAAGGCTACGGCAAGATTCAATCCCGTTTGGCCGCCAAGTGTAGGCAGAATCGCATCTGGTGATTCCTTCCGAACAATTTTTGTTAAAAATTCAAGGTTTAGCGGCTCCATGTACACTTTATCGGCAAACGTGTGATCCGTCATGATAGTAGCGGGATTGGAGTTTGCTAAAATGACTTCGTATCCTTCTTCCTTCAAAGCTTGACACGCCTGGGTTCCGGAGTAGTCGAACTCAGCCGCCTGACCAATAATGATAGGGCCAGAACCAATAACTAAAATGCGTTTAATATCTGTTCGCTTAGACATGTAGAGCCTCCTTCGCTTCTTTATGGGATTCAGTGATTCTCGTTAGAAATTCGTCAAATAAGCTTGATGTATCTTCTGGTCCTGGAGAGCTCTCAGGATGATACTGCACAGAAAAGACGTTCACGCTCTGATGCTCGAGGCCTTCCACTGTGCCATCGTTCAAGGAAATTTGTGTTAAAGACAACTGTGTTGACTCAAGCGAGTCACGATCAACGGCATAGCCATGGTTTTGGGAAGTGATCGCGGTGCTGTTCGTACGTAAATCTTTCACAGGCTGATTTCCACCGCGATGGCCAAATTTCATTTTCACGGTGTCTGCACCGGAAGCCAGCGCAATCAGCTGGTGCCCAAGGCAGATTCCAAAGATTGGTACGTGCCCCATTAGCTTGCGGACTGTTTGAATGGCTTCAGGGACGTCTTTTGGATCGCCAGGACCGTTAGAAAGCATAATGCCATCTGGTCTCAGCCTTTCAATTTCCTCAGCCGAGGTATTGTAAGGTACGACAGTTACATGGCAGCTTCGCTTTGTAAATTCTCGCAGAATGCCATGCTTCATGCCGTAATCAATCAGTACAATTCGATAGCCGCGTCCTGGTACTACGTATGGCTTAACGGTCGACACCTGCTTTACTTGATCGGTCGCAAGCGGGGTATTTCTCATAAAGTCAACCAACTGTTCGACAGGACGATCAGTTGATGTAATCATCGCTTTCATCGTGCCATGCTTACGAATAATTTTGGTGAGCTTCCTTGTATCCACGCCGCTAATCCCAGGAATCCGCTTAGCTTTCAGAAATTCATCCAGCGTCTCCTCATTTCTGAAATTAGATGGATGCTTACAATGTTCTTTCACAACGACTCCTAATATTGCAGGATCGACTGTTTCAAAGTCGTCTCGGTTGATCCCATAATTTCCAACTAACGGATAGGTAAACGTAACCATCTGCCCACAGTAAGATGGGTCAGAAATCACTTCCTGGTACCCAGTCATACCAGTATTGAACACAATTTCGCCAAAACTCTCGCGATCACTGCCAAAACCTTTCCCTACAAATACTGTACCATCCTCAAGAACGAGCTGCTTCATATACATCCTCCTCAAAAACTAGTGTGCCGTTAACGATTGTTGCTACAGGCCAGCCTTTTGCACGGACTCCGTGAAAAGGACTGTTTTTCCCTTTTGATACCAAGTTGTGTCTGTCGATTGATCTTGTTTCCTCAAGGTCAATAAGAGTAAGATCTGCTGTTGCCCCTACTTCAAGCTTTCCATATGGGAGTTGGAAAATTTCACTCGGACGAATCGTCAGCCAGTTAATAAGCTGATCAAGGCTTATGGTTCCATTTTCAATAACAAGTTTGGTGTAGAGCAGCGGGAATGCTGTTTCGAGCCCGGTAATCCCAAATGGAGAGCGAAGGAAGCCCGCTTGTTTCTCTTCTTCCGTATGTGGGGCATGGTCGGTTGCAATACAATCAATTGTTCCATCCAGCAATCCGTCTAACAATGCTTGCTGATCTTCTTTAGAACGGAGTGGCGGATTCATTTTAAATAACGCATCATCCTGTGTAATGTTTTCTTCGTTTAGTAACAGATGATGGGGAGTTACTTCAGCTGTTACACGGATTCCCGCTTTCTTGGCTTCTCGGATCACGCGTACCGATTCCTTCGTTGACACGTGGCAAACGTGGTAGTGGCAATCTGCCGCTTCAGCTAACAACACATCGCGAGCAATATGAACAGATTCAGCAATGTTCGGGATGCCAGGAATGTCCAGTCGTTCACTGACTTCGCCATCATGAGCGACCCCGCCGTAAACAAGGGAATTATCCTCACAATGGGCGACAACTGCTTTATTTACTCGCGCTGCCTCCTTCATCGCCTCGTACATTTTGCCGGCCACTTGAACACCGACACCGTCATCGGTAAAAGCAAAGGCGCCCATTTCGCTGAGCTGCTCCATATTAACAAGATCCTTCCCAAGCTGACGGGTGGTGATGGCCGCATAAGGTAAGACACGCACAACCGCGTCCTGATTGATTTTTTCAAATAGGTTGGCCATCGTTTCTTCGGAGTCGGGCACAGGACGTGTGTTTGGCATCGCACAAACCGTTGTAAACCCGCCCCTGGCTGCAGCTTCCGTACCTGTAGCGATTGTCTCCTTGGCCTCCCCGCCTGGTTCTCTAAGATGGATATGGACATCAACAAAGCCGGCTGACAGCAAACGGCCTTTAGCATCGATGACTTTGTCTGCGTCTCTGTTAACTTTCTCCCCTATTTCAACAATCTGATTGTTTTCTATGAATGCTTCACATTCTACTAATTGACCTTCTACGCTTCGTTTGCTGTTTACGATTTTAATACTCATATTGCAGCTCCCCCTTTAATAACGTCTGAATAATAGCCATTCGCATCAAAACACCATTAGACATTTGCTGAAAGATTCGCGATTTTTCAGATTCTACTAATGAAGAATCAATTTCCACTCCTCGGTTTACGGGAGCAGGGTGAAGAATGACAGCCTCATCCTTCATGCATCGTTCGCGTTCTATCGTCAATCCAAACTCTTGTAAGTAATCACCCTGATTGTCGCTAATGATATGCCGTTCATGCTGGATACGCAGCAGCATCAGTACATCAACTTGCTCACAAGCTTCATCCATACTGATATAATTAATCGAAATGGACTCATCTCTCCAAGCCTCCGGGGCTACAAAGCACACATGCGCACCTAATTTTTCTAAAGCGCACGCATTAGAACGGGCGACCCGGCTATGTTTAATGTCGCCTGCTATCGCAACACGAAGTCCTTCAAAGCTGGAAAACTCTTTTGAGATTGTGTAGAGGTCTAAGAGTGATTGGGTGGGATGCTCCCCCGTTCCATCTCCGGCATTAATGATAGACAGGCTACTCACCTCATGTGCGGCTTGCTGTAGGACACCGACTTCAGGCTGACGAACAACGGCTAGCTTTACCCCAATCGCCTGTAAGGTTTTCAGTGTGTCTTCTAACGTTTCCCCTTTGGTCACGCTGGAGTCGACTCCATTCATATCGAGGACTTCCATTCCTAACCGTTTCTCGGCAATATAAAAACTATTTTTGGTTCGAGTACTGGGCTCAAGAAAAATGTTGCTCGCGAACGTCCGCTCCATTGGCAGAATGTGTTCACCAGATTCAATCGCTTGTGCGGTGTCTATTAGATTCATAATCTCTTGCTTAGTAAGGTCATTCATAGATAGTAAATGCTGCACGATTCTCCCCCCCTTAATTTCGAAAGCGTAAGCGTTTTGTTCATGAAAAAAGCACCTCCGGATATACCGGGGGTGCTTTCGCCGCGCGCGGACGAACAAGCTAAGCCCAAAGTACACCCTTCAAAGTCTCACAGGACTCTGTTAAAACGTGTATAGGTTTAGATTATGCTGCTCCATCATTCTGCTTCTGTTGTTCCACTTCAGGTGCTTCAAACATCCGGCCATTACCCTGGCTTTTTTCTTTTCCAGGGAGAATGAGGTTCAGTAAAACCCCTACGATCGCTGATAGTGCCATACCTGCAATCTGGACTTCATCTGTCACTTGAATAAATGCACCGCCTACTCCAAGCACGAGGATCACAGAGGCGATAATTAAATTACGTTTTTCTCCAAAATCTACTTGATTGTCTATTAACATTCGTAAGCCACTTGAGGCGATCGTTCCGAATAACAGAATCGACACACCGCCCATTACGGCTGAAGGAATCGACCCAATCACGGCTGTGCTCATTCCCATAAACCCGAACAGGATGGCTACAATAGCAGCGCCGCCGATTACGAATACGCTGTACACTTTCGTAATGGCGAGGACTCCTATATTCTCGCCATATGTTGTATTCGGCGGGCCCCCGAGGAATGAAGCCATCATCGTAGCGACGCCATCCCCAAGAATGGAACGATTTAGGCCAGGTTCCTTTAAGAAGTTCTTGCCGACAACCTTGGATAATACCATTTGATCACCAATGTGTTCCGTAATAGTAACAAGGGCAAACGGCACCATGACCAGGACGATATGCCAGCTAAATACTTCCGTTGGTGAAAAGTCCTTAAAGGGAATCAGAAATTCTGGCATCTGGAACAGAGCCTGGAAAAAGCCTCCGATTGATCCAGCGGATGTTATGTTCTGCCATTCTGTCTGAATCTCAGTAGTATCGACGATACCCTGGGTCATGGCGAACACATATCCACCGATGATCCCGAATAAAATCGGCAGCAGGCTTAGAAATCCTCTTAGAAAGACTGTGGCCAGGATCGTAATCCCTAACGTCACGAGCGCTACCGTAAAGTGTGTAGCACTATACACCTGCCCTTCACCTGGCAAATACATCGCCATATCAATAGCTGTAGAGGACAGTCCTAAACCAATGACAATGATTACAGGTCCTACCACAACTGGTGGAAGCAGTTTAATCAGCCAATTTAACCCGAATATGGTGATGAGTAAGGCAACCATACCGTACACAAGGCCAGCTAAAAAACTGCCAATCATCGCTCCAGCTACACCACTCGACTTGGACACCTCTACAATGGGATATATGAAAGCAAAACTTGAACCTAGGTAGGCTGGAATCCTTCCTCTTGTGATTAGCAGATAAGCCAATGTACCAAATCCGCTTGAAACTAGGGCGACGGCTGGGGATAATCCGGTTAGAAATGGTACAAGTATTGTTGCGCCAAACATGGCGAATAAGTGCTGAATGCTTAATGTAATCCATTTATGTGCTTTCGGTATTTCTCGGATACCGATAGCTCCTTCTGTTGAGTTCATGCCATTTCCTCCTTTATTTGCGCTGTGGCTCCGCAGGACGTGCCGTTCTTAGTCCAACTTCCTTTTCTAACGCCCCGCTCCGCTTTTGTCATAAAAAAACCTCTTTGCTTAAAGGTACGCAAAGAGGTTGGCGCATTGGGTGAACGCGCTTGTCATTTACGACCTTTTAAGCCTCACGGGGCTTCCATTAAAGGTGTAACATCTATTTATTTTTCAGAAATATATACTTCATCAGCAGCATCCGTTTCTGACAGTGAGACGGTCACCACTTCATTTAGTGAAGTAGGAACATTCTTTCCAACGTAATCCGCACGAATCGGAAGTTCGCGGTGACCGCGGTCTACTAGAACAGCTAACTGGATTTGTGATGGCCTTCCGTGGTCCATAAGGGCGTCCATTGCGGCACGCACCGTGCGGCCCGTATAAAGCACATCATCTACTAAGATTACTTTTTTGTTCGTTATATCTTCGGTAATGTTCGTTTCTTTTACATCCGGGTCAGCTTGATTTCCTTTTTTCGAAAGATCATCACGATAAAGAGTAATATCGAGCTCGCCTCCAGGGAGTGATTCTCCCTCTATGCTCTCTATTTTTGAACGTAGACGCTCAGCTATCGGAACACCGCGTGTTTTAATCCCTACTAGTACGACCTCTTCTACGCCTTTATTTTTCTCAATGATTTCGTGGGAAATTCTCGTAAGAGCCCGTCGAATCGCTGCATCATCAAGTACTGTTGCTTTTCTCTCCATCTGCTCACCCCTATCCATAACAAAAGCCCTTTTCCACATGAAGGCAGAAAAAGGGCATATACACACGTCGTGTGAACCGAACCTTTCTAGCCTCACGGGACTATCATTAAAGGACTATTTTATTCTATTAGCCATTATGGCAAACTTACTGACTTTTGTCAACTTCTATTTCTAAGGTGTTGGATGGTTTCCGTGAATTCCGCAGGTGGTTCGATTTCAAATGTCAATCGCTCGCCTGTGGTGGGATGATCGAATCCCAGGGTTTTTGCGTGAAGGGCTTGTCCGTCTAAATCGAGCGTTTTTCTCGGACCATACTTAGGATCCCCTGCCAGGGGATGGTTAATATAACGCATGTGAACACGAATTTGGTGGGTTCTTCCCGTCTCCAATGTACATTCAACGAGGGTGAATTCAGGGAAATGGTCAAGTACTTTGAAGTGTGTGACCGCATCCCGGCCTCCTTCTACGACTGCCATACGCTGACGGTCTTTCGTATCTCGTCCAATCGGCGCATCTATCGTCCCATATTCATGAGAGATTGATCCGTGAACAATCGCCATATATTTTCGTTCCACTGTTTTGTCCTTAAGTTGAGTAACCAGCGACTCATGGGCACGATCATGTTTGGCTACCATCAACAGGCCGCTCGTATCTTTATCAATCCGGTGAACGATACCGGGCCGCTCTACTCCGTTTATACCTGATAAGTCATCACAATGATACAGCAGAGCGTTTACGAGTGTCCCACTTTCGTGGCCAGCTGAAGGGTGAACGACCATCCCTGAAGGCTTATTGACGACAATCACATCGCGATCTTCATATACAATTTCAAGATCGATATTTTCTGCCTTCAGTTCTAATGGCTTAGGTTCAGGAATGGTCCACGTAATAACATCCCCTTCTTGAATTTTATAATTACTTTTGACAGGTTGTTCGTTGACTAATACAAGGTCCTCTTTTAACCAGCCCTGCACTTGTGACCGTGAAGCATCGTCTATGATATCCGCTAACAGTTTATCAATTCGCTTTGACTGGTCAGTATCTTTTGCCTGATAGTATTCACTCATGCTTTTACTCCTTTTTTCTGGCGTCGTTCATCAACAAATGTAGCAATAAGCACAAAGATCACGCCTATAACGAGCGATGAATCAGCCACATTAAAGATCGGAAAATTATAGTTTCCAATATAGAAATTTAGAAAATCAACGACTTCTTTTCGAAATAACCGGTCAATGAAGTTCCCAATCGCACCGCCTAAGATTAAAGCAAGGGCCACCCCAACGAATCTGCTTTGTTTCGCGTATTGACCCATATAATAGATAATTACACCAATTACGATGACGGTAACGATGTAGAAAAACCACATTTGACCTTGCAGGATTCCCCATGCTGCGCCTCGATTTCGATGGGAGGTGATGTAAAAGAAATCCTCTATAACAGGAATGGATTCACGTATCTCCATCGTCCGTACAATGATCCACTTTGTCAGCTGATCAATGGCGACAATTGCAGCAGCAATCAAATAGTATATATACATAACCGGCCTCCATTATTATTTTCCTATGTAATTGTATCATAAAATGGAATGAAGCGGAGAAGCTAGCTTTACTTGTATTCACATGGATAAGCTTGACATGAATCGGGAACTGTAATATTTGCATTTAGTTTTAACAACCGTGGTTAAAAATATTGACTTATACTGGCTAACGTGGTTAACTATTCATAGAATTCAAAGGGGAGTAGCTTTAACAGTAACTGTCGTCATTACAGAGTCTTGAGATCACTCTCGGCATTACTGGCAACTTTTGTTAGCAAGACCTTTGCCTAAGTTGAATGGTGAAGGTCTTGTTTTTTGTGGTCTATACCAGTTCAACTTAAAAATGCATTACGCTTATATTGACGTCTTGAAAGGAGAAATCAACATGGAATCAATCTGGCTCGAATATGGCTGGACTTTACTGGTATTAATTGGTCTGGAGGGAATATTATCTGCTGATAATGCCCTTGTGCTTGCGGTGATTGCCAAGCATTTACCAGAAGAAGAAAAGAAACGTGCAATCGATTATGGTATTCTTATGGCCTTTATTTTCCGATTTGCTGCTATCTTCCTTATCTCATTTTTGGCAGGTGTCTGGCAAGTTCAGGCGATTGGGGCAGCTTACCTCATTTACCTCGGTGTCAAACATGTGTATGCCACGTTTTTCGTTAAGAAAAACGAAGGCGAAGAAGATGAAGAAGATAAAACAGGGGCCGGTTTTTGGCCTACTGTAGCAAAAATCGGTGTTGCCGACGTGGCTTTTGCCATCGACTCCATTCTGGCAGCCGTGGCCCTGGCCGTCACATTGCCAGCTACTCCCCTTCCGCAGTTCGGTGGAATGGATGGAGGTAAATATGCAGTCATCGTTATCGCTACCATCGCAGGACTGGTGCTCATTAAATTTGCGGCTAACTGGTTTGTACAACTTCTTGAAAAACGTCCCGGCTTGGAGACAGCAGCTTATTTAATCGTCACGTGGGTAGGTGTAAAGCTAGCTATTATTACTCTGTCCCACCACAATGTCGGTGTGCTGCCTGAAACATTTGCTCACAGTACAACCTGGACGATTATTTTCTGGACTGTCCTACTGGCCATCGCAATTGGCGGATGGTTCATGTCTGATAAGAGTAAGAACTCACAGAAAGAGTATTCTAACTAAAAGTCAGTTTATTGAAACCTTCAAAAGCCCTAACCTCAAAATCTGAGGCTAGGGCTTTTTTTAATATCATCCTGTTGTCTGACAAGCCTGCATTGGTTCGAGCAGGACTTGCAGCACCCAAAACCACTTTGGTTCTTCCCAAATTAGTATCAATTCTTCTGAAACTCTACAGGATTCTTACCTAAATGAATAGATTCTACCCATCCTAAAAAAACGTGCCGCTCAGTTAACTTGAGCGGCACGCACTTTTTATACTTCATAATGTTCTTTAACAACAGTTGCACAACGTCCACACAATTCTGGATGATCCTGATCTTTTCCAATATCATCAGAAGATACCCAGCAGCGCTCACATTTTTCACCTGAATGCTTCACAACTTCTACGTTCACATGCTCATAAGACTGAGCGTCTGTTGCCTCTGTTGCAACAGTTGCATCCGACACAATCAGCAGCTGATGTATGTGATCAATACTCGTAAGAACTTCTCGTGTTTTATCATTCTTAGGAACCAGCGTCACACGGGCCTCCAGTGATTTTCCGATCACTTTTTCATTACGGGCCGCTTCAAGTGCTTTTAACACGTCATCGCGAACTTCCATAAAGTGATCCCATTTCTCCACGAGTGCTGCATCGACAGGGTCATTTGCTTCCGGCATATCTGTCAGCTGGACACTGGCAGTATCTACTCCCGGAATAAACTTCCATGCTTCATCGGCCGTATGTGGGGTAATCGGTGACATCAGCTTCACGAGAGACGTTAGAATTTTGTAGTAAACCGTCTGGATGCTGCGACGATACGGGTGGCTTTTTGCTTCAATATACAGAATATCTTTTGCAAAATCTAAATAAAACGAACTTAAATCAATGGTACAGAAATTGTGTATCTTGTTATAGACAACAGAAAATTCGTAGTCATCATATGCCTGGCGAACATCACCCACAAGCGTATGGAGACGATGCAGCATATACTGATCCACTTCTTGCAGGTTCTCATCACTCACCATGTCTATGTTTGGATCAAAGTCGTGTAAATTACCGAGCAGGAAGCGGAAGGTGTTACGAACCTTACGATATACTTCAGCCACTTGCTTCAAAATTTTATCGGAAATTCTGACATCGGCCTGGTAATCCGCGGAAGCGACCCAAAGGCGAATAATATCGGCGCCCAGCTGCTTCATCACTTTGTCGGGAATGATTACATTTCCAAGCGACTTACTCATCTTGCGGCCGTTGCCATCAAGAGCAAACCCATGACTCAAGATACCTTTGAACGGAGCCTTTCCTGTAACCGCAACCGCTGTTGATAGGGAAGAGTTAAACCAGCCTCTGTATTGGTCGGATCCTTCCAAATAAAGATCGGCAGGACGATTGAGCTCCTCTCTTTGATGCAGTACACCCTGGTGGGATGAGCCGGAATCAAACCATACGTCCATAATGTCAGTTTCTTTGGTAAACTCGCCATTCGGACTATGCTCAGACGTAAATCCATCAGGAAGCAAATCTTTTGCTTCTCGCTCAAACCAGACATTCGAACCGTGTTCACGGAATAGCTCGGATACGTGACTGATCGTTTCGTCTGTAATGATCGGTGTGCCATTTTCAGCATAGAAAACAGGAATCGGCACGCCCCAGGTACGCTGGCGGGAAATACACCAGTCCTGACGATCGCGGACCATGTTATACAAACGTGTTTCTCCCCACTTAGGCGTCCATTTTACTTGATTGATTTCCTCCAGTAGGTCTTCCCGGAAATCTTTAATCGAAGCGAACCATTGATCCGTTGCCCGGAAAATAGTCGGTTTCTTCGTACGCCAATCATGAGGGTAAGAGTGTGTAATGAACGCAAGGCTTAACAAGGCACCCGCTTCTTTCAATTCATCCGTAATAGGTTTGTTAGCTTTATCATAGAACATGCCTTCATAGCCTGGTGCTTCCTCTGTGAACACACCTTTATGATCGACAGGACAAAGAACATCAAGACCATATTGCTGTCCTACCCAGAAGTCATCTTCCCCGTGACCAGGTGCTGTGTGAACACATCCTGTACCGCCATCAACCGTTACATGATCACCAAGAACGACGAGCGATTCACGATCATACAATGGATGTTTGGCCGTTATACGATCCGCTTCTTTTCCTTTGAAAACTTGCTTCACTTCATAATCTGTCCACTCAAGCTTTTCAGCTACAGTGTCCAACAAATCGCGAGCAATGATAAATTTATTCTGATCTACTTGAACAACAGCGTAGTCATAGCCCGGATTTAAAGCGATCCCTAAGTTAGATGGAATCGTCCAAGGCGTTGTCGTCCAGATAATGAATTTCTCATCACCCTCCAGCAGCCCTTTACCATCTTTAACGTCAAAAGCTACATAAATAGACGGTGAACGTTTATCCTGGTACTCAATTTCAGCCTCAGCTAAGGCAGATTCAGAAGATGGAGACCAGAAAACTGGCTTAAGACCTTTATAAATATACCCTTTCTTAGCCATGTCACCAAACACCTTAATTTGTTCGGCTTCATAATCTTTATTTAATGTAATATAAGGATTATCCCAGTCCCCGCGAACTCCCATCCGTTTAAATTCAGTTCGCTGACTGTCCAGCTGACCTAAAGCATATTCGGCGCAGCGCTTGCGGAATTCCGCAACAGACATCTTTTTTCGATCAACCTTTTTCTTAGCTAGGGCAGATTCAATCGGCAGTCCATGCGTATCCCAGCCAGGTACGTATGGTGCATGGTAACCAGCCATTGATTTATATCGCACAATAAAATCTTTTAATGATTTATTTAATGCATGCCCCATGTGCAGGCTTCCGTTGGCATAAGGAGGTCCATCGTGCAACACGAACAACGGACGACCTTCTGTCCGTTTTTGAACTTCCTGATAAATATTTAAGTCTTCCCATGTTTTTTGCATTTCCGGCTCACGATTCGGTAAATTGCCTCGCATCGGAAATTCTGTTTTTGGCATCAACAATGTTTCTTTGTAATTCATAGATGCTCCTCCTTATTTTCATAAAACTAAAGCTTAAAGCGCCTCTTTTTAATTCAGACGATAAAAAAGCCTCCCCACCCCATAAAAAGGGGCGAGAAGGCTCGCGTTACCACCCTAATAAATTAGCTAAAATCAGCTAAATCACTTGTCTTATTCGTATCGTGAATGACACGACTACATCTACTGCATATTGGTTCGACGTAGTAACTCAAGGGGGATTTTCCAACAGAAGCAAGCTTCGGTCTTCCACCATCACCGAATCGCTTAACAGATCCTTGCATCCCTGCGTACTTTCCCTATCATCGTTTAATTCATATTTAATTATCCAAGATAAATAAACACGGGCATTTCACTTTATGCTTATGCATTATATGTAATCCTGTTCACGAAGTCAAGTATTATTGTTTGCCAGCTCTTCCTTCAGATCAATTTCTTCATCGAACTCAGTTTCAAAGAGATGATCCCAGTCATCATTATCAATCATTTCAACCTGCGCTTCCACAAGCATACGCAGTCTCATCTTGAACACTTTCGCCTGTTTTTTCATTTCTTCTACTTCTACAGCAATTCGTCTGGATTTCTCAAGCGCTTCATTTATAATACGGTCCGCATTTTTTTCCGCTTCACGGACGATAAGTTTCGATTCCTTCGTCGCACTATTTTTAACTTCTTCTGCTGTTTCCTGCGCGACAAGAATAGATTTATTCAACGTCGTTTCAATCGTATTGAAGTGACCTAGACGTTCATTCATCTGTTCGACTTCACGTTCGAGTTCCTTCTTCTTACGAATGACGATTTCATAATCTTTGATGACTTGATCCAGAAATTCATTTACTTCATCTTCATCATACCCTCTGAACCCGCGTGTAAATTCTTTATTGTGAATATCAAGTGGTGTTAAAGGCACACCGGCCACCTCCCTATAAGTGTCGATACAAACAGCTATGGTACTTGTTTCGACATTCGCTCGTGTAATTCCTCTAATTTATCCAATTAATTTAGAAATCGTCACACGATACTTTTCCTTTTTTGTCATGCCATTGATTTGGTCCACTCTGCTTCTTCCATTCCCCCGGACAGATAGGAGATCTCCGGCTTCTAAAAGGAAAGACGAGCTTTCCACCGTTTTGAAGTTGACTTTCACATGGCCTGCTTCAATATACATCGCTGCCTTTTTGCGTGAGACACCGTATATTTCTTTCACAACAACATCAAGCCTTAAGGAGCTTAACGTGGCGTCTTTTGACTGCCACACTTCGTTACTCTCCATCATCGAGCTGAGCGGTTTTTGCTCGAAGCTTACTTTTGCTTTTTTCACTCCGGTAAAATTCATGCATATGTAATCACTGATTTCAGAAGCAGCCAGAATATGAATCCATCCATCCTGAACGATAAGGTCCCCGAGTTTTTCCCTGCGAATGCCGAGAGACATAAATGCCCCAAGTACATCCCTGTGCTCAAGTGTCATAAACTTATCAGGATAACTTGCTTCTAACAACACCACATTGAAATCTTGATCGCTAATCACTTCATATTCAGGAGCTATGACCGCTCGTTTTCTTTCACTGTTTTCAGAGCCGCCGTATAAGCCCCATTTCAGCACAGAGTTATTCCCCATGACAGCGCTCACGATCTGTTGTTCCCGCGGGTTGAGAAAGTCACTTTCTTTGCGTTCATAGCGCATCTCTACATCATTTTCCCAGGCGATCACCTGATCAATGAACAGACGCTCGTCTTCCCTGAAATGCTGATAGATTTCCATTACTTCACCACCGTTTACGACAAAAAGAACAGATAAGAGGCTGGCTGCTTTCGGCTAGCATCTAACCTGTTCCGATTCGGTTATTAATAAAAGATCATGTTAAATAAAACTTGTAGACCTTGTCCTGCAAACCGTAATACGAAAATGGCCACAAGAGGAGATAAATCAATCATTCCTAAAGGCGGGATGATCTTTCGAAACGGCTCTAGAAACGGTTCACACATTTTACTGAGAATCTCGCCGAAACTTGACTCTCTTGCACCTGGGAACCAGGACAATAGAATGTAAATAATTAAGAGCCAACTATAAATATTAATCGCAAAAAATAAAACATTAAACAACTGATCCATTATTTACCACCTTCTACTCGTATCTTCTTCTTCACCCATCAGCATTTCTGAAATCGTACCAGAGATCTCCACATTATCTGGTGTGCATAGAAATGTCTGGGCACCAAGTTTTTGAATGTCTCCACCTATAGCATAAACGGTACCGCTGAGAAAATCCACAATTCGCTTCGCTTGATGATGGTCGACTCGCTGCAAATTAATGACCACCGCTTTACGATTCACAAGCTGGTCAGCTATTTCCTGAGCTTCATTATACGTTTTAGGTTCACTCAGAACCATCTTAGAAGAAGACTTGGCACTTTTCAGGCTCACTACATTTTGATGTTCCTGTCTTTGCCTGTTTCTCTGCATAGGTGCAATTTCTTCTTCCTCTTCTTCACTATCCATTCTATCTTCATCCACATATTCATATTCATCTTCCAATGTAAAAAAAGATTTGAATTTGTTTTTCATGCTCATTCTGATCACCTCAGATATTTTTATTATCCTACTAAACTAGAACCGACTCGAATGTGGGTGGCTCCTTCTTCAATGGCTATCTCATAATCATTACTCATTCCCATGGACAGCCATTCGCAAGGAGCGTGGGCCAGTTGCTTGTCCCTTACCCGGTCACGTAAAGCACGTAGTTTTCTAAAAACGGCTCTTAATCCCTCTTCTTCCTCGATATGCGGGGCCATAGCCATTAACCCGACTACCTTAACTTTGTCATATGCCTTCATATCCTCAATGAACGATTCCACTTCTTCTAGCGGGAGGCCATGTTTCGATTCCTCCCCACTGACATTAACTTGTACAAAACAAGAAACAGGTTCTTCAGCCCGCTTATTAATTTCTTTAGCCAGGGAACGGCGATCTAAGGAGTGAAGCTGATCTATTTTATGGATCACATCTTTCACTTTGCGCGATTGTAGTGTACCAATGAAATGCCACGCAGCCTGATCCTCTATACTTTCATACTTTTCAAGGAAGCCTTCTTTCCTGTTTTCACCAAGATTCGTAATCCCGGCTTCCAATGCTTCCTTTGTCCTCTCAATCGAAACGTATTTCGTTACGGCGATGATCGTAATCTCCTCTGGATTACGATCACTTCTCCGGCACGCCTGCTCAATCGTTTTGTTCATTTTTGTTAAGTTTTCTGCCACAGTCATGTATGTATCGCTGCTCCTTTCACATTTACTTAAAGACCAATGTAAGCCAGCATTCTTCCCGTTTTCCCATGGTCACGCCGATGTGAATAGAATAGCTCCTCTTCATCAAACGTACATAAATTTGTCTTATAAATGTGGGATTCGCGCAAACCTGCATGTATTGCGATTTGTTTGTTTAGCTCTTTTAAATCTAACAAATATTTGTCAGATCCCGTAGGAATAGACACTTTCTTTTTATAAGCTTCGGGAATGTGCTGAATAACATGGTGGTCGACTTCATAATTTCGTTCACCAATGGCAGGTCCGATGACCATCCTTAGGTTTGCAACAGTGGCGCCCTGGCTCGTCAATGCAGTAACCATTCGCCCTGTCATATCATGCACAGTGCCTTTCCAGCCTGCATGGGCAATCCCAATCCATTCTGCTACTGGGTCGATGAAAAGAAGAGGAACACAATCCGCATAGAAAGCGGTAAGCAGAAGGTCTTTCTGATTGGTAATCAATCCATCTACATCAGCAATCGCTTGCTCCTTAGCAAATGCTCCTCTCCCTGCATCTTCCTGTTTGACCACATGTATGCCTGTGCCATGGACTTGTTGCCCCATCACCCATTGTTCTAATGGAAAGCCCAGATCATTTGCAAGTTCTTTGCGATTTCGCAACACGTCAGTTACCGCATCTCCAACATGCAACCCCATATTTAAGGAAGCGTATGGCACTTCACTATACCCGTTCTGTCTCGTCGTTATTCCTGCTTTTACGCCATATTCTTCTAAACACGATAAATGTCTCGACGCCTGGTGTTTGAAAGGCTCGGTCATTATACCACCTCGATTTCCCTCCATTTTACCACATCATTCACGCTTTTTCCTATTTCATTCGTGAGAATTTGACTTTTGCTGACTCTTAACTCCACTATAACTGGATTTTTTCACTAAAATAACATCTGCCCCAATGTTTACAATTTGGGCCCAGGGGATGACGACTTCTTCATCTTTTCCGAACAAACCCATCGCTTTTCCTTTTAAGGTGATGACTAATCCTTGCAACTGTCCTCTCTGGGTATCGATATCTAAATCTGATATATAGCCAAGACGTTCTCCCGTTTCCATCGCAATGACATCTTTCATTTGCAGCTCAGAAATTTTCATCACTTCACCACTCCTTTCTAGAGTATATGCACAAGGTGGTCAACTCTTTCTTTACAAAAAGAAAACACCGCCTGCATTTGCTTAGCAAGCGGTGTTTCCCTTATTGAAACATAGATGAATTCATTTCTTTAATCGCAGCTTTCTCTAACCTTGACACTTGAGCCTGCGATATTCCGATTTCGTCTGCGACCTCCATTTGCGTTTTTCCTTGAAAAAATCGTTTTGTTAAAATCATTTTTTCGCGATCGTTTAACTTTTTCATACCTTCTCGTAGTGATAGCTCGTCCACCCAATTAGAATCTTTTTCACGATCGTCCTTTAATTGATCGACAACAAAAATGGGATCTCCCCCATCATTATAAATCGGTTCAAACAAAGAAACAGGATCCTGGATTGCATCCATGGCAAAGACTACATCCTCATGAGGCACACCCATTTTTTCAGCGATTTCATGAGGAGCTGGATCCTTCGATGTTTCACCTATCATTTTCTCTCGCATTTGCAGTGCTTTGTAAGCTGTATCCCGAAGTGACCGGGAAACGCGAATGGGATTATTATCCCGCAGATAGCGGCGGATTTCCCCGATAATCATTGGAACGGCATAGGTGGAAAACTTCACATTGTGACTTAGATCGAAATTATCAATCGATTTCATCAATCCGATGCAGCCAACCTGGAACAAATCATCCCCGTATTCACCGCGGTTGTTAAACCTCTGAATGACTGATAAAACAAGTCGTAAGTTTCCGTTGACAAGCTCTTCACGAGCACTGTCATCTCCACTTTGCATTCGTTTAAATAGGGCCCGCATTTCTTTATTTTTAAGTACAGGAAGCTTTGATGTATCTACACCACATATTTCTACTTTATGACGTGTCAATGTAAGACCCTCCCAAGAAGCTGTAATCAGTTCTCAGTATCTCCTTGGGAGGAAAATTTATGCACATTCACACGTAAGAAAATCTATACCATTTTATCAAATTCACGTTGCAAGCGTCGGATAATTTTCTTCTCAAGCCTTGATATATAGGACTGAGAGATGCCCATCATATCCGCAACATCTTTTTGAGTTTTTTCTTTTTTTCCGATCAATCCAAAGCGCAGTTCCATAATTTCTTTTTCGCGGTCATTTAATTGGGTGAGGGCGGATTTAAGTAGTGTTTTATCAATCTTCTTCTCAATCCCTCTTGTAATTAAATCTTCGTCCGTTCCAAGTATATCTGATAAAAGCAGTTCATTTCCGTCCCAATCGACGTTCAATGGTTCATCAAAAGATACTTCGGTCTTCAGCTTATTACTTTTACGTAAATGCATCAAAATTTCATTTTCAATACATCTCGAAGCGTAAGTTGCCAGCTTAATTTTCTTCTCAGGATCAAAGGTATTCACAGCTTTAATAAGTCCAATTGTACCGATACTAATTAAATCTTCGATGTTCAGCCCAGTGTTCTCAAATTTACGAGCAATATACACGACAAGACGCAGGTTACGTTCTATCAGCATGGCCCGAGCTGCTTTATCTCCTTTAGGCAGCCGCTCCAGTAATTCCCGTTCTTCTTCTCGGGATAAAGGCGGCGGCAGTGCCTCACTTCCGCCAATATAGTAGATTTCGCTCTGCTTTATACCGAGCTTTATCAATAATTTATAAATCCATAATTTAAGTTTCAATTTCCACTTCATGAAAACTCTCCCTTCGCTAAGCCGTAATTCCCTTTAATGAAGCATGAGGGTGGATTAAAATCTGGTACATTTGGTCGTGTGTTAAGTCATGTTGCTGAACGCCCAGGAGTGGCTGATCTACCTTTAATTGACCTTCATTTGTATGAATGGTAATCGACTCGACAAAGAACGTAACCATTAACTGCCCGAGCGACCCTGCACCCTGATACGGGACGACACGGACCGCTGATTGAACTTCAGGTGACAGTTCCTCTAAGTGCTCCAATACTTGGTCTGTTTTTACGTACTCTAAATCCTGTTCGGCCAAAAGCTGTTTCCATACATGGAGGTCAGCCAGGAAAACCATTTTTTTGCTAATCGGATCAATCAGCTGGTTTCCACTATCCACTAACCCGGTACAATTTGCCTGTTTGCCATCAAAGCTGACGGTGACGTTATACAAATCTTCTGTCTTCATTTTGTGTGCTTGCACTTGTTCCATGCGCCATTTCGTAAATAGCCACGATAATGGAAAGCCGACACATACAAGCACCCAGCTGACCGGATCTCCATATCCAGAAGAAAAGGTGATCATGGTGCTTCCATCAAATTCAACTCGACTATTTAAGAAAAAATGAATCCCTAGTAGAGCGCCTCCGATCGCAAACGTTACAAAATAGAAAGTCAGCCATTGGATGATAAAAGATTGAATAGACTTAAAAGAAAACGCCATATAGATAATGATAAGCGAAAAAAATAACTTCCCTAATGCTGAAGTTAACCAGATATGAGGCATATACACCGTAATCGGAACGATGCAGGAAGCAAACAAGGCTGCGGCTATCAAACGTTTATTCGTCGTTTTCGCTCGAGTTAATCCTTGAGTTAAGTATAGAATCATTCCGTCCATGAAAACATTCAATGTCCAAACAGCATCAAGGTAAATCCTCCCCTCTCCTCTCTTAATGATTTATAAATTAGTATAAAGCCTGTCTATGTAAAAAGTCTGTCACATTTTGATTTGATTCAAAGCTAGTTTTGTTACTTTCTGTCTAGTGATTTTCGGGGATCTCAAAGATGATTTATGGAGAAAAATGAAGAATTAAGTGTGTAATAATTTTATTATGTAAACTTAATTATGGTTAATTAAACCAATTTCATGATTTAAGCCTCGTGTGCCCCAAGGGATTCAAAATGTAAAAAGAAAGCACCTCCCCAAGTCTAGTCAAGTATTTGAAATCACTTTTATTAGGTTAAGGGCAGTAAACTGGAAGGCCCAATTCCGCTATGGTTCCGTTTCCTTGGATGGAGATAGGAGGTCCGGGAAATCACTCGTTTTCCGTGGGCATGCGCTGAGCCTCCTCGGACTCCGTCCTCCGGGGTCTCACCTGCCATGTTTATCCCACAGGAGTCTCACAATTTCCCGGACCTCCTTGTGTTTGTGAGAAGAACGGAAGCACTTCAGGTTCACAGTACCCAAAACGACAGAAAAACTTCTTATGAGAAAACTGAAAATCTCTCTGTGACGCGGTTGTTATGCCACAGGTCTTTGCAAAACTATACGAGTCTGTGAAGTCCGCAGAATCGATTGACTAATACTAACGCTGGACGCACCCAAACTCATATAAACTTAACTGCTGTAAAATAGATCTCTGGGCATAAAAAATATCGCTGCCCCTCTAGGGACAGCGATATTTTCACACTTGTTTATCTGCGGCGATTACGATTACGTAAAAACGTTGGAATATCAAGTGTATCTTCTTCTTGATTAGGGCTTTGTCTCGGTGGTGTCTGCGGTGAAGCTGGAGCCTCACGGCGTGATTGCGGCTGCTCTTCACGAACGCGCTCTTGCGGGTTAGATTTCATTTGATTCATCATGTTACCGCGTGGTCTCTTCTGAGCTTCTGCAATTTGGGCCTCATCAAACCCAGTCGCAATAACCGTTACGACGATTTCATCTTTCAAATTTTCATTGATAACCGAACCAAAGATCACATTGACTTCCTGGTCTGCAGCCGAAGTGACAATATCGGCAGCTTCCTGTACTTCATAAAGACTTAAATTCGCTCCGCCACTAATGTTCATGAGAACGCCGTGCGCTCCATCAATGGATGTTTCAAGCAATGGTGAGGAGATCGCTTTTTTGGCAGCTTCTGCAGCTCGGCTTTCTCCTGTAGCAATACCAATGCCCATTAATGCTGAACCTTTATCAACCATGATGGTTTTGACGTCTGCAAAGTCAACGTTAATTAAACCAGGGACTGCGATCAAGTCTGAAATCCCCTGAACACCCTGGCGAAGCACGTTGTCGGCTTCACGGAAAGCTTCAAGCATCGGTGTGTTCTTATCAACAATCTCTAGCAAACGGTCATTCGGGATAACGATTAACGTATCTACACTGCCTTTTAAGCCTTCAATTCCACCTGTTGCCTGAGTGGAACGCTTGCGTCCTTCAAACGTAAACGGGCGGGTAA
This sequence comes from Halobacillus naozhouensis, assembly GCF_029714185.1. Taxonomy (NCBI): domain Bacteria; kingdom Bacillati; phylum Bacillota; class Bacilli; order Caryophanales; family Bacillaceae; genus Halobacillus; species Halobacillus naozhouensis. The sequence goes on along the minus strand of NZ_CP121671.1, from coordinate 1,888,754 downwards.
CAACACCGACAGTTAAGGCTCCAAGTTCTTTCGCTACTTGAGCGATAACAGGGGCAGCACCTGTTCCTGTGCCTCCTCCCATTCCAGCTGTAACAAAGACCATATCGGCACCTTGAAGTGCTTCTTCCAACTGTTCCTTGCTTTCTTCAGCTGCTTTGCGGCCTACCTCTGGATTCGCTCCAGCGCCAAGTCCGCGAGTCAGTTTACCGCCAATCTGCATTTTCACTTCTGCTTTTGATAGATTCAACGCCTGTGCGTCTGTGTTGACAGCAATAAATTCTACACCTTGAACTCCGTGCTCAATCATTCGGTTAACGGCATTACTTCCGCCGCCGCCGACACCTATTACTTTAATTGTCGCTAGTGAATCCATGCTCGTATCAAACTCTAACATCTTCCGTTCCTCCTAATACACAAGATTACAAGATTTACTATGTCGAACGTTCCCATAAATATTTTCTTGTTACTTTAATCAAAGAAATACTTTAATAGGTTTTGGAACCCTGATTCTTTTTTCTTCTTCTTAGGCTCTTCTGTTTCTTCTTCTTTTGGCTGCTTTGCTGTCCGCTTCTGTTTTTTAGGAGCGGGCTGCTCATAATCCATAGAGACAGACGGAAACATCTCTTTCCCTTGTATTTTCGCATTACGATAAGCGAATTGCAATATCCCAACACCACTCGTGTATTGTGGCTCGCGTACACCAATATAATCTGGGATGGCTAATCGGATATTTGAATTAAATACATCCTGAGCCAACTCCAGTACTCCAGGCATATTCATCGCGCCTCCGGTAAGCACAAAGCCGCCCGGTAACTCACGTACACCCATGCGCTGCAATTCCTGGGCAGCAAAAACAAGGATTTCTTCCAGTCTTGCTTCAATCATATCAGAGATTTGCAATTGATTGAATGATTGTTCGCGATTACTGCCAATAATTGTGACAGAAAATGTTTCCTCTTCGTTCGCATCATCAAAAAAAGCATGTCCATGATCGATTTTAATTTTTTCAGCTTCCTCTGTAGAAGTTCTTAAACCAATGGACAAGTCTTTCGTCAAGTTATCTCCACCATAAGGGATCATACTTGTTCCTCTTAAATGGCCTTCATCGAAGATAGATATCGTCGTTGATCCACCGCCTACATCTACGAGAGCTACACCAAGATTTGTTTCATCTTCTGAAAGCGACACCGTACCGGTTGCCAGTGGCTGCAAACAAACATCGAGCACCTCTAACCCAGCTCGTTCCACACATTTCAATGTATTATGTAAAACGGTTTTCGCGCATGTAATAATCATGCCTTCCATTTCCAGACGAACCCCGATCATCCCCCTAGGATCCGTGATTTCATCCTGCCCGTCAACAATAAATTGCTGTGGGATGACATCAATAATTTCCCGTTCTGGTGGAATTGAAACTACCTGTGCTGCATCAATTACTCTCGCAATGTCTTCATTTCCAATTTCCCGAGTTTCACTAGAAACAGCTACGACCCCATGACAGGGCTGTAATTGAATATGATTCCCGTTCACACCGACTACTACACGGTCTATCTTCATATCTACCATTCGCTCTGCTTGTTCAACAGCAGATTTAATCGAATGTACCGTTTGGTCGATATCTACAATAGCGCCTTTTTTCATTCCATTTGATTTGGATGATCCAACGCCAATTATATTAAGTGAATCATTCATTATTTCTCCAATAATCACTTTAATTCGACTCGTTCCTATATCTAAACTTACTAATATTTCATTTTGGTTCACCAGTGACGCACCTCCTGTTACAAGCCATATAAGTACTAAAATCATATCGAATTTACAGATAAAAAACAATCGTTGCAATATAAACGTAAATGAATTGATAAATTAGGTAATGGAATCAGTGACTGAATAGAAATTATTTTATAATTATTATCTTCCACACCAGGGCGAAAAACCCTTTTATTTTTGCTTCATTTTCTTAATTTTTCGCGTATTAAGCCGCTGATCAATCACTAGCCTTCTAATTATCGCAATATTCTGAAATAAGCGCATCCCAAAGGCAAACACCGCTGCAAGGTACAGGTCTATTCCCAATTGCACACCGACAAAAGCAAGCAATGCCGCTAAAGTAACATTAGAAAAAAATCCGGTCACGAATACCGTCTCATTAAATGTTTTTTCCAAGCTGGCCCGTACTCCTCCTAACAGTGTATCAAATGCAGCTAAAACAGCAATAGACAGATAATCCTTATATTCTTCAGGCACAGTCAGGTTTGTCATCAAACCAACCGTAACCCCGACGATTAAAAACAGTACTGGGAGCCACATTCTATTCACTTGTCTCCCCCATTTCCCCTTTTTGTAACACCTCTAAATGCAAAGGATCTTCATACTCTGGCAAAGTAATGTTGTTCTGAATACTGACTTTCAATTCGAGGTTATCAATAGCAAAGTAATCTTTTGACTGACTCACTTCCATATAGTCTGCCAGCTTTTCAGGATTACTCGAAAGGGCATAGATGGTTACAGGCAGGGGTGGTAGAGGGCGATTGTTTATATAAGTATCCCCGTTTACACCTCTCACGGGTGATAAATTTGTGACCCGTTCGTTTCCTATCGCTATTTCCGTTGCTCCGAACTTGTTTAAATCATTAAGCAGACGAGTCAGGAGCTCGGGAGAAATGGAAGGATAAGTTTGCACTTCCTCTGTTTCTAGAAAAATCGGCACAACCTCAATCATAATTCCCGTACCTGTTTGCTGAGTCAGCCCCAGTTTCCGTTCGAGAGTGTGAATAGAAGATTTGAGTGTTTCAATTTGCTCATGTTCACTTTGCTTCTGGTACTTCTCAATCGTACGATCCGCTTTGGCAATTTTCTCCAATAGATCCTGCTGTCGAATTTGCTGATTTTCCAAAGCTTCTCTTATTTCCCATACATCCCTCGTCTCTCGCTCTACAGGTCCCGCCGTTGTTGTTTGATACTGAATTGCAATCATAAAACCAATAACCAGAAAAATAACTGAAATCATCCATGTTGTCCGTTTACTCATGCTGTTCACCCATCAGGTGTTACCCTTGCTTTCATTTTGATTTCATTTTCTTCTGTCATCTTAACATCAACATGCTCACTCTCTAGTTGATCTACTACACCCCGCGTTAAATCAAGACTTGAATAGAGAACTTCTGTGTCTCCGATCGCTGAAATCACGAATGGAGCAGGATGCTGAACACCATCCACCGTAATGACAGGACCGGTACAGGAGATGTAGCTGTCACTAAAAAAACGCTGACCATTAATGGAGACCGCTTTAGCCCCTGCGCTCAGCAGCTCATTAATTACAAGATGGATATGACTTTCATGAACCATATAGTCATTGATATTGCCGGATTCCGGGGTGTATTTAGCATCACGCAACGTAATGGTTACCCCTGGTCCTTTGACGGGTAATTCGCCCGCCAATAGCTGTAATTCCTGCTTTTCATCCACATAATCTGAAACCATTTGTTCAGACTGTGCCAGCTGGGTTTCAAACTCCTGAATTTCTTTACGCTTACTACTTAGTTCTTCTTTCAGCTGTTTATTCCTTTTCTCAATTTTTAACAACTGCTGCCGGTAGTAATATTCTTTTTCCCATTGAGTGTCGTTTAACTGGACCATTTTCGGTTCAGATTTCGTTTGCTGGTAGCTGTAAGCAACCAGAAAGCCTGAGCTGAGTAACACGAGCGAAAGGATAAAGGTTCTTCCTTTATGACTCATCCTCATTCTCCTCTGCGCCATCACCTTCCGTGTCTCCCTCTTCCTTCTTCGGTTCCGGATAGGCTTCGAAATAGGCTCCTACATCTATATGTACGATTCCCTCCTGATCCTCGCTCAGCTGGGATACAATCGAAGGGTAGGCTGGCATTTTACTAGAGAAGGTTCGTATTGAAGCCTGTACTTCGTACCCCTCATTCATGTAAAGGGTGATAAGATAAGGGTTGTCTTCTTTAGGAATCCAGTGAATCTCAGATATTAAACTGGCAATACTATTTGGAAGCTGTTTAAGTTCTTTAGACATTTCCTTTAAATAGGTTGCTTTCGTAAACCCTTTTAATATGGGAGCATCTCCGCCAGGAATTGCCATTTGCACATCGAGCTTTGTGCCATTTTCTAAAATAGGCTGAAACTTGCCATCCACTTGCACATATCCAATTCGTTCCGCTTCCTCTACCTCGATACGGATCGTGCTTGGCAAATTTCTCTTCACTTCCACATTAATAATCTGATTATGTGAGGAGATACTTGCTTCTATATCAGCTGGATCAACCTTCCAGAAATTCGTCGTATCGGTTATCCCGGACAATTCTTTAATTTTCTCGCTACTGACATAATTCTCCCCTTCGATCTTGATGTTGTGCACATGACTCAGCGGGGACTGTAAATAAACAACAATCGCAATTAACAGAAATAAAACGGACAAATATTGAACTAGCCTTCTATTCGCTTTTTTCTTTCTAACTTGTTTTAATTTAGGAATTCGATCCTCTATGGAAACAACTTTCTTTTTTTCTTCCATAATCAGCATGTCTCCTTGTTGCCTGATGCAAAACACTTCATCACAGCAAACTTCTAACTTTTTCAATACAATGGTATGAACTGATTACGCTCATGATATCACCCATTATATCACATAAACCCATGCGAATTAGGAACTAGTTTACAATTTAATACTTGTTTTTTCAAGCTTTTGTATAGGACTTCATGGGAGCGAATACCCCTCCCTCCCATGAACCCTACGTAACCGAAATAGACACCCAATTAGGTCGAATTACGAATGGAACTCTGAACAAAAAAACAGGATGTCGAGATTTTCTCAACATCCTGTCCATACAGCACTAGCATGCTATATGGTTACCGCCCCTGCCTATTTCGTTGAATAGCGGCTGACACTTAATAGCAAGCCAAGTGCGGCCAAGGTTAAGGTTAAAGAGGATCCTCCATAACTGACGAGTGGAAGGGTGATTCCGGTTACTGGAATTAAGCCAGTTACGACGCTGACATTAATCATCACTTGAATGGAGATCATCCCAACTATCCCTAGCGCCAGTAAACTCCCATATAAGTCCGGTGCATATAAACTGGCGCGGATTCCACGCCACAGCAAAATTAAGAATAGAAACAGAACCGCACTGCCGCCGAGAAACCCTAATTCTTCTGCTAACACGGAGAAAATAAAATCGGTTTGCGGCTCAGGCAGATAGAAGAACTTCTGCAAGCTGTTCCCTAACCCCACTCCGAGCAGTCCGCCCGGGCCAATGGCATAAAGGGACTGGATAATTTGAAAGCCGCTCCCAAGCGGATCTTCCCACGGATGCAAAAAGGCTGTAATCCGTTTAATCCGATAGGGTGCCGAAGCAATCAATCCGACCATCCCTGCTGCACCGGCGCCGGCAATCCACATAAAGTGGCTGATTCTCGCACCAGCTGTAAACATCATTACAAGACACGTGGTGACCATTACGACGCCTGTCCCTAAATCAGGCTGAAGCATAATCAGAGCAAATGGTACAAGGATCATGGCCAGTCCCGGAAGAAATCCTTCTTGGAACGAGACAATTTTCTTTTGTCTTAACGCTAAAAACTTAGCCAGAAAAATAATTAGCCCAAGTTTCATGAACTCAGACGGCTGGATGCTGAACATTCCGATTCCAATCCAGCTTCGTGCTCCCCCGCGGACCATTCCCACTCCCGGGATTAACACAGCGATGAGGAAAATGAGACAGACGATCGCGATCCATTTTGCATGCTTAAACCAAATATGATACGGAATCCGGGACAAGGCAACCATCGCGATCAAGCCTAATGTAGCAAACAATATTTGTCGTTTGGCATAATACCAAGCATCATCAAATTTATATTCTGACCAGATACTTGAGGAACTGTAAACCATCACAATGCCAATAAATAAAATACTAAGGATCGTACATGTCAGCCATATGTCTGGCTTTTTTTCATTTCTGTCCATTAAAAAGCCCTACCTCCCATATGATTTGGAAAACAGGGCTTGTCAAGCTTGTCACATGAAGCCCCTTACTTACAGCTTATGCACAGCTTGTTTAAACATATGACCTCTTTCTTCAAATGTACGATATTGATCCCAACTCGCACAAGCAGGAGATAACAGCACCACATCCCCTTCATTCGTGAAGCGATACGCGGCAGCCACGGCTTCATCCATCGTTTCAACCGCTTTGACGTTCTCCACCTGCGCCTGCTTTGCGGCCTCCGCCAGCTTGTCCTGTGTCTCCCCAAAGACGACCATGGCTTTCACATTATTCAAATAAGGGACCAGAGCATCGAAACTGTTGCCCCTGTCAAGACCTCCTGCTAACAATACTGTCGGCTGTGCAAACGATCTTAACGCATAGGAAGTTGCTAAAATATTCGTGGCTTTTGAATCATTGTAAAATAAAACGCCTCGTTTTCGCGTGACAAATTCCAGCCGATGCGTCACGCCCGCAAAGCTCGTCAGAATGGTTCGTATCGCCTGGTTTGAAATGCCTCTTATTTTAACAGCCGCAACAGCCGCCAGGATATTGGCCAGATTATGTTCACCCACCAGGACAATTTCACTGCGCTTCATGACTTTTTCTTCCTTATAGTAAATATACTCGTCATCAGCCCATGTCCCGTTCACTTTTTCAGTGATCGAGAAAGGAACATGAACAGCAGCTGCTTCCGGAAGGAATGACAATATCGCTTCATCATCCGCATTGTAAACTAAATAATCGTCTTCCGTTTGCTGGCTAATGATATTCGCCTTTGCCCGAAAGTAATTCTCCAATGTATGATGGTAGTCCAAATGAGCTTCGAATAAATTCAACCAGACAGCGATGTTCGGCTTAAACGTCTCCACTCCCATCAGCTGAAAAGAAGACAGCTCGATAACCATAGTCTCTTCTTCAGAAGTGGTACGAGCAACCTCAGAGGCTACTTCACCAATATTCCCCGCAATTGATACAGGCTGCTGATCAGCTTCTAAAAAAGCATGAATCAGTGTCGTGGTTGTTGTTTTACCATTAGAGCCTGTGACGCCAATTAAATCTCCCTGATGAAGCTGACCCGCCAGTTCAATTTCGGTGACGACAGAAATCCCTCGCTTTAGTCCTTCCTCTACAACCGGATTTTCATAACGAATGCCTGGATTCTTAACGATAAGATCGATATCATCAAGTATGTGGAGAGGATGACCTCCAGTGATCACTTCTGCTCCTTTGTTTTTGAGCCGTTTGACCAAGTCACTTTCCTCATCCGCTTTTAAATCATTGATCCTTACCGAAACCCCGCTGTCTAAAAGCAGCTCAGCCGCGGCTGTCCCACTTTTAGCAAGACCTAAGACTAACACATGCTTATACACAAAAGATGCCAAGCTTCTCATCCGAACATCACCTCAATATAAATACCGAGTATGGCAAAGAGTAGCCCCACCGTCCAGAATGTAGTGACAACACGCCACTCTGACCATCCTTTTAATTCATAATGATGGTGTAAAGGACTCATTTTAAATACTCGCTTGCCCGTCGTTTTAAAGGAAATGACTTGAATAATGACCGAAAGAGTTTCAATCACAAATACACCGCCGATGATGACGAGAAGCAGTTCAAGTTTAGTCAAAACCGCAATTATCGCAATGGCTCCGCCTAAGGCAAGTGAGCCAGTATCGCCCATAAACACTTTAGCAGGATGGGCGTTAAAGACTAGAAATCCTAACAGTGCTCCGACTACAGCAAGCGAAAAGATGGCGACGACTGTATCAGCTTCGCCATTCCACGCTAAAATTCCAAATGCTCCAAAAGCAATTGCTGCGGTGCCGGCAAGAAGGCCGTCTAAGCCATCTGTCAAATTAACAGCATTAGATCCACCAACAAGCATGATTAAAATTAATAGTCCATATCCCCATCCCAATTCGAACTCCAGGGAAGTTCCAGGGAGTGTAATGTATGTGGGGAAGTCATTTTGCTTTAACATCCAATAGACGACGATGGCAATCACAATTTGCCCGACCATCTTTTGTTTAGAGGTTAAGCCTAGATTTCGTTTCATTGCTACTTTAATATAATCATCGAGAAACCCTAATAATCCATAACCTAGTAGGACAAACAGCACAATAAATACCTTGACACCTTCTGCTTCTGGTAAAAACCAGAAAGCGATGATAAGCGTAGTCAGTGTGATTGCAATTAGAATCATCACACCGCCCATCGTAGGTGTGCCCGATTTCTTCTGATGAGATTGTGGACCCTCTTCCCTGATTTTCTGGCCAAATTTAAGGCGCCTTAAAAACGGGATAATGATCGGCGATATAACGACTGTTATAGCGAAAGCTAGTGCCATGGTTATAAAAAGTATGTAGTCGTTCATGTTTTTCCCCCTTTATCGTGATCGCTATCGCCTGCTCATCAGTTCGTTAAATCTTTCATTAGCTTTTCAAGTTTCATACCCCGTGAAGCTTTAATTAATACAACGGTCTCTGATGTTAGTTTATCTTGAAGCTGATCACTCAATTGTTGTTTTGTTTCAAAATGCTGGGCTTCGATGGTTGGATGATGTTCCTGGACCGCTGCTGAAATCTTATCAGCATGATCACCAATCGTATAGACAGCCTGAATTTGTTCGGTTATCGCGTCAGCGACGGCTTCATGTAATTCATCAGCATGGTCCCCCAGCTCAAACATATCTCCTAGCACAAGTACTTTATGTGTTTTCTGTTTTAAATGACAAATTACTTCAATGACAGCCTTCATTGAAGTGGGTGAGGCATTGTAAGCATCGTTAATAATCAGAGAACCCTGCTTACCTGCATGTTTCTCAAAACGCATACCTGACATTTCCAAGCGGGTAAACCCTTGATTAATTTCCGCTGGCGTCATTCCTAAAAAAGTAGCAATGGCTATAACGTATGATGCATTTTTAACGTTATGCCTGCCAGACAGCGGGACATGATAGTGAATACCTTCAAAAGTAAAGCTGCTGTCATGATCAGTCATTTCCACGTTCTGAATCTGCTTCCGGGATTTCTCAAAGAACCCGCAGGATACTGCAGAGGGTCCATATGAAGCAGCAAGCAACGGTTCATCACCGTCAAAGACAAATAATCCCCGCTCACTCCAGCCATCGAGAATTTCAAGTTTAGCGCGCTTAATATTTTCTCGCGAGCCTAAATATTCGATATGAGATTCACCAATATTCGTAATGACCACATGATCTGGTTTTGCAAGCTGGGACAGGAGGGAAATTTCACCTGCCTGATTCATCCCCATTTCAAGCACAGCCACCTCTGTATCTTTCGGCATGGCGAGGATAGTTAGCGGCAATCCAATATGATTATTATAGTTTCCTGCTGTTTTATGGGTTTTATACTTGACTCGCAAGATGGACGCTACAAGATCTTTCGTGGTTGTTTTCCCATTTGAGCCCGTTATCCCGATAACAATCGGGGCCACTTGTTCCAAGTAATATTTGGCGGCCTGCTGCAGCGCAGCAGTTGTATCCTTTACAAAAAATACCGGAAACCCTGACGGCAGGTTTTCAGGGAGCTCGTAGTTTTCCTGCCATAGAGCGGCGACCGCTCCTTGCTCAATAGCTTCTAATACAAAATGATGGGCATCAAATGACTCCCCGACAATCGGAACAAAGAGACTTTGTTCCGATTCTTTTCTCGTATCTGTCATAATGCGCTCTAGCGCAATAGCCTCTGTTTTACCGCTAAACTTCGGAAAAACGTTTGTTAATTCTTCAACAGTGAACATTAAGAATGACTCCCTTTTACTTTCAATAAAATATCCCTGGCCACTTCCCGGTCATCAAAGTCATACCGTACACCGTTGACTTCCTGATACGTTTCATGACCCTTGCCGGCAATCAGCACCATATCTCCTTCACTTGAGCTCGTAATAGCTTGTTCAATGGCCTGCTTCCGGTCCTCTTCCACTTCGAAATTGCCGTTCAGATGTGCTGTCATATCAGAGAGGATTCGCTCAGGCTCTTCTGTTCGTGGATTGTCTGATGTGAAAATAATATGATCGCCATATTTCATCGCCACATCGGCCATGAGCGAACGTTTGGTCCGATCACGGTCCCCACCGCAGCCTACCACTACACGAATTTGCCCAGAACAAAATTCCTTCATTGTTTTCAGCACGTTCTCCAATGAATCCGGTGTATGGGCATAATCTACCACGACTCCAAACTCCTGACCAGCTAGAACAGGTTCAAAACGGCCGCGTACTCCTTCTGTTTCTGCAAAAGATTGCTTGATCGTCTGCAAGCTTATTCCAGCAGCAAGAGCCGCTCCGGCAGCTGCCAGCATATTGTAAACACTGAACATGCCCATTAATGGACTTGTAATCTCAACTGTCCCTTTAGGGGTTTGCAGCGTAAATGAAGTACCTTTTTCGTGAAGATGGATGTTTGCCGCCATAATATCTGCCTGTTCATGAATACCATAAGTTAAAGTCGGTTTAGCCGTGGAACGGATCAGCTTAGGTGCCACAGGCGAATCAATATTAATAACAGCGAATTTTTCCCGCTCCACATTATACCCGTTTCCAAGCTGTGCAAACAATAGGGACTTAGCACGAAGATAATCATCCATATCTTCATGATAATCTAAATGATCCTGACTCAAATTTGTAAAAATAGCAATATCAAAGTCACAGCCATAGACGCGCCCCTGATCCAGGGCATGGGAGGAAACCTCCATAATCGCTGTTTCCACACCGCGGTCAACCATTTTACGAAAACTGCTCTGTAATGAGAGAGCGTCAGGGGTTGTGTTTTTCACAGGATACACATCCCCCGCTATATTCATTTGGATCGTTCCTATAGTTGCTGTCGTTTGCTGTTCTAGTCGAAAGATTTCATCAAGTAAGTACGTAATCGTCGTTTTACCATTCGTACCTGTCACGCCAATTGTGTAGACACCCTCGGTCGGATAGTTGTAATAGGCTGCTGCCAGCATGGCCAGTACCTTGGTCGTGTCGTTTACAGTGACGACGGGAAATTCAATATTCAAGTCTTCTTCCGCTACAATCGCCGCTGCTCCTTGATCAATCGCAGATGTGACGTAGGCATGACCATCCGTTTCAGCTCCGCGAATACATACGAACAAGTCGCCAGGGGAAACGGTTCTTGAATCCATCGTGACACCGGTTATTGTAATAGTATCAATTGATTGGTTGGTTTTATAAAATGGAACAACTTCTAATAATTCTTTCATCTTCATTCTAATCATCCTAACTTTCCCACATTCTCATTCATTATAGCAAAGATATAATCGGCTGTACCGTTCTATAATGAATTTTGACAACTTATTCCTCGCCCAAGTAGACGCGTATAGTGGATCCACTCGGAACTTTCACCCCTGCTTCTGGCGCTTGCGTAACAACTTCTGAACCTTTCCCACTAGTTTTAATTTTCAGGGTTGTTAAAAATTGAGTCAGTTCATCTTTTTCCATGCCAGTCACGTCTGGAACTTCAACGAGTGGTTCTTCCGGCCAGGCATACTCTTTCTCCAAACCATCTTTTCTTGGTTTAACACCCAGGGAACGCAAACTGTCCTCCATGATATTTCCTACAATCGGAGCCGCAACTACGCCCCCAAACTGCACTGTATTTTTCGGATTATCAATGGCAAGATAAACGACGAGTTCAGGGTCATCAGCAGGTGCAAAGCCAATAAAGGAGACAATATGATTGTTGCTCATATACTGGCCATCCTCTCCCACTTTCTGGGCGGTACCGGTTTTCCCGCCTACTCGATAGCCCTCTACATACGCGCCACGACCTGTTCCTTTTGCCACAACACTTTCAAGCGCTTTTCGTACTTGCTCCGACGTTTCTCCAGATATGACACGTCTCTTCATTTCCGGTTCATTTTTTTGCAATACTTCTCCGCTGACAGGGTCGAGCCACGCTTCCTGCACATAAGGTTCGTAATAGTACCCCCCGTTTACGGCGGCCGCTACAGCCATTACTTGCTGAATCGGGGTAACAGAAACACCTTGACCGAAAGCGGTTGTTGCCAATTCAACAGGTCCGACTCGTTCTGGTTTGAATAATATCCCTTTTCCTTCACCTTGTAAATCAATCCCTGTTTTCTGACCAAAGCCAAACCGATTAATGTATTCAAATAAGCTTTCTTTGCCTAGTTTCTGCCCTAAGGTGACAAACCCCGGGTTACATGAATTTTGCACGACATCAAGATACGATTGTTCGCCATGCCCGCCCCGCTTCCAGCAATGAAGGGTAGTGCCATCAACTTTAATAGACCCGTCATCATGGTAATGGTCGTCATGTAAATCAACTACATCTTCCTCAAGGGCAGCTGCGAGTGTGATGATCTTGAAAGTAGACCCCGGCTCGTACGTACTCCAGACCGGTAAATTTCGGTTGTAAACGGATGGATCAACATTTTGATAATTGCCTGGATGGAAATTAGGCCGCGATGACATTGCCATTACTTTTCCAGTGTCCGGGTCAACAGCAATAGCCAGGGCACCGTCAGGGTTGTACTTCTCAACAGCTAAATCCAACTCACGCTCAATGATCGACTGCACCTTATAGTCAATGGTCAAACGTAGGTCCTTCCCATCAACAGGGGGTTTGTACACATCAGCAATGTCAGGCATTCGCTTCCCTTTTGCATCAGAAAAGAAGGAAAGAGCGCCTTTCTCACCGCTAAGTTTCTCATCATAATAGGCTTCCAGTCCAAGCAGCCCCTGATTATCAATTCCGCTGAACCCTAGTACATGCGAAAGAAAAGCACCATGTGGATAATAGCGCTTGGAATCTTCAGCTATATATACACCAGGGATGTTTAGAGACTGGATGGCTTCCGCTTGATCTTCAGATATTTTCCGGCCTTCCGGATTGATTCTCTCAATCGATACTTGGTTAGTGACATGTTCATAGGCCTTCTCTACGCTCATATCGAGAATCTTGGCCAGTTTTTGTGCCGTTTCTTCTGGTTTTTTAATTTGTCTGGGTACGACCATAACAGTGGGCGCTGATTGGTTACCGACGAGTACCTTCCCATTCGTGCCTAAAATTCTCCCCCGCTCGGGCTCAAAAGTAATATCCCGACCCCACGATTCCTCGGCCTTAGCGATTAGAAAGTCGCTTAGCACGAATTGAACATACCCTAACCGACCGGCAATCGTTGTAAAAATAAGTAATCCCACTAAAAAAACAGTGACTAAACGTTTTCTGACGACTACTTGTGATACTCTCCTCATATCCATAACTCCTTTAAAATCGATAGAGTAGGCTTGTATCACTATATGCAATCACAGAACGATTAGAACACTGCTCATTTAGGGTTACTCGGGCGGCGAAAGTTCTACCACAAGATAACCATCATCTTTAAGTTTTGAACCTTTTGCGATACTTTGCTTCACGACATATCCACTGCCCATTGTTTCCATTTTTAAATTAAAATAGTCTGCCAGCCTTTGAACATCCCGTAATGACCATCCTGTCAGGTCAGGCATTTTCGGCTGATCGGTAATGACAATGATACGCTCGCCATTTAGCGTTGTCGTCCCTGCTTCTGGGAGAGTGGCTTCGACTTTCCCGCCGTTCCCAACTACGGAGACATGCTCGTACGTTTTTTGCAATTGAGCGACGGCATCTTTCGTGGACATGTTCGTCACATCTTTAAGCTCCTGTGTCTTAACCTGCTGGTCATTATTCTTGTCTGGGTTAATATCCAAATAATGCAGGCTGTTCTCCATGACGGTATTAAAGATATAAGACACAGGCTCAGACCCAGTCTCAGTCGGCTCAAGCTCTGGCTGCTGTACAGCCACATACATGAGGAGTTCAGGATCCTTTTTAGGCGCCATTCCAAGGAATGAGAAGATGTAGTTCTCTCTTCCAGTCATGTACCCGCCATTTGGACCCGGAATTTGCGCTGTACCGGTTTTACCGGCCACAGAATAATCACCTAATTTATACGGTGCCCCTGTCCCATGTTCGCCTGTAACCACACTGCCTAATAAATCACGCATTTTCTTGGCAGTGTCAGCAGAGATCGGTTCGCCAATCACTTCAGGTTCACTTATTTTAATCGTTTTATCAGAATCACTTCCGGTAATTTTGGAAAGCACATACGGACGCATCATTTTACCGTCATTCGCAATAGAGGTAGCGGCTGTCATCAATTGGATAGGTGTCGTTGTTGTACCCTGTCCAAATGATGTCGTCACTTTCTCAATCGGCCACTTGTAAAGGATCTTGCCTTTAGCTTCGCCAGGCAGGTCAATGCCTGTTTTCTGATCAAAATGGAAGTCGGACAGATATTCTCTAAATGTCTGTGGTCCAATCTTTTCCATTGCTAAAATAGCTGCAGCCACATTAGAGGAACGTCTGAACCCTTCGTTAAATGAGATTTTTCCCCATCCGTCGTAATTGTGATCATGAATGGCTTTGTAATCCTCTCCGATATCATACGAACCGGATTTAAATTGCTCTTTCCCATTATAGACCCCTTCTTCAATCGCGGCGGCCCAAGTGAACATTTTCATGGTAGATCCTGGTTCAAATGGGTAGGAAATGACGTCATTGTACCAGTTCTCCACATCACCAATATCATTCGGGTTATAACTTGGCCGATTACTCATGGCCAAAATTTGCCCGGTATCCGGGTCCATGACAGCTGCCATGATTTTCTTCGGCTTGTACTGTTCCTGGACAGAAGTCATCGCATCTTCCAAGAAGGTTTGGATCTTCTGGTCAATGGTGAGATGGACACTTTCCCCATCATCCGGCGGCTTCAATATTTCGTTCGGATCCAGAAGCTTGACTCCATATTTATCACGTTTATAAGAAATCTTACCTTTTTCGCCTTCTAAATATTCCTCCATCTGCTTTTCAACACCAGTTACACCGTTGATATGCCCGTTTTTCGTCTGAGCAAAACCGATGATGTTCGAGGCGAATTTTCCGTTTGGATAATACCGCTTAGATCTTTGATCAAACTTTATTCCGCTTAAATTCATTTCCTTTATTTTTTTCATAGTCTTACGGGGGATCTCCCGGCCTTTGCTTCCAAACTCAACCTGGAATCTTCCAGCCTCCTGAGCTTCCTCCATCGTCTCGGCCATCTCTGCAGCATCCATATCTAATATTGGAGCCAGCTTCGATGCTGTTTCCTCAATATCATCCACATGTTTAGGATCCTCTTCATTAGTTGTAAAAGCAGGATCAACAATGGCATATAAGCGAAAGGTGGGACGGTCATACGCCAGCACCATTCCATTTTTGTCAAAAATTTTACCGCGGCTTGCGTCTAACTGATAGGAGGTTGTTCGACTGTTTTCAGCCCATTTTTCCAGGTTAACCCCTTCTACTTCAGCCGTTGTTTCAATATACAGAAAACGCCCGGCAATAATAAGGAACATGATTGAAAAGAGAATGATCAACAAAGCGGCACCTTTATGTGTATTGGGACTTTTCATAAAGACACCACCTTCTATGAAGTTAGTTTCCTAGGTAACCAGCCTGCTTAACTTTGGCATTCTGGATATCCAAGCCATGTTCTTTGGCAATTTCGAGGATACGGTCCGGGTTACTTAACTCTTTCACCTGGTAGGCAAGAGTTTCATTATGTGCTGCCTGCTGTTTCACTTCTTGTTCAAGTTCCTGAATATTTCGGTTTAAGGTGTCAGTCGAAGAGGTAAAGTTAACCATAAAGATAGAAGCAGCGACAACGACTCCTGTAAAAGCGCTGTATAAAAACTTTTCTCCTGTACTGATCCATTGCTTTTTATGGATTTTTACTTTAGGCTGCTGTTTCTTATTCGGTTCTTGTACAGGCTGTTGCAAATCTCTTACTCTTTCAGTGCTCATGTTTGCTTCCACCCTTCTTCAAATTTAAATTCTTCTGACCATGGTTTTACTTTTTCTACTACACGAAGCTTGGCTGATCGCGACCGTCTATTGTCTTCAAGCTCATGATTGTCAGCTGTAATCGGTTTTCTTGTAATTAAGGTAAACGGAGGCTGCTTGTCCTCCGGAATAACCGGAATATTCTTAGGCAATGGTGGGTTCGAACTCCATTTCTTAAAGGTTTGTTTGCACAAACGATCTTCAAGTGAATGGAATGTGATAACAGCGATTCGTCCTTCCACCCCTACCACTCTGGCTGCCTGATGCAATGTATCTTGAAAAGCTCCCAGCTCGTCATTGACAGCAATCCTGATCGCCTGAAACACTCGTTTAGCAGGGTGGCCGCCTTTTCTTCGTGCCGGAGCCGGAATCCCTTCTTTAATGAGGTCTACAAGCTGATCTGTCGTTTCTATCGCCTGCTGTTCTCGGGCTGCCTCGATTTTTCTGGCAATCTGTTTAGAAAATTTTTCTTCTCCATATTTAAAGAAGATGCGAACGAGGTGCTCATAGGACCATTCATTAATCACATGCCAAGCTGATAATTCATCTGACTGGTTCATCCTCATATCAAGAGGAGCATCATTGTGATAACTGAACCCTCGCTCAGCCACATCAAGCTGCGGGCTTGAAACACCAAGGTCATAAACGATGCCATCCACCTGGTCGTAGCCCAGTTCTGCCACTTTCTCTTCCAATTGCCTGAAGTTGGCATGAACAAAGGTGATTTGTTCACGATAAGGGGCTAATCTTTCACGCGCCGCTTCGAGTGCATGCTCATCCTGGTCAAAGGCGATTAACTGCCCGCCTTCCCCGAGCCGGGAAGCGATCTCTTCCGAGTGTCCTCCCCCACCCAATGTACAATCTACATACACACCGTTCGGCCGGATATGTAACCCTTTAATCGTTTCTTCTTTTAACACACTATAATGTTCGAACATGTACTCACTCGTTTCTTCTATCAATCAAATATCAAAATCAAGCATATTTTCTGCAATCTCAGAGAAAGATTCTTCGGATGCTTCGAAATACGTTTCCCACTGATCCTTACTCCAGAATTCAATACGGTTAGAAACACCAATTACAACACATTCCTTATCGAGCAATGCATGCTTTCGAAGCGGTGGAGGGATATTAATTCTTCCCTGTTTATCCACTTCACATTCAACAGCCCCCGATAAGAAAAACCTTGTGAAGGCACGGGCGTCTTTCTTCGTTAATGGAAGCTTTTTCAGTTTCTCTTCAAGCAACTTCCACTCATTCATAGGATAGGCAAATAAACACTGGTCCAAACCCCTTGTCAGCACAAAGCCGTCCTGGAGTTCATCACGAAATTTAGAAGGTACGATAATTCGTCCTTTGGTATCAATGTTATGTTGAAATTCGCCCATGAACATAGACTCTTCCCCACCTTCTACATTCATCCTACCACATTGCCCCACTTTTCACCACTTACTTTTATATCATTCTTTAAATAATAAAAAAATCCTGCCTGGAAGGCAAGATTTTCAAAGTTTTTCTTTCCTTATTCCATTGTGGGGGATTGTGGAGGGCGTTACACATACACCACGTAATGCGTGTGAGTAAAGGAAAGATGATGGTCATTGATCCGCTTAAATACATCCATTCCGTATGTGTTTACCCACGGGGTAATGCTCCACACTCTTTCCTGTAATCCTCCTTCGGGGTGAAGCAGCAGATCCAGCTCTTTAAATGTCTTCATTTCATGTTCGTATTTTTCTTCAATCGATTGAAGCATACGATGTTCTAAAAACTCCACCATTTGCTTGAGATAACCTAAATTCTTCTCCGCCAGCGCTTCAAGATCAGGCCCGAGTTCAGAGGCTTTTTCACGGAGCGGCTGGTGAATGTCTTCCATTTCATGTTTAACCTGCTCACTTATGCGTTCAATAGGCGGATTGCTCGTTGCCGCCAGCCACTTCACCTTCTCACTCGCAGTCCCACGTTCAAGAACTTGCTTCACATCCAGCTGCAGTTCTGCAAGCGATGCTTCAGCCTTTCGATCAATCAGCGTAAAAGATAATCGCGGATACACAGGCGGCATTTGTAACTCCAGTGCCTGAAAAGCTGGTTTGAGTACAGACCAATAGCTGATTTCACCTGGGCCGCCAATGAAGGACAGTACAGGAAACAAGAATTCCTGCATAAGAGGTCTTGTAACCACATTGTTACTTAACTGCCACGGTGTTTCCCTGGCGATTTGAAGCAGTTCGGCTTTTGTCTTCTCCACTTCATTCTTTTTGCCATGAAAGGTTCCCTCTTCGTTTCTCGTAAGCAAAACTCGTTCCCCTCTGTGATGGTAGAACAAATGAGCATCGTCTGCCTCACTATCTAATGACACTGGATAGCCTTGCTGTCTATTTCGCTGAATTGCTGCCGAGACACCTGCTGCAATGGTTTCATTTTCATCAATCATCTGCTCAAAATACCCAGATTCCAGTTGACGAATGCTCTGATGATGTGCATCAACGATAATTAACCCCTCTTCACTAAACAGCTGATAGAGCAGACGCGCAAAGAACTCGCTATAGCTCGAGGATTGATGCATGTGCCTGACCACTGTTTGATAAAAATCGCGAGTGATTTCTGTTTCCTTTACTTCAGCGAAGACCTTCTGTAACCAGGAATCTACAGCTTCGCGATCAAAAGGCAGATCTGACACCGAAGCTTTCTGGTCAGCCTGTAGCTGCAGCTGAATTTTCTTCATTCTTTGTTCGCTCTTCATCATCACATGGTTAATCTCAGCAAAGTCATGGTCTTCTCCAGCGATCCAAAAGACTGGAGCCACGGGCGTTCCAAGCTGCTTCTCCTGTTGTTTCGCGAGCTGAATCACTGAAATAATTTTATGAACCGTGTACAGCGGCCCTGTCAACAGCCCGGCCTGCTGACCAGCCACTACAGCCATCGTTTTGTTATCCCGGAGCTTTTCAATCGAGGTAAAGGTTCGGGACGGGGCTCCCCACTGCTCATTCATCTCTGTGAGCGTATCAGCCAGGCCATCACGATTGTATGTGCGCTCCTGCACATAATCGGCTCGTTTTCGTAGGGTATCTTCATGATGAGGATTGTATTCAAATTTATCTTCCACATTTTTATAATGATGAAAATAATCGTTTACTAAAACATTCTTCTGATTTAGTTTGACGGGATCGATTCGCATGATGAACTTCTCCTTTTATGCTCAGGTTGTTATGTACCCTTATGTATTGTACAAAAAAGCGCCGGATAGTTCACCTAATCTGTTTGCTCCAGAAGATATCTCTACGGAAAATCGGGAAGAGATTGGCTTCTCTGCATCCCACCAATGTCTTCAAAGAAGCATCCTGCCAGCTAGCCCATACACCGTCAAGCCCATATACACGGCCAGCAGCATTACAAAGCTAAGCCTCAGAAATACTTTGAATGTCCGCCCCAGCTGAACTTCTTCATAAATTTTATACTGAATAATAACAGACAAGCTTAGAATGACCAGTAAAAAAATTATGATCCAGGACAAATAACTCTCCTCAAATAAAACAAGCAGCAAAACGTGAATACCTAATACTAGAAACGGAACAGTATACTGCGTGCACTGCCGAACGGCCTTTTTCTTAGAACGATGCCATTTCATAGCAATAAAATAACTAATCCATAAAAATAGCAGCGGCATAGTTACTAAAGCGGCAATCATATAGATGAAAGCATTCGTCATAACGCTTCTCCTCTATCCGATTGTATTTCCAGTGCATGAATGGCTTCCATTACAAACTCATGAAAAGGCGCCTCTCCTTTAGCTGACTTCACAATATACCCACAAATTGCATCCACTTCGGTTTTCCTTCCGAGCCTAATATCTTGAAGCATCGACGATTGATTCTCGCCCGTATTGTATGCAACAGCCGCAACCCGTTCCCATTGCTCAGAATAGGACAAATCAAGAACATGGCACGCTTCCTTACAAAGCTGTTTAGCTAATGATTGAATTGAAGGGTTGTCCATAAGCGCCCTATTGTTCACGTGGAAAAGAGCTGTCAAGGGATTGATGACCGTGTTCACTACCAGTTTTTTAGCCAGAATCGGAAAGTACGCTTGTCCCGTTACAAACGGAAACTCAGCAGTTGATAATCTAGCTGCCCAATCTTCGATCGCTTCCAGACCATGATGAGCGGCTATCACGATCTTCCCTTTTCCCGTATGAAGAACATCCGTATCCCTTTCCTTGAGAGCCCCATGCTCAACGATTCCGATCAGGCATGGATTAGATAGATTTGAAATGGGTTCGAGGTGGTCCATCCCATTTTGGAGAAAAAGTAATGCAGCTTCTGTACTCAGGTTGTCGATGACCGAACCTAATGACTGCTGTTTAACAGCAAGTATGACGAGATCATGTTCCATTCGCTGACCTGTAAACAACTGAACATCCACATAGGCAGTATGACGTAACGATGAACAAAACACACCGTTTCTGTTTAGAGCCTCACGCTGTTCTTCCCTTTTCACGTATAGGGTCACCTTATGTACTTCATGTAAGTGTGAGGCTATCAGTAACCCAATTGCACCACCGCCAATGATTCCCACTTCCATGGCATTCCCTCATTTCGTTAGAGCGTCTTTTTTCCTTATTGTAGCAAACTTCCACTAAAACAGGGAACGGCTTTTTGCAAAGATAAGTGTCATTCATTTCAATCTGAATATTTTTATATTATAATTAGAAGTAGATACAGAATCTTGAAAGGGGAATCCCACATGATGACAAAATTAAAAGTTCAGCCATTATTAGTTAATTATAAAACATTAGAAGAATTTAAGCGGTTTAAGGAATATGGAAATCAGGAATTAACAATGCTTGAAGATCTTGAGAGCAATATTGTGGAGAATGACAGCGAGTCACCTTTTTTTGGAGTCTATTTTGGAAACGCTTTAGCAGCCAGGATGAGTCTTTATCGTGTACACGCTAAATACGACCATTACTTTAATCCTCCACAGGACTACTTGGAGCTTTGGAAATTAGAAGTGCTCCCAGACTATCGTAACCAAGGATATGGAAAAGCATTAGTAGATTTCGCGAAGAGCTTTAACTTACCTATCAAGACTAATCCACGAATTAAATCCCATTCTTTCTGGGAAAAAATGGACTTCCAAAAAGCTCATTACGATGTCGAACGGGACCTTGGTGAGAATCCATTGATCTGGATGCCTTCTGGTGTAAAAGAAAGAGAAGTCTGACTCTATAAGTGTGTGTGTTCAATGGTTGACAATTAGAAGAAAATCGCCTTTTATCCCGCATTAACGGTCAGTAAACCCCAAAGATATCTTCGTGAAAATAAGAATCTTAGCAGGGGGTTAACTGTGCGTAAATGTCCGATTTTAAGGAACACAGGCTAAGTTCGCCACGTCCTGTGGCAACGTCTGTGAAACCCACGTCGTGCAGGCCTTAACGAACCATTAGTAAAAACCCTGCTGATGGAAGTTTCATTTTATCATTTAGTGACTTTTTGAACATCCTCTATAAAACAAACAAGGCCGCTACATTACTGTGTAGGGCCTTTTCTTTCTCTCATTATGTGTAGGTTTGCGGCCTGCTTTTCTTCACATAGGTCACAAACTTCTCCATTTCACTCCACGCTTCTTCCAGCTCCTTCAGCTGATCCTTTAATTTTACGTTATCTTCATTTAACTGATGCAGCCGGCTTTGGAGCTGTTCATGATCATGCGATGAATGCTGACTCGTTTTCATCTCTTTCAGAAAAGAAATGGCATCATCAAATGAAATGGGCGTCTCCCTTTGTAAAGCTGTTTGTGCAAGTACAGATCTGGATTTTCTATTTTGCTTCGCTTCACGAATGTCCTTCTGATAATCCTTTCTTACTGTAGCATTCCATCGAAACCCACACGCAGCGGGGGTTCGCTTCAGCTGCTCCGCTACCTCTTGAAAGGCTTCCAGCTGGGTTCTTCCATCCCGGATATAGCGCAGCACTGTTTGGGCTAGAAGTACATCTTCTTCACCCTTCCAGGCATCTTGTCTTGGGGCGTCCATTTGATCCCTCCTCTATCGTTTGCTTATAGTTATGCAAAAGAAGAGGTTGATAGAATCGTATTTATCAGTTTTTTCTGGAAGATGTGAACCTTCTCACGGCTTCCACGTGCCCCTCAGATTCCCATAGTCTGGCACATTGCTGGACTTCCTCGTCCATTTGCTGTGATAACCCATCTAAAGCCAGCCTTTGC
This sequence comes from Halobacillus naozhouensis, assembly GCF_029714185.1. NCBI lineage: Bacteria > Bacillati > Bacillota > Bacilli > Caryophanales > Bacillaceae > Halobacillus > Halobacillus naozhouensis. The sequence continues at coordinate 1,866,620 of NZ_CP121671.1, read as the reverse complement.
ACGTATTGCTGCTTGAAGACATGCAGTTGTTCCAGCGATTTTTCTAAAAAAGGACGAAGTAACTCCTTCTCGTCCATGTCCTGCTTGTCTACGATCTTATGTAACCAGCCAATCTCAAGGGCCCGGGCTGCCGTGTACATCTTAGCATCCATTAACCAATGGGCAGCAGCATTAGATGAGATCCGCTTATATAAAATCTCACCGCCACCCCATCCCGGTGTGATGCCAAGCTGCCCTTGAACAAATCCATAGCTTCCATCAGCTAAGCCGTATCTAAAGTCACAGGCAGTTGCAATCTCGCACCCTCCGCCGCGTGCCTGGCCATTGAGAAATGCGAAGGTTGGGACCGGAAAACAGACCAGCTCATGCAGCACCTGTTTCATAGGTGAAAGGACGTGATAAGCCTCTTCACTTGTTAAATCTCCATGCAGTTCTGTTAAGTCTCCTCCTGTGCAAAACGCACGGTCCCCTGCGCCGCGGATAACGAGACACTTTACATGTTCGACGGTCCTTGCTTGTTCTATGGCCTCCAGGAGTTCTTCAGCCATCTGCTTTGTAACCGCATTCATTTTATCCGGACGATTTAGTGTAATCACAGCACATCCGTAATTATGTACAGTCAGCGTTACTTGTTCCATACGTTTGCTCCCTTTGCGTGTGATATAGTCCATGATATTAGCAAATATCTTTTTTTGCATAAAAAAGGACCTGAGATTCAGGTCCTTCTTCCAAACAAATCTTACTGTTCAACCACTTGCTTTCCATCATACTGTCCACAAGATTTGCAAACATGGTGTGGTTTTGTATACTCTCCACAGTTCTGGCATTCTACCATACCAGGTACGTGAAGTTTTTTATGAGTACGACGTTGGTTTTTTACCTTTTTGGATGTTTTACGCTTAGGTACTGCCATGTTGTACACCTCCTTTTATTTACGACTGAGAAAACCTTGATGATTTTCTTATTCGTTATTTTCTTCTTCATTCAATAATGATTGCAGCTTAGCCATTCGAGGATCCACTTTCTTCTCCTCCGGTTCCTCTGTAACCACCTGCCAGCCCTTACCCTCTGTAAGAGCTTGATCATGTGCCTCTTGATCATCTGAAAATACCCGAGTTGGAACCTCTAATAGTACATTTTCCTTGATATAAGGCGTTAAGTCAAGCATTTCTCCACTAATCGGGTGAATCTCACTTTCATCTTCCTCTTCGTAATAGGGAGACAGGTTGAATTCTTCCCGCGCCTCAATTTGAAAAGGATATTCCACGTCGACTAATGTTCTTGCACATGCCAAAACCATTTCGCCTTTAATGGAGAACGTGACGGAGATGTCATCGCCGTGTCTTCTGGCTTGACCTTCTACATGAACAGGAGAAATCCTGCGAATGTCGTTATTCATATCCTCTAATTCGCGAATGTCTACATCGTCCTCAAAAACAAACGGATCATCGCCCGCCTGGTTTAGTTTTTGTAGAGGAAATTTCATAGTTATCACCCCATGGCAACAAGAGTTATTGTAAAAGGATTTAAGCGATTTGTCAATATATTTTCTTTACACCCTTTTACACGTACACGTATGATTTCATTCCTGTGTACCGATCCTTTACTAATAAATGAGCGGCTAATTATACTATCTTCATGATAAGATATAAATAGCATGGATTCAATAGGTCCGTTATGCTCTAGTATTAAACGAAGGAGGACTTTCATACGATGAAATCTTGTGGAGTCATTGTCGAGTATAATCCGTTTCATAATGGGCACGCCTACCATATCGAACAAAGCCGCCAAGCTGCTGAAGCGGATTGTATGATCGCCGTGATGAGCGGGAACTTCCTGCAGCGAGGCGAGCCTGCTATCATCGATAAGTGGCATAGAACCAAAGCCGCATTACAGTCTGGAGCCGATTTAGTTCTCGAGCTGCCTTATTTATTTGCCGTCCAGCATAGTGATTATTTTAGCCAGGGTGCGGTCGATACGCTGTCTAATGCTGGCGTTGATGCCATTTGCTTTGGCAGTGAAAATGGTGACATCGCCCCGTTCTTAGCTGCGCATGAAACATTAGTGCAGCACGGCGAAAAATTTCATGGCAGTTTACGCCACCATATGGACAAAGGGCTTTCCTATCCGGAAGCAGCTCGTCTTGCCTACAAAGCGATCGGACTACAATCCCTCGATCTTGGTCAGCCTAATAACACCCTGGGCTACAGCTACATAAAACAAATGCTTACCCGTCACAAACAAATTACTCCACTTACGATTAAACGGACAGGAAGCCAGTACCACGACCAACAGATGGGCGGATCGATCGCTAGTGCGACGAGTATACGCAAGGACTTGCTGACCCATCACAAAATGACGGATCAGGCACGCGAGGCTATGCCCGCCCTGACTGCCGACGAATTGTGCCGCTACAGGCATACTTATGGCATCTGGCATGACTGGGAGCATTATTTTGCACTGCTGCAATACAAAATCCTTACGCTTCCCACTGACCAATTACAGTTGATTCACGGCATGGATGAGGGACTGGAACACCGTTTTAAACAAGCGGCCAAACGAGCTGCAAGCTTTGATCAGCTCATCGATACCGTTAAAACGAAACGTTATACATGGACAAGATTGCAACGGACTTGTGTCCATATTCTAACAGGCTTAACCAAAGACGAAGCCAATCGTTCTTTGAACGAACAGGCTCCTTATGTGCGTTTTCTTGGCATGAACGAAACAGGACAAACCTACTTGAATAAACAAAAAAAGCGCATGGACGTGCCGCTGCTTACTCAGCCTCAGCAATGGGCTCATCCCCTGCTGGAATTCGAAGAAAGGGCAGTCTGCTCCCTGCTAAGGAAAGGATCAGGCAGATAGCAACAGAGTACGGACCTCCCATTCGGATCTAAAAAGAATGCCGCAAGCTGATGTGCGGCATTCTTTTTACTTCTCTATTCCTTTGGCTCAAGCTTTTGCAAGTAATCACGTGCATCTTGAAATGTATCAACGGGAACAATTTTCATATCTGTTCCGATTTCCTCTGCGGCTTTCTTAGCCATCTCGTAATTGGATCCTTCTCTTCCCTCTTCATTCGGGGCGAAGAAGATGTCACAACCGTCCTCGTCTGCAGCGACTACCTTTTTACCGATGCCTCCGATTCTACCTACCTGACCTTCATAATTAATTTCACCTGTACCAGCAATTTGATAGCCTTTTGTAAGATCTTGTTCAGTTAACTGATCGTAAAGTTCCAGCGAAAACATCAACCCGGCACTAGGACCCCCAATTTCACCGCTTTTTATTTTAACATTGGGGTCTACCTCCACCGTACGATCGGTTACGAGCGATATACCGACACCTGCTTTATCCGGATTATCAGGGAAAGTAGCAAGTTCAATTTCTTTCGTCAGCGTTTCACCGCCCCTTTTAATCGTAAGCGAAACGGTTTCCCCTTCACTAAACCCGCCAACATAGTCAACTAGTTCACTGGATTCATTAATCTTCTTGCCATCCACTTTAACAATTTCATCTCCAGCTTTAAGGTGCTCAGAAGCTGGCATTTCTTTTAACACATTAACAACGTAGACACCTTCGTAATTAATGTCAATATCTTTGTCAGCTGCTTGATAGGCTACCACTTTAGCTGCCTCCTGGGAAGATTCCATCATCCTGAGTTGAGCATGAAAGTATTCTTCTTCAGAAATGCCCTCCGGCCTGATCTCATCGAGAGGGTGCACTTGATAAAACGGTCTAACTTTAGCGATCAGCCATTGAACCGGCGTAGCCTGACCGCCTCGGACGGTAACTAAATGCATGTCCCCATCGCTTTGGTATCCTCCAGCCACTTCAACAAAAGGGTCCAGTTCGTCCGCATTTCCTGGCTTGTAAATGTAATAAGGTAATCGATAGGCTCCTAGAAATGCGACGATTAAGATGGTAATGATTCCAGTTATTATAATTCGTTTATTGGATTTCATAATGATGATGTCCCCTTCCAATTAGCTATCTTGTGTTTAATCGCGTCGACCTGCAATGTGGCTGCCGCCTCCCCCGCCTCAATAATTTCTTTGATATTGGTAAAAGCCCGGGAACTGTAGGTGGTCACCTCGGGACGTATCATCACATCGGCATCTGAGGAGATTCCCATGGCCGTCGCAAGTTGATCCTGCATAATATCGATACTCTGGAAAATAACATCATAAATAGAATGAATGCTTGGATCGGCATCGAAATGAGAGCAATCGACGGCAATGATCAGGTCAGCCCCCATCTGCTTAACCACCGAGACAGGCACCCGATCAATCACTCCTCCGTCGATATACAGACGGTCATTAATTTTTTCCGGAACGAAAATCCCAGGAATCGCTATGCTGGCACGAACCGCATCGCTGGCAGGGCCGCTTTGAAACACTTTCTTTGTTCCTGCTGATAAATCTGTCGCAATGATCGACATGGGCAAATTAAATTGTTCAATGGATTTGCCAAACGTAAATAAACGGATATACTCCTTAATTCTACGTCCCTGAATAAATCCCATTTTCGGAACAGTGAAATCAAGGTAGTACTTCCGTTTGAATGTGAAGGCTAACTTATATAAGTCTTCAATTCGTTGTCCCGCTGCATAAAAGGACCCGACAAGGGCACCCATACTGCTTCCGGCGATCAAATGCACCGGAATTCCATGTTCGCTCAATACCTTAAGGACTCCTAAATGTGCAAACCCCCGAGCACCCCCTGAGCCAAGGGCCAGACCTATTTTAGGATGCTCCACACGACATCTCTCCTTGCCTGAAAATCGATTGATTCTATTTTATGGTATATCTGTGTTACTTATGAGCGTACATATAAGTGGGGACAAACATTACGATGTAAAATCTATACTCATTTTACTATGTATGATTTTAGAAGTACAGAAAACGACGTGTAAAGGTGTGATGGCTATAGCTAAATTAACAACCGTCGCTTTCACTGTCCTGGCTATCTTTTTTACCATTGCCCTCATTATGTATCCTGATACAGTATTATCGGCCAGTCTGCGAGGAATGGACTTATGGGCCACCAAAGTGTTTCCATCCTTGCTGCCTTTCTTCATCATTGCTGAATTGCTGTTCGGGTTCGGTGTTGTACACGGGGTAGGTGCCTTATGCGAACGATTTATGCGCCCATTATTTAATGTGCCAGGAGCCGGGGGATTCGTATGGGTGATGGGGATGGTGAGCGGGTATCCGGCGGGAGCAAAATGGACAAGGGATTTACGGGAGAACGGACAGGTCACGAAGGTGGAAGCGGAACGTCTTGTCGCGTTTACGAATGCTTCCAGTCCACTTTTCCTCTTCGGAGTGGTAGCAGGCGCCTTCTTCGGCAATACAGGGCTGGGTTTGATGATCGCGGCTGCTCATTACGGGGGAAACTTTCTAGTAGGTCTTGGCATGCGTTTTTATCGTTATGGTGAAGACAAGCCGACTGGTCACTCTCATAAAAAGTCGGTAAAAGAAGCACTTCACATTTTGCACCATACACGGATTAATGATGGCCGTCCCTTAGGCCAGCTGCTTGGAGATGCCGTGATGCGTTCCATCAAGACATTAATCCTCGTCGGCGGCTTTATTATGTTATTTTCTGTAGTGACAGACTTGTTAAAACAAACAGGAGTGATTCATTTATCCTCCTTACTGCTCACATTGTTTGGGATTCCAGAAGTATTTCAGCTGCCTTTAACAGCAGGGTTATTCGAAATAACGACCGGTGTTGCAGCACTGACCGATACCAATACGTCTTTATTAGCTCAGTTGGTTTTTGTAAGCTTCATTTTAGGGTTTCACGGGCTGTCCATTCAAGCTCAAATCGCCAGTATCTTAGCCGATACCGATATCCGGTTCGCACCCTACGCCTGGGCGAGGTTAGCCCATGGTACGATTGCCGCTGTTCTGATGGTTATATTCTATCAATACTTTGATGTTCCAGAGGATTCAGTCAATGTGTGGACAGGGACACATGATTCGCTAAACCACTGGATGGCCTTTTTTGAACATTACGGACCGATCTTTACATTTTGTCTTCTATCACTTTCCCTATATCTCTTTTGGATGAAAAAAAGGGGATAAGTCAGTATCGTGCTAACAAAACGGCTAACTCGGGAAAATCTGTAAAGAAAGCATCCGCCCTTACTATCCAAACAGAGAAACTCATTCAAAAAAAAGAGGTGTTCCTTTAAGTGATTTACACTGTTGGAACACCTCCTTGCTTATTTATATTTATGCCGTAGTGCTTTTTCAACTGTCGGTGGAACCAAGTCGGAAATGTTGGCCCGATATTTGGCAACTTCTTTGACGATACTCGAACTTAAGAACGAATACTGGTTATTTGTCATCATAAAAAAGGTCTCAATTTCTTCATTGAGCTTCCGATTCATGGATGTAATTTGCATTTCATATTCAAAATCACTGACCGCTCGCAATCCCCGAATAATCGCTTGAGCTCCTTTGTCTTGCGCATAATCCATTAGCAGTCCGTCACAAGCGTCCACTGAAACGTTAGAAAGATCTGCAGTCGCTTCTTCCAATAGTGCTACTCGCTCGTGGACATCAAACAACGGTGCCTTGCTTTGATTATTAAACACAGCCACGATCAGGTGATCGAACACCTTCGTCCCGCGTTGAATGATATCTAAATGTCCGTATGTCACAGGATCAAAACTGCCTGGACAAATCGCTAACCTGGTCATTTTGTCACCTCATATCTAAAAATAGAAACACCGATATTACTGCCGTATTTCTCAGATTTTATTAGTTTAAATTGCCCTACTTGGGCAGGAATATCCTCAGCGGCATCGTGTTCACAGACGATTGTTGTCCCACTATCAGTCAGTCCCTCATGAATCAAGGCTTCCAGCAGGTCTTCATAAGAAAACTTTTTATAAGGAGGGTCAAGAAATATGTATTGAAAAGTCAGTCCTCTTTTCCCTGCCGCCTTAATGGCTCTAAGCGCATCGGTTCTAAATATTTCAGCTTGATCCTTCAGCCTGAGGGTCTCCAGATTCTCATGAATGACCTGGATCGCCTTCTGCTGCTGATCCACAAATACACACTGCTCCGCACCGCGGCTTAGAGCTTCAATGCCGAGTCCTCCGCTTCCAGCAAACAGATCGAGAACTTGTCCACCTTCAAAATATGGCCCGATGATTTGAAACACCGATTCTTTCACTTTGTCCGTCGTGGGTCTTGTTTTATGATTCGGTACAGGCTTGAGTTGTCTGCCTTTATGTATACCTGCAATGACTCGCATCATTTTCACCCCTCTTTCATCCACATTCACCATAATCCTACCACAAATCGTCAAGAGCTGAAAACGTTTCACACAAGAGGCGTTTTTTTTCGGAAAATAATCAGCTTTGTTCGTATAAAACATTTTAGAAGTGGTGATACTTAGTTGTGAGGCAGATCTATCTGCTTCGGAAAACGGAAGAGACTTAATTCCCCATAGGTCCATCTTCCGGTTTCTCCTCTCCCTTTGCTTTTTGTTTCCATATTACAGAAGCAAAAAGAAGGGCTGTCCCTTAGTGGGGCAGCTCTATTTTTTTGTCTGCAAAACTTAAAGTGAATTTCATCCGCCCCATGGCAATCACCTATAACCACTTCCCATGACTTCCTGTCCCATGCTAAAGTAAGGAGTAGACCATTTGAAAGGACGATATCAATTGATTCAAAAATTTATTGAACTCGGCGAAGGATACGCGGATATCTATGAACTTGTGGAACTGGGGCGGCTCATGCCTGATCGCATCCAGCACGCCATTGCATTCTTTAGCGAAAAATCAAACCGCCCCGCAGCTTCCCTAGCTTTAATCATGAAGCCTACTCCTGAGCAAAAGTTTCAGCCGATCTACCTTTGCAGAGAAGGCATTCCTAACCCGCATGAGCAGCCGAATAAACGCTATGAGATGTTTAAAGATATGGTAGAAAGTCATCAGAAACAAATCAGCGAATTTACTGTTAAACCCTCGAATGTGTTTCCTGAGACAGACTTGTATTATCAATACTTAATCGGCATATTAAGGACCAATAAGTTTATAGCTCCTTTATCGTAAGGAAAAATAAAACAGGCGTTTGTTCATAACAAACGCCTGTTAAATCCCCATCTTATAATCATATTGCTTAGCTTTATCCGGTTTAGCATTCTCAAAGTTCGTTCGGATGGCTGGCTTATGGGAAAGAACAACACGAGAGACGAACGGTAAACGCTCCAGTTTCTCCATCTTAAACTCTGTGTCTTCATGATCCACATAAAGAAGGGCATATTTTTGCTTTTTGGAAGCATGGATCAAATGACCATGTTTTTTAATTTGACGAATATTCTTCATGTGTTGAAAATACACAATGATTCCTTGTCGTTTCACCCTCATAAAAATTCCCTACTTTGTTTTGTATTTATGATGATTTTACCAAATTAATCACTACTCTTCAATCATTCCTAAGCTTGATAGCTAGAATAGAAACGAAACGCCTGACTCATGTTCCAATCAAAACAAGAGTCAGGCGCCTTATGTTTGCTGCAGATGCACACACACCTGTCAGTATACTTTATATTATGTTACGAAGCACAACCGCAGCCTCCGCCGGATCCACAGCCGCACCCTGTGTCTGTAAACACCATTCCATTCCTCGGAACCTTGATCTGTTCACTAACACTAAAGGCAACACTCTGGCTAATTTCATCCAGCAGCTTTTGAACTTCACGTTCTGCTTTCTTATAACGTGCTACTTTCTCATGCATGTCCATCTCACGCTTTACCCCTCTGACACGCTTCATAATGATGCTGTAATCAGGGTGGTAACGCCCAAAGCGCTGCACGTCTTCGTATTGATCTTTCATATCCGTGAAATCCTGAATCAATTTCTGGGCATCTGGATCCGACGCAAGCTCTTGTTTAGCTTGTTGGTAATTTTGCATGACCTCTGAATCCATAACCATCTTACCAATCGATTCAGACTGGTCTAATATATCTACAATTTCCATTGTGGCTAACATAGTAGGTGTCACCTCCTTCTATATTGTACCAAATATAGAGATAGAATAAAATGCAGATACATCCTATTCTACTAAAAGGGTTAAATCAGAATGAGACACCTCCGATCAGCCACCCGCAAGCTAGGCTTTAAGTAGCTTGGCATTAATCGCTACCACAATCGTACTCAGACTCATAAGGATGGCACCAACAGCAGGACTCAGCATTATTCCAATCGGGGCCAGGACCCCTGCAGCTAATGGAATAGCGACGATATTATATCCTGCGGCCCACCACAAATTTTGCACCATTTTCTTATACGTGTTTTGAGATAGTTCCACAACAGACACAATGTCTTCCGGATTACTTTTAACTAAAACGATATCGGCAGTTTCGACAGCCACATCCGTTCCACTGCCGATCGCTATCCCGACATCAGCTGTCGCTAAGGCCGGGGCATCATTGACACCATCCCCTGTCATTGCTACCTTTCTACCCTCTGCCTGGACTTTCTTGACCTGGTCTGCTTTATGATCAGGAAGAACTTCTGCATACACCTCATCCATGTCCAGCTGGTCAGCGACCCAATCAGCTACTTTCTGATTGTCCCCTGTCAACATGATAGAATGGATTCCCTTTTCTTTAAGGGCAGCTATCGCTGCTTTCGCTGAATCCCGTACTATATCAGCCAGTGCTATCATACCGGCCAATTGACCATCAAGCAGAACAAACACAACGGTTTTCCCTTCTTCTGACAGCCTTTCAAACGACGAGGTATCGTAGGAGATGTTTTCTCCCTTCACATAGCCAGGGCTGACGACCGCGATTTTTTTCCCCGCAACGTCCCCTTGCAGTCCTTTACCTGTCATGGATTCGAAGTTTTCAACATGATCCAGGGAAACTTCCAGTTCCTCTGCCCTTTCGATGATACCTCTTGCAAGCGGGTGCTGTGAATTCTGTTCAGCACTCGCAGCCCAATAGATAACGTCTCTATCTTCAAATCCTTGTGAAGAAATGATATCTGTGACCCCGAATTCGCCTTTCGTGAGCGTTCCGGTTTTGTCAAAAATAACAGCATCCAACTGGCGGGCGTTCTCAAATTGGGTGCGATTTCTAATTAACAGGCCTTTTTTCGCGGAAATGGCGGTTGAAACAGCGATGACTAGTGGTGCAGCCAGTCCTAAAGCATGCGGACATGTGATGACCATGACCGTGACTGTCCTTTCGACTGCCATATCAATTGTTGCTCCCATCGTGACCCAAATGATGAAGGTCGCAATCCCTGATGCCAATGCCAGGTAAAACAGCCACTTCGCCGCCCGGTTTGCCAGGTCCTGGGCACGTGATTTCGAACTTTGTGCTTCCTTGACCAAGTTAATAACTTGTGAAAGATACGTGTTCTCTCCGATATTTTTCACAGCAATCGTCAGACTACCTTCTTTGTTAATCGAACCGCCGATTACTTCGTCTTCCTGAGCCTTTTCAACAGGAACCGACTCACCTGTTAACATCGATTCATCGATCGCTGATTTACCATCAAGGATCATACCGTCGACCGGTATTTTTTCACCTGGTTTCACTACTACATGATCGTCATGGTCCAGCTCATGGATCGGCACATCTTCTGTTTCCCCAGCTTCGTTGACACGATGCGCCTCATTTGGCATTAACTTAACAAGTTCTTGTAAAGCATTCGAAGCCCCCATCACTGACTTCATTTCAATCCAGTGGCCAAGCAGCATGATATCAACTAATGTGGCAAGCTCCCAGAAGAAATTGCGTCCTTCCCATCCGAAAACAACCATGGAACTATAACCATAAGCGACAACAATCGCAAGGCCAATCAGTGTCATCATCCCTGGGTTCTTATTCTTTAACTCGTCCATAGCACCAGTTAAGAAGGACCAGCCTCCATAAAAGAAGACCAATGAAGCTAACCCAAATAACACATACTGATCATATAGAAAAGCAATCTCTAAACCAATGAAATCCTGAATCATCGAAGACAGGAGCAAAATAGGAATCGTAAGTATAAGTGAAATATAAAAGCGTTTCTTGAAATCGGCTACCATATGTTCGTGATGATCGTGGTGATCGTGCGCACCATGGTCATGATGGGCGTGGTCGTCATGATGCTCATGTGACTGCTGATGCTCGGGCACATGTTCGTTCGGATGATTTCCGTGTTCCTTATGCTGATCATTTTTGTTCGGCACTATAAATAACCTCCTATATCCATTAGTTATGTTCACTTCTATACAGTTTATTTACATGGGAGTACCCCGTATAGGTATATATAAAACATACCTACTGAAATAAATGATGTGGAGACAACTTAGCAGTACACCGCACGCCAAAAAACCCAAGGTGCAGATACCCTTGGGTTTTACTGGAACTGTAAAGAAATATGTGCCGGCTTAATAATACGGATAGCCGATGGTGTCTTGCCTTGCGTCTTGTTTGTTTTCCTGTTGAATATTCGTAATCAGCTGTTGAATCTGGCCGATCGCTCCATTCAGTTCATCGATATGCTTGGAAACATCTTCCCAATTGATATCCTGCATCAGGTCTCCAAATTGTTTCATCCAATCCTTTTTATTGTTATCCGTTTGCGTTTTTGATTTCGGAAGTGATGTCCAGAAAGGATCATCTTCTCCTAAAATCATCCACTTCTCATAGTAACTTTGGATAAGTTTATGATTCTTCCTTAGGTGACTTTTCACATTAGGATTGGCATCTACGAACTCCTTAAATTGCTGGACGCTTGGGTGCAAGATCTTTTCACTCATGTGTACACACCTCACTATAGAAAACTACTCTATAGCCTATGCATTTCGCCTAAATATGTTCAAGGCAGTGCGAGGAAATTCTGGGTGTAATACAGTTGATCCACCCCGACTCCCAAGTGGGTGTAACGCTCATCCAGCAAAGACTCACGGTGGCCTTTGCTATTCAACCATCCATGAATTGCAGCTGTTGCGTCGATATGCTGTGCTGCTATATTTTCGCCGGCTCTTGTATAGGGAACTTCTGCCTTCCTAAGCCGTTCTCCGACCCCATCGCCATTTTGAGAATGATGGGAGAAATAGTTGTGCTCGTTCATATCTTTACTATGGCTAAAAGCCACTGCCGCCGCTTTGTCATGAACTACCAGCGAGTCAATTCCATGTTTCAGGCGAATATAATTAGACATTTCGAAGATTTGCTGTTCAGCACCCTGATTGATCTCCTCCCAATCCTCCTCTGTAAGGACCTCAGGTGTAGGAAGATCACCTCTATAAGTAAGTTGATAGGGCTGCTGTTCCAGTAAAATATCATTTCTAACGGCACGGACAGCTGATAGCTCTTTCGTAAACGTATCAAAATAAAGCTGTGCAGACCATTCATCATTTAATGGAATAAGCGGCCGTTCTTTTATATCTTTTTCGGTAAGCTGAAAGGAATACATTCCATTGCGGATCGACACATCCGACTGGAACGTATAGGCTTGATTTAATTGACGATAACTTTTCCCGATGGTCAGCTGTGCATTCGGGTTTTCGCTAAAAGTAACCGCCGTAACTACTTCTCCATCACGGATGCCGAATTGAAAATAACGATCCGCTCCCGAATACACCCACCACTCATACCCGTATGGACTTTGATCAATTCGATCTGGTTCTTTAAACTGAGATAGAATCTCCTCACTAGAAGTTCCCAGCCAAGAGAAAAACGTTTTCTCTTTTTCCAGATTCTCCTGACTATTTTTCGTCACAGGCTGCTCAGGTGACGCTGTCTCTATGATGGATTCAGATGGCTGAGTTTCCGGAGTGGCTGGCTGAGCTATAAACAGGTAGCACGCCCCACTTAACAGAATAAATAACAATCCAATAGCAATCGAATTCCTCATCGTCCACTCCCCCTATTAACCCTCTTTACTATACTATAAGCTAGAGAACTTGTTTCTATGACAAAAGTGTATTCGCTGATAGACAGGAAAGAGTAAGCTCTGCTAAAACTGAATTAAGGAAGTCCGAAATTCAAGGAAGTTCTGTTAAAAACGGCATAGAGGAAGTTCGACTAAGTTCGGCATTTCCTGTGCCAACGTCGAACGACCCTACGTCGTGTAGGGTCAATAAATAAGACGACCCGTTTTGCTAGGGGTCGCCTTATTAAAAAGGTTTAATGAAGCTCTGGACGCTCTGAAATGTCGTGTAATGCTACACCAGCAGCATGATCTGATTTTTGATCAAGGGACAAATCACCAAGCGCAATAATCCCTGTCAATTTTCCATTTTCAACGACAGGCAGTCGGCGTACTTGATGCTCGGCCATCATTTGTCCGGCTTCCTCAAGGGTCGTGTCTGGACTGATATGGTACAGATGCTCACTCATCACTTGCTGGATAGGTGTAGAATCTGGATTCTTATCAGCATATCCCCGGATCACTAAGTCTCTATCGGTTACCATTCCCATTAAATGGCCACTATCATCACAAATAGGCACGGCTCCAACATTTTGCTGTTTCATCATAGAAGCTGCATCGAATAAGGTATCACTCGTTTGACAAACAGATACATCACTCGTCATTACATCTTTAACGGTCTTCATGAATATCCTCCTTTAATTCAGCCGTCGATATGTATTGTTCCCGATTTCTTAAATTTATTACATGCATGGCTAGGCAATTTATAGTATAATTAAGTGACTGTCGGTAAAGTATGTATAGTAATAACAAAGCGATTCACAGCGAATTGCAACTTGTCCTTTCCCATACTAAAATGAGGAAAGATACATAAAATTTGTGAGGTGTATGTAATGAAATTAGAAGGTACTGGAATCGATGGATTAGTAATTGACATTAAACGACTCACTATGATTATGGAAAGTAATGGGTTTATTTTGGGCGGCTCATGGGATTACGAAAGAGTCAGCTATGATTACAAAGTTGACTCCCCAGAGAAGAATAAAACGTTCTATATCCGCATACAAGGATATGCGCTGGAAGGTGACGTAGATAAAGGTAATGCCGTTATCCAGCTGGTGACTCCGCTTCTAGGGAAGCACCACTATCCACATGGCGTAGAATATGGAGAACAAGAAGGGTTTTCTTCAAGCATCATTGATAAAGCAACCAATTTAGTTAAGAAACTACAAGAACACGTAGCCGAACACCAAACAACATAATGACCTCTAAGACTGGCTGAAAATTATTCAAGAGTCGCACACCACTCTGGTGAGCGGCTCTTCTTCATGACACACTCAAATATAGAGAAGAAGGGAGTCATTTTATAAATTGTTCAGCTATCTTACTAAGCGTCAATGGACACTTATCCTGCTTGCAATCCTGTTCATCGTTGTAGGGTATTTTGTTTTACCCATATCTGTGCCGCTAATTGCTGCACTCGTCACTGCCTTGTTTTTAAATCCTTCCATACGATGGATCAAGTTTCGACTTCGAGTGAATAGGAAAGTGGCAGTGATTGTGGTATTTCTGCTATTTCTACTCTTCATTGGATTACTGGGAACATACGCTGTCACCAGAGCGATCACTCAGATCCTTCAATTGGCTGACAATGCTCCTGCCTACATTAACCAAATTAACAGTGTGTTTATTCATTGGGAAAATAATATGGATAACTTCACAAAGAATATGCCTCCAGAATTCGTCGAGAAAGTAACAAGTGAATTAATGAGTACACTTGATTCAACCACTCAGGCGATCAGTCAAAAATTACAGCTTGGAAATATTGCTGCAGTAGCCGCAAAAATCCCTGAGTATCTAGTGAGCTTCCTTGTCTATCTGATTGCTTTATTTTTATTTATGCTGGAAATGCCGCGACTCAGAAAAAAATTACACAACCAGCTTACCGAAGCCACTTCGGAAAAAGTAAAATTCATGAACGCCCGCTTATCTTATGTTGTGTTTGGATTTTTAAAAGCACAATTCCTAGTCAGTATTATCATTTTCATCGTTTCTCTCATTGGATTGTTGTGGATTGCCCCTGAAGTAGCCATTGTCATGTCGCTGATCATCTGGGTAATTGACTTCATCCCGA
Organism: Halobacillus naozhouensis; assembly: GCF_029714185.1. NCBI lineage: Bacteria > Bacillati > Bacillota > Bacilli > Caryophanales > Bacillaceae > Halobacillus > Halobacillus naozhouensis. The sequence continues at coordinate 1,851,587 of NZ_CP121671.1, read as the reverse complement.
TCATCGGATCAATCGTGATCTTAGGACCATGGTCGTTATATATGTTTATCACAGGTGATATCCCACTTGGAACACAGCTGGCTGTATTAGCGATCATCCTGCTTGCTATACGTAGAACGGTTGAACCAAAAGTTATGGGCAGTCACATTGGTCTGTCCCCGCTAGCTACCTTAATCGCCATGTATCTCGGGCTCCAGCTTATCGGGCTTGCTGGCTTTATCCTAGGACCGCTCACACTGATCGCCTTTAACTCTGCAAAAGAAGCCGGAATCATTAAGTGGAATTTAAAATTATAAACACCAATAATCCCGCGGTCGACTGCTATCGACTCACGGGATTATTGATGCTGGTCTTGCGTCGACCCAGGTTTCTCAGCACGACTGTATTTCTCTTTCATAAAAGTAATAATAGCACCTTTTTCCGAAATTGGATTAAACCCATTGTTGAACAGTACTTGCTGGGAGGCGAGGTTGCGTTTGTCACATTGTGCCTCAACAGTCCGAACATGCGATTGTTGAAAAGCCCAGTTACACATCGCTTTTACAGCTTCCGTGGCGAAGCCTTGATTCCGCTTGGAAAGAACTACATAGTAGCCAATTTCGACCATTCCATACTTAGGCTGCCCCTTAAATCCTATGTCACCTAGTATTTCCCCCACTCTGCGGTCCACCATCATCCACGGACCGAACCCGAGTTCAGACCTCTCGTTTTCTAACAACTCTACGTAAAAAGGCAAGATCGCTTTTAATCCATCATGAGGCCAGGATTTATTACGCGGGAAACCATATGTAGCGTAAAAACTAACGGGGTTCCTGATCATAAGCTGGCCTGCTTTCACAGTTATCGGGATAAACCTGATACGGTCCGAGGCATGTTCCACCTAATCCTCTCCTTTATTTGTTATAAAAACAGCAATTAGACGAATTCATCTAATTGCTGTCTGCTTAAAATCCAAAAATAGCCTTTAGCATGCTTGTGGTTTTTCCACCTTCATAAATCACATATAGCAACAAGTACACCATTACACCGGTAACTGCTGTGCAAAACCAGATAATGCTTGTAACTGGACCAATTTTTCGATGCTTAATTAAATTTCGCTTAAAAGCTAACGTCAGAGTCACAACCCCAAACACAGCGCCTACTGTGGCAAGGATAATATGAAAAATCAGGAAAATAGTGTAGTATATTTTGATATCATCAGGACCGCCGAAGCTGGTATTTCCAATAAAGATAGTTCGGCTCATGTAAATAATGAAAAAAATCAATGCACTGATAGACGCAGCAATCATAGCCTTTCTATGTGCTTGAGGTTTATTTGTAACAATTAACCGCCAGCCAATAGCAATTAATATCGCGCTTAGTACAATAAAAAAAGTACTTAGTGTGGGTAATAATGGCATGTGCGTTCTCCTTTTCGATAAATCTTACGGCAAAGTGTATAGGCGGAGGTAAACTCTCAGCATTACGAGTCTGTTTGCAAATGGCTTGGCAATGGATCAATTGTATCACGCTCACGATTAAACCAGCTGAAAAAGATTTGAGCAATAATGAAGCCGAAAATGATCTCTTGTGATACTTTCATGACAATCCCGCCCAGCTGCTGATCATGCAGCACTGGCATTGGAGTAAAAAACGCAGGGCCACTTAATTGATTTGAAATGCCTGCCAGTACATCTGTGGGCACACATAAACTCATTGCCTGCAGCCATGCACCCGCCTGGGAATATGTTTCATAGATAGGGGCGCCGGCAAAAATGATCAGCCCGCATGCTGGTGTAATTAAAACACCGTTAGCAAAAATGTAGCCAATCTTTAAAATAGGGCTTAAACGATCTGTTTTCTCAAGCGGTGAATACACGGCCCACCACATACAAAATGCGGTGAATAAAATGCCGGTACTAATAAGCGCATGAGCCCATTCACTCGATTTGGCATAATCAAACACCTGTGGCATGTGATAAATCGAGAATACACCGTTAAATAATAACAGTGCAATCAACGGCCTTGTTAATAAGCTAAGAACCGACTTCAGTCCACGTATTTGAAAAACCTTTTGCCAAATCCAAACAGGGATCCCTTTAATAATGAGGATTGGAAACAATAAGTAATAAAGAGCCATTTGTATCATATGTGCGGTAAACATTATATGAGAGAGTAAGTCAATCGGGGATCCCTTGATAGTGTATAACAATGCCATCCCGATATAAAACATTACCTGCTGACGGGTTTCAGGTCTTGTTTCACCCTGCTTACGCCACGGTCCGGTTATCATAAAGTAAAGAAATGAAAGTACTAAAACAAAAAGCAAATAATAAGGGCTCCATAGTGCTCGAAACCCGAATATTTGTAGTTCTAACCACATGGGTGTCTCACCTCAGATTGTATAGACTTGTTACCTCTTTATTTTAACTAATTTTCACGTAAAACACGAGCCTTGTCCAAGATCTTTTTTAATGTTCATAAATTAGACATAAAGAAAAAGACCGGAGATCCCCGGTCTTTTGTCTTCTTTACCACCAGATAATAGTCGTAAAGGTAATGATCGTCAGTACGGCAACACTGATTCCTCCGTACATCATCATGGCAACCATGTCATGCCCTTTGTTTTTCATATGCATGAAGTAATACAGTTGGAAAAGAACTTGCACAACTGCCAGTAAGATCAATGTAGGAATGAGGAAATACGAGTTAATCTCAAGCAGCACCATACTAAATGCCACGATCGTGAAAAGAATCATCATCACAAAACTAATCACTTGCTGTTTCATTTCTTCCTTGTGCTGCTTCTTCTCAAAGTCCATTTGCTGACTAGGGGATTTCGAGTGATTCGCCATTGATTAACCCACCTTTCCCATCAAATATACGACAGTAAAGATAAATACCCATACAACATCAATGAAGTGCCAGTATAAACTTGCAATATAAAACTTAGGTGCATTATACAGGTTCAGGCCGCGTCTTGAATTACGAATCATCAACGCAGTGATCCATGATAAACCAAATAGTACGTGACCACCATGGAATCCAACTAACGTGTAAAAAGCAGAACCGAACGCCGAAGATTGGAATGTGAATTCATACTCGTGAATGTAGTGCATGAATTCGTAAATTTCACAGCCAAGGAATCCGAGTCCAAGCACGACTGTAACGCCAAGCCATAATTGCATTTTCCCAAAATCATTGTTCTTCATATGGTACATTGCATACACACTTGTCAGAGAACTTGTTAATAGAAGCATCGTCATAATAAACACGAGCTCTAAGCCAAATAGGTGTTCAGGAGTATTCTCCCCCATAGTCGAGCCGTTTAATGCAAGATACGTACCAAATAAACAAGCAAACAATACGGTTTCCCCGCCAAGGAAGAACCAAAAGCCTATGAACTTATTCTTGCCTTCAAGGGTGGCTTTTTCCGGCTCATGTGGCATTTCTTTTGGATTTAGTACATCCTCATTACTCATTACTCGCCAGCCCCCTTCTCAAGATCTTCTTTATGAATATGATGACCTAGATCATCTTTGACTGAACGTGTCAACATGGATCCAAGTGTAATACCCATTCCGATAAATACGAGAATTAACCACATTTTATTGTCCACTTGATAGATGAACCCAAAGCCTGCAATAAACAGTCCTAATGACATTAAGAACGGAAGAATAGAGTTATTTGGCATATGAATATCACCAAGCGGCTCAGCAGGGGTCATCCCATTCTTGCCTTCCATCTTCTCCACCCATAGGGCGTCAAGACCGCGGACAAGTGGTGTTTGTTTGAAATTATAGTGCGGTGGTGGTGATGGAATTGCCCATTCGAGCGTACGGCCATCCCACGGGTCTCCGCTTACTTTCTCGCCTTTTACGGCAGTTTGAACAATGTTATAGAGGAAAACAAGAGTACCAATCGCCATTAAAAAGGCACCGACTGTACTGATCATGTTTCCTAATTCCAGTCCCTGTCCTTCCTGGTATGTCCAGTAACGACGCGGCATTCCAATCAGACCTAAGAAATGCTGAATGAAGAACGTCAGATGGAATCCGATGAAGAACAACCAGAAAGTTAACTTACCAAGACCTTCACTTAAAACTTGCCCAAACATTTTCGGCCACCAGTAATGGAGGGCAGCGAAAATACCGAACACCAGACCACCAACGATAACATAGTGGAAATGGGCTACTACGAAATAAGTATCGTGATATTGATAATCAGCTGCTGCGGCCGCCAGCATTACCCCTGTCATACCTCCAATGGTGAAGGTAGGGATAAATGCGATTGACCAGAGCATAGCGGTTGTCATGCGAATGTTACCGCCCCACATCGTAAACAGCCAGTTGAATATCTTAATTCCGGTTGGAACAGCAATTGCCATTGTAGCTACAGCAAAGATCGAGTTCGCAATTGGACCCATTCCCACAGTAAACATGTGGTGAGCCCAAACCATGAAGGCTAAAAAGCCGATCAATACAGTTGCAAATACCATCGCTGAATAACCAAACAGGCGTTTTTTAGAAAACGTAGAAAAGATTTCACTAAAAGCACCGAAAGCAGGAAGAATCAAAATATATACTTCCGGGTGTCCAAAGATCCAGAATAAGTGCTCCCAGATCATAGCGTTACCGCCAAGAGCTACATCAAAGAATGCAGATCCAAACATGCGGTCAAACATCATGAGGAAAAGACCAACAGTCAATGCCGGGAAGGCAAATAGGATCAATGTGCTCGTTACAAAGACAGTCCAGGTAAACAACGGCATACGCATATATGTCATACCGGGTGCACGCATATTAACGATCGTTACAAGAAAGTTAATACCACCAATCAACGTTCCAGCGCCTGAGATCTGCAGACCCATGACGTAGTAGTCTACTCCATGGCCGGGCGAGGTTGTCGAAAGTGGTGCATAGTTCGTCCAGCCGGCATCTGGAGCGCCCGTAAACCAGGAAATGTTCAAAATTAACCCACCAAATAAAAACAACCAGAAACCTAGTGAGTTCAAAAATGGAAAAGCTACATCTCGTGCTCCGATCTGTAAAGGTACAACAGCATTCATTAAAGCAAATATGATCGGCATTGCCGCCAGGAAAATCATTGTTGTACCATGCATGGTGATCATTTCATTATAAAGTCCAGCGGATATGAAGTTATTACTAGGCTCCATAAGCTGAATTCGAATTATCATCGCTTCAAGCCCGCCGATAAGGAAAAATAAACCTCCGGAGACCAAATAAAGATGAGCAATCTTTTTATGGTCCACCGTTGTTAAATAGTCCCAAATCGCAGCGCCGAGTCCACGATTTTGAGCAACAGCAGTACTCACGCTTTAACCTCCCTTAAAAACCTCTTTCTCGTAGTTATAAATTATTTTTGATTGTTGTCACCTGCAGAATCAGGTGTAACTTCTGAATGTTTAAGTTGCAGCAGGTAATCTGCAATCTTGCTTGCTTCTTCTTCAGATACCAGATTGGCCGGCATTTGGTTACCAGGCTTAATTTCATCTGGATTAACAATCCAATTGACCAAGTTCTCTTTCGTCGGTTCAAGAATTCCTGCAATCATCGTACGGTTGCCAAAATTGGTTAGGTTTGGTGCAATACCGGCACCGCCGCTTCCAATGGCGTGACAGCTCATACAGTTGTTATTAAATAATTCCTGACCTTCTTTTGCAGAGGCTGTCTTTGGCTCAGCTTCAGGATCGACATTTTGCATGTCTTTTACCCACTGATCAAATTCTTCAGGACTTACAGCAATCACTTTAAAGTCCATTAAAGAATGCGATGGACCACAAAGCTCAGCACATTGTCCCCAGTAAACGCCTTCTTCAAAAGCTTCTAAGTACATCGAATTTACGTTTTCGCCCGGATTCGTGTCCATTTTACCTGCGATGGAAGGAACCCAGAATGAGTGAATAACATCACTCGATTTTAAGTCTAAGTATACGCGTTCACCAGTTGGAATATAAAGGTCCTGACTCGTCGTGATTTCCTGTCCTTTATAATTAAAATGCCACCAGTACTGATTACCAGTAACCTCAATGGTTATTGCGTCCTCATCGTTCTTAGCTCCTGTATCCGCTAAGTCAAACGTAGCTTGCACAGTAGGAACAGCTAATACTAGAAGTAAAATAATTGGGATAACTGTCCAAATCATTTCTAAAGCTTTGTTTCCTTCTGTTTGTTTAGGGATATAGTCTTCCTGTCCCTTTTTCTGACGATAACGAATTAAAACAAACGTGTAGATCGCCATAACGATAATGAACACAAAGAGCATTATCGCAATACTGATCATCATAAGATCAAATAATAAATTCGCTCCATATCCTTCTGGCTTTAGTGCAGTCATATTCTCAACCCCGCATCCCGAAAGGAATAGGGTTAATGCGCCAAATAAGATCAAGGAACGGAACTTTCCCATCCAACCTCTCATTGAGTGATACCTCTCTTTCTCTTTTGATTGAATTATATTATTGGAACTAGCTCGAAAAAGAGCTGGTTACCTTAAAAAGAAACAGGCAATGTGACAAGCACCATCGTTAAGAATAGGATTGTCAAATAGTTCAAGGAATAAACAAACATCCACTTGGCCCACTTATAATCGTCCTTCATCAAGAACCCGACTAAACCCAGTATCAGCCAGCCGATAGACAGAGCGAAGGCCACCGTTAAAAAGATGCTTCCCAGAGAAACTAAGTAAATTGGTAATGGCAATAAACAAGCTACATAAACGACCACTTGCCTTTTGGTCATTTTAAACCCATGAACAACAGGCAGCATTGGAATTCCAGCTGCTTTGTAATCCTCTTTCTTCTTCATAGCTAAAGCTAAAAAATGAGGAGTTTGCCAGATAAACATAATTAAAAACAAGATAATAGCTTCTAAACGTAATCCCGGTTCAACGGCAGCCCACCCGATTAATGGCGGAACAGCACCGGAAAAGCTTCCAATTACCGTGTTGATCGTGTATTTCCTTTTAGACCACATGGTGTACAGCACCACATAAACAAACCAGCCAAATGCTCCAAAGAGGGCAGCTTCTATGGTCGTGAATAAAAGTATAATAAAACCGATGCTTGAAGCGCCAATACCCATCGATAAAATCACTGGCAATGGAATTGAACCCGTTACAGTAGGGCGGCTGACCGTTCGTGTCATGATGTGATCAATATCTCTATCATACCAGTTATTGATGATACATCCACCCGCAATTAAGAAAGCGGTTCCGAACATGGTCAATAGGAATGTCAGCCAATGACTGGCGAAGCCTGCACCAGTAAAATACATGGCAAGCCAGAAACCTGTGAACGTTGTAATCAGATTGGAGTTTATTATTCCGACTTTAATTAAGCTTTTGATGTCAGCTATCATTGAAGTTTCACGGACAGTTGACTCGCTCACAACATATGAAGCAGCGGACTCAACTGTTCTAGGATTGTCCATCGAAATATCTTCCCTCCTTCTGTCTTTTATAGCATTGGCAAGTTAGCTATAAATCAGTCATCATTCTCCATAAAAGTAAACAATTCATGGAAACATCAGAATAATTGTATCATGGAATTTCACTTCTATCTATTTTTCCTTCACAATTTTATTAAAATGTGACAAATATGTGACGCTTTTTTTGGAAAGGCTTTCCCTGGATCTCCTATGTACATAAAGAAAAAATAGACACCTTTATAGTTCTAGCAAATTACGGGCCACAATGCAAGGTCCTGTTCAGCAGGAATTCAATTTTATCCGGCATCCAGAATTCAAATTTTGTCAACTGTAGTACCTCCAAAAGTCCCTATTTCGATGAATCCTGAGCCTCCAGCTGATCATTTCGCTTGTGTATGTATAAAAAAGACCTGGTCCTATTTTACAGGTACCAGGTCTCTAAAGGATTTACTCAAATTCGATGAGTAAATCTTCTACGTGAATCGCTTCATTGTTACCGACATAAATATCTTTGATCACACCATCAAATGGCGCTTGGACTGTCGTCTCCATCTTCATGGCTTCGGTTATCATGAGGTGATCTCCTTTTTGGACTTTGTCACCTTTTTCGGAAATGACCTTAATGACTGTACCCGGCATACTCGCTCCAATGTGTTTAGCATTTGATTTGTCTGCCTTTGGACGCTGCTGGACAGTAGCTTTTACATTCAAGTCCTTAATTACAACTTCACGAGGCTGACCGTTCAATTCAAAGTAGACCGTTCTCGTTCCATCAACTTGAGCTTCTCCAATCGAAACGAGTTTGACGATTAAAGTCTTACCTTGTTCGATCTCCACCTCGATCTCTTCCCCAAGCCGCATACCATAGAAGAACGTCGGTGTATCTAAAACAGACATGTCACCATATTGTTCTGTAAACTTGTGATAGTCCATAAACACTTTAGGATACAGAGCATGGCTAATCATATCGAAACTAGTAACCTGCCGATCTAGTTTATGGAACAAGGTTTCTTTCAAGTCCTTGAAATCGACAGGGTCAAGCAGTTCACCTGGACGTTCATTAATCGGCTGTCTGCCTTTTAATACGATCCGCTGCAACTCAGAAGGAAACCCTTCATAAGGCTGCCCTAAATACCCCTGGAAAAGTTCTACAACACTATCCGGGAATGCTAATGATTCTCCTTTTTCATAGATATCATCTTCATTCAAATCGTTCTGAACCATGAATAAAGCCATGTCACCAACCACTTTGGAGGACGGCGTGACTTTTACAATATCCCCGAACATATCGTTCACTCTGCGGTACATATGTTTCACTTCGTCCCAGCGATCCGCTAAACCGACAGCACGTGCCTGCTGCTGCAGGTTACTATATTGCCCGCCAGGCATTTCGTGATGGTAGACCTCAGTATGCGGGGCCATCATGCCGCTTTCAAAATCGGTATAGTACTCCCTGATATCTTCCCAGTAATGACCTAATTGTTCATATGCCTCAATATCTACATTAGGCTTGCGTTCACTGCCTTCTAGTGCATAGTAAAGACTGTTGGCACTTGGCTGAGAAGTCAATCCGGCCATGGAACCTGTTGCCACGTCCACCACATCTACGCCTGCTTCGATAGCTCGTGCATACGTAAATATTCCATTTCCACTCGTGTCATGGGTATGAAGGTGGATCGGGATATCGACTGTTTCTTTCAGGCTGGAGATAAGCTGATAAGCTGCCTCTGGTTTAAGCAATCCAGCCATATCTTTGATGCCAAGGATATGGGCCCCGGCGTCCTGAAGCTCTTTTGCCAAGTTTTGATAATACTTCAGGTCATACTTAGGTCTGGACGAATCCATAATGTCCCCTGTGTAACACATCGAGGCTTCGGCAATCTTATTGTTTTCCCGTACCGCATCAATCGTTAGTTTCATTCCTTCAACCCAGTTCAAACTATCAAAGATTCTAAACACATCAATACCAGCGTTGGAACTCTTCTCAACAAATTCACGAATGAGGTTATCGGGATAATTTTTATACCCTACTGCATTGGAAGCACGTAACAGCATTTGAAAAAGTACGTTTGGCGATTTCTGCCGGAGTGTCAGCAGTCTTTCCCACGGGTCTTCGTTCAGGAATCGGTAGGCTACATCAAAAGTCGCTCCGCCCCACATTTCTAATGAGAATAAATCAGGGAGCAATCGTGATGTAGGCTCTGCGATCGTTTTTAGATCTTTTGTTCTTACCCTTGTGGCCAGCAATGATTGGTGAGCATCACGGAACGTCGTATCTGTCAGCAGGACTTCTTTCTGCTCTTTTAACCATTTTGCCAGACCTTCAGGACCTCTTTCATCTAAAATCTGTTTCGTTCCTCCGGGTATTTCATTTGAATACTTGACTTGTGGAATACGTGGCTTAGGAATTGTCGGCTTCTTTCTGCTCCCCTTGCCTTCAAACCCATTGACTGTGCGATCAGCAATATAGCTCAGCATCTTCGTTCCACGGTCTTTTCGCTTAGGAAAAACAAACAGTTCCGGCGATCGATCAATAAAGGTCGTATTGTAAACACCTGATTGGAATTGGCTGTGCTGAATAACATTTTCTAAGAATGGAATGTTCGTTTTAATTCCGCGGATTCTGAATTCTTTCAAGTTACGTACCATTTTATGTGCGGCCTGATCGAATGTCAGAGCCCATGTTGATAGTTTCACAAGAAGGGAATCATAGTAAGGTGAAATGACAGCCCCCTGGTACCCATTACCGGCATCAAGGCGCACCCCAAATCCACCACCGGTCCGGTAAGCCATAATTTTGCCGGTGTCCGGCATGAAATTATTAAGCGGATCCTCCGTCGTTACACGGGATTGAATCGCATAGCCGTGTGTACGGATATCTTCCTGGCCAGGAATCCCTACTTGGGCACTGTGAAGGTGATGACCTTCTGCGATCAATATTTGGGTCTGTACGATGTCAACACCTGTGATCATTTCCGTAATCGTATGTTCTACTTGAACACGTGGATTCACTTCAATGAAATAAAATTCATCACCAGACACGAGAAACTCCACAGTACCTGCGTTCACGTAATTCACATTGTTCATGAGGGTAACGGCCGCATCACAAATTCTTTCTCTTAACCCCTCTGGAAGTGATACACTGGGCGCCACTTCAACCACCTTCTGATGGCGGCGCTGCACGGAACAATCCCGCTCATATAAGTGAACGATCTGACCATCAAAATCACCAAGAATTTGCACTTCAATATGTTTAGGCTCTTCTACAAGTTTCTCCACATAAACTTCATCACTTCCAAAAGCCGCTTTAGCTTCAGAACGGGCACGATCATAAGCATCCTGGAGATTCTCAGCACTGCGGACAATCCGCATGCCGCGACCTCCGCCTCCCATCGCTGCTTTAATCATTAAAGGATATCCATTCTGATCCCCAAAATCGCTGACTTCCTGGATGCCTGCTACTGGACCATCACTTCCAGGAATCACTGGGATATCAGCCTGGACAGCCTGATCTCTTGCCTTTACTTTATCGCCGAACATATTGAGATGTTCGCTGGTAGGCCCGATAAAGATAATCCCTTCTTCTTCACACCTTCTGGCAAAGTCGATATTTTCTGATAGAAAACCATAGCCGGGATGAATCGCATCTACTCCGACGCTTTTAGCTGTTTCAATAATCCCTTCGATATCCAAATAAGCATCGATCGGCTTCTTCCCTTCCCCAATCAGGTAGGCTTCATCCGCCTTATACCTGTGGTAAGAACCTGTATCTTCCTGTGAGTAGACAGCTACTGTACGGATATTCAATTCAGTACAGGCACGGAAAACACGAATGGCAATTTCTCCACGGTTGGCTACTAAAACCTTGTCAATTTTCTTCAATTCCATGATCTCACTCCTTGTTGTCTTGTACGAGGTACTGGTTCCCTTTCTGGTTCGTACGTTTCCTGCCTTTCTTCTTCTCTAACTTTTACAGTCCTTGCAATGTTGTTAAGAATCCCCAAAGATATCATCATGATGACCAGCGAGGAACCTCCATAGCTTACAAGCGGCAGCGTCACACCTGTAATTGGCAGAAGACCGCTCATCGCCCCTAAATTGATAAAGGACTGAATAGCAAATAACGAGGAGATTCCGAGGGCGAGTAAAGATCCAAATGCATCTTTACAGCGCCACGATATGTACAAACCTCTTAATACAATGGTAGCTAATAAACCTACTGTAATCACAACACCTATAAAACCCAGTTCTTCTGCAATAACCGCCATAATAAAATCGGTATGCGGTTCTGGTAAGTAACCCAGTTTTTGTACACCTTGTCCCAACCCGACACCTGTTAACCCTCCTGTAGCAATGGCAACATACGATTGAATCAAATGATACCCATCACTTTCCGGAGCTTCAAATGGCTGGTAAGCACCTGAAAAACGGTTAATCCTTTCTTCCGTTACAAGCTGTGATCCTGCCATGATAAGAATACCAGCGGTCACTACAACGAGCAGCAGGATGTGCCTACCTTTAATCCCTGAACTCATAATCATGATACTGGCAAGCATCCCGATAATCGCGGCCGAACCGATATCTGGCTGCATAATGATTAACCCGAGCAGTACCGAAATAATAACGAGTGGCGGCAGCACAGCTTTAGGAAAATTCCCAATGTACTCCTGCTTGTTGGCATACACAGATGCCAGGTAAATAATTATGCCAATCTTGACAAACTCAGCCGGCTGAAAACTTAACGGGCCAAGGTCATACCAGGATAATGAATTATTGACCTCACTCCCGAAAATAAACAAACCGACTAATAAGATGACCATGAGCAGCACGGTTGCTTTTGCCAGTCGTTTAAAGTGTCGGTATGGGAAGACGGACATAAAGAATAGCATGATAATTCCGAGTACCATCCATTGTAATTGTTTCAACAAATAATGATTACTGGGAACATCAAGAACAACCGGCCCGTACACCATACTCGCACTATAAACCATGACAGTGCCGAAAGATACTAAAGCAATAGGGGCAAAAAGCAATGTGAAGTCATAGGTTTTCAATCGTTGTAACATATCATTCATCCCTACTATGTATATTTTCTATAAAAGTTGTCACAATTCCTTCTTATATGACAATTCTGTCTATTTAAATGCATGAAAGCGCTAACGGATACAAAAAAACTCAAATTACAACAAATACGTCGCAATTTGAGTTCTTTCGTCACGAATTCTGAGCAGCTTCATGTAAAACATTGAGTTGTTTTTCTAAGTTATCCAGTATAGCTTTGCCTTCCTCTTCACTGATTAAGTGCAAGCGCACAGCAAAATGTATCTCACGTGACAACCCAAACATTTGTGTATCTAGAACTTCCTCATATAACGGACACTGAGGCATAGTCAAGTTGTCCATTTGTACTTTTATTAATCGTAAAATTTTATCAGCATCAGCTTTTAGAAGGGCGTAGGCCTTTTCACGATGATCCACAGCCACATCAGACAACATTAAGATCCCCTCCAGTAACAAACTTTCTTTTATTAATAGTATCGTTTCATTTAAAAAATTGCAACTAACTATTGGGGATTTGACTAAAAAATCGAAAGGTCGTAGCGGTTCGACAACATTTCAAGCAGTTTCAACCCAACGACACTATTACCTTTTGAATCAAGGGCCGGCCCATAAACAGCAATGCCGCCAAAACCGTTAAGAGAACCCATCACGCCGCCTGATACACCACTTTTAGCTGGTATACCTACTTTAATGGCAAACGAACCAGAAGCATCATACATTCCGCACGTGACCATGAACGTTTTGCATATTCTGGCAAAGTGCTTAGGAATAATTTGTCTGCCTGAATTCAAATCTCGGCCTTCATTAGCAAACAGTGCTCCAATCTTTGATAAATGCCGCACATTCAGTTCAACAGAGCATTGCTTTGTATAGGCATCGAGTGTCTCTTCTACACTTCCTGTCACCACTTTATGCTGCTTTAAATAATAGAGCAATGAGCGATTTAAGAATGCCGTTTCGAATTCAGAGGAAGCCACTTCACTGTTAAACCGAATTGAATGGTCATCTGTCATTTCATGGATGAAGCTAAGCAGCCTGCCAACTTTCTCGTCCGGGGTCTGACCGTGAATCATATTCGAAACAGCCAGCGCTCCAGCATTAATCATCGGATTAAGCGGTTTTGAAGGCCGATGTTGTTCCAGTCGATAAATCGAATGAAACGGATCTCCGGTCGGTTCCATCCCAACGCGTTCGAAAACATAATCTTCCCCATTATCAATCAAGGCGAGAGCCAGGGCGATGACTTTCGAAATACTTTGCAAAGTAAAACAGGACTCAACGTCGCCGGCATGGACGCAATCACCGTCTAAATAATAAATCGAAACGGCTAAGTCTTCCGGATCTTGTTTCGCCAGTGCCGGTATATAATCAGCAAGCTGACCATCATAGGCGAACGGTTTGACGTTCTCAAGCCATTCTTCCAAGGTAGTCGTTGATATTTTTTCCTCCATAAGTAACCCTCCCAGAAATGAAAACTTTCTCATTTTTTGCTATGATTAATAAGGCAAGATTTTTAATAGGAAAGGTGGCGCATCACTTGATAGTACAAATATCAGGTCAGGTGAAATTCCCAATTACCCTTGATCCAACAGTCTGGATTTTCGATGACCGAAAACTTACTTATGATGAAGTGTTCCATAATTCACAAGCTTCTTCCCGTGAAGAAGAAGCGGAAGACGAGTTAAAAAGAAAATCACTACGCTTCGATCGTGAAATGTATCAGCAGAAAATCAACCCGCCGGTGAACAAAAGCCTCACGCGAGCGGAGAAAGAACTCATAAAAACAGAAACTTTTTTAATGCCTATCAAACCATTCATTCATACGAGTGAACCGGACCCGAAAGTGACTTCTGCTGTGTTAGTAACAGATGATGGAGACCATTCAATTGACGCTGACGAGTTAGGCGAGTCGCTTTTATTATTCTCAAAAGCAGGAAAACCATTAAAAGAAGATGGACCAGTCCACCTGTATTTCAAGGATGGGTCCAATAAAGATGCTCCTATTACAGGGATTAAAAAAATAATTTTTGAATGATGACAAAGGGACAGCGGGCAAGCTGTCCTTTTTGCGTATAAAACACTCACATTAACCACAAGCTAATTAAAAAAAGTGAGTGTTTCGTATGAAAACAATACTATTAATAATCGGCCTGCTCTGCTTGTCCGCATGCCAGCAGACAGGTGAAAAGCAATTGCTTCAAGAGGATCAGGGTGGCAACTCGGAAATGAAATATGTAACTGATTCAGATCCAGTCGAGCAGCCAAATATGTCCAATCAGAAAACAGCTAGTCACTTAGCCAAAATAGCCGTTGAGGAACCTGGCGTTCATGATGCCACAGCAGTTGTTCTTGGATCTTATGCAGCAGTCGGTATCGATGTCGATAAGGACCTGGACCGTGCACGTGTCGGGATGATTAAATTTTCTGTAGCCGAAGCCCTGAAGCATGACCCCTATGGGAAAGAAGCAATCGTAATTGCGGATGCAGATGGTGTCGAACGCTTGCGCGGGCTCGGTGAAAAAATTTCACAAGGACACCCTGTCCAAGCCATAACCGAAGAACTGAGCCAAATCGTCGCTCGTTATATGCCGGAACGACCGATAGAAGATCAGCCTGAATCTCAGGATCCAAACAAAGAATCTGTTCCTAAAGAAGATAAGGAAAAGATTAAACAACTTCAAGAAAAGCAATCTAAAGAACAGTAATCAATGTCTGCCTTTCAAGTCCGCCCATGACCAAAAACAGCTAAATCCATATGGATTTAGCTGTTGCTTTTTTCTAAAATTTCCCGCTCTTTTTCAGTCAGTTCATTATAGTATTGGACGCCAAATTGGGATCCCTCAGAAACCATTTTAGAATTTTCCATGTTAGAAACTTCTTCTGGCTGCCCGGCTTCTTCTACAGGCATGTCAGCCTTTTGTCCGTCCTGCATAAAATTAGCCTGTACCGTTTTCGCTTTATCCTTGACTCGCTGACGGTTATCCTCGTCTTTCATAAAATAAGCTAAGGTTCCTCCAGCTGCTGCTCCTACTGCAGTAAATATCCATCGTTTCTTCATCAAATCATCCTTTCTGTTCTACTACCCATTATATTCCCTCAATTCATTCACTTAAAACATGTACACTAAAAGAAAAATGCGTGATTCGGCTAAACATGTTATCATAAAGTCATAGTGGAAGGATTGAGGTGAGGACATGCGTGTAAAATGTGTACTTTGCGATACTATTGAGAAAATTGACAGCTATTCTTTACAGGCGAAACGTTTACGAAACCGCAGGATTCACACGTATATGTGTCCGTCCTGTCACGATCGCATTAAAGAAAACACTGAGAAACGTTTACAAACAGGTAATTTCCGCTTTAATCGGGAACGAAAACGCGAGAAGCATTTATCGTAATACAAGATAGAACAAAGCCCTGACGATTTGAAGTCAGGGCTTTGTTTATGACTGGCGGCTTTCCCGTCCGCTCCGCTCTTTATGAAGCCGTAAGCGGTAGACACCTAGAATTAACGCTGCCACCATTAAACTTTCGGCAATCGGTAAATTCAAGCCTAAAATCAAAGTAAGTATAAAGGTCCCTACAACAAGTACCGCGTACACGACAATCGATTTTGCGAGGGGCAGTTTTCTGGCAAAACCCAGTTTAAATGTAGCAATAGCTAAGGCTACGACTGTTAAATATAAGAGAAAAAACGAGCGAAACAACACAGCGACTTCCGCTTCGTTATCCAAATTCACTTCACTACCCAGTCCCCTAAAAAAGAAGTCAGCCACAGGCCATAAATCTGCAGGCACCGTTAAAGTGGACGTATTCTCCATATGGATGAACCCCCTTTACCATCTTTCTCATCTCCCCATCCATCATACTAAATCATCACTTCCAATGCCACTGTTCTTTTTCTAGATGGTTTCGTTTCCTTTCCAACTGTTTTCTATTATAATGAAAGGGAATGGGGTGAACATAGATCATGAATTGGAATATGTTTGGACTTGCCTTCTTTGTCATTTTATCTTTTGTCCTGGTCGGATTCGCTATCGGTCAGCAGTTGTTCTGGCTGGCCGTGTTATTGTTTCTGGCCGGCTTTGCCATTATGGGCTTTGGCTTATCTAAAAAAAGAAAGCAACAAAACGCATAAGAAAAAGCTGCCTCACCGGGGCAGCTTTTTCTATTGCTTCAAGTCAACAAATTCTCCAATGACATCACTGTGAAGTTTAGGATGACAGGCTAAGATCGTCGTTTGATGAAGCATATCGATATCCTGACCATCCGCTGTCGTCACCGTACCTCCGACTTCCTTTAAAATAACCATGCCAGCTGCGATGTCCCATGGCATGAGCGTCATCGTTAAATAACCATCGATGATTCCCTCAGCCACAAACGCGAATTCTAATGCAGCTGATCCGTAAGTACGCGTGCTTCTTAACGTTTTGACAAGCTCATGGACACCTTTATGGGAAATAAACGGGTTCTCCGGCAGCATCCACGTTGTATTTAAAGCAAAGATCGCCTGTTTTAACTGTTTTTCCTCAGGTAACTGGGCGAGACGATGATGATTTTTATACGCTCCTTCTCCGCGTACAGCTGTGTAGATCGTATCTTCCATCACGTTATAAATAAGACCAATCTCGCCTACTCCATCCTCATATATACCGACAGAGATCGCAAAGTTTCGCTTCTGATGGACGAAATTCATCGTTCCGTCGATAGGATCAATAATCCAAACCGTCCCCTCTAAACTGGTAATTTCATCTCCAAACCCTTCTTCACCAAATACATGGTGATCAGGGTATAGCTTTCTGATCATCCCAGCAAAAAACTGCTCTGTTTCCTGATCCATTTCTGTGACAAGATCATTCGCATTGGACTTTGTTTGAATCGTTCTTGGATCATCGATCGTTTCCCGTATTCGTTGTCCTGCTTCAAGGACCCATTCTTTAGCCTGCTTATATAAGTTTGTTCGTTGTAATTTATCCATCTTGGAAAGCTCCTTCAAATGGTAGTATCCCTATATCGTATCAGATCCATGCATGAACTGCACACAATTAGCAAAAACTAGGAAAGCATCTCTCAGGGATAAAAAGTACGTTCTACCACTTGAAGAGACTACAGTGACAGGTCATGGGATTTTAATAAGAGGCTTTTCGATAGCTGAAGGTGAAAAAGAGCAACGGCTCCGCTGCTCTTTTTTAAGATGACCATTCCAATAACTGTTGACGAAGTTTAGCTAGTCTCACTTTACAGGCGTCGATCTGCTCTTGATCTTGAGCTAGCATTGCATCATGCAAAGTGACTAATTCATAATCAATTTCTAAACGGATGACTGGGAGCCTTTCTTCAGCTTCTTTTTTACGCAACGCTTCCATTACATGTTTCACTGCTCTTTCCTCCCCTTCCAACCCTTACTTATATATATGTCCTAAAGCCCTGTAAGTTTACTCTATAAATAACCCATTTTACTATAATCCAAACCATTTAAACACTTTGCTTAGACATATTCCGCTTATATGATAAACTTCCATTAGAATATAGAGGAGTGAGAACATGAGTGACTTTACAGGTTTCAGTCAAAAAGATTTTGATGTATTTTCCATACCAGGACTTGAGGAAAGGATGGAAGAGTTAAGAGAACGAATCTCTCCTAAGCTTGATGCGATTGCTACGGAGCTCGCGCCTGATGTTACCGCGATGACCGGCGATGAAATGTTCGTCCATGTCGCTAAGCATGCCAGAAGAACAACGAATCCTCCGAATGATACGTGGGCGGCCCTTGCTTCAAATAAACGCGGATACAAAAAGCTTCCCCACTTTCAAATCGGCATGTGGGAAAGTCATGTGTTTATTTGGTTTGCGGTGATTTATGAAAATCCGGTAAAAGAGGCCTTTGGCGAAACGCTGCTTCAACATAAAAAGGAGATCAAGAATATCATACCCGACCATTTCGTCTGGTCAACAGACCATACAAAGCCAGATGCTTTTGTACAGGGAGAAATGAGCGATGAAAAATTTGCGGCCATGTTCACACGACTGACAGAGGTAAAAAAAGCTGAAATTCTTTGTGGGATTCACCTTAGCCAGGATGATGATCAATTAACAGATCCTGATGCGTTTATTCACCTGTGCCGAGATACATTCCAGACACTCGAGCCCCTGTACAGGTATGCTAAACATTCTAATTAAACAAGAAGAACGGCGAGGTTATCAGTAAACCCCGCCGTTCTTCTAGCTATGACATGGTAATCTTCTCACCTGTTGAGGCTGATTTGGCTTGTTTGACCGTGCGATAACAGGAATAGCCAGACTCTTTCTCAAACTTCCCGCAAAGCTGTTTTTCTTCACTTTTTGAAGGCACAATTTGCTTAAATCTCGTATAAGCGAGTAATAACTCATCCTGCTTAACACTTGATTCGTAAGCTTGTTCTACTAATGAGTAAAAATTGACGACATCAATAATTTCTTCTTTTGACCAATAGGTTTCATCTATAGGATAGTTATAACTCATGGTAAAGCCACCTTTCTAGTTAGACCATTTGCCCCGAATCGCTTCAGCTTCTTCTATAATTCTGTCCATTAACTCTGCAACGGAAGGCACATCCTGAATACGAGCAGCGACCTGGCCGGCCCAGGCAAAACCATCCTCTTCGCCTTCATGGATATACCGTTTATTCGCTTCTCCACTAATGTACGACTTTAATCCCTCATAACCTGGAGTGTTTTTTTCCAACTCTAAAATTTGTTCTGTCCAGGAATTTTTCAAAGCCCGTGCCGGCATCCCCAGCGAACGCTTAATCACGACGGTGGAACTCTCATCGGATTCAACGAGAGCACGCTTATAGGTGTCATTTGCATGTACGCATTCTTTCGTAGCAATAAACCGTGTACCCATTTCAATTCCCTCAGCGCCTAACGCTAAAGCGGCCATCAAGCCCTTCCCGTCACTGATTCCTCCTGAGGCAATGACAGGAATGGATACAGACTCAACCACTTGCGGGGTGAGGATGAGCGTACTCGTATCTGCTCTTCCTAAGTGCCCCCCACCTTCGTGTCCCACAACCATCACTGCATCTGCTCCCAGTTCTTCTGCTTTCTCTGCCTGCCGTTTTGCAGCTACTAACACTAGTACCTTAATCGGTGTGTCTTTCACCATATCAATGACAGGTTTAGGATTTCCTCCTGTAACAGAAATAACCGGCACTTCTTCATCGATCGCAACTTGTACCATTTCTTCAAAAGGACGCCCATGCTGACCAATCGCAAAATTAACGCCAAACGATTGACGGGTCAATTGTCTTAATTTATGTATTTCTTCACGAAGTTCTGCAGGACGACCCATACTCATAGCTGTGATCTGGCCAAGTCCTCCAGCATTCGAAACGGCAGCCGCTAATTCAGCATACGCTAAGTGTGCCAATCCCCCTTGTATAATAGGATAAGTAATGCCTAATGTTTCGGTCACACGATTATTCCACTCCATCATTTTATCCCCCTCCTAAGCTTCATCTTACCATGGATCAAAGCAGACTTTCTAGAAAACTGTCTGTCTTTTCCAGCCCCCCTTCTCTTAAGAATAGACTGTTTTCAAAAGGTTGTTGTTTTTGACACAAAAACTATAAACAACGTCATAACATACGGCATCGGAAATACACTACGCTTTCCGCGCGCTTGCGCTGAGCCTCCTCGCTCGCAAAGAACGCTCCCTGTGAGAAGAGCAACAAAATTTACGACAAGAGTTTTTATAAAAGACTGTTGTTTTTTAAAATGACAATAAACTTAAGCAGAACTGGGAGCCATTGATACAAACAATCAATACGAAAAACAGCCTAATATAAAACTAGCCACAACGGCTTTCCTCTGCTATAATTCATTTGCTTTCATGCTTAACGAAGAGGTGATCATCTTGAATCAAAATCTTACTCCATTATTTACCGGGCTCAAGCAGCATGCCGAAAAGAACCCGACTCAGTTTCACATCCCTGGCCATAAAAAAGGAAAAGGGATGGATCAGCAATTTGCCCATTTTATGGGAGACAATGCGCTCTCCATTGATTTAATAAATATTGAACCCTTAGATGATTTACATCACCCTCACGGAATTATAGATGAGGCGCAGAACCTTGCCGCAGAAGCATTCGGGGCCGATTATACCTTTTTCTCCGTACAAGGGACGTCTGGAGCGATCATGACGATGGTCATGAGTGTATGCCAGCCTGGCGACAAAATCATCGTGCCCCGTAACGTTCATAAATCGGTAACGTCTGCCATTATCTTTTCAGGAGCCACACCGATCTTTATTCACCCTGAACTGGATGAGCACTTAGGCATATCACACGGAATTACTCCCGATGCTGTTCAAAAAGCGTGTGACGCGCATCCGGATGCTAAGGCCTTACTCGTAATCAACCCAACCTATTTCGGAATCTCAGCCGACTTAAAACAAATCGTTAAAATCGCCCACACCTTTGATATGCCTGTCCTTGTAGATGAAGCTCACGGTGTCCACATTCATTTTCATGAACGGCTCCCTGCCTCTGCTATGCAAGCCGGGGCTGACTTGGCAGCGACTAGTGTTCACAAGCTTGGCGGAGCGCTTACCCAAAGTTCTGTCCTCAACTTACGTGAAGGACTCGTCTCGCGTGAGCGTGTACAAGCCGTGCTGTCGATGCTGACAACAACTTCTACGTCCTATTTGCTGCTTGCTTCCCTTGACACAGCCAGACGTCAGTTAGCCATAAAAGGGAAGGAACTGCTGGAAGAAGCGATTCGGCTCGCCGATTACGCAAGAAATGAAATCAACAAACTCACGCCACTCCACTGTCCAGGAGAGGAATTACTAGGAAGCAATGCGACGTTTGATTTTGATCCAACCAAGCTGATTATATCCGTGAAAAATCTGGGATTGTCAGGGTATGATGTTGAAGTCTGGCTCAGGGAACACCATCAAATCGAAGTAGAACTATCAGATCTTTATAACATTCTATGTATTATAACTCCCGGGGACGAGAAGCAGGAAATTCACCGCCTAATAAACGCCTTAGAAGAACTGGTCATAAGCCACCCACTGTCCTATGAGTACAAGCATGTACCTGTTCAAGTGCCCGAAATTCCGTTATTGGCCCTAACTCCCCGTGACGCTTTCTATGCGGCTACGGAGATTGTGCCCTTTGCAGAATCAGTAGGGAGAATTAGTGCTGAATTCATTATGGTCTATCCGCCAGGCATCCCAATCTTTATCCCTGGTGAAATTATTACGGAAGATAACTTGCATTATATTCGTGAAAATGTCAGAGCAGGCTTGCCTGTTCAAGGACCAGAAGACGATACATTAGAAACACTCCGAGTTATTAAGGAACACAGAGCTTTTCAATAAAAAAAGTGCCGCTCAAACCCGAGCGGCACCTTTTGGATGAAGAGTAGAATTTTCTAAAGTAAAATCTTTGTCAGAAAAATTTAGAGTTCGGAAAACAAAAAATCCACTCTCCCTCAATTGGAGGAGTGGATTTTTTTGCTACTTTTTCTTCGCTTTATTGCAAGAAGGACACTTACTATAAAGGGTTGACACCTTTTCATTCTCAAAATGCTCGATAACCTTTTGACAGTCCTGACATACGATTGTACCCATATTGTATCCCCACCTTTTTTTGTAATCGGTTTCACTGTATGTTTATTTTAATATGACACAATAAAAAAATCAACCCCAAAAGTATAACTTTTTTATAAATGTGTCATACTAATAAATTCCCCCTTTAGTTTACGAATTCCCGCAATAAAAAAGAACCAAAGACAACCTTTGTCTTTGGTTCCTGCTGTGATTTAAGGTGTTTTGATTAAGGAAGGATCCAATAGTTCATACCCTTTCTCTCTTAGACCCTCCACGATTTCCGGCACTGCTTTCGCTGTCCATTCCCGATCATGCATCAACAAATTAGCTCCGTTGTAGAGAAGTTCTGTATTTACCATGATGTCTGCTAATCGTTGTGCATTCTGATATTCAGTGTTCCAATCATACCCGTACGTCCAATTCATAACGAGCATCCCTTCTTCAGCTGCCAGCTGCTTGGAATACTCCGTGTTCTGTCCATGTGGAGCCCGGAAGAACTGCGGGCGCTCGCCAATAATTTCTTCTACCTTATCATTAAGGCCGACGATTTCTTGCTTTTGCTGCTCCTTCGATATCGTGGCCAGCGAAGTATGAGTTGCCGTATGGTTTCCGATTGCAAAGCCGAGCTCATGAATCTGTTTTAAAACCTTCTTCTCTTCACGAGTATCCAGAAAATGTCCATTTACAAAAAAGATGGCCGGAGCCTCAAGCTCCTTTAATGTCTCGGCTATTTCCAATGCATGCTCATCCGGGGCGTCATCAAAAGTAAGCAAAGCAACTTGTTCATTAGCATCATTAATCGGTTTAAATGACCACGTTTCCGTAATTTCATATTCTGGCTCCACAGCATTCGCCACTACTGATTCATCTTCAGCGGCGTCCGCATTTTCCTGTGACTCCTCTTTATCCTTTAGTTCTCCAGCATTCTCTTGCTCAGCTTTCTTATCCTCTCGATCTTGTTCAGCAGTTTTTTCACCTGTTTCTGACGTCTCTGGCTGCTTACTTTCCTGTGTTTCTTCAGCCTGTCCCCCCGTACAAGCTGTAAGTACCAAGGCCAACAACAATAACCCTAACGTTTGTTTCATAAAAAAAAGACCCCCAACTGTTATGTATTTCCACTTTCTATATTATAGTATATTGTTTTCCATTTTTACTATCGTTTTGATAAATTTTAAGATATAATTACACATTGTGACTTAGCAACCACTTGAAAGCTAAAGGTGATAAGAATGCTCAAACCTTTGAAAAATTTCAATTTATTAGGCGGTCGGACAATTAAAACAGGCGTTTCCGTGTTTATAACCGCACTTATTTGTGGTTTTTTTAATTTCCCGGTAATTTTTGCAGTCATAACGGCGATTGTTACGATCGAACATACTGCTGCAGACTCAATCAAAAAAGCAATGGTACGTTTTCCTGCCTCAGCAATAGGGGCTTTATTGGCGACAAGTTTTTATGCCCTCTTGGGAAAAGAAGCTATAACCTATGCTCTGGCGGCTATGCTAACGATAGCCATCTGTCACAAACTTAAGCTGGATGATGGAATTATTGTTGCTACCATTACAGCAACAGCCATGATTCCAGAATTTCATGATCATTATTTTGTTTCGTTTATTACCAGACTGGGTACTACATCTATTGGTATCGTCGTCTCAACTTTTGTTAACTTTTTCCTTTTGCCGCCTAACTATTTTCCTATTATTAATAAGAATATTAACGAGCTTTTTACTCATTCGTCACAGTTAACGATTCGCATAATTTCAAGCACTAAGGGAGATTCTAACGAAAAGACTCGCAATATTTCACGATCTTATCGTCAGTTAACAGCAAAACTGGAAAAAGCGTTTCAATTGTCGCAATATCAAAGGGAAGAGTGGAAATATCACCGCCATACAATTGAGCAAATGAGTGCCTTCCAGCTTTCACAAAAAAAGCTGGCTGCTCTTCAACAAATAGCTTACCACCTAGGCAATTTACAGTATGCACATGTTCAACCTGATGATTTTAGTACAGAAGAAAGAACCCTCCTTAAGGGAATTGTCCAGTCCTTTGCGGAGACGTTGGAAAATCAGGAACACAAAATTGGCGAAGACCAATATGAAAAAGTTGAGAAGCTCGATCATCTATTTTGGAAGTGGAAGGAGTTACATGTGGAGTACTCCGACAAAACTAAACGCCAGCTTCCACCACAAACTATTCTTATGTATGAATTACTTAGTTTCCATGATGTGTTGGAGGAGTTAGAGAGAATATGTGCCCAGTACGAGGAGTCTGTAGTATCAAGTGGTTCAACGTAAGACTTCATTAATTTAAGAAAGGAATGATTATTGTGAGACAGGCATCTAAAGTGTTTTATATCTCTTTAGTTATATCCGCCCTTTTTATCATTTGGGGTGTAATTCCTAAAGATGTATTGCCAACATGGAATTTATCCAATGTAACCTCTAATGTACAGGCCTTTATTACCGACAAATTTGGATGGTTCTACTTACTGTCGGCTACCGGCTTTTTAATTTTTGCCATTTACTTAATTTTTTCTAAATACGGAAAGCTTAAATTAGGAAAACCGGATGATGAGCCTGAGTATTCGTACATTACTTGGTTTGCTATGTTATTTAGTGCAGGAATGGGAATCGGACTCGTATTCTGGGGAGCAGCCGAACCTCTTTCCCACTTCCATACAACCCCTGTTCCTGGCATGGAGCCAGCTTCTCAGGAATCTGCAAGAGCTGCCATGAAATACAGTTTCTTTCACTGGGGATTACACCCATGGGGAATTTACGCCGTACTGGCATTGGCGCTAGCCTACTTCAAATTTAGAAAGGGAGCTCCAGGTGTCATCAGCGCAGCCCTCGTCCCTCTTTTAGGTGAAAAACGGATTAAAGGCGGCCTTGGGACCTTTATCGACTTTATCGCTGTATTTGCTACAATTTTTGGTGTAGCCACTTCTCTTGGTTTAGGTGCTTTACAGATCTCAAGCGGTCTTTCCTATTCGATTGACGGCCTTGAAGACACATTTAGTCTGCAATTAATCATTATTTGCGTTGTTACCGTACTATTTATGACCTCGGCCATGACCGGTTTGAATAAAGGGATCAAGTATTTAAGTAATGCCAATATCGTTTTAGCTTTATTACTTATGTTCTCGCTGTTATTAATCGGTCCAACCGGCTTTATCATGGATTACTTTACACTCACTCTAGGTTCATACGTGCGTGATCTTCCTTATATGAGTTTCAGACTGACACCATTTGTAGAAGACGACACTTGGATCAAAGGCTGGACAATCTTCTACTGGGCCTGGTGGATTTCCTGGGCACCGTTTGTCGGAACATTTATTGCCCGAGTATCCAAAGGTAGAACGATTAGAGAATTTATTTCTGGTGTATTATTAGTGCCAACAATCTTTGGTGCATTATGGTTCTCTGTATTTGGCGGTACTGCCATTTCATTAGAATTCTTCAATGGTGTTGACATTATCTCTGATGTCCAAAACCTTGGTACAGAAGTAGCCCTATTCTCCACGCTGCAACACATTCCGCTAGGCGGAGTCATGACAGTGATCGGATTGTTGCTTATTAGTACTTTCTTTATTACATCTGCCGATTCTGCTACCTTCGTTCTAGGAATGCAGACTACCCACGGCAGTCTTAACCCAAACAACCAAGTGAAGTTTATATGGGGACTAATTCAAGCGGGCGCTGCAGCCGTATTATTATGGCAAGGCGGTCTGACAGCCTTACAGACAGCAGCAATTATCGCGGCCTTCCCGTTCACATTTATTATGATTCTCATGTGCTTCTCGCTTATGAAGGAATTTAAAGCGGAAGCAAAAAGCATAGGTCTAAAGAAAAAAAATTAGACAGCTTTACAGCCAAAGGTAGTAAAGAAAATAATGGACAGCGCCCCGTATCACGAGTCGAGTGATACGGGGTGCTTTTTTTAGTCCTCCCTCAATTGAAACTATTTATAGACGCCTCCTTTAATCAGTGTCCGAATGCCCTGACAGTACCACGGTAAGCAAATGAGACACATGTAAAGAAGATAGGAAGCTCAATCGTCATGTGAGACAGGTGTTATGGTCTTCCGAGTCCTTGGACTGTTTGCGCCGAACGGGACCGTACCCTCAGCTAAAAAAATAACCCACGCTAAGATGCTTATTACTTTCCGGCCACATAAAAAAGCCCCCGACTCTAATTAAGAGTCAGGGGCTGATGATGGCTGCTTACTTAACAATGTGGATAGGTTGTCCCATCGCTACTTCAGCTGCTTCCATTGTAATCTCACCTAGTGTTGGGTGCGCATGAATGGTTAGAGCTAAGTCTTCAGCAGTCATGCCTGATTCAATTGCAAGACCAAGTTCAGCAATCATATCACTCGCATTTGGACCAGCGATTTGGGCGCCAATGACCAGACCATCGTCTTTACGCGTAATCAGCTTCAGGAAGCCGTCACTGTCGTTAAGAGATAGTGCACGTCCATTTGCCGCGAACGGGAATTTAGATGCTTGTACATCATATCCCGCATCCTTCGCTTCTTGCTCTCTATAACCTACAGAGGCTAATTCTGGTTCTGAGAATACGACTTCAGGAATTCCAAGGTAGTCAATTTCAGATTTCTCACCAGAGATTGCTTCAGCAGCAATTTTACCTTCATAAGAAGCTTTGTGAGCAAGCGGTAATCCTTCTACAATGTCACCGATCGCATAAATGTTATCGATGTTTGTACGGGATTGTTTATCAGTTTGAATGATCCCTTTATCACTCATTTCAATTCCTAGTTCTTCAAGGCCGATTTCATCTGTGTTAGGGCGACGGCCGACTGTTACAAGAACGTAATCAGCTTCAATGGATTTCTCCTCACCTTTAACCTCATATTTAACCGTTACGCCGTCTTTAGTTTCCTCAACACCTTGTGCCATCGCGTTAGTAACGACGTCGACGCCTTTTTTCTTCAGACGACGTTTAACGAGAGTGGACATTTGCTTCTCGAAACCGCCAAGAATATCTTTTGTGCCTTCAAGAATGGTTACTTCAGTATCGAAGTTAGCGTAAGCTGTACCTAGCTCTGTACCGATGTATCCCCCGCCAATAACAACAAGTTTCTTAGGAACTTCTTGAAGAGCAAGAGCTCCTGTAGAATCTAGTACACGGTCAGAGAATTTAAAGGATGGAAGCTCGATTGGACGAGATCCAGTCGCAATGATGCAGTTGTTGAATGTGTACGTTTGGGAGTTCTTTTCATCCATAACGCGGACCGTGTTTTTGTCCACGAAGTAAACTTCTCCTTTTACGATGTCTACTTTGTTGCCTTTAAGTAGTCCTTCTACACCGCCAGTCAGCTTGTCAACAACGCCGCCTTTCCATTCTTGTACTTTAGAAAAGTCAACGGTTGTGTTTTCAGACTGAATCCCCATATCATCTGCACCTTTTGCGTGGTCAAAACGATGACTTGCTTGAATAAGTGCTTTGGAGGGTACACAACCAACGTTCAGACAAACACCACCTAGGTTTCCTTTGTCTACAATCGTAACTTTTTGACCTGTTTGTGCGGCACGGATGGCGGCAACATAACCGCCGGGACCCGCGCCAACAACTAATGTGTCTAATTCAATTGGAAAATCTCCTACTACCATACTTTACGCCTCCATCATGATTAATTGTGGATCGTTCAGTAAACGCTTGATGTTATTCATTGCATGCTGTGCTGTAGCACCGTCGATCATACGGTGGTCAAAGCTTAATGAAATAGCCAGCACTGGAGCAACAACAATTTCCCCATCACGCACAACTGGTTTTTCAGCAATACGTCCAATACCAAGGATAGCTACTTCTGGGTGATTGATAACCGGAGTAAACCACTGTCCCCCAGCTGAACCAATATTTGTAATGGTTGTAGATGCACCTTTCATTTCAGCAGAAGAAAGTTTACCGTCACGAGCCTTCACAGCTAACTCATTCACTTCACTTGAAATGGAGAAGATTGATTTACGATCTGCATCTTTCACAACAGGAACAAGTAAACCTTTATCTGTATCAGCTGCAATACCAATATTATAATAGTGTTTTTGAATAATTTCATCCGTTTCGTCATCTAAAGAAGTATTTAGGACAGGATATTTCTTCAGTGTTGAAACGAGAGCCTTCACGACATAAGGAAGGTATGTCAGTTTAATGTCCTGCTCGGCAGCAACAGCTTTGAATTTCTTACGGTGAGCCACAAGCTCTGATACATCTACTTCATCCATTAGCGTAACATGTGGAGCGGTATGTTTAGAGTTAACCATCGCTTTAGCGATTGCTTTACGCATTCCACTCATCTTCTCACGCGTTTCAGGATAAGCTTCACCAGCTGCCGGTGCTTCTTTAGCCGTTGTCTCTTCTGTTGCTGTTTCTTCAGCTTGTTCTTCAGATGCTTGTGTTTGTCCACCATCAAGGAAGCTGTCCACATCGTCTTTGAGTACGCGGCCATTTTTTCCTGACCCTTGTACTTTACGGATGTCAACTTCGTTATCACGTGCATATTTTCTCACAGATGGCATAGCGATAACCCGTTTGTCTTCATCTACATCGCTGTCATCAGCTTGTGCTGCAGGCTGCTCGGATTTTTCTTCCTTCTTGTCCTCTTTAGAAGGAGAAGCCTCTTGTTTGTCCTCTTTAGGTTCTTCTTTGGATTCCTCTTTCGATTCTTCTGCGGAATCATCGCCGCCTGTGTCTTCCGAACCATCATCAATGGTAATGATAACTGTACCTACAGTGGTTGTTTCTCCTTCATCAACATGGATCTCTTTAACAGTACCATCTACTTGGGAAGGAATCTCAACTACTGCTTTGTCATTTTGTACTTCGCAAAGCACATCGTCTTCTTTTACTTCGTCACCGGGTTTGACGAACCACTTGGCAATTTCACCTTCGTGGATCCCTTCACCGATATCGGGCAGTTTAAATTCGAACGCCACGGTTATTACCTCCTAATAGTAGAGATGATTAAAAGTTCATTACTTTATTTACTTTTTCAACAATATCGTTGTGGTCTGGAAGCCATACTTCTTCCGCTTGTGTAAAGGCATATACGGTATCAGGTGCCGTCACACGCAGAACTGGTGCTTCAAGGTGCAGGATGGCTTTTTCCTGAATCTCGGAAACGACATTTGCAGCAATACCTGCTTGTTTCTGAGCTTCCTGAACCATAACCGCATGATTAGTTTTCTCAACAGAAGCGAGAATAGTCTCATAATCTACAGGACTTACAGTGCGCAAGTCAATCACTTCTGCACTCACGCCGTTTTCTTCTAATGCGTCAGCCGCTTTCAAGCAAGAGTGAACCATAGCTCCATAAGCAATAAGTGTCACATCTGTACCTTCACGCTTAACATTAGCTTTACCAAGATCTACTGTATATTCTTCCTCAGGAACTTCTTCACGGAATGAACGGTACAGCTTCATGTGCTCTAAGAAAATGACCGGATCATTATCGCGGATCGACTGGATCAGAAGACCTTTGGCGTCGTATGGATTGGATGGAATAACAACCTTCAAACCAGGCTGTTGAGCCATTAATCCTTCTAGACTGTCAGCGTGAAGTTCAGGAGTATGCACACCGCCGCCGAAAGGAGAACGGACTGTAATCGGCATGTTTTTCGTGTTACCTGTACGGTAGCGATAACGAGCCATTTGCCCGCTGATAGCATCCATCGTCTCGTAAACAAATCCGAAGAACTGAATCTCAGGAACGGGACGGAAGTCAGTAAGTGCAAGACCAATGGACAAACCACCGATTCCTGACTCAGCTAGTGGTGTATCGAACACACGGTCTTCGCCGAACTCATCTTGAAGACCTTCTGTTGCACGGAATACGCCGCCATTTTGGCCAACGTCTTCACCAAAGACGAGCACGTTCTCGTCGTTCTTAAGTTCTGTGCGCATCGCGTCTGTGATGGCTTGAATCATTGTCATTTGTGCCATGATCTACTTCGACTCCTTTTCCTTATATTCTTCCATTTGCTCTTGAAGGTTAGATGGAAGTTCTTCATACATGTTACCGATAAGATCGGTTACTTTTTGTTTTGGAGTATTGTCTGCTTCTTTGATGGCAGCTTTAATTTCAGATTTAGCGTCTTCAATCACTTTGTTTTCTTCCTCTTCAGACCAAAGACCTTTTTCTTCAAGGAATGTACGGAAACGAACAATCGGATCCTGTTTCTCCCATTCGTTATCCATATCTTCTGTACGATATCTTGTCGGATCGTCCCCTGCCATTGTGTGCGGTCCATAACGGTACGTTAAGGTTTCAATTAACGTTGGGCCTTCTCCATCAATGGCACGTTTGCGGGCTTCTTTAGTAGCGGCATATACGGCAAGAACATCCATTCCGTCAACTTGAATGCCTTCAATACCCGCTGCAACAGCTTTTTGTGCAATTGTTTCCGCAGCGGACTGTTTCTCAACCGGTACAGAGATCGCGAAGCGGTTATTTTGAACAACAAAAATCGTTTGAGCACCGTAAGCGCCGGCAAAGTTAATTCCTTCGTAGAAGTCACCTTGAGAAGCACCGCCGTCACCTGTGTACGTGATCGCTACTGCATCTTTTCCACGCTTCTTATAGCCAAATCCTACACCGGCAGCCTGCGTAATTTGAGCGCCAATGATGATCTGTGGACTAACAGCATTGACTCCTTCAGGCATTTGATTCCCTTTAAAGTGACCACGAGAAAAGAGGAATGCCTGCGTTAACGGAAGGCCATGCCAGATTAACTGTGGCACATCACGATATCCCGGCAGGATGAAATCTTCTTTTTCCAGGGCAAAATGGCTTCCTAATTGGGAAGCTTCTTGACCGGCAGTTGGTGCATAGAATCCAAGGCGTCCCTGTCTGTTAAGGGCAATAGAACGCTGGTCTAAAATTCGTGTATACACCATGCGGCGCATTATTTCTTTTAAATCTTCATCAGATAGGTCAGGCATCGCATCTTCGTTTACGATCTTACCTTCTTCATCAAGGATTTGAAACGTTTCGAATTGGTTTTCGATACTCTCAAGAACTCGTTTCAAAGTCACTCACCTCTTCCTTTCTCCATTTAAAATAGATGCTGTTGAGTAGCATTCCCAAAACTCCGAAAAAAACTGTACCTATTTGCTCTACTACGGTTTACCCTGAACACATCTCGATTAATCATAAACGCGAAATTAGTCAAACTGTTATATTGTCAAAGCAATGTTTACTGGTACAATAATATTTTCATATGTAGTTTAGCTCAACAGGACAGGGTTCGTCAAACACTCTGCAACAAATTGGTTACCACTGGTGAGCATTCACTGCCATATATAAGAACTTTCCTTAAAAATGAAATATACATTCGGCTGTACTATTATTATTTTAAGGCTGTATTAATTTTACTTTTTTTATAAGAAGGATGCAAATAATTTTATTCAGAACAAAAGCGACCCTTTCATTGGGTCGCTTTTCTATTCTGCTTCTTCTGATTTATTTTTATTATCCTTAGATTTACTCTCAGCGGAATTCTCATAGGCCACATCGAGTCCAACCGCTTCATAAAATTGTTTTTTGAGTTCATTATACTCTTGTGTATATTTATTGAACTGCTTATTAGCTTCGATCACAGCGCTGTAACTTTCATTGATACTTTTCACTTGCTGTTGTAGTTCTTCTTGCGTTAAATCCTTCTGCTGAAGCATTTTATACAATTCCTTATCTAAATTGAGCGCCTTCTGATAGGCTTTATATAAATCCTGATAAGCGTTATAACGTTTATTCATCGTTTCCACGAGTTGCTCAGCTATTTTTTTGGCTTCGGCTTTCTCTTCGCCAAAATCGTCAATTAAAGGTTTAATTTTATCAAATTCCTCTTTGGCAGCGTCAATGCTTTCTTTTTCCAGCTCCAGTTTTTCTGCACGCTCTTCAACCAGTGCTGCCGCTTCCTTAGACAATTCCTTTATTTGATCAAACTCGTCCATACTTAAGTCAATAATTTGATTGTATAACTGCTGTTCCTGCTCTTCTAATTTCATAAGCGGTTCTTGCTGCTCCCGAAACTTATCCTCAAGCGATACCGCTTTTTCTAAATGCTCATATATTTTCTCCGAAGCCGATTGGCCTGAGCACGCGGACAAAATAAAAATCGTTGCCGCTAGCAACGAGAAAATCTTCGTGAAACGCACAATTCATCCCCCTCTAACTGGTGTCTTGATACCTTTTTTATCATATGTACAATAGTATAATAAATAAAATTAAATTGAAAGGTTTCTTTTTCTTTCCAGTTTTTTAATAACCATAAGCATTGACATTTCTATGTTAGAATGAAATACGAATTAGATGATGGTGTTCAGAAAGGATGAATTGGATGATTACAATGGACGATATTATACGCGAGGGGCACCCTGCCCTTAGAAAAGTAACCGAAAAAGTAGAAATTCCACCAAGGGAAGAGGATAAACGAATTCTTGAAGATATGTTGGAATACTTAAAGAATAGTCAGGATGAACAGGTTTGTGAGCGGTATGGCTTGCGCCCCGGGGTGGGGCTGGCTGCCCCGCAAATTAATGTCAATAAGAGAATGCTTGCGGTTCATTTTACAGATCTAAATGATAAGTTCTACAGTTACGGTTTATTTAACCCGCGAATTATCAGTCACTCCGTGGAGCGCACCTACCTATCGTCCGGAGAAGGATGTTTATCAGTTGACAGGGAAGTTCCCGGCTATGTTCCGAGATATCGAAGGGTTACAGTGAAAGCTGTTGATCTGGAAGGAAACGAAGTAAAACTGCGTCTGAAAGATTATGCAGCTATAGTCTTTCAGCATGAAATTGACCACCTTCATGGCATTATGTTCTATGACCACATTGATCAGGAGCAACCATTTAAAGAACCAGAAAACGCCAAACCTGCTGACGCATAAAGAATGCGAATACGAAGTAAAAGAAACGCCCGCTTACGCAGGCGTTTCTTTTACTTCGATAATAAGTTAATGTCATAGATCGCTTTCACAAGTCCATCCTCGTCAACGTCCGCTGTGATATGATCACTGACAGCTTTTGTTTCATCCACGGCATTGCCCATCGCCACGCCAGTGCCAACCTCGCGAATCATTTCTATATCATTCAGTCCATCGCCAAATGCATACGTATCCTCAATGTTAAGCCCGGCCGCGTCAATTAATTGCTTAATTCCTTCTGCTTTTGAACCGCCTTTAGGCAGGACATCACAGGAATAGGGATGCCAGCGAATAAAGTCAAAGGCATCATATTTTGACTCGTAGTATTTCAGCTCATCCCCTTCACAAAATAACAGCGACTGATAAATTTCTGAATCATTATAAAAGGCTGCATCAATTGCTGGGTACTCAAAGTGCAGGGATGCAAGACTTTCCTTAATGTACATTTGTTCACGGTCTGACGCTTTCATTTCATCCTGATTCATAAACACCATGGGATGGTTATTTTCTTCCGCATCCATGTAGAGTTTTTCTAAGTCATCTTTCGATAGCGGATTTTTATAGACTGGATTGCCTTCAAAAACCACGTACTGTCCATTAAAACTAACATAAGAATTAATGCCCAGGGTTTCCCTCAACTCTTCATACATAAATGGAGCACGCCCTGTCGCGATCGCACAGTATACCCCTTGTTTTTGTAACTCCTTCACTGCCTTAATCGTACTCTCTGGCAGCTTTTTGTTATGATTTAACAACGTCCCGTCTATATCAAAAAAAGCGATTTTTCCCATACCAATCATTCCCCTCATCACAGATTAAACATACAAGATACATAAAATACTTTTAACCACATACTGCGCTGGCTATACTTTAGCATGAGTGGATATAATTGAGAAGAAAAACGAAAGATATTCATAATTCGTTACTATTTTCGGAAACATATTTGAAAATGATGAAAGGTAATTGTTTCATTCTGAACGAAACCGTATTATACTAAAGTTAACAGGGATTGGGCGGTTTAACGTTTTTTGCTGACTTTCTTCATCACGAAAGGAGATGGCTCATATGATGAAGCGTCTTAGAAGAAAGCTTAGAAAACGTTGGAAAAAACTTTTGGAACGAAAAACATACGCGTAAATATCCAATAGTCATATGGCGGAGTGTGACTGATTCAACCTTGGAATGTATTCCCACATTCATAACAAACGTGCTATCATAATCAACAGAATGATCGAGGAAACTATTTTAGTAAGGAGCGATAAAGACATGATTTTTAAAGTATTGTACCAGGAACTTGCACAAGAGGTTCCTGTTCGCGAACGTACACAGGCCATGTATGTCGAAGCGGAAAAAGAAAGAGAAGTGCGTAAGAAATTGGCCGCAAAAAATATAAATATTGAATTTATCCAGGTGCTTGATGAGGATCACTTGGCTTATGAGAAACAATCTGAAGATTTCCAATTGGAGAATGTGTAACAGATGAAGTTTGTTAAAAATGACCAAACAGCTGTTTTCGCTTTAGGCGGACTCGGTGAGATTGGCAAAAACACATACGCTGTTCAATTCCAGGACGAAATCATCCTCATTGATGCTGGAATCAAATTTCCAGAAGACGAACTATTAGGAATTGATTATGTTATTCCTGATTACACCTATTTAGTCCAGAACGAGGACAAAATTAAAGGGCTTTTTATTACCCATGGCCACGAAGACCATATTGGCGGGATTCCTTATCTGCTGCGTGAAATTAACATCCCTATTTATGCAGGCAAGCTTGCTGCGGGGTTACTACGCAACAAATTGGATGAGCACGGATTATTGCGAAATACGAAGATGCACACAATTCAGGAAGATGATGTGATTAAATTCCGTAAAACATCTGTATCCTTCTTCCGTACGACGCACAGTATTCCAGATTCATATGGAATCGTTGTAAAAACACCGCCTGGTAACGTCGTTCATACAGGGGACTTCAAATTTGATTTCACCCCAGTAGGTGAGCCGGCAAACTTAGCGAGAATGGCTGAGATCGGCAAAGAAGGTGTACTTGCTTTACTATCTGATAGCACGAATAGTGAAGTACCAGGGTTTACCAAGTCTGAGCGGGTAGTCGGACAAAGCATTCAAGACATTTTTACGCGTGTGAATGGTCGTTTAATCTTTGCAACCTTCGCTTCAAACATCCACCGTCTTCAACAGGTTGTTGAGGCAGCAGTCAGGAATAATCGTAAGGTGGCTGTGTTTGGACGAAGCATGGAGTCATCAATTCGAATTGGACAGGACCTTGGGTACATCCGCGCACCTAAGGAAACGTTTATCGATGCCCAGCAGCTTAATCGTTTGCCTGCACATGAAGTAGTTATTTTATGTACCGGCTCACAGGGTGAACCTATGGCAGCTCTTTCACGAATTGCTAACGGAACTCACCGTCAAATTCAAATTATGCCTGGCGACACGGTCGTGTTCTCCTCTTCCCCAATCCCTGGTAACACGATCAGTGTAGGACGAACCATCAACAAACTTTACCGTGCAGGTGCCGATGTCATTCACGGACCATTAAATGACATCCATACATCCGGACACGGCAGCCAGGAAGAAATGAAACTTATGTTGCGCTTAATCCAGCCTAAATTCTTTATGCCGATTCATGGTGAATATCGGATGCTGAAAGAACATGTGAAGTTAAGTGAAGAATGCGGCATCGATCCAGGCAACTGTTTCGTTATGGACAATGGTGATGTCCTTGCACTTGGCAAAGATGAAGCTATGATCGCAGGTAAAATCCCGTCCGGATCCGTTTATGTAGACGGAAGCGGAATCGGCGATATTGGCAATATTGTCTTGCGTGACCGCCGTATCCTTTCCGAAGAAGGACTCGTTATTGTCGTCGTAAGCATCAACATGAAAGAATTCAAGATCGCTTCTGGTCCTGACATTATCTCTCGCGGGTTTGTCTACATGAGAGAATCAGAAGACCTGATTAAAGAAGCGCAAAAACTTGTAAGTACACATGTAGAAAAAGTCATGGACCGCCGCACTACGCAGTGGTCTGAGATAAAGAATGAAATCACTGACACGATTGCACCATTCTTATTTGAGAAAACGAAACGCCGCCCAATGATCCTTCCGATTATTATGGAAGTCTGATCACACAAAAAAAAGTCCGCTAACTAGGTTAGCGGACCTTTTTTGTATTTATTTTAAACGTTCCCAGGATTTACTCATGTCAGGCAAGTCCATCTCACCTGTCTCAAAGAAATGCTTAATAATATATTTAGAAAAGTTGACAGCTGATACATAGTCGATATGACCTGGCAGTGGAGCTTGTTCTTCGATCACCACATCAATAATCGCTGGTTTATCTGATAAAAAAGCTTGTTCCATACGGGTTGATAAATCTTCATAAGACTCAATCCGATAGCCTTCCCCACCGCAGGCTTCCGCGAATTTAGCAAAATCAACCTCACCAAGCGATGTTTCAAACGTTTCGTGGCCCATTTGGGCTTGTTCATATTTGATCATCGCAATCTTACTGTTGTTAAGGACCACCATTTTAACCGGCAAGTCATATTTGACAGCCGTTACAAAATCCTGCATCCCCATAGAAAAACCTCCATCACCACAAATCCCAATCACCTGGCGATCAGGGTAGGCAATTTGGGCGGCAATCGCTCCAGGCAACCCCACTCCCATTGTTGCAAGCCAGCCTGAAATCAGAAATTTTTGATCAACTAATGGCAGGAACCGCGATGCCCACACGGTTACACTCCCCACATCCGTCGACACGATGGCTTGTGACTTCATATGTTTTTCCAATTCAAACATCACTTGAGGTGCGTGGAGTGGATCTTCTTCTGAACGCTTTTCTTTTTGCAAGGAAACTCTCCACTGATTCATCATGTCCTGATACCTTTCAAGGTTCGGATTCTCACTTCGTGGAGAGATCAATTTAGTGAGGCCGCTGAGTGTCTGTTTAGCGTCCCCTGCTATTCCGAGCTCGATCGGATAATATTTACCCAAATGTTCAGGTTCATTATCAATTTGGATCGCCTGCACATGGTCTGGCAGAAAATCGCGATAAGGAAACTGTGTACCGATTAATAGCAGCAGATCACATTCTTTGATCGCTTTATACGCTGGTTTCGTGCCAATTTGTCCATGGTGGCCTAAGCAGTAAGGGTGATTGTCGGGAATTACTCCCTTAGCAAGTAAGCTAAGAACGATGGGCGCTTTAATTGTTTCAGCAAAATCGATAAGTTCGGTTTGAGAATCACTCGTTCCCTTTCCGGCAAGTATGACCGGATTTTCGGCCTTCTCAATCAATTGCCGAGCCTCTTTAAGCTGCTCATCCCTCGGGGTAATCGTCGGCTTATAATAGGCTTGTGCGGTCAGCCTTTCTTCGTCCTTTTGCTTAACAGAGAAAAGATCATCAGGCACCACTAAAACCGCTACCCCTTTTTTGGCATAAGCTTCACGGATAGCCTGGTTTAATAAATCAGGCAGCTGGCTTTCGGTCTCAGCGCGTTCATTGTAAACAGCGACATCATCAAACAAACGTTCCAGATTAACCTCCTGAAAGGCTCCCGTTCCAACTGCTTCACTGCTTACCTGCCCGACTATGGCCAGAACAGGAGCCCCATCACCTTTGGCGTCGTATAAGCCATTCAGGAGATGAATCCCGCCTGGTCCGGCAATCGACAAACAAACTCCCAGTTTACCTGTCAATTTCGCATAGGCGGCAGCCGCAAGCGCACCTGTCTCTTCATGCCGTACTTGAAAGAATTTGATACGCTCTTGTTCTTTCCTTAGATCATCTATGAATTCGTTAATCGAATCACCAGGAAGACCATATACATGATTAACTCCCCAGTCTATAAGTTGATCTGCTAATATTGTTCCTGTTCGTTGAGTAGACATATTCTATCATCCTTTCCAAGTTAGCCTATACCTCCTCTTTATCCTAAATTACCAACAGATAAACCAAAGACACCCCGCTGGCCAGGGTGCCTTTCCTCAATTTTCCACAACTAAATTTTTCTCAAATCGACTAATATCCTTATCGGCACCTATGACGATTAGCACATCTCTATGCTGAATTTCCTCAGTAGCCATCGGAGAAACAATAACGTCTTTATCCCTCTTAATCGCTACAACGTTACAACCGTATTCGGCACGGATATCCAGGTCAACAAGGGTTTGTCCACTCATTCTTTCACCAGCTTTAACTTCTACCACGCTGTGATCATCAGATAATTCAATATAATCGAGAATGTTATTAGAGATAATGTTATGGGCAATTCGTTTACCCATATCACGCTCTGGGTGAACAACATGGTCTGCCCCGATTTTCCGTAAAATTTTCTCGTGATAATCATTTTGTGCTTTGACGGTAACCGTCGCAATTCCTAGTTCTTTGAGAATTACCGTGGTTAGAATACTGGATAAAATGTTGTCCCCAATCGCTACGATGACATGGTCAAAGTTACCCAACCCTAGCTCTTTTAACACACTTTCATCTGTCGAGTCTGCTATAACAGCGTGTGCGGCAATATCCCTGTATTCATTTACTTTTTCCTCATCCAAGTCTAAGGCTAACACTTCCATGCCTTCATTATTGAGTTCACGGCATATACTGCCGCCGAAGCGGCCCAGCCCTACGACTGCAAAGTCCTTTTTCATGCTTCATCCTCCAACTTTTCAAATCAATGTATCCATATTTTATCACAATTCATCGATAAGAACAGATCGAATTCGTCCTTATAAATTAACGACTCTGGCTCTATTTTTTTCCCTGGACATAATCTGCATCGAATAAAAACATACGCATGAGCATGATTAGAGATGGTATTAACAACAGCAGTCCACCTATAAAAGCAATAATTAAGGTGAGGCCCATTGTTTCATTCGTAGCACCATTCGTAATCGTGACAAATGGTTTGATGATATAAGGTAGATGGGAAGCCCCATATCCAAAGAAAGCAAAGAAAAACTGGAACATCACGGCGATGAAGGCCCAACCATAATACTTCCCTTGATAGATGAGAAATAAGCCGATCATAAAGAATGCAACCGAAAGCCCGAACACCCACCAAAGCTCAATGGCTTTTTGGAAATGAGCGAAGTTATGCTGACTTAATGCGATGAACGTTGTTAAGCTGGCAATAATCGTTGGTGAACTCCAGAACAGTGCATATTTGCGAACGATAGCAAGGGCTGGGTCATCATCGGCCCGATGTGCATAATAGGTAAGAAATGTCGAGCTGATATATAGTACCGATACAATCGCAAGCAGCACCACACTCCAGGAGTACGGACTGGTCAGCAATTTGCCAATCATCAAGTGAACTCCATTTGCTGTTTCTTCGATAAATCCTCCTTCTGAGATTGTCATAGCGGTAGCAAGCGAAGCTGGGATCAATAAGCCTGTGGCTCCGTAAAGAAACATATACACATGGTTATCTTTTGATCCATAACTTTCAAATGCATAGAAAGAGCCGCGTATCGCAAGCAGGACGATCGCAATACTTCCCGGTACGAGCAAGGATTGACCGAAGTAGTATGCCGTATCCGGGAAAAATCCGACAAGACCAACGAAGAAAAAGACAAAGAATACGTTGGTCACTTCCCATACTGGTGAAAGGTACCTTGAAATGAGTTTATTAATAATATGGTCCTGCTTCGTCAGCCTGGCATAATAAGCAAAGAATCCGGCACCGAAATCGATAGAAGCAACGATCAAGTATCCGTACAGAAATAACCAGAGGACCGTGATCCCAATATATTCATAACTCATTCTTTGTCACTCTCCTTTACATGAGGGTAGCGACTTTCCAATTCAAGTTCTGCAGGATTGTTCTTAAATATTTTTCTGAGAACAACTAAGCATCCTACTCCTAAGACGATATACAGGGCAAGGAAGAGTAAAAACATTAAACCGACGTGCGGTGACGTGGTGGCCCCTTCAGCCACGGTCATAAATCCTCGTAAAATCCAAGGCTGACGGCCCACTTCAGAAAAAATCCAGCCAAATTCGATGGCGAGCATCGCTAGCGGGCCTACAGCAGCAAGACCTGTTAACAACCATCTATTAAACTCATTCCAGCGTTTCATTTTCCAGAAAACTAAGAAAAGGAACGAGATGCCGACTAAATAGAAACCGATCATCACCATAAAATCAAACATGTAGTGAATCCAAAGCGGCGGCCGTTCATCTTCAGGTGTTTCATTCAAGCCCTCCACGGGAGCATTAAAGTCTCCATGAGCCAGAAAGCTCAAGGCCCCGGGAATCCGTATGGCATTTTCTACTTCATTATTTTCGTTTAACGTACCAAATACAATAAGATCCGCGTTCTTCTCTGTCTCAAAGTGCCATTCGCCGGCGGCTAGTTTTTCGGGCTGGTATTCGGCAAGGTATTTAGCTGAAGAATCCCCGGCCACGGCTGTAGCTACAGCGAAAATAAATGTAGCAGCTACGGTTAGCTTTAAAGCTTTTTTATGATAAATGCTACTCTTACGAACTAACATAATAAACGCGGCTATCGTAGCTAAAATAGCTGCCGATGTTAAATAAGACGAGCTAACCACGTGAGCTACTTTTGTCGGTGTAGCCGGGTTGAACATCGCCGCAAACGGGTCTACCGCGACCAGCTTATCTCCTTCAGTTTCGAACCCCTGTGGGGCGTTCATAAAGGCATTTACCGTTGTAATGAAGAAGGCTGATAAAGTAGATCCGATAACTACCGGAATCGACAGCAGCCAGTGATAAATCGGATTTTTAAAACGATCCCACGTATATAAGTAAGCTCCCAGGAAAATAGCTTCGAAGAAAAAGGCAAAGACCTCCATAAATAATGGAAGGCTGATCACATTTCCTGCTACTTTCATAAAGCTTGGCCATAATAAAGAAAGCTGTAAACCAATCGCTGTTCCGGTTACAACCCCAACAGCAACTGTAATGGTCAGCCCCCTCGTCCACCTTCTCGCTAATAAGGTATAATGTGGATCCTTCTTCTTAATGCCGATCCACTCGGCGATCGAAATCATAATCGGAATTCCGACACCAACAGTTGCAAAGATGACATGAAATCCGAGGGTTAAGAAGGTAAGCAATCGGCTCATCAGGACGCTGTCTTCAAAGAACATACGTGATTTTCCCCCTTACAAATGAATAAGATGTGATTCTTTCTTTAAGTATAAATCGTGTAAACGGTTCCAGTGTGCACGATTGATGAAGATTTTGTGACGAACTTCACAAACTTTCTATTCCACTAAAACTATGACAGGACTCGCGCATATTATGTAGGCGTACTCTTCTATACATTACCCTACTGTGGATCTTACAATCCTAAATGGTGAAGATTTATGAGACTAGCACAAAAAACCCATCAACGCTAATTGGCATTGATGGGTTTTCCATGTTATTCAGGTGGTTTTCTTAAGCAAATCAGATAGCATCAAGCATTTGAAACTGTGCTTTCACTAATTCAAAGTACTCGCCCTTTTGATCCATCAGCTGATCATGGGATCCATGTTCGAGGATCTTGCCGTGCTCGAGTACATAAATCGTATCAGCTTCCCTGATCGTTGACAGTCGGTGAGCAATGATAATAGCAGTTCTGCCTTTCAACAATCGCCTCAAGGCTTCCTGGATTTTCATTTCGGTTTCTGTGTCGATACTCGCGGTCGCTTCATCTAATATTAATATCCTTGGATTGGCGAGAAGCGCTCGTGCAAAGGATAACAGTTGTCGTTCACCGGCTGATAGAATATTACCCCGCTCCTCGACTTCTGTTTCATATCCGTCACTTAATCGCTGGATGAAATCATCTGCTCCAACAACCTTGGCCGCTTCGATCACCTCTTGATCAGAAGCAGTTGGGCGGCCAAACCGAATATTTTCCATAATCGTGCCTGAAAAAATAAACGTGTCTTGCAAAACAACACTGATCTGCTGACGGACACTATCAATCGTTGCATCGCGTAAGTCCGTACCATCGATTTTCACGGCGCCTTTGGTAGGATCATAGAAACGGCTGATTAAGTTGGCAATCGTTGATTTACCAGACCCCGTGTGTCCGACTAAGGCTACCGTTTCTCCCTGCTTCATCTCAAGCGAAATGTCGTGCAAAGCGATTCGTTTTTCATCATAGGCAAACTGGACTTGATCAAATTCAATATGCCCCTTCATGTCTGTAAGTTCACGGGCATCATGTTTTTCTTGAACGTTGGGCTGTTCATCAAGAAACTCAAAGATGCGCTCAGAGGCGGCCATCGCCATTAGCAGCTGATTATACATTTGACCGAGACGGGAAATCGGCTCCCAGAACATACCAAGGAAGAAAGCGAACGACACAAATGTACCAATCTCAATATCGCCCTGTAAAATAAGATGTGCCCCGTATGCCACGAGGATAACCGTTCCAACAGCATTACTCAGTTCTACAAACGGACGGAACATAGCACTTTTTCTTGTCGCCATATTCCACGACTGAAAATTGTCGGTATTTACGCCATTAAAGTATTCTGCATTCTCTGTTTCCTGTGAAAAGGATTGAGTGATACGCACCCCTTGAAGACTCTCATTTAAATGAGAGTTCAACCTTGATTGCTGGATACGAACTTGCTGCCACGAGCGACGAATATTCCGTCGAAGCTTCGTTGAAATATAGAACATGATCGGCATAATTACTAAGATCGCCAAGGCAAGCTTCGGACTCAGTGCAAACAGGATCACGATAATCCCTGTTAACATGACAACATCCATTAGTAGATTGATGATCCCGTTAGTAAAAAGCTCTTGTAAGGAATTTATATCATTCATAATCCGCACGAGAATCGAGCCCGCCGATCTTGAATCAAAAAACTTATGGGATAGGCGCTGCACATGGGAAAATAAGTGCTGACGCAAGTCGTAAATGACATTTTGCCCCAAAATATTAACATATTTAATCCTTAGGGCATTTCCGATATAACTTAACACATACATTATGGAAATGCCGACCACGAGCTGAATCAGCAAATTCACATTGTTTTCTGCAATCGCAACATCGATGGCTACTTTACCAATTAAAATAGGAACCACCAGCCGTACGATCGTTGACACCAGCATCGCAATAATCGATATCGGCAGCAGGCGCCTAGTGTACGGTTTAACGTACGAGAGTAGGCGCAGCATCTGCGTCCAGTTGAACGGCTTTTCTATCGCCTGGTCCTGGGTGTACTTAAACCGGTTTAAATGTTTATTCGTTTCAGGTCTATGCTTAGGTTTACGAGCCATGCTCTCCCCTCCTTTTGAAAAAAACTTCTCCACTTTTAAGAGATATGTGATGTATTTAATATTTTCTCTTTATCTTGATACTGAATATCGTAAATTCGTTGATATGGCCCGCCGTTTACTAGTAGATCGTCATGAACGCCGCGCTCCTTAACGAGGCCATCCTCAAGTACGAGAATTTCATCAGCATGTTTTAACGAAGAGATTCTGTGAGCGATGATGAACGTCGTTCGGCCTACCATCACCTCTTGCAGTGCTTTCTGAATCTTAAACTCTGTCTCCATATCAACGGCCGAAGTCGCATCATCGAGAACGAGAATGGCTGGGTCGATTAATATCGCCCGTGCAATCGCAATCCGCTGCTTCTGACCGCCAGATAAGCCCATGCCTCGCTCACCAAGCAAGGTGTCATATCCTTCAGGCATATCCATAATAAACTCGTGAGCCTGCGCTCTTTTGGCTGCAGCGATTACGTCTTCAAGGGTGGCATCAGGATTCCCGTACGAAATATTTTCTTTAATAGAAGTTGAAAATAAGAATGATTCTTGCAGCACGAAACCGATATTTTTACGTAGTGTTTTTAACCCATAATCAGCTACTGGCTTTCCATCGACCAGGACCCGGCCCTGTTCAGGTTCATAGAAGCGGGTAATCAACTGGGTAATGCTCGTTTTCCCTGATCCGGTTGCCCCAATCAGTCCGATTGTTTTACCTGG
The DNA here is from genome assembly GCF_029714185.1 of Halobacillus naozhouensis. NCBI lineage: Bacteria > Bacillati > Bacillota > Bacilli > Caryophanales > Bacillaceae > Halobacillus > Halobacillus naozhouensis. The sequence continues at coordinate 1,807,561 of NZ_CP121671.1, read as the reverse complement.
AGGCGCATCGAAGCTGATATGTTTCAATGCTGAATCATCATCTTCTGTATAAGTAAGGGTGACATCATCGAACGTCACATGTCCCTGCAAACGGTCGAGTACGATTGAATCATCTTTTTCCGTAACGTCTTCTTTTGCTTCTAAAATCTCGAGTAAGCGTTCTCCAGAGGCTTTTGATTGAGAAAAAAGGTTAATGACGAAGCCAAAATTCATTAACGGCCCTAAAATATACCAAACCAGGCTAAAGAAGGCGACAAGCTCTCCTAATTGCAAGGACCCGTTAATGACGAGATAGCCGCCATAAGCTAGCAGTGCGACAACACTGACATTGCCGATGAATTCCATGAGCGGGAAGTAACGAGACCAAATATTAGACGTATCAATATATTTTTTCCGGTAATCATCACTGCGGTTTAAGAAGCGGCCGACTTCGAACTCTTCCCTTGATAGCGATTTCACTGTATTCATACCGCTAATGTTTTCCTGGACACGTGTGTTCAGCTTACCAAATGACTTTCTAATTTTACGAAAAGCCGGATGAACTTGTTTATCAAACTTAAACACTACCACCGTCAGGAAAGGCATGGCAGCCATCGTAACCAGCGCAAGAGGAACGGAATAGTAAAACATGACACTAAGACTGATCAAAATTAATAATACAATGCGGATAAGTTCAGAAAATCCTACTGATAGAAAGAACCGAAATCCTTCCACATCTGCTGTCAGACGTGACATGATGTCACCTGTCTTTGCGTTGTCATAGTACTTAAACGAAAGTCTTTGCAGCTTCTTATAGAGCGCATCACGCATGGTATAAACCGACCTGATCCCAAAATAGTCACCAAGGTACTGATGGAAATATGTCGCGACCCCTTTTACAATCATTAGTAAAATAAAAGCAGCCCCGATATACGGGATAAGATTATACCTTTCGCCCCGCACCACTTCATCAATTGTAATTTGCAACACAATTGGATAGACGACGGTGATGACTGTGACAAATAGAAGGGCAAATAATGACCATAAAAAGAAGGACTTAAACGGCCAGTAAAATTGCTTTAATTTTTTAAACGTTTCCATGATGTCTCCCTCCCTTTCTTTTTACGTAATTAATAATATATCGGCAATCGAAATAAATTTCCACCTATTTGAGGTAATTTTTAAAAATTTCTCCAAATTTATTCATAAAAAAAAGCAACTCCCCCATTTTACGAAGGGAATTGCTCTTTATGACTGCTATTTTTGATTGACGCCAAGTACACGGTTCACACGCTTACGCAACATTTTCATGCCGCCACCGCCTGCTTGAAAGTGTCTTAGATTGCCTTCTTCATCAAACACGTAGTAAGCCGGTACGTATTGGTTTTCAAAAGCATCCGTTAGGGCGTGTTGATTATCAACATAGATTGGCTGCGTGATGCCATGTTCTTCAGCAACCTCTTTAATCTGTTCAAGGTCTAAATCTTTCTCAGAACGAGGCATATGAACAGCTACCACATTTAAATCATCACTATATTCATCTCTAAATTCATTGACATTAGGCATCGCTTCTTTACATAGTCCGCAGCTGACAGACCAGAAGTGAATCAATGTCGGTTTATCGCCAGTTAAATCTTCCTTTGTGAGAGCATCACTGTTCATCCACTGTGTTGCTTCAGGAAGTTCAGGCATAGGTGTTCTTAAACGCATTTGTTATTCCTCCTGTCCAACTTTTATCGAAAAAGGTCTAACACTTAGGTTAGACCTTTGTGACCTTATTTAACCTTAAAGAGTTTCTTGGCCTGGCTTCCAGTTTGCCGGGCAAAGTCCGCCAGTTTGCAGCGCCTGCAGTACACGAAGAGTTTCATCAACGTCACGGCCAATGTTATTGTGGTTCACCACTTGGTACTGAAGTTCGCCTTCAGGGCTGATGATGAATAGACCGCGAAGAGCAACCCCTTCTTCCTCGATAAGTACTCCGTAGTCTTTAGCTACTTGGTGGTTCGTATCCGCTGCTAGAGAATACTCTAGATCACCAAGACCATTATCCTCACGAGATGTGTTAATCCATGCTAAGTGTGTGTGGATCGTATCTGTTGAAACACCAACAACTTCTGCATCAAGATCTTCGAATTCATCGAAGCGATCAGAAACAGCTGTAATTTCTGTCGGGCATACGAAAGTGAAATCCATTGGATAGAAAAATAGAACCGTCCATTTATCGTTCTTCATATTCTCTTCTAGTGAAACTTTACCGAATTCTTTGTTTGGAAGCACTGCGTCCATTTCGAAGCGGGGTGCTTGTTTTGCTACCATACGTTCTGCCATTATAAATCCCTCCAAATGTTTTATAGCGTTTATATAGATGATCCTGCTTTAATAAGCACATAATATAGTATAACGAGATATTTTATTAGAGTCAATCTAAAGTAATAATAAATGTAAACTAGTTTGGATCTCCAATAAAAGGGCATATACTCATAATATGGACACTACTAGTTCTCATTAAACATGATTTGTTGAGGAAAGTAAAATGATAAGCTCATCTAGTATTTCGACAAAATTTCATATAAAGTTGTAAATCTTTGAAACAGATAATAATTTTCCGCTATCATATAGAAAGAACTTGTTGACCATGAAAGGAGTTTGCACATGAATTTGTTTGAAGAAGGGTTTGAATTCAACCCCACTGTAATAGTCGAGTGGCTGATCACAGGCGGGTTGGAGATATTAGTCATTCTGATTGGTTTTGCAATTATTAGCCCTATAGGGAAAAAAACGATCGAAGCTGCGATTGGCAGAATGGGAAGGCAGCGTAAACTAACGGAAGCACGAACCAAAACATTGGAGAAAATTTCTGTAAACCTCTTCAGCTATGTATTGTTATTTGTCTTAATTGTTATGCTATTAAGCGCGATCAACATTGACATCGGACCGCTTCTGGCTGGTGCTGGAATTGTTGGTCTTGCGATTGGGTTTGGAGCACAAGGGTTAGTTTCAGACATCGTTACGGGCTTCTTCATTCTACTTGAACGTCAAATCGAGGTGGATGATTATGTAACCGCTGCGGGTTATGATGGAATCGTAGAGGAAGTAGGCATTCGCACCACAAAACTAAGAGGGTTTGATGGAACGCTGCATTACATTCCTAACCGCAATATCGCGGGAGTCAGCAACCATTCCCGCGGAAATATGCGTGCGCTTGTTGATATCGGCATTAGTTATGAAGATAATATTGATGAGGCTATCGAAGTATTATCAAAAGTTACTAAAGACTTTGCTGAGGATCCACGCTTTAAGGAAGGCCCTGATGTATTAGGTGTTCAGAGTATCGGATCTTCTGATATTGTTCTCAGAGTGCTCGGGAAGACAGCCAATATGGAACAATGGGGCGTTGAACGAGACATGAGAAAAGCAATTAAAGAAGCACTTGAAGCAAAAGGCATTGATATTCCGTATCCACACCAGGTCAACGTGGAGAAAACAAAAGCAAACTAATTAAAATCCCGGACCTTTAAAAGTCCGGGATTTTTTCTGCTCGAAAAAGCTTATGTATAGAGGGGCTGCCCCTCTATTGTCATAATGAAAAGCAGTTGTCTACTTCTTGGCAAACATCATCAGCCGTACGGCCGCGGGCATCAATGACAACGCCATTCGTTGCAGCGTTCTGAATCCCCATGACATCACGGTCCTGACCAGAGATCACGCAGCAATCACAGCCCTCAGCATCTTGATCGTTTTGTAAGGTCACAAGGTCATACCCTTTTTGCTGCAATGCAGCACGAATGTCGCTTAAATTTTCCTCAATGGCTACTTTTTTCACGTGAAATCCTCCTCATTATAAGAATCACGTGGTTATTATTGCCAAAGGGACCGTGATTATGCATAGGAATTACAATTGACGCAGCCCGTTGACTACAAGTCGCGCCCCAATAGATAACGCCTCTTCCTTAGGAGACAGTCGGGACGTGTGAAGGCCTGACTGCGAATCCACTCCAAGCCAGAACATAAATCCAGGAATCTCTTTTAACATATAGCCAAAATCTTCACCTGTCATCGCTGCACTCGCTTCTTGATAAGTGACGCCTGAATCGTTTGCGATGGCCGCAAACTTTTCAACGTAATCAGGATCGTTCTCGACTTGATAATAGTTCGCCCCATAATCAATGGTTGCCGAACAATCATGGGCTACCTCTATCCCCTGGACGACTTTTTCAATTTCAGTTTTCACTGCCTTCATCGCCTCAGGTGACATCGTTCGAATCGTTCCTTCTAGCCTCGCTTGTTCAGCGATAATATTCTGCACACTTCCGCCAGTAATCTTGCCGATTGTAATCACGGCACTATCAAGCGGATCTACTCTGCGAGCGACAATTTGCTGCAGCTGGGTTACGAGGAAACTTCCAGCCACGATCATATCTTTTGTTAAATGCGGATAAGCGGCATGCCCGCCTACGCCTTTTAAGTCAATAAACAATTCACTTGTGTTGGCAAACAGCAGACCTGGTCTCGACGACACGACTCCTGCCGGCAGCTCTGGGGCGATATGAAGAGCAAATATGATGTCTGGTCTAAATTGTTTCATCGGTTCTGATTGCAGCATCGGTTCCGCACCGCCAGGACCTTCCTCGGCCGGTTGAAACAGGAATACAACGTGATTGTCTGCAGGCTGATGAGCTAACGACTCGAGAGCGGATAACGCAATCGTCATGTGAAAATCATGGCCGCACGCATGCATATGACCGTCGTGTTCGGAGGCATATGGGTACCCTGTTTCTTCTGTTAGGGGCAGCCCGTCAATATCAGTACGATACCCAATCGTTTTCTGTGGCGCCTTTCCGTCCACTTTTACAAAAATGCCCGTCTTCCACAATTCCACGGTTAAATGCTCTTGGGGAAGTTCGTGAATAAACGATAATAAGTAAGCCTGGGTTTTCACTTCCTGAAAGCCGAGCTCAGGGATTCTGTGCAAATCTCTGCGTATTTGGATGAGTTCCGATTCTGTTAACATTCGCTAAGCCCCCTGTTATAGGAAAGACCTTGCTTTTTTGAGGAGCAAGGTCTTAAGAAAATTAGTTATCGAGTTTTCTAAGTTCTTTCTTAATCTCTGTTTTGGATTTCGTCTGATCATCAATCTTCTTAATCACTTTGGCTGGTGTACCGGCAACTACCGTATTTGGAGCAACATCTTCGGTTACAATCGCACCGGCCGCAACTACTGAGCCTTTTCCAACCGTAACTCCTTCAAGCACGACGGCATTGGCCCCAATGACTACTTCATCCTCGATGACAACAGGTTGTGCAGAAGGCGGTTCGATTACACCTGCTAAAACAGCCCCTGCGCCAATGTGGCAGTCTTTTCCGACGGTTGCACGGCCGCCCATTACTACGTTCATGTCGATCATCGTTCCTTCTCCCACAACAGAACCGATATTGATGGAAGCGCCGATCATGATAATCGCTCCGTCTCCGATTTCTACCTGATCACGAATGACAGCACCCGGCTCGATACGAGCATTTACTTTTTTCGTGTCCAGTAAAGGAATCGCTGAGTTTCTGCGATCACTTTCAAGTACATAGTCTTCAATTTGATCACTGTATTTTTCAAGAAGTGGTTCAATCACTTTCCATTCTCCGAAAAGAACCCCTGATTCACCAGTGATAAAGTCTCGTACATCATCACCAAAGTCCAGTGTCGAAAGGTCCTTCCCTTTCAAATAGACTTTAACTGGTGTTGATTTTTCACTATTTGAAATAAATGAGATAATCTCATTTGCATCCATTTGTTTCATATGTATCCTCCTTCAGGCGCGTAGTTAATTACATTCTTTACTTTATCAAAGCACTGTAATCGTGACAAGAATTTATGTTTTATTTCCCTTTGGCAATTGTAAAATTAAAATCAAGCTGATGATCGCCAATACGAGCAAGCCGATATAGACGAGCTGCAAACCAGACGTCAGCCCCTCTTTCAGCACATGAAGAGCTTGTTCGCTTAATTCACTTCTGCTTTCCTTATTTAATAACAAATTCGTCGAATCCACTGTGAACTGATCATTCAAGTGAGATTCATTCAAAGCAGCCTGAATTCGATTATTGAGCAGTCCGCCTAAAAGTGCCGCTCCAATAGCACTACCGAGTGTTCTCATAAACATATTTGTAGCTGTAGCGATCCCCCGCATTTCCCATTGAACAGCATTTTGGATGGACACAATAAATGATGTCGTTGAAAGCCCCATTCCAATTCCAATGAACAATGATCCAATTGCCGCAAACACCGGGCCGCGTTCAGGTGATAACAAGGAAAAAATCCCCCCGCCAGCAATGAGCGAAATCCCGCCAAGGATCGAAGTTGTACGAAAACCAATCCTTAAAATAAGTCTCCCCGCTAAAGTCGAGGCAATCGGCCAGCCTATCGACATGGTCGTGAGAGTAAACCCAGCCACCGTTGCTGATTTCTCCATCACTCCTTGCACAAAAGCCGGCAAATAACTGGAGACACCAATTAAAATCATCCCGGAGGTTAATGAAGTTAAATTGGCGTATTTAATCGCTCTAACCCTCCATATTTCAAAGGGCATCATCGGCGAGTTTGCTTTCTTTTCATGGAAAAAGAAGATGATAAAGCTGCTTGCTGCCAGGATCAATAGAATCCCCATTTCACGGGACAGCCAGGGAATTCCCACTCCTCCTTCTACAAGAATCAGCATGGAGAGACTGACCGCCACCATCGTTAATAAAGAACCGACTAAATCCACCGACTGCTTTTCCTGAACCCTTTCTTCTTTAAAAAACAAAACAATCCCGATGATTGCCAGTAATCCAAGCGGAATATTCATCCAAAATACGTAGGGCCAGCTTAGCATATCTACGAAGAAACCGCCTAACAGCGGTCCCGATACAGCTGAGATCCCCCAGACACTGGACAAATAGCCTTGAATTTTGGCACGTTCTTCTTTTGTGTACAGATCCCCTACGATCGTTGTTGCGATCGGCATTAAGGCACCAGCGCCAAGTCCCTGAACTAACCGAGCTGCAATTAAAAACAACATCGTCTGGGACAGAGCGGCCATCGTTGACCCCGTCAGGAACAAACTAATCCCAATCAAGAAAATCGGCTTGCGCCCTACAATATCAGCGAGTCTGCCGAACAGGAGTACAGTAGCGGCATTCGTAAGCAAGTAGGCGGAGAAAACCCAGCTATACAAGCTGAAACCACCTAAATCCGCTACAATACTCGGCATAGCCGTTGACACAATTGTTGCCTCAATGGCTGCCAGAAACATCGCCAGCATAATAGAAGCCAATACGAGTCCGCGTTTTTGCTTTTGCTTAAGTTGCTGAACTTGCTCCATGAACCTTCATCCCCACACAAACAGAAGACGCCTGCAAGAGGCGCCATCTTTCTTATATTTGAGTTGTTTTTCTATACTCTTTTCAATGTTTCATGATAATGTTTGCTGAATTGTTTTAAGATGGTTCTTCTCGTAATTATCCCGTCAAATTCTCCTTCATCATTCATGACACAAATAAAGGGATGATCAATCAATTTGTGTAACGCATCAATCATCGTATCATTACGATGCAAACAAGGAACACTTGTGTCGACAACCTCATTAACTGTCATATCATTCAATCGATTCAACTCAAACTGCTCAAGCCCGAGCGTTTCCTCAAGAATAATGGTCTTGCTTATTGTCCCTTTAAATTTATACAATTTGTCAACGACAGGTACAGCCGAATAACCAGTTTTCACCAATACGAGTAATGCATGGTCTAACGGATTCCCTATCTGAACATGAGCGACTTTCTCTGCTGGAATCATTAACTCTTCAACTAATGGAATTTCAAGCTTTTTACTCTGTACACTTACCATAATCACCACTCCTTTTTAGCAAACAATTGAAGGAGCAAGAAGAAACGCTCACACGCATTCAATCTAATATTAACATAGATCCACTAAGCAAAACGAACGCAATATTCGACACTTTCCGCCGTGTGCGCAGTATTTGCTCACCTTTTAAATACCCAGAATTATTTAGAAGATAAACCTAATAAGTTATTTACTTTATAAAATAGGTTGAAACGCTTATACTAATAGAAATTCATTTAAGTAAGGATGAACGGAACATGGGCACACACATTTTTTCAAAACGTGAAGAAATCGCTAATGCCATCACTCACGGTGTCGGCGCCATATTAAGTATAGCTATGCTCACATTGCTCATTGTATTTGCAAGCTTAGGCGGAAATGCATGGGAGGTCGTTTCCGTGACCATCTACGGAATTACGATGCTCGTTCTCTATGTTTCTTCCACTCTGGTTCATAGCTTTCCACCAGGAAAAGTCAAAGACTTGTTTGAAATCTTTGACCACTCAGCAATTTACCTATTTATTGCAGGAACTTATACTCCCCTGCTCCTCGTGCCGTTACGGGGTACACTGGGCTGGACGTTATTCGGGGTAGTATGGGGAATTGCGTTTGCAGGAGTAATTTTCAAAATCTTTTTCGTCAAACGGTTTGTCGTACTGTCAACCGTTTTCTACGTACTCATGGGCTGGCTGGTCGTGCTTGTCTGGGAGCCCCTTACCAAGGCTGTCCCATCCACCGGAATTCTGCTGCTCGTATTAGGCGGACTCGTTTATTCAGTTGGGGCCATCTTCTATGTGTGGAGAGGCTTTGCCTACCACCATATGGTCTGGCATTTACTCGTGCTCAGCGGATCCATTCTTCATTTCTTCACGGTATTTCTTTATATTCTGTAGTTATGAAATAAGCCGCTGTGTGATTTGATGCAGCGGTTTTTCCTTTGTCCGGGCAATTTAGGTCTTCCTCTGGAATCTGTTCTTTTATCAGCGCTCACCACCGAGCAAAACCGGCGGTGAGCACTTGAGCATCACATACGACACAAGCTGAGTTGTCCCAGCCGGCCACACCGAAACTTTAAAAAGGGAACTGATTGAGCCATTGTCCCCCATCTAGTGTGACTACTTCACCATTCATATAAGCAGCATCCTCTGACAAAATAAATCGCGCCAAACCAGCGATTTCCTCCGGCGTGCCTAATCGGCCGAGCGGAACTGATTGCAGCGTCCGCTTAGCGGCCGATTCGGATTCAAATAATTTCTCTGCGCCTCCTGTCCTTTCGATCGGACCAGGTGCAATCGCGTTTGCACGAATGCCATACTTCGATCCCCATTCCACGGCTAATGTTCTCGTCATGGCTAATACTCCGGCTTTTGCTGAAGCCGAATGAATGACGCCGGCCCCCGCATTCCAAGCATAGGTGGCAACCATATTTAAAATCGAACCCTTCTGCCCATTTTCAATCCAATACTTACCAACTGCGTGGCTACAATAAAAAGTACCATTTAATACGATATCTATTACAGTACTCCAGCCATTTGGGGAAAGTTTTTCGGCTGGTGCAATAAAATTGCCCGCTGCGTTATTCACTAAATGATCAATCCGGCCAAACTTAGCTACGGTTTGCTGTACCATTTTTTCCACATCATCCACTTTGCGAACGTCCATCTCGATGACAAACACATTCTCTTTTTTCCCTTCAGCGATTTGAGTTCGCGCCTTATCTAACCGTTCGCTGTTTCGGCCGGTGATCACAACTTTTGCTCCCTCGTCGACAAACCGCTTCGCCATATACAATCCCATACCACTTGATCCACCTGTAATAATTACGACTTCATCCTTCATATTTCGCCCTCCTGTCCCTGTATTACATTCCATAGCCACCGACTGAATTCCTGTTCAGTTTCTAAACTTTTATCACAGCTATTTATTCTTATCGAAACTGAAGGGATCATGGTATAATAGCGGGAGTATTTATTATGAAGGGATTCTTCACATGAAATTAACACGACGCAGCTTCATAAAAAAATCTCTATTCAGCGGATTAGGGCTGCTCGGATTGAGCGGCGGTGGATATTACTACGCCCGTCATATTGAGCCACACATGCTCGACAGACGAGAATATACGATCAGCCATTCAAACATACCGACCTCGTTTAATAATTTTAAGGTTGTCCAATTTTCTGATACTCATATTGGCTTTAATTATGATTTAACTGAATTTGAGCAGTTGATTGATACGATAAATGCTGAGAATGCGGATTTAATCGTTTTTACTGGAGACCTGGTAGATAAGCCGCATACGTATCGCTTTGATCACAGCATTCCGCAGCTCCTTCAGCGACTGCAGGCCCGTCATGGCAAGTACTGGATTTACGGGAATCATGATCATGGTGGTTATGGAACAGAGACAGTTAAAGCTGTTATGGATGATGGCGGATTTCAGCTCCTGCAAAATAGTGTAGCGACGATCGACAATGGTCAGGATACGTTCGCCCTGGCAGGTTTAGATGATGTCATGCTTGGGTCACCAAATATTTCAGCAACTACTGCCCAAATTAAAGGGGATCCTTTTACGATACTGCTTGTACATGAGCCTGATGTAGCGGACCAAATGCAGCAGCATGGAATCGATATACAGCTGTCCGGCCATAGTCATGGCGGCCAGATTCAACTTCCATTCGTCGGGGCGCTCGTCACTCCGCCTTATGCGGATACCTACATTGAGGGAAAACATACGATTAGTGAGCTTCTCACCCTCTATGTAAATAAAGGAATTGGAACAACCCGCCTTCCTTATCGATTTATGTGCCGTCCGGAATATTCGGTATTCCACCTCCAAACGAAGCTTTAACGTTTTTGTGACATCAGCTGAAAGGACCTCAGTACATGATAGAATAAAAGGACTACCTGTTGATGGAGGATGAACGATGAAATATTTCATATTGATCAGTTTTCTAGGAGGACTGTTATTCTTAACAGCATGCGGCTCTCCTATTGAAGAAAATATGTCCCGGGAAGTCGGAGAATTTACAGCTACGACCCAAAGTGGTGAAACGATGAACCTACCTGAGGATCTTAAAGGCGACTATTGGATAGCTGATTTTATTTTCACCAGCTGTGAAACTGTATGTCCGCCGATGACAGGAAACATGTCGCGTTTACAGCAACGACTAAAACAAGAGAATCTTAATGTGAAACTTGTATCATTTTCCGTTGATCCAGAACATGATACCCCGGAGCAACTCAAGGAATTTGCAGATGCCTACCAGCCAGATTACGATCAGTGGAGCTTTCTTACCGGCTATACTTTTCATGAAGTTAAGGAATTATCGATTAAATCATTTCAATCTCCTGTCTCTAAGATGGAAGGCTCTAACCAGGTGGCCCATGGGACAAGCTTCTATTTAGTTACACCCGAGGGTGACGTTATTAAACAGTACAGCGGTATGAAGGCGGCCGAAATCGATCAGATTATAGCAGATTTAAAGAAGTTGATGTAATAAACGATTCCGATAAAAAATAGGCCATCCAGCCACTACTTTCATACAATGGCTTTGTATACGTCTAGAAAGGAGAACATGAATGAGAGAAAAGCAGCTTTCAAACCGAGAACTTGCCGAATCACTATTTATTGTCAATCGACACGCGAAAACAGCCCCTGAACCTAAGCATTTATATGAAATTAAAAAATCAACGATTACGAAATTATTGAAGGAACGAAGAGCTAAAAAAATTGGTCTTCATTTTTCTGACCACCCTAAGCTTAGTAAACAGCATTCCACCCTTCTCATAGAGGTCGGCGGCTACTATTTTCATATTCCAGCAGAAAAGAAAGATTTCAACCAGTTGAAACACCTTGGTAAGGTCGACCAATCGTATCGCAATCCGAAACCAAAGCTCTCCCTATCGAGAGCTAAACGAACGCTGTACAACTATTTAGGTTGGGATCGCGACAAGGCCTCCACTTCTTACTCACCTTCTACCCATTCAAATCTGTCCATGCTTGGACAGCAGCATATCGCCCCGTGGAACCAGCGTCCTAAACGATAAGGTCGCGAAAAGAGCCAGGCAGCAGCCTGACTCTTTTCATTAGAATGTTTCAACACCTTCCAAATAAGGTATAGGTACCTTTAGGAGGGTGATTTTTTATGACCATGAATCCTATGGACGATTTTCTGTATCAGCTTAATAAATATGTGGAATACGCCACGGAATTAAGATCTTCCTATGAACATTTAACCGATCATGAGAAAAGTATCATCCGCGAATCTCATCCGTATGGCTCTGAACCAGAAACAATTACTCAACAAGCCTATGACTGGCACGATACTCTGTTTAAAAAAGTTGAAAATGAAAAAAGCCGCTCCTAATTGGAGCGGTTTTTCATTTTATATGCTGGTCAATGACCTCGATAAGTTCCACTATTTCCGGTTTTGAGATCTGGGCATTTGCCCCTGCAATCTCACCTTTATGCTTGAGATCATTTGTGATTAGGGACGAAAAAATAACGACAGGTAGTGCTTGAAGCTGTTGATCTTCTTTAATTCGACGAGTTAAATGGTGACCGTCCATCCGCGGCATTTCAATATCCGTGATGACCAATTGATACTCTTCCTCAATCGTCTTTCCGTCAGCTGCCAATCCAGCCAGATGATCATAAGCGGCTTTTCCATCTTCAAATGCTGTTGTATGTATGTAACCAGCTTCTTCAAGTGTTTCTTGCAGCAGCCCGCGCAGCAGCCCAGAATCCTCAACAATTAAAATTTTCTTGTCGGAACGCTCCCGTTCACCCAGGACACGAATATCTGCTTTCTTTATGCTCGATTCCGGACTAATATCCGCCACAATCTTCTCAAAATCAAGCAACAGCAGCATGTCGCCTTCTTTTTTAATGACGCCGGTAATTTCCGTCTCTAACCCTTGATACATCGTTCCTGGCTTTTCAATCGACTCCCAGGAAATACGATGAATTTGCGTGACCGTATGAACATGAAAAACGATTTTCGTCTGATTAAACTCAGCGAGAATAAATTTATCCTGCTTTGGATTGGATGAAGTCTCAAAACCTAATGCATGAGCGACATCAACCACCGGGACAACCTCTCCCCTGATATCTATAATCCCCTCAACCGCTGCGTGCGAGTGAGGAATTTTCGTAACAGGTACTGGGTTTAATATTTCCTTTACCTTAATCACATTGATGCCGAACCGGTTCTCGGCCACACTGAACTCGACAATTTCTAGTTCATTTGTACCGCTTTCTAATAAAATCCCTTGATCCTTCTGCATCCGCTTCCCCTTCCCTCTCTATAAAACTTCTTGTTAGGTAAATTATACCACAGCGAAGAAAAGGAACGAACAAAATATTGCAACAAAAGTCATATTTATTAGGCTACACGTTTCTTAGACCGGACTCTCCACCGCACCATAATCAACTTGGTTATTCCAGCAATTACCCGGACCGCACCGTAACTGCTGATCGCAAGCAGACTGACAGACCAATAATAGGACGGTAAAAACGTTGATTCAGCCCCCATTGCATAACGATCGACCATTTGTAAAAAACAAAAAGCCAGAACAGTCGTGATACTATACCCAAGCAATGTGAACCATTGTTTAACAAGCAGCCATTCCATGATAGGTTTGATAACAAACATGATGCTGGCTGTCAGCAGAAAGACGAGTACAAATTGAATGTGCACACCATTTAATCCGAATATTTGCAATACATCCTGATCAAGCCATTGAATAGCCCGCTCCAGAAAAGAAACATCTATCCATTGATTCATAATAGGACCCTCACTTTTAAGTAGTTATCCCCATTATGATCGTTGTGTTTCCAATCTATACCTTTGTAGGAGCAGGATATAACCCCTTATTTTTCATCCATTTCAAGCCTTCTCTTCTACTTAAAGACCGCAGCTCTGTCGATTCGATAAAAGCAATGACAGACTCAGGAGCCGTTTTACTATATTCTCGCAAGACCCAGCCAATCGCTTTTTCAATGAAAAATTCTTTCTCATGCTTTAACGTGTGGATGGTCCGATATAGTAGCTGTTCATCTGTCTTGTCCTTAAATTTGAGCTGATTCAATAAACTTGCTCTGCGCACCCATAAATGCTCCGAACGGGACCAGCTTTCTGTGATCGTTGTTAATTCATCGTTATAATGAAGCAAGTAGTCTCCACATAGTTTAGAGGAAATCATATCAACCGTATCCCACCAGGGCTTCAACGTCAGCAGTTGTTTATAAACCGCAATAGCAGAAACAGGCGGCTGGTTAGAGACTTGTTCAAGTAACGCGAGTGCTGCATAATGACATTCTCTCTCCCGTTCTTGAAAAAGTAATAAAGCCGTCTCAACACGTTCACTATAAGTGATCGAAGCATAAGATTTCAGCCATTGCTTCACGAGCTTTGACCGCTCCGGCGTCTTCAGTCCGTAGAAAGAAAACTGATCCTTCATATAGCTCTCCATCGCCTCGGTTTGGGCGGGATTTCGATGGGTCTTAAATTCGTTAACAATGGCGTCTTTTATTAATACAGATTGCTCCATATGGACCTCCTTTTATTAAGTTTGAATAAATTTTGCAAGCTGGTCACTTTGCTGCTCAGCTTCCTTGTAGCCTTGCATGTAGAGCTGATGCAGACGCTGTCTATTTTTCTCGATGCGGCTGACTTGCAGAGGAGTTTGAGGACGTAACACAAATACTTGACCATTCTCCTCCATCTGCTTGATCTTCCTTAATGTCGTATTATATTTTTGATGACGAATTCGTAAAGCCTGTGCAAATTTCGGGAAGTTTTTATATTTGCGAGTGAAATACCAATTCATTTTCATCCTTTTTTTAATATAACCATCATTCCTTGTCAGCACGATCACATGCTTCTTATTTCCCGACTCAATCGACGGATTGATCGGAATCGGGTCAGCTATCCCGCCGTCCATAAGTTCTTCCCCTAAGTAAGAGATACTTGGAGCTATGAGCGGCAGGGAACTCGATGCCCGCATCACCTTAAGCAAGCTTGTCCGATCAGGGAAGTGGTCAAAGAACTGTGCCTCACCCGTTCGCATATTTGTCGTACCTACTACAAATTCTGTCGTTCGGGATAAAAAAGCATCATAATCAAAGGGCACAAGCTGATTAGGAAGCTTATCAAAAATAAAGTCCATGCCAAACAACTGACGCTCTGTAAACATCCGTTTGAAGGATATGTACTCGGGATGGTCCCCATAATTCACCATCACTTCATAATTCCTGCCCCGCTGTGCAGCCACATAAGAGCTGCCATTACAAGCACCTGCTGAGGCTCCTACCACGTAAGGAAAATGGACCTTTTCATCAAGGAAAAAATCAAGAACCCCTGCCGTATAAGCCCCACGCATTCCTCCTCCTTCTAATACTAAACCTGTTCGATCCAACACCGACAACCCCCTTTTTCTATGTGAAAATTATAACGCTCATAACCAATTCTTTGAAGTGAACCGAATTAGGCTACAAACTACAAACCCGCATTCCTTATTGAAATCGGGCCTTATGAAAAACGTGCATAGTAATGTCAATTCAGGCAAAAATTAAACGCACAAACTAAAGGAGGACATGACGAATGAACAAAGAACGTGCCAAAGAAATCTTCCACTCCTCAGAGATGATTGACGTCACACACGAGGAGCGCCAAATCTATATTGAAGAAGTGATTGAAAGAAGTGAAACTGCCCGCATCCATCCCGTTGATCAACCGAACGTTTATCAGGAAGTACCCTTGTATGAATTAAAGGAGACAGAAAGCTAACATGTAAACGATCCACTTCATTTGAGAATGGAGTGGATTTTTTTATGTCCGAACAAGATTTAATCTCAAAAAGAACTTCACGATCTAAACACACCTCCAAAATAAACACTGAGGAATTTCTATAGTATTCTTCCATAACGGGCGAAGCCAATCCTCTGAATCGGGCGCCTCTATTCATAAATGAACTTCGGAACTTGAGCATGATTAATTGACTATTTTTATCGCCCTTGTAGCAATAAAAGTTTTTATATACTTGTCTAGCATCCTCGTGTGTCCAAAGTCATCCTCATAAAAGCCGGAAATAACAAAGCCGGCATCGATTTGACCTTGAATTTGGTCTTCTAATGTGTGAGCATATTCAATGGTGTGATTGGAATTTATAAAATCCTCGACCTCCTCCTCTGGTAAATAATCTAATGTAGATGAAGGGATAGAGTGTTTTACATCTAGAATCCCTTTTCTCTCCTTGTTATCGTCAAATATCCATAACAGAGGATTAGTAAAACCAGAAATAAGGATCCCATTATTTTTTAATACTCTGGAGGCCTCACTCCACACAGGCCGCACATCTTTTACAAACAAATTAGACACCGGATTGACAATCATATCAAAATATTCATCATCAAAATCACTAAGGTCGCTCATATCTCCCTGAACGGTCTTTAAAGTTAACTGATCACGTTGAGCAACATATTCATCTTGTTCCAACTGCTTTTTAGATATATCAGTAACCGTTACATCTGCTCCTGCTGCAGCTAGAACAGGACCTTGCTGCCCTCCCCCTGAAGCTAAGCAAAGGACTTTCAAACCATCTAATGAATTAGGAAACCAATTTCTCGGTACTGGTTTTTCTGTTGTAACAGTAATTCTCCAATCACCAGATTTACTTTTTTCAATAGTTTCACGAGTGACAGATTTAGTATATTGTGAACCTTCTTCGACCTTCTTGTCCCAGGCATTACTGTTATGTTGTGTAGTGTCCAACGGTAATCATCCTTCCAATTAAGAAATATTATATTCTCTACTAAAGTGAAAACCTATATGCTATCAGCTATCTCTGTGTTTATCATATTCAATTGGTTCCATATGAGCTTCCTCTGTATTTCTACGAATTGTCAGGGAAATAAGTTCCATTCATAAAGAATATTGCGACAATTGCTTTCTGACCTATAACCTGTCAAACTGATAAGGATAGATATAATGACTAGAGGATGAAGGTGAAATATTGATAGAGGTAAGAACTTCCACAATTACAGATGATGAGTTTAATAAAGGCGTTTTCGCCACTCGCGATATTGCGAAAAATGAACTCATTCACGAAGCGCCAGTGCTACCTTATCCAAATGAGGAGCATAAACATATTGAGAAAACGTACCTTGCTAATTATGCATTCGAGTATGGGAGCAACCACACTGCATTTCTTTTAGGGTATGGGATGATGTTTAATCATTCTTATCAGCCTAACGCAGATTATCGAGTTAACTTTGAGAATGACTCGTTCGACTTCTATGCTCATACGGATATTAAAGCTGGAGAAGAAATCTTCATTAACTATAATGGAGAGGTTCAAAACGACGCCCCGCTTTGGTTTAACGAAGAAGAAGAATAACGCTGAACGATTGATAAAAAGATTCACCCATTCCCTGGGTGTTTTTTTTATACGGTTCTATATCGAGACTTAGTATGATCTGAATGATTTAGGATGGAATCAGCAAAATAGGCATGTGACCTTTTTTCCTGTAAAATAAATAATTGGTGACGATATGATCACCAACAATGATACAAAGGGGATATGTTATGGAAACGTCGATTAGGCTTGCAGCGGTAGCTCTGTTAATTTTTCTAACAGCGTTTTTCGTTGCAAGCGAATTTGCGATTGTAAAGGTAAGAAGAACACGATTAGAATCAAGGGCAGCCGAAGGGAATAAAAAAGCCTTAAACGCTCTTCGGGTTACAGGTAATTTAGACTACTACCTTTCTGCTAATCAGCTGGGGATTACAATCACTGCTCTAGGGTTAGGGTGGTTAGGTGAACCAACCTTGGAGGCACTCCTTCACCCGTTACTAGCTGGATTCGATTTACCTTCTACAGTTAGCCATACCATTAGTTTTGTAATTGCTTTCTTTGTCATTACCTATTTACATGTCGTACTGGGAGAACTGGCACCAAAAACGATTGCCATTCAAAGGGCCGAACAAATTACGTTATTGCTTTCCGGACCTTTAATTCTCTACAGTAAGATCATGTATCCATTAATCTGGATATTAAATGGTTCAGCAAACACGCTGGTTCGTTTATTTGGCTATCATGCCGCTAAAGAGTCTGAGGAAGTTCATTCTGAAGAGGAATTGCGTCATATTCTTTCGGAAAGCTATCAACAAGGTGAAATTAATCAATCGGAATTTGAATATGTTGACCGCATTTTCGAATTTGATAATCGAACGGCAAAAGAAATCATGGTTCCTCGTACAGATATGTCTGTCGTTGATATCGAGGATCCAGTCGAAGAATCCTTACAATTCATGGACGAGGAGCGATTCACACGCTTTCCGGTTTATCGTGATGATAAGGACCATATTATCGGTATTCTTCATTTAAAAGAACTTTTTTATAAAGACTGGAGCCAGGTCGAATCACTTGAGCCATATATTCGTCCTGTTTCGAAGGTTTTTGAAAATATACCGATTCATGATTTATTAATAAGAATGCAGAAAGAAAGAACCCACCTCGTTGTCCTGACGGATGAATACGGCGGAACATCGGGTATGGTGACAAGTGAAGACATAATAGAAGAAATCGTTGGAGACATAAGGGACGAATTTGACCACGATGAAGAGCAGGACATTACTCCAGTCGAAGACGGTTCATACGTATTGGACGGTAAAACTTCTATCCAATCTGTTAATGAATACTTTGATCTTAACCTTAAGAACGGAAGTGTCGATACGATTTCCGGCTGGATTTTAAATCAGAATATTGATGCGAAAGAGGGCACAACCGTCTCGCAGGAACTGCATCACTTTAAGGTTGCGAAAATGGTGGATGATCAGATTAAGAAAGTCCAGGTATGGTTAGAAAACGAATAACTAAAAATTTTATTTATTTAAATAGCGACCGGGTGCCCTGGCACTCGGTCGAAGCAACTACGGGCCGCCTGAGCAGTAGTTGACAATGTAAGTCTACTCAATAAGAAAGAGTCATCTCATTTTTGAATCAGCCGGCAATTTTTTTAATTCATAGATCATTTTTTAATTGATCAATATACTTTTTTCCCTCTACTAGTGAAAGACCTAATGTTTCCCTCGCTTTTTTAATGGCTTTTATCTCCTCGTCTTCTGATATAAGTTTTCGCAAATCATCATTTATTAGATATTCCGGCAGTGTCATTTGGTTAGTGACCTGATCTAAAGTATAGGACAGCCCTTTAACACGACCATCTAAGTTAATCACCTGACGAAGCAAATAAACTATTCCTGCTAATAATGCTACATCTATAGAATCAAATACCATCTAATACTCCCTTCTTAAGCCAACCATTTTAAATTATGTATTTCACTAATTATTGAAGATAAAATCCTTGAATGCTTGCACGGTTTCAAAGTAATAATCAGACTCTCTTTTCATTTGCTCCTTGATGTCCGGAATCCTGTGAGACCAACCGGCTGCTGCAAAATCTATGTTACAGCTTCTTGCCATCATCATCCCTGGCCTCAGATCATCCAGTACAAGAGCATCTGTTTCTTTAAGGTCAAACTGAGTTATTATCTGGTTGATAGGGTACGCATGCGGTTTTCTCTGGTGTTCCTTAAGTTCCCAGCCGAAAATTGCATCTGGTGAAAACCCACAATGAACGGCGTAGTCTCTTTCAATTCGACTTCTTTCTGAATGAGAAACAACCGTCACAATCCCCCCTTGTTTCTTAAATTCTTGAACGGTTTCGGGAAAGTTATCATAAAAATCCGGGATTTTTGTTTCAGTATATTGCTTCCATATTTTTTGCTGGTGTGCTTGTTCTTCCTTTGTAAATTGAATGATGTCTTTACATAAAGAAGAAAATCCCGGATTAAAACAGTACCCAACGAACTCTTCAAATGTGAGAGTTTTTTCATTAGGTCTTAACTCTTTTAAAGCTTGAACAAAGGATGGATAATGTATTTCAGGTGTGCTTTTTACTGCTGTGTCATCGTGATCAAGTATTAAACATTTATATCTTAAACTCATATGATCCCCCTTTTCGAATCCCTAAGACGTTTAGTTAAAAAAGTCTAGTCGTCGATTATTTCTTTATTTTTCTTATAAGAGCGCTTGAGTGAAATATAGTCAAGTGTATAGAAAAAAATCATAGCCAAAAATGTTGGACCGATAATATCCAGAAACTCTAACCAATTAGAAGGAATGCCTGAAGCTATGAAGGTAGCGACAAAAAATACTAAGCCAAAAATTAAAACTTTTTTCAAATTTCCTCGACCCTGCCTAGTATACTGTTTTTGATTTGCGATATCGGAATGTTCTATCCCCGAAACAATATAACGCAGATATGTATAAATCATGATAATCATTGCTGTTAAAAAGGCAGTAAATGTACCTCCAGGAAACTCCCATTCCAACCAGTAAAGGTTCAAAAATGAAAACAAAAACAGAATACCAGTCATGATAAAGGCCGCTTCTGCCATAAAGTATAAGATACGAATCCGCTTGTATTCATCATCCGGCATAAAGTAATTCAGAAAAGAACGCACCATTTTATCACTCCTCCCAAAACAAATCATCCAACGTTTTATCCAGTTCCTTAGCTATGGAAATACATAGATTTAGACTTGGATTATACTTACCTTTTTCAATCAATCCAATTGTTTGCCTTGTCGCTTTTACCCTTTTGGCAAGTTGAGACTGAGTAAGCCCCTTTTCTACTCGTGCCACTTTAATTTTACTCATAAACTCACCTATCCAAAGGAAAATATATGTTTCATTATGTAATTTATATATTACATTGACAGCCGTGAAATTGCAAATGAGTTATTTAGATCCTCAACATAAATAAATCTCTTAATAGGCGTCACTCCCACGCTAACTTAACGTACTCCATCCAGTGCCCGTATTAACTCTCCGCCATTGTAATATCTCACCCATGTAATTTTACCTTCCTCATTCGCATTTACTCTCCCAGTCATTTTCATGGACTCTCGGTCTGACCCTTCTTTACTGTACTCTACATAATCGGTGAAATCGTAAGCCGTTTCGATATGGGCAATGGTCTCATTTTGCTCTGGCGAAGCAGAAGATGAACATCCGACTATGAAAAAGACAATTCCTGATAAAATCGAAAAACGTAAGCATTCGTCCCATCATTTGTGGTCCCTCCACTTCATTTTTTGTTATCTATCTTCCGCATTCATATTCATCAGGTTTCAAAATTTACTCGATACTAATAGAATACGTTTTAATTTTAGAAATAAAAATAGGAACTTCCTAGTTGTCGAAGTTCCTTATCCCTTCCAACCCGCTCAATTGAGGAAGACCTAAATGCGGAAACGTTCTATTCCAACCAATGGCTTGGTTTTTCCAAATAGTCGGGAATTTGAGTATGATGATCTCCCCTTGCGGAATTAAGTTGTGACTGTGTTAGAAAAAGAGTTTCTTTCAAGTTAGTGCCGCTTAGATTTGCGTCTCTAAGATCAGCACCAATAAAGTCTGCCTTTCTCAAATCACTATGGCTCAAATTAGCTGCAATCATTAGTTTCCCTCTAAAATCATCGCCTTGTAAATCCAGCCCTTTTAGGTTTGCTTCTACGTAATCTAATCTTTTCTTTTTATTTTTACTAGTATATTTGGCGCGATACAATTTGCTGGTCTCGATCAATAAAGCGTTCACTTCACTTCGATGTACATCAATATCGAGTTCTAGTATCTCCTCAGGTGTTTTTGTGGATAGTTCAACCGTTTCTTCATAAATTTTTTGCAAACTAGCTTGAATTGATTGAGTTTCCTTTAGACCCAGAGCTTGCATAAGATACCAAAGCATCTCATGCAACTGTTGTACAATAGGGAATATAGCAAACATTTCTTTAGCACGATCAGATTCTTTTCGCCAGTTATTCCCATTAAAAATATTCTGTGAAACATGCTGCCCAGCACCAAAACACTCATATGTCACACAACCTCGAAATCCTTTCTCTCTTAATTGGTCATGTATGGAACATAAGTGGTTTGCACATAAATGCTGGCAGGGTTGTCCGCGGTCCTTGTTGACCGGAAAATCGGCTGATTCCGCATAAGGCAATGCCACACAACACAATCCGAAGCAATTCTTGCAATCTGATTTTAATTCATCAAACATGATCAAACACTTCCTAAACTTATTGCTTATTTACCGGTAATCATTGTGCCGCGGCTGAAATAAATCCTCCTGTGCACCTCTAACATCAGAAAAATGTTCCACATTATAATGACCATCAAGAATTTCATTATGATGCATGATAATTTGTTCAGCAGATAACGTTGCTGAATCAGTCGTTGAATGCCCATCCTGAACTAGCGTGACATCGAAATGATTAACAGTGGCTGTTCTTACGGCTGTATCCACGCAATGTTCTGTCTTACAGCCCATGATTACGAGGTGTTCTACCTTTTTTTCTGTTAAATAGTTCAACAACGGGGTTCCATGGAAAGAGTTTGTCGCTTCTTTATCAAAAACCTTTGCATCAGCAGGGATGGTTATGTCTCGATGGGTCTGAAATCCTTCTCCCTTGCCTTCTGCAACATCTTTATCTCGGATAAAAACAATGAATGAATCAGATTCTATCGCCTTATCGATTACCAAATTAATTTGTTTGACTAGCTTCTCCTTTTGAAATACACATTTTTCATCTTCATTCCCCTCGATTAATTCCTGCTGGGCATCAATCACTAACAAAGCTTGCTTCAATAAGATAACCCCTTTTCACTTTAATTTTTTATGTTTGCTTTTCTTTGAAAGCCTAATAATAAAAGTTTCAATTACTCTCACTTTTTACTGTATTTTAAGATATGAGATTTCATTCTTTATTTAGAATTAGACATATAAAGGAGGTGACCTGTCCACTCCCCGAACTCGTAAATAAAGCCTTTCCTGACACAATCGAACTCCATGCCGACACTTTCAGCCAGCCAGATAGATGGTGGGTTATCCAGATTGATGTGTGCTTCTATTCGGTGAAAATGTAAGTCTCCATTTTGCAAATCAACACCCCTGTCGCTGAATTAAATCTCTATTTTGTTGTTCATCAGAAAGAATGGAAGAAACGATATGTCGTGAATCCCATTCCCCTTCTGAGATTTCGACGATTGGATAAGATTTTGGGAAAAGCTGTTGATCGATTTCAGCAATGGTGAACCCTTTTTGATGAAGGCGTTTCACTTCATCACACAGATGCTCTAGATTATTCAGCTTCTGCTTCATCATGTCTTTTCCATTTTTGATGTAGCCGGCATGACAGCAAAATATCGCTTCAAACTCATAGGTGAGAAGCTTCTGAATGGAATTCATGATGACGGGGATTGATTCACTTTGCATGATAACCTTTGTTTTCGGCGTTACGTATAAATCGCCTGTGAACATCCTGCCTGTGCTTTCATGGAACAGTGCGATGTGGTCATTGGCGTGACCTGGTGTATAAATCACATGCCAGTCTTGCTGTCGTGATTGAACTGTATCCCCAAGCGGCAACGCCTTAAATGGTTCACGGATTCCCCAGGTATGTTGACGATACTTTGGATATGCGCAGAGTTCAGCACATGTACTTATACCTTTTTCATGAATATAAATGGGAAGATCCCGATCTTCTTGAAGCCATGCAGCTGTGCCTGTATGATCTTCATGGCTATGCGTTAAGATGACGAGGTCCATCGATACGTCTTCGTAAATGGGAATCAACTCAGACTCTAGAATTTGCGGTCCAGTATCGACTAACATACCGTCTGTTAGAAAGGAATAAATCCTACCCGCTTTGCGTCCGGACTTAACCACTTCCCCCTCTATACAGGTTACGCCCTCCTGTTCATATACATTGATCATAGTTCTATGTCACGCTCCTATCCTTTATTGCCTACTTATGGAATAAATTTGGATTGTATTCTTAAATAGTACCACAACCTCTTTTATCTTCAATCTTTTCTGAAGATTATGAAGGTGGAGATTTGCAAAGTAGCGATAATTGCACCAACTTTATGTATAGTTGTATATTCGGCTAAAGTCATGTCCGATCCATAGCAAATAGAAAAAGCAGCCACGCTATGCGGCTGCTTTCTCACTATGATATGATCAATTTACAAATTTAGATTTATCAGTAGTTTTTGTTCTTTTCTCATCGATTTGCTTGTCGATTTGTTCTAAGGCTTGCTGATCATTCATGAGCTGTTCTTTATTTTGGTTGACTAGCTCTTCAAAAGAGGTTCGATTTGGTCTCATTGCTCAAACTCCTTTCTCAATTTGTACAATTTCATTATAACAAATAAAGAAAGCAATAAATCTAAATTGTTTGAACATTTTGTTAACATTTAAATGGGGGCGACAATATGGAACGTTTTATTAATCCACAACTATCATCTATACAAATATCAGGGATTCGCCAATTTTTTAATATGGTCAGTCAGTATGAGGATGTTGTTTCTTTAACGATTGGGCAGCCGGATTTTCCAACACCTGATCATGTCAAAGAGGCAGCTATCGAGGCAATACATACCAATCATACGAGTTATACGCACAATGCCGGTCTGCTGGAGCTGCGGAAAGCGATCAGCCATCACGTAAACGAAAAGTATGATTTATCGTACCGGGCTGAGAATGAAGTGATTGTAACGGTCGGAGCGTCCCAGGCAATCGATATTACGTTGAGAACCATTTTACAACCAGGGGATGAAGTGTTGCTGCCAGGGCCGGTTTACCCAGGATATGAGCCACTCATCAAACTTGCGGGAGCAACGGCCAAGCATGTCGATACGAGCCAGAACGGGTTCAAGCTCACCGCTGATTTAATCGAGCAGGCCGTAACAGCAAATACGAAGTGTGTGATTTTACCTTATCCATCCAATCCGACCGGTGTCTCCTTATCAAATGATGAACTAACAGCGATCGCAGATGTACTTAAAGCTCATAACCTGTTTATGATAGCCGACGAGATTTACAGTGAGCTGACGTATTCAGCTCCACATACATCGATTGCCTCGCTTCCTTCTGTACGGGATCATGTGATTGTTGTAAATGGGGTGTCGAAGTCGCATTCAATGACAGGCTTTAGAATCGGCTATTTGCTGGCTCCATCATGGTTAGCTAAGCATATCCTTAAAGTTCATCAGTACAATGTATCTTGTGCCACTTCGATCAGTCAGTATGCTGCACTTGAGGCGATCGAAAACGGCCAGTCCGATCCGCTGCATATGAAAAAGGAATATGAAAAAAGGAGAACCTATGTGTTAGACCGGCTCGACCAGATGGGGCTGCGGTATCAGGTACCTGATGGGGCATTTTATGTGTTCCCGGAGTTTCCGTTAGAGGGAATGAGTTCATTTGATAAAGCAGTTCAACTCGTAGAAGAAGCCGGAGTGGCTTTAGTTCCTGGAGATGCTTTTTCCCAGTATGGAAATGGCTACATGAGGCTATCTTATGCTTATGGAATGGATACCTTACAAGAAGGGTTGGACCGATTAGAACGCTTTTTTAGAAAAAAGAAGAGCGAATAAGAATTTCGCTCTTCTTTTATGCTTCATTTTTCTCTTGTATTTGATTCAATAAATAGTCTAATTCCTGGCTCATTCGCACCGATTTAGAACTTGAGAATCCTTCTTCTAGCGCTGTCTCTGTCATACGCCTGCGTAGCTCTTCAATTTTATAAATGAGTTGATCTTGCTGGTCATGGCCGCTTCCCATCATCGTACCTCCTAGCGTATGCGAATATAGACTATATTTTACCATACTCTTTCATCACCCCAAAGAACTAAAAGCAAGAATTCGAGATATTCACTGAATTTTCAAGATATCGATCAAATTGATGTTAAAATTTGATTACAGTTCGCAACATTGTTTTATTTTTTTACCCGTGTGATAAAATGAAAGATATTCGAGCATGATTAAGAGAGGAAGATTCAGATTGTCTGAACAAGCTAAGAAAGAGTGGCTGGAATGGATTAAAGCGATTGCTATCGCCGTCGTTCTTGCCTTTATACTGCGCACTTTCTTCTTTGCCACTTCAATCGTCGAAGGGGCCAGCATGAACCCTACGCTTGAGAGCGGAGAACGTGTCATGTTTAATAAAATTATTTACTATATTGATGAACCTTCCTATGGTGATATCGTCATAATTGACCGTCCTGTTAAAAACTATGTGAAACGGGTAATCGGAAAGCCTAACGATACAATAGAAGTTCGAAATCATCAGCTTTATGTTGACGGTCAGAAACAAGAACAGAACTATTTAAGTGAAGAAGCCATAATGGCAACAAGAGATTTCGGTCCGATTAAAGTACCTGATAACACATACTTCGTGATGGGAGATAATCGGGCAATCAGTAAGGACAGTCGTAATGGACTGGGATTTATTAAAGAAGAAGAAATCATCGGTCGAACTGAACTTATTATTTATCCATTTGATGAAATCAGTTTAACACAATAAAGAAAGCGCGCCTCTTATTCCAGAAGATGGCGCGCTTTTTACTATCCTTTCATTTTGTCAGGAAGATGATGGATAGATTCAATCAGATCGTCAAGTTTTCCTTCCACGCGGTGCAATAAATAGAACGTGACCGCAATGGGGAACCCCACATCTGTTATGAATGGCAGCCAAGTATCCAATTCTGACACTCCCTTCTTCCATTATAAAAGCCATTATGAAGCTTATCTTCATAATGGCCAATTTGGTAGGACTAGTTTTTATAATTCAATATCAACTACGTTGCGTTCTACTATTCTTGCCTGCTTCTTCTCCACCAAATTCCCACCACTGGAATAGAAACAACTCTCAGCAATGACTGCATCCATCGCTGCGTGAATCGCAACCAGATCTACCGGTTCCACAGGCTCATCAAGGGAAATCGTTACAATACTTCCTTCTTCATTCAGAAATTTAAGTTCAAGTTTCTTCATCTGCTTTGTTCCTCCTTTTTACGAATTATAGGTTAGTTAAAATAGCTGAATCATTACGTTCAATCGTCGATAGCAAGCGCTGCTGTAATGGCACAAGGGCAACGGCCACTTTATAAAGCTGGTCTGCTGTTGCATCCATTTTTACATTATTGAACGATTTCGTACGGTACTTGACATTTCCTTTCTCATCTGTTCCGTTTTCGAATACGAGTTGCAATTGTGAGTTCGTTTTGTCTGCTGTTACGGCCATGGTGATCACCTCCTTTCACTCTTATAATCGAAGGTGACCCTCAGGCAGGTGTCAATAAGCCATAAAAAAAAAGCAAACACCCTGCTATCAGGTGTTTACTTCTTGATTTACTGTGTATAATGGATGTTGCTTTATGTGCCAGATTTACCCACGGTCAAATATACAGAATCCCATAAATCCAACTAAGATGACAACACAAACAATAAACATAATGACGGCTTCCATACCAGCACCTCCTCATCGCTTCTATTGTAGCAAAAGTTCAACATGCTTGCTTCTTCTTCTATAAATTAAAATAGGATTAGTTCTCCCCTATTATACAATATTTTGCACCAACTCGTCTGCTTCATTCCCCGGGAAATTTTTAAGCCTCATCCTTTTTTGCTGACAAAGCATTTTCACGAATTTTGTATAAGCTTATCACAAAACGTAAATAGAACAAAAGGGTCCAGGGCATAATGAAGTAAGAGGAGGCGTTCATATGAATGCGAATCAGCGTATATCAAGTCCCAATAACTTAACTGCCCCGCTGCTCATTAACGAATTGAAAAACGATAATGTAAACCACTGGTGTAATGAGCTCGATGAAGAAAATTCGTTCTCCAATGTGAAAGACCTTAATAATCAACAATCCAAGATTATTTCTGTCCCCAAAGACGCGTTTATGGACGAATTTTCCTCTGCAAATGGGTAGGAACCCATACAGCGTAGCTGCCTCCGCATAGGCTATTGTGTAGATCCTACTGGAGGTGAGCTTATGCACGGAGGCAGCCTTTATGGATGCAGATGCGGGTGCAACAGCTTGGATGGCCGAATTCGTGTTAGTGACTTAGTCCTTATTGTAGTCCTTTTCATCCTTTTAATTATTGTAGGTGCCGTCTTATATATGTGACAGACTGTACACAGCCTTCCGCTGTGTACAGTCTTTTATTACCCTATAATAATTCTCTCTTTCGGATAGTGATAACTTTTTGATTTCCGATCTTTTTTCCATGTGAACAAAAAGGTAAGAATCCCGATCCGGCCGATAAACATCAGCAGCATAAGGATGACTTTTCCAAAGGTGGACAAGCCAGCCGTTATGCCGAGTGATAACCCTGTTGTTCCAAACGCCGAACAGACTTCAAAAATTAGCTTATTCAGATCGTAAGGTTCAGTTATGGTCAGAGTGAGCACTGCTACAAAGCACGTAATTACCGCCATCATCGTCACAGCAACCGCACGATTTAAGTCTTCATTGTGAACTTCTCTTCTAAAGATCTTAATATTACTCTCCCCGCGAGCAAACGTTAAAATAAAGATGATAACGAGAGCAAACGTGGTCGTTCGAATCCCGCCTCCTACACTACTCGGAGAAGCCCCGATAAACATTAAGGCAGACATAAACAACTGGGTTTGGCCAGTAAACTCACTGATAGGGAGTGTCGCCAAGCCCCCGCTCCTCGTCGTGACAGATTGGAATAACGAAAAAAATAAAATTTCGTGCCAATCCTTGCCTGCAAAATAGTGATTAGACTCAAGGACGGCGATAATCAATGCCCCTACGACCACTAATACCAGAAAGGTAAATGTCGTTAATTTGGCAAACAACGTGAATTGAATTTTTTTATGGCTGGGCTTTAAGAGATACTGCTTGACCTCAATTAAAACAGGAAACCCGATAGCCCCCGCAATAATCAATACCATATGAATAAATTGCACGAAATAATCATTTTTAAAAGGGATTAAAGATTGCCCCGTTATGTCAAAACCTCCATTGGTCGTGGCACTGACCGAACTAAAAAAACCATGTAGATAAGCTTGTGCAGGTTCGTAGTATTGCAGATAATACGTCCCTAATATTAGAAACCCTATGAACTCAATCAGTAAAACGACGATAACGATTTCTTTAACCATACGCACCATCCCCTGGAAAGAGGTTTGGTTCTGGTCAGCCATAATCAGCCGTCGTTCTTTCAAGCCAATTTTTTTACCGAGAATGAGCCAGACCATCGTCCCCAGAGTCATTACCCCTATCCCGCCAAACTGAAGAACAAAAGCGATAATAAAGATCCCTGTTGTACTAAAGGTATCGACAGTAGACACAGTGGTCAGCCCGGTTACACTCACAGCACTTACAGCCGTAAATAAAATATCGATAAAAGCAAGTTCTACACCCGGCTGATGGGCTACAGGCAGGGCTATTAAGATTGAAGAAATCGTCACAGCAGATAAATAAAATAACGCAATCAATTGAAACGGTGACAGCTTATTAAGCCACCAAAGGCTTCGTTTTCTCACCCACATCATTAAGCATGTACTCCTTTAATAACTACACTCCATAATTTATGTATGACCCGGAGGATTACCCTCTCTGTTCCTCTCCGCGCCGTTTAAATTCCTCAAGTAATTCATCGCCCTGGAAGCCTTCATCCATAAGCAGCTTTAACATCTTTTCAATGTGCTCTCGCCGGCGATCGATAATACTCCCCATGAAGATCACATTCATATAGTCTCCAATTATATTGTTATCAATAACTTTAACGAGAAAGGTAGCTGGTCGGTTGCTGCTTTTTGTAATTTTAACTTGAATCATCAGTTCTTCCTCATGATCCTGGATCGTTTGAAAGTAATCTTCATAACTACGGTCGACGTACGCCTCCACAACCCAGCGCCCTTTGTCGTCTTCACGGTTAATGATCAACCCATCATTCAACTTGATTCTTCTTTGTGTCAGGTCGTCATTTTTCTCTTCTACGATATCAAGCGACACAAGCTTAAATGTTTTCACAAATTGCACCTCCAGGTTGTCTTTCTATCTTTATCATTATAGAGTACGAAGCTTATTGGAGTAAAGCAGTCCTTCATTTTACTCGTAAAAAAAGCACACAAACGTAAACTCACGTTTACGTTTGTGTGTAAAGGATTAATGACGATAAATTTCTGAGTTGGCTTCTATCGATCCCGCAATATCTGAAATCGTCTCTGCTTCCCCTTGGGCGACCACTATGGTAAATTCCTCATTGTAATGATGATTCTTTATAAGTTTGTAGCCGTTTTTCTGAGAAAGATATCAAGGGGGATGCAGTATGACTCTGTCTGCCTACTTCTACACTAGCCGCCAATATAGGACATTTCAATTTTCTTCTTGGCTGGCTTGCCTTCAGCTCTTTCGACAGAATATTGATCATCGCGCTTCGTCCAAATCTTAATCAGTTTTGAAATAATATCTTGATCACTGCTGTCGTTTCTTAACATCTGCCTGATATCATAGCCTTCACTTGCAAATAAACAAGTGTACAATTGACCGTCTGCTGATAACCTAACTCGCGTACAACTGCTGCAAAAGGCATCGGTGACCGAGGAGATCACTCCAATTTCAGCATCGCGGTCTTTATATTTGTATCGGTTCGCAACTTCGCCAAAATAATTAGGATCCAGTGGCTCAAGCGGCATTTCCGCGTGAATTTCTTCAATAATCTCCTGTTTGGAGACGACCGTATCTAAATTCCATCCGTTATGATTGCCCACATCCATAAACTCGATAAACCGTAACGTATCACCGGTGTCTTTAAAATATTTCGCCATCGGTAGAATTTGGCTCTCATTCATGCCTTTTTTCACGACCATATTTATCTTAATCTCAAGTCCTGCTTGACGGGCCGCTTCAATTCCTTTTAACACGGGACTCGTCTTAATCCCGCGTCCATTGGTTTGCTTAAACACTTCATCTTCAATCGCATCTAAACTGACATTGACGCGGTCAAGCCCTGCCTCCTTTAATTTCTGTGCCTGCTTGACTAAAAATATCGCATTCGTCGTAATCGCAATATCTTTGATCCCATCAACTTGCTTCAATCGTGCCACTAGCTGATCCATATCTTTTCTCATTAACGGCTCGCCGCCGGTTAGTCTGACTTTTTCAGTGCCAAACTTCGCAAATATCTCAACAAGCCGAACGATTTCATCAAAGCTGAGCAATTCTTCCGGGGGCATGAACCGGTAATCATCACCAAATATTTCAGCAGGCATACAGTAAGTGCACCTGAAGTTACATTGATCAATGACGGAGATTCGTAAATCTTTCATCGGGCGATCATATTTATCTAACACATATTGAACCATTCTAAACCGCTCCTTCCATTCAGCTGCTGTAAAGTTGAAACGTCTCTGTCCCTTCGCGGTCTTCTAAAAGTATAGCACGCACCACATCGCCTCGTTGATAACCTCTCGTGCCCCCGCGTAACACGATCAGCACATTAGAATGCGCAAGAGAGGTGACGACAGCGGATTTATCGATACCAGCTGGATAGACGCAAACCTTTCCCTGTTCATAGCGTACGAATCCACGCACAAACCGGGTAAATGGATTCGGTTTCGAAAAATCCGCCCCCAGCTGTGCATCGATCACGTTATGATATACTCGTTGATTCCCTAAATATCCTTGAATAAACGGATGAGTGTAGAGTTCGTACCCTACGTAACAAGCGGAAGGGTTTCCCGACAATCCAAACAGCAGCTGCCCGCCAAGCGCAGCAACTGTTGTTACGCTGCCTGGTCTCATCGCGATTTTATTAAATAATACGTCAGCTCCCAGC
This sequence comes from Halobacillus naozhouensis, assembly GCF_029714185.1. NCBI lineage: Bacteria > Bacillati > Bacillota > Bacilli > Caryophanales > Bacillaceae > Halobacillus > Halobacillus naozhouensis. Next base: position 1,775,975 of record NZ_CP121671.1, on the reverse strand, counting down.
TTTTCATAAATGTCCGGCATTAGGTCATAATCACCAACGGAAACTCCTCCCGTGGTAATTAAACAATCCACTTTTGATAAAGCTTGTTGAACGGCTTCGAAACACGTATCAAAATCGTCAGCAAGCTTCCCAAGGTAGATCGGTTCTGCACCGCTCCGTTCAATTTGCGCCAAGATCATGTAAGCATTGGAATTACGGATCTTTCCGGGTTCGAGCGGCTGGTTGATATCAAGCAATTCTGTTCCTGTTGCAAACACACCAACACGCGGACGCTGATAGACCCGCACGTTTGCGTAGCCAAAGGTAGCAAGAACAGCTTGAATACCAGGGTTGATGGTTTCCCCTTTATGGACGAGAACTTCGCCTTCTTCTGTTTCAGTCCCCTGGCCGATAATGTTCTGTCCATCTTCAAGACTGCGCTTAATAGTCATGTACGTGGTGTTTGCCTGCTCATCTGTTTGACAAATCTCAAACATGGCGACAGCAGTGGCTCCTTTAGGAATTTCCGCTCCGGTCATAATCCTTACTGCTTCACCACTTTCAAGCGGGCGGCTGGCTCGATGACCGGCCGCCACTGTTTCCGTCACTACAAACCTTGCTGGAGATTCTTTACTGGCCTGTGCTGTATCCGCTGCACTGAGCGCAAATCCATCGTACGGTGATTTACTAAAAGGAGGGACGGGATGGGTTGCTTTAATATCTTCGGCAAGCATGCGTCCATAACTGTCTTCCAAACGAACCTCCTCTAATTTTTGCGATGGTCTGTGTTTCATGACTCGTTGAACAGCTTCTTCTACGGGAATTGGTTGTCTATGTAAGTTCATCTTTTTCATCCTTTACCTGTTTGAAAAATGGTCTTTTTTTGACCATAACGAAACTAAACAATAATTTCAAAATTTATGTACTATTCTCTAAGTGGTTTTCGGGTGTCGATATGGGGGTATGAAGGGATATAGAAGGTTTAAAGGAGGAACTATACTCATGAACACTACATATGACGTAATTGTAATCGGATCAGGAGTAGCAGGCAGTACAGCCGCTACGATCTCACAGAGAAGAGGACTTTCAACAGCTATCGTGGATGCAAGACCTTATGGTGGGACATGTCCGCAAAGAGGCTGTGATCCGAAGAGAGTTCTGACAGGAGTCATGGAAGCTTATGAAGATGCGAAGCGTTTAAAGGGAAAAGGAATTTCCGGAGAATTCAACTTAAATTGGGAGGATTTAAAGGCGTACAAGGATTCGTTTACCGAGCCTGTTGCCGAATCGGTCGAACAATCTTTAAAGGAAAAAGGGATTGTCACTTATCATGGAACAGCTGCGTTTCTGGACCCTCATACACTAAAGATCGGTGAGGAGAATATTACCGCTGATAAATTTGTGATTGCTACAGGGGCTCGCCCTTCACTACTGCCGATTAACGGCTTTGATCATATGATTACCAGTGATGATTTCTTTGAATTGGAAGAGATACCCGATCGGGTTGTTTTTGTCGGAGGCGGCTACATTTCCTTTGAGTTCGCTCATCTATGTGCCCGTCTCGGGAAGGATGTAGTGATTGTTCACCGTGGCAAACATGTTCTGGATTTTGTTGATCATGAAATTTCCAATAAGCTGATTGAACATACCAAGGATCTAGGCGTTGATATCCACACAGGTACGGAAGTGAAAGAAATTGAACATCTCACTAGCGGCGGCTACAGTTTACGAGTGAAGAAGTTTGACCATGAACATGAAATAAAAGGAGACTTGGTCATTCATGGTGCTGGACGCCAGGCAAATCTTGAAGAGCTGAACTTGGATGAGGCTGGGATAGAAGCAACGGATGATGGAGTTAAAGTTAATCATAACTTTCAATCGCTCTCTCAGCCGCATATCTACGCTGCTGGGGATGCAGCCGATTCAGGATTAAAAGCCCTAACCCCCCCAGCGGGAGAGGAAGCTGAACGATTGATGCGTCATTTAGTCGATGCAGAAGAACAGCCTTTGATTACTTCAGCCATCCCTTCTGTCGTGTTCACGTATCCGATTCTCGGGTCTGTCGGAATTACTCAACAGGAAGCTAAGGAAAAACGAATCCCTTATGAAGTGCAATCGCGAACCGTGCATTCCTTCTTCACTTATAAACGGATGAACGACGAGGGAGCTTATGTTAAATTAATGATCAATCCATTTACTGATGAACTGATCGGGGCCCATGTCTTATCCAGTCATGGCGACCACCTGATTAACCTGTTTACGGCTGCCATTGAAAAGAAAATGACTAAATCTGATTTACGAAATATGCTCTGGGGCTATCCAACAGCAGAAAGTGATATTCCAAGCTTCTTTTAAGATGGGAATGGTAAAACCCGCTGGGAAGCCAGCGGGTTTCTTCTTATATATATAAGTGTTTACGTTTGTTTTCTTCTATTTTCCTATGAATGCGTTGACACTTGTTGCGTTCAACGTCGTCACGCCAATCAGCAACCCGTTTTTCAATGCTGATCGTGAAAATAATCATATTGATTCTCATCGATATCCTCCTCTTTCGCTTTCGTAACTATGCCGTATCCTTCTCTACGTTCAACCAAGCCATAAATACAATTCTTCTCATAATCGCCATTTTATACACCCCCATTTTTAGTAAAAATTGGTCATGCGTGCTTTTCGGTCAAGAAACTTGTCATAAGCCGTTGCCCTGTAGATAGAATGCTGCCCATTATTACGTTTTTTTGGCCTTCTTTGAATATGAACGGAAAATAATAAAAAGTGTATGGTCATGAAAATCACCTCCTAAATTGTCAATTAGTTTTTTACATAAAAAAATAACCACAGGTGTCCTGTGGCTTGAGGTAAAACATATATGGAATCATCCTACATAGAGGGATTTTTTCCATTAAAAAAGCCACAGGGTTACAATATGCGCCACCTGCAGCAAGTATGATTACATTTATCCCGTAAAAAACTAGATTGATTCGTTTGCGCAGGTCGACCTTATACAATTAGCTTGAAATGGTGCTGTCATCATGTTTTTCATGTTAATCGACCTCGCTTTCATTAGAATATTTTACCTACAACGGAAATTATATAGAAAGTTCTGTAAAAAGTAAAGCACTTTTCTGAAAAATGTCACACTAATTTGATTTTCCTTTTTCTTGAGACTGCATCTCTTCAATTTTTTTATCTATTTTATGGAGCCGTTCGACCGCTTCATTCGGCTCCATTTCCTTATAATGATGCTGACCGCCCGGCTGTTCATCCAGGGCATCCGCTTCCGCAACCACATGTTGCATGGGCGTTCGCTGATCTGATATTTCAAATGGTAAATAGCTGTCAGTATGGAGCAGTACAGCCAAGGAAACTTCTTTAGCAACCAGACGGTCTTCTCCCAACCTGATCAATAACTTATGGGCGCGCTCCGCTCCCTTGATGGCATGGATATCATGACGACGGTACTCTTCATAATCCCATTTACCATCTCTATACCATTCGTAATGCCCCATATCATGAAGCAAGGCGGACTTTGTGGCTAAATCCAGTGAGACATTGGCTTTTATGGCCATGTCTAATGCATTTTCGGCCACCGTAACAGCGTGGTTAATACCAGAGCGCTGTAAATATTTTTGTGTAATGCGTTGATTAAAGATATCGACTAGGGTAACACGTTTCATCCCCCCACCTCCTCATTTTTTAATAGTTGACTATAGCATGCCCCAGGGACTGTCTCAAGTATGACGTCTTACAGGAGGCGAATGGAATAATTCCTGTTTACGACATTCGCTAATAAGGAAACTACCCCATATAAGAGGTATTCCCATGAATTTTACAAAAGAAACCGTACTGCTCATAAGTAATGGAATTGGAAGAGGCTTAGCTTTATCCTATGCAGACAAAGGAGCGACTGTGGCAGGTGTGATAGTGATGAAGAGCATGGCTGAAAACTAATTGGGACTAATCGGGGAAATCGGCTAAAAAGGTCAGTAAGCCGGCAGATATTACGGAAGTCTGTTTTTATTTAACCGATAAAGAAAACGACTTTGTAACAGATGAAAGTCTCGTAGCAGGCGGAGGCATGACTCGTAAAATGATCTATGAATGCCGGGCAGAATTCAAGTCATAAAGGTTTACCTCTATATAAGCCAGGGTAATGTTATTGTAACAAAGCGATTACATGGAGGTGACGAAGTGGTTCATTTATCCTCATATCAAGTCCATTTAAAAAACCCGATCAAGACAAATCAAATTATGAATATATATAAGCATTCAACGAAGGATAATACAAACATTTACTTTCACCAACATAACCTTATAGCCGATGCAGGCCATTTACCGAAACTGTTATCCTTTTTCCTGCTTATGGATATTGATGAACCATTATTACTTATTATTGATGGAGATAATGCAACTGGAACCTATGAGGTTATTTTAAACGAATTCCAGGGAGCTATTGAGGACATCAGCTGTAGAGCTCAATACATTCCTGCTCAAATGTATCAGTGTGCTTCCATCACTGTGTAGCACAGGTCTTCGCGATCGGAATTTGAAACAATGGTATTACTGCTAATCTAGATACAGAACGGATAAAGGAGTGTGCATAACATGTACGATATCGCAATTATAGGATCCGGGCCGGCTGGAGCGAGTGCCGCCATATTCGCGGCTAAAGCAGGTAAAAATGTAGTTATGTTTGATAGTGGAAAAAGTATCACAGCCAAAGCCTGGATTGAAAATCATTATGGCATTAACGAAATTGAAGGACCTAAACTCTTACAGAGTGGACAGGAACAGGCTGAAAAATTTGGGGCTGAACTTGTAAAAGCAGAAGTATCGGAGATTAAAGAAGATGCCGAGCTTTATACGATCCAGACGGACCAAGGCGCGTTTGACACCAGCCATATCATTTTTGCTACTGGCATGTCTGTTAAAGCTGCGGAACAGTTTGGGCTCGATATCACAGAAGGGACTGAACCCCGAGTAGCCAAAATAATCAAGGTAAATGAACGAGGCCGCACAGAAAAACCGAAAGTTTGGGCCGCAGGGACGGTGGCAGGTGTCAGTGTACATACAATCGTTACAGCAGGTGACGGTGCACGAGTTGCCATAAATGTGATTAGTGAATTAAATGGCGAGCGTTATGTAGATCACGACATGATGAAGTAAACTTGAAAGAAGGTGCCTGTTACGGGCACCTTTTTCTATCTTCTGACTCAAAGACTCCTCCCCGTTTCATAGGTGGGAGTTATTTATTTAAGGCGGCGCTCTTCTATTAATAGTGAAATTTCGAACACGTTAACCAGTGGTATCCACCCCTTTATGGTTGATACCACAATTATAATAAGCAAAGCGCCTCCCGATAACGGTCCGAAGAGTGAAATAACTCTACGTCTTTTGGCTGAAAACCTTACTTGTAGAACCATCTAGGGAGTAGGGTCCATAGGAAGTTCGGCGTAGAGCTCTCCCACGTCGTGTGGGGAACGAATCAATCAAACCACCCTTTTCGCTTAAACCAGATAAACATCCCGGCAGCCATCGTAATCATAATCCCCCAGACGACAAAATAACCGTATTTTTCGTTAAGCTCCGGCATAAACATAAAGTTCATTCCGTACACCCCCACAACAAAGGTCAGGGGCATAAAGATCACTGAAATCACTGTCAGAATCTGCATCGTGCGATTCGTCTGATGTGAGTTCAACGATAAGTAACTGTCACGAATGTCCTGTGTCATTTCGCGATTAGACGCAATCATTTCAGCTACTTTTAGCAAATGATCGTAGATGTCGGTAAAATATTCTTTTCGTTGCTGGACTTTTTCCAAATGGTGCGTGTTTAACATGCGATACAGTAAGTCGCGCATCGGATGAACGGTTTGCCGCAGCTTCAACAACTCTCCACGGCGGTCAAATAACTGTTCCAGCAATTGCTCCATGGATAGCTTTTGCGTATTATCTTCTATTTCATTAATATGATCTTCAATTTCATAGACGATCGGGAAGTAATGATCGACCACCTTATCAAGCAGCTGATACAGCACATAATACTCGTCTTGATCTTGATGATCATGACTTCGCTTCAGCATACTTTCCACCGACTGAATGATTTCAGAGTGGTCTTTGTGGTAGGTTACAATAAAATGATCACCGAGAAACACGTCGATTTCTTGTTTGTCTGTATTGGTTGCTAACGAATGGAAAACAAAAAAAGTGTGATCGTCATAATAATCGAGTTTTGGCCGCTGCAAATCGTGCATACAATCTTCAATAGCCAGTGGATGAAAATGAAAGAACGAATGCAGCAGATTTATCTCCTGTTCCGAAGGACTCGCAAAATCGACCCAATACCACTCCATCTCCAGTTCACCGAGTTCATCTAAGAAATTTCCTTCCTTCCACCCGTGGGCTTTGGAATAACCATAAAACTTAAGCATATAACCACCCTCTAGCTTGGACATCAACTAGTATGTAGCCTTCCCCCTCGCTTTACTGATAAAACCTTCGATCCATTATAAAGCTGTGGTACGATAGAATCAGCATAATTCGGAAAGGTGACTGATCTGCATGAGTGTTCAAACTATTCAAATGGAAGGCGAACTTGTCACATTACGCAGCATAACAGATCAAGACATCCCCATTCTGTGGGAATTAATATACGGTGTGGAAGAACCTGAGTGGAAGAAATGGGACGCTCCCTACTATCCATTAGAACCTCATACCTTAGAAACTTATCGCAGCCATGAACACGCCAGACAAGAACGGTTAAAACAGAAAGAACCGGATTCCCGCTTGGTTATAGAAGTCGACGATACCATCATCGGGACCGTCACATACTATTGGGAACACAAACCTTCCCTGTGGTTGGAAGTGGGAATTGGCATTTACAACGTGGATTATTGGAATGGAGGCTATGGAACGGAAGCACTAAACCTCTGGATTGACCACTTATTTTCCAAACTTCCTTTAGCACGTGTTGGATTAACGACGTGGTCTAAAAATCAACGCATGATGCGCGTAGGTGAAAAGCTTGGCATGAAGCTTGAAGGCCGTATGCGAAAATGTCGTATTTATGAAGGACGATATTACGACGCCATTCGCATGGGAGTGCTCCGCGAAGAGTGGAAGGCTGGCCGCTCACATAGAATCGAAGGGAATCATCCCTAGTAGTCCTGAAACGTGGATGATTGTTTTATACCTCTCCATCAAGTAGGTGACTATTATTATGAAATCCCACATAAGTTGGTTTGCCTATTTTTAAAGAAACTTTGTATTTGACATTAAACATTTATGTAGATATTATAGACACATTGAGTCTACATTAGGAGTAATCATATGAAATTAACCAAAGCAACGAACTATGCCCTCCACACCATGCTATTTTTAGCTGTTAATCCCCCTGATGAGCATATTGGGGTGGCAAAATTAGCTGAGCACCAGGAAGTTTCAACGACATATTTATCTAAAATACTAACAAAATTAGTAAAGTCGGGTATGGTTGAATCTGTCTCAGGGGCAAATGGCGGCTATAAATTAAAACCTGGCTGGGAAGAACTTTCAATACTTGATGTTATAAAGGCTATTGAAGGATTGACGCCTATTTTTGATTACTGTCACAGTCATAACCCTAATTGTTTAATTCAGAAGTCGATCGAATCAGCTGAGGAAAAGCTCTTAGATGAATTGAATCAAACACTTATCGTTGACCTGGCTGACAAAATGAATAAGACATCTATATAAATCAGGATGTCTTTTACCCTAATTGTAGATATTAAGACTCTATAATATATATATTTAAGGATGGAGGCAAATCATTGATGAATAAATATGATTGTATTGTAATTGGTGCAGGACCTGCCGGATTAAGTGCAGCCTTAACTTTAGGGAGAGCGCGTAGAAAGGTTGCTATCTTTGATAATGGAACAAACAGAAATCGTGTAACACAGCAGTCACATGGATTTCTAACAAGAGATGAATTAAACTACAGGAATTTAAAGATATAGCCATTAAAGAACTAGAATCTTATCCTTCTGTGTCCGTTTCAAATGAGACAATTATTGAAATAAATAAAGATAATGAAAAAGATTTTTTTCTAATCAATACATCGAATAATATATCTTATACAGCGGAAAAAGTAATGTTAGCGACTGTATCCAAGAAGATTTTCCCTTACCACAGATTAAACAATATTACGGTAAAAGTTTATTCAGTTGTCCATATTGTGATGGTTGGGAGCTGAGAGACAAGCCTTTGGGTATAATGGCAGAAAATGAGGAACATATTATTCATTTGACAAAATTAGTTTTTAATTGGTCAAAGGATTTAATTGTTTTTACTAATGGCTATCAATTATCCGATAAAGTGCGAAATGACTTTGAAAGTAAAGAGATCAAGGTTTATACAGCGGGTATTAAAAACTTGCATGGAGATCATGGTCACTTAGAAAGTATTGAACTAGAATCAGGTGAACGCATTTTAAGAAGTGGCGGTTTCGTAGTTCCAAGTTTTTATCGACCAAATCAATTTGCTGAACAATTAAATTGTCAATCTGATGAAAACGGCGGAATTATTACAGACGGTGCTGGACGAACAACAGTACGTGGGATATATATTGCAGGTGAAACAGAAAAGGCTGGACCCTCATCTTTGATGATTGCTGCGGCCGATGGCACTAAAGCTGCCTCTATCATAAACATGGATATAACAGTCGATAGGTTTTAAAATATAAGCTGATGAGTTGTAAAGGCAAACTCATCAGCTTATTTAGTATGAAGGATAAAACCTGCAAAGTTCCCTCTCAATACTTGTTTCTCATCCTGATTTGTGCATAGGAATGATGCCATAATCGATATTCTATTATTTTCTTGCTTTTCATACTTCTCGATTGTTACTTCACAAATTATTGTATCCCCCGTAAACACTGGTCTTAAAAATTCAAAATTCATAGTACGGGCCAGTACGTTATGATCTCCCCCCACTTTTGTTGGCAGAGTGGCGGTTAGTAGTCCTTGAACTACAAGTCTCCCCTGTTCATCCGGGGTTAAATGATGAACCCCTTCATCACCCGAAATTTTAGTAAACAACTCCACGATACCTGCTGTGAAAGTTCGTTCAAATGTAATCATATCGCCCACTTTTAAAGACAACTTTATTCCTCCTTTTTTAAACCCATTTGTCTTACAGTGTCAATAAGAATAGGGAGCTTATCCTTAATTAGAATCATGTTTGCACTTGGAAAGTTTATTTCAAAGAACAGAATACTTAAATCCCCCTTTGGCTCAACGACTGATTAGTCGACTATAATTGTATTATAAAGAATTTACAGCCCTATTATTTAGTAGTAACCTTACAGATACGGAACCTCTTCATCGAGCGTGTTAGCCAATAATATGTACAGCACTATAGAAAATGGCAATGCTATAATAAATACTAATCTGACACCAAAAGGATATAACCCTAAATATTCTGCAATACCACCACAAACTCCGTGTATTGACTTACTCTTAAAGGACTTATTCAACTTCCTATTCACTTTTTATATCCCCCATTTTAACGATACTCCAGCTATTTGCACGTCTGTTTTATAAATTTTTCTGAAATCCGGTCATTAAAACTCTATCCTTCCACAATGATTGATAACTCGTGCAGCAGCCACATTCCTTTAGAATAATGCATCTTTTAATTATAGCTCCAAGCGATCGATGTATTTTGATAACCCCTTAAGACGATTCATTTCTCCCATTAAACTACCCGATTCTTGCGTAAACCCGGGGCAGGACACTTTATCACATTTTCCTCCTTTCATTTCTGAATTTGATTAGAAATTTTCTCGACTCGATCCATATTAAAATACCAAAAGATGCTTCCCAAAAAATAAGAAATACCTAATATAGAAAGAATCTCTGGCACACTTTCCTCAATTGGATTATTGGAAATAAAATATCCCCATGTTATAAACCCAACAACATAAATAAAGGGGATAATTATAAAGAATAAACCGTATAAGAATTTCTTGAAATTTTTCACTGATTATCCCCATGACTATGATTAACAGGTTTTGCTGCCTACTAAAAACAACACACTAGTACGACAAGAAGTGGTAGATGTATTGCAGAATCGAACCATCATTCCCCATTATTTACATCAATCACCTTGAACCGTTCACAAACAAGCAGCATCTGTTCCGAGAATTTGCGACCTATCGCATTTAACTCATCCTTAAAGAATTTCTCATGAGCATCCCACCAATATTGGTATGTTCTGTCTCCTTCACCTTCCGCAATAGCAAACTCTTCAGTCACTTCATTCATAGGTGTTAACGAAACTTCTACCGTTTTAATGATGGCCACAGGTTGGTCGACGCTGTTTAAGATGATGCTGTAATCTTCTGTTGTAGGTAAAGGTTCATTTTCCAACTCATAAAAAACATACCCAGAACATGTTGCCGTTTTGGTCCCCTCTATCACCAATTGAGCCAAATAATCTGGATCAGCTCCGAATTGCCATGCACTAACTAACTGCGGTTTATCTTGACCTTTCCAATACTCATTCCAGTAGACTCGAGCTTCCTGATTCATGACTTAGTCCTCCAGTTCATCTTGTGACTTATTTTCAAACGTCCCTTCCACTTCTTTTCCTTGTATGTATGCATAAAACTCCTGATTTAAGTTTAATCCCTTTTAATTTCGAATAGCGTTAAATCGGAATAATTCATCGATTACAAAGTAGCAAACACTCACAGGTAAGGACATGAAAAACAATACTTTAACGTAATGTTAAAAACCTTCCCTAATACCAATTATTTCAAATTAATATAATAAACTCAATAATTTATTACATAAAAAGGCACTTTCCTTTCAACGGATAAGCCCTCTATTTTGAACCCTAATCCTCTCAGTTTAGGGGAATGCGGTCCCTATTTTCTCTAACAACCTTATCCAGAACATCCCTCTATACATGAAAATAAACGCTAATCTTCATTAAAGAAGCGGATGTTTGGGGAAGAGTCAACTCTTGTTCCTGTTTACTAATTTAATTTTTTCCTTGTTATTGCCCCATTTTACTGTAACTTCGATAGTTTCGTCTTTACTTACTTTGGCCCCGTTTGAACTACCTCTATGCGTAAAATGCAAATCCTGGAGTAAATTATCCAATGTTCTAGTACCTCCCCCTCCACCTGCAGTTGTTTCAAAGGAATATTCAAGCTCATCAAAAGTTGCTAATTTGTCTAATGTACCTTTATATTCTATTAAAAACTCGTAACTTTCATTATGGGAATATGTTGTGCCTCCTTCTTCCCAAACTTCCTTTCCTTCCACCGTATATCTGGCCTTCCAATGTTCACTTTCCCCTAAAAATATGTATTTATAATGGTTGCTTTCACTTTTGGAACAACTAACTAAAAGTAATAACAATGTCAGCAAACTAAATAATTTTTTCAATCTAACACACCCTTTTTTAAAAAGTAATTTTTGAAAATAGATTCTCATCGCTACCTCTTTATATAGATGTTTGCATCCCCACCCTTCCACCTTTATTGTATACATCTCAATAATCTGGCCTCTATCCAAAATAGGCGCTTACCTCTTATTCCAGGAAAGCGCCCGTTCGTATTATAAGGTTATCCTTCTCGGGGTCTGCCTTTAAACAATTTTCCTCACGTTAAAGAACTTGGTCAATATCCATGGACCTTGGGCGAATCCCAGACTAAGCTGCCATGCTCCAACCCCCAACAGACGATATTCTGTTATTAACTTGTTCTTTTCTGCAATACTTCTTGAATCCTCAAACCATACAACATGGCTTTGTCCCGTTTGGTCTACGTAATTAAAAAACGGCGACTGTGATTCCTCAGAATATTGTATAGGTACGCCGTGGCTTATTGCGAGTTCTACCGCATTTTGGTTAGAAATCGCGGAAGCTAAAATGTCCTTGTCATACGGCAGTTTCCAATCATATCCATATAACGGAATGCCAAGTAGAATTTTATTTCGTTTTACATTTTTTAAAGCAAATTCAATCGTTTTCCTAACTTGATCTATCGGTGCCACAGGACCAGGGACACTCCCCATGTGATGCCAATCATATGCCATGATTAACATGAAATCGACAACTGATCCGATTGCCCCGTAATCATACCCTCTAAGCCATGAAATATCTTCGCTTGTTTTCGGAGGAATGGCGATCGTTAGCAATAACTCTTGCCGGTCCAGTTGGTCTTTAAGTTCACTTAAGAAGGTTGAAAACAGATCACGATCCTCGGCAAGTATTCTTTCAAAATCAATATTTACCCCTGCATATCCTCTCGTCGACACCATATTATAAATGTTCTTAATTAGCGTTTGCCTTGATGAAGGATTATTTAGCATTTGGTGAGTTAGTTCGGAACTGAAACCCGATGTTGTTAAATTAGTAATCGTGACAAGCGGCGCAGTGTCCCGTCTCCATGCTGTTTCTATTCCTTCCAGATCGTTTAATTGACTAAGAGAACCATCATCCAGGAAACGGTATTCAAAAAATGAGAAATAAGTAGCGTATGGAGAAAAATTTTGAATGAGGTCCTGATCAGCCTGTGTTCCTGTAATATAAATATATCCTAGGGTGGAGGCGGTATAATCCGGCATCTCTGGAATGACGACTTCCATCCCGGGTTCTAGACTGGTCGATGCTAACTCCGGGTTTGCATCCATTAACAAACCCAGTGAAACATAAGATATTTTTGCTATTTTATACAAACTGTCCCCTAGTTGAACAACATATCTATTAGTATCGATCAGTAAAGCCTGACCGGGAATGATATTTGGTGTAATTAATCCGTTAACGAGTCTTATCATGTCAATTGAAACCTCATACTTTTGACTAATGGAATACAAGGAATCACCACGTTTAACTACATAGACAAACATATAATCTCTCCTTCCTTATCTAATGAATATTTCAATTATCATGTTGAAATGACAAATAACTGCTACTCCTATTTAGAATGAAAGCAGGAAGATTAAGAAAGAAGGGCTACATGTTAAAAACATTATATATTTGAACGTCGATAGATGGATTAGAAGATTAAATCACTTTATATTAACTATTCATCCAATCAAAAACCACTTTGAAATCAAAAATAAAACCACCCCCTGGTGCGTTATTCGATAAACGCGTCCCTTTAAAGGAAGATGGCTAGTTATTTACATATCGGGATATTGCTTTTTGTTAAATTGCCACACTAGATAACCAAGCAAACCTCCTGCGATCATATACTTCCTCACTACACAGTTTGGTTTACACTTCCCCTATTCCCGCTTATCTGTATCGATCACCCTCATAGGCCGCATCATGTCATAATCTTCATGCTCAAGTATATGACAGTGCCATACATAATCACCGGAGAATGGACCGAATCTGGCAATGACGCGCGTTATTTCTCCTGCTGGAGCTGCTACTGTGTCTTTCCAGCTTTTTTCATTCGGATGAGGTGGTTTTGCGGATCCCGTAAAGATAATTGACCCTTCCTCACTATATCGATCAAGGTCAAATGGCTGTCTGTCGACCACTTGGAATTGAATCAAATGAATATGGATGGGATGAGTAAAGTTGGTGCAGTTAACGAATGACCAGACTTCCGTTGAGCCTAGTTCGGGAGTTTCTGTGACAGGGTCCATCCACTTTTTGTTGTCAAGCAATAATAGTGGACGGCCGAGTTTGTCGGTAGAGCCAATCAGTTTCAGATTCCGGATGCGTTTTACCTTGTTTTCACTGAGTGAAGGAATCCGTTTTAAATACCGGGGGATCCTGCTCCTGTCCATTGATGTTAAAGGAAGAGTCACTTTGAATTGCATGACATCATCTGTTTGGTCATCAGGGTTAGCATCTTGGCCAAGGTCATTTTTCAGTGTAACGGTTTCTCCTTCATGCTTGGAAAAATCAATGATGACATCGAAGCGTTCGGCCGGTTCAACCGCTAAATTGTCCAGCTTGACTGTTCTCCGCATTAAACCGCCGTCAGAGCCGATTTGATAAAATGACTGACCGGAGTCCAAAAAGAGCTGATAAGCACGGGTGTTGGCAGCATTTAGGATACGGAACCGGTACTTTCGCGGTTCGACTTCTACATAAGGCCATATTTTCCCGTTAACAACATTTGTTTCCCCAATAAAAAAAGGTCTGATGGATGGGTTTGGCCAGTTTTCCTGTGGATCATCCGGCTGTGGCGGATAGAACAGTTCGCCATCGTCGTTGAATGATCGGTCCATCATAATAAGCGGGATCTCATATTCTCCTGAGGGAAGCTTAAGCCTTTCCTCTTGTTCATCCCTGATAATGTATATACCTGCCAGGCCGGCATAGACGTTAAGCCTTGTTATTCCCATTGCATGGTCATGGTACCAAAGTGTGGCGCCTTGCTGATGATTAGAATAATGATAGACTTTGGTTTTAAATTGCGGACCTGTGTATCTGAAATTTCTTGTATACCACGCTTCCGGATATCCATCACTTTCTGGTTGTGATTCGCCTCCATGCAAATGTGTAACGGTGCGGACTTCCGGAAGTTTGGCAAGATCGTGAAAGGACTTATCAATAGGGAGAAAATGTTTATCCGGTAGTTTATTTTTCCATTTTACATGAATTGGTTCCCCGCGATTAACATCAATAACGGGACCAGGAAATTGTCCGTTGTAGCCCCATAATCGTGTTGGCCTTAAATCACGATGCAGCTTTTGGCGGAATTCTGTCATCTGGACTTCATAATATGCTTCGTTCTTATTTTTTCGCGACGGTTTTAGTGTTTCAGGTATTGGCAAGGCATCAACAAACTTTTCCAGTTTATTGTTCAAGCTGTTCATCCCCTTTAATGTACGTTTTTAATAGTAGATGTTTTAGGGGAAGAATTGTTATGCATAAATGGAAAGAACATGGGATGATCCACGCCCGAGCACTTCGCAGAGCATTTGTCGTATATATTCTGAATGCATGGAATACGATGTCTGCGCCCGCACTAGGACGACAAAACAAAGTGTTGACCTGCTTAGAAACGATTGTGGGATGAGGGCTATTTATTAATGATTGATTAAAATTCAGAGATAAAGCGCTTGTGGAAGTTAATGATATCGATAAAGCATTTGTAAGTGGAATTGGAACTGGATCGTTCTTCCAATGGTTTCGCAAGCTATAGCACCAACCTATTTTTGAAGAAGCCTTAGCTCAATAGGAATTCGATTATATTTCCAATTTAACTTGATCAACATTACCCTATAGTGAATTAAAGACCAGAAAAAAATGGACTGCAGGAAACAATCCCTAATTGTTTGACTCTAGCACCCATCCTTTAATAAGCTAGGAGCAATAAACTAAGTGTGTTCTTTTTCTCCATTTTTTCGATCTTCTTCAGTTGTACCCCAATCATATCCTGACTTGCCCCAGCTAATAAGGAAAAGGGCTGGTGCTACAATCATCAATATAGCAATTATCGCGTTCATGGTAAGAGAACCACCTTTCAAATAAGTTGTGGAATATATACTTGGTTAAGTGAAATTTTTCTCTAAAAATAAGTGTTATTACAACAAATTCAAATTACCATCAAAAAGGTAACGTTTACATTTGCGAGATGCCACTAGCAAATAAACTGAATAAGAAACTAATTGTTGTTAAACCTGCAACTGGTATTGCGAAAGCCTTGTTATTTCTAAATTCATTAACTGCAGCAATTACCCCGATCAAACAAAGCACCAACCATACAGGAACGAATATTAAGTCTGCAACGTTCACAGGTAATAACGAGTAAGCGCCCGTCAAAAAGAAGAGCCAATTAATTACCAATAATCCCAAAATGCCATATGAAATTTTAAGGGGAGTTGGTCCCTTACCGTTTCTTTTAACAACTAGAAAGGTTGGGATAACAAACATGAAGAGTGCAATCACCCCTACAAATACTCCCAATATAGATGAAAGTGTCATACCACCACTCCTTTGGCTGTTATATGAGTTCTATTTTAACACAAAATGGAATCCAGGGATTCTTCTTTCTTTAAAATGCATATTCCACAAACTGTC
This sequence comes from Halobacillus naozhouensis, assembly GCF_029714185.1. Lineage (NCBI taxonomy): Bacteria > Bacillati > Bacillota > Bacilli > Caryophanales > Bacillaceae > Halobacillus > Halobacillus naozhouensis. Next base: position 1,759,959 of record NZ_CP121671.1, on the reverse strand, counting down.
CCTAATGTAGAAGACTTGAATGGAGTTATATTTACTCCTATTCCATATTTAAAATATAAAAAAGCCAACATTATCCTGTTGACTTTAGTTTCAATTAATTACCTGCTATCATAAGTTTACAAATGAAAAAGTAATATGATTTTTTTTGGTTAAGTTATGTTTTCCCCAAGGGCTACTATTCCAATAATCGCTAATATTACTAATAAAACTCCCACCACTAAAGCCCCTACGTGGAATATTTTCAATAAAATGCTTTCTCTTTTGAAACCCTTAATTGTAAGTAAGCATACTGCAATTGCCAAAATACCAGTTAATAATATATATCCCATTGAATTTCACCTCAAAAGTTCAGATTTCACTCTAACTGAATAACAATATTTTGATTTTATTTGATCCAAACCCAACTTTTTAACTTCCCATATACATCCACTTCATTATTGCGATTATCAGCATATCCCTTATATACTTAGTTTTATTGACCTAATACATCGGTTCTATTTATACTCGCTCCGTGGGCGCCATTGATAACCTCACCATTAACTAGTTTCCAGTTCAACTTACTTAGTCTTAGTAACTTTAAGTTTGTGACACTAAGTATTATGATGTAAATTGACTAAAATACAATGAGGAGAGTACATAATGAAAAAACTGATCTTTGGATTACTTATTCTGTTTTTAACTGCTTGTCAATCCAGTGATCCTAATGCTTCAAATGGTTCCAATACAAATGAAGAGAAAGAAAAGTATGAGGAAAAACCCGACATTACCTTGAGTCAAGGAGATAAAGAGATTACAGCCAAAGTGGTAAAAGAATGTTGGGTAGAAAATTGCACTGAACAGTCGGCAAAGGTTGGGGACGTTAATTTACTTAAGATCACAAATGATCTTCATCCCACTAATGTTACAGTAGGAAAAGATATATCAATTAAAGTAGATGGTCCAAAGCCAACAAAAATGGGCTATTTTGTTCAAGAAATGGAATTACAAGGTGCAAGTCTAGAAGATCATAGTCTCGAAGGTAATAAAATCCCACTCCACGAAGGAGGCGCAAAAAAATTTTATTTATTGTCTGCCACTTGGTATAATGGGGATGAATTTGTTGGATCTATCTCAAAGGCTTTTATATTAAAAATAAATGAAAAGTAAAGGCAAGAACAGAGTCCTAGTCGAGAACTTGGGCTCTTTAAATGCTAGAGGAATTTATTCTCGAACAACTCGTTAAATTGATGATTAAATGCGTATAAAAATTGCGCAAAGAATAATGGAAAATACGTTTTATATTGGTATAGGAATAGTTATGTGGCTATGTTAAAGCTAATCTGTATCCCAACTGGGATTGATAGCCATGTGTTAACGATTGAAATAAATAAAATTAGAAATAAATATAGCGACCAACCCGGTTACAATAGTGTTAGTCAAAAAAATTGTTTTTATCTTCCTCATATATACCGCCCTTTCTATATCCCGATGATGGAAGACTGTCTGAAACGGTTCTAAAGCTATACCTAAAAAGTAAATCGGTACTACCTTTATATGGTGTAGGAATAATTATGTAGTTAGGTTTTTCCCAATTTCTACTCCATATGGTATAGCACCCCACGTGACAACGATAGAGATAAAAAGGAAAAGTTTAGGGTGAAAATTTTTATAGATAAACAATCCAGCTAAAAATCCGACAGCCCATTAATCTTCGTAAGATTCCTTCCCTCAACATTAACATAAATAACTATATTTTCCATATATGATTATTCAGCAATCGAGCCTGTTTCCTTAAAAACGTTGGCGATACTCCAGACATTTATTATGTAAATCTATGTCCTATTTTTCCACGTAGCTCGGAGTGACCTCAAAATGGATTACTTTTTAAAGTAAACTTACACTTTTACTAAAATCCTTTTATTTAGATGAATCTTTATCCATTATAAAATCCGTTGTTCCTAAATTTGTTGAAGTCCTCTCAGTTCCTTCCACCTCTCTTTTTTCCTTTAAGTAAACGGATCGCTCATCAAGCTTCATAACATTCTTAACGCCACGACTCATACCCATCAAGGCAATGATAAATAACACCAGAAAAGCTAATGGTACACCTACTAACCATTGAACGTTTGTTTGCAATGTATCATAGTACATGCCTACCATGGATGCCCATTCAAAAGTGATTGGAGTTGGTGGACCAGCGCCCAATCCGTACTCTACATTAGTTCCACCAAAAAAGAGTTCAAATACACCCAGGTGGCTCATAACAAGGATAGCTTGGATGGTTTGTCTCTTAAATATTGTAACTAGGTTCCCTTTGATATGGGGGATAAGATGACGACGATACAGGTGGTATGGTCTTCCCCCTAGAACCTTACTGGTTGTGACATATTCCCTCTTTAAAATAACACTTGTCTCATTCGCTATGAGAATAGCTGCGGGTGGTACCAATAAAATACTGAGAACCAACATTTCTACTCCTAATCGAAAAGCGAGGCTTGTTGGAAATCCAGACATAGGTTCCCATAACAATGGTCTGAGAAAATTGTAAGCAATCAAGGAAGCAGGAACGAAATATAAAACGGAAATTGTGTTTTCTACAATTTTAGACCTCCTTTTAAACCTGAACCCAAGGGGAATCCCAATTAGGAAAGCAAGAGTAAAACTAATGATCCCTATAGAAAAGGCTCCTAAGATCGTAAACTTTGCCCCCTGTAAAATGTAATAAATCAAGTGATTACCATTCATATCTGTGCCTAATATGGAATGGTCAAAAGGAGCAAATGGTGCACCCACTAATTTATTATTATCGTTATATAAAAATGGAGTTTTAGGAACATGGGAATCAAAAAAAACTGCATGCACAAAACTACCAGCTAACATGAGAAATAAAAAACCAATCCCCAAAAGGAACAAAGGCTGTTTACCTAATTTTTTAATCAAAGAGAGACCTCCTGTCTTGTGAAGAAGTACAAAGACAGTTCAATAACTTTTAAAAACAAATAGATAGGTCCGAAGAACAATAAAGCTGTAACAAAAAATACAGGTGGTTGAGAATAAGTAAGCAAAAAGGAAGTCATCCCAAGATTCTCAAAAAGGTATTCAACGATGAGTAAATTACTTATCATAATGCTAATTAGGAATTTCGCTTGGTAGGCAAGCCGAACAAACATGTTCCGCAAAATATGTTTAAGCAAAATAAATGATTTGGTTAGTCCTTTGCTTGTAGCAAGTTCATAGTAGGGCTCTTTCCTCTCCTCTTCAACAAGTTCCAGCATGGATTGGAGAAAATACATCGTTGGAAGGATTGCTAAAACTAATGCAGGTGCTAAAATAGCTTCTTCTTCACCGGCTCCTGCAAGCTTTATAAAGGTCGTCCCTGTCCGAAAATATAACCATACAAGAAACATCTGAGAGGCAACGACGAAAACAACATCTGGAATACTTTGCAGGAAAGAAGATGATGATAAACATACTTTATAAACCCTCTTCGGAGCACGCCATAAAATAATCGTTCCAAGAAGAGCAAAGAAGAAAGAAACAATAAGAGCCATTCCCAATACTCTCAAAGAACTTGCAAAGGCCTTAAATATAATGGTAAATAGACTTCTTTCCACCCCAGAGGTTGGGTTTATATAGACTAGCGACTCCGGGCGCATCATTTGCCCAAAGATGCTACCAATTGTTTCAAATCCAGGCCATTCAAATCCTTCTACCGACATAAATAGAGGTGAAATACTAATTAAAAATATGCCAACTATTAAAAAGAAGGGTTTCAAAGTTTCACTTAATAAATAGGATTTCCATCTCAAAATGATCTCTCCTTTTCCCCTTTATTTTCATATTATAGGAAATGTGACCGGTGTACTACCCTATTTTTGGAAAACACCCTCTTTATAAATATAGTTGCTAATTTTATCTTAAGATAAAATAAAAAGCGCAATTCTTAATCAAGAATTGCGCCACTTTAGCTTATTAAGCAATATCGTTATTGTAAGGATTTTTCTTTTTGTTTGGATAATCAATTGGTTTGATTGCTGACAAACAGTTAACATTCGCAATCTAAACTTCTTTCAGTGGATGACGAGGTTATTTCTGGTAATGGTAGTGTCGGAAAATCAAGCGTTCTCCACGCTGCTAATCCTCCATAAAGTTCTTTTGCATCATAATCATTCTCCAGCAACAGAACAGCTGCTTTTGATGCAAGTGTGCACCAGGTGTCCCAACAATATAGTATAATGGTTTTTTTCTTAGGTAGCTCCGACATTCTTTCTTGTAATTCAGTCAATGGGATGACCATTGCTCCCTCTAACTTCTCTTTCTTGATTTCTTCCGGCCCTACTCTCACATCTACCAACAAATAACCCTCTGGATTTTCTTCCTTTGCCCTGCGATATTCCATTGGACTGATGTTTGCTTCCAATCTTGCTTTAAAGTACTCAATGCGCTCCATCATTTTTCCTCCCCTTGTATGGTTGACCAAACTCTTAATAAAATAGATTTTAACTCTTTTTGTTCTTTATCAGTAAGACCTGAAAGGACATCCATCTCAGTGTTTTCGAGATGGCTTCGTCCTAATCTCAACTTTTCTTGACCTAGTTTTGAGATCTTTAACACAAAGGATCTCCTATCCTTTGGATTCTTAACTCGCTGAGCATATTGTATTTCTTCAAGGTAATCAATATGTGAAACCATTGTTGTACGGTCGATTTGTAGAGCTTCACCCACTTGTTTTTGTGAAGAATGAGGGTGCTCCTCCAGGTATTGAAGAACTCCAAATTGTCTGGCAGTCAATTTCAAAGGTGAGAGTTTCTCTATAAATCGTGATTCCATCTCCTCTTCCACCTTCGCAAGCAAAAAACCATATGACTTTTTAAGGAACAGAATAGTCACCACCCCTTTATCAGTTAATTATATTATCAGTTTAACTGATTAAATTAGAAAATCAACCTCCCTTTTCCTTTCACTCATAATATGGCTTTTTCATGCAAAAAAGCGCAGATCCTTATTTCGGATATGCGCCCTTATGCAGGACAATCGATTTCAGGATAACGCAATATATTATTGCTGCAGAAGTAATTAGTTTTCCACTTTTATGAAAAATTCAACCCCCGTTGGTTTTGCTTTGAATGAAGCTTTATACTCTTTAAACACGAATACAATCTCAGAAATGTCGTCGGGTAAAGACGGCGATACAATAAATGTGAATGATGTATGTCCGTTAGAACCTCCTCCTCCTTCGTTTCGACAATCATAATCTTCCCCTGTTCCAGCTATGGAAAGTTCAAAAAAAGTATGTTCCCTAAGCCCTCCAGGCATTTCATCGGAAGCATCTCTATCAATGGTAAAATGAACGACACTGGCATTTTCGAATTGACGTACAAATGTTACCGAGTAAAACCTATCATCTTTTTCAAATGATTTTAATATAGGGATATTTTTAAGAAATCCCTTAGGTTCTATAACAGGTCTAAAATTCTCTTCGTTTAAAAAATGTACAAATAACCTATTTAAAAAATCTTCAAATAAGTTATATCTTTTAGCCCAAGCATTGATGAGCTTCTTATTTGGAAAGCCTGGATTATTATTAGAAAGATCCTTCCTTTGCTCTATTAAATCACATATTTTTTCATCGATAGTTTCAATTCGTTCATCGTAGTACTCTGTTGGTGGTTCAAATGGCATCCGTTTCATATTTCAAACCTCCAGTATTAAAATATTTTGGTGATTTTTTTCTAGTTACACTAACTCGCCTTTTCCGTAAAAAGGTCCGCTGCTTCTTTTCAATCTGGACTATTTAATTAGAATTGACGCTTACTTTGATTCAAGGAAAGCACCCGATCACTCAAACAGCAACCGTGTCCCTTTAAATGAACATAGGTCTAAATGTATTTATTAGAGTAAAGCAGCCATAATACAATCAATGAAAAACTCTCCTTTTTTTTCACCCCTCTACAAACTAAGCTATACTAATGAATGAGACTGCGCCCCCCACAACAACCCCAAGTACAAATATATAGCTAAACTTTACGTCTTTATTATTTTCGCCTAACAACTTTCTAAAGGTTTCTTCTATAAGTCTAAAAACCACACCTGCAATTAATGCAATGGGAATAATCCACAGAAGAACCCATACAGGGAGATCAAAGTCCAAAAAAAATTCACAAGAGAAAATGCGACAAAAAACCCGAATGGCAAAGATAAAAGGGCAAGCTAAATCATTGTCACTTAACCTTTTTTACCCACCATACCTCTCCCCTTGTTCCTTATTTATCAATAGTATCGTTGTTCCTTTTATGTTTATTAACTTGAAGCAGTTCTTTTAACGTCGAATGGATGTTTTGAAGTGCTATCAAAATAAACCCCAGCATAATAAATGTAACGATTTCCCCTGTGAATATCGACACTAATCCTAAAAGAACAGCATACAAGCCATTCATCCAATTTCTCAATCAAATCACCACGCAATCACAATTTTCCTTTGTTTCAATGTTAGTTAGACTCTCAATATTCCAGTATGTATTTCATTCATTGCTACCTAATTTGGTAGCGATCTCGTTTAAATAATACAACGCCCTAACTAGACATCCAGCAATTATTCCAAATGCAATAATCCCTCCAAAATAGGGACCAGCCATCATGATCAGGCAACCTAGAACAGTAGCTAATATAATGAGTAAGATTAAAAACATCCAATTCTCCTTTTGCTCTAAATCTACAGATAAGCTTATTCTCCGCAACTATATATACCTGGACTGTTTCCAGAACTCAAGAAATCAACCTCCCTTACAATCACTTGCTTTATCTTAACTTTTGGGGTTCCTCTGCATACCATTCAACAAAACCACAATTGCTACAGATATTGGGGTTCACTCGAGTATTTTTCTTGTTTCCAAATATCTTATCCCCAATAGAGTTCTTAACTAAAATTCCCTTCGCCCCTTGATCTACATAACATTCAACCATATGGCCCTCACACTTTGGACAATTTCGATTCAACTCACTCACCTCTTCAATTAATAGATAGAAAATTTTCATCCCCACATTATGGTTACGTAAATATCACCAATATAGTTTCAATTTCAATAGTTTAAGAACGGAGATGTCTCACTACTCCTTCCCTATTGAGATCATGGTCAACAGCAAAACCGAAAATGACCTTAAACATATATAAAGAAAAAATAGCCATTAACATTTGTGGGATATCCGCGAACAACAAAAGCAAACTCACACCTGAAACGGCTAAAAACACGCCAATCATACGTTGGCCTGGGTATTGAATGAGGGCGTTAACAATAAGTGCCGATATGATTGTGTAGCCCCATACAATGAGGCTGGCCCCGTAGTAACCACCAAACAACCAGGCAAAAATAATGGGCTGTACATGAATCGCAATGAAAACCAGCCGCCCTCGAGCATTTGTTTTATAGTGGAAATTGGTCGAAAATGAAAAGTTGGCAATCACACCGCCCGTAATATCTACAATGAAAACGATAAGTATAACGACTCGCCAAATGGCAAGATCCTGCCAATCGGAGTAGGTAAGAGTTAATAGCAAAACTGTCATCCCTATACAAAACAAAATCGTGAGCCACAGATCCAACAGAGCAATTCGCTTACCAAACAATTCATGAAAAAAAACAGGTACTTTTACGGTTTTCATGTTCACTCTCCCCTTTCCTGCCGCCCTGAATAATGTCATCCGCAACCTCATCATTTTTCGTTAATCCAATTAAGAAATTTCTTAAATAAACATAATGCTTTTTATAAATTTCTTCAATGAGTTCTAATGGATTGATCTTATGCATTTTTAAACTCCCCACAATATCTCCGGCATTAAAGTGACGATTATAATTTAAAAAAGTTGCAATCTTTTTAAAAAAATTAACAGGACCGTTTAGTCGGTCCTGTTGGGTAAAGAAATCATTTGTAGTTCTAAAACAATAATCTGCGAATTCAGTGAAACCGTTGCAAGTTCTCACCCTTATAAACAAAGCTCAATTATTTAAGAAATTTCATATATAAACAAAACCCCATTATCCCCCCTGTTAAACTTAAAATTAGATCATCTATATCAAATACACCTAATGAAGTTTGATATTGTAATATCTCAATCACAACTCTTATTGATACAGCAATATATATGATATGTTTGTAGCGATACATACTATTAAAAAGGACTGGAGCTATAATTCCTAGAGGCAGAAATATCAATACATTTCCAAACATATTAAAAAGCCACGTACTCAAATTATAATGATTAAAATTAAGGATATAGGTTGATATGGTGCTAAAGGGGATGTAATTGTTATTGGGCCCATCCCCTAAAAAAAAGGGGGTCCTTAACCTTGAAAAATTGCCTACCTCGGAAAAGAATGATATTGCCAGAAAGATCATATATATTAATCCTAAAATTGCAAAAAATGCCTTTTTTGGTTTTACTATAATCGTTCTAATTACTCTCACTCCCCAAATTCTCTTACAAACATCAAGACTCATCCTTCTGTAACAGTGATTTTACTTTTGCTAACTGTCCAATTTCTTTAACCGTTTTCTCTATATCTTCACTGTCTTCTTGGCTATCCGAAATCACATCTATGTGAATCAGTAACTTTGGGAAATTTTGTACATCATATTCGTTACTATGGAGTCTTACAGTTGTATCCTTTTCCCTTAAACCCTCATAATAAATTTTTGCTAATTCAACAGTCCACCTTCCTAAAATTTTCTTCATTTAAACCCACCTCCTTATAAGAAGATGTCCAATAATATTAAATCATTCCTATTTATTCCAACCCCTTATTCAGGAATAGTGCCCTTAAATATAAAAAGGGCACGTTATTCGATAAACGCGCACTTTTTCCGGCAAAATTCATATCAAGATAAAAATATAGTATTTGATAACGCTACTTTCTTGTTATGTAGTTGATCCATTTCGCTACATGATCACCTACATTCGGTTCATTCAACACCATTCGAATAAGGTGATAACCCTCAGGATCATTCTGTTTGAGCCAACGAAATGACTTCTTAGGACCTAAATACCAATGACCCTTAAGTTCAAAATAAATTTCCAGGCTATCTTTTAACATCCAGTGGAAACGGTAATTCCCCTCAAGATCTCCTTTTCTAGACCTCTTTTCCATCTTCTGAAGCCAGGTCCTTAGAAATTCCTTCTCATTAGAGGATAGTTCCTCAGGTCCTTCTCCAAATAAATACTGAATTTTTCCATAAAGGGACTAGCCTTATCTTCTTCATCAAGCAAAATTTCTGCTTGATGTAGTTTCAAAAATTGCTCGTGATTTTACATATCATTGGTCGGATGAATCCAAACGTCTAACTGCTTTCCATTAAAAAGATCGACTTCGTTATACTGTTCCGTTGAATTGGTAAAACCGATTAGATCAATGTCACTCTCACTTGTGTAGTCTCCTGTTACATAAGAACCGTATAAGAGTACCGTATGGCAGTCATATTTCTCTTTGATATATAGCGTGATGTCAAACAGTATTTTTTCTATATCCTTCATAATATTCTTTTTAGCCCCCTTCGGATCAATTACCATTTGTATATCTTTCTGTTCTTTTATAAAGGAAAAGCTGAAAATCGATTTCATCAATTTTCAGCTTTTTTCCGTTTTATGCAAGAGAGGCACAGACCCTTTATTCCGGAATGAACCCTTGTATTGAATAACTAGAAAGCTATATTATCATGTGAAATTGATTTGCTCTTGTATTTTCCTGCTCATAACATTTCTAAAAATCAAAAGTTCATCCTTATCAAATTCGTAAGTTCCCTTGCCATCCACATAACTATGAACTGCTTTGTGAACGGTTAAGTTAACCTGTTCAGACAGTGACGTTTTGCCCCAATTCCCTGCCTCTTGCTTTGATGATATTTTTCCATCTTTTAGATACCAATAAACCCTAACTATATTTAATACACAATATATTGGGTCCTTCTGAATTTCCTCAATACAACTTCGGTAATCTCCTATAATGGAGGATATATAGTGGGAACGTGGGACTGTCGGAAATATAGTATGAATAGGCGGGCCCTCTAAACAGATTCCTCGGTGTGTTGTTATAGTGATGTGAGCAGCTAGGTCTGGATCTTTTCCCTTCCCGGCGTTTATGTATTGATATTTCTCCTGTGACAAATCCCTTTCATACCGTCTTCTCCAAAATTCACTAAAGTGAAAATCGAATGGGAAGGGATGCTCCCAATTTTTTAGTTGTTCTTTATTCACAAAACTTATCTCAACCGGAAATGGATCATTGGAGCAATTTAAAAATAACTTTACTAGCCTTTCCTTGGTTTCAATAATCATTGTTTCATTCGTAACTACCAAAACATCTATATCACTGCTTTTCGGATTAAATCCTCCCATTGCCAAGGAACCATGAATATAAAATCCAATAAAATCGTCATCTATAACTCCCTTAATTTCATCCAATAGATGAAAAACAAAATTTTTGATATCAGAAGAGCAAGTTTTCCAACTACAAACCATATATGTCCTCCAGAGCGTATTAGCTTTTTATTAATTTTACACCCCTTCACAATTTTCCATACATGATAATGTGAAACGGCAACTTAACATCCTACTTTGCTGTTCTGTCACGATATACAATCAGAGTAATTGCATTTAATAGGATGGTAATGATGAGAAGGACTGCTGAGACGAACGCCACAGCACCCATTGTATCCATTAGAGCAGACCAATCCTCAATACTTACTTTATGATAGATATAGAAAATCTGGAAACATAGCGAAATAGCACAAGCACTGATGCTCATAATGGAAAGAGTAAACCAATTCTTTTGGATATGCTTTTTATCTCCTATTAGACTAACAACAGGAAGTATCCAAGCAATTATTCCAAGCACGAGACTGCCGGAATTAAGCCAACCAAAACCAATCATTTTTTAACCCCCCATTTTATTTTTCTTCATGCTGTTTTAGCAATTCCGCCCGATTGCTGAATACCAACCATTTCAAAATTACACCTTTTTCTACAATACCAATTCTAGAATATAGCCCTATACAGAAGGACACGTTATTCGATAAACACACCCTTTAACACAATAACTTTGATTATTAAAGTCTGCCCTATTCTTATTAAGAACTAAAACCAGAAAAACTATTAGTCCTCGTCTTTTTGGCGAAAGTAGAATACTGTAATTGCAAAGTAAATAATCATTACCACGGAGATAAACGTAATACCTTCAATAATCTTTTGAGTAGTATATTCCGATGAGTAAAGAAGGAAATAGAGCGGCCAAGAAACGTATGAAACGCCACCTAGTATGTAAAAAAAGTTCTTATCTTCCATAAAAATGCCCCCCTTATTACCACTTACATACGGTTGAAATTCAAATCGGTTTCACTTATGAAACAATACTACTCCTAACAGAATCCGTCTATTTCAATCATTTAGTTTTTATTACGAGAAAGACAGTCTCTTTTCTACAAACCGTATCTCTTTTTCAAGGATGTTTCTTCCAGTTGGAGCTGACGATTAAAAAGCCAAAACCCTGGCAAATATGCACAATAACAATATCCAGTTTGGTAAAATCAAATATATCCCTATTAGAACTAATCCAAACAAAGTATAAATGGGGTTACAGCCTAATCACTTTTACCTGCTTCGTTCGTTCAGTAACTCCAACAAAAAGAGCGTCAATCCTCCTTGGACCAACACTCCGATGTGAAGCTAATTTTAACATCTTACATATTTGCGTTTGAATCCTAGCCATTTATCGGCAACGTCTTGTGCAATACTTGACTCAGATAATGTTACTGCGACCACATAATCGGACAGCATATAAAAATATGCTGCATCCATCCAGCGATCAAAATCTGACTCTGTAATGGCTTTTGGGTCTGCAACAATCCCTGCAAAGTACATTGCATCATAGTTACCTATAGCATAAAGCTCTTCTGCTAAACGTTGATTTATTCTCTTTGCGATTGGTTTCATAGCACCTGTAGCCACGCCAAAAAGCGGGTCGTGTGCTCCATTGGATAGGTTCATTTTTTTGTTCTTTCCTTGCCCAAGGCTTCAAGCTCCCGCATAACTGTTTCAAAATCCATAGTTTTGTAGTTCCCTCCCTCTATAAATTAAAGTTTTTTTAGAATTCCTTGGTTTCTCTTAAAACACTCCTAGTTGCTCCATAAGGTATATGCCGTCGGAGGATACCCAATAGTCTTTTATTTTACCTTCTTGTACAAGAAAAATATCTGTACCGTTAAAGCTTATCTTTTTCCCCATCTCTGCCTTAGCACCTGGCATACCTCCATTGTAGACTCCTGTAAACTTCCAACGCGCTGAAACGTACGGCCTGTCTACGATAGGACCAACTTCTATTGTCATTTTAACGTTATTAAAAAATGCACAACCATCCGTAATGATTCCCTTTAAGGCGTGGGCACCCTTCCGTTCATCCGAAGTCCTTCCGTCAGTTCTCACTTGATGAACCAGGCAATGTGGATCTGTTATATTATCAAGTACAGAAACATCATCATTCCAAGCTTTTACCCATAAGTTATAAATTTGCTTCTCGTCAAGAATAGCCAAATCGTAATCCCCCTTAAATACCTTTTATTTCAAACAACTCAAACTATCAGCCTGAGTTTATGTTGAAACTTTCATTTCGTTGTATACATACATCAGTATTTCTACTTGTTTCTTTTAAATCCCTTCCTTTTATCAATCGCCAATTGAGAAAGACGCCTTGTTTAACAAACTCGCCCATAAATATTAAAGTCCTCTCTTATAAAATAGCTCTGGATGATCAAACGGAGCGTTTTTGCTTAAGACTGTCTTAGGGTGTGCAGCCTTCTCCGATGTTCCGTTCCAGATAAGCCTCTAGTCTGAATTTATTAATTTATTTCCTATATTTTTGTTGAGTAACTTTATTTACTTTTATTAACTTGTTTATCTAAAATAACACCCGTAGCCATAATAACAGCACCCAAGGCTATAGAGATTAAAGATGCATTGGTCCATAAAGGACCTAAATCATTAAATTTCGATAACCAATAAGTCAATCCCCCCGCGATCATCAGAATTAAACCTATCCATTTAATGTATTTTGACTTACTCATACCTTCCTCCTTTAAGTAAGGACGACTACCTTTCTAGGTAATCGTCCCCTTATTTAGAATATTTGATATCAAGAACTAGCTCTTAATGTAAATCCCCCGAAACTAATAAAAATCTTATACTACATATACGAAACAGTGATTTTATAGTTCCATAAAACTCTATTATCTCAAATTATATTCAACAGAGTTAGCAATAGGTAAGCGTTTGAAGTTATCTCCGGCTTTTCCCCTGCTCCGCACCGAACGTGCTAGTTTCCCAGCATTCGGCGTTCCATCTAATGATATGTACTAAATTATAAGTTCCTTGTTACTCTTCGAGACTGGATCGCTTGATCCCTTCCATCCCACATACCTTTCGGTATTGGTTAATTTTATCTAGAATTCGTTGGTTTTGTGGAATCTTTTCAAGATAAAAATTGATTCGCTCGATATCTCTAATGTGTATGAGCCGGTGGACATCTTTATGGAGAATGCGGAGGTTTTGAAACTTATCCGTTCCTCCAAAACTCTTGGGTACATAATGATGACAATGAACATCTGAAGCATGTAAATACTCGCCTGTAATTTCACATTTACCCATCTTCATACTGTACCGACTTATTCGATTATCAAGATATTCTATACTCCGATTCGGTAGAGAAGCTTTCATTAAATAACCGACTTCTTGTTGTATATCCGGTCGTAACTTTTTATAAATTTGTTCTCTACCTCTCTTTGTGTAAAGCGAAAGCTTTGGACTGAAGTTCATCTTATGGAATGTTTTAACATTACCAATAGGAAAAAGGTACATCCCTCTAATGTTGATAGTCTTCGTTCCTAAGCTAAAGTTCTTCTTATAAAAAGGTGGTGGCTGAAAAGGATGTTCTAGTTTTCCAACCGGTCGAAGACGGTTCACTAGAAATGGTTTAAGATCGAAAGCAAGACGTGAGAACGCAAGGCTTACATGAGTCGCTCGTTTGAAGTAATGATGAATACCCAAAACGAAACTATTATAACGTTGAATATTTCCAGCAGAAGGGGAAGCTTTTATTGTTCGAATGAGCTTCTTAGCTTCCTGTTTGATTTTCCTTCTTTTTGAGGAAATGACCCCTGTATGGGCCACTCGTTTCTTCCCCTTTTTATTCGCACGAATGGTGAAACCTAAGAACTCTGATTCTCGTTTTCTCAAGTTTACAATTTGAGATTTCTCTGGAGAGATGTCCAACTTTAAACGCTCTTTGAGGTAAAGACGTACCGCATGGTACCACCGTTGAGCTGTCTTTCCATCTCGGCATAGAATTTTAAAATCATCGGCGTACCTAATCAAGTATCCTTGCTTCAAGTTTGTTTGTTTTCTAGCTCGCCTTTTAGCATCATCTGAACTGTAGGTTTTTGTAAGAGGAAAGACCTCCCATTGTCCTGCAACCCATTGATCTAAGTCATTTAGAACCACATTAGAGAGTAAAGGTGATAGAATACCACCTTGTGGTGATCCTTTCACAGGCACACCTTCTCCATCGATTTCGGACTTGATCATTTTAGCTATACAAGCGAGAACCTTTCGGTCTCGAATACCCATATTCCAAAGCTGTTTATTTAGTAATGAGTGATTCACATTATCAAAGAAACTTTTAATATCTACATCGACGACAAAATGAAATTGCGCTTGGTTAATTAAGTATTGTATCCTTGCCATAGCATGATGAGCAGACCGGAGAGGTCTGAACCCGTAACTATGTTTGAAGAATTGAGACTCAACAATCGGTTCGAGAACTTGTTTGAAGCTCTGTTGGATGATTCTATCCAAGATACATGGAATCCCAAGAGGTCTCCATTTACCGTTCTCTTTTTCAATCCATTCTCTTCGAACTTTCTTCGGGTGATAGTTTCTTAGTTTGGTTCTTACTTCGTTTACGAGATTGTTTTCCGATAGCTCTTTCATGTCATCGATGGTTTTTCCATCGGTACCTGGCGTTTTGGACCCTTTGTTGGTTTTAATCATGCGAAAAGCGAGCAGGATGTTTTCTCTCGAAATGATCGTGTCATAAAGATGAGAAAACTTGTATCCTTGACTCGCTTTTTCATGTAGGTCTGTAAACGTCTCCGTCATATGATAATAATCCCAGTTTCGCAACGTTGGCACTGTGGCATCCCTCCTTATGGAGTGATGTTCCCACGTTCCTACCCGATCGGTGCCATTCACTTACGGAAAATAATCGTTTCATTCATTAGACTTGGGGCTGTTCCTCCACTCCCATTACAGGAGATTCCAGTCACTCCCCTACCCTCACAAGGACAAATACTTTTCAGCATGGAGCTTTATAGCAACCGTTTCGGGTGACAGCCCTTGTTTCAACGTCCCTTGCTTTCCAAGTACCTTACAACGTAGCTTTCCATACTAAACATAGGTGCTTCCTTTAAGCCTGTGAGCTGGATACCGCCATGGTTCGGTATAGCGTATTTCAGAGGGCGCAGTTTTACTCCACACCACTCACGTCATCGTAAGATGACACGTAAGTTTCCCTACGTTGAAAATTTAGACCCTTACTTTCGGAGGTTCGTCAGTTCCTATCTCAAGGAACGATTCTCACCGTATCTAGTTTTTCAGCCGTGAGGCATATCCGTTGGCATACCTTTTCTTATTGAATGGCTACAGCCTTCGTTCTACCTAATCTACCTGTGCTTCATACCCTATAACCTATCAATTATAACGCATGCAGGAGTATTGACGGGATGGTTTCAGGAAACATGGATCCGTCATTCCCATCCTCCGTTGTAAAGTTGAAATTTAATTGTTTAAACTTCCTGCTTTTTCACGGCGAAAGGCGTTTATAGCAGAACTTGTCGCGCACTGCCCTTTTCTTGAAGACTAACTCAGCAATTTAACTAAATGGAGATCTTTGTGAACGAGCAAGGTCGGTGGATGTTGATTACTTCGATTATTTCGACTAATCCCTGCTGGAGGAGAGATGTCTATCCATTGGAAATTGAACATCGTCTTGGAGAAAACCCACAAGTTAATGAAGCGGCATGGTAGGAGTTCCGAATGATAAATGGGGGGGAGCGTGGTTGCTTTTGTTTCATTGAAACAGAAAAGTCACGCTTACAACCTCTGGTTTGAAAACCTTTTGCGGGGAGCATCTGGCTGGTTATAAGGTGCCGATGTAATTTTGTATCATCGATGAGCTGCCGAAAACAGACGTAGGGAAAATAGACAAGAAAACTTTGATTGAGCAATTTAATAAATTCACGGTATGAATAAAAAAAGGCGCTGCAACAGCAGCGCCTTGTTGGTGCTTAGCCATTTTTGTCCACAGAGACTAATTCTGCCTGGACAATATAACGATCAGGTGCATAACCGACAAAATCGAAGGGATAACACGTAGTCAAGGTAAGTGTCGGCTTGTTTTTATCAACGATGACAGAACGATCTTTTTCGTCCGTTATCCACGTTTTACGAATCTGATAGTCGTACGTTTTCTCTTCATAAATTACATAAAGATGGTCCCCTACTTTCACTTTATCGAGTTGTCTGAACACCGTGTCGCGATGACCAGAGAGAACCACATGGCCAGGGGTGTCCGGTTTGACAGTCCATTTACTGTCATACATACCCACTCCTTGTTTAAGCGTATCAGCACCTGTTCCCCAGTAAACATCATATTGGCTGCCTATACGAGGAATCTCCAACTCTCCGACACTTTCTCCGTGCTGATAAGACTTGGTATGGGACCTTTGCTTGTCATCGATGGATTTTAGCTGTTGCTGATATGCGGTATCATCCCAATTCTCGTACACCATGTGAAGTTCCTCCGCATTGCTGGTGACTGCCTTGGTCTGTTCCCACCAGGAATAGCCGCTCCAAGCTATCATCATTATTCCTGTGAGCAATAACAAAATACCGATTTTCTTCATGTGCATCCACCCATATTTAAACAGTGGGTTTTCTTCTGAAGATAAGGAGAAGAGCGCCGAGTGCCATAACAGCACCACCAGAAACCATTACGATTGGAAAAGAAGTAGCCGTATCAGGTAACTCCCCACCGGTTTCGGAAGAAGCTACATGGTTCATACGGTCACCGAAAACCCATTTGCCAGCTTCATAGCTGTAAGTGATTGTCAATGTGTATTCGTCTCGCAGTTGATTTTCTCCATGCTGGGTCAGTTTGTACTTATCAGCGCTGACCTTTTCCAATGTATAATCTTGATCCGTTTTCAACTGAACAGGGCCGTCCATTTCTTTCAGGTATAACTTTCCATCTCGTTCTTCGAAATAGGTATCCAAGTAATGGTCTGCCAGCGGCCAAACCATGATACTCTTCATTTCTTCTTCTAACCTGTCCCTGGAATCATATTTCTTTACTTCGCCATCCTCAGTAGTCTCTAAATCAATCAAATCATTGAACTGCTGCTCCAACTCTTTGACAGGTGGCTCCCCGTGATTGTCCGCAAAGACAGGATTATGTAGCCCTGTAAGCGCCACCAAAAACATTACTACTACTACTACAGAAAATCTTTTCAACAAATTAAAACCTCCTTAAAGTAGTTACATTAATTGTGTTCCGGATATTAATGGTAATTAAACATATTTTTGTGAATTTTTCGTAATTTTTTTAATGGAATTGATATAAGTTTGCAACAAACAAATAAGCCTTGACTGGCAAGGGCTTATTGAATAGGGTATTAAGCTGTCCATTGTTACTGTAGAAAGCAATCTTCCTTTGATAAAGATTGTTTTGCCATATCGATGATTTCATGGACAACGACGGGATTATTTCAAATTTTCATATGTGTCACAAGAAGTTACTCCATTTATCTGGCCCTAATCAGTAGGACCGTTATTTGATAAACGCGTCCGATAACAGAAGAACTAAGAATGCTTAGCTTGCTGTTTTGATGATAATAACTTAACAACAAATCCAGATAAAAGTGATAACAATGTGTAAATGACAACCCAAATCCAAAATGAAGAGTTAAACACAATAAATGTTGAAATGATTGCAGCTATAGCAACTATCACAGGCATTATATAAATATTTTTAAAAATAAAATACCCAATCCCCCCTAATATAAGAGAGACAACTGGTAGAACAAATATGACAAGCTGAATTAAATAAATATAAATCATCCTTTCCCCACCTTGACCAATGGCCAAAGGATCTCACACCACAATCAGTCATCCGTTTATGGAAATCTTATTGTTAATCTAATTTAAAAAGATGTTCTATTTATCTTTTTATTTTGCTTAAGAATAAAAACCCACCAGACCAGTAGATATAAGTAACCTATAACCACGTAAATAGACCAGAGTTCACCATCTTGTAATTGATGAACTAAATGCTCTAATTCATTTAGTCCTTCTTCCCTTCCAATGCTACTTAACATACTTATTATCGGAACAGTAACAGCAAAGACTACAGCAATAATAGACAATCCTTTAATTCTTTTTCGAATAAGACTAAATACTGCAAAGCTTAATGTGATAAATAAAAGCAAGTAATACACAACCCAAAACCAACTTGGAAGAGTTTCTGTACTCATTTTTTCACCCCTTCATCAAAATAGGTTTTCTTCTTCCCGTTCATAGAAGAACAAAATTCATATCCTTAATGAAATTTCTATTTACTTTCTAAAAGTCCTTCCCTTATTCTATTAAATTGCCCTTAAATGTAAAAAGGCCGCGTTATTCGATAAACGCGCCCCTTTACTTGAAAAATGACTATTAAGTTAAATGGTATAATAATCGATGTTGCTTTGATTAGCAGCTTGGCACAGTCCTAATATTTTAAGGTAGCTTCGAAGTAAACCCTAAACCCCTTCTTCATCCCCTATTCTTTATTTACACTTCTGAAGTAAACCCAGCAAAAAAATCTTAAGAGTTATTAACTCCCTGTGAAGAACTTTATTTTTTTACTTAATGCTAGCGTGCATTCACTCCCAGTGTTTCTCTCGCCATCTGCTCATACTCTTCCAAGCCTGAGGTGATCGCAAACTCAGCAATCGCAACAGGGTAGGCCGCATTAAGCTCAATGATATGCTCTTTCATGGCAGGCCAGTAAATCCCTCCTGCTTGCTGGTAATAGCTAATTAGTTTCTCTAAAGCTGTTTCGCCGAATGCTTGGTATTGGAAAACAAAATCATTTGATACATCTGTTACTTTTGCCTCGGTCCAGTCGATCAAGCCGGTTACGTTCGCATTTTTATCAATCATCGTGTGGCCAGCATGAACATCCCCATGAGTCAGACCTGTTCTCAGAGGCCACAATTCCTTATTGTTTACCCATGACTTCCAGCGGTTCCATAAGGATTCGCCTACACCAAACTTCGCTTTAACCTTTTCCATACGCTCAATCATTGATAATCTTGCTTCTTCTGCTGTCTGAACAGATAGGCCGGCTTTAAGAGCCTCTGCTTTCGGAAGGGTGTGGAGCGAGACCAAAGCTTTGGCTAATGTCTGATGAAATTGTTCAGGCACATTTTCATGATTCATCTCCCACACATAGTTATGAATCTCTGGATCAATCGTGCCGGCTGGTACGCCGGTTAATTTTCTATAAGCAATAAGGTTATCTTCATAAATCGACCAAACCGGGACTTGAAAAGTGACATATTTACTGATTAAATCCAGTGCTTTCTTCTCAACAACTGTCCTCACCATCACATCGTCACGTCTTGGAAGCCTCAGCACCCATTCTTCTTCCTTATCGTCTTCTCCATAAGCAACCAGAAAATCTAAACCTGACTCGTTAAATGAGATCGAATCCTCTTTTACTTCCAAACCGTACTTCCTTGCTGTTTCTGCCACTTGCTGTTTATTCAAAACAATCACTTCCTTCTCTTGATTATTTCATTCATATAAACAACACCTCAGTAAGGTATAATCAAGATGAAAATATTATACCGTTTTTTCAAATTGGCTTTGTTTTTGCAATGAGTTATTCAATTATCTGGACCATCGCATTAAAGCAAAAGTAGCGCAAGTCTTATTCAATTCTTGCGCCCCGTTTATGGAGAAAAGTTTTTAATTAAAATATTAGTTTCATACCCTCATGACTCGCCAAGAATCCTAGTCGATTATAAAAACGATGGGCGTCATCACGTTGCTTGTCAGTGGTCAATTGCACAAGACCACATTCCTCAGACTTCGCGATTGCAATAGCTTCTTTAAACAAAGCTTCTCCTACTCCTCTTCCGCGATAACGCCGATCAACACGTACCCCTTCGATTTGTGCCCGTTTCATACCCTGTCTTGCTAAACCAGGAATGATTGTTAACTGGAGGCAGCCAATCAACGTTTGACCTTCAAATGCTAAAATAATTTGATTTCCGACTTGGGCTTTAATTGCTGTAAATGCTTCATAGTAATCATCCGGTAATGGCTCTTCATAACGTTCACGTTGGGAACCTAATTCATCATCGGCAAGTAAGCGAACAATTGCTTGTAAATCTTCTTCATTTGCTTTTCGAAAATTCAATAGAATTTACTCCTCCTCTACACCAATAGACATTACATTTCCTTTAATGGTCTCTTTCCCTATATTGTAAGTAATACATTTCAATCAGTATAATATGACTTTTAAATCATATTTGATAAAAAATATTGTACCTACTAGATTGATGAATCCTATCCAGAAAATTTATTTGCTTTTTTCGATTCTTGAAAAACTTTCCTTTATTCAAAGGCCCTTTACACAAAGAAAGAGTGCAATTCTTATTCCAGATTTGCGCCCCGATTGCGAAAGACTCAATTTCAAGATAAATTATCTAAGAATGATCACCAAGCTTCTATTACTTGGGGTATCGCCAGCAAAACGCGGATAGCGTACATTAAGAATTAGAGCCCTCAGCACATAGGCTTTTCTGTTATACAAACGGTTCATTTAATACAACATAACCAAATTTGTATTGTAAATGATTGTTATAGTTGTTAAAACACGACCTTATGCTACACGATTTAATTAAGAATGCGTAATCTAATGCAACACAACTCTTAGCGTACATTTTCCGCGTTTGCTGTCCGGGCCCCAAATATGTTATACTTAAAATAATTATTATTGTTCGGATATGATTAATGAGGGAAGTAAGAACTTGCAAAAGTGCTTATCGTCTTGAATGATTGTGCGGAGCAAGAATAGTAATATTTTGTGCAAAAAGCACATGGAGGAATGAACATGAATGAAGGTACAGTAAAATGGTTTAACGCGGACAAAGGCTTCGGATTTATTGAAGTTGAAGGCGAAGACGACGTATTCGTTCACTTTTCAGCAATTCAAGGCGAGGGTTTTAAAACATTAGAAGAAGGTCAGGTTATTACTTTCGATACAGAACAAGGTAACCGCGGCCCCCAGGCTGCTAATGTTGTAAAAGCGTAAGTATCAAACAAAGAAGCTCTTCTCAAAAAATGGGAAGGGCTTTTTTTCGAATTCATTTTAACCAGCCCTTCTCCTTAATCCGGGAGACTGCTTCGACCCGATTGCTCACTTCAAGCTTATCAAGGATGACAGAAATATAGTTTCGAACGGTTCCCGTCGTGATATCAAGTTGTCCGGCGATTTCCTTCGTGTTTTTGCCATCGGCCACCAGTTTGATTACCTGATCTTCGCGTTCGGTCAACGGATTCTGGTCGCTGTAGGCCATATCCACCAATTCCGGGGCATAAATTCGACGGCCGGCCATGATAATACGAATGGAATTGACTAGATCCTGACTGGGGCTGTCTTTAAGAAGATAGCCAAACACTTCCGCTTTACGGGCTTGTTCAAAATACCCTGCTCGGGCGAATGTAGTCAAAATAATAATTTTACAGGGATTATCCTTTAGTTCTTCTGCTGTATCTATCCCGTTCTTCACCCGCATTTCAATGTCCATGATACAAATATTAGGATGGTGCTGCTTCACCAAAGCAATCGCTTCTTCCCCGTTTCTTGCTTTTCCGACCACTTCCATATCCTCCTCTAAATCAAGAAGACCAGAATATGTTACTTAAATAAAAAATGAGCGCTGATCCTTATTACAGAATCGCGCCCGATCGTATTATAAGGTTAACCAGTTTATCTGGTTGACCTATTTCTTATAGGTTATTCTTTAGGTAGCCGGGGTAGGACGCTCGCGCCCGTGGGACTCTGATCCCGTCCGCAATACTGTCCACCCCCTACTTGTAGAAACATGATTGAGGCTGGTTGGGACCTAGATCCCGCATAACAAGCGAAGCTATGACACTACAAGCTAGATATAGGGGCTGCCGGCGAAACTAACAAAAGGAGACGTGATAATGAATGGATCCAGTCATTGGCCTGGATATTGCGAAGGGAAAAAGCCAAGTACAAGCCTTTTTACAGAAAAAAGATCCTTATAAGAAAAGCTTTGTTTTCGAGCATAACGTTTTAGGCTTACATGATTTTTATCAGTTTTGGTTAGAGGTGGAAGAAATCACAGGGCGACCTCCGGTCGTCGTTTTTGAATCTACTGGCCATTACCATGAACCAGTTTTGCAGTTCTTAGAGGACCATCAAATTGTCTATTATTTGGTGAATCCGGTTCTTTCCCATGAAGCTAAGAAGATGAGCTTAAGGAAAGTAAAAACCGACGCCATTGATGCCTTTCGTTTAGGGGAGATGTATTATCTATATGATGACCTCCAACCTTTCAAAAAGAAAACCGTCAAAATCATGAATTTGAGGAATCTAACGCGCCAACATGACGCGTTAACAGGAACTTATGTACAAGTTAAACTTCAGTTCCAAACCGTATTGGATCAAGTCTTTCCGGAATATAAAACTGTCTTTGGAGCACTCTATTCACCCACCTCCTTACGAACGTTACTCCACTATCAAACACCTCAAGGTGTTAAGGAGGAAACGAAGGAAAAAATCGCTGAAGTGATTCTCCAACAAGGGGTTAAACGCTCCTATGGATGGGCATTAGATAAAGCCCATCAGCTAAAAGAGGCAGCTGAGCGAGACCCTTTCAGACGTAATTTATATACGAGCCATGTGGTGAGTTTAACGATGTTTATTCAACTTCTTCTTCAATACCAAAGGCACCTATCGAAGCTACTGAAAGAGATAGATGCCTTGGCTGAAGAATTTGATGAGTATGAAATTATCCGATCACTTCCCGGTATTGGTGGAAAGATTGCGGCAACAATCCTTTCCGAGATTGGGGAGATTGACCAGTTTAACCACCCTAAGAAACTCGTCGCCTACGCAGGAATGGACCCGAGCGTCCATGAATCTGGACAGTTTAAAGCAACCATTAACCGAATTACAAAAAGAGGATCGGCTCGCCTGCGACAAAGTCTATATAACGCGGTCCAATGTGGAATAACCAAGAATCGCAACCCAAAATTAAGAGCATATTACGATAAAAAGCGAGAAGAAGGCAAACCACATAAAGTGGCGATCATTGCTTGTGCAAACAAGCTCATTCACTGGATTTATGCCATCTTAAAAAGTAAAAAGGCCTATGTGGTTTAAAAGGAACCAATAAAATACTTTTATAGAAAATACTTCAAATCCATTAATATTGAAGTTTATTTAGTATGTTCTTTTTTATTTTACCATGTCAAATTAATCTTTTTTACCTTTAGCCATTGACCTTCTATTAGCTGGTATTGCTGTATACTCCACTTACAATCAATTCCCATTAACTTCTGTTTATAAAGGAATAAAAAGTTAGGAGCTGAGTGTGTGATGATTAAAGGAATATATGAGCTTATAAGCGAAGAACAGTTAAAAAAGTATGCAGAGCTTGCTGTACAAGCTGGTGTAAATGTGCAAAAGAATCAATTAGTGATTATTCATAGTGACATAAAAAATGTAACATTCGCACGTCTAATCCAAACGGCAGCCTATGAGGCGGGGGCTTCAAATGTGGTTATGGATTGGACAGATGAACAGTCTACCAAAGAATTTTATTTAAATGCAGCAGATGATGCCATCGATCACTTTCCCAACTGGCAGGATGCTCGCTTTAAGGAGTGGGACGATGCGGGTGCTGCTTACATCCATATTATTTCTGAAAACTTAGATGCCTTTAAGGATGTTTCCACAGAACGGATGAGCCGCTTCCAAAAGGCCTCTCGCACCAAGTTGAAGGATCATTACGCAAAGATCAGATCCCACGAGGTTCGCTGGTGTCTTCTAGCTGTCCCGTACTTCGCATGGGCAACTAAAGTATTTCCTCACTTAAGTAAAGAAGAAGCCCTGCAATCGTTATGGCAGTTAATCTTACGTGGAGCCCGGGCAGATGGAAAAAACCCTATAAAAGACTGGGAAAATCATAACAGAGCCTTCGAGTCCCGGAAAAGGTTTCTAAACGACAGCCAGTTTGAAGCCCTGCATTTTACAAATAGCAAAGGAACTGATTTATTAGTCGGCATGCCTAAAAATCACTTTTTTATCGGCGGGGGTGTTATAGATAAAAAGGGAATACCGTTCTTTCCGAACATTCCCACGGAGGAAATATTTTCCGCCCCCAATAAAAATGAGGTACATGGCAAACTAGTAGCCACTAAACCGCTTATCTATGAGGGAAGTGTCATCGATGATTTTTACCTAACCTTTAAAGATGGAAGGATTACTGCCTATTATGCCGCCACTGGGCAAGAAGCGTTACAAAGTCTCATCGAAACAGACGAAGGTTCACATTATCTTGGTGAAATTGCCTTGGTCTCTAACAATTCTCCTCTTTCTCAGTTGGATACTCTCTTTTACAACACCTTGTTTGATGAAAATACGGCCTGCCATATTGGAATCGGAAACGCCTCCCCTTCCAACCTTCAAAATGGCAGCAACCTATCGGTGAAAGAGTTGAAGGAAGCAGGACTTAATACTTCCCTCTTGTTAGTCAATGTGACCTTTGGTACCGAAGATATGAAAGTAGTGGGTATTAAAGAAGGCGGAACTGAAGTCATACTAATGAAAGATGGTGATTTCCAATTCTAATTTGACTACTCCTTAAAAACAAAGGAAACTGCTAACAGAGTCGGGGCGCTACCTATGATGTGAATTTTAATAGCAATTCGCCCCTCCAAAACTCAAGTGTACAGTTGTTAA
The DNA here is from genome assembly GCF_029714185.1 of Halobacillus naozhouensis. Classification (NCBI taxonomy): domain Bacteria; kingdom Bacillati; phylum Bacillota; class Bacilli; order Caryophanales; family Bacillaceae; genus Halobacillus; species Halobacillus naozhouensis. Next base: position 1,734,838 of record NZ_CP121671.1, on the reverse strand, counting down.
ACAATATGGCCCTCTTCATGAGAAAGGATGCAAATCCTTACTTCAACTCCGAATAAGCGCCCCGTTTGCTTACCTAAAAATCTTGGTTTCTTCCTTCATTATTCTATTTCTAACTGTCGTTGAAACCAATTGGATATCTTGGATGGTATTGCTTTTTTAATGAGTGGTTGAAATAGAAGTGTCAATCCGATCACCACAAATATAACGCTCGTCACAAAAAAACCCTTGGCGTGTTGAGGGATATTTTCTTCAGGAACACGTTCAGCAACCTGCAATCCTAGGAAGCTAATCCCTATACCATCTCCGTCTGCATTCGTTCCCATTGCTTTAAGCTCAACCCCTTTTTCATAAAGCAAATAAGCCAGGTAAGCGAATAGAATAACTCCACCCAATCGAACAAAACGCATCATAACCCCTCCCTACCGTAACTTTAATATATCATTTTAATCCCACGAATTTCTGCTAACAATTATGAAAATGTTCGGTTAATTATTCAAGAAGAATGCCCCTTTTATTGAGAATCTACTGCATATTGTTTTCAAATTGCTTACTAACTGTTAGAAATTTTAGAGCCAGTCATTTGATCAGCTATTCTTCTTGAACGAACTTCACCTCATTATGTTCACAATTCTTACAATACATTAAATGAGGACAAATCTGATCCTTCGCTGTATCAGGATAGCCATCACCCATTTTTACAGTTTCTTCATCATTATAATGGCCGTAAGGGTCTAAAAAATCGGATACCCTACCTGAGTCTTCTAATCGAGAATTGCATTCTGAACAATATATTTCTAATTCTTTAAACGAGTTACATATAGGACACATAGCCATCAGTATCACTCCTTTTTGCTTCCTGATTAGTATCCATTTCTTTAATTGGTACTATGTAACATACAAAAGGATTATTGATGCTGAATCTCGCCTAATTCACCTTTTGGGTCAAATAAGCTCTACTAAACAAAAGGATTTATTATTATTAAGTTCACGATGAAAACTAAAAAGGACACAATTCCTTGTACAGGAATTGCGCCCATTTTGTGAAGACTTGAATCCGAGATACTCTCGAGTTGATCTTCAACTAAAGCACTCTTTAGTTGAAGATCTCAAACTATTTTTGTTTCTTCTTTCTTGAAAATACCAACCATTAACATAACGAGTCCGATTATGAAGATAAAGGGGAAAATATACCACATTATCAATCCTGCCCAAGCATTTTCTACAATGAATGCATAGGGAAACAACAGAAAAAATCGAGGAGGTCTGGCAAAGGTTAATAAGGGATCAACTAAAATTATCACCAAATAGCAAATACACTTTGGCGGAAGGATCTTACCACAATGTGAATGAAAGCCATCCAAATATTGTTATTCAAGATGTTCTTACCTTGCTTTAGAAAAGCTCAGATTTAAAACTGAGCTTTCTTTTAGATCAAATCCACTCTTCGAAATGATGGGTTAAACAAAACCCTATTTACGAGTTTTTGTATATAACTAACCTACCCTTTGACTTAATACCAATTTTTCCAACTCCCCATAATCCCTACAAGCAGTTATTCCATTATATGGTCCTAAAATGTAAAAAGGGCGTGTTATTCGATAAACGCGCCCCGATTGTTGAGCAGTTATTCATACCACTTAATGTCTAATTCTATAGAGTCTGTAGCAAAGCGTAGAAGTATTTTGCGTCACCAGTATTAAAGTAGTTATACCATGCTTCAAGAGTATTTTCAGAAAAAACATCTAACTTCTTTAATATAGTTTGAGCGAATAGCAACCCCCCCGCCGAACTGGCTGTTATCAAATTACTGTCCGCAACTGCCTTAACATCTCTATAATATGATTCTCCCTTATAGCTTGGACATACCATCTTGAGATACTCGAGACTGTTGCTAGTATGTATACGTTTGTCAAACACCCCAGCCTCTGCAAGTACAGTGGTTGCACCACAAATTGCCGCGACCATTGCTCCGCAGTCTAACAATTCGGTTGCCTTTTCGATAATCGGTATGTGTTTAGTGTCTGTCCATGTGTCTGCTCCAGGTAACAACAAAACTGTGGAGGAATCAGAAATTATTTCGTCAAAGGTTATGTCAGGTATGACTGTCATACCACCCTTTGTTATTATGGGGTCTTTTGTAGAACCAACGGTCTTTACGGAAACATGATCACTTTGCTTTTTAAAGTATTGACCCGAATTAAGTTCTGCTGTCACATATCCAATCTCCCAATCTGATAGTGAGTCCAGCACGTAATTATAAACGTTAATCATAGTGTTCCCTCCAATATTAAATTGCTATAAACTGGTATATACTTGTACCATTCATTATAAAACAATTTCACTGAGAGCTACTGTCAAGGAAGGTAATTTATTTCAATTTAGTACTAATATATTTCCCAAACCACTTTATTGATCTTCCATTTGGCCCTATACAGAAGGACGCGTTATTCGATAAACGCGCCCTTTCCTTTAACAAGCAATTTGTATCAGTCCAAAAACACTCGATCGTCACCTTCTCCACCATAATTTGAATGTACTTGTGTACCGTCACCTTCTTTGTCACCTTCGACAATTTTAAATCGGATTCGAGTGTGGAAAGCAATTGATTGTTTATATATAATGGATGACAACACACTTGATGGACATAATTAAAGGTTACTCCAGTACAATGATCAGCTTTTTCAGATAATAAAAAAACAAGATCAGAGCTAAACTCTGACCTTGTTTTTGTTTATACAATGGTGTTAGTTAGGACCCATTCCCATTATCTTTTATCTTCCTCTTAATTTCCTCTTTTTCACTATCCATGAATCTCAACAAATCACCGTAAACGACTTTGTCAGAAAAGCCAAGTTCCGTTTCGGCTTCTTCTTTTAATGGTGCACAAGATTTAGAATCGATTTCTTCTCCCGTTTCTTTATCATAACAGATGTTTTGTTCTGCAGCATATACATACTTGTCAGTTACAACACTTCCGTCACGAAGGATTGTTTCACTCTCACGGTTTTTATTCAATAGATCCGTACCGAACTGGACATCATTTTTCTGTTCAACACCTAGAAGGTTTAAGATTGTCGGTTTCAAGTCTATTTGTCCACCAACGGTCTCCATTTCTTTTCCTTCCATTCCTGGAACGTGAATGATCAAAGGCACTTTCTGTAATTGCACGTGTTCGAATGGACGGATTTCTTTCCCAAGAATCTCGCTCATTGCACGGTTATGGTTTTCAGAGATGCCATAGTGATCACCGTAAAGGACAAAAATGGTATCTTCATATTCACCTTGTTCCTTCATCATCTGGAAGAACTTCTTGATAGATTCATCCATATAGCGAACGGTTTGGAAATAGCGGTCGACAGAACCATCACCTGTATTGGCAGGGTCAATCATTTCCATATTTTCATTGTTTACTATATACGGGTAATGGTTAGTCATCGTTATGAACTTCGCGTAATAGGGCTTGTCTAAACCTTTCAGCATCGGCATGGATTGCTCGAAGAAAGGAATATCCTTTAATCCATAGTTTACGGAGTTCTCCTCGGTTACATTATACTCTTTTTTTGAGAAGTAATGCTCATAACCAAGGCTTTGGTACATCACATCACGGTTCCAGAAACTTGCATGGTTGCCGTGGAAGCTTACAGGTGTGTACCCTTCACTTTTCAAAATCTCAGGAGTTGCATTAAACTCATTATTTGCGTTTGTTGTAAATACGGCTCCTCGAGAAAGTCCGTACATAGAGTTATCAATAATAAACTCTGAGTCGGATGTTTTTCCTTGGCCTGTATTGTGATAAAAATTGCTAAAGTAAAAGCTATCCTCTTTCAAGTCATTTAAGAATGGTGTGATTTCTTGCCCATTTAATTTACGATCGATCACAAAATTCTGTGTGGACTCAAGGGAAACAAGCACAACATTTTTTCCTTCCGCTTTTCCAAAGTATTTCCCTTTGGCGCCCATTTTACCTTGCTGTGAGTTAACATAGTTTAAGACTTCAGACAGTTCATTACTATCTGCCATGACACGGTGGGAGGAAGTTTTTGCAGTCATGACCGTATCATAGACATGATAATTATAGATTCCTAGCAATTTAACAAGTTTTGCACGGTCAAACGTTCTTACAAGCAATTGTGGACGTTCCATTTCAGCTAAGCTTAAGTTTACGACTGCAAATCCTAGAGATGCAGCAAAAAGCATAGCTACTGTTCTTCTACGGAATTCCATAGTTGGACGAACTTTTTTAGCGACCAACCATGTAATTAAAATGACAATATCAATCCAATAAAGCAAGTCCATTGGGTGAATCAGAGCTTTGGCGCTTCCACCTAAGTCACCGAAATTCTTATATTGCATAAGAACGGGCAGCGTAATGTAGTCATTAAAGAATCTGTAATATACTACGTTTGAATAAAGAGCCAAGGACATTAAGAAATAAATCGTCATGAACGCTTTATTTCGACGCTTAGGTTTGAAGAACAGAGACAGCCCTAAGAAAAATAGTATTGAGCTGATCGGTGTAATGATTATAATAAATTGTTGAATTCCATTTTCAATATTTAGTGTAAATGCTATTTGAAGGGCGGAATAGGTTTTGGCCCACAGTAAAACTGCGGCTACTGTAAAGAAAAACCAGCCCTTTTTTAATAGGTTTTGCTGTTGATTAAACATGATTAACCTCCTGGTGTAGCTAAAAAGTTGGATAATAATTATATAACTTAACAGGGAATTCACATAAAGTAAATAACATTAAGGTACCATTTTATTAAATGTTTGTTACAATAATAGATTGATATATTCGTGATTACGTCCATCCATAAGATTTAATCTATCTATATAAAAGCTAGCTAACATAAAAATTAGTCACTACCTTCGACTTCTTTCCCATTAAGGGTAACTTCATCAATCTCTAATGTGGAAGGTGCCTTTAAATGGGGGAAATTTTCTTCAGTGAACATGTTGGGAGTGAAGAAAAAAACAAGTGTTTCCCACGTCTCGTTAGAAATGTTTTTGACTTTAATGGATGCATATACTGTTTTTTTCAAGTGCTTCCCTCCACATATGAATGATTTAGGGAAGATCTGACTCCTTATTTGCAAATGTAAATTAATGGAACTATCACTTTAATATATCAGTACCTATAAATGGTTGCTAGACTTTCTACATAACTTCCTATTAGATAGCATACAAAAACAAAAACCATTACTGTTTTCCACTGTTAAACGTTTGGTATAATGAGCTTTATTCAATTAAATAGCCCTATACAAAAAAGACGCGTTATTCAATAAACGCGCCCCATTAACGGAAGATTATACTTTCCTTTTAATGGTTCACACATAAGAGAACCGTTTTCTCTTAGCTTGAAGGAATTACTACTGCATTACATGCTTTTTCGTAAAACTCAATGGGACCAGCTCCTCCAATAATTGCATATTCGTAACCAATTTCCTTCATATCCCTTAGACAATGATGAAGTAACGAATAGCCGATTCCATCAGTTCTATTTGATTCAGAAACACCCATCGGACCAAAATAGCATTTTTTGTTTTTAAATACGTCAAAAGCAGCAAAACCGATGATTCCTTCTTTATTGTTCAAAGCGATATATATTGAAGGATTTCTTGATTTAAAACCATCTTTTATGGTTTTTGACCATTCGTATGAATAATTTTGCTCAACATATTTTACTAGTTCATCAAAATCGTTATGCTTAACCTTACGAACAACATGAGAACTTATAGTTGGAAATGTGTAATCACCAAGATGTGTAATCATATCCCGGGATGTTGTGCCGAGTGTTAATATTATTTCCTTATTGTAATCCGTTAAAAATTCATCAATAAAATTAGCTTTAATTAATGCTTTGAGAACATGGCCTTCATTTAGATAGACTTGGTTATATCTATTCATAATACTAATGGCAACTTCAAAAACATTTATTATCTCTGCTGTTACATTAATTTTAAATAGGGGGCTTTTAACGATATTTTGGTTTGAAGTATATTTCATATCTTCCACCTGAGCCCTTAAAGAGGCTGCATCCAAGGAGCATTTCAACGAAACTTCCCCAAGCGCACCTGTTTTTTCATAAAAGCAAGCTATCAATAAATGAATCGGTTTCAATATTTTACTTTTTGATTGTTCAACCTCATTTTCTGCATTCTTCATTATTCTTAACAACCTATTCGTGATCTTCAAATTATCCAGTTTTACTCCCCCTCGTTAGTTATTATACGAATACTTCTTATTCTAGAAAGGCGCCCGATTGCCGAAGAACGTCCTTCTAAAAAGATTTTTTATAACCACGCTTTTCTTAAAAAATTTACACCAAGTTCGATTTCATCATAAGAAAGACCGCTAAACCCTAGTTTAATCATTGGTCTATCCGGATGGTTTTTTATGAAATAGATCGAAGTTGGCCGCACTTTAACACCATAAAGGAAAGCCTGCTCGATTAGCCATTCTTCTGAACACTCCAGATTTACTTTAATTAATACGTACAAACCGGACTGTTCGCCAATAATGGATATACTTTGCCCAAAGTGTTTTTTTAACAATGAAACGAGGTATTTCATTTTTCGTTTATAAACAAGGCGCATTCGCTTAATGTGCCGATTCCATTCCCCATTTTCCATAAATTTAGCCATTGTAAGTTGGCTAAAAAGGGAAGTTGAGCTTTCAAAGTTCAGGAACTGATTTTTATAACGGTTTAACAGCTGCTGTGGTAACACCATATAGCTTAAACGTAGTCCCGGAAGAAAAGCCTTTGAGAAATTTCCCAGATAAATGACCCTTGTTGAATCAATAGAAGCGAGCGCTGGAAACGGACGTTGCGTATATCGGAACTCACTATCATAATCGTCTTCAATAATGTATCCCTGTACCTTGTTTGCCCATTGAATGAGCGCTTGTCGTTGTTGAATGGACATGCTTACACCGTACGGACTGTGATGAGAAGGTGTTACATAGATTATAGCTGAATCCATTTGTTTAAGTTGCGAAAGATCTGCACCTGTTGCATATACCGGCAAATATTCAAGCAAAAAGTGATGGAATTGAAAAGCTTCCCTGGCACCATCGAACCCTGGATCTTCTACGATAATACCTGAATAATCTTCCTGTAGTATATGGCCTAGATGGATAAGCATTTGTTGTGTACTGCTACCGATGAAAATGGCATCCGCATCTGTTCTTACCCCACGTGATTGGAGTAAGTATGCGGCAATTTGTTCGCGCAGACTCACCTCTCCAAAAGGTTCCCCATATCGAAAGCTCTCAGGTAACGTTAAGACCTGATTCGCTATTCGCCTCCATATTTTTAAGGGGAAATGGGATTGATCAACAGCATCTGTCCGAAAATCGACACGAACGGACGCTTCCTTTCTCCCCCTTTTTTTGTTAGGGAGGATTGGTGATTCCTGGTATAAAGATGGCTCTAATAAATTGACAAAATAACCTTTTCTTCCTTCCCCGCGAATATAACCCTCTGCTACAAGCTGATTATATGCTGTTAGGGTGGTATTACGGCTTACTTGGAGAGAATCAGCAAGTTGCCGAATGGAGGGTAGTTGTTCATCAGCTTTCACATTGCCTTGTTCAATAAATGATTTAAACTGCTCGTAGATTTGTTTGTATTTGGGAGAGCTTTCGTTTAAGGCAAAAAGATAATTTTTCATATATATCTCTCCTGACATTCTTAATTATTTTAAATTGTATCTTTTTAAATGTCAGTTTATATCATAATATATTTTATATGAGCGATAAATTGTATTTTCAAACACAAAATTAGATGAGGAGTGATGATGATGTATATTCCAAAGCACTTTGAAATCAAAGATGAAGAAGTGATTTATGAAATTATTGAGGAAAACAGCTTCGCTACTCTATTTTCCCAACATCAGGGTCATCCGTATGCGACCCACCTTCCTTTGATTTTAGATAAAGAAAAAAGATATTTGTACGGCCACTTTGCAAAACCGAATAAGCAGTGGCAAGATATAGAGGGACAGGAGGTACTTGCCATTTTTCAGGGACCGCATTGTTATATCTCGTCTTCCTGGTATGAAACAAATAAAGCTGTTCCGACATGGAATTATGTAGCTGCTCATATACACGGAAAGGTTGAGATCATAGAGGGAGAAGAAATGATGGATTCCCTTCATCAAATGGTATTGAAATATGAAGATCCAAATAGTTCATATCAATGGGACCAATTGGATGCTCATTTTTTAGAAGGGCAGGCAAAAGGCATTGTTGGGTTCAAAATCAAGATCGATAAAATCGAAGGAAAGGCAAAGTTGAGTCAAAATCATTCCGCTGAGCGATTAAAGCTTGTTATTTCACAACTTGAACAATCTACAAGTGAGGATGAAAGGGAAATTGCATCTCATATGAAAACAATTCTTAGAAAGAAAGCTTAAAGGTATAAATGTACTCTTTGGTGAACAAAACTTATTAAAATATCTCAAGTGAAGCAAACAAAGCTCGTGATAACACATCATGACAATAATCTTTGAAAGCGAGGAATATGTATGCGTCTTGAAACAAAAGCCATTCACTCCGGGCGTTCGATTGACAAATCAACGAGCTCGGTCACCATGCCAATCCATCTCTCTACGACATTCGAACGAGCTCAAGATGGATCTTATCAAAATGAATTCGTATATAGCCGTGAAAATAATCCCAATCGCCGGGCTCTGGAAGACTGCCTCACATCTCTCGAGGATGGGCATGATTGCGTCGCTTTCGCATCAGGGATGGCAGATCGAAGGTCTTCCTGCCGATAAACCGCGCCGTGTGATTATGCCAAGCGATATGTATCTCCTAAAATATAAAACCTATTCTGCAACAGTCTCGAATGATTAATAACAATTATTTCAAATTCCCATCATTTGCACAATCACTTATTCCAGAACTCAAAAGCAAAAGGACCTTTCAGTGGTCCCTTTTGCTTATTAACTTCCATGACATGAAAAAAACACTGATTTTTGCTATAGTTGAGATATAAATAGGAGGGATAACATGAACACCATCACCTTATCGATGAAAAGCCAAAACAAAACGATACCTTTGCAGATAGAACAAATGACCGTCTATGCACAGAGTAAAATACTTAAGGCACATGATACCCAGGATAATACATATTATCTCGTCTTTTACAAGGACCGGTTTCTTAACGTTTGGAAAGCAAACGAGCTAGATGCCGATTCCCATATTGCCAAGGCATTTGAACATGGTATCTTGCTTTCATCCCCACACCCTCTTATCCTTGCTTTAGTTTCTTCTGAAAAACACCTCAAAAGACAAAGCTTCAATCAACTTTTCAAGTCCTTGGAAAAATCATTCTCCTTACAAGAAATAGCTCTGATTGCTACTTACTTCGACGCTTTCATTGAGAAAGAAAAACTTTTCACATATATCCGATCCCTTTATTACCAGCTGAGACGAGACGGAAAAATGTTTGCAGGTTATCGTATCGTACAAATTCTTGCTGACTGGATGCCAGAAAATGAATGGGCTAAATCTTTAAGTAATGAATTGAACGCGAACAAGTACCGGGAACTATACGCCTCACTGGATAAAAGCCTGCTCAAACAAGATCCAATTTTTTATGAAAAAGCTTTATTTTCTATTCGAAACGAAACCGAATCGTTTTCCACCCTCTTTACTGTTCTGGAAAATCAGGGAAGATGGTTAGACCAGACAGTTCTTCTGATCGCCCGTTTTTCTTCTCATCCTGCGGAAGAAAGCTACACGTCCCTCAAACAGATAGGTGAAGCACATTTTAACCCAGCAGAAGTATTAGACTTGCTGGAAAGCCTGTATACCATTAACTCTTCTTATCAACCATTACAAAATGATCTTCTAAATTTTTATTTGAAAACGGGGCACCTGAAAAAAATGATACAGCTGGTTACTGAACATTCCATCAACCTCTCTGATGAGCAAGAGAAACAAATGATGCACTTATTAGAAAATTATAATCCGCAGATCAATTCCAACCACCTCCCAAACTTGAATAAATTTTTAGTTCCGTTATTCAAGACCCATGTCGGGAGAGCTCAACAAATTTTAAACCAAAGCCTAGAAGTGCTATTGCAGAGTAAGGACATAGACGAAGTCATTGACTGGCTGATACCATTAGATGACATTCCTCAGGCCAAAGATACAATCAATAAAGTACAACTGATTAAATACCTGATCAACGATTTAGACAATCAGCATAAATTAGGGGAACTATATTACAATTTCCGATATTTAGAGGGAGCATTGGAATGTTTCAGCTGGGAAATGGAATTGAAGAAAAATGACCCATCCCCTGTACAATGGTTAGCGAGAATCTATAACGAAAAAGGCATGCCACAGGAGGCGAAAGCATACCATCAGCTTTATGCGAGCTTGGCAGCTAACGCGACTTAACATGTACCAGTGAAAGTGCCTGAATCCCAGGATCCTTTCAATGAAGAAAACAGCGATGCCTTATGAAAACATCGCCCCCTATTATTGAAAAAACATTTTTTAATCAAGTATTGCAAAAGATACTAAATCACCAATTTCATGCGTGATATCTCCTCTGCACTTTGATTTACCATAATGAACCATAATTTCTAATATACGCTGACCATAATAACATAATTCTTAATATCTCGGATTCAAGTATTCCAGATAATGGCCCTATAAATGGAAAATAAGCGGTGATCACCCACTAATAAATCCCCGATGAATGGCTTATGAATTCTTTTATTACTTTGACGTACAATTCAGGTTCTTCAAACCTAGGAAATTGACCACTGTGGTTAAATATTGATATTTTACGATTGGATTGACTATTAGCAAACGCAGCAAGCTGGTCATCTGCAGTCACCCATTCATAGTTGTCTTTCATCAAAAGCATTGGACAGTTAATAGAATCAAGCTGAGGAAGTTGTGATTCAAAAACCTTCCCTTCCTGATATAACTTTTTCTGATGATTCCCAGCCCGTTCCCAATTTTCTTGTGGAATACCAGACTTTTCGGCAAGATGATCAAAAAAGTGTTTTTCCTCTCCATGGAGATCACCCAAGTCAAGGAGAAACTCTATACATTTTTTCCAAACTTCTTCTGGATCAGTTATTTAAAAGCAGTCAGGGACTCTTCCGCCATTTCATCTTTTCCTAATCGCTTATATTCCTGAATAGCCCCTGCAATAAGTGAGCGGGCGGTGCTTCCCAGATCAAACATAGGACATTCCAACAGTATGCGTGTTATTTTTTCAGGATAATTCAATTGATATTGTGCGGCTAAATACCCGCCAAATGAGTGGCCAATGATACCCCACTTCTTTATACCAAATTGCTCACGAATGGACTCACAGCCCTCTATCAAGTCAAAAATTCCGAATGATTCTTCCTCCTCGATCGGATCCGATCGAAGTACCCCTCTTTGATCGATTGCAATGACTCTCATAAACTTTGTAAACGGAAGAAACACTGTGTCCTCTTAAATTATGCAATCGAATAACCATGAAGGTGGAAGTGAATCGCACAATAGACCCGGACATAAGCCGAAGGGGGTCATCAAAAAGACCCTTTTCGGCTTTTTTAACGTTTTCTTTATGGCCTCAGAGGGTAAAGTGCTATGAAATATCTGATAGATACCACAACACAATATGAAGAAACAAGTTATACAAAATACAAACATTGTTATCAATTGGCCGTTACACCGAGTCAGATGCATGTTTAGAAGGGAGAAGGTTATGAGCAAACAACAACAGGCAGAGCTGAAGAAAAGGGTGGCACCGTTTGCAAAGTCAGATACAAAAGTAGGGGTTGCACAGTTAATCAATAGTGTTTTACCGTTTTTCTTGTTTTGGTTCCTCGCATACCAAAGTTTATCGGTATCCATTTGGTTGACCCTTGCATTAGCAGTGATTGCCGCCGGTTTTGTCGTTCGCATCTTTATCATTTTCCATGACTGCACCCACGGGTCATTTTTCAAAAGCAGTCAAGCGAATCGAGTGGTTGGTACGTTTACCGGCATTATCACCCATTTTGCTTTTGCAAAATGGAAACGCAGCCACACGATGCACCATGCGACAAGCGGCAATTTAGATAAACGAGGCACCGGAGATATATGGATGATGACGGTGGATGAATATATTCACGCTTCTTTTTGGACCCGATTAACGTATAGGCTGTATCGTAACCCCATTGTATTGTTCGGATTAGGTCCATTTTTCCTTTTCCTTGTAGACAATCGGTTTAATAAAAAAGAGGCTAAACGAAAAGAGAGAATGAACACGTATTTCATCAACACTTCCATTGCAGTTATCTACGCGCTGTTAATATGGATCATCGGTTGGCAGGCCTTTCTGATTGTACAGATTCCTATTCTGTTCCTATCAGGAGCCATCGGCATTTGGTTGTTCTATGTCCAGCACCAGTTTGAAGATTCCTATTTTGAAAATGAAGAGGAATGGGATTTTGTCAAGGCCGCCGTCGACGGAAGTTCCTATTACAAGCTTCCGAAGGTCATGCAGTGGATTACCGGCAACATTGGTTTCCATCACGTGCATCATCTCAGTCCAAGAGTCCCTAATTACAACCTAGAAAAAACCCACAATAATGTAACGCCACTTCAACAGGCGACAACCATCACACTGGCTTCCAGTCTGGAATCGTTTCGTTTCCGGGTGTATGATGAAGCCAACAAGAAATTTGTAAGCTTTAAAGAAATGAAAAACATTTTACGGCAAAGAAAAATGAGAAGGCAACGAAACCATCGAACCCCAAACTATCAGGGACGATAAAAATAAAAAAGGGCGCAGGTTCCTATTCAAGGATAGCGCCCCTCGTATATTATTATTAATCAGATTGAGGTTGTCGCTCTGCGCTCTTGAAGCATTGTCTTCGTTCTAAAGACTGACACCTCTTTCTTTATAGAACTATTCGTATGAGCTGGATGGTACGTAGTTACCGTATATCGAACGAGGTTGAGTATCTATAAAGGTTAAGAGGTTCCCTTCCATTTGATTAATTTTATGTGAGGGGTATAGTATGATTTATCTTGGAATTGATATTGGAAAACGTCATCACGAAGCTGGACTAATTAATGAAAATGGGGATCCTATCGGGAAAACATTTCGTTTTGCTAATTCAAAAAGTGGTAGTGACAAGCTTCTTAAATTCTTAAATCAACACCAGGTTACACCTGAAGAATGTGCTTGTGGCATGGAAGCCACAGGTCACTATTGGTTATCTCTCTTTTCTTTCCTTCATCAACTCGGATTCAAAGTGACAGCTTTCAACCCCATGCAATCTGATGCACTACGTAATTTTTATATTCGTAAAACCTTAAAGATGCTTACTTAATAGCTCAAGTTATCCGCATTGACTCTCCACAAAAATTCGCCCCGGGTTATTACCTTCTATTACCGCTTTAACTTCTAAATGTCCCGCATCATTTATTAACTTTTCGCATTTATAGAATTTAGTTTTATCAAGTTCACGAATCATTTTTAACCCTCCTACCGCAATAACATCATAACTTAAATTCATCCAGACTTTTACAACATTTATGCTTGGCTATCACAACTAGTGATAACCATTGTGCAGCTATCGCCCCCAATACTAGATCATCTATTGACTCATAAAAATTCTAGACTTAGTCCCACATAAATTAAAACTGAAACAACCGCAAAGCCAGAAAAGAATAATCCTTTCTGAAACTTTGTCCAATTTTTCATCCAACCCCAACGTTTTCGATCTACATCCAACCAAAAGAAATCGACTAATACTGCTAATATCACAATCAATAAAACTGCGAAGGTACCCAAAGAACATCCCTCCATTTTTATTCTTATTTTAATTATACCATTATTAAACCAAATAATTCCAAGTGAATTGAGTAGTCTTTTTATTGAGTTATCTCGAATTCATGTCTTCCAGATAATGGCCCATTGATGCAAAAAAGCGCAAATCCTTTATTCCGGAAATGCGCCCTGACTTGATTTCAAGGTAAATTTAATAACGATCTTCCTTTTTGCCCTATGCGGAATAAGGCCCTCACCCATACTTATCCAAATCTTTTAGCCTGCAATAGCTTAATTCTATTCTTGAAGACTATCTTATAAAACGACTGATGCTTTGTATGGTATCACTTAGTGAAGAAATAGAACTCAATGTATCGAATGGTTCAATTTCTAAGGAATGATTAGCTTTATTGACTACCTTAACCTTGATGTTATTTTTGTTCATTAATGCTTCTATTTTCTCAAGTACGTAATGATGATCTTTGCTCCCAGCAATAATTAATATTTTACTCTGACTCTCTAAAAGAGGTCTCATAAACAACTCGTACTTCAGTAATGGGGTTAGTAATACAAATGTTGATTTTGGATGTTTAACCATAATCTCATTGATAATTGGAATAGTTCCAATAGACTTTCCAAAATATATGCTCTCTCTATACTCGCCACAGTTAAGAACTTCATCAATTATAGGTTCCACATCATTTGTTATTATGTCAGCTATTCCAGCTATGGGGAGATTTAATTCATCCTGAGAGTAGGAGTAATGGATATGAACAATGTCTATTTTTCCTTCTATAAGCTTCATTGTTGAATAATAAAATAAGGGTTTATCATATGTATAGCCTGCACCAGAAAACATAATACAGACAACTTTTGAATTGTTTTGTATATGCGTATATTGAATTTCTTTATCACCAATCATCTTCGATTTAATATTAACCTTCACATCTACTCCCCCTTAACCATCTTGAAAAAACTTCTAATAAAATCTGTTCATTTTACTAAATAACCCTGCTTCTATAACTGAATAAGAACGCCAAAACGGACTGTATTTGTCAGTCGTTATTTAACTCTTGCGCTCCTTTAAATGAACAGTGAGTACATTATCAAAGCGGTAGATGTATTTCCCTTGTTGGGTTATAAACTTTAAGCCAATTTTCTGCTTCCGCCTTTATCCAACTTCCAAAGTGATCCAAGAATTTCAATATTTCTTCTGAACTTGATAAGGGGTTGATTACGTACCAAAGCGCTGTTCTCATCTCTTGCTCTTTTTCAGGATAATGCTTCGAAAATAGTTTATAGGCTGGGAATAGATCCCTTGTGTATGACTGTTCTTGAACAATGACAAGCGCGAGACCAGCCCTCACAATAATTCTCATGATCCATGAACAGCAATCCTTAATGTCCTCAATGTCGTCATTTCCCGTTAAATCATGCTTGGCTTTATCAATCAGAGATCTTAAGTGAATGAGGTGTTCATTCGCCAAGGAGCTGTCGGGTTTATAATCAGGGAGCTTACTTATTAGGTTTTCACCATAAACACAAATACCATAGGTTTTTAGAATAAACGGAATCATGGAGCAATATTTTGACTCCTCAACCTCACTTAAAGGGCAGAATCCTAATTCTACACCGTTTATAAAACGGAATTTTTGATCAATAAATTGTTCGGTCTCCTCCACCCAATCAAGGTCAATATCTTGAGGATTAGAATAGGTTACTATTATTACGTCAACATCAGATACACCTTCAATGTCTAACCCTCTTGGCACAGATCCTCTTATATAAATGCTGTGAATTTCCTTTGGTAAAACGGAAAGACAGCTTTCATTTATTAGTCGGATTACTTCTCGAAATTTATTATTGATTTTATTGGGATTAGACTGGTTTATTATATAGCCTTTGTCGTCTACAGAACATAAAGATCCTATTTCTTTAATTTCAGTCATTACTTAAAAGTCCCCATTTCTTCTCTGATTGTATTTATTCAACAAAATGGCCTTTTCACATACAAGGAGCGCATGTCTTATTCAAGATTTGCGCCCGATTGCTGAACAGTCGAAATGAAAGATTATTTCTTTATTGGATTTGCACGACATTCATTCTTGATTATTCTCCATTTGTTTTAAATATAAATAAAGACCATAATCTGTCGGAACAGAAGTATAACTCATCTGCCTTAACATAGCAGTGATATTACCACGGTGATATGTTCCATGATTCACAACATGGAGAACTTGCTCAAACACACTTGTTTCCATCAAGTCACCATTCGGGTTTTCAATCACAAGAGGTTTGTCTGTGTTTTCCATTTTACTTAGGAACAACTTGTATCGTTCTGACAGTTTAAAAAACATCGCTTCCATTTCTTCTATTCCCTTTGATACTATTTCCTCTTTTAGTTGCTCTTGCAGCCTTAATGAATAATCCATGCTTTTACCATAAAACACTTCTATCCACCCAAGATCAGAAAGATAAACATGGGCTAAAACATGAGATATCGATGAAAAAACACTTTGAACTTCATGACGATAAACATCCTTGGGTAGCTCATTTAGTCGGTTGAAAATTTGTCTATTTGCCCATTCGTTATAGTCATACAATTGTAATTCAAGCTGCGCCATTTAAAACTTCTTCCTTTCATGTTTGATATAGCACCCTAATTATACACTACCCCTTTGGTTTTTAGGCTCTATTCTTATTCCGCGAAAGTTAGCAATAGGTAAGCGTTTGAAGTTATCTCCGGCTTTTCCCCTGCTCCGCACCGAACGTGCTAGTTTCCCAGCATTCGGCGTTCCATCTAATGATATGTACTAAATTATAAGTTCCTTGTTACTCTTCGAGACTGGATCGCTTGATCCCTTCCATCCCACATACCTTTCGGTATTGGTTAATTTTATCTAGAATTCGTTGGTTTTGTGGAATCTTTTCAAGATAAAAATTGATTCGCTCGATATCTCTAATGTGTATGAGCCGGTGGACATCTTTATGGAGAATGCGGAGGTTTTGAAACTTATCCGTTCCTCCAAAACTCTTGGGTACATAATGATGACAATGAACATCTGAAGCATGTAAATACTCGCCTGTAATTTCACATTTACCCATCTTCATACTGTACCGACTTATTCGATTATCAAGATATTCTATACTCCGATTCGGTAGAGAAGCTTTCATTAAATAACCGACTTCTTGTTGTATATCCGGTCGTAACTTTTTATAAATTTGTTCTCTACCTCTCTTTGTGTAAAGCGAAAGCTTTGGACTGAAGTTCATCTTATGGAATGTTTTAACATTACCAATAGGAAAAAGGTACATCCCTCTAATGTTGATAGTCTTCGTTCCTAAGCTAAAGTTCTTCTTATAAAAAGGTGGTGGCTGAAAAGGATGTTCTAGTTTTCCAACCGGTCGAAGACGGTTCACTAGAAATGGTTTAAGATCGAAAGCAAGACGTGAGAACGCAAGGCTTACATGAGTCGCTCGTTTGAAGTAATGATGAATACCCAAAACGAAACTATTATAACGTTGAATATTTCCAGCAGAAGGGGAAGCTTTTATTGTTCGAATGAGCTTCTTAGCTTCCTGTTTGATTTTCCTTCTTTTTGAGGAAATGACCCCTGTATGGGCCACTCGTTTCTTCCCCTTTTTATTCGCACGAATGGTGAAACCTAAGAACTCTGATTCTCGTTTTCTCAAGTTTACAATTTGAGATTTCTCTGGAGAGATGTCCAACTTTAAACGCTCTTTGAGGTAAAGACGTACCGCATGGTACCACCGTTGAGCTGTCTTTCCATCTCGGCATAGAATTTTAAAATCATCGGCGTACCTAATCAAGTATCCTTGCTTCAAGTTTGTTTGTTTTCTAGCTCGCCTTTTAGCATCATCTGAACTGTAGGTTTTTGTAAGAGGAAAGACCTCCCATTGTCCTGCAACCCATTGATCTAAGTCATTTAGAACCACATTAGAGAGTAAAGGTGATAGAATACCACCTTGTGGTGATCCTTTCACAGGCACACCTTCTCCATCGATTTCGGACTTGATCATTTTAGCTATACAAGCGAGAACCTTTCGGTCTCGAATACCCATATTCCAAAGCTGTTTATTTAGTAATGAGTGATTCACATTATCAAAGAAACTTTTAATATCTACATCGACGACAAAATGAAATTGCGCTTGGTTAATTAAGTATTGTATCCTTGCCATAGCATGATGAGCAGACCGGAGAGGTCTGAACCCGTAACTATGTTTGAAGAATTGAGACTCAACAATCGGTTCGAGAACTTGTTTGAAGCTCTGTTGGATGATTCTATCCAAGATACATGGAATCCCAAGAGGTCTCCATTTACCGTTCTCTTTTTCAATCCATTCTCTTCGAACTTTCTTCGGGTGATAGTTTCTTAGTTTGGTTCTTACTTCGTTTACGAGATTGTTTTCCGATAGCTCTTTCATGTCATCGATGGTTTTTCCATCGGTACCTGGCGTTTTGGACCCTTTGTTGGTTTTAATCATGCGAAAAGCGAGCAGGATGTTTTCTCTCGAAATGATCGTGTCATAAAGATGAGAAAACTTGTATCCTTGACTCGCTTTTTCATGTAGGTCTGTAAACGTCTCCGTCATATGATAATAATCCCAGTTTCGCAACGTTGGCACTGTGGCATCCCTCCTTATGGAGTGATGTTCCCACGTTCCTACCCGATCGGTGCCATTCACTTACGGAAAATAATCGTTTCATTCATTAGACTTGGGGCTGTTCCTCCACTCCCATTACAGGAGATTCCAGTCACTCCCCTACCCTCACAAGGACAAATACTTTTCAGCATGGAGCTTTATAGCAACCGTTTCGGGTGACAGCCCTTGTTTCAACGTCCCTTGCTTTCCAAGTACCTTACAACGTAGCTTTCCATACTAAACATAGGTGCTTCCTTTAAGCCTGTGAGCTGGATACCGCCATGGTTCGGTATAGCGTATTTCAGAGGGCGCAGTTTTACTCCACACCACTCACGTCATCGTAAGATGACACGTAAGTTTCCCTACGTTGAAAATTTAGACCCTTACTTTCGGAGGTTCGTCAGTTCCTATCTCAAGGAACGATTCTCACCGTATCTAGTTTTTCAGCCGTGAGGCATATCCGTTGGCATACCTTTTCTTATTGAATGGCTACAGCCTTCGTTCTACCTAATCTACCTGTGCTTCATACCCTATAACCTATCAATTATAACGCATGCAGGAGTATTGACGGGATGGTTTCAGGAAACATGGATCCGTCATTCCCATCCTCCGTTGTAAAGTTGAAATTTAATTGTTTAAACTTCCTGCTTTTTCACGGCGAAAGGCGTTTATAGCAGAACTTGTCGCGCGCGCCCCTTTTCATGAAGACTTGATTTCAAAATAATATAATAAAGTTTAACTCAGTAACGAGTCTCTTTCTTATATTTATCCTTTGGGAATTACTTCTACCACAATATTTCCAGAAAGTTCGTCATTAATGTAAGCTAATAAATTCCAAACCCCTGGGGATGGAAGCATTAAATATGATGGCATATTGACTTCATTCTCATTAATTTGGGCACCTTCGTAGAACTTTCCTGAAAACACCTTGATTAATTCTTCCGAGCCTTTTTTATATGCCATTACTTTTACGGGTTGATTCTTGATGTTTTCTTCTCCCCAATAAAACCAAAAAAACTTTTTCTGTTTATCGGCCTTCATTGGGAAATTACCAGTTATGCCAAATCCATCTTTACTTCCAATAACTTCGTATGTTGAACTTTCACCACTATAAGATTTAGTTTGATAATTAAATTTTGGAGATAGATTCCATTCATTATATTCGTCTTTTATTTCAAGTGTAGACCCTTCATATTTCAATTCCTTAACTTTATTGTCTTTTCCTTCAGTTTTACTCTCAGTTTCGCATGCAGTTAAAAGCATTAATAAAAAAGCTAGATAAGCTAAAAAAACAAATCTTCTTTTCAACCACCTCGCACCTCCTGTTTTTTAAGCAGTTAGTTTAATCCCAATCTTGCTGTATTCGTTGAATAGTTTCCTGAATAAAACTACTTCGATAGCCTTCTAAAACAATCCTCCTTATTCAATTAAATGCCCCTTAAATAAAAAGGCCGCGTTATTCGATGAACGCACCCCTTTAATGGAATACCATGGACTAACTTATTTAATCGACAGTAATGAATGGCTACTGTCATAAAGCATACTTATTGAATGAGGCTTTTATCCCTGCTTTTTGTGTTTCAAATCATACATCAATTTGAACCATTTCAATATGATTGTATATTTTTTGACACTAATATCTGTTAATCCCTCTTTTACGGGCGTTGGGCAAAAACACCCATTTTCGGAAACATGAAAAAATCGATTATCCTAAAAATAAAGAATAATCGATTAATGCAACCCGTTAGAATAGGAATATATTTTTCTAATCATAAGTATTAGTCCAGTAATTATAGGCAATGTCGCAAGGATCCAAAAAACAGTCCCCGAAACACTCATACCAATAAAAAATAGCAAAAAACCATATAACGTACTAATTAGAAGTGTCAAAATATATTTAAGTAGTTTCGTTTTAGTCATTGTGAACACAACATAACCTAGGAAAAAAATGCTTATTAGAATTAATAAACCTGCTGTCATTTTATCTTCCTCCTTATCTGCTTCCGACGTGTCCCAAGACATTACAACCAACAAAAGTGCGCCGAGCGCCCCATGATAAAAACTATTTCATCTCAAATATAACATAATCTGGACCTACTATTGAAAAAGGCACAATTCCTTTTCTGAACTGCACCTCCAATTTGTTAGTCATGTCTAACAATTGGGGTGGAGTTCAATAATACGATTGCATCCTTATATTGAACTCGATATCAAGTTAATTTAACTCAAAATGATCACCAAGCTTCTAATAGCTTGTAACATCTCTTATTATGAACAAAAGAAAAAAGCCCCCTTAAGAGGGACTTTCAGCTCCTATTAACTCTATCCTTTATCCTTATGACATCCGCAGTTTGATCCACTATTATTCGTACTTGAAGGACTTACTCGTTGGCAATTTGGAGAATTTATATCACTTCCGCAATCGTATTCCTCTACAACTGTTTCATTTACCTCTGAATTGGTAACTGGATAATAATTCTCATTTCTAATTATGGTTCTATTGACATTTTCAACTTCAGTTGGACGGACATGCTTTACTACGCGGCGATTCGTATTGTAATTTACAACGGTTTCAGTAGGATAATAAATCGTTTCCTCCTGAGCAGGTGAAGTTTGATCCGGGGAGCATGAACCTTCCAGATCCCTTTCTTTTCGAGATTTATAATATCGTCCCATAGAATATCCCTCCTTTCCTCTCCTATTGTATGCAATAGAAAAAGTTTGTCGTAGACTAGTAACGAACTTGAAGGAGAATTGTGTGTTTTTCCAGGTGAATCATCTTGGATATATAGGTTAAACACAGAAGTTTATAGTCTATGAACGTTTCACAACCAAAACCTTTATTCAACTCTCGCGCCCGGTTATAGAAGATTCGATAACAAAATAATTTAGCTTCCCAGAACTCCTAAATACTCTTCCCAGGGGCCGACATCCTCCCTGTACCTTTCTGACATCACCCTTACAATCTGGGATATGTGCGTTAAATCGTGAACCACCCATGTCGATATCAATTCTCTTAGTTTTACTTCTCCAAATGCAGGATGTTTCCCTGTTAGTTCAAACTGTGTATCAGATTTAATCAGTCCACTAATAATCTCGATATTCTGAACTCGTAGGCTTTTAAACTCATTCAACTTATGACTGAATGAGGTCTTAGACGGTTTGGTTATGTGAGCATCTCGATCGAATGGAGGAAATACCTTATCATTACCTTCCTCAACAATCGTTTTTAATCTAGGGATCCAATTATTTCTCTCACACTCAATTAGATGATCAACTACCTGGGCCGAATTCCATGTTCCTTCACCTTCGTTGCATTCTAGCCAATCAACAGATAAGCCAGATAAGAAGATTTCTAAAGTATTTGGTGTTCGTTCTAAAATCTCAAGTGCTTCGTTTAAATTAAAATTCATATGTTATCCTCCTCCATCTTTTTCATTCCACAAATCTTGCGCACAAATATAGTAAAGAAGAGACGATCAGTATTACTGAATAATTGACCCTGATTGTTGAATGTTTAATTTCGAGGTATCTCTAAGTGAATTTTTAACTATCGTCACCTTTAGTGAAAAATTACAAAGTTTTATCTAACAATAAATTCAATAAAAAGTTGAAAATAGAGAAACCAACAAAGAAACAAATAAACCTTACAAGATGATTCCTTCAGTTCGCTTTGTCCTTAAAGAATACAGAATTTAAAATATCAACAATCAATATTTGAATGTACATTTGCATAAAACCACAGTAATCCGACACGATTCCAATTGTTTTAGTTTTTTCTAATTTTTAATGAAAATTAGTTGACTTCGAAGTTTAAATTATGATATTATTAAAAATTTGATAAAAAACAATATATATGATAAGCTTAATAAGGTTACCATATATGGAGGGGATTTTTTGTTTCAAATTGGCGATAACATTGTTTATCCAATGCACGGAGTAGGTATAATTAAAGCCATAGAAGAAAAGGAAATCTCAGGGGAAAAACAAGAGTATTATATCATAAAAATGTTAATCAGTAATATGCAAGTCATGATTCCTACGAGTAAAATATTGAGTTCTAGTATACGCCCAGTTACTGACATAATTGCATTAAAACACATCATACACATTTTTCAGGATGGAGAATCAGATAGATTACTGCCGTGGAAACAAAGGTATAAAGTGAACACGGACAAAATAAAAACAGGTAAAATACAAGAAGGTGCTGAAGTTGTACGTGATTTAAAGCGTATGAAGAAAGAGAAAGCGCTTAATACAAGCGAGAAAAAAATGTTTGATAACGCACATGAATTTTTGATTAGTGAACTGAGATTAATTAAAGGGATCACTGAAAATCAAATAAAAATTTTCTGTTAAAGTTAATTATAGATAATGTATTACATCTCCCGAAAATATCCTGAATTTTTCGGGAATATGATTATTATTAAAAGTAAATCATGATAGTATGTTATACGAGAAAAATACGAGAAAATAGTTTTTTGATTATTAAGCTACAACGATTGTAAAATCGCTGTAGCGTTTTGATGTTAATTCACACGTCGATTCGCAATCCAAATCACAATCCTACAATAAATATCTCAGTGTTGTGCACCTGAAGATCTACACTATTTCACTGAGTACACGATTTTTTTCATCTATCAAGGATAAACCGTACTTCTCTCTTAGTGTTTTAACGTCTTTACTTGTGTTGAGGTTCTAAATATTTCCTTTGCTTCGCTTTTCCTATCCTCTTATTCCCCAGTTGTCTTTAAAAGCCTGTCGTTTTCTCTTTTTAAAGCACTGTTTTTAAGCTTTAAATTAAAAACAACAATTCAAAAGTACGAGCATAATTATTAATGAGCTTATATCTGATCACGGCATTTACAAGATCTCCTTTGAACGTTGGCTCTGATTAATGACCTAGCTAAGTTTTAAATCATACTCATAATAAGAGCTTTATTGAAAAATACATTCACCAAGAATAGTCCAATTATACAAGTACCATATAAAGACAAACCTATGATTTTATTTTTGAGATGAACGTTTTTTGACTAAAATACTTTCCCTCCTGGTCAACACTCAAAAACAGAGGCAGGCGATTATCTGTATTTTCAGCTTCAATATTGTTTAATAATGCCCGTGTTTGCTCATGTCTACATCATCCTTGTCAAAATATGAGTTTTACACAATTAAAGCTTCTTCCTTTCATGTTTGATATAGCACCCTAATGAACTTTTGACAATTATGAATAATTACGACTTCCTTTCATTTATTCTAGAGACATTAATGGAAAACTCCTCAAAACTCAATTGTCCTAAGGCAAACTTCATACTTTGAACATAGATACTTTCATTTTTAGTTAATTCACGTTTTGCTTCCTTTTCAATCCATTCATGCTCCATGTCCAAAATATCTAAAACATGTTTTTGTTTTGAAAATGCTTCATAGTATCTTAATCCAAATTTTCTTTGGGAGATAGCATCAATATGAATACCATCCGGATTTGCTGTTAAGCCTTTTGATGTTACAAAATAGCAATTTTTTTCAGTATAAGCAACTTTAGATAATACCTGGTTTATTTGATTATATTCTACAGCGCTTTTCCCAAATCCGGTCTCTCCAAGGTAATGTCCCAATTCACCGACAATAATCGGAATATGTGGAGCATTCAATTCTTCTCTCAAGTGTTTAAATAATGAAAGCAATTTATCTTCATAAGTCTTATAACGTTCTCCGTAACTGTCGCTTTCTCCTTGATGCCACAGAATTCCTACTATTTCACTTGTTTCTATAGCAAATTTTGCTTCAGAAATCGCATGTCTTGCTAATAATCCACCAATTGTCCACTCATCAATTGAGCTTCCTCCCTCGGCACATGCTATTATTCCAATAGACTCGCCCGGATGATCCTCTGTCCAAGCCTGAGCAAAAGAGGCTGCCGGACCAACACCAGCTACGTGACGATCAAAATTAAGTGGTTCCGCCATCATTTGCCATCTACCATTTCGTAACATATTTATATGCTCATTATAAATCGGCGGTACATCCTCAATAAATCCTCTTCCTGCCATATTTGATTGTCCAATTATTAATATAGAGTTCATATAAAAACCTCTTTCTTTGTTTGCAAAGTGCTAATTAAACTAGACAGTATTAAGAGTACAGCTCCAATTAGATATTTCTACTACATGTTTATTACATAAATTTTTAAGAGCTTTTCCTTTCAGCCTAGTAGATCCCATTCTTGATAGTGTGCTGTAATACCCTAGCAATTTTTCCACCCCCTCATAATTAAGTATCATTTTAACAAACTTTGGAATTCATTCCTCCACAATATGCCCCCTAAATGTAAAAAGGACGCGTTAATCGATAAACGCGCCCGATTCGGGAAGACTCGACTTCAAGATATAACCATCTAAAATATAGGATATAGATAGAGTTGATCACTTCGTTTTTCTAGCTTTCATCACTTCTGCTAACTGTCGAGAGTTTAAATCTATCTCCTTATTTAGTTTTTCAATAATATTGTCATAGTCCTCTTTATTTCGATTTTGACTTAATTTGTATGCTGCTTGAAATTCTTGCACCTTTACTTTAAATCCAACAATGCCTTTGATTTGTTTTTTGGTTTTCGGAGAGAAGCTCCCCCAAAACGCGGCATTTTCACGGTGTTGTTCATACTTTTGCAATAGAGATTTCAGGTCTTCCTGCAATTCTTGTTCACTCATGAGACTAGCCGTTCCATATACATGGACAGCTTGATAATTCCAGGTGGGCACATTTTCAAACTTGTACCACGAGGATGAAATGTAAGCATGCGGACCTTGATACATAACAAGAACAGGATCATCCCCGAAAGTTTTCCATTGATAATTCGCATAAGCCAAATGTCCAGTGAGATAATAGTCATCCCCTTGTTTATGTAACTCCAAAGGTAAGTGAGTCGCTATAGGTTTTCCTTGTTTTGTCGTTAGGATCGTTCCAAAAGAGTTCGTCTGAATAAAATCTCTGATTTCATCGAAATCTGTGACTTTAAAATGCTTTGGGATATACATCCTCATTCACCTCTTTACTTATTATTGGAGTCTTTTAACCATTATTAAATCAGTTTGTTCTTCATACCCCATAAAAAAAGAGTGCGCTCCCGTTTGAACAAAACCCAATTTCTTGTAGAAAGAAATAGCATTTTCATTTTTTTCCCATATGCCCAGCCAGATCTTCTTTTTATTCTGTTCCATAGCAATATCCATAGCTTTATTGAACAGATATTTACCAAGTCCATGCTTTTGAAATTTATTTATAATATAAATACGCTCGATCTCAAGAGAGTCATCACCCATTTCTTCAGACTGAGCGTCCCCAGTATTAACCTTTAAATATCCAGCGACCTCATCATTAATAGAAACAAAAAAGAATTGCGCTGAAGGGTTGGATAACTCTTTTTCTACTTTCTTTAAGTTAAATGCCTCTTCCAAATAGGCCTTCATATTTTCTGGCGAATTCTGATCCTCAAATGTCTCCTTAAATGTTTCATAACCAATGTTTTGAAGTTTTCGTGAATCTTCCAAAGTACATCTTGTCATATTTATATTCATTTAAACCTTTCACTCCTCTCAATAATCAATAACTTCTCTTGTTTCCTTTCTTAACGAATTCCCAGTCTTTTTCTATATTTTTTCTTACTCTTTGAAGAAGGTCGAAGATCGTTTCTATTTCTTCTTCGGATAAACCCTCTAAGGCAACAGCATTGGAATGATCATTTTCTCTTTTTATAAAAGGAAAAACCTTTTCCCCTTTCTCTGTTGGATATAGTTTTTTAATTTTTCTGTTATGTTCGTCTTCTTTCTTCTCAATAAAGCCATTTATTTCGAGTTTTTTAATAGAACGGGCTGCTGTGGTACGATCTACTTTTATCAGCTCAGCTATCTTCTCTTGAATGATTCCTGGGCTCTCACAGATTCGTACAAGATATAAATACTGCCCTTTTGTGAGGTCATATTCTTTGAATTCTATATTACTTATTGAATCTAATGCCCTCGCTATCATTCCAATTTCACGTAGTATTTCCTTCATATTAGACTCCTCAGCAAATATTTTTGTTGCAAATGCAACATTACTGTCATATACATAACTTAACTTAATTTCGTTGTATTTGCAACAAAAATTATCAATAAAGGGGTAGATTAGTGTGTAGTTTTTCTTTTTTGTATTTGCAATCTTGCTATTCCCCTTGGCATTTCTTTCACGATACAATCTGACCTTGGGACTTCCCCTTTTGACGCACTTTTGGTAGGACTGGCTATCCACGTGGGTTCTACGGTAGGAACTCGGGAAATAATCATTGCTTTGATATTAATAGGGTGTAATTCGCTTCTAAAAAGACAAAAACCAGAAGCTTTGGGAGTGTTAACAGCATTTATAACGGGGATTAGTATCGATATGTGGCTCTTTTTATTAGAAAAATTGCTTACACCTGAACTATGGTACAGCAAAGTTGTTTACTTTGGAATCGGCTTATTTGTTATAGTATTAGGTACTGCAATATATTTACAAACAAATTTTGCACCGATCCCGGTTGACCAATTAACGTTAATCATACAAGAATTAACTAGAACAAATATAATTTTTTCGAGATCCTTCATTTACCTAATATTCTTAATAATGGCCTTGATTTTTAATGGACCAAATGGGCGTTGGAACTTTATTAATCGTTGGCTTAAGTGGTCTAATACTTAACTACTTTATGTCATATACTAAAAAGGTATTGGACCAAGTATGAATAAACCCTACTACAACGGCAGACTTTGAGAAGGTAAAAAGCATTCAATATAGAGTGCTTTTTTCTAGGTTATCTCGAAATCAAGTATTCCAGATAATGGCCCGCTACATTAATAAAAGCGCAATCCTTTGCTCCAGAATTGCGCCCCTTTACCGGTAGACTCGATATCAAGGTATTATTAACCGATTAACATGTGGAGTTCACCTTTTTACAGCATGAACGTAATGAATGGTTTCAAAAGCTGTTAAGTAGTCATTTCTATTACTAAAATATAGTTCATTTATATGACTCGGTGTAAGATGTTCATAGATAAGTAAACCAGATGTTTCTAAAATTTTCTCCAATTCACGATAAGAAAAGCACGATTTCATTGGTTCCCCGCTTGCAGTAGCCATTTTAACCATGTTTTCAACTCTATTAGAGAGACCTTTTTCAGTAAATAAAGTTTCGTCTCCATAATCAAAAACAACTGAACTTCCCGAAGGAACTTTGTTAAACAAATGAACCATTAAGCTTGAGATTTCTTCTCTAGTCAAATAATAAGAAACCCCTAAAAGACTAAAAAAAGTCTTTTTATTAACATCAAACCCCTGATTAATTAGGTTTTGATCAGAAAACATTTTAGAGAAGTCCATTGGAATAAACTGAAGGTTACTTGGAATGTTATAGTTCGCTTCTTTCAATCTTTTCTTTTTGAATTCCTGCGTAGATGGGTGATCAATTTCGAATATCTCTAGAACAGTTTCCAATCCAGGATATCGAAAACAAAATGTATCTAACCCTGCCCCGAGGATGACATATTGTTCTACTCCCAAATCCACTTCATTCAGCAGTTTTTTCCAATAAGCAGCACGAGCCAAAGGTGTTGGAGAAAGCTGAACTTGAGTTATCCATTTTAATATTTCTTTTGTGTTTCCTTTAAATTTCTGAGCTATATCTGCGTTGAAGAATTGGACACCATGTACCATGTTCTCCTTTATGTCATTAAATTCACTTTGTGTAATTAAATCCTTGGCCACATAGTCATTAAAGATGTTAGGCGAGTCAAAACAACTATGATAAGCTCTACTAAAAGCAGAAATTATTGAGGTGATACACCAAACTTCTATTAGCTGGTATTTTTGAAGAAACAGATCATAGTTCAACGCTCGTAAGCTATTCACTTCATTCAAATGAGCGTAAATCATCAAATGAAGATAAGATTCAAACGAACATTTTTCCATGTATCGATCCATTTTTTGAATGAGATCAGCTGAATATTTTAAGTTCATAGCGTTAACGTATTTTCCAAGTGACGTTATTGCGTATTCTTGTCCATGTGTGAGTTCTTTATTTCGAATTTGCACAGCCCCCTGCGTCAAACATTATAAAGTATGTTTTGATGAACTAAAGCAGATTCCGAAAGTTTAGATATTATTTATGCAACACTAGTGATCAGTATGCCATAATATCTGTAAGGTTCAATCGTGAAAAAAGTTATTAAAATAAAGGGGAAAGATATGAATGGCAGAATTAATAGATTGGAAAAATAGTACTCGCGGGCATAAATTTATAGTTTCTTTTAGCGGAGGAAAGGATAGTGTCTTAGCTCTATATAAAGCAGTGAAGGTTGGAGAAGCAATTGGACTGATCATCATGCTGGAGGAAGAAGGGAAACGTTCCAGATCCCATGGAATGCGTCCGGAGCTCATACGTGCCCAAGCTAAATCTATAGATTTGCCAGTATATACTGCAGCTGCAAGTTGGACAGATTATGAAAAAGTATTTATGCGCCTTTTAGAAAAAGCTAAAAATAAAGGAGCAGAAGTTTTAGTAACTGGAGACTTAGATATCCCTGCTCATGGCTGTTGGCATGAAAAGGTTACGAAGAATGCTGGATTAAAGCTTGGAATGCCTTTATGGGAAATGAACCATCATGAAGCTGTCGAAGAGTTCATAAATCTAGGATTTGTTACGATCATTGTAACTGTTAATTTATCATTGGGAATGCAAGAGGACGATCTAGGGCGAACGTTAACCCATGAATACGTGAAGGAGCTTGAAGCTCGCGGTATTGACCCCTGCGGAGAAGGTGGAGAATTCCATACCACAGTAATAGATGGGCCCATTTTTAAACATCCTCTTCCAGTTCGTAAATGTAAG
Source organism: Halobacillus naozhouensis (assembly GCF_029714185.1). NCBI lineage: Bacteria > Bacillati > Bacillota > Bacilli > Caryophanales > Bacillaceae > Halobacillus > Halobacillus naozhouensis. Next base: position 1,705,484 of record NZ_CP121671.1, on the reverse strand, counting down.
ATTATTAAGGACGGAGAATATGCTTTTTTGCCTTTGGAGCTAAATCAGATGTCAGATATGGATACCTTATAAAGTATAAAGTAACATAAAAAAAAGACAGTTTTCACCCAGGATTACATGGTCTCTTCTCTGAGATTTTCAGGTATGTCTGTTGGGGGTTTTCAGCCTGTTGGATAAAACTACTTTCGAAGATAAACCTCCATATATGCAAAAAATTTTTTATTAGGGAGTTTTTAGGGGGGAGATATTAAGACATCTTTATCAATTAAAAACTCCCCCGAGTGTGTCTATGTTCCTTCAGGGGAGAGCCGTTGTGTTGGTGATATTAATAAAAGCCGTGGGCTAAAGCTGTTACCAAAGTTGTAACACCTATCAATAGTGGATGTTGATGGAGATATATGTAGATCCAATTTCTTGAATGAGGCCCTTTGTTTTTGTGTTGTTTTTTCATTTTTCTTTTCATCACGAACATACTAATCGCAATGAGTCCAGTAAATGTAGAGAAGATGCCTAACATGATACTTTGTGTTTCCAAATGTACCTCATTCCACTCTTCAAATTGGGGGTATTGGAAGAATACAACGCTCCAAAATATGGAGATTAGAATTAGGGTGAAACAAATAGCTTTTGTCATGGATCCTAGAAATTTCATGCCCCAAGTGTTCTCCTTCTTCACTCCCAATACGCATACAAAAGAAAGGGCTTTATTGTTTAGCTGTTCTTTCTGTTGCCCCTTTTATAAAAGGCTGAATCTCAAGCCTATTGAAAAAAACGGGTTAAACTCCACTAGTATCAAAAGAAAACCGTCTTTGACGTTTTGGGTGTTGTCTATGATGCTGCTAGAGTACTTTGAATTTGGCGAAGTACCCCCAAAAGTTTCCTGTTTTCCCCTCCAAGGTAAATCCCTTATCTTGCACCAACCTTCGTAAGCGCTGATAACCCACCATATGAGGATCTGGCTGTCCTTCACCTATTACGAGATGTGCGTTGGGCTTTAGGACACGGTGCAACTCTTTGAGGACGCGCTCTTGATCTGGAATCTCTCCAAGAGTAGCAACCAGAAATGCCGCATCAAAGGAGTTAGCCGGGTAAGGAAGCTCCTGTGCATCTCCTTGTGTCGAGAACACATTATCCAATCCAAATTCGTGAACCTTACGAATGGTATGATCTAGCATTCGTTGTTCGACATCAAGAATATCTAGAGTTCCACCCGGCGATATCCATGCGGTAGCATCTAAAGAATAGTATCCAGTACCTGGGCCTATCTCTAGTAATCTCTGGCCAGCTACCGGCTGGAGCATCATATGCAATCGGGTTCGAGACATAAATGGTCGGGGGAACTCGGTAAACATTCGTTGACTATATGGGAGAGGAGACGGCTCATTTCGCATTCGACTTATCCGATAAGTGAGGATTGCTGCAGTAATTAGTGTTGTAGTAATTGGTATTACTAATTTCTTATTTTTCGTCCATGGATTTTTACGTTTCATCAATTCATCCCTCCAATATAAACATAAAACGCATCAAAATTATATTAACATTAATATGCCAAGAGTGAATTTTCTTGTTCCACAATCTGGCCCTTTTCACAAAGAAAGAGCGCAAGCCTTATTCCAGATTTGCGCCCTTTACATGAAGAATTGATTTCAAGTTAATATTAATAACGACCTTCGGTTTTGCCCCTATTTCTTTAATAAACAGGGAACTCCTATTAGCTGGTATTGTTTAAGCGTATTTATTCACAAATTCCCCATTTTTATTGATGTACTAATTATTAATAACAATGGATAACTGATAATTCGCATGTTCGTTTAAGTCTATCAAAAATTGATCTAATAAATCATTAGTCGAAAATCTGCATTCCAGAAAACAACAACTTTCCCCACTAATTTTATTATTTTTGAATGCTATCCAAATAATCGGTTGTACTTCCTCATGAAGATAACTAACTGGCCAACCACATAAAAAACTGCAATTTGAGGGTTACTACATACATAGTAAATTCAAAGGAAGGAGGTTTTCACAGAAGCTAGGTACAGTAGGTTTTCATAAGATAAAAGCCACCTTATGATGTGTAAGCAGTTACGTTTTCATAGAGCACATAAGAAATTAACAGGCTAAACCACTTATTGATTTAGGCATTATCAACTTATTAAATCCATGAAGTGTTTCGCCATCGCTCCTTTTCCTGGATGTGCAACCACTTATATGTTACGGCTGATACAACTCCTGCAAAAATCGTCCAAATTAATGTTGTTTTCATATCCACTCTCCTTTTACGAAAAAATTATTACAAAATTTATTATTTTTAGAATTATACTAAAATTTCATTGTCTTGTAAATTGTTGTGCTTAATTCTTATTTTTGTCCAAATAACAAAGGATCCCACATATTAGTTTTAACTAACATATGGGACCCAAATGATTCTGCACACGTTTTATTCCTGATTTGCGCCCTTTTACAGAAGACTTGATTACAAGATAATCTTAAAAGACAATAATACTGATTTTCCATTCCCATGCTGCTCATCACAATACCACTTTGCTTTTTTCCTCCTTTAGCTCGCTTTTCTTTGACCGAAACAATTCTCCAAATGCTGCACCTCCTAAAATCAACAAAGCCCCGGCTATTTGCACCAGACTTAACTTTTCTCCTAAAATGGCAGCTGAAAAAATCAATGCCGACAGTGGTTCCAAATATCCGAGGATTGACACTGTCTGAACAGGCAAACCACCTATGGAAGAAAAATAAAAATAGCAACCGATTCCAGTACATACAACGCCTAATAGCAGTATGGGTATCAGATTTCCTTGCATAATGTTGACTGAAAATCCTTGCTTTAAACCTGTAAAAATTGCAACCGTAATAAAGCTAGTAAATAACTGGCACATAGCATTCTCAAGTCCTGTTATGCTTTTTGCCTTTTTATTGAAAACCACCATAATGGCATATGTGATTGCCGATAATATTCCACAAATCATTCCCCAAGAAGTTCCATCCTGCGACACAGCTTGCCCGTTTACACAAAGCATTCCAATTATTACAACAAGAAATCCAAGTAGTTTGGCACTTGTCATCTTTTCCCTAAATATAAAGGGAGAAAGAACCATGACGATAACAGGACCGCAATAATAAGCAAGACTGGCAATGCTTACACCTATTTGTGCGTAGGCTTCAAATAAAAACATCCAGCTTGCACCCATCGCTATGCCGGAAATCACTAAATACAAAAAGTGTGATTTGTTTTTCCAAAACTGTACTTTCTGCTTAGATAGTGCAAATACTAAAATCAAAAAAATGACACCTATCAAAGTCCGTAAAAAAACGATTTCATAACTGTCCAATAAAATATAACTTGCAACAATTCCATTGGAGCCGAACAGGAGCAATGCGGCTATATATTTGAAATATGCACTTTTCACTTTAACCACCATCCCTCTCCTTAATTTTACAATTCAACCACAGGCGGAATGTGCTTTTTATAGGCATATATCCGGTTGTAGTCCCATCGCTACATCCCTTTCCTAACTTGAATTTTTGATAGTAATAACATATCATGTGCACATGTATTACAAAAACGAATGTTTGTCATGATATGTATGACAAAAACAGATGAGAAAGGAAAAGAGTATGAACATCCAAAAATATATGGTATTTGTCAAAGTGGTGGAATTTGGTAACTTTACAAGAGCTGCCGAAGCATTGGACTATACACAGTCTGGGATTAGCCGTATGATTAACGATTTAGAAACGGAATGGGGGATTTCCCTTTTTGAAAGAGGACGTGCGGGTATCAGTTTAACCTCGGATGGTTTAAAGTTACTGCCTCAATTAAAGCGAATCTGTAATGAGCATGAAATTTTAATGACTCATATCGAAGACTTACACGATATGCAGTCTGGGATGATTCGTATTGGGACATTTTCCAGCGTAGCAACTTATTGGCTCCCTAACATTATTAGAATTTTTAAGAAGGATTACCCGAAGATAGATTTTGAACTTCTGCTTGGTGATTATACAGAAATTGAAAACTGGATTTCAAACGGACGTGTTGACTTAGGATTTGTGCGGCTACCGTCAAAAGCAGAATTTGAAACGATCTTTTTGGAGCAAGACCGTTTGCTGGTAGTAATCCCGCAAAATCATCCGCTTGCTAATTACGAAAAGTTTCCAATCAACGACTTATTGAACAGTCCGTTTATGCTATTGGAAAAGGGAGCAAAAGCAGAAATCTCTGAAATTTTTGAGTTGCACCATATTTCACCGCACGTTCATTTTACAACATGGGATGACTATGCCATTATGTCAATGGTGGAAAACGGGCTAGGAATCAGTATATTACCAGAATTGATCTTACAGCGTATTCCTCACAAAATTATAGCGAAAGAGCTTGAAGTTCCTGCTTTTAGAAATATTGGTATTGCTACACGAGAGCAACAATCACTTTCGCTTGCGTCCAAGAGATTTTTAGAATATTTATCTTATAGAAACAGGGAGTGAAAAAGTGTGGTGAGAAACATTTAATCACATTGTGAAAGCACCAGATCATTTTAACCCAACTCAAAAAGGACGCCTTGTTCATCAAGCGTCCCCGTTTTGTAAAGATATGTATTACCTTGTAAATAGCCAAATTAAGACTAATATGATTGCAATTATAGCCCAGAAGATAACCTGCTTATTTATCAAATTTATTCCTCCTTTACCACAAGTCTTACACCCTCCTGTCCACTTCTTATATAAAAGAGAAAGCTGAAGATTAGTTGATCGATCTTCAGCTCTCGTGCCTCGTTAATTGAATATTTATTTTAATTACCAAATTTCTTAAGTATATTTCCTCACCATACCATACAACCTTAACATAAATAACCATTTCGATTGGAAGCCTTATTCCATTATATGGCCCTATTATGCAAAAAAGCGCAAATCCTTTATTCCGGAAATGCGCCCCGATAATTGAAGATAGCTATTTTCAAGTAATCGAAATTTTAATTATTATTTTCGCAAAATCTTCTCCATCGATTTTCCCTTTGCTAATTCATCGATCAGCTTATCCAAATAGCGAATTTCCTGCATTGTTGATTCTTCGATATCTTCCACTCGAACGCCGCACACTACACCTTTGATCAAAGCCCGCGAAGGATTCAATTGGGGAGCTTCAGCAAAAAAGGTCTCAAAGTCTATCTGTTTTTCCAGTTGTACTTCTAACCCTTCCTGGGTATAACCTGTCAACCAACGGATGATTTCATCGACTTCTGATTTTGTACGCCCCTTTCTCTCTGCTTTTTTAATATAACATGAATACATTGTCGCAGAACTCATTGTATGAACCTGATGTTTGGCCATGATACATCCTCCCTTAATTATTCCTAAATGAACATTTAAATAAAAAAGAGCGCTGATCTTTATTCCTGATTATCGCCCGCTGGCGAAATACCTTACACTCAATTTGCAACCATATTACTCTGGCAAGTTCAACTGCCAAGATACGCCAAACTGATCAACCAGCCACCCGAACTTTTTGCTGAACCCGTAGTTATTTATAGGCATGAGGGCTGTGCCATTTTGCATCATTTTATCATAAAGGCTGTCAATTTCCTCTTCGGTATCACAAGTAAGAAAGATAGAAAAAGACGGAGTAAACGTAAATTCATGGTTAACATGGCTGTCGATACACATGAACTCCTGCCCCTTTAATGAAAATACAGCTTGCATAACTGTACCTTTTTCACCTGGACCTTCAGCTCCGTATCGAGTAATGCTTTTAATTTCTGAATCCTCAATGAGTGATGTGTAGTATTTCATAGCTTCTTCTGCAATACCGCCTTGAAACATTAAAAATGGTGTTACGTTTTTCATATTTAGTTTCCCTTTCTTTACACAATTTTATTGTCCTGTTTCAACTAACTGTTTAAGCCCAAAGATTTTTAACCTTTATAGCTAATTTTTCCTGTCTCCAATAATTCCTTAAGCCCCATAAACATTAAATTCCATCCATGTTCAGTGCTATCATGCCATTCGCCAAGAGCTCTTTCGATATCGGACCCTGTCCAATTCTCTTCATGAGGAACATGAATAACCTGTGTGAACGTCATCTCACAACCTTGTTGGAGTTCTTTTAGCTCAACTGTAATCGTATCTTCTAATTCACTGAATTGTGGCATCTTAAAGGTGAACACGATTTTTTTCGGAGAGTCAATTTCAAGGTACTCCCCAATCGCACGGTAATCCTTTCCGTCCCGATGGTCAACAATTTCCCAAGTACCGCCTACTTGAGGGTTATTTTGTGTCACCTTATTCGTCCCCTCCAATGTGAAAAACCATTTTCTCATCATTTCTGGGTTCAGCCATGCATCAAAAACTCTTTCAGGTGCTACATCAAAATTTCTTACCATTGTTAAAGTAGTTGTTGAAACGTCACTCATACATACACTCCTATGTAATTTAATGTTCTTTCTTTTTTGCTGTCAATAACTCACTTTCCAAAAGATCGAAACGATTGTTCCAGAACCTCTCATAAAAACGGAGCCATTCCGTTGCTTGAGATAATGATTCCGTGTTTAAACGACATAAATGAGTTCTTCCATTTACACTCCTTTCAAGCAATTTTGCCCTCTCAAGAACTTTTATATGTTTTGAAATACCAGCCAAAGACATATCAAAGGGCTCTGCCAATTCAGAAACCGTCCTTTCTTTTTGCGCCATCATACGAACCATTTCTCTTCTTGTTGAATCAGATAAAGCATGAAAAGTTTCATTTAATTTATCTTTATTATGGTTAACCATGTAGTTAAATATAACAGTTTTCTTATTTACATTCAACCATTTAGTTAAATATAAAACATCACCATATTATTACCCTTTTAACTTCGGTTCTTCCACAAACTGGCCCAAGAAAGCAATAGTGGGAGCATTTATTCAAGATTATTGCCCGATCGTATTATAAGGTCAGCCAGTTATTAAAGTGTTCCCTTTGTAAAGGACATTTTTATATTTCTGGTTGACCTATGTTTAATAGGTTTTATTCTTGAAGTAGCCGGGGTAGGACGTTCGCGCCCGTGGGACTTGATCCCGTCCGTTATACTGTCCACCCCCTACTTGTAGAAACATGTTTGAGGCTGGTTGGGACAACGATCCCGTATAACAAGCGAAGCTATGAAACTACAAGATAGGTTAGGGGTTACCGGTGAATTTATAAAGGGAGATGTGATAATACATGGATCCAGTTATTGGCCTGGATATCGCAAAAGGAGAAAGCCAAGTTCAAGCCTTTTTACAGAAGAAAAATCCTTACAAGAAGAGCTTTAAATTTACTCATGATGTATTAGGTTTGCATGAATTTCACAGGTTTTATCAGGAGGTCGAGCAGGCTACGGGGCAACCTCCGGTTGTCATCTTTGAATCTACGGGACACTATCATGAACCCATTCTTCGATTTTTAGAAGAACATCAAATCACCTATTATTTAATCAACCCTGTTATCTCTCATGAAGCTAAAAAAACAAACTTAAGGAAAGTGAAAACGGACGTCATCGATGCCTTTCATTTGGGGGAATTATACTACAAGGACGACGATCTTGAAGCTTTTCAAAAGAAGAGTATACGGACGATGAACTTGCGTAATTTATCAAGACAACATGATTCTCTAACAGGAACGTATGTCCAGATTAAACTCCAATTTCAGACCATATTGGATCAGGTATTCCCAGAGTATAAAGGAGTCTTCGGAGATTTATATTCGCCTACATCATTAGCAACTTTACTTCGTTACCCAACTTCTAAAGATGTGAGGGATAAAAAAGTAGATGATATCGCCCAGGTGATTCTTCAAGGTGGAGCAAAACGCTCTCAATCCTGGTGTTTAGAGAAAGCTCATAAACTAAAAGATGCAGCTAAGCGTGACCCTTTCAAATGTAATTTATACAGGAGTCATACCGTTAGTCTAAACATGTATATTCAAATGCTTCTTCAATACCAAGAGCACCTATCCAAACTAGAGGAAGAGATAGATGCCCTGGCAGAAGAATTTGAAGAATATAGATTGATCCAATCGATCCCAGGTATCGGCGGAAAGATTGCCGCCACAATCATCTCCGAAATTGGGGAAATCGATCAGTTTAATCACCCAAAGAAACTCGTTGCCTACGCTGGAATTGATCCCAGTGTTCACGAATCTGGCAAGTTCAAAGCAACGATCAATACTATTACAAAAAGAGGTTCATCCCGTCTTCGACAAATACTCTATACAGCTGTCCAATGCGGCTTAACCAAAAATCGCAACCCCAAGCTGAAAGAGTTCTATGACAAGAAACGTGAAGAAGGCAAACCACACAAAGTCGCTATCATTGCATGCGCAAACAAGCTCATTCATTGGATCTATGCATTATTAAAACGTAAAGAGGCTTTTAAAGTATAGTGATTAACTAATAATATACATTTTTACCGAATACTTCAAAATCATTTCTTTGAAGCTTCTTTGATGTGGTCAATTTTATTGTAACATGACTTTTTTATCTTTTTTAGTCCTACCTGTTGACCTTCTATTAGCTGGTATTGTGGAAGATCTTTTTATTGCATACTGATCACACTTTTATTCTCGGAGTATGGCCAATATTATGCAAAAATCCTTGGCTAAGAAAACCCAATATAAAAAAGCCAATTCCTCAATGTTGCAAGTGAAAAATCAGGCAATTGTTACTTCATAATGCGTACTTTGTTGAAGAAAAACCAGTATCAAATTAGTAATCGAAAGAAAACACGGTTATTTTGAACAACTTGGCTATATGAGAAACTCAATTTTTTGTTTTATCCGATCTTTTAACGTTCTTTTATCAACATCTTCCCCAAAAGCATAATTAACAAACTCATATACCAATGTACTGTATATAATCTCTGCAGCTAGTTCGTTCTGAAAATTATTCTTAATTAAATTTTTATCTTTAAGCTCTGTCATTATCTTTGTTAATTTATCTATAAAGCCTAGATCAATTTCAATTAACTGCTTAATCAAGGTTGGGTTATTCTTATAGGATGTCACAAATGCTTGCAATAGTTCTTTTAGTAAGGTTTTATCTATTTTAGTTAGTTGTTGTGAGTGATGCCACAAATAATTAAATATTATTTCTGATGGATCTTCTGTTTCCATAATGGAATAAACATAATCCTCAACATCCTTATTTTGGTTTGCAAAAACAGCCAATAATATTTCTGCTTTAGTGTCAAAGTAATTAAAAGCTGTCCCAGACGCAATCCCAGCTTCTTTTGCAATTTGGTTAGTAGTTGTCTTTTCAAACCCTTGTTCCTTAAATAATTTTTCTGCAGCATATAAAATCTTATTTTTAACTTCCCTCTTTTTCTTCTCACGAAGACTCAAAGTACACACCTACCTTATTTTTAGTTATATCGGATGATTCATCTTTCCGCCTATTTCTTTAAACAGTTGTTTTTCAGTTGCCTTACTTGTTATAAAATCTCGAATATTTGACACAAAATAACTTTTGGTGAACATCATTTTTGCTAACCTACGAGAGTTTAATTGAATCTTGTCAATTCTTTCCCTTCTTCGCTTAGTAAAGAGAGATATAGCTTGCTCCACAAAATCTTCGTTAACTCTGGATAACTCATCATTCAGTACAGCTGCTGATTCCATAGCCATTGAGGCCCCAATCCCTGCTGTAGGTAAAAAGCCAGCTGCTGAATCTCCAATTAAAACTACTCTCCCTTTACTCCATTGATCAGTCTTAAAATCACTTAGTTTCAAAAAGTTAAGATCGGTTGCCTTATGAAGAACTTTTATTGTTTCTTGAACTACTTCGTCTCCCATTGAGCTAAACCGTTTCTGAATAAAAGAAATGGTTTCTTCTCTTGTGTTTGGCATTTGTTTTGGAATAGGGATAATTGCAGAACCACTGTATCCCTGTTGAGTTTGGCCCAATCCAAAGAATTTACCTCTCCCCCAATATTCTGAGGCACTTACTTCAGCAGGTAAATATTTTTTATCTAACCAAAAACCCCATCCTCCCCAACCTGTAGAAGTTAGTGGTAGGTCACCAAACAATAATTCGCGAACTTTTGAATGAATTCCATCTGCTCCAACAACTAAATCAAAAGCATCTTGTTTTCCATTAGTAAATGTTACATAAACCTTTTGACTATCTTGTTTTATCTTTTTTATCGACATTCCCATTTGAATAGGTAGATCTTCTATACCTGCCCTTAAAATCTCCAATAATTTATATCTTGCTATTAGATAGGTTTCACCAAATTGTTCTGAAACATTTTCAAAAGTAAGTTGATTTAATAACCTCCCCGATTCATTTAAAACTTTGTAATCTTTAATGGGAAAACCAGCTTTTACGTATTCTTCATAGAGATCTAGGCCATGTAATACTCTGCTTCCCAAGGGCCATAATCCAAGAAAATAGCCAACTTCACCATACTCTTCTACCTTTTCAACCACAACGGGTTCTATTCCTCTCTTTCTAAGTAAGCCAGCTAAACTCAATCCAGCAATCCCACCACCAACAATTAAAATCTTCATAATGCCACTCCTTAATATGTTTTATTTTAGTTAACAAAAGCCAATAATGAGTGTACTCAATAATGAGTACACTCATTATTTTATCATACTCTAATATGTTGAACAAATTCATGTCCATATATACCTAGGAAAATTCTGAAGATAAAGTAGCTAGAGAAATTTCTTATAAAAGAAAGTTTTTTCGAAAATAAGACATTCTTTGGCTGAAAGAATTAAAAGTAATTTTATGTAGCTTCCAATATAAAAACCAAATTTCTCAACGTTGGCTTATTTGTTACTCCACAAAATGGCCCTTTTCATGAAGACTCGACTTCAAGATCATATTAATAACTCCCTCATTACCACAATTAGCATTTTCAGTTTTTCAAAAAAAGCTAATGATCATAAGAATAAAGGAAAAAAGAAATGCCAATAAAATCAATATAACTATTATAGGTGCTATAATCTTCAAAAATCCTTTTTCTTTGTTTTTGAACCCCATATAACTAAAAACCAGACTAAGCAAACCAGTTATTATGGAAGTGAAAAATAATGCCTGTAAGAGTATAACTATCATACCTTCAGGTTGGTTTGGTGCAATGGCGTAAGATAAGAAAATAGTTACTGCACAAATAACACTTAATATCACTCACCATTTGCTGTAATTTTTAATCATTTATTTTGCTCCCCTTCTAAATCTATCCATTACTTAAAATCCCTAATCATCTTAAACTGTTCTGCTTTTTAGTAAATAATGATAGGAGATAACGGTAAAATAAACAGTAGATTTAGCATATAAAAACGCTTGGTTATGAACCTCACTGATACTGTACCCCAAGCGTTTTTAAATTGCCTATTCAATTTTAATACTACAAGGAGAGGTATCTAGGGATATTCTTTCGATGTCCAAGCAGCAAGCTATTTTTTGATATAGTTGCTGCTTGTAAATTATAAATACTGTCCTGTCACAGATAATGGGTTCGCCCTGATATCAGTTGGTGTTCCTTTTGCAATAATATGTCCTCCTTTGACACCACCTTCTGGTCCTAAATCAATAATCCAATCACTCGCATGGATCATATGAATGTTATGTTCTACCATGATAATTGAATTGCCTTTATCAATTAAACGGTTGAATAATTCTAACAAATATTGAATGTCATAAAGGTGTAGACCTGTTGAAGGTTCATCTAGTAAGAACAGACTCTTTTGTTTAGTTTTCTTCATTAAGGAAGTTGATAACTTTAATCGTTGCCCTTCACCACCAGATAGTGTTGTAAGGGATTGACCAAGTTTTAAGTAACCTAATCCGATTTCGGTTAATAATTTGAGGACTTTATAGATTTTTGATTCGTTATTGAAAATATCTAATGCCTCTTCTACTGAACACTCTAAGCATTCATTTATATTATAGTCATTGTAGGTAATATTGAGGATGTTTTCTTTGAAACGTTTACCTTTACACGTCGGACAAACAACCTCCATATCGTTAAAAAATAACATGTTGCTCATAACATAACCAAGTCCTTCACATGTCTCACATCGTCCACCATTTGTATTGAATGAGAAGTGTTTAGATGTAAGACCTTGTGTTTTACTATCTTCGAGTTTGGCAAAAACATTTCGAATATCTGTGAATACGTTGGTATATGTAGCAACATTTGAGCGTTTCATTTTTGTAATACTTGTTTGATTAATTGTAATGATTTCTTCAAACTGGTCTAATCCTGAAACATTGTTAGCCTCTTCTCCCACTACATCAAATATGAGTGAAGATTTACCTGACCCTGAGACACCCGTTACACTCACAAGGGATTCTGTAGGAACGGTAACACTTACAGAAACAAGGTTATGACGCGTGGCGTCTTGAATATGAATTGGTGTCTTTCCTGCTTGTCTAACGTTTTGTTTAGGTTGACTTCTGTTTGAAATACAGTTTTTAATTAGGGATTGCTCACTATTTTTAAGGTCTTCTAATGTACCTGTACCAACTAATTCGCCACCATATCGGCCGGCTTTTGGTCCAATTTCAATTAAATAATCAGCTTCTCTCATAACATCCGTATTATGTTCAATCACAAGAACTGTATTACCTTTATCTCTTAGTCTTTTCATAATGTCGATGATACCTTCCGTATCTTTAGCATGAAGGCTAGCTGTTGGTTCGTCGATAATATAAACAACATCCGTTAAATCTGAATCTAAGATGGCAGATAACCGAATACGTTGACTTTCACCGCCAGATAATGTGTTTATCCCACGTTCTAATGTGAGATAACCGAGACCTAGACGTTTTATACGTTTAAGTTTTGTTTCTATATCACGAATATAGACATCAACTGCTAATATTTCCTCCTTAGTCAGGTTCAAGTTACAGTCATTGACCCATTCTAATAATTGGTCTAAATCTAAGGTTGAGATTTCTGTGATTGAACGATCCATCACTTTAACACTACGACTTTGTTCGGTTAATTTGGTGCCGTTACAGTCAGGACATATATCACTATAGAAAAAGATAGATTCTTTACCCATAGCTCCACTTTTTTCTTGATATTTACGCCAAAGGTTTGTCACTACACCTTCGAATTTACCATCACCAACTGTTTTCGGCTCCTTTTTATCAGTAAGCTTTTGAACTTCTTTACTGCTTGTACCATAACAAAGTAATGCAAATTGTAATTCATTATAATTTTTAAGCGGCGTATTTTGTTCAATTGGCACATCGTAATAATTCATGGTACTTTTGATATTATCAAGTTGATATTCTAGGTAACGACCTTTCCACAATGCAATTGCACCTTTTTCAATAGCCAAGTCCATATTAAATAAGGTGTTTTCATTAATTTGGACGACTTTACCGAGGCCTTTACATTTCTGGCAAGCGCCTTCGATTGTGTTGTAAGAGAAGTGGCTTCGTGTGAACTTTTTATATTTGTGCTCACAATGGGGACAAATTTGAAAAACAGTAAAATCGCCATCTACATGTTCTGTTTCTTCAATTGCCTGAATGGGGTTAACTTTTTTCTTACAGTTTGGACATGAGCGGATACCAAGCTTCTCATAAATCATACGTAAGCTCGTATACATGGCTGTCTTTGTTCCTACTGTGGAACGAGGATTAGATGACGTTTCTTGCTGCTTTAAACTGATAGCAGGGGACACACCGCTAATATGTGCAACATGGGGTTTTTCAATGCCTTGCATTCCCATTGCCTCTAGATATTGCCGTTGTGACTCATTAAAAAGAATATCATGCGCGAGAGTAGACTTGCCTGATCCGGAAACACCAGTTATCACGGTAAATTTGCGTTTTGGGAGTTTCACACTAACATCTTTTAAGTTATGTTCGTTCGCATGCTCAATATTTATCCATTCCGTCATCAAAACACCCTCCTTATTCTATTGGAGAGGATATTATACATGCGATAATAAGAGCATGCAACCAATATCCAGGCTATTTCAGGTTATTAAAAGTAAAGAAACGAGAGAAATTGGATGTAACTCTAAATCATGGGTGCGTCTTATTAATCCCAATTTCAGGAAAACCGTCCACCTCATTCCACCTTTTCTTCAGTTAGTTTAGAAGACCTTTCCCCCAAGGTAAAACCTCTAACAGACAATCTTTTAGTCAGTAAACCTTTTATTTTCCGGAATAATTGTTTAGTAAAAATAAAGTTACTTGCTTTTAACGGCCGAAAGCCGCATTCTTCCGTTGAAAAAATGCGGCTATTTCAAAATGGTTATTTGCTTTTGGTTCTAGCCCAAATATCAAATTAATTGGGATTTATAGTCTTTTCTTCTACCTTTATCTTCAACAAAAGTACGTAATCGCTTTGTTTTATCATACTTTCTACTGATTCCTCATCATGTAAATCAATCGGGCTAATTGAATTATCTTCAGTTTCTCGATAAGCTGCTAATAGTTTCGTTTCTCCTAACATTAACTCTACTTCTTCTTTTCCAATAGCATAATCCCAGCCATTAATAGTATTTGTCATTGTTTTTTTACTAATTTTAGATGATTGCGTACTAACCCCTGGTCCATAAAGCAATGCTAAAGTACTTTTCGAGTTTACATTTATTATCCCAAATCCCAAATGACCATCTTCAACTTCATTTGGGCTATTACCGTAGGATAGTTTAGCAATTGGTTGAGAATCTTTTTTTCCGTCAATGTATCTATCTACCCAAAGGGTCACCCATCTTTCATTCGCATTGGGTAAATAAAAGTCAAAATCAAATAAAACACCTAAATTTAACTCCCTAAAAGTATTCTCATATTCCGAATCCTTGTTTATTGAGATAGTGGGTGCTTTGGTATCAGAGCAGCCCACACTGACCAGAGCAAAAGAAAAAAGCATAATGATTAATAAGTACGTTCTTTTCAAGAAATCTCACATGCCGACCCGTTAAACGGTTGGGATCCTTCTAAAGGCCTCCAAAACCCTTTAGTTTTGGAGTAAGAAATAACATTATCATACACACCTACGGTTGGAATACGAAGACTACTTAACTCATCTCTTAACCATACTATGTAATCTACTAAGAGTAATACTTCAAGTTTTACATATTTAAAATCCATTGATTATCCCCTTATTCATTCGCTATTCGAAGAGCTGCTACGGTTTAGTGATCTTCAGCTCTTGCGCTTCTTTCCTTGAAGACTGATTACTTCTAAAATAGGTCTTCGTCGTCATAAGCAGCGGACCAATGATAAGGCTGTACTTCAGATAGCGTTTTAAATACAATATTCTCTCCGGGTAGGCTTACTGCAACCTTGACGTTTGGGCCCCAATAAAAAAGTCTTTCTTGACATATCCCACACGGAGATAGAACCTTATGTTCGGACTTTTCATCATCGCGAACTATACATATGGAATGTGTAACCAGTTTATTTAATTTATGAGCCTCTAAAATAGAACCTGTTTCCATACAAAGATTAGTTGAGTCATTAATCACTTCTGGTGCAATACTTGTTAAGATTGTTCCATCTTCTAGTCCAATAGCCGCAGCACCACCCCAACCTATTGGATATCTTTGCTCTATTAGTTCAATTACTGCATTATATAATTGATGTTCAATACTCATAAGTTCATCCCTTTCTATTCACTACATTTCAATGCATATTCAGTTCCTCTAATATTTGCCTTTCTGTATCTCTTTCCATAAATAACACCCCCACCTAATCAATTTTCACCTTAGACCATCCTGCCCGTTTCTTTAGTAAGCAAGGGAACTCCTATCAGCTGTATTATGGATTATTCTAATTTCAAATTTCATCATTCTTCTTTCGCTGAACCACAAAGTAAGTAACTACCCCTAATACTACATTTATAACTAACATACCAGTTCCCATTATTAAGGAGGTATTGAACCTTTGATTAGTTGAACAATCCTATAACAGAAAGGAACATCCCTCCCCTTTTTTTACTTTTAATAAAAATGGAGGAGAAAAGGGCTAATCCCAAAGAGAGACCTATCAACTGAGTTATAAAGACTGATTATTCCGTCCCCCTGCACGATCGCCTAATACCAATTATTTCAAAACTATTTATTAAACTCAATCCTTTGTTCCGGGCTTATCCAATATCGCCCTATAAATAAGAAAAAAGCAATTCTTACCCCAGAATTGCGCCCGCTTTTGCTTCCGTTTGTTGATGATTACCTTCCCGAAGATCATTGACAAATCAATTCTATAGTTATAAATTTACTTATTAGTCATTTTATAGAGGTGCTAATTAAAACCCAATTCAAATTGTTTTATAAGGTGTTGTTACTTCCTCAACCGGCTGATCATTAGCTACAGTTATAAAACAAGTTTTTTTGCCGGTAATTCTTTTTGAAGTTCCACTCTTTGTCCTCTTTATAATGAGACCGTCGATCAAAAAAGCTTTTAATTGAGCGGACATTCCACGCCAATATAAAGCCGTTACAAAAATGTATGTTCATGAACCTCTCTCATTGAACTGCGTAAATAGCCTTAATATTACTCATTAAGACACTCCTTCCTAGATTCTTCTATCGAATTTAATACGAGTTCAGCAAACGCTTCAACGGCCGGGGACAACCATTTTTTCTTTTTAATTAGCATATGAGAATAAATTGGTTCCAATTGTTCAGAATGGTGAAGCATTTTCAGCTTGCCACTCTCCTCTTCTTCTTTCACGGTAATGTAAGGCAGAACAGCAAATCCAAGTCCGCTCATAACCGTTTGTTTGATGGCCTCTATGCTCCATAGCTCCATCGTTTGAAAGTGGTGAATGTCATGCTTTGTGAGATATCTTTCGAACATGGTCCGATAACTACAGCCTTCTTCATTTGTTATAAAAACCTGATTTTTCTTCTTTTTATAGTCATCAAAATGATCCGGACCATCGTTGCTGCTCACAAGGACGATTTTCTCTTCACCTAAAGAGTAATGAATACATTTTTCTAAACTTATTTCAGGATAGACCATTAAAGCAAGGTCTACCCGTCCGCTTAATAAATCCGTTTGGTTTTGTCCACATGTACCGTTGGTTAATATGAGTCTGACATGCGGATACTTTATGGAATATTCCCTTATGATCGGGCCTAATGTAGAGATGGTTAATGACTCTGGAGCCGCCACTCTTATTATTCCTTTTACTTCCCGATCACTTTGTATATTCTTAATTTGGTCATGTGTAGAGAGTAAATCCTCTGCTAAAGGTATTAATTCTCTGCCTAGATGAGTAAGCTGTAATTTTCTTTTTACATAAGTGAAAAGGGCCCCGCCTACCTCATTTTCAAGCGCCTGGATATGAGAGGTTATCGTGGATTGAGTGTAACCTAATTTTGAAGCAGCGCCTGTATAACTTCCTATTTCGATAATGGTCTGAAATGTTATCAGGTGTCTAATTTCCATATCACATTTCTCCTTAATTTATGATGTATCGAAAAAAATGATAATGTCTTTTCAAATTTCAATTTTATTTATAGTTAATATCATCATACAATAAGAGCTATCAGGAAGTAAATTATTGAGTGAAGGTGAATGGTATGAGTATAATAGCTTTTCTTTCGTATGTGATTATTACATCAATTACGCCTGGGCCAAGTAATATTTTAATGATGAATGAAGCACGGAGGTTTGGATTTGTAGGGGCTTGGCAATTTAATACCGGCATCTTGGCAGGGTTTGCCGTACTTGGTATGGTAAGTGGAATATTTACTGCAGGTCTATACAGCTGGATTCCTGTAGTAGAGCCATATTTTAAATTGGCTGGTGCAGCCTATCTTCTTTACTTAGCTTGGTAGGTCAGTCTGCCTAAGAGGTCAAGGAAGGATGCAGGAGAAGTGCAGTCTTCATTTTTGTCAGGTTTTATCTTTCAAATTATTAATATCAAAAGCATCTTGTTCTTTTTAACTGTGATGAGTGCTTTTATTTTACCGTTTAATGATTCTATTAAATCCATCATATTGTACTTGACTCTAACCATTTTCCTCGGTTGGTTAGCGTTACTTTTATGGTCAGCTTTCGGCTCTATGTTAAAAAATTTCCTTGCTAGACATGACAAGGCATTTCGAATAATTATGATTGGGCTGCTGATTTACTCTGCGGTAGCGATTTTTCTTAAATAGCTTTCAATGAACTAATATCGGCTTCCATTCCATGGATCAAATTAGGGTTATGTCTAAAATTTAATAGAATCATAGAACCTCTTGCCATATTATGGTGAGAGGTTCTTTGTGCATGAAGCTCTGTGAGGAGAAAAACTCTTTTTTAGTAATGATTCCTAACCGAATGGAAACATATTGGAAGTAACGGAATAACAATTTTTCGATTTTCCATAGCTTTTACAAGAAGTTTCCCCATCATATGGCCCTTCAATAGCGAAAAGCGCAATTCTCCGTGGGGAAAATAAGCACCCTTTAACATAAGAATTGATTTCAAGATAATCTTAAAAGACCGTGATACTGCTCTTCCATCATTGCCCTCCTTAGGGAATAACTCATTTGCTATTACTACACATAAATCCGGATTTTCCTATATCAACAAAGTTACGTTAGTCAGGTTACATCCTGCTTGTAATCCTATTGGGATTGATATACATGTGATAATGAAATTACCAGTGCGATAAATCCACTTACATATTGTCCCTTTCAGAGATTATTGATAGAATTAACGTTTATTCCTTCAGAGAGCACAAAAATACAACGAGAAAGGAACATGCATATGAGACAGAAAACATCATTCTCTACCTATGCCTCTATCGGGATTATGCTCTTCGGGCTGTTTTTCGGAGCAGGAAATTTGATCTTTCCTATTCAGTTGGGACAGCTCGCTGGGACTTCCTTTTGGCCTGCGTTAATTGGATTTCTTGTGACAGCCGTTGGTCTTCCATTTATGGGGATCCTGGCAATTGGTCTGTCGGGCAGCCAGGGGTTACACGATTTAGCGAGCCGAGTCCACCCTTTATTTGGAATAATATTCTCTCTCATTCTTTATTTAACCATCGGACCGTTCTTCGCCATTCCAAGAACAGCGACTGTCCCTTTTGTGGTCGGCTTTGAACCATTTATTCAGCCCGAACAGAGCAGTCTGTGGCTTGCCCTGTTCAGCTTCCTGTTCTTTACCATTGTCTATTATCTCTCATTGAACTCTGCAAAAGTAATGGATGTCGTCGGAAAATACTTAACCCCGTCTTTTTTACTGTTCTTATCTATTTTAATTATTACAGCCATCGTTAAACCGATGGGCAGTTTCGGTGAACCGACAGGCGACTATGGAACACTGCCATTTATGACAGGGTTTAAAGAGGGATATAACACGATGGATGCCCTCGGTGCGCTCGCGTTCGGAATTGTCGTCATCCATGCCATTAAAAAAATGGGGATTACTGATACGAAGGCGATTGCAAAAACGACTTGGAAATCAGGCTTATTTGCCATGGGACTGATGATGCTGATTTATGGATTAATTACGTACATGGGCGCCTCCAGTGTCTCAAGCGTTGGTACGCTTGAAAATGGCGGACTCATCTTTGCGGCTGTTTCCCAGAATTATTTCGGTGTGTTCGGTTCGATCTTATTGGCGATCATTATTGTACTCGCATGTTTAAAAACGAGCATCGGACTAATTATCGCCTGCAGCGAATTTTTCCATACCATCTATCCCAAAATCAGCTACAAAACATTCGTTCTGATTCTATCGTTGATGTCGTTTATGGTCGCCAACTTTGGGCTTACTAATATTATTCTATACGCCGTACCCGTGCTGATGTTCTTATACCCATTGGCCATCGTCCTGATCTTATTAGGTCTCAGCTCAAGTCTGTTCAAACATAAGCGCAGTGTCTATGCCGGCGCTATGATCTTGACGTTTTTTGTAAGCATCATCGATGGCTATAATGCATTGGTGAGAACGATCCCAAACGCTGCCGTTTCATTGATTGAAGCCGTCAGCAATTTCTATTACTCCTATCTGCCCTTGTACGATATCGGTCTTGGCTGGATTTTGCCGTCTCTCATCGGTGCCGTCATAGGTTACTTGTGGAAAGACGGAAACAAAACTGAATCTCCGGTTCTGCATAGGAATGCCGAAAACCTTTCCCATTAAGGAATACAGAAAAAGACCAAACCCTGAAGGATTGGTCTTTTTCTATCTAACTAATGGTAACGAGCCTTCCCTTCACTAGGTTTTGGGCAGCACCAGCAAAACAAAACGCGGAAATCGTACGCTAAGCAAAAAGGAAAGAATCATGACCTTCCGTACACAAAGAAAGGTCGCTTTTGTTATCTGACAATAAAGTTGGAAACTCTCGAATGGGAACGAACCTGAAATTTCGTTTGTTTTTCAACGGCTTGTATAATAAAGTAAGATATTAAATTTCATCTGCGTGCAACATTTAACTTTAAATTACAAATAAAGTAGGTTACGAAAATCGAGAAAGGTGAAGCCTACTCCACACCATTATTATTAAACAAACACCCCTTTTCATGAGGACTTGATTTCAAGATAATATTAATAACATCCTCCCCTTTTACCCGTTAAGGAAATAATCCCATCACCAATTTAGCTTTGAAGATGAAGAACCAGAACACCGGCAATTATTAACAGAACAGATGAAACTTTTCTTTTATTTATGGATTCATTAAAAAATAGAATCCCAATGAGTGTAGTAGCAGCAATTGTCACTCCTGACCAAATCGCATACGCAATGCTAACTTCTATGTGTTGTACACTTAATGTTAAGAAATAAATACAAAATCCGTAAAAGAGAAACGATCCAAAACTAGGCATCCGTTTATAGAATCCTTGTGATAATTTTACAGAAGTATTTCCAAGTACAGCAAAGATAAGACTAATCGTTAAAAGTATATAGCCCAATTATGATTCCGCCTTTCTTAATTCATTTTGTTGGTTAGGCAGATTCAAGCCAATTACTCCCAAGACAATACACACAATACCGACTATTTTAATTAAAGATATGGATTCCTGAAATAAGGCAATTCCAATGACTGATACTAAAATTGTACCTCCTCCAGCCCACAGGGCATTTACAATGCCTAATTCATGTTGTTTGGTTAGTAAAATATATAAAGCCAAAGCTATACTATAGGAGACAATAACTATTAGCGTAGCCCCTAAATGAGTAAATCCTTCAGATTTTTTCATAAAAGATGCCCCGAAAACCTCAAGAATGATAGAAAAGCTTAAAAGAATATAGTATCTTAGCATAACTACCCCTCCTTAAATTACGATTGGACGTGAGAACACATGAAATTGCAAATGTTGGAGTATTTTTTAACAGTTACAAAGGAAAAAAGCATTTCAAAGGCTGCTAATAAACTATTTGTTTCTCAACCTGCGTTAAGTAAACAAATTAGGAAGTTAGAAGAAATATTAGGTTTCTCACTTTTTATACGTTCGTCAAATGGAATGAGCTTAACGAGCAAAGGTGAAAATCTATACAATGATTTAGAACCACTTATCCATAAGTTGCAGTATCAACTTGAAAAACATATGAAGGATAAGGTGATTCGAATGGGTAGTGATCCCTTGTTGGCTTCTTATTACTTTCCAGAATATATTGAACAAATAAATCCCTTTAAAATACAACTTACAAAAATTAAAGATGACACATTAGACTTAATACCCTTACTTGAGTCTGGTGAAATAGATGCTGCTATTATTCAAGACCATCCGAATCAAAAAGGACTACATTCGACCTTTTTATTTAGTGACGAGTTTTATGCCGCTGTACCTATTAATCACCACTTTGCAAGGCTGGAGAGTATTTCTGTTACAGACTGTTTTAAATTCACACAAATGTTGCCGCCTTCATTTACACCCTTGTACCAGAAAATTAAAATGTTAATGGATAAAAACACTATACATTTGCCTGAAATCATTGAAATTCCTTACCATGCTCTTATTGGTTTTGTGGCTCAAGGCTATGGTATTTCTTATCTTCCGTCCATTATGGTTGAAAAAATTGATTATAAAGGTGTTGCCTTTATACCGTTACAAGATACCCCGATTAAGCGTGAAATGTATTTATATGCCCTTGATAAAGATACTTTAAAAACATTGAAGCTTGGGTTCGATAAATAAAGTATAATGGGTGAAATCATTTAAGAATAATACATATTGTTAATATCCATATAACCAAAAGTTATATCCAAGAGGTTAAAACAGAAGGTTTGACCAGCTTAGGTAAATGATTAAAAAAGACATTCTAAATTGAATGTCTTTTTACATAGTCCAAATTGTTATATTGTATTCCTTCTTGAAACTCCTTCAAAAGTTTAAGTACATTCCTTCGCAACCTCTTTTATTTATTAACATAAAATCAAGAATACGTATATCAAGTGAACCTCATCTTCTGATTGTATAATTAATCCCAGAAAGTAATAACTCTACCCTTTTCAATTGAGTTGATTGTGAGCAAAATCCTTTAGGAAACGCCTCCCGATCTTCGGGAGGCGTTTCTTTTTACTTATTCACAATTTTATTGTACGTATTAACTGTCAACACATAATAGCCTAAATAGATGATGACAAAGGCTGCCATGGCCGTTAGGATTGGAACAATAATGTTAGCACCTATAAGATCTGAGATAAAATTGGTAGTAAAATGCAGGATGATACTACCATGCAAGATACCTACTGTTAAAGGCAACACGAACACAAAGAATGTCTGCTTATGGATTGACTTACGAATATCTTTTTTTCCGACACCAATCTTCCGCAGAATCTCATAATTACCCTTGGCTTCATTAGCTTCCGTCAGTTGTTTAAAATAAATGATACTTCCAGTTGCCGCTAAGAACACAAGACCCAGAAATCCAAGAATAAAAAGCATCAATGCGTTCCCTTCTTTTCCTTCTTTATACTCCGTGTAGAAGGAGGATGATGATTGAAAATTTCTCCCGATCAGTTTCGCTACCTTTTTAGATGTCGCTTCTGTAGTTTTCTCACCTTCCACTTCATAAGCCTTATAGGTTAAAGCTTCCTTTTGTTTGGCAAGTTCGACAAACGTGTCATCGCTAACCACCACATAGAAATCAGGAAAATCGAATGGTAAAACATTGCCTTTAACCACATTGACAAACGTTAGGTTTCGGTCGCCCTGAGGCAATTTTAACGTTATTTCTTTTCCCTGAAAGGTCGAATCCGTAAATTCCGTAAACCTTGGTTGGATTACTGCCGCTTGATTTCCCGACAGTGTTACCGTTTGTTCTCTATCCAGTGCCTTTGATACTCGATTAAATGTAGTCTCAGAGATTATTTTAGTAGGATTAAATTTATAATCTAATGAAAACAAAAGCTCTCCCTTTACTTCAATAAGAGGAATTTCAAGCTGTGCTTTTATAGGATGACTCTTATCATCTAGAATAATATTTTTTACTTTGGAATCAAACTCCTGTCCTTTTGACAAGTGTGCATAGCTAAATGGAACAACTTCTTTAGAATTCTTTTCATTGCCATAATATCCGCTATATGTTGCGCCGAAGAAGGTGATTGTTGCGGCACTCAATAACGCTATCACCGTGAATGTACGCGCATTTCCTCTGATACGATGCAGCAACTGGGAAGTCTCAATTAATCGAGTTCCTTTGTAATAACGTGACTTATTCCGTTTAGATAGCTTTAATAAATAAACAGTCACAGAGCTGAAAAATAAATGGGTTCCAATTATAAGAGCAACTAAGGCGACTCCATAATTTTTTATTAAATAATCTAACGTAAATTCAGCAGGAAACGGTCTTAATATGAGCCAGTAACTACCTGCAAGCAGGATAACTGCCAGTATAGTTGAAACAAATGAGGCCTTTGGTTCCCTCTCCCCTTGTTTCGCAGCGTGGAATAACTCAATTAATTTAAAACGGTAAATCAATCTATAACCTTGAATGGAGGTAAATAAAATAATTACCATAAATACAATGACCGTTTGGATAATTGCCTGGATCGATACGCTGAAATCTATTACAGCAGTGGAACCCATTAGATTGGCCAATATCATAGAAAACAGTTTGGATAATAATGTTCCTAGAAGGACCCCAATTACTAATGCAATTAGTCCCATAATTAAATTTTCATAAAACAACATTTTCCCAATTGTCTTCTTAGGTAAACCAAGTATGGAATACAATCCGACTTCTTTCTTCCTCTGTCTTGTAAAGAATGAATTCGAGTATAAAATGAAGACAGCTACAAATAGAATCAATATTACAGCTGATACCATAAACATGAAGCTCATAGTATCAGACAGTTCCATGCTTTCTTGTATTTTTTCACTATACTGCAACGAAACAAACGTGTAATAAATGACGATGCTGAAAACAAGCGAAATAAAATAAACCAAGTAATTACTGAAATTCCCTTTAATGTTTTTGCTCGCTAAACTAAATAATGTCATCTGCCCCACCCCCGAGCGCAGACAATACATCTAACACTTTGTTGAAGTAATCTTTGCGGGATTCCTTGCCTTTTACAAGTTCCGTAAAAAGTTTGCCATCTTTTATAAATAAGACACGCTGGCAATAGCTCGCTGCGTATGCGTCATGTGTTACCAATAAAATGGTTGCTTGATCCTCTTCGCTTAGCGATTTCAAACTTTCCAACAAATCTGTTGCCGACTTGGAATCTAACGCACCTGTAGGCTCATCAGCAAGGATCAGACTAGGTTTGGAAACAATTGCACGAACGGCCGCTGTTCGTTGTTTTTGTCCTCCTGATATCTGGTAGGGTTTTTTTTCTAAAATAGAACCAATACCAAATTTATTTGCCACCACGTTTACTTGGCTTTCCAATTCTTTCGTATTCATTTTTGCTAATGCAAGGGGCAGGATTATATTTTCTTTTACCGTTAAGGTATCTAACAGGTTATAATCCTGGAAAATGAACCCCAGTTTATCCCTTCTGCAAGTAGACAATTGTTCCTCACTCATGTTGATGATATTTGTCCCATCAATCGAAATATCACCAGATGTCGCTTCATCAATCGTTGCCAATATATTTAGAAGTGTCGACTTCCCAGCACCAGAAGGACCCATAATCCCAACAAATTCACCTTGTTTTACAGTTAAATCGATCTCATCCAAGGCGGAAAACACATTTCCCTTTGCTCCATATACTTTCTTAACTCGTTTTGCATCTACTATCGTTTTCATTTATGTCATTCCTCCATTTAAGAACGTAATTTATTTCCTGATTTCATTCTACAACAAGGAATCATTATCTAATCTTACGGTTACCAGCTCTAACCTTACAATTTTGTCACTACGATGCAAAAATTCTTTGTTTAGATTAGTATTAGATAAAGGATGATTCGCATCCTAATGAATGGAACGGTCGGGAGTGAGAAAGATGAAAATTATGATCGTAGAAGATGAACCAACGATTAGAGATATGCTTGGAGAAACAATAGAGAAATGGGGATTGAAAGTAGTTAAATTAGAAGCCTTTGATAGGATATTGGGGGAATTTTTAATTGAAAAGCCAGAACTTCTTTTATTAGATATTAATCTTCCCTCTTTTGACGGATTTTACTGGTGTGACAAAATAAGAGAAGTTTCAAAAGCACCTATTATATTCATTTCCTCTCGTAATACACCAATGGATATGATTATGGCAATGAATATGGGCGGGGATGATTTTATTCAAAAGCCATTTGATACGGACGTATTAATGGCCAAAGTCAACGCTCTCTTGCGCAGATCTTATTCGTACACGGACACACAGTCAAACGTACTCGAGCATGATGGAATTGTCTTAGATTTAAAGGATTGGGATGTCCATTGCGCGGATAAAAAAGCAGAACTGACAAAAACGGAATTCATTATTTTAAAACTCCTTATCCAGAATAAAGGAAAAATTGTCAGTCGAAATAAGATCATGCGAACACTTTGGAAAGATGAAAATTTTGTAGATGATAATACATTAACTGTAAATGTTAATCGATTACGTAAGAAATTAGCCATCCTTAGCAAAGAAAACTTCATTACCACCAAAAAAGGCGAAGGATATGTCATCCAGTGAGTTTCTTAGAATATGTAAAAGATAAACGTTATTTCGTCGTACTTTACCTCCTCATTATGTCATTCGTATCGCTAATTATGTTCCTTGGTTTTAATCAAGTAAATCCGTTTAACAAAATCCTGTACACCAATATTATTTGCTTCGTCATTGCAAGCCTGTACATTACCATTGGCTATTTCTATCGAAGGATGTTCTACCAGGAAATTAAGAATCTGATTGAAAGTAATCAGGAAGAAACGATGGCCAGAATGCCCGATGGCCAGAATAACGAACAGAAGCTAATCTTCAACCTTTTGAAAAAAAACCATAAGGAGCACGTTAAACATTTAGAAACTTTATACGATCAAAAACTCGATCAACAGGAATTTATTATATCGTGGATCCATGAAGTGAAAATCCCAATCGCGGCAAGCCGCCTACTAATGGAAAACTGCGAAGATAAGACGACAAATTTTTTAATCGATAAATTTGAGGATGAGCTCCATAAAATTGATGGTTACATCGAACAAGCACTTTACTACTCTCGTATTGATTCATTCTCTAAAGACTATTTTATATCTGAGGTTAGCACCAACCAACTTATCAAAAACAGTGTAAAAAAATACGCGAAACTATTTATAAATAAAGGGATTCATTT
Organism: Halobacillus naozhouensis; assembly: GCF_029714185.1. Classification (NCBI taxonomy): domain Bacteria; kingdom Bacillati; phylum Bacillota; class Bacilli; order Caryophanales; family Bacillaceae; genus Halobacillus; species Halobacillus naozhouensis. The sequence continues at coordinate 1,678,824 of NZ_CP121671.1, read as the reverse complement.
TGAAATGGATGACACGGAACAATTTGTCCAAAGTGATAAAAAATGGTTTGGATTCATTATTGATCAATTATTTGCTAATGCCCTAAAGTACACAGATGAGGATGGTACTATTGCCGTTCTATTTGAAGAAGACAGCAATGAAAAGCGACTTCTAATTCAGGATAATGGAATTGGTATTAAGCCAGAAGATATAAATCGTGTATTTGAAAAAGGCTTTACCGGAGCTACCGGAAGAAACTATGCTAAATCCACCGGGATGGGGTTATATCTCGCTAAACAATTGGCGAATAAATTAGGCCATAACATCACGATTGGATCGGAAGAGAATGAATATACAAAGGTTACGATTCACTTTCCAAAAATCCAAAATTACTATCAGCTTTAAAAATTTGATGGCTATGAGAGGTTAAACACATTGGCTCTCATTAAAGGAACTGCAGTTCACTTACGTAAAAACTACTAACCCCAAAGGAATATGAAATGCAGAAAATAATTCACGGTGTATTGGAAATAATTAATAGGAACTTACATATTCTTAAGGGGATTTTCATGCAAACTTCATTTGTACTATTTTTTATAATAGTGGGATTATTTTTTGGAGTCTGGAAACGCTGGAATGAATTATATCCTACCCTTTTATTCTGGATTATTGGAAACCTGCTTTATTGTACCCTACTTCATAATTACAGGGTGTGGGAATTTCGCCCTGTTGGGATTGACCACCTTTTCCTCCCTACACATACGGTTATCGCTATTGCAATAACATTTTTGATCAGTCCTTTCGTCATTGTTGTGTATTTAGGAAGATTTTCTAAGTCAATATTGAAAAAAGTATGTTGGATAATCGTTTGGTCTCTGACTTTTCAAGCTGTTGAGACAATAGCTTATTATAACCAAAGTATTACACACCATTATGGCTGGACACTAACATGGTCTTTTATCTTCAATATAGTAACATTCTCTATATTACCTATTCATCAATGGAAACCTTGGGTTGCGTGGCTTTTAGCAGCATTAAATATTTCATTATTATTTATAATATTTGATCCTCCCATTCCCAAATAAAAGCACCTTATTTCCAAGTGCTTTTTAATTTAACTAAACTCCCCGTTAGCTCAGTAGGCCTTATTCCACAATCTGGCTCTTTTCTTGAAGACTAGGACAAGATTTTACGTATTATGTAGCTGATCACTGATCACTATTGACATTACGATTACACTCAATTTCTGCCGTTCTGTTATATGCATGAGATTTTGATATAATAATGATATTAGTAAGGACCTTTGCTAGATTTTCAATACAGCAGTTCCATAAAACAGTTATGGGCCGTCTTAACCGATTCAAGCAAGCTTGCCAAGTGGGTTACGGAAAGTGATTCAAGGTTGATAAATGTTCAAGTAAAGTCAAAGTGACAAAAAGAATTGAAGAAATTGAGAATGTTCATTCTTGACTGTCAGCTGATCGAAAAATTTAAGAGGGGGTGTTCCTTGATGACAAATAGTAGAATGAATCCTAAGGTTGATGAATATTTAAGTAAAGCCAAAAAGTGGAAAGAAGAATATGAGCAGTTGAGAAATATCGTTCTTGACTGTGAACTGACCGAAGAATTTAAGTGGATGCATCCTTGTTACACGTTTGAGAATAAAAACATAGTTTTAATACATGGATTTAAAGAATATTGTGCGCTTCTGTTTCACAAAGGTGCCTTGTTAAAGGATGCTCATGGGGTTCTAATCCAACAAACGGAGAATGTACAGGCTCCGCGTCAAATTCGGTTCACTAATGTTCAAGAAATAGTTGAAATGGAAACCATCTTGAAAGCCTATATTTATGAGGCCATTGAAGTTGAAAAAGCCGGTTTAGAAGTGAAAAAGAATACTGAATTCACAATTCCTGAAGAATTGCAAAATAAATTCGATGAAATCCCTGCCTTGAAAACTGCTTTTGAGGCATTGACACCGGGACGGCAAAGAGCATACATTCTTTACTTTTCTAAAGCCAAAAAATCCAAAACTCGAGAGTCAAGGGTTGAAAAATATATGCAGCACATTCTCAATGGAAAGGGATTAAAGGATTAGTTTATTCGATGAGAAAATAGATTAACCAAACCTTAAGATATTACCTCACTTGCATTCATTCGAACTCTTTTTTTCACAATAATTCCTAATAAATGATTTCTGCAGTATTATATCAAAAGCTATTTATAAAGAAAAAACAACAATTCAGGCGTTGCTTTTTCCAATTTATCTTATTCACAGTTTCGTAAGCTAGGAGAACTTCAACCTAAAAAGGTCGAATTCCTCACTATATTGAGGATTCGACTTTTTTATTATTTTCTATCCTAAGCGAATCTTTTCCCTTAACCTGCTTTAACGTCGCCACTATAAGAAAGCTGACAATCACTAATAAGAGCCATGAACTCACCTTACCTAGATGAACGAGACTCCATGCATCGGTTTGGTATGGGTATTCCCAAGCTCCAAAGTACGTGGCGATATTTTCGGCGATCCATATAAAGAACCCGATGAGCACAAAAGAAAGTGCAAGTGGCATACGGTAGCGAGTTCCATCTACCTCGTATGTGACCCATGATTGCCAAAAGACGATAATTACAAGTCCAGATAACCAAAAGCGGACGTCAATCCAATAGTGATGGGTGAAAAAATTCAAATAAATCGCAGCCGCAAGAGGTACCACTACCAAAAGCGGCGGCCACTTAACCAGTTCAACCTTTAATCTCCTCCACGCCTGGCAAAGATAACTCGCCACGCTTGCGTACATGAATCCGCTATACAGAGGTACACCTAAAATTTTGGAATATGCTTCTTCCGGATACGACCAGGAGCCCATATGTACCTTAAAAAGTTCAAGAGCAAGCCCAATCAGGTGAAATACTGTAATAACCTTGAGTTCATCCCGGGTTTCAAGCCCAGAACGCACCATCCACCACTGCATCAGAAGGCAGATGATGAGCAGCCAGTCATACCGTGGCAGGACGGGGAGTGGCATGATTTCTGTAACAGCCAAAGAGATAAAAATAACGACAGGAAACAAGCATGATAGTGCCTGCTCCCAACCGAAACGAACGAGTTGTTTTAGCAATCTCATTCCATGTTACCCCCCTTTAATTATCTTGGGTGTCTTCATCATTACGGTATTCCAAAATATCTCCGGGTTGACATTCTAAGGCTTTACAAATTGATTCTAAAGTTGAAAATCGAATCGCTTTTGCCTTCCCATTTTTCAATATAGAAAGGTTAGCCATCGTTATTCCAACCTTCTCCGAAAGTTCTGTTACGCTCATTTTCCTTTTAGCCAACATCACATCAATATTGATTATAATCGCCATTGTTTTCACCTCAGACCGTTAGATCATTTTCTGATTTTATATCTATGGCATTTTTTAATAGCTTTTGAAGAAGAGCAGCAAAGACTGCAATCACCAATGAAGCAAAAATAATGATCATTCCGAGTACTATGATACCTGGGGCGTCATCTCGCTCCGCAATGAGATAAAAGAGCGGCATGCCTACCACATACAAAATACTGATTGTGATGGCACAGTATTTTATATTCTTTAAAGCACTTACAGATAAATCTGAAAAAGCTTTGTTCTTGTCAATATAGCTTAAAAGTTTAAAAGCTTGATACAGAGCAAAGTAAAAAGGTATCGCCGCTGCATACAAATCGATTAAAACGAGATAGTTCATATAAGCCATATCTGGATATAATTCTGCTGCAAAATTCGCTATCTCAGGAACCACAAATATGCACAGAGCAAGAATTGGGATTCCAATAAGGATAACAGCTATCCTTAAAAAGAGTGTTGATCCTCGTTTCATAAAAGCACCTCACTTATTGATTATAAATTTGATCTTAACACGTAATTTATCGATTATCAATAAATAATTTTCGATTAAGGTTATGTTTTTATCCTTATGGAATGTACACTTAATTTTAGACAAAAAAAAAGAACATTCCTCATTACACAGAAATGCTCTATAACCTTAAATTATTCAATTTATAACTTGTTCAACTAACCTGCAACGTCAGCTTAAGTACATTTCTTCACAATTCTTTAAATACCTTGCATAAACTGAGAATAATAATTTGAAAAGTAATACATAGTTATCTGCTCTTTAGTTTTCCAGCATAGCAACTCATACTTCCCCTCTTCACGAAATCAATTACTCAGACTTTTTATCCATTTAGACAAAAACCCGAATAGAGGCGCTTCCTTTTTAGAAGTTTCCATTATTCGGGATGTAGTTCAGAAAAGAAGAGGCTTCTCTTTTATTCATAATTTTTCCTGTATTCTGTAGTTGAATGAACTACATTAATGATCATCATGACCCAGGCCACTTCTGAAAGGATAAGCCCTAGGTAGAACATTAACCATGGGAAGGAGAGTACTGCAGGCGCTTCAACGAATAACGCTTGAAAATAGTAAACCCACATGCCTACAAGCAGAATCGTTTGAATAACAGCAAGTGTCACCTTCTTCAAATTCATAAACATAAATGGAGCAACTGTTGCTAATAACAAAAAAATAAGCACCATATCCATTGAAACCACCTCCTTTTTAAAAGTATCCCCCTGAAGCGTATAACTATGATAAAAACGGCACATAAGATCTAACTTATAAACGAAAGCAGCATTTCTTTTAACCTGAGAGTATATTTATCGGGTAGTTCCAAAAAAATATATGTACTCAAAGGTCTGTCCTTTTCTTAAAAGTGTATTACTCAATTGAATTAGCTCAGTAAACACTGATATCTAGGTCTTAAAATCAAGTCTTTACCAGCCAATTATTTTAAAAACCATTTGTGCATTCATATTGTTTTATTGTGTGTGTTTAATCACTTTCTTGTTTCTCTTTTTTGGGCCTATAAGGGTAGCCACCATGCCAACTAATCCAAAAAGTATAAAAGAAGTAACATAGCCCCATATTCCAATAAACAATCCAGCGAGTAATGAACCTATGACTTGTCCCACCGCCAAAAGTAAAAAGGGAACGCCAATACCTAATGATGCATTCGTAATAAATACACGGATTCCCCAGACAAGAAGTACTCCGGTCAAGAATATATAGGAACAACCGAAGAGTCCAGCCGATAAGTACGTCATTACCAAATTTCCAGGTGTAAAAGATAGAATGATCGATGATGAAGCAATCGACAAACTCCCCAATTTATAAGCTAAAGACAAGCCCCCCTTTTCAACTAGAGAACCAGAAAATCCTCCTAGCACACCAAATAGTCCTATAATGACCCAAAATCCAGAAAGCTGCCAATCACTATAATCACCAGCCGCTTCAATAAAAGATCTGGAAAATGTCCAAAAGGCCGCTGTGGAAACTCCCAGGGTTAGAGATGCAAAAATTAAAGGGATCGATCCTTTTACTCCTCGTATAGAGAGGTTTCCTTTTTTAAACATCAAACTCGAAATCGCCCCGTCTTTCGGAATCGCTCTGAAATTCCATATCAATACCAGCAACGTCAAGATAGCATAGATCAAATAGGTCAATCTCCAATTTGGTGTTAATAAAATCGCTCCTACTCCAGAAAGGACAATGCCAAAACTTGTTCCTGAATTGATCCATGTATTCGCCTTCCCTTGTTTATCCTCTTTAATCCAAAGCGATATAGCCGCGCCATAAGGTGGAGATATCAAACCTGTGCTTCCTCCAGCCAATAATACTCCTAACGCAAGCACCCATACATTTGGAGTGATACCTATCAACAGCAATCCAGCAAAGGCTGACAGTCCAGCTGAGATAATCATCCTTCTTGGCCCTTCTTTTGTCGTGATCACAGTGGATAGAATGATCGTGAAGCAATAGGCTAAATAAAACAGCGAAGAAATCATCCCTGATACAAACTCTGACATTTCAAGTGATCCATTCATCGCGGGGAGAAGCAAACCAAAACTAAACCTCGCCAATCCATAGGTGACAGCAACCATCGTAACTCCAGGTAAAACTAATTTTGAAAATTTCATGGTATTCATCCTAACTTTGAATTATATAGAACGACCTTTCTAATTTTCAGGTAAAAAAATTACGATGTATGTTGGACAAGTGTCCTCGCCATCGCAATAGAATGTTCCGTTGCTTTCTCTGCACCAATTAATGTCGTCATGGAAGTGGTTCCTTCAAGCAGCAATGTAAATCGATTAGCTAAATCTCGTTCGTTATCTTTCCCTTTCCTTTGAGCCAATTGCTGAAAATACTTGAGCAATTTGGATTTGTGCCCTCTTGCAATGTTTTCAATCTCATTATCAGTTCCCGCATAATCTTCTATCGCTCTTAAAAACATACATCCTCTGTAGGATTGTTCTTTTAACCAACGACCATGAGCTTCAACAGCAAGAATAAATGGGGAATCTGAATCCATTTCTACATGTGAATCCAAATAAGACCAATAGCTTTCTTCCCGCTGTTTAAGTACTTCTTCAACCAAATTGTCCTTGGAAGAAAAATGATTATAAAGTGTCATCGTTGCTACATTCGCTTCACTGATGATTTGCTTCAATCCCACTCCATGAAATCCGTGCTCATAAAATAACCGTTCAGCTACTTTAAGTAATGTCTCTTTTTTTACAGATCGACTCATGTATCCACTTCTCCTTTCATTACATAGAAATATATAGAACGACCTTTCTACTATTAGAATACCAGTCCCTCAATCTTATCGTCAACCATTTATTCAAATACTTGCGCCAATAATGGCACAAGTATTAAACAGGCTGTTTTCTCACTGAACACTTGATCCGTTCACTTTTGTGGGACAAATCGAACCAGTTCTGAAAACATAGATAAGGTGTAACCCTTTTATTTTAGGTTTAGGCCCTTCATTACAGTAAAAAGATCCGCATTTCAAAAATGCGGATCCTTTTTCTATCTTATAGGAATTTTTCATTAAGCGGTGGTACGATTTGTTTTTTACGAGATACAACACCTTCAAGAACAGCCTGGTTCCCGTCGAATGCTACATCAAATGCTTCGGACACTACGTCGCGTTTCTCCCCTACGGCGACAACCGTTGAGTCATTGGTAAGAATGTCGGTGATGACAAATAGGAACAAGTCAAGATCTTTGTCTTGTACAACGGCTTCGATCGCTGATTCAATCTCGCCTTTACGTGCTAGAACTTCAGCTGTATCGACGGTATTGACTTGAGCAATTTCGACTTTCGCTTCTCCCATGGAAAACTCTTTCGCATCAAGGGAAATCAAGGCGGCAGCTGACTTATCACTAATATCAGCACCTGCTTTAAGCATGTCAAGACCATACTGTTCAGCGTCAACGCCGGCGATTTTGGCTAGCTCTTTTGCGGCTTGTACATCTTGTTCTGTACACGTTGGAGATTTAAACAGCAGCGAGTCAGAAATTATGGATGAAAGCATTAATCCTGCCATTGGCTGACTGATTTGCTGGTTATTTTCTTTATACAGTTTATTCAGGATCGTTGCTGTACAGCCAACGGGTTCTGCGCGGTAATAAAGCGGGCCTTTCGTTTCGAAGTTAGCGATCCGGTGATGGTCAATCACTTCAAGGACTTGTACGTCATCAATGTCTTCAACACTTTGCTGACGCTCGTTATGATCGACTAAGATCACCTGATCCACTTCGTTCGCAACGGTGTCCACTTGACGTGGTGCTTCCACGTTAAATTTCTCTAACGCAAACTGGGTTTCGCTTCCTACTTCACCCAGGCGCACTGGTTCTACATCTAATCCCAGCTTTTTCTTCAAGTCGGCATACACAATTGCCGAACAAATCGTATCTGTATCTGGATTTTTATGACCAAATATTAAGGTTTTACTCAACGTGCCTTCACTCCTTATAAAATGATTATGTAGATAAGCTTCCGTACCGATTATAAAATAAAATGGAGGATACGTCCACGGTTGCAGTAGTTCCGCGGACGATCCTCGCTACTTAGCTCTTTTCACTTTTCTAACATACCAGATGACCACCAGCACAAACACAATCGCCAGAATCACATACACGATATTCGAGTAAATGTCCATATAGCTGACGATGCTGTGCCAGGAATCCCCCACAGAGGCGCCAATTAAAATCAGAACTGTGTTCCAAATCAAGGTACCAAGCGTTGTCAATGCAAGGAACGCCGCAAAATTCATATTAGACATCCCGGCTGGAATGGAAATCAGACTGCGGATGAGCGGGACGAAGCGGCACAAGAACACTGTCCACGGGCCATACTTGTCAAACCAGGCATCCGCTTTATAAATATCTTTCCTCGTCAAACGGAGAACCTTCCCCCATCTGTCAACGATCTTCTCCAGGCGTTCAACATCAAGCAGCAACCCTACTCCATATAAAACGACCGCTCCAAAAACAGATCCAAGCGTTGAACTAATGACTACCCCTACTACTGATAAGGGCGTGTTCGTTGTGACGAAGCCGCCGAATGTTAAGATGACTTCTGATGGGATCGGAGGGAAAATGTTTTCTAAAGCAATTAATACAAAAATTCCTATATATCCGTAATCATTAATAATGGAAAGCAGTAAATCCTCCATAGTGGTGTTGAACCTCCTAAATATTTAATCCGATGTACATGGTTCTCATCCCTCACTGAACACAGCTGAGCTGGCATAACTACATTATCCTTTTCGTAAAATGGAAAAAGGAGGGATGTCTATGTCCATGAAAAACTATGCAGACCTAACCTATCCAGATGATATGATTACCATCATTAGGGATGGTTTACCACCTGCTGGTCCACCTAAAACGGTCGTAATTGCTGGGGCCGGTATGGCGGGACTAGTGTCTGCATCATTACTGAAGCGGGCTGGCCATCGTGTGATTGTGCTTGAGGGAAATGACCGGCCGGGCGGCAAAGTCTTCACATTACGTGAGCCGTTTGCCTGTGATAATTACGTTGAGCTTGGAGCCATGCGTATTCCTAGTACTCACGCACTAGTTTTTGAGTATATTAAGCGATTCAGGCTCCATGTGAATCAATTTAACAATAGTACACCACAGGACTTGATTTATGTAAATGACATTCTGACGACAAGAGAATATTATGAACAACATCCGAACGTTTTACAATTTCCCCTAGAGGAATGGGAAAAAGGTCAAACAGCATCCGAGTTGTTCCTCAATGCCGTACAGCCTTTTCTTGACTTATACAATAGCAGTTCACCACAACGACAAGAAGAATTAAAAAAACAGTTCGCTGACTATTCTATGGGGGACTACTTACGAAATAATCCCTTTGGCCCTTCCCTCTCCCCTGTAGCTATCCAAATGATTATGGTCCTGCTCGGGATTGAAGGATTTCCAGAATTCTCCTTCGTTGATATTCTGACTGATATCATTTATCCGATTTTTAGTGCAGATACCCAATTTTTCGAAATTACCGGCGGCAATGACCAGCTTCCGAAAGCCTTTCTTCCCGAACTGCATCAAGACATTCGATACGGCCATAAAGTAGAACGCATTACACAATCCAGCTCTGGCGTTACCATTGAAACAAGGAATCCGCGGACAAATGAGAGACAGTGTTTTGCAAGTGACTATAGCATAATAGCTATGCCGTTTACAGTCTTTCAATTCATTGATGTCCACCCTTATCAATCGATTTCCTTTAAAAAATGGCAGGCGATCCGATCACTGCCAAGCGTCGCCGCAGTAAAGATTGCGATTGAATTTAAGCATCGGTTCTGGGAACAAATGAATGTAGGTAACGCGATTACCGACTTACCCACCATGTTCTCCTACATTCCCAGTCACAACGAGGGCTGCCCTGGACCAGGGGTGCTGCTTGCAAGTTACAGCTGGGGACAAAACGCTTCGCTATGGACCAGTTTAACAGAATCCGATTTTGTTCATTATGTGCTGAAAGATTTAACAAAAATCTATGGCCCTGTTGTCTATCAGCAATACTTGCAGGCTTACGCTTTTGACTGGGCCCAGAATCCTTATTCAGCAGGATGTTTTACACTGCTGACGCCACATCAACTCATTGCTTTTGGTGATGTCATCAGCACGCCGGAAGGGCGGATCCATTTTGCCGGAGAACACACCTCTTCGTTTCATGGCTGGGTAGAAGGGGCTGTAGAATCAGGCATCCGGGTTGCTTATGAAATCAATGCCCGTGAAAAATAAAGAGTATGACCTCAACAACAAAAAGACGCCCTTTCATTCAAGAGGGCGTCCATCTAGTCAACCAAGGATATTGTAGCCCGAATCCACGTAGACAATTTCACCAGTTACCCCTCTTGATAAAGCACTCATCATCGCCACACTCATATCCCCAACGTCTTCCTGGGTTACGTTCCGTTTTAAGGGAGACGTTTTTTCAATTTGATGAAGAATTTGATTAAAGGAAGGAACGCCTTTGGCTGAGATCGTCCTGATCGCCCCAGCTGAAATGGCATTAACGCGAATCTGGTCTCCGCCGATTTCAGAGGCAAGGTACTTCACGGATGCTTCGAGGGAAGCTTTGGCTACGCCCATCACATTGTATCCGCCGACCACACGTTCAGCACCTAAATAACTCATCGCCAGAATCGAACCGCCTTCGGTCATGAACGGTCTGGCAGCTTTCGTCACAGCGACGAGCGAATAAGCACTCGAGTCCTGTGCCGCCGCAAATCCATCTCTTGATGTATCAATAAAGTTTCCTTTCAAATCCTCAGTAGGCGCTGATGCAACAGAATGGACGAGACCATGGATCACACCCAGTTTCTCGCCTATCTGCTCAAAAGCCTCCGTAATACTCTGGTCATCATTTACATCACAAGCTAGAACAAGTTCGGCGTCTATTTCGCTGTCGTTCAGAAGCTTTTCCAACTTTTTATACGAACGTTCTTTTCTATATGTAAAAGTTAGTTTGGCTCCCGCTTTGTGTAAAGACCTAGCGACACCCCAAGCTATACTTCTTTGATTAGCCACACCCATAACTACGATGTGCTTTCCTTTTAACTGCAATAAATCTTTCATAAAACATCCTCCTTCACGAAACTCCTTCTACATTATAACAGTTCCGTATTCTTCTCCCTACATTTTTTTACGCTTTCGGCGGTTGTAGCCGCTGAATGACCAGTAGGGATCATTCAGCATAGGGGAAAGGTAAGGATCACTTTCTTCGCTGACACTAGGCCTCTCCCCCGCTGTGCCAGGTTATACTCGTCAGACATCGACTCGATATAAGTAAATTTTCCAGGGAGAGGATTTGTTCTGAAAGGACTGCTCAAACTCCAGATCAATCTTTTCATGATTTTGAATCGGGAGTGCAGAGAGAACATAGTCACCGCCCATGTTGTGTAACTGTTCCGTATTGATCTCCAGCTGGTCAATGACTTCATTACTGTTTTTGCTGAAAAAGTAATCTTTCCCAAGCTCAGCTACATACATGTACAATCTTCCGCCCCATGTATCAAAGTAGCTTTCAAGTGTTTTATTCTTTTCTAATTCCGGTGCAATAATTTCTCGGATTTTATGCTTATAAGACAAGGGGTATGTGACATTGTACGTATCCAATGTGTACAGCCCATTGTATTGCGCAATCGTCGGGTGCATGGCCACACTGACCACCCGATAGTCCTCTGGGTCTTTGCCAATATACTGCTTGATTTCCGTGAACAGTTCTTGCGAATAAAACTCTTCGAAAGTAGGCGTCCCGATCCGACTGTATTTCGTTTCTTCATTCAACGGGAAGAGAACCCATAGTTGCAGGACTAACAAACTGAACACGACCCATCTCCCAAATTTCACGTGCCTCCATAAGATCAGTAGTGCCAGCGCAAAGGCTATATACCAAATCATCGGTGACAGGAAATGGATACGGCTGAAATTAAACGTATTAAAGATCATCGACGCATCTTTAATCACCCGCATGCCTTCCCAATACCAGAATGCATACCAGAGGGAGAGAATAAAATTCGCCACCATCGCAAGGGCCAGGTAATCAAAGCGAATTTTTTTAATAAAGGCGACAGTAATAGCCAGCAGAACGGATGGCAAAATCACCTGAAGGTGCACACTCATATCATGGGTGTGAGCGGTTAAAAAATTTTCGCTGAACAGGCTTAGCGTGTCTCCAAAACTATTGTGACCAAGATTAAACTCCTCACGATGGGGAGTAACCCCTTCGGTGAAAAACATCGACACGATCACAAGATAGTTTTTGATCAAGTAAATCGAGCTCATAAGGACAAGAGCGAGAAAAAATGCCCGGTTGACCCGCGTCGTTCGAACCCAGTCTATTACCCACAACAGCCCCATTAAAGCCAGAAAGAATACAAACGACAGGATGAGACTTGAATGAAAGGGAAGAAGCCCAATCACAACCCAAAAAGCAATAGGTGTATGCTTTCCTTGTTCACGGATCTTTAGAAAGGCCCATAAAGCTAAAGGCAGGCCAGCGATCGAGAGGGCTCCTGATGGCCAAAAAGGCAGTATAGCGAAGCAAAGCGCTGCCCCGGCAGCGATCAGGTTCGACTTTTGCCGCGATCTAAAGAAGTAACGCAGTAATCCATACATCCCGATAAAAGCGACAAACCGCATCATCGTTTGATTAATCGTATAAGCGGTAAACGGCTCAAACCAGACGTAAAGCCAAACCATCAACTCAAGACTTGATGATAAAGCACTGCGAGGCAGACCGTTAATCGTATAAGGCAGCGTAGTGCCAGGCGGGGCGAAAATCTGTCCGCTCTCCGCCAGAATTTTATACCAGACAATATTTGAATCCAGATTATCATGAACTCGAATATGCGTATCTTCACCAAGGATGAAATAAGGCAGCAAATAGGCAATAATAAGTAAACAGGCTAATACGGCCCATTTATGAATGGAAATAATTCTCGATATGGTGGACAACATGTTCGACGACCTCTTTCTCCATGCCAAAATATAAAGGTAATCGCAGCAGTCTATCGCCTTCTCTTGTCGTATACGTATCTTCCCCTGCCAGCCTGCCGTACACGTTTCCAGCTTTAGAAGAGTGCAATGGTTCATAATGAGGAACCGCCATCACGCCATGCTCAAGCAAGTAAGCGATCAACGAAGCCCGTTCTGACTCGTTCCGTACTTTCAGGTAGAACATGTGGGCGTTATGCTCGCCATCCAATGGGACAGGCTGGGTCTCCAACACGTCTCGCCTGACTAGCGGCTCAAGGCTATGCTTATAAATTTGCCAGGTTTCCATTCGATCTTGCAAAATAGCCCCCGCTTCCTCAAGCTGGGCGTAAAGATAGGCTGCATTCAGTTCACTAAGCAAAAAGGAAGAACCGATATCCTGCCACGTGTACTTATCGACCTGTCCCCGCTTGAACTGGGAGCGGTTCGTTCCTTTTTCCTGAAGAATCTCAGCCCGTTCAATAAAAGTCGGATCATTAATAAGTAAGGCTCCGCCTTCTCCGCACGTATAATTTTTCGTTTCATGAAAGCTCAGCGTGCCAAAGTGTCCGAACGTGCCAAGCGGCTGGCCTTTGTACGTGCTCATCAGTGCCTGAGCTGCATCTTCTATGACATACAACTGATGTCGGTCAGCGATGTCCATGATTGGCTCCATTTTGCAAGGCGCTCCGGCATAATGAACGACGACGATCGCTTTCGTTCGATCCGTCACCGCCTGTTTGATTAACTCTGGATTGATATTCATCGTTACTGGATCAACATCTACAAACGTAATACGTGCTCCACGCAGTACGAAGGCATTAGCCGTTGAGACAAAAGTGTACGAAGGCATGATCACCTCGTCACCTTCTTGGATGTGAAGTAAGATGGCAGCCATCTCAAGGGAAGCCGTACAGGACGGTGTTAAGAGAACTTTCGGGCAGTCCAGCTGCTGTTCCAGCCAGCTTTTACATAAATCCCCGAATGGTCCATTCCCTGACAATTTATGGTTTTGTTCAATTGCTTCTTGTATATAATCTTTCTCTTTGCCTATCACACATGGTTTATTAAACGGAATCACAGCTTATCACCTCACACTGATTGGCTCGTTATAATAATGCCGGCTACGATGAATCCAAGCCCAACTACTTTATATAATGTAACGGGCTCCTGAAACAAAAACACAGATAAAATGAATACGAGCACAAAAGAAAGACTCATAAACGGATAAGCATAACTAATATCAAATTTAGTCATCGCCCCCATCCAAAAGATCGAGGCAATAAACGCAGACAGAAACCCTGATAAAATCAAAGGGTCTATTAATAACTGAAGTAAAAAAATGATTTTATCCTTCACGTCTGCAGGAAGGCTTCCGTATTTCTCAATTCTCCACTTCAGCATAAGCTGGCCATAAACAGTAAACAGGATCGTTCCAAAAATATATAAATAGCCCATCTTAGTCTGTCAAAGGCTTTCCATTCAGTTTATGATAAACATCGACCGCCCCTTTTAACTTAAACCCAATCGAACTAAATAGATTTAAAGATACCATATTAATAGCGGATACAGACGTAAATAATTCCTTATAGCCGAGTGACAACAGCTTTAAACAGGCTTGACTTGTAAACGGTTTGGCCAGCCCGCGGCTGGTGAAAGTCTGATCCATCCCTAATAGCAGCACCTTGTTTCCGTCAAAGCCAAAAAAGCCTGCAATCTCATCTTGATAGTACAGGTAATACACTTGCTTCTGATCAATAAGGTCCTCAAGCCAGCGAGCATACCTCAGATCAGCCAGGGGATTGGGGACTTGAAAATCTCGATGAAAGCGCCCATGCACAAAGGCCTGCCCAGCAATGTCCAGAATCGTCTGCTTATCACCCGACGACGAAATCGCAATGCCCTCTTTTTCAAATAAATGCAGCTGATCCCGTTTACATACTGGTGTAATCAGGGTATCTGTGTAATAGAATCCATACTTGTTCAGCCGTTCTTTATCAAGCAAGGGGTCTACTTTTACCGTAAAATGTCCCTCGGTCTCGTTCGTCTGCTGCAGTGCCTCTGGCTCCGCAGAAGTCAGTTCATACGTAGGAATCTTCAGCGTTCTTTGGTCCCATGGTGTGTTCTTCAAATAGTGCGTCATCCTATCACCTCATCCCGTTCCTGATCATTGGTTACATCTCTGATTATATATAGCGGCCGCCCTTTGGTTTCGTTAAACACCTTGCCAAGGTACAGACCTAGTACGCCAAAGTTAAAGAAAATTAATCCTCCGATAAAATAGAGGGACACCATCACACTGGTCCATCCTGGGATGGGCTGAGCTAAAAAAAAGTATTTAAAGATTAGATACATTCCGTATAAAAAGGATCCCAGCGAGATTAGAAACCCAAACTGGATCGACAATCTCAGCGGTTTATTCGATTGCGAAATAATCACATCGGTAGCCAAGGTTACCATCTTCTTTAAGTTATACGAAGATTTCCCTTCAGACCGCTTGCTATGTTCGACAGGGATGCTCGTCGTTTTAAACCCCATCCATTTAATAAACAGCGGGAAGAATCGATTCTGCTCCCGCATTTTCCGGTAACTATCAATCACATTTCGTGAACAAATGCTAAAGTTAGCAATCGTATAGTCAGAGGAGCGGTCTGTCAGATAATCATAGACTTTATAAAAAAGTTTAGAAGATAAGCGTTTGAAGAAACCGTCTTGACGGACCACCCTTGTCGCAAACACCACTTCATAGCCTTCTAGCGCCTTGTTATACAATTTCTCGATTTCTTCCGGCTGGTCCTGCAAATCGCAGTCCATTACGACAACGTAATCTCCCCGCGTAAGGTCAAGACCAGCCGTAATGGCTCGGTGCTGGCCAAAATTCCTCGACAAATCAAACCCTCTTATATGTGGGTTTTCTTCACTAAGCTGTTGTATCGTTCCCCAGGACTGATCTGGACTGGCATCATTAATAAGCAGGATTTCATAGTTCATAGACATATGGGCCATCGTTTGCTGGATTCGGCTGCACAGTTCGTGCATACATCCTTGACACCCATATATAGGAACGACAACTGAGATCATTGCAAGACTTCCTCCCATTTGGTTACATACCACTCGACTGTGTTTTTCAAGCCATCGATATAGCTGACCTGAGGAGACCAGCCCAGCTGACGGCGAATTTTAGTGTCATCGACGGCATACCTCTTGTCATGGCCCGGACGATCCTCTACAAAGGTGATCAGCTCCCGAAAGCTCCGCAGAGTTTTTTCCGTTAAAAGATGTGGTTTAACTCTGTCTAACTGGTCACAAATATAGTGAGTCAGCTCAAGATTCGTACGTTCATTCCCACCGCCGACATTATAACTCTCCCCAGCTTCGCCATGATGAAAAATGTGGTCAATCGCCTGGCAGTGATCGCCCACATACAACCAATCCCTGATATTCATGCCATCCCCATAAATGGGAATCGGCTCAAGTGCGAGTGCCTTGCGAATAATCGTCGGGATCAACTTTTCATCATGCTGCCGCGGTCCATAATTATTCGAACTGCTTGAGAGCACCACATTCATGCCGTATGTCGTGTAATAACTTTTTACGAGCATGTTGGCCGCTGCTTTCGTGGCACTATACGGGTTACGGGGATTGTAAGGGGTCTGCTCAGTGAATTTCCCCTCTGCTTCCAATGATCCATACACTTCATCGGTCGAAATGTGATGGAATCGCCGCTCTTTCAGCACCTCTTTTGCTCCCCAATCCTTACGAGCAGCTTCCAACAACACTCCTGTTCCCAGCACATTTGTCAAAATAAATGGATTGGAGTTCAAGATCGACTTATCAACATGAGATTCAGCCGCAAAGTGGATGATTCCTTCGATATCAAAATCCCTGAATAACTTGCTTACGACCGCTTCATCTGCCACATCACCTTGAACAAAATGATAACGGTCCGACTCGTTCACAGCTGAAAGATTGTCTACGTTTCCAGCATAGGTGAGCTTGTCCAGGTTAACGAGCTCCCGATCCGGATATTTTTTCAAAAAGGATGTGACATAGTTAGAGCCGATAAATCCTGCTCCCCCTGTCACTAAAAGTGCTTTGCTCTTACTCATTCTCTATCAGTCCTAACACCGGATTCTGGTCAATTTGGTCCCAATACTGCTGAACATGTTTGCGATTGGCAATCTCCATCAAGTATTGGCCATACTCATTCTTTTTCATGGACTCGCCTGTGGCATACAAACGTTCCTTCGAAATGTAACCCATATAGTAGGCAATTTCTTCGATGCAAGCGACCTTAAACCCTTGCCGCTTTTCAATATTTTTAATAAACTCCGAAGACTCAAATAACGATTCATGAGTCCCTGCATCGAGCCAGGCAAATCCTCTTCCAAGTAACTCGACATCGAGCTGACCTTTTTCTAAATATTTTTTATTCACATCAGTAATTTCAAGCTCGCCTCGAGCAGAGAAATTAAGCTTTTTGGCCATCTTGATCACCTGATTATCGTACACATACAACCCGGTGACCGCGAAATCGGACTTCGGATCGTCAGGTTTCTCTTCAAGGGAGACTACCTTCTGATGATCATCGAATTCCACCACTCCAAACCGCCCGGGATCCTTGACGCGATAGCCGAAAACGGTTGCCCCTTTATGGTTGCGGACAGCTTTTCTCAAAATGTTTGTCAAACCCTGACCATAGAAAATGTTGTCCCCTAAAATCAGCGTAACATCATCATTTCCGATAAAATCTTCCCCAACGATAAAGGCTTCAGGGATCCCGTTCGGCTCTTCCTGAGCTTTATACTCAATCGAGATGCCAAGCGCTGAACCGTCGCCCAACAGCTTCTCAAAACGCGGAACATCCTCTGGAGTGCTGATAATCAGAAACTCCTTGATGCCGGCTAACATTAAATTCGATAACGGATAATACACCATCGGCTTGTCGTATACCGATAACAAATGTTTATTAATACAGTTTGTACTCGGGGACAGCCTCGTTCCGCTTCCTCCAGCTAAAATGATCCCTTTCATTACAACCACCGTCCTTTAAAAAGTGATGGAAAAAAAACTACATGGAAATGATTTACTACTATTCTATTTCACTAGGACTAAAAATTAAACTTAAGATTTCATTACGAATTCATGACTGAATATTTCGATGAAATTACGTTTCAGCAAAAGAGAATGAAAAACGTTTTACTGTTTTTTAAAAAAGGAAGTATACATTTAAGAGTAAATAAATACTCTAAAGATATGTGTCTAGATCAGCGGTTAAACTCTCGACATAAATTCGACATAAAAATTATCTTGATATCGAGTGAAAAGCACGATATAATCAGAATGGAAATAAAAAATCCAAGGTGTTGGGGCACCTTGGATCAAGTCAGAATGAGTTCGAAACAAGTTTTATTGCTTTCTGTGGATTATAACCGCTATCAGCATTCCAAAGCTCAACATGAGGCTTATCGCTTCAAACGGACTCACAGTTATCACCTCCCTCGAGAGGATGAACTCATTCTGAGAATAGGACTTGCGATTTGAGTATATCACAAGAATAGAAAAAGATGCGATATATTTCCAATTTTTCGAAAATTGATAAAATGGTATTGGTAAAAATTTACTACACTATTGAGGATCGCGATCTCATCTACGACTAACGTACTGTGCACCTACGTTTCAGCATGGACATTCACCGAATAAAATAAACCTCCCAGCCAAACACAACGCACATTGTGTTATTTTTTTTGCCTTCTTTGCCTATGGTTCCTTCGTCTCCTCTGATTTGTCAAAACTTCTATCACATGATTAGCAAACAGGGCACGGTTTAAGTCTACGGCAATTCGCACACAGTTGTCTCCCGAACAATCGGTTGATCCAGGGCGAAAATTAGCGATGCTCAATCCATTTGCATAGCTTTCCTCATGCTGCACGCGGACCTCTCTCTTTTCATACGTAAACATCCTCGGGATCTCAAGGGTCGCCACTAATGCAGCCAGATCGTGCTGTGGCGTTCCTTCAATACCAGGTTCCAGTTCTTGATAGACTTCATAGTAAAAGTCAAGAATCGGCTCGACGATATCGAGCAGAGGGGAATCTGTCCGAGCATCGATCAGGTCCACATCCTCCGGCGTCAACAAAGCTTCTCTCGTCGCATTCAACGGAATCACGGTTAAATCAGGTACATGCTGACAAACATAATTTGCCGCGATCGCATCCCCATAAAAATTAGCTTCCGCAACCGCCGTAGCATTTCCGGGCACAAGAAACGCCCCACCCATGACGTACGTTTGCTTCACATCCGCCATCACCTCTGGATTCAAATACCAGGCTATGGCAAGCGACGTACAACGACCGACATTCACAATCGTAATTTCATTCGGGTCGTCCTCTTTAATGATCCGAAACAACTTACTAAAGTTCGAACGGTTAGCATAACGTTCCTCAGGAATCGGCGGCTGGATCGGACCAAGCCCTTCTTCGCCATGAATATCTGGGAAAAAGACAGGATCCTCCCCATTAAGCGGACGCGTAGCTCCCGAAATCACGGGGATATCACTGCGCCCCGCCAGATCTAGTAAATATTCTACATTTCGATAGGTTTTTTCTCGTTCTACATTTCCATAACCACTTACAACAGCTAATAGATCAATATCAGGATTCCTCAACGCATAAATTAAAGCCATCGCATCATCTATACCTGTGTCTGCGAACAAGATCACTTTTTTCATATAAATCACCTCAAGGTAACCTATGAACGAAGCGATATGCCCGCAACTGCCATTGTCCTTGGTATGTTTTTTCGAAAAAAAATCATCTCTTATCAAGTCGATAGGAGATGATTTTTGGACGCGCTTAAATAGATAGTTTTTCGTTAGGTACTTCTTTTTTATCCCGTGATTCCTACCTGGTTAAGACCGCTTTCTGTTGCCTGTACTTCTTCGCTTCCTTCCCCATAAATATCAATTGCTGATTGAATCAGCGCCTGTCTTGCATGGCTGAAGTCAGAAGTTGGTGTGAGATAAACTGTCAACGCACGGTAGTAGATTTGACCAAGCTTGTCTTTGCCAATCTGTTCGCCGGTCAGGTAGGCAGCATGGTTGATAATGGAGGAGTTGATATGAACCCCGCCGTTATCGAGTTCAAGTGGCAGGTCATAATACTCGTCCATGTGTGATGGGTACTTCCCTTCTCCATTGCCATAAGGGACAAGTTCTGGACCCACGGAATATTTACTCGGATTGCTCAGACTGCGCAAGGAAGTTCGTCCGGATTCTTTAGCTTCCTCACCCATAATATCTTCACCGATTTCCCAGTCTTCTTCATCGACTAAAGCTCCGAAAATATCCGAGAACGCCTCATTTAAAGCCCCAGATTGAAAACGGTATTTCAGCCCGGCAGAGTGTGTGGTAACCCCATGTGTCATTTCATGTGCGGCCACATCAAGCCCGGCAGACAAGGAAATGAAGAAGTCGCCATCGCCGTCACCATAGGTCATTTGCTGGCCATTCCAGAAGGCATTATTATAATTCTGGCCAAAATGGATGGAAGATTTGATCGCCATTCCTTCATCATCCAAGGAGTTGCGGTCATGCTCTTCAAGATAATACTCGTATACTTCCTCCGAATTATAATGAGCATCGACAGCTGCGCGGTCATAATCATCTTTAAAGGACGCGCTGTTATTCGAGTAAAGCACCCCAGGGAGTGGAAGGTCCTCACCGCCCCATGTATTCTTCATATCATAGGTGTAAATGCCATCTAAGTTCTCATGCGTATTGTCATATAAATAAAATTGTGTCCCTTTATGGTTATCTGTTTTATCATTCTTATGAGTGATATGTAGTTGCCGATGGTCACCCAGCACTCCTAGCCCGGATCCTGTTGCTGTTTTAAACCCATTTGCATGCATCAGTGCATTATATTTATCAATCACTTGACCGCTTTTTGCATCTACAAATACATACCAGTTCCCTGGTTCTTTGCCAAGAAAATTAACATTTACTTTATAAGCCAGCTGGTCTTGATCATTAAACGGGTAAATGACAAGCTTACTTGACGGTGTATAATTTAACTGTTCAGGAGCGTTCACTTCTTCTTTGGCTTTGTTCAAGGCTTCCGCTTTCGTAAGACTTGCCTCTGTTGATAATTCAGCCTCCTCAACACTATGATTGAAGTTACCACTCACTGATTGAACCGTTTTTTCCGCATCATAGTGGACGGTGACCTCACTTCCTTCAACAGGAACTCCATTCTTCGTCTGCTGAAGTGTAACGTGGGTCATGCCTAAATCATCTTTCTTCACCTGACCAGGCTTAAAGCTTGCCTGTGGATTTTTAATCTTGAACGTTTCTTTATTTTTCGCAAGGTGCTGTACCGCTGCATTCGCATTTACTTTACTGACTTGCTGCTTTTCTGCTTGTTTTTCTACGACAAAAATTGGCTTATTCCCTTTTGACTTTTGGAATTGTGCCGCCATCGATTCGACAGAAACCTGAGAGGGACCTGCGGGTTGAACAGCAAAAGTTTGTGTAGGGGCAAACGCTCCCACAACTAACGCGGATGACAATACAGCTACTGGTAAAACTCGTCTCTTTTTCAAATAAACTCCTCCTATTCAAGTATATAGTGTTTAGTATAGGAGAAATCTATCGTAATTAAAAGAATAGTAGGAACTATTTTAATAGTCAGAATTTAACCTTTCTAGATAAAATTTCACATGACTTTACCCCTATCAACAAATTACGCACAAAAAAACACTGTATAGGAAACAGTGTTTTTAACGATAATTCATCACTGGCAAAACTGATGATATCGTGCTATTCAATATACACGTTGTCTAACTGATCTATATGGACTACGATAATACCCTGTCTGTTTGTGATCGCCTCATCGATTAAAACTTCTGTTCCATCCAGGATTCACTTTTTCAATGGGCACTTAACTGTGTGGCAGCAACTGACCTTGAAACAAAAATAGCTGAGGGGACCCTTAGGATCGTTTCATCTGATAAAGACACCCATCAAAATTCCGATACAGTTAACCCCCTCCCCCACGTTTCATTAATGTTCTACAGAAACTTGTGTCTTCTTTTCAGAGGAGGAAGGTCTAATAGCAATCAGTGTGACTAACGCAGCGATCACACTTAAACACGCCAAACTGAGGTAAAGCATATCAGGGAACCTATCCATTAAGATTGCGATTACAGGAGGACCTGCTGCAACGCCGAGGAACCTCATACTGCTGTACAAAGATGTAACGGTCCCTCGTACATCTTTCTCCACACCTTCCGTAATCAGGGCATCAAGCCCTGGCAGTGACAGCCCTATCCCAATTCCGGCAATCGACAATAACACGAGCAGCATCACTAAATTCGTATCATGCTTCATGAAAAATAACGAAGCGGCAGCTACCCCATTCCCGATGATAATCGCCCATCTCATAATGACTTTATTTTCACCAATTTTCTTACCAGAAATGTAAGAAGCAATGCATAAGAATAACAACGGGATTCCGAGCAGCAATCCTTTATAAACACCGGTCACATTATATTCATCCTCAAGTAAGGAAGAGAGGTGAAATAAAAAACCAAATAAGACAAACATATTAATACAACCAATAATGAAAATTGATATGACCCATCGTCCATTATCGTGAAATACTTTTTTCACGGATTTTGCAAAATCGGAAAATTTCGTTTCCTTCTCTTTATCGTTCTTCGGTACTTTGACACACTTCATAACCAACAGGACCGATAACAGCGATAAGATCGGTATCGAGGCAAAAGGAATATACCAAATAATAACGGCTAATAAAGCACCAATCACAGGACTTAATACCTTTCCGAACGTATTGGACGTTTCAATTAATCCTAACCCTTCGCTCACTTGCTTCTCATCATCAAACATATCCCCAACAGTCGGAATGACAACTGGAAACGCCCCT
Source organism: Halobacillus naozhouensis (assembly GCF_029714185.1). Classification (NCBI taxonomy): domain Bacteria; kingdom Bacillati; phylum Bacillota; class Bacilli; order Caryophanales; family Bacillaceae; genus Halobacillus; species Halobacillus naozhouensis. Next base: position 1,655,999 of record NZ_CP121671.1, on the reverse strand, counting down.
GCCGCACCTATTCCTTGTAAAAACCGTCCGACTAGAATTAAGAAGTAAGGATCGTTCATTTTCCATGCAGCAAATGCTGAGACGGCCCCGCCTATTCCGGTAATAATTAAACTAGGTATAATAACTTTCTTTCTGCCAATCTTATCCGACAAATAACCGGCAATCGGAATAAGTAAAATGGCCACAACCGAGTATACGGTAATAATTAAACTGGATTGAAAAGCGGAAATACCAATTTGTCTTTCAATGATAGGCAAAACTGGTATTAACATGGAATTACCCAAGGTCATAACCAGAGGAATGGATGCTAACGCAATGAGATCCCACTTTTTCTTCTTCATAGATGTCCCTCCACATTCAATCTGCCTGCATACAATTTGTAGGCATTGTAACGCTTATTATGAGCAAGGCGACAATCATCTATTCTTACAAAAATTTCAATTTTGATGCATAAAAAAAGAGAACCGCTTAAGGTCCTCTTGGTGTTTAACCAATTGAGCTAGTGGAGCTCATCACGATATTACTTACCGGACAGTACTTTAATCCGTTTATTTATTTCTTTTCCAACCTCTTTCGTAGAGGCCTGGCCGCCAATATCGCTCGTTTTAACCCCGGCGGCCGTGGTCTCCTCAATAGCTTGTAATAGGCTGGCTCCCATATTGACTTCACCCAGGTGATCGAGCATCATTTTGGCCGTCCAGATCTGGCCAATTGGATTGGCGATCCCTTTTCCATAAATATCCGGTGCTGATCCATGAACCGGCTCAAACATGGATGGATGCTCTCCCGTAATATTCAGATTTGCTGCCGGAGCTATTCCGATGCTGCCCATAATCGCGCCACCGATATCAGTCAAAATATCACCAAACAAATTGCTGGCCACAATCACATCAAACTCCTGCGGCTTAGAAACGAAAAACGCTGCCAGTGCATCAATATGATTCTGATTAGCCTTAATCTCTGGAAACTCCTCCCTCACTTCATCAAAAACCGAATCCCAAAACGGCATCGAGTGGACGATCCCGTTAGATTTCGTGGCACTTGTCAACTTCCCTTTCCGCTGTGAGGCCAACTGAAACCCATATCTCATCGCCCGTTCCGTAGCTTTTCGAGTGAAAACAGCGTTTTGAATGGCGACTTCATCCGCGCCTCTATGTATACGGCCGCCAACTTCGCTATACTCTCCTTCACTATTTTCTCTCACGACCATAATGTCAAATTCTTTTGGAGCGGTCAGTGGGGAGGCCAAACCTTCAAAGTACTTGGCAGGTCGAATGTTTAAAGATTGATCCATTGACCGCCGTATTTTAATCAGCAATCCCCACAACGAAATGTGGTCTGGAACTAAACGGGGATCACCGACAGCCCCGAGCAGAATCGCATCAAACTTGTCGAGCTGCTCAATGCCATCTTCCTCCATCATCATGCCGTACTTTTGATAAAAATCACACCCCCATGGAAACTCGGTAAAATTAAACGTTACATCTCCAAACACCTCAGCAGTGTGTTGTAAAACATCGAGTGCAACCGGTACAACTTCTTTGCCAATCCCGTCCCCGGGTATGACAGCAATTCTGTAATGTTTCATTGGCTTCCTCCTTTACGCTTCTATCCGTTAAAAGTAAAAGAATAATTCTGAAAAGTCAAAAGAAGTCCCTTTTAGCAGGGACTTCTTTTCACGTATGATCATTACCTTCAAGTCAGAAAGTTCATGTACGAGGAGGCCGCCTTACGTCTGCTTCGTTACTTCCTCTCTAATCGTTCTTCTCAAAATTTTACCCACATTCGACTTCGGAAGCTCTTTTCGGAATTCAAGCTCCCGCGGGACTTTAAAGCTCGCCATATTTTGCCGGCAATACGCAATCAATTCCTCTTCCGTAGCTGATCCACCCTCTTTTAACACGACTACCGCGCGCACGGTTTCACCTCGATATGAATCAGGTACGCCGACGACCACTGCCTCCTGTACCGCTTCATGCTCATAGAGGACCTCTTCAACATCGCGCGGATAAATGTTATAACCGCTTGCGATGATCAAGTCTTTTTTACGATCAATCATGTACAAATACCCTTCATCATCAACTCGAGCAATGTCCCCTGTATAAAGCCAGCCGTCACGAAGGGTAGTAGCTGTTTCCTCAGGCATGTTCCAGTACCCTTTCATCACCTGCGGACCGCGAATAATAACTTCTCCCGTTTCACCCGTCGGCACCTCTTCCACTCCCTCGCCAACATCAACTATTTTATACTCAGTGGACGGCACCCCAATCCCAACACTCCCGGGCTTACGTTCCGCGAACAGTGGATTACAATGCGTCACAGGAGAGGTTTCTGATAAACCGTAGCCTTCAAAAACTTTTGCACCGGTTTTCGCTTCAAAATTGCGCATTAACTCCTGCGGCATTGGGGCACTGCCGCTATTGCACACACGAATGCTGTCAATGCCATAGTCCTCTGCTTTAGGATGATTGGTTATCGCCACATACATCGTCGGCACACCAGGGAAGAAGGTCGGCTGCTCTTTCTTAATCGTTTGCAGCACTTCCTCAAGCTCAAAACGCGGCAGCATAATATTCTTTGACCCTGTGAGCATAGACAGGTTCATACAGGAGGTCATGCCAAACACATGAAAAAGCGGGATCACCGTTAAATAACGCTCTTGCCCCATTTGAACTTCGTCTTTGAAAAATTCATTCGTCTGCACAACGTTAGCCACCACATTTCGGTGTGTGAGCATAGCTCCTTTTGAGCGTCCTGTTGTGCCTCCTGTATATTGCAGGACGGCAAGATCTTCCTGCGGGTCTATGGAAACAGCTTTTGGTGCACCTTGAGCTCCTTGTAAAAAAGCGGAGAATTCCGTTTCATTATTTACTGGCTTATCATGTCCATTGAATTCAACCACAATTACCTTTTTGATCGATGTATTGTTTTTTACCTTTTCAAGAACTGGAACGAGTGGAGCATAGATCACGATCGTTTCCGCTCCAGAATCTGATAAAATATGCTCCAGTTCACGGCCCACTAGCATTGGATTCACCTGCGTTACCACAGCCCCTGCAGTTAACGTCCCATAATAACTGATCACATAATGAGGACAGTTCGGAAGCATAATCGCTACACGGTCCCCTTTGTTGACCCCATTTTGTTGAAGGGCAGACGCAAAGGCACCTGTTTGCAGGCCTAACTCTTTATACGTGATTTCGTTCCCACAAAAAGATAGCGCCGGGTTATTCGGAAAACGCTCGACGGACTGTTGCAATATGGCGGTAAGCGGCACATTCGGAATCTCGACTTCATTCTGAATATGTTCAGGATAATGTTTTGTCCACACTCTGTTTATCATAGTTTCCTCCCCCTGGTAAAAACGTTTACGGACGCTTATTGATAACGCTTACAAAAATGCAGTCACTACAATGAATTAGCTCTCCCCCTCTTCTCTTTTTTAAACGAAACCAGTTGATTAATTATCTTGAAGTGAAACTATTTCTGTCTTATTTTACTATATCTCAATTATTCTGAAAATTCAATCGTTATATTTCTTTTTTACCAGTAAAGATGACGAACTTATGATGGGCAGCTTATACGATAGTTCCTTTTTATTGGCTATAAATCTTCGCATAATAGAATTCCATTATTTAAAAAATCCCTCATTTTATTTTAGGATTCCACCATGTTAAGTAAGAAACAACTCAGTGAGATCCTTATCTGGAAAAATATTCGCAACCCTTGCACATTCATTTCCCTTCTGATATTTGCTAAACTGTTAAGTAATATCTAAATATATTAAATTAATCAGTGTGGGGTAATATCTATGTTCGTTCCTATTCATCTTGCTTCGATTTCGGTCATCATTTTGCTGCTTATCGCTGTGAATCATTTGTATAATACATCTAATAAGAAAACCGCCACCATCATGCATTACATGCTGCGTCTTTTATACCTTGCAGCGATTGTATCTGGGGGCTTTTCACTTGGTATGCAGCCGGTATCCCTCGGCAGTCTATTTAAGGTATTTTTAGGCATGAGCAGTATAGGTTTAATCGAGCTATACTTCATGCACAAATTAAAGGAAGATACACCACAGTTTTTACCCGTTATACTTATTATATTTTTATCCCTGACAATCATAACTGGATTACTACTTCCTCTCGGCATTTCTGTTTTTTGAAGATCATCCTTTTATAGAAGCAGGTGCGATAAAAATACAAAAAAGAAAGGGATCACAGTTGTTAGCTGTAATCCCTTTAGATTGCGTGCGACAAGAGTCGACCGGCTGCCCCCCGCGAAAAGCGAAGTACTTTTCAACTACGGAGCAACTAACGCTATGAGGCTAGATATCCTTTTCCTTACGCTTTCTTACTATTAGGTCCATGGAGAATCCGATTCGTTCGATGAGTACCGTATTTATCCTTCAAATTCAATCGTTCCACTTCACGAAGCATTTTGTTGTAATTTTTCAAACGATCAGGAGACAGCTCATTAGCTTCGAGCGCTTTCGCCACGGCGCAGCCTGGTTCCTTGTCGTGCGAACAATCACGGAATTTACACTGCCGGCTCAAGTGTTCGATGTCTGAAAAAGTTGCATCCACATTGGCCGATTCGCCCCAGAGCTGCAGTTCCCTCATCCCTGGTGTGTCGATGACAACTGTCCCGTTAGGCAGCGAAAATAACTCGCGGTGTGTAGTTGTATGTCGGCCGCGGCCATCTTCTTCCCTTACTTGTTTCGTTTGCTGAATTTCTTCACCTAACAGCCGATTCAGGAGTGTCGATTTTCCAACACCTGAGGACCCTATTAGTGAGATCGTTTCGCCTGCTGTCAATTCTTGTTCCAGCACATTAACTCCACTGCCATCCAGACTGTTAACGGTATAGACGGGGACGCCGGGAGCATGACGCTCAATGTGAGCAATTTTCGCCATCACATCGGAACATAGGTCCTGTTTTGTGCAAACAATTACCGGTCTTGCCCCGCTTTCATAGACCTGCATTACATAACGCTCGATGCGTTGGATGTTAAATTCCTTGGTCAATGACGTCACAATAAACACGACATCCACGTTTGCCGCGATAATTTGTTCATCATTTCCCGTTCCAGCGGCTTTACGTGATAAAACCGTGCGTCTGTTTAATACTTGATGAATTCTGGCCTTATCCTGATCATACCGTTCATAAATGACCCAATCCCCTATGGCAGGCCACAAACGCGATTGCTCCGCCTCATATCGGAATTTTCCCGAGACGGTTCCGGTATAAGAGTTTGTCTCTGTCCGTACGGTATAAATCTCTTGCGATGCCCTCGTAATTCGCCCGATTAGAGCGTCTTCCTCTGCTTGTTGCGTAAAAAAGTCATGTACAAAAAAATGATTCACCGAATTCCTCCTAAGTTGTTGGAGGACATTATGAGTTGCTGTGCCCTCCATTTGATGTTTGGATGGTTGGTTTAATGTCTACAATTAGATTTGTCATAACACATCAACTCCTTCTGTTTAATAGCTATATTATAGCAGATTTTTCAGACTTTTCACTACTAAAAACACCTGATTTTACATGAAGAGTAAAATCAGGTGTCGATCAGCTATTGCAGCTGTTCTTTAAATACATTTTTTACTTTTGGAACAACTTCATGACTGCCGTTTTGTACATCTTCAATCATCATCGCAACAAGCAAACGAGGATCGTCCGTATTCCAGGCGACAAACCAGCCGTTTTCTTGTCCCTCGGCATCTTGAGATTTCTTCAGCTCTGCTGTCCCTGTCTTTCCTGCCAGGCTTAATCCTTCAACCTGTGGTTCGTATCCCGAACCTTCCGGGTTATTGACCACTTCCTTCAAGTCTTTACGAATAGTCTTAGCAGTTTTCTCTGACACAACATTTTCATGCCAGGCCACACTTGCTTCCTCGTCTTTAATCAGAACGGGATCAAGCAGAGTCCCATTTGTCACAAACGGAGTATAGGTTAGAGCAAGGTGTAAAGTGCTCATTTCCACTTCACCTTGTCCGTACCCCGTATCAGCCAGCTCAATTTCATTACCAAATCCATCTTCCCCTGTAATTTGCGAAGATGTGATCGGATAAAGGAAAGGGATTTCTTCTGAGAACCCAAAGTCTTTCGCTTCTTTCAAGAAGGTTTCCCCGCCAATTTCAAGAATCGTGCGGGCAAAATAAATATTATCCGATCGAACTAACGCATCCCGCAGGTTAACAGATTTATCAACGTTTGCACTCTCGACCCTGTTTACAGAATAATCTCCCCAGCCTTCTTTAGAGAAGGAACGATCAGGAATCGACATCTCTTCAGCTGGATCAATGATTCCCGTCTCTAAACCAATCGCAGCCGTAATTGGCTTGAAGGTAGAGCCGGGAGCATACGTATTATTAAAACGATTCGTCATTGGCTTCTGCGGATCATTTTGTAATTCGGAATACTGTTCAGATGTCATGCCTAGAATAAACTGATTAGGATCATATGCAGGTGTACTGACAAGCGCCATTACCTCTCCCGTTTGCGGGTGGAGTGCCGCCGAAGATCCTGCATTGCCTTTTAATTGATTGTAAACCGACTTCTGGACCTCTGCATCAATCGTCAGTGTCACATCTTTTCCATCCACAGCTTCCTGTTTCGCTAACACTTCACGCTGATCGCCTTCACTACCCACAATCGCAACGACTCCTCCTGCCTTACCTCGCAGTTTGTCCTCAAGCACAAGCTCAAGGCCCGCTTTTCCAATCGTGCTTGTAGACGTATATCCTTGATCTTTCCTTTCTTTCAGCTGCTCAGCTGTAATCGATCCGACATAGCCGGTTAAATGCGCGGCTGCTTTTCCTAAAGGATAGACGCGTGCGTTTTTTTCTTGAAACTTCGTGCCATTCAATGGACGTATTTTTTCAATTAACTCTTCATTATCACTTTGGATAGAAGCTAGGGGCACAAAAGATGTGGTTTGAACCCACGATTGATCAAGCTTCTCGTTAATCGTTTCAACCGAAATGTCTAACAGTTCTGCCAGCTTTTCCTTCACTTGCTCGCGATCATCTTCCATCCAGTCCGGCACAAGTCCAACACTCACAACTGTGCCATTCACGGCAAGCTCCTGACCATTTACACCAAATATTTCCCCACGTTCAGGCTTCAGCACTTGAGCGGAGATTTCGTCCCCTTTTTCCATCCCGGCAAAAATCATCGACGGATCCCAGGTCATCATCCATGCGTCCGAATCTTCCCCTTCTTCAAACGTAAGCTTGGCTTGATGGGAAAATTCAATGGACCCCGCCAGCGTATCCATATTGACACTGTAATCAAAGCTAGGGGGTTCTTCTGGTTTATACTCAACGTCTCCCTCGGGCAAACTATATGTAACCTTGAGGTTATTCATCTGGATACCTTCATAAATTGTCTTGTAACGTTCAACAAATTCCTCTTTTTTAACCTGAGCCTTGGACTCTTCTCCAAGCAATGCGTACATGTCTTCATATTCTTGATTTTCCCATGCTTTCATATACTTTTTAAAGGTGGTCTCAGGATTAGGCTGTTCGGAACAGCCGACAAGTCCTATGCATACGATAATCAATAGTGATACCAATGCGCTTCTCATGTTCTCCCCCTTATCTCTGTTTATATTTCAGTATTCATTTTTTAAGAAGGGTGTCTTTTGACATCATTCTCCATAATTCCCTAGACTCATTATATCAAATCAGTTCTAAATAAAAAGCATGATAAACCGGGGCTATATCTTCAGCAAAAAACCACTCCATTTATCTAGCAAAACTAGACGTTTTTCGCTGTTGAAAGCCGCTGGCTGCGAATGGTAACATTATGAAACTACCTACAATTCCTTTCGAATAGGAGGTGTTATAAATGGCATGGATGCAAGAGATTGTCTGGCTTTCACCCGTTCTGTTAGGGATCTTTGCGGTTAGTATGTTCGGGTCTTACCTGGCGTTCAAACAGAAGTCATACCGAATGTTGCTCATTGCCGGAATCCTCCATCTGGTTATCAGCCCATTTTTCGCCTACAGCTTTGGCCCATTTATGTTTGCCATCGGAATCCTTGAGTTTTACATGGGTGCGATTAACAAAAAGAAATCCAAAGAGGTTGTAAGACTATAATTTGTAGTCTTACGAATCTTTCACCCTCCTCTCGATATAACTGCATACATGACCGAGGGTGGGAAACTCCTCAAACCCGCCGGTCCTCATCGGATCAACCTCGTTATCTGTATCGATTCCCCAGTAATTCATAAGATCCCCAAGCGCACGTAACAAAGCTGCCTCATCTCCATCGAAAAAATTTCGCAAATCCGCTTGTGTTGTCAGGTACTCTGCATTGTTATGATATGATCCTTCACTATGCTTATGAACATATTTCACAGTGGACAAGTAAATCTCATACACCATCGTCTTCTTTTCGGTGACTCCTTTTACTTCTTTTCTCACTTTGTAAAAATCATAATTATAAATATTGGTCAAAAGAGTTCACCATCCCATATTTTATGTTCTTTATTCTTTCTACATATAGGGGGTGAATCCCTCTATCCATTCACGACAAATGCATATAGACAGCAATTCATATGTCCATATGTTATCCTTTTTCCAAGATCACTCATAATTTGGGAGGAAACATAATGAATGAAACGATTGAAACCCTATTAAACCACCGCAGCATTCGTAAATTTACCGATAAAAAATTAACCGATGAACAAATCCATACGATTATTAAAGCTGCCCAGCAGGCATCCACCTCAAGCTATATGATGGCTTATACAATCATAGGGATTACCGATCCCGACAAGAAAGCTGCCCTGGCTGAGGTTAGCGGCCACCCGCACGTTACCCAAAATGGTCATCTGTTAATTTTTTGCGCCGATCTGAAAAGGCCCGTTGCACAGGCCACGAGTGAACAATATGAAGCCACGCGTGCGAACTTAGAAAATAGTGAGCATTTCTTAGTCGCAGCGATTGACGCAGCCCTTGCGGCTCAGAATGCAGCCATTGCTGCAGAATCTATGGGGCTTGGCATGTGTTACCTCGGAAGTATTCGCAATAACTTAGCACGAACCGATGAAATACTCGAGCTGCCAAAACACGTCATTCCTTTGTTCGGGATGGCCATTGGAACGCCGGATCATCAGCCTGAGTTGAAACCGCGCTTGCCGATTTCGGCGGTTTATGCAGAAAATGAGTACCCAGCATATGAAGAAGATGTGGCAGCATTCGATCAAGAGCTCGCCGACTATTACGAATCCCGGTCTACTAATAACCGCAAGGATACGTGGTCTGAACAAATGATCCGTCGCTTCGCTAAACCGATGCGCATGGACGTTACGGAACTTGTGCAGAAGAAAGGGTTTAATAAAAGATAATTTCAAAGGAAAGAGCCTGTTTGGACCAGTATCTGGTTCTAGCAGGCTCTTGTTATAATACTTGCTATGTAATCTAGGTCACATCTTGATGATTAGCACAAAAATAAGGGTAGTAAAGAACGAAATAACTGAGGGGACTTATAACGCTTCAGTATTTAATTTTAGCTTGCGGAGGAGACCCCACATGACACGGTACATGACACCCCTACGAACCCCAGAGACCGTTGATAGAAAGCGCTTCTTCCAGGAAAATTAGGTCGGAAACAAAGAAGAAATAATGATTATAAAAAAGATTTGAAATAAATACTGAACGACTACTACATCATCCACAAAAAAATTTTTGTTTCAAACTCGACACCTAACCTGCCCTCTCATTCGATTATAGAAGTAACCCGATCGAAAAGAGGATATAATAACCATGAATATAGAAACTCTTCGCAACCTCCAACCATTTCCCACAAAAAAAGAACTAGACCTTCGTGTACGAGCCTTCCTGTATCATCATAAACCAGCCCTATCAGAAGGAACACTTGCTATTCTGAAATACATATGGCGTCATTCTGTAAAATATCCTGGCGTTTCTTTTGCGAAAGTGGAAACCATTCAGAACAAGACCAGCAAAAGCCGCAGCACAGTGATTCGCGCTATTAATTGCCTGGAAAAGAAAGGATTACTCTCCCGCGTACCGACCATTCGGCCAAATGGCAAGCGTGGCGTCAATATCCTCGTGTTTCGTGAAGATGGCACTGAAATTCTCCCTGAACCTGAAAACAGACCAGAGATTCCTGTGGCAGCAGAACCCCCTTGCGAACCTGTCCACATAGAAAAAACGCAGCCTGAAGCTGAAACCGTAGTGAACAAGGATGACCAGGTCAACAGTAACGATTCTCTCTTTCTACCAGCCTACATCCCGGAATCCTTTATTAGCGTTTCCCGTCCCTTTTTATCTCCACATGAAATTTTGTCAGCATGGAAAGGCGCATTAAATGCATACAAGTATGTAAATCTTACCTATCCGATTGAATGGTACCTCGAACAGATTAATCAGACCTTTAAACAAGCGGTTTTCGCGAAACGAGAAGGCACCATTAAGAAAAACTTCCTCGGGTATTTTTACGGTGGATTGAAGCAAACCTTTACCCAAGCGGTTCGTAAGGAAGTGATGGCCGACAGTTCGAACCTTTATTACGACTGGTTAGAGGGCTAGTAACGAGATTACATCCACTCCAGCAGTATCGTGATGACGAGGCTTTGAATGAGCAGCACAACCGCACTATTTTTGGTCAACATTCTACCCCTATTGATAACAAGACGATGATAGAAAAAATGAATCACAAATACACTAACCAAGGTTAATAGAAATATTAAAATAAAATCAGACATATGTTCACGTTCCTTTAAATTGAAATACGTTCTTCCTCATTACTCAAGGAAAACCGCTGCACACACAGTTATGATCAACATCAAGAAGATACCGCCAAAAATAAAATAGCCAATCAGCTTGATCAAAAGCGGCATCCGCCCGCCTCCACCACTTGGGTAGCCTTCTGTTTTTTGTTTTTGTTCAGTCGCATCATTAAACGGTGTAGGACGATCCGAGTCATACTTAGACACCTTAACACCCCCGTTCCTTATATTAACATAAATTACCTAATTTCTATGCTTGTCGGAACAAAAAGTGCAGTGGTCCCAGGCAGGCACGATAGAGGGAATTCGGATTTAAGGAAGTTCGACTAGGTTCGGCAATCACGGAAGTTCTGTTAAAACCGGTATGTGCCAACGTCGAACTACCTCATATCCCGGGAGCTCTGAATTTACGGCATTAACTGCAATACGTCTCCCGTAAAATCGTCCATATCTGTCGTATGGTATTTGCCGTTTACCCAATCATCAGCCTGATCCTGATACCATTTACTGCGGAAATGGCCAGATTGACCTGGTCCAACCACATGGTCTGCGGCTGTCGGATTCGCTAAATCAATCACATAACGCCAAGACGCTCCGTGGTTAACGATTCCTTTATCATTATAACCAGCTGCCCGTACGGTCACTCGGCTTCCACTAACAGGCACAGGGTCGCCAGGATTATAAAATCGTTCCAGGATTGCAATGCTTGAAAGTGGATGGGTGAACTCAACAGCGTGACTTTCTCCCCATTTCCACTCCTTTGGATTCTCTCCAAATTGCTCAGTTAATTCGTTGATCGTTACAGAAAAAGACTTCTGCAGTACTTGTTCGATCCCGCCGGCCTCTTCCATCCAGATTGAACTACCGCCATTCCTTACGTCCCTTAGTAATTCATCTGTCGTTTGCCCCATACCGTGAAAAAGTTCCTGCATGTCTTTCGGAATCGCTTCATTGTAAAGTGTGTCCTCTATGTTTTCCAACCATGTGTGAAATATCAAAGGCTGTGGTAAGTTATGGAGGTCTTGATACTCCCATTCCCCCAGTAAATTCAAGGCTGTTTGCTCAGCTTCGTTCTCACCGTTCTCTGCCACTTTTAACATATACGGTAAAAACTCAACAGCTTGTAAGTTTTTGACGTCCAGCTGCATCGCCTTCATAGTATCCATCGTATGAACTTCCTGCCCCTCGATCATCTCCACGCTCCGTTGATAACGATAAGGCTGGGCCCAGTTATGACTAATATGATAGGGATACGATTCATTAACCACTTTATTATTGGCCGATGCAAGATAGCCTTTATCAGGATTAACAGTCGTTGGCAGTTCATCAAATGGGATAAAACCCTGCCATGCGTCCTCCTGTTCCCAACCTCTTAGCGGCAGCAATGCATCATCTCCATCTTCATAAATAGGAATTCGTCCATTTGCTTTGTAGGCAATTGTTCCATCTTTAGAAGCGAAAACAAAATTCTGCGCAGGGGCGAGGAACTTTTCCAAACCTTCTTCAAACTCCTGCCAGTTGCTAGCTCGGTTTATTTCTAACACAGCCTCCAGCTCAGTGGTCGGATCAAGTGCTGTCCAGCGCAGCGACATCACCACGTCTTCACCGCTTTTCTCAGCAAATTCGCTAATTACGGGACCATGCCGTGTTTCCAGGACCTTATAATCAATAGTTTCCCCGCCCTTTACTTTAATAGGCTCTGAAATGACTTCAGCTTGCTCCCATTCTCCTTCAAACAGAAACTCATCTGGATCTTCTGGATTTCTTTTTTCTACATAAAGCTGCTGCACATCAGGGCCGACATTTGTTACACCCCAGGCGATCTCCTCATTATGGCCGAGAATAATTCCTGGAATCCCGGCAAAAATCACCCCTGACACTTGATACTGTGGTGAATTTAAATGCATTTGATACCATATCGACGGTGTAGCCAGACCTAAGTGAGGATCATCAGCTAACAGCGGAAATCCTGAAGCTGTTCGTTCACCACTGAGCACCCAGTTGTTGCTGCCATTAAACTCTGGCGGGATGACCGCTTCCTTGAAACTTGCTGCCACATTGACGGTCTCGGCATCATTTATGATCGTAGGGGCTTCATCAGGGTAAGTTGGAAATAACTCAAGGGCTTTTGCTTCAGGAAACTCGTTGAGCAAATAGTAATTAAACGCTTGTCGCTCCCAATGTCCTCCTAAATCAAAGGCCATGTATTTGCCAATGGTTAACGAATCAACAGGTGTCCACGGCTCTGGTTCGATCCCCATGAACGCAAATCCAGGCGGCAGACTGTTTTCCTCCGTAGCCTTTCCCATGTAGGCATTTACACCTTCCGCAAAAGCCTGCAAACTCTGTTTCGCTTCCTCCGAGTACTTAGGCAGAGAAGCTTCAGCCGCTCTCCGCAGTCCCAGTGTTCTGAAATATTTATCTTGCTCAAGTGTTGACTCCCCAATCACTTCACTTAACGTTCCTGATGCCTGCCTTCTCGAAAGCTCCATCTGAAACAGACGATCCTGGGCTTGCACAAATCCCTGTGCCATAAACAGATCATGGCCGTTGCTGGCCATAATATGCGGGACGCCATGTTCGTCCCTTGTCACGGTCACCCTCCCATGAAGTCCTTCGAGGTTTATTTCCCCGGAAATTTCAGGAAGACTGCGGTTTATGTAACCGTTTACAAAAATGAATACCCCGACTACCATGATCAGCACGATCATTCCCAAAATCAGACTTACCTTTTTCCACCGTTTCATCTTTTTCTTTTCCGGAAAGCCGGTTTCTAAAGCTTCCACCTGGTCATCCCCTTTGTGAGACTTTTTATCTATTATACAGGAAAGTGAAAATTTTCTATATCGCTAAATTTGTAAAAATAATGAAGATTAATGGTATTTAACAAAAAAAGCACAGCTCATTTAGTGAAGAATTTGAGCTGTGTTTCACATTCTCATACGTTATTTTAACGAATCTTTTTTACTAATAACACGGCGTTTAAATAATGATTGTTCCCTATCATGCCATTTGGCAGAACAGTAATTGTGTCGTCTGGATTTAAGGATAACAGAATCGTTTTTGATCCGTTAAAATAAACCGTACTTGCTGTGCTATTTGAAAAGTAAATACTGGAAATAAGCTGCTGGGTTCCATTGACGGCAATACTGTAACGAAGATAAAAATCATTTGACTTTGACACACGGTCCGTTAAGGAAAAGTGGATCTCATATAATCCTGAACTCATTACAGTAATCGAGTTGGATGCTGGATCGGCATCCATACCGGAAGTTGGCCCAGCCGTAGCAAATTCAATTGGTACAGAGTTAACTGGTTCGATTAGAATACCAGGAAAACCATAGAGTGATCCGTACACAGGCTGATGGTTCAATGGTAGTTGGGCACACATATTTTTTCACCACTTATAACTTTTTTATATATATTATGTGGTCAAAGGAGTGCCTGTCTGTATGCTTGCCGCGGTTCTGTAATATAATTTACGAAATGTTGAGAGGGCATCACCTCTCGATCCTTCGTATTATATTTAAAATAACTCCATCCTTTGTAGGAAAAGTCCAATCAAAAACACTTGAATCGAGCATAAGATTCAAGTGTAATCATTGGCCTCATCCATTCCGTCATCTCCATAGGGGCGGCCTTTATTTACGGAACAATGAGAGCAGCCAGTCCCAATTTCCTTTAGGTTTATTCACCGACTCCTCTAAACGTTGTTGTGAACGCCATACTTCTTTCTGTTCGTTCCTTATATGTTGTAGTTCATTTTGTAATGTTTCGTTTTTTTCCTGCTCATGCTGCAGCAGCGTTTCATACTGGGTCTTTTGCTGTTCAATCATTTTCTCTATCTTTGCATTCATCTTTTGTGTGGAATTCCCAACGCCTGAACTGATGGCATGGTGATCTTGTCGAAGTCGGGCAACAGTAGATTGAAGTTCAGCTATGTTATTCGAAAGCTGCACATTCATTTCACGAGAGGCTGCAAGTTCATTGGATATAAACAGTAAGAACTCTCTTAACTGATGAGGATCTTGAAGTGTGCTGTCATATGTATCGGATGTCGCCAGCTGTGTTTCACTAAATCCTTCTAATCTTTCTTTTTGTAGATCGGCAAGATCTTTGGCTGTATCGTCAGCCGGCCTGTCCGTATCGCGTAACGCTATAAGCGATTCTATATCAGAGCGCACGAATATACGCCGATGCCCATCTTTAAAAAACTCATATCCATTTCGCTCTAAAATTTGCCCATACTTTCGTACAGTCGGCGTTGCGATGTTTAATTCTTCTGCCACCTCTTTAGTAGAGAAAGCTCGTTCATTAGGTTTAATATCGTGTCGCATGTCGAACCTCCTTCTCTTTTTAATATGAAGGTTATTCGCTAGTTTGGCAAGAGTATATCGCCTAGCGATTTGTTTCTAAACAGGAGTCTATCAGCCCATATAGTAAGGAATCCTTGGAAAGCGTAATGATAATAGATCCACAAATCCATAGTACAGTGAAAAGCACGCTCTCTTCAGAACGTGCTCAGCAGAATAGTTTATTGCTCTTTCTTTTCCCACTTACGCTGGAACACTACATTCGAAAGGATTATCCCCAGCTCGTATAACACAATCAAAGGGACAAGCACTATGAGTTGAGATAGAAGATCAGGGGGTGTAATCAAGGCTGAAACAACTGCCATCACAAGATAACCATACTTCCTTATCTGCCTCAGTTTACTTGGGGTTACGATCC
Organism: Halobacillus naozhouensis; assembly: GCF_029714185.1. NCBI lineage: Bacteria > Bacillati > Bacillota > Bacilli > Caryophanales > Bacillaceae > Halobacillus > Halobacillus naozhouensis. Next base: position 1,640,502 of record NZ_CP121671.1, on the reverse strand, counting down.
CGATGGCTGTCAGAAACATAAGTAAAAGCGGTACTTCAAACAAAAAGCCAAGAGGGATTGTGGTCATCAGCATAAAAGAGAAATATTCTTTAGCTGTAATCATCATCTCGAAATTTTGCGCTCCAATCCCCATTAGAAACCCATAGACAGTCGGAAACACGATGAAAAAGCCAAAAGCGATCCCTGTTAGAAAACTAATTAAAATGCCCGGGATAAACGAGAGAGCTGTCTTGCTTTCTTTCGTTGTCATAGCAGGTTTAACGAATTTCCAAGCTTGATAACCTATAAATGGAGCCGAGAAGCCTAAACTCAGACTTCCGGCGATTCCTGTATAAAACCTGACGACGTCCAGTGGTCCTAGCATCACTAGTTTGTTCCCGTCTGTCACAAAGGGGATGACGTAATTGATGGTCACCAGTATACCAATAAAACAAACGCCAAAAAAGATCAGCGAACTAATAATCGCTTTTCTCAAGTCAGTGATGTGTTCGACCAGTGTCTGTTCATCTTCCTCCACTACCTGTTTATCTAAGTGTGCTTCTTGCATGATCGATTCCTCCTAGACAATTAAGATGAATGATCTTTTTTTCCATCTTCTGAGGCATCGCCATTTTTCTTCTGATCATTCTCTTCATCATTCATCAGACTGTTTGCTGATTTTTTGAACTCTGATAATGTCTGTCCAAATGCCGAGCCAATTTCAGGTAGTTTTTTAGGTCCGAAGATGATTAAGGTGACAACTAAAATAATGATCAAACCAGGTATACCTATATTTGCAAAGCCCATCGGTATCGCTCCTTTTTTCGATTATATAGAGCCAGAAGACTTAAGCAGATTAAGCGTTAGCTGCCGTACATACTGGCTCTGAGAATTTTTTTGTATGCTGCTTTTATTGTTACGATAAACCGTTAGACATGTTCACTGCTTTGATTAGCCTTGACCAACTGGCCTTTGTTTTCAATATATTTACTAATCCCATCAGCTGCCCGGTACGCCAGGGCACCAACTGTTCCCGTAGGGTTGTAGCCGCCGTTATGCGCGAATGCTGAAGCCCCGACTACAAATAAGTTGTCGACATCCCACATTTGGAGATAATTATTTACCGCAGAGGTTTCGGGATCTCCCCCCATGATGACCCCGCCCGTATTATGGGTAGTTTGATATGGGACAATACTGTAATGGTCACTGATTTCTCTCGGCTCAACTCTGTCTGCACCCATCTCTTTTCCAATCTCTACACACTTTTCAGTGAGGTAACTGTGCAGATTTCGATCTTGTTCCGTAAAATCATAAGTTAAGCGAAGAAGCGGATCTCCAAAAATATCTTTGTAATCCGGATCCAGACTCAAGTAATTGTTGCGGTGGGGCAAAGAAGCACCCTGTGCACCAATTGATAAGTTACGATGGTAGTATTTAATCGACTCGGATTTAAATTGTTGTCCCCAGTTCGGTATATCATTGGGAACCGTATTGTTATTGATTGGACGCTGTCCTGTCTGAGTCGTTGAAATCGATCCACCATGAATGAAATTCACATTGGAGTGATCAAAGTTATCACCGTTATAATTATCGACCGTAGCTCCGAGCGACCCCGCTCCCATATAGGTGTTAAATTTTTCATCTTCAAAAAAGGCTGTTGCACCTGGTAGAATCTGATAGCAGTAATTCCGTCCAATCACACCTGTGCGGGATTCAGGATCGTAAGGACGGCCAATGCCGGAGTTTAACAGCAAACGGGAATTGTTCATCACATAGCTCGTCAGCACGACGATGTCAGCAGGCTGAATAAATTCCTCCCCTGTTTGCAAATCAATATATTTTACCCCCGTCGCCTTATTGCCGTCATAGATAACCTCAGTCACGTTCGCATGTGTCCGTAATTCGAAATTACCGGTTTGTTTGGCAGTTGGAATCACAGTCACAATCGGAGAAGACTTGGCTCCGTATTCACAGCCAAAGCGTTCACAGAACCCGCAGTACTGACATTGAGCAATGGTTTGACCGTCCGGATTCTTATACGTTTGGGACATGTTCCCCGACGGCATATGAAAAGGACTGAGCTTTAACGTTTTAGCTGCATCCTTAAACCGTTTTGTAATGGGAGTTTCCTTCATGGGAGGATTTGGATAAGGATTATTTCTCGGTGCACTAAACTCATTTTCCTCACCGCTTATCCCCGCCGTCTGTTCGAACTTATAAAAATAGGGCTCAAGTTCATCGTAAGTGATGCCCCAATCTTGGATGTTATAGTCGCTTCCCAGCTTATTTGCCCCATATTTTTTCTCAGTCATGGACTTAATCTCTAGGTCATAAGGTAAAAACCGCCATGTTTGGCCATTCCAGTGGATGCCCGCCCCGCCAAGTCCTTCACCAAGCAGGAAGGAACCCAGCTGACGCATCGGCAGCGCTCGATCATCTCTATGGTTCCGGAATGTAATCGTTTCCCTTGATAAATCCTGCATCAATTCATATCGGATTGCATAGCGGTATTCATCGTGAATGTGTTGAAAATCTTCTGTTGTCCGTTCTTTCCCTCGTTCAAGACCAACGACTTTGACACCTTTCTTCGCAAGTTCCGCGGCAATAATACCGCCTGTCCAACCGACTCCGACTGTCACTACTTCGACTTTATCTAATGTTGTCGCCACATTGAACCCTCCGTTCCTTTATGATTGGATATGTGCTCTCAATGCTCGCGGCTCTTTTTTAATAAATTCTTCTTTGCCAATTTCATTAAGATAGCTCATATAGTTACCTGGAAATTCCTTCATCATCCAGCCCTTCATATTACCGTTTCCTCCGTAAAGAGGATCTGAATACGCACCTTCAAGCGTTGCTGAACGCAACAATTCAAAAAAGGTAGTCGCTGTAACCCCTTTTAATTTGACATCGCCGTCCTGAAACTTTTGCAAAATTTGATCCTGCTGTTTTCCTTCAAGCTCTACAAAGTCGGCATCGAATTCTTTCTTACTTTCATTCTGAATTGCCTTAATTCCAACATCGAACACTTCATGGCGCTTAAGCCGTGTCTGATAACCTTGGAAATCAGAGCCAGGATAAAATGGACCGCGCATATACTCCCTATCATTGTGGCCGTAAGACCCGGCCAATTGATGGTCGATAAAAAACGGAACCCCCAGTTTGATTGCTCCTGGGCCATTATCATCTTCTGGAAAGATCCTTTCCGTTGCTGCGCTAAGCAATTGAAATTCTTTCTGGTTCGTAAAGTGCATGAGTGCATGATTGAAATCAGGAAGAGACTCAGTCTTTGAACCTTTCTTCGCCTCTTGTTGATCATCTAAAAGATTTCTTCCTATAAGAGTACCGATAAACCCGCCGCCGATTGCGCCCCCAGCTGCATAGCTGGTGTTTTTAATAAACCGCCTACGAGACATAGTCGAACGTTCTGCCATCTTTATACCTCCCGCAAATGTGTGATTAGCTGCTGTTTGTAACACTCTTGCCACTTAAAAGGAAATATATACTAGTTTCGTCTGCATAAAAAACTAGATAGATGCCTGTTTCGAAAAAACCGGTATCTATAAAATCTCTGAAGTCTATAGATGAAATGCCTTACATAATAAAAAGTGAGTAACATTATTATTTTATTTACAATAGTGTATGTCATACAGTATAATAAATCCAGGAGCTGATTCAAATGAGCGATGCATACAAACACATAGACAAATTAATGCAGGAATTAAGACGAGGAACCATTACCATTGGAGCCCTGAGCCAGCTCCATGAACCGCAATATGGATACTCACTTGTCACAACATTAAAAGAAAAAGGGATTCAAGTTGAACCTGGAACGTTATATCCACTGTTGAGAAGGCTTGAGAAGCAAGGTCTTTTAGAAAGTAAATGGGATACGAATGAAACACGGCCAAGAAAGTATTACCTGTTAAGTGAGATCGGAAAGGAAGTCTTGGATTTACTGCTTGTGGAATGGCAAAGCATTGCCAAAAGTATGGATTATTTAATAAAGGAAAGAGGAGGAGAAAATGGAGATCATTAATCGATATGTTTATTCGGTTAGTAAGCGGCTTCCAGAAGCACAAAGAAAAGATGTGGCAGATGAACTTCGCGGTTTAATAGAAGATATGCTGGAAGAGCGTGTTCAGGACAGGGAAGTAACTGAGGAAGACGTGGAAATGGTTTTGCTGGAACTTGGCCACCCGAGAATTTTAGCGAGAAAATACAGGGGTGAAAAAAGGCACGTCATCGGTCCGGAGCTGTATGACTTGTATATACTGGTTCTGAAGATCGCGTTGATTTCAACGATTGCCGTAAATACCGCCATTTTCGTAATCCAAGTCATCGTCAATCCGATGAACATCCTTGATTATTTTGTCAGCTTCATCGTATCCTTCTTTACTGTGATTATTCCAATGGTTTTCGGCTGGACCACTTTAGGCTTTGCCCTGGCAGAGTATTTTAGTGAAGGCAGGATGGAAAAGCTGGAATTAGAGAAAGGGTGGAAACCATCATCACTGCCTGCCGTTCCCGATGAGAAGCGGCAGATTAAACGAAGCGAACCGATAACAGGAATTGTTATTTATGTACTGCTCATTATCATGCTGGCCTTTTCAAATGAATATTTTGGCATCTGGATATTTCGAGAAGGCGAATTATCCGGCGTAATCCCATTTTTAAACGAAAACCTTTACAGTTCCGTTATGATATTGGCTTTCATCCTTTTCGGATCAGGGATTGTGAAGGAATATTTGAAGTTATTTTATGAAAAATGGACGTACAAACTTGTTACGTTTATTACGATTGTGAACGTCGTCTCCATCGGCCTAATCCTTTTCCTGATAACAGGATTTCAAATCTGGAACCCGAATTTCATGAACGAATTGATACAGTATGGAATGATTACTAGGGGAAGTGAAGGATATGATGTAATCAGTCAAATCTGGGAACAGCTTACGTTTTGGACCGTTATTTTCCTTGTATTTGGTTTATTATTTGACCTTATTGCTGGATTTGTAAAAGTTCGTAAGGCGAAGTAAAAAAATAACTTAGAAGCATGCTTATAGAAAGGGGGAGGGACCAATGAATCACATTGGTCCCTCCCCCTTTTCGTTAAAAAATTCCTTTATTCTAGACAACTAGTATAACTGTTTAAGAGCTGCTTTATCGAAAGGTAAAAGTTCAGTTTCTCTTCCTTCACGAACTTTTCTCACCCACTCCGGATCCATTAATAGCGAGCGTCCGATGGCTACTAAATCAAACTCCCCATCGTCAAGTTTTTCCATGAGACCGTCCAAGCTCGTCGTGTTAGCACCAGAGAAGCTTGTGAATTCTCCATCGAGTCCGACTGACCCTACAGAAATGACCGGCTTGCCTGACAATTTCTTAGTCCATCCTGCCAAATTCAAGTCAGACCCCTCAAACTCCGGCTCCCAGAAACGACGGGTAGAGCAGTGGAAGATGTCAACTCCCGCTTCTACAAGAGGCGTGAGGAACCGTTCTAATTCATCCGGTGTTTCAGCAAGTTTGGCTTTATAGTCATTCATTTTCCATTGAGAAAACCGAAAGATGATTGGGAAATCAGGTCCGACTTCTCGCCGGCAGGCTTTAATCACCTCAACAGCAAATTGCGTTCTTCCGACAATGTCTCCTCCATATCTGTCGGTACGCTGATTAGTCTTTTCCCAGAAAAATTGGTCGATTAAATAACCATGAGCCCCATGGATTTCGATCCCGTCAAAATCCAGGCGTTTGGCATCTGCTGCCGCTTGAGCATAAGCTTCGACCATCTTTTCAACTTCTGCTTCGGTCATAGGTTCAGTGATCTTATCACCATCCAGACTCAGACCAGATGGTCCAACAGGATTAGCTTCCTCATTCGGAAGGTCTCCCTTTTTACGGGTCATCCCCACATGCCAGAGTTGTGGTACAATTTTCCCGCCAGCCTCATGAACTTCTTTTACTACATTCGACCACCCATTCAGTGATTCTTCTCCATGAAATAGAGGAATACTTGCACCTGAAACAGATGCCGGATGATCAATCCCTGTCCCCTCGGTTACAATTAACCCTACTTCATTTTCAGCACGGCGCCGGTAATAGCCTGCCACATCTTCCCCTGGTACTCCATCTGGTGAAAAACCCCGAGTCATCGGCGCCATCACCGTGCGGTTAGATAATTTTATTTTTTCGCTCGTAAATGATTGAAATAGTGGTGCAGTTGCACTAGTATTAGAACTCAATTGATATCCTCCTCTTTCCTTACTGCACTTTATTATTTCAAACTCCATCGAGGAAGAAAAGAAATCTGACTTCACCCACCAAAACTTTACTAAAAAAACATTCCCGATTTAAACAGCAAATTCTTCCTGGATCACCATCATAAAAGATTTCATCTGCCCATGTTTAACCTTTAACATAGCGGGGAACATATTTAAGTAACCAGATATATTAGAAAGGATGAGTACTATGGCAAGAAAAGCACAGTATCAGCCCGTAGCAGGCAACGAGCCATCTGACGCTCAAGAAGTAAATTATGCGAAAGAATTTAAGCAAGCAGATATCGCTGGTGGATATCGTAGAGCTAAAGTGAAAGCAGCCAAAAGTGACAATCCGAACTTAAGATAATCCTACTGAAAAGCAGCTTTTTAAGGCTGCTTTTTGTGTAACGTTTTTCACAAGCGTAACAGGACTTATATTTCTATTCACAAAAATGACGCTCACCTTTTTCGAGGTAAACGCCAATATTTGAGGATCGTCAGTAATTTAATTGCTCTTTTTCTTGGCTAATTCATCACGGTCTAAAGCTCTCGGAGGTTCTTCCATCCAACCATGTTTGATCATGATTTTGGCCCCGTCTTCAGCATATTTAAGGATTTCAGCTATCAACCGGGTGTACATTACACCTAAATCCCTTCTCGGACTCATTGCCATAGCAGTACCATAATACCCCACACTCAAGCCAATTAAAGCAGTCGAATAAAACATCATGATCTTATCAGAAAACGTATAAGTAATCGAGTCTGTAACCTCTGTCTCCCATGTCATAGGTATAGGGATATCATCTTCTTTCATTTTTGAGCCAAATACCTCACAATGTTTGGCAGCAATTTCTTTACCCCTGACGAGAAATTTTCTAACTTCTTTCGATTTGGCAACCTGGCTAAATCCAATCATTGTAGCTACGCCTAACGCATTCCTTTGAAAATTAGTGTAAAGGTTTAGAATTTCTGTACCTGCCAATGGTCTTCTCTCACCAAAATAGCCAGTCAGGAAACTCTGGTCCTTAACAAAATCATGATTTTCAGGGGTTGGAAGGTATGGGGATCGGATATAGAGCCCCTTGGCTAATAAGAGTTCCTTTATTTCCCTAAGGTGGTCAGTTATAAGTACAACACGTTCTTTAAAATAACTGTAAATATCTGATCTTACAGATGTAGTTAACATAATACTATAGGCTTGTAAGACAACTTGAGCTCCCTCATGAAGGAAATTCAGCATGTAGGTGTCAGAATACAACCTCGGAGCCGTTACATCGACATCCTCCTCCAAATTAAACCCATAAGGAAGCGGATAATTTTCTTTATTAAAAATGGCGGTTAGTGCTTTTACATTACCTTGTGCTATATCTAAAGATTGCCGGAGAAGTGATAGAATTTCCTTATCCTCCACTTTGGAAATGAAATATTTAAAATGGCATACTAAGGCTGTGTCATTCATGTATGCTGTCCAAATCTGTGTAATTTCTGCAGAAGTCAGCCTGATGTTTTTTCCTTCTTCCACTATAGTTACCTCCAATTGGTTAAGGCTATTTACTATTACCTTTTCCAAAAGGAAGTGTTCTATGTAAGTGAACTCTTTCTGATGGAAATCCGGTGCAGTGAAGTAAACACGAACCAACTGCAAACTCGAGCGCCTCTGCGAAGTGGTCAAGGGTATGCATTGAGGGAAGTCCAGTCCTGCCAAGGTTTTCGCAGGCAAGAGTGAAGAAATGAAAAGGAATTTTCAGAATTTCATGTTATAATAAAAGTACACAGGAGATCGGCTTCCTAAGGGGGCACGCTCACTTCCCATGAAGGGAGGTGATACCGTGAGCGTATTTGAGACCATGATGTTTTCAGTGAACTTTACAACACTGATGATCTTGATCCTCTCTTTTCGCAATAAAAAATAACCCCCTTGTGCTTTAGCCTGGCCGTGGGGGTTATTTACTCATTAGAGCCTAGCCCCTCTTAATGGGGTTCGGTCTGTTGTGAGCCGTCTGGTGCGACAACACCGACGGCTTTATTAGTTTATTCAATCTTATGCCTTCTATGTCCATTATACCACGAAATTTGGGCTTGTACACATCTCTGAAAAAGAGAAACCATAATGATTGTCAAGGGTTGCTTCAACCTTTCATTCTAGACGTTGGTTGATCTCTTTTTTCTCATGTAGCAACTGCTGGAATTCTTCTTCTAACTTCTCCGATGGCTCTATACTTAATCGACTTAACACATCCGTGATCTTCGTTTCAATTTTGAGCAGTTGATCCTCCAGGGGATCATGGTCTTTCTGCGGTTCTGTTTTTGTATAGTCCAGGTAGGATCCTTCAAAGGAATGAATCCGTTTGTTACGGATAGCGAAAACTTTTGTCGCTACATGTTCCAGCAAGCGTCTGTCATGAGATACCAGCATTACGGTACCTGAATAATCATGAAGCAGAGACCCCAGTTCTTCTACCGCTTCAATATCCAAATAGTTCGTCGGCTCATCCAGAATCAGTACGTTGGCATTGCTGACAAATAACTTAGCAAATGCCACCTTCACTCGTTCACCCCCACTGAGGACGTGAACCGGTTTAAACACATCATCCCGAAAAAACCCAAGCCGGGCAAGAACTGTTCTGATCAGTGTCTGATGTTGAGAGGAAGTACTGCTTACATTGTCTACTATCGAATCATCCACGTTGAGGACCTCTAGCATTTGACTGAAATAGCCAAAAGAGACGGAGGGAGAAATATGAATTCCTTCCGCACCATCGAGGATCATACGCAGGAAGGTCGTCTTACCGCTCCCATTTGGTCCAATGAGAGCAACTTTATCACCCCCAGATACAGAGAAATCGAATGCCTTCCATAACAACCGACCTCCCGCAGCTCCGGTTATCTGCTCACCGCGGATAATGGTCCTCTTTTTTAAAGATTCTTCATGGGCTACTGCCATTTTAATCGGTGGAAGCTCTTTAACTTTTTCCACCTTATCCAGCTGTTCAAGCCGAGTTTGGATGGATTTTACTCCCTGGTTTAGCTTCTTTTGTTTTTTGGCAAAATACGGTTTAGCCCCTTTCGCACCTCTAGCTTCCGAACTGGAAATATTCTTAGGCTTCTTCACCGCCCGCTGCGCTTTCTGGTCTTTTTGCTGCACGGCCTCTTTCAGCTGCTTTTTCTTATGAATGTATTTCTCGTATTCTTTTTCATGATGTTTACGGGCCGCTTCTTTTTGCTGTTCATAATCCGTGTAATTGCCCGAATATACGCGGATACGCTCGTCTTCTAATTCCCAGATTTGATTGCAAAGAGCGTCTAGAAAAGCTCTGTCATGGGACACGACTACCATAGATTCCTGACGCCGCTTCAATTGCTGTTCTAACTTTTCCACGTTTTCCATATCCAAATGTGTGGTGGGTTCATCGGCCAACAACACATGAGCATCTTGTGAAAGGGTCTCGTGAATCACAGCCTGAGATATTTCCCCGCCGCTTTTCTTTCCTTTCCGAGGTTTCAGCTGAGGAAGCAGTGCTGCCGTGCCACGTTGGGTAACAGTGCCAGCAGCCGGTTCTTTCTCCTTAGCGATCACCTGAAGCAGTGATGTCTTCCCCGAACCATTACGGCCAACTAGACCGATCCGTTCACCCTGATGGATACTTAAATCCTTGATGTGAAATAAAATCCGGTCTCTCACATCAAAACGAACATCCTGTAAGTGAACTAATACCATATTATTCATCTCCATTTCTGATTAAGATGGAGACTATCCGTTTTTTCGAACATAAAAATAGCCCCCTATTCACGGACAGACACGTTCAGAATAGGAGGCACACCTATACACATAGGGGTGTAGGATACATATCATTCCCAATCCTATTCCGAACGATGATGAATGCCATGCAAAAGAGCCTTCAAATGGAAGGTTTTTTATCATGTAACATTCATTTGTTCTGAAAAAAAATAGGATTAGTTCTTCATGAGCCTACAATTCACCCTCTTTGCTGAGTTGTTATAGATGTATCATATTACTCTTTAGGCATATAAGTCAATCCCCTGAAGCAGGGTGTTTCCACAGAGATTCTTAAATAAAGATCGATGATACTGAAATAACCGGGGTTGATTCTAAAATAACGATAGATCATTCCTGAATAACTAGACAAGATTCTAAGGTATCAGGGCTATAGAATAGCTACGATGCAACACCCCTTTTCCCCGGGTTCAATAAAAACTGGAGTAAAGGGGGTTCTTCTAGTTTTAACTTTTAGGCTGTTGAATTGAAGATAGATGATTACATTTCACTTGAAGCCTACCTGAGGAGGCAGTCACTCCACGGCAGAGGCTGCAAAAAAGCGATTTTTCAATCGCGTCGAAAGCAGTTCTAACACAATTGCAATCATCAAGATCGCGTACGTAATAAATCCAACTTCACTAAGATCAAAGTAGAAGCCGGATGCCATAAACAGTTCAAATCCAATTCCGCCCGCTCCAGCCGCTGCTCCCATCGCTACAGCCACCGAGAAATTGATTTCAAACCTTAGAAAAGTCCATGACAATAAATACGTAAACGTGGAGGGTAACACGGCATGTCTCACAATATGCCACCAGCTGGAGCCCGTTGCTCGTAAAGCTTCAATAATACCTGCATCAACCTCTTCAAAAGCCTCTGAAAAAGCTTTGACTAAATAAGCGACAGAGTGGAACAGCATGCCAAGGACAGCTGCTTCACTTCCCAAGCCAGCTGCAATCGCAAAGATCAGCACCCACAATACCGTTGGAACAGCCCGTCCAAAGGCAACTAGAATTCGGACCGTTTTTGATATCCATTCATTGGATAAATTGGTTGCTGCCATTAACGCTAAGAAGATGGCTATCACGGCTCCGAGTACAGTGGCTAACACAGCCAAGCCGAGGGTAACTCCGACCTGATAAAAGGCTTCTCCCCAGCTAAAATGACTCAAAGCAGGTTGCAGAAACATGATCTTTAAGTTATTGACCGTTTCTACAATTGCACTCATTATTTTTAATTGTCCGTAATCAAAGAGCGTAAAAGCCATAACCGTTAAAACGAAGAATAGGACGATGGTCCAACGTATTACCCGTTCTGCTTTGCTGCCAGATTTGATCTGAATTCTCCCATCTTTTTTTCTTTTTATGTACGTAGACATGGATATGGCTTCCATTAAAGAATCACCTTCCGTATCGAGTTTGACATCAGCTCAATGATAATCACGGCGATGACGATGCTACATGTAATCAGGGCTACGGTATTGTAGTCCATCGTCTTATAATACAAGTCAAAGATGTAGCCGATCCCTGTACCCGTCAAGATTCCGACTAATGTCGCGCTTCTGATGTTCGTCTCAATCATGAATAAAATCCAGCTGATCATTTGCGGCAGACTTTGCGGGACCACGGCTTTACTGACAATTTGAAAATAGGTGGCGCCGGTTGCCGTTAAGGCTTCCACAGAACTTTGACTTGCTTCATCGATCGATTCAATAAAAGCCCTCGTTAAAAATCCCACCGTCCCCACGAATAAGGCCAAATACCCTGTTACGGAATTTTGACCAAAAGAAAGAAGCAGAATTAAGGCCCAGGCTACTACAGGAATATTTCGTGAAGCGGAGGCAATCAAACGAGCTAACCCACTTAAGAATCCATTCACTTTCGTTGTTTTCGAGCCCATTAATCCTAGAAAGATCGAAACAACGGCCGCTGTGGTTGTAGCCGCGATCGACATAAAGATCGTTTCGGTTAATTGCGTTAAGATCGCCGGTAATTGTTCCAGCGATTCCTGTGTAATAAACAGGTTCGAAACGATCCAGCCTATTGCAGCAGGAACCGTCGCCATCCCCTGGAAGAAATTAAAATTCGTTATATAGGCGGATAAATAAGTGATGACAATAATGATGATTAGAAAAATGGTTGCACTCCAGCTACGTTTACGCATGATTTGTTCATTCACGTAACCTGCTCCTTATACCGTGATTAACTCTCTTGTCGCTGTTCCATAAATGTTGTCGATCCGTTCATTCGTAAGCCTGTGGGTTGGCCCATCAAATACGATCTCGCCTTTGTTTAGGCCAATAATTCGATCTGAATACTCTTGAGCAACGTCAACCTGGTGCAAGTTGACCAGACAGGTGATCTTCAGTTCAGATGCCACCGATTTTAAATGGTTCATAATCACTTTTGATGCATTCGGATCGAGGGAAGCAATAGGCTCATCACACAACACAAGTTTGGGATCCTGAATAAGGGCCCGGGCAATTCCGACACGCTGCTGCTGTCCCCCGCTCAACTGATCGCATCGTTTATAGGCATGTTCCCCGATCCCTAACTTTTTGAGTAGAAAAAAAGCCCGCTCCTTCTCGCTTTCTGTAAATCGCCCAAGGACTCCTTGCATCGTTGTTTTGTAACCGAAACGCCCATGGAGCACATTTTCAATAACCGTTAACCTTGGGACAAGGTTATAATGCTGAAAGATCATCCCAATCTCCGTACGTAATTTCCGAAGTTCCTTTTTCCTTAAAAGACCAACATCGGAATCATCAAATAGGACACGGCCTTCATTAATGTCAACCATCCGATTAATACAGCGCAAAAGAGTGGATTTCCCCGCGCCTGACGGACCAATAATGGAAACAAATTCTCCCTCTTCCACTTCAAAATTAATATCTTTCAAGACTTTTGTGTGTGAATTATACGATTTCCCCATTCCTTCAACTTGTAACAATGACATGTTCATCGTCTCCTTTATTAGGGTATTTAAGAAGTTAGAGTATGCACGACTACAAGGCACATACTCTGAACCTCTGTTAGTATGTTAACTACTTGGAAAGCTTGCGGATTGGGTCAAACCATGAATCTTTAATCGTTGCAAACCTTTCTTTCCCTGTCTTGAAGAATAACCCTGACTTGCCAGAATCCTCAGGAACGAAAATCTCCTCATTATTCGCCACCTCATCTGAAGTGAGTACTTTTTGCAATTTGTCAAAATCCTCTTGTCCTAGCACATCTACATTCGCTACAAATGGGGCATTTAAGACAGGTGTAACACTCATGAGAGTGAACTTCTTACCTGTTACTTGGTTAAACGGTTCCGCTGCATCGTTTTGAACTTGATAAACAGACCCGACCGTATTTTCCTTACCTTCAACGATTTCTACATAATTCTCAACACATGTATCACAGAAAGCAGCAACATCAGCATTTCCCTTTAATAGATTGACTGCTGAACCCTGGTGGGAGTTTCCAAATAGCACTTTGGAAAATAAGGATCCGCCTTTCATCAATTCCATTTCCGTTAGATCGGCATATTTTTCTTGTTGGGAAAAATGATCAAGAATACCAGCTGCAGGTACTTTGAACCCTGATGTAGAGCTGTTGGAAACGAAGGACATTTTCTTTCCTTCCAGCGTATCTAACGAAAATTCTCCCTTCACCTTGAACTTGTCTTGCTCATCGACATGAACAGCCAACCAGCTATGATAGACAGCATCCTCTAATGTACCTGATGGACCAGTAGGGACAACAAGCGGTTTAATGGACTCATTACTTTTATGGGCTTCGATGTAGCCTTGAGCTCCCATGAAAGCCAAATCTGCATTATTGTTTACCATCGTTTCAATCGCTATCGCATAGTCCGTGGTCAAATGATGTTCTACTTTCTTACCTGTCGCTTCTTCGATTACATTGGCAATTTCATCACGGGAAGATTTCATATCTGAACCAGATTCGTTAGGATACCAGACGATGTCGATCACATCATCGGCCTTTGTATTGCCCCCAGCGCTTTTCATAGAACATGCTGTCGTAAGTACAGTGATCACTACAAGCAATGCCAGCAAAGTTAATTTCTTTTTCATTAAAAACTCTCCCCTCATAATCTGTAACCTGTGCGACTCGATTCACAGAAAATCTAGTAACTTAGTTCTATTGAAACATATAACGATCCCAAAATAGCCTATATTCACGACACTTTAACAGTTTCTTTAAACGGTTTACATGAGCCATACAAATTAAGAATTAACGGACCTCTTTGATGTGCGGCCAGAGGGAAGGACTTGTCAGACTCCCCACTTCAATAGCCGTTCCAAATGAACCGTGATAATCTGTGCCCCCCGTCATCGCAAGACTATACAGTTTGGCTAAAGCTTCCACCTTTTGATGATCTTTTTCCGTATGATCGGGATGATTCCTTTCCACTCCTCCCAACCCTACTTCGACAAGCTCAGGAATAATGTCATAAGAATCAAGCTGACCAGGGTGAGCAACGACAGCCACTCCCCCATCTGCCACAATCGCTTCAACTGCTGCAAAAGCATCCAAGTACTCAATATCACCAGAAGCTACACCACCATATTTAAATAAAAGATGATACAACGTTCTGTAATCCGGGGAACTGTAGGCACTTTCCGTCAAATGGCTCATGACGTGCTGCTTATAAATCGTTTTGCTCGGCCAGGCCGTTTCCATAATCGCTTCGATGTCGAGTTCGTAGCCAGCATTGTTTAGCTGGAGAATTTGCCATAGGGAATGTTTCTGTCTCCTTTCCAGGATCAGCTGACATACCGACTTGATATGGATCGCTTCAGGGCGATAGTGGTAGCCGAGTACATGGACTTTGCGCTTCCTTTTAAAATCATAAGCGGAAATCTCTATGCCAGGAATAACTTCGATTCCATATTTCTCTCCCAGCATAATAATTTCGGGCAATCCGTCTACCGTATCATGATCCACAAAGCTGATATGCGTGACCCCATTGTCTCTCGCCTGCCTTACCACTTCTTCGACGGAATCTGAACCATCGGAATAGTGGCTGTGAACGTGTAAATCAGCTTTCATGAACAACACCTTGCTTTTCTGCCACGAACTCTCTCCGATTCATATCAAACACCTTGTCACAAAGCCCGTCCATAAATTCAATGTCATGAAAAATGCCAACCAGCGTGGTGCCGTTTGTCTTTAACTTCTTTATAATCTCACGTACTTTTTCTTTCGATTGCTGATCCAAACTCGCGGTCGGTTCATCAAGCAATAATAATCTTGGCTTTTTCACAGTGGCCATCGCAATATTTAACCGTAATTTTTCCCCGCCGGAAAAGGTCGTCGGATAGGTATCCCACAGTTTAGGATCAAGTTCAAAGTGTGTTAAAGCTTGCTCTGCTTCTCTGCGTGCGACTTCTTCCGTCTCCCCCATTTCAAGCAGTGCTTTTTCCACGAGCTTTCTTGATGTCGTTCTCGGCATCACATTTAAAAACTGGGACACATAACCGATTTCGTATTTCCGTAAATAAAGGATCTCCCTTTCACTTGCTTGAGCTAAATCGATAAGGCCAAAGCGTCGTGAATCATAGAGAAGACACCCTGTATCCGGTAAATACGTACGATAAATACTCTTTAAGATGGTCGACTTCCCACTGCCGCTCTTTCCGACGATCCCGATGAACTCTCCTGTTTCCAGTGAAAAATCAATGTTCTCGACAGCCTGCATCGTTTCTCCTAAATGATGAACGGTAAATCGCTTGCCAAAGTCGTTGAGTTCGAGCATGGACATATCCTGTTTCCCCCTTATTTCACGCGGTAATTTGTCGTCGTTATCAAAGCGCCATTGACCATCGTGTTTGTCAGCATTGGAAAGCCATCTTCCATTTTTTCTATCACAATGAGATCAGCCTTTTTACCAGCTTTAATCGATCCGATTTCCTCATTCATCCGGACTGCTTTGGCTGGATTTAAGGTGACCATCATAAACATGCTGTGCAAATCATTTCCATGCTTCTCGCCTAGATCAAAGATCGCATGTAGTAAGGCTGCTGGATAATAGTCACTGCAAAGAATGTCAGCACAATGATGTTCAACCGCTTCAGCAGCTGATAAATTACCGGAATGGGAACCGCCGAGAAGCACATTCGGCGCGCCCACAATAGTTTGCAGCCCCATTTCTGAGGCTCTTTTTGCCACATCTAATGTAATGGGAAATTCGCTGATCGTTGTCCCAAACTCCTTAACAAGCTCCAATTTGTGCAAATCATCATCGTCATGTGAAGCGACCGCTATGCCTTTTTCGATGGCAAAGTCAGCTACCTCTTTAATTTTTTCCATCGTCATCACTTCGGTATTTTGACGCTCAACAATGATGGTTTGCACATCATCGTCAGTCAGATCACGGTATCCCTGTAAGGTTTCCCGGTAGACTTCCAAGTTACGATACTGTCCCTGTCCTGGCGTGTGATCCATAAACGATAATAAATGGACTTTGTCTTCTTCGATATTTTGAACAAGACGATCCACCTCGTCTATGTTGTCAATTTCAAACCGTGCGTGCAGACGATGCCGGATCATATGCAGCTCATGATGAGTTTCATCAATCGCATCAACCATCCGCTGCACATTCTCCGGATAACGGATCGGCTTATGTGAAAACGCATCTTCACGATAAAAAGAAAGCGAATGAAACATGGTCGTAATGCCATGGCTGATTAAATGTTTTTCCGCTTCCCGCAAACTAATGTTAAAATTCATCATACTTGTCGGCCTCGGGGAGGCGATCGTCTCGATATAATCAGAGTGGATATCGATGAATCCAGGAGAAATGTACCCTCCTCTAGCATCAATCAGCTGTGCATTTGAATAGCTGGCCACTTCCTCCTCAGGCACAATCGCTTGGATAATTTCCCCCTCGACAACGACTGCATGGCCATCGAGAATGGCTTCTTCTGTGACAACTTGCCCATTATGAATAACGTACATCGTGACGTTCCCCCTATAAGTGTGTGTTCAAAAAGTTGACGAATACCTTTTTGAACTTCTCTATAATAGTGAATAAACTAATTCCTGTGTATAGGCATGCTGCGGATCTTCAAGTATTTGATCCGTCAATCCTTCCTCAATCACCGAACCATTCAGCATCACAACCGTCCGATCGGCAAGCATTCGGATGACAGCAAGATCATGAGAGACGACGATCATACTAATGCCTAACTCTCTTTGAATGTTTTTAATTAGGTCAAGTACATTGGCTTGGACCGATAAATCAAGCCCTGTTGTGACTTCATCAAGAAACAGAATCGGTGGATTATTGGATAAGGCCTTGGCAATTTGAACCCGCTGCTGCATCCCACCGGAAAAATTCCGAGGTTCTTGTTTCATTCGAAAAACAGGGATGTGTACCCCTTCCAGTAAGGTTTTGCTTGTTGTCTCCATGTCCGTTACATTGCGATTTCCGGCGGCAATCAATTTTTCTGCGATATTACCAACGGATGAGAAATTCATTTTCAAGCCGTGTACAGGATTTTGGTAGACCATGCCATATTTATGATTGCGAATGTACCGTTTTTTCTGGGAAGATAAGTTAAAAACGTTCTCCCCCTTATGCTCAGGATCGTTGATATAAGCCGCTCCTGAAGTCACATCGGCATCAAAATACAAGCATTGCATCATCGTCGATTTCCCGCTGCCGCTTTCTCCGACAATCCCGAGAATTTCCCCGGAAAATAAATCAAATGATACATTCTGACAGGCATAGACAGTGCCGCAATGTGGACAGTAATTTTTCTTTAAATTTCTTGATTCTATTTGATGACAATGGGAACAACCGGGACCGAATTGTTTGTTTAAATGCTGCACTTGTAAGAGCGGTTCCTCATGCATAGCTCGTTTCCACCTCCACATTTTCCTTGTCGTTTAGACGATCCACACAAAAACTTATATCATTGCATTGATAGGTGGCTTCTCCTGTAGCTGGATCGATTAATTCATCCATAAACACATCCTTCGCGCCACACAGGTGGCAATGCTGTCCGTCAAAAGATTCCACCGTAAAGGGATAATCTTCAAAGGCAAGCGACTCGACGTCCGTATATGGGGGAACCGCATAGATTTTTTTCTCCCGCCCTGCTCCGAGAAGAATTAAGGCTTCCGATTGATGCATCTTCGGATTATCAAATCGTGGAATCGGGCTCGGTGCCATCACATAACGGCCATTCACATAGACCGGATGATCTGCATTTGTCGTTGTTTTTCCGTATTTCATAATTTGTTCGAACAACATGAGCCACGCACCACTGTACTCATCCTCCGAGTGAAGACGCTTCGTAATATACTCACTCGCTTCTACATCGCGAAGCGGTTCCGGTGTTGGTACTTGTAAAACAAGAATTTGCTCATCCGTCAACGGGACTTCAGGAATCCGGTGACGTGACTGAATCAGAGAGGCCTCCTGAGTTCGCTCCGCTACTTCAACACCCGTCGTTTCATGGACTAATTTCTTAATACTGACCGCATTCACCGACTCATCCGCTCCCTGGTCGATGACCTTCAGCACATCCTCTGTTCCAATGACCGACAAGGTAATCTGCAAGCCGCCAGTTCCCCAGCCTCGGGCAATCGGCATTTCTCTCGAAGCAAAAGGGACTTGGTAGCCTGGAATTGCGACAGCCTTTAACATCGCGCGGCGAATTTCCTTTTTAGATCCTTCGTCCAAAAAAGCAAAGTGTGTGTTAATTTTCATTCTTCTGCACCCCTTTCTTGACTTGACGGATACTATCGAGCTTCGATTGAAACGTCACATAATGAGGCAATTTCAAATGTGAAATAAAGCCTGTCGATTCAACAGAATCAATGTGTAACAAAACAAATTCTTCATCATGGGTGGGGAAATCCGATTCCGGGTGTTCCAGACATTGGTCTAAGATGCTCATCGCAATCGCCTTCGTTTCGTTCTGCCCGTAACAAATCCCATAACCGATTTCAAACTCCAGTTCCTCTTCATTTTTGTCGTTTTTCACCGATACAGGAACAAATGATTCAACCTCGGTCGCTTTGACGTCTCCAATGTAAAACTGGTCTTCCTCATCTGTTTCTAATTCATTGGGGTGTTCTACGTAAATCGGTAAAGCACCTACCCGCACTTCACCGACTGTTGGGTGAACCTGGCCATATCCTCTCAGGGAAGCATAGCCTAACGAGGTCACAGCACCTGTCTGACCGCGCGTTAACACTTGCAACCGTTCACTTCGAGAGGCGGGGAACTGAATACTTTCCTTCGTAATATCCTTGGGAAGGGTGTTATCTGGTTCGTAGGTTTCAAACAGACCCTCTTCACGCAGGTAATCAACCACCTTAGGAAAGTACTGCACATCATCAGGTGTCTCAATGGTTCGTAATTCATTTTTATAATCCTGTAACCACTGTTCGTTCTTCTCTGCATTTTCCTCTGTTAGATGAAAATCTAGTAATCTATGTGTGTAGTCATATGTAGCACCAAGTAATTGTCCTCCTGGAATATCTTTAAAACTCGCCGAAATTCGTCGTTCAACCAGCATCGATTCAGATTCGACGGTCTGACTATAATAGAGCCGAGGTAGAGTTGAACGATGGGCACGCATTAAGAACACTGCTTCTTCCATACTTCCTTCCGCTTGCTTAATAGCAAGAGCTGCCAAGAACGGGGAGTACAAGCTGCTCTCAGACATCACCTGATCGACCATCGTTCTCATCGTGGACAGAATCGTATTGACCTCAATGATCTCCTCACCCTTCAAACGCTCGTACTTCAATCGCTTAATCGAAGCCTCTATGGCTGCCGTACCGCCTTTTACTGCCACATACCCCATCTACTCCACCTCCGCATTCGCTACAGAAGTTGTTCTAGGCACACAGACGATTTGAAAATGTTCATCTGTAAGTATCAAATCAATCCCTAGCGGATATTCCTTTGTACGTTCTTGTCTGGCTTGCCAAAACGATGGACTAAAGCCGACATCAAGCTGTGCTGAATCCTTAATCCCAGGGCCCGTCAAGGTAAGTTCACCATGATTGGATAAAGGTTCACCCTCTATGATCCAAGTAGCCGAAGCTTGAGGATCTATTAAGTCACCATTTTTACATTGTTTGACGGCACTTATTATGGATGCTTCCGAACTGTCACGTAACGCAATGATATAATCAGCCTCATCGACCGGAGCGCATTTAGCCAGTGTATATTCTGAAATTTTTGTAGATAAATCTTGGTGGTTCTCTGAAAGAATATGAAAGGTGACCTCTCCATCCAAGAGCGTCATGAGACTAAGTAAAGTCGCCTCATAACAAGAAAGTTTGGAGTCAACATCTACTAAAGCCTCTTGAAGCGAACAAACCTTTCCTGGTCTTGACATACTATCTAGTAACTTTCTGTAGACCTTCTGTAAATCATGCACTTGATCTATTGCCATACGATCTCTCCTGAATTAGTAAATTTGTCTACCCCTATACATCCATCGTTTCGAAATCAACCTTCGTTTCAAATAACTCCGCTTGTACTTGTGCTTTTTCTTGCAGGATGCGCTGCTCTGCGTTCACTAACTCTTGATGCCATTCTTTGGTTTCGGGAAGCTGAGCCTTATAAGCTGCATCAATGATGGCTAGATATTTCGCCAATTCGTCTTTCATACCTGCTACTGCCCCAATACCAATACATTGGTTAATCTCCACTTTAGCTTCCGTTACAAGGACTTCCCCCAAATAAAATAATGAATTCTTCGCGGATTCCCGCATTTTAATCATCGTCAACCCATATTGCGGGGCGACCACTTCCTGGCATGGATAGCTCTGAATAATAGCTTCTGCAAAGTTTTGAGCCAAACAGGACTTTTCCTGGATAAGAATTTCCGTTCTTCTTCGTCGTTTCATTGTGAGATCCATCCTCCTTTACAAAACCATCGTAACTTGGCGCCAAGTTGCTGTGTTTTAAGATACCGTTAAGCTTTGTAAAGTTTGTTAACCATTTATAAAAAATTAAAAAACAGGCAGGGAACTATAAAAAGCTCCCTGCCTGTTTTAATCTTTTGTAATATCCTTTTCTTCATACATTATACTGAACAACATACTTATGCATGTCCGTATGATAAAAAGCAATGGAATATTCAACAAGTTTTTCATCAATATCAAAAGAGGATCTGATTCTTTTTAAAAGCGGTTTTTGCCCAGTATTTAAGGTCAAAGCGATTTTCCCCTCGGGTATTTCTACATCAAACTCATCCTTGAAATGGTTCATCGCCATTCCTTTTTGAAACAGCAATTCATATAGTGATCCTTTAAATAACTCCGGCTTCAGTGGGAGAAGCGCCTCAAGAGGAATATAGTGCTTGAAGTAGATGTAAGGCTCATTGTCCAGTAAATACAACCTTTCAAGACAATAACATTCACTCCCCATATTTGCCTGTAATATACGATGTCCCTCTGTACTGACGACAGAAATACTTATGTTATCCTTTTTTAAATCAAACCCTTCCTTTACCAATTGGTCAGAGAAGTTTTGTCCTCTGGAAATCTTGGGTGTGACTTTGTTATCGAGAACTTTTGTACCTACTCCGCTCCGTTTTTCTACATATCCCTCTATCGCTAGCTGCTCTACTGCTTTTCTTATCGTGATTTTACTCACAGAAAATTCCTTTTCTAAAGCTGGTTCAGATGGAATTAAACTGTTTTTAGGATAAAAACCACTGATAATCCGTTCTTTTAAAATGTCTTTTACTTGAAAATATAAAGGACCTTTTTTAGATGTAATTTTCATGAAAACCATCCTTTTCTGACGTCAATATACAACAACTGCATCTCTTTAATGGAGGTAGTATCTCTGCTGACAAATAATGTTCAGCTATAATATTCTTTAAGCACGGGCCTTAAAGATTCTAATTCTGTCTCCAACTATTTTCCATTCTACTATACATACTTCCTTAGACAAAGCGGTCATACATTCTTAAGGTTGTTATATACAAGGACTTGTTATATCCCAAGTGCCGGCACCGATGTATCATCCTTAATCACAGCTGACTCAGTCAGATTTTTTCAAAAAAATATAAGGTGATCCCGCCGTCAGCGAAACCACCTTAACTACGTAATTCTTCTTAGAATAGCTTGTCTTTTTAAATAAACATATCGACCACTAAAACCAGTCCAAAAGCAATGAAGGAGAGCAAGGTTTCCAATACTGTCCAGGTTTTAAATGTCTCTTTAACGGTTAGTCCAAGGTATTCCTTCACTAACCAGAAACCAGCATCATTCACGTGTGACAGCATGAGTGATCCTGCTCCCGTAGCAATTACGAGTAATTCTAAGTTCACACCAGACATATTGGCGATGACTGGCGAGACAATGCCCGCAGCAGTTGTCAGGGCAACAGTTGCTGAACCTGTAGCAACCCGAATTAACCCAGCTACCACGAAAGCTAACACAAGGGGAGATAAAGAAAAGTTCTCGGCCATCTGAGCAATCGCATCCCCTACACCACTTTCGATGAGTATTTGTTTAAACCCGCCGCCGGCACCAATGATTAAAATAATGGAACCTAGGGGAAGAATACATTCGTCCGTTAACTTCTTAATGAGCTTCTTATCCATACCTTGGCGAAACCCAAGGAAGTAGTAAGCAGCGAAGCAAGAAATTAAAAGGGCGATTAGAGGACTGCCTATGAATATAAGCGAATCAGCTAACACACTAGGAAGTGGCAGATACGGTGCAAAAACAGATAACAAGATTAATAGAATTGGTAATAGGATAACAAAAAATGAGACACCTACGCTTGGTACTGTTTGTGATGGGGTATCAGGCCGAACTACCTTAGGTTCTCCAACTGGCACTACGCGCTTATGCACCCACTTGGCAAACAACGGTCCTGCTATGATGGCTGGCGGCAGCGCAATGATCAGAGAATAGAGAAGAACTTCCCCTAAATCAGCACCATATATGCTTATGGCGGTCATCGCCCCTGGGTGCGGCGGGACAATTCCATGTACAATCGACAACCCTGCAATCACGGGTAAACCAATTAATAGAATGTTTTGTTTCGTCTTTTTACGAATGGCAATCACTAACGGTAATAGAATGACGATCCCGACTTCAAAGAATACGGGAATACCGATAATAAAGCCTGAGAATAACATCGCCCATGGCAGCTTTTTCTCCCCAAAAAGCCGAACAAAGAAATCAGCAACCTGAACGCCTGCGCCTGAATCTGACATCATTTTCCCTAAAATTGAGCCTAACGCTAGAATGCCAACTAAGTGGCCTAAAACGCTTCCAACTCCTGTTTCATAAGCGTGTACAATGCTGTCCAACGATAAACCAGACATCACCGCTAAAAACATACTTGCTACAGTTAAACTAATGAATGCGTGCCAATTCCACCACGAGACTCCCAAAATAACGATTACAATTGAGAGCAATGTGATTAGTAATAGATAAACCTCCATAGTCCACTTCCCCCTTCTCCATTCAGTAAACGCTTCCAAATTTTATAAACCTTTTATTCAAAAAGGATCAGGCAGGCGAAGAATCTAGCAGATACGAATCGTAAGTTTATTTGAACTGCCACGTCTACCGCCCTTTTTGAAATCTCTTTTCTCTGCTATTTATGTTCCTTGTTTAATTGGATACTTTATTACCTGTCTAGATCGCCCGTTGATTCCGTCATGGCGCGGAAAACATCGCTCTCCGTTGCCGTGGGGGTATCCCCTACAACGGTATGGGCAAGCATTCCTGCTGCAGCCGCAAAAGCAACTGTTTTTTCCGATGAATATCCTTCTATTTCGCCATGTAAAATACCACTAGTATAGGCATCCCCTGCACCAATTCGATCAAGCACCGAAAAGGTCATGCTTTTTGAAAAAGTAAAAGAGCGATCCTTATATATATAGCCACATAGAGAGTGAGTATTGTCCTCATTGATGGATCGATGAGTCCCTGCTATGACAGGGATGCTGTATGTTTCTGCAACAGCTGGAATTAAATCCATGAGTTGATCTTTGCGTTCCTGTTTTTCCGTTCCCATTCCGAGGACAAATCTAGCGTCTTGTTCATTCATCATCACGATATCGGCCAGATGTAACATGTCCTCATAATGTGGTTTCGCTTTTTCATACCCATCTTGACCCCAAAGTGATGGCCGGTAATTGCAATCAAAAATTACCGTACCGTCACTTTCCTTTACAGCTTTGGCAAAAGACTTCATGTGCTGCCGAACTTGATCATTCATCGCTAGGGTAATCCCACAAAAATGGGCGATATCGATCTTCTCTGAAATGGTTTCGAAGTTATACGTTTCTTTAGGGGCTGTATTGAAGCTGCTTTCTTGTCGATTGCAATACGTCACCCGGCTAGGACGTGCCCCAAACCCATTTTCCAGAAAATACATCCCCAGATTGTCCCCGCCTCGCGTAATGAATGAGGGTGTAATCCCTAGTTTTTGAATGTAGGAAAGAGCTGCATCACCGACCGGGTTTGTTGGCAAGGTGGACACGATGTACCCTGCATGTCCTAGACGTGTCAATGCTGACGTAACATTAACTCCCGTCCCAGAGAACGAATAGTTTAATGTTCTTCCTTGCGCTAAGGACTCATAGCCCGGCACCTGCAGCCGCATCATAACCTCTCCAAAAGCTGCGATCCGCTTAACCATAGTGATCAACCAATTTCTTTGTGACTTCAAGTAATTCTTTTACATCCTCAACGCGTGTTTTTCCTGTCTCCTTGTCAATTATGGAAGAATAGACGTGAGGGATGATCTTTGGTACACCAGCCTCTAGAGCTATCCTTAAAATGGCCTCGAAGTTTTCCTTATCAATTCCACCTGTTGGCTCTAATGCAAATCCTTCGTCCCCGCATGCTTGAGCCACTGCCCGAAACTCATCTTCACGGCTTAATCCTTTCATCGGAAAATATTTCAGTGCATTTCCGCCCATATCACGAACAAGAGCGATGGCGGTCTTGACGGGTACAACCGCTTGTTCTTCTTGCACTGCACTAATAAGCCCCGTTGAGATATTTACATAGCCAACGCGTCCTGTCGGAGAGACTAATGCGTTGATCCAGCTGTCTTTTTCCCCAAGGTTCGCTCTTGTTGCCCCAACTGCTGGGAATACTTGATTGATATGACTGCCTGGATAGTGTTTAGCGATATTAGCTACAACCGCGGCTTGGCGGTTATCCCCGGCACCTAATCCAATCGATACAGCTTCATCAATTTCCTGTCCATAGGTCTTCATGGCTGCCACAGCATCCCCAACCGTGGAGTAGTCTTTAGATAAAACGCCGATCAAAACGTGTCCCTCTGCGGCGCTAAACACCTCTTTAGCATTTTCTACACTATTAGCTAAAACATTTAAGGCAACACGGTCTTTATAAAAACGTTTCGTTATGTTTGACATATTATTTCCCACCCAAAATTTCTTGTAGTTTAGATTGAATCACATGAATATCATCGCCTTGAAGCGGACGTGGATCGATGTCGAAATACCCTTGTCTTACCCCATAATCACGAGTGTAAATGGCGATGTCCCCTTCACGCAGTTTTTCCGAGACTTCCCTCGCAGATGTATTTGTTTGCTGAGGATCAATCTGAATGCGGGCCCGGTAGATGGCTCGGCCTGCTTCGTCCTGTACAATGGATACTTGGACACCCTCAAGCTCATTTAATGACATCAAAACTTGTAAGGTTTCTTTTTCTTGTTCACTTTTATCCTCTTTATGACCGTATTCTTCTAAGGCTTGAAGTAACCCAAAAGTGGTCTCTTTACCGACTTTCATGCTCCGGCCAATGCAATGCAGTTGAACCTTTATCCATTCAATATACTTTCGCTTCCCGCCAACGATCCCTGAAGTGGGTCCTTCAATGGCCTTTGAACCACTGTAAATGGCGAGATCAGAATGGTTTACATACTTTTGGATATCTTCTTCTGCGGCTGCATCTACAATAAGGGGAACACCATTCCTTTGGGCAACCTCCCAAGCTTCGTCGACAGAAATCATATTTTTTTGAACGGCGTGATGTGACTTGACATAGAGGATGGCTGCTGTGTTCTCAGAAATAGCCTCTTCCATATGTTCTGCTTTTCCCTCATTAGCATAGCCCGCTTCAACGAGTTTACCTCCGCCTAAATAGATCATGGTTTCAACAGGAGCACCGTATTGTACGTTATGACCTTTGAGCATTACGACTTCATTATTAGGAATGTCCTCTTGATGAAGCCGCTCACTTGTGCGGCGGTGCCCTTTAGTGATGAGCGCAGCGACTGATAGCGCAATACCACTTGACGCAGAGTTCACAACCACAGCTGATTCTGAGCCAAGGATACCTGCAACATAATCCCCTGCTTTATCTACTAAATCCGCAATTTCAACATAATTTTGCCCGCCGTGCCTCATCGCATCCATCACTGTATCTGTCGGGGAGGATACCCCAAGGATGCTCATACGGCCACTTGCATTCACGACCCGCTTAAGACCATACTTAGCACTCAATGAATTCGCCATTCAAAACCACTCCTTTTGTTTCTATTCTTCTATTCGATACACGCTGCTCCCCTTCAGAATCAGTCAGTGTGATCGGATCGTTTTCAATTGAAAATAATGTTAGGTTTGCAGCTTCGCCGACTTTTATACGTCCAAGTTCAGGTTTGTTGAGCCAATTGGCTGCATGGGTTGTGACCGCCTGGATAACCTCTTCAAGCGAATACCCTAAGTAGAGAAACTTGGATAGGACATTTGCCATGCTATAGACCGGACCGTTTAAACGGTTGCCTCGATAAATATCTGTACTGATTGTGTCCAAACCGATTCCATGTCGTTTGGCTGCCTCCGCAAACTTAAATGAAAAACTTGATGTCCCATGCCCAACATCTAAATGGATCCCGCGGTTGATTGCATCTTTCAACACTTCAAGAGGTTCTCCATCTGTATTGAAAAGGTTATTTGATTTTCCATTAAGATAATGCGTGATAACATCCTTTCTCTCTAGGAGCGGCACAACCTCCTCAATACTAGGGGGACCAGAACCGATGTGGACCATTAATGGCAAGGACGTTACACTAGAAAATTCTCTAGCCATTCGTAAAGGTTCAAGTCCACTATCATGGACAACACTTTTACTCATCCTAGCCTTTAATCCAACAATGACATCTTTATATTTTTTTACTGCTTCTATGACCTTTTCTCTATCTATCCATTCTAAGTTTGATAATTCATCTACCCTTTTCATACCAATTCGGGAAATGTTCAGAAAGGCAAACAGGTTGGTTCTATTTTGATCTCGACTTGCAACTAAGTCTTCTATTCGATCAGCACCGCAGCTCCCTGCATCCACAATCGTCGTTACCCCTTGTTTTACTCCAATTTCATCGATCTCATCACCATAAGGATCAAACTCAGGAAAGGCATGAACATGTAAGTCAATCCAGCCACTTGATACATACACACCTGAGCAGTCGAATGTTTGATGACCACTCCCACACCCAGCCTTCGTTAATCCGGCGATTTGGCCGTTTTCAACTACAATATCGATTTCTTCTTCGTTCACAAGTTTTAGATTTCGCAATACGAAATGGTCTTCCATTTTTACTTCACCTTTTCTTAAGCTCTATTTAAATGCGCTTTCATTTTTCATACAGGCATCATAGCATGGAATATTTCAAAAGTAAACATAACGTTATAATGTTTAAATATGGAAATTGGTACTGGCTGATTTCTATAACCACTTTTATTGAACCTTAAAAGAACTACCTCCGTAATGATTCCATTAAAAAAAGCAAAAAACAGGCTAAGAACTAGTAAAAGCTCTAAGCCTGTTTTTAAATATTGGTAATATCATATTTAAACCGATCACTTCGATATAAAATTTTCGTATGTTCCAATACCTTCTTTGAGTTCAAATCGATACAGCCACTTTCCACTATAATAAGCGGCACCATACTGTTGCAGGAAAGGAATTCCTGTTCATAGAGTGTCGGAAAGGTGGTACTAAGCAGCGTCTTATGACTATCAAACTCTTGATAACCGTGCAATCGATAGTAAGCAAACATGGATTCAATATGCGGACCGTCTTCCGCTATAGTTGGAAATCTTGCTGCACTGACAAAGGAATGATGAAGAGCGATCGGTTCATTCTGAATATAGCGTATCCTGCCAATTTTATAGACATCCTCGCCTTCATTTACATGTAATAGTTGATAGATTTTAGCGTCATAACTAATTTTTTCGCAGCCGATATTATGTGTGGTCAAATCATATCCCAACCGCTTCATCTTATCCGTAAAACTGGTTTTACCCGTCAAATGCAATTCAATCTGAATCGATGTATCTTTTAAATAGCGGCCCTTGCCCTGCTTCGAATAAATATAACCGCGTTCTTCTAACTTTGCTAGCGCATTCCTCACTGTGACTCTAGGGACCCGATACCTTTCCGCAAGCGCATTTTCAGAAGGAAGTTTCGTTCCGGGTTCAAATGACTTCTTCATGATTTGTTGCATCATATCATCAATAATGATAGCTACTTTATCTGCTGAAATAGAGAACATCTCCCTTCCATAATAACTGCCCGTTCATTATTGTTAAAAGATATCAATCACCATACAAAAAAACAAGGAATCTTTTACGAGAGGACCCTTGAACATTAAAGGTTTACACTTTTTTACCTCGTAAAATCTTATATCTCTTTCATAACTATAACTATTGAAATTGATTAATAGAAAGCATTAGTTCTAAAGCCATACAGTTAACCTATTTTATTTCCAATCATTAATTATATCTGCAGCCATAAGTTTTTCAGATGATAGAGGACAGGGAAAATATTCTTACCATATAAAATTTAACTCATGTAACGCCTTAAGTCATGAGCTGAAAATAACCCTTCAAACCCCATATTTAACAGGAAAATAGTTAATTTAACTTTATAGGAAACTATTTTTCTATTTAAATGTAGTACTAAAAAACCATTTTTCACCTTTACAAATATAGGAATCTCTTTTACCCTTATCGGTAGGAGGAAATATATTCTTCTATAGGGATGATTTATCTGGAAAGGGGTAATTATTAAGGATGAAAAAATTATTAGCAGGTCTTTTTGCTTTATTTTTGACACTTGGTGGTTTTTCTGGGGTAAATGTGGCTAGTGCCGCTGATACTAAAAACTGTAGTGACTTCGAAACAAAGGAAGAAGTACAGCAATTTTGGAATGAGAATGGTTACGGCGTAAATAATGACCCACATGGGTTAGATGGAAATAACAATAATGGAGTTCCATGTGAAAGCCTTCCTTCAGGTGATTCAGATAACCAATCCAACGAGGAAAGCAATACCGAGGAGCCAGCTTCAGAAGAGACATCTTCAACTGTTGACAAAGATTGTAAACATTTCGCCTCCCAAGAAGAAGCTCAAGCCTATTGGGACGAGAATGGTTTCACCAAGGGAAATGACCCACAGCGTTTAGACAGAGATGGCGATGCTATTCCATGTGAAGATGACGAGGGTGCTGCTAGTTCATCAGATGAGCAAGGTACCTCAACTGAACAAGACGACACTGCAACTGCAGGAAATGATTCAGAAGAAGTACAGGGCGGAGAACTTCCAAACACTTCTACATCATACGCTGGATATACATTGTTTGGTCTAGCTCTTATTGTTTTAGGTGGAGGACTGTTCGCATTCCGTAAGAGAATCCAATAATCTATACATAATCATCCCTTATTGGGCGGGCCGATGCCTGCCCTTTTATTCTCATAACCCCTCAAGTTTTACATTGACATCATTGAATTTATGTTAAAATAATCCTTAACTTGATTAACTTAAACAAAAAGTTGGTGAACCCATGAAGTATATAGCAGCCGCATTTGTTGTCATAGGTCTTGCTCTTGCTGGGTGGAGTGGTTTTCAGTGGTGGCAAGGCACACAATCAGTGTCCAAGATCGATCCTGAGTCTGATAAGTCGCCTGAATCGGTTCAAGCGGCGGAAACTGAGGCGGCCAAAGAGACTGAACAACCATTAGACACCCCTATTCAAACTCTCTCATACAACCATGACAAAGGTGAAAATATAGCCCAATTAAAAATACCTTCGATAAGCCAACAGTTTGAAGTCTTTTGGGGAACAGGCGAGGATACACTGAATAAAGGGGTTGGCATGTATGTCAGCAAATGGACTACTGTTCCAAATCGTAAAAAGGGTCATACTGTATTAAGTGGACATCGGGATACCGTATTTACTGAGTTAGGCCGTGTTGAAAAAGGCGATTTGTTGACAGTAGTTTATGACGGTAACGAATACAATTATAAAGTGGACCAGATTTGGATTACCGATGCAAACGACCGAACCGTAATCGTTAAAAAAGATCAACCGACTTTAACGCTAACGACATGCTACCCTTTTGATTTCATTGGTAACGCACCAGACCGATATATCATTCAAGGACACCTCGTAAACTGAGAGGTGTTTTTTCGTTCCATAAATAATAGGATTAATCTCCACTAATGACCGCTACTCCTCCAGTTCCGGATACACCACCGTACCGTCCTCTTCGATAATCGGCATGGCCCCCCATTTGCCCAGTTCATGACTGACGAGCTCAGGGCCCCTCTTTGACCCATCAATAATGTGGGAAACCTCCCAACCATTCGCCTGCAGCCAGTTACTGACAAGCAAGCGGTGGCATCTTGCTGGATGATGTTCCGAACACATGTAGACCAGATTGCTATCTTTTGCCTGTGCCTTAAGTTTCTTCAGACCACTCTTGAACTCTTCAGTCAGCGTATAATCCGCATAATTGTGAAACGAGCGATTGTTCCACCCGTCATTGAGCCCCTCTCCAGTCTGGCTCGATTGGCTCCGCCTGCCGCCGAGCAATGGAAAATGACGGTATTCGATTCCCGTTTCCCGAAGCCACTGCTCCATGTTTTCCTTCTTGTACTGAGGGTACTTGCGGCTTGCAGGAAAAGCTCGAATGTCCGCTACAAAGTCAATATCAGCTTTTTTCAGCATCTCCAGAAAATGTTCCTGCGAATAGTCCGAATGCCCAATCGTATATATTTTCAAAAGAATGCCCCTCTTTCTCGGTAACCAAAATAATATAAAAAATGAACCGTAAGAAGACTATACCCTCTCATCTATCTATTTACCCTCACAAAAGTCCCTTCATCAATTAGACTTCACCACTATAATTTTAGTTAGTTGAAGAAGCTGAAACTTTAGGGTGGTTTCAAAAAGATTCTTAAATAACAGCCAAGATTCTCAAATACCCCTCATTAATGAATTACTAGTTCTCACTTTCATATTAGGTTAGTGCGAAAAACTACCCAAACAGAGGTGAAAAGTCCTGTAACAGGTATTTGAAGGGGGTTAGTTATTACTAAATTCCCATCTCATGTTCACAAGGACTCCTCATTTTATTATAATGAAGTGGATATTCATGGAATTTTTCCATGTTATGTTGAGAATCAACTAGAATGTTTTACATAATAACTCTGTAGCTACCTACATACTCAGGGAGGCTTATCTGAATGAAACACAAGAAAAAAGTAATGGCATTAACTATCGGAATATCGTTATTGATCGGAGGTTGTGGTGTGAGCGAATCAGGTAATAACCAAAATGGCGACAGCAACTCAGCGGAGGGAAAACAGGAAGAGAATAGGTACGTAAGCGTCCAGAACTACACAGGGCAAGGATATGATCTTAATGGTGGTGAGCAAACGGACAAAATTGCGGAAGCGCATCGTGAAGAAATTGATAAAGCCGTTAAGACGTTTTTTATGGAGGAATATAAAACCGATGTAACGGTTCATAACGTAGTAGGTGCGCAAGGCGGAGCCACTGTATTTGTGGAATCTAAAGGCGAGCCCCATTTCCACACCTATGCCATTGTTCCTATAGAGGATGAGAAACCTGTATTAGAGGGTGTATGGTCCCAGGAAGGCCAAGTGGAACAAGCGATCCAAACAGGCCTTTATCGAAT
This sequence comes from Halobacillus naozhouensis, assembly GCF_029714185.1. Lineage (NCBI taxonomy): Bacteria > Bacillati > Bacillota > Bacilli > Caryophanales > Bacillaceae > Halobacillus > Halobacillus naozhouensis. Next base: position 1,608,518 of record NZ_CP121671.1, on the reverse strand, counting down.
GGTTAATGAAAAAGCGTTTAACCAGTTAGACAAATACCTTGAAGACTTAGTGCAAAATCAACAAGTTGTCGGGAAAACCGAGGAAGCAATTGAAAACACCGGGGCTGTCGGTCTTATGACTCCTTATTACTATGCAGACATTGCCGGCGACTCATTGAAGCATTTATATACAGCTTATATGGGTAATCCTCAAATAACAAAAGAAGAGCTTCAAAGTGTTTATCAGCCGGATATCGTAGAGGCAGAAAAGATATTTATTACCATACAATTATTCATGGAAGAAAAACAAGCTCAACCAGACGAAAAAATATTTGAGGAAATATGTACTTATTTAGAAAAAGCAACAAATATTCCAAAAGGGGCCTATGCTGTTTTTCTAAATGACAACAGTATAACTAAAACATCAGGTAAAGGAATTAAAGATAATTCATTAGAAAGAGGAATACCCAACCAAATAATTAAGGATTAGAGGTGGATCAAATGGGTGGATCAAGCTCTGTACCAGAAAACATAAAAAAACCTGTTACAAGCGACAAAGATTTGGTGGAGTTATCTGGATACAGCGCATATTTAGAGCATGACAGTCATAGTATTCTTAAAGTTAATGGGAAAGATTTTGCTGTAGTAGATACTAATTATGATAACCCAACAGGCATGGACGCTATAACCGTTCAAAACATAGAAACAAAAGATTTTACCATCGTCTACACAGGAACAGGAGACAAACAAGATATGATCACCGACGCCAAACTGCTCGGTGATGTACCTCCTGCTCAACTTGAGCACGCCGTGGATTATTATAACGAAATGGATAAAAAGTTCGGGGTATCTTCAATTTGCGGAAACTCCTTAGCAGGAGCTTACACAAATGCCGTAGCCATCAAAAACCCAGATGTTAAAGCCGTTAACCTTAACCCGGCTCTTTTACCCGCCGGGATGGTTGACCCCAATAAGACATACGACAACATTACCAACTATTTTAGTAAATACGACATTCTAACCAAGACGGAAGTTTCGCTGGATTTGGGACATCGCATTCCCGGTCATCAGTATGAAATTAATAACGGCGTTCCCGAGCTTTCCCACCTCGCAACGAACCATACCGGCTATAAAAAAGGCAACGGAATCAGCAGCGGAGCTGAAGGGCAGTTTTACACAATTGGGATTAAGGGCCAGCCAGGGTTCGGGAAAATTTATATGGCTGCGGACGAACACATCGTGACAAGTATTTGGTCGGGGTTGCCTCTTTATGGTGGAGGACAAAGCGAACGAATTGATATCAATCCTGAGAATCTAAATTTGCTGGCCACCGCCTTAGAAGACCGTGTAATCCATAAAGTAAGTTTCGTTCAAGACTACTTAGATAACTCGACTGATATTGTAGAGCATGAAGGTCATCAATTTAATATTCGTGTCACCAAACTTCAGGAAATATTTGAAGAGGCTTTTGAAGCAACAATCAGCAACCCGTTATTTAAAGGCATAGCGACGTCAGGATACATCCTCCAGGCCCACATTGATGGTCTTATAGATCTACTGCATATTGCTGAGGATCAGTGCAGATTTCTAAATAGCATTCTGAACTCCCCCCCGGCCGAACTGCTTGAGCATATCACCTCAACAAATATCAGCGTTGAGAGTATGTTTGGCGAAGCCAGAAGTTATTTGTACAGCCTAAAAGACAAAGTCAGTGAACTGACGGGTGCTGCCGGCCATATCATCTACGATAAAATCCCCGAATTGTTTGAAGGTGGAAAAGAGTTGTTCGTTGATGCAGTTGTTGACGAATTACAGGCTCATTATCATATCATTGACGGAAACAAAGATAAGGTTCTGCAGCAATTAAAGGAATACCAAAAACAGGTTCAGGAAGTTGCCAACGCCTTTGAAAGTCAGGAGCAAGGTTTAGGGGCAGCTATTAATGGAAACACAGGTGGGGTTGAAGGAAAAGTCAAGGTCCAGCCAACGAATATCTACACCATCGAGGAATCTCCATACATGCTAGAGAAAATGCTTTTGAAAGATATCCATCTAGATACGGCATTTGGAGCTTTTACTAGTTCCACCTATGGTCTATTATTTCCAATACTCAATGGTTTAAAATGGTTTCTCACTACGATTGAAAGCACATTGGAAATCTTATCCGGTGCTGTTAAAGGAGCGACCAACCTGATCCTTCACGGAAGTGTGCCGGGAGCTTTGATAAGTATTTTTACTGACTTCGATGAAAAAGTAAAAAGCAGCGTCGCAAACACATTGCAGCCACTCGATGAAGTCGCTGCCAATATTGAGGGAATTCGAAGAGGCGTTGACAATCTCATAGTGAATTATCCCGTTTTATTGACGAATTTAAAACCTTACATCGATACAGCCTTGTTTCATGACTCCGGCTATCAAAACGTCCATCTTTATAATGTCGCAGCCATGTCCATCATCAACGAAATGAAAATGCTTTTTCAAGACATTGTCTATCAATTATCTGATCACAAAGCGGATTCGATTGTGGCCCTAAGGAAAGTATCTGAGAGTGCGCTCGGCAATATGAATCTACTAAATCAGCAGGTCAACCGTGGAACGATGAGCTAATGTATAACCTTCATAAAAAAATCAAAACCAAAGCAGACATTCTGCTTTGGTTTTGATTTTCTCCACTCCCCCATTATTTATGAGAACCTGTTTACCAAATCCGTTCAACATATTCTGGATGATCTATAAATGGGTTACGATTGCCTTGATAGTCGCTAAAAATAATGTCGTTACGATGTTGTTCAAATACACTAACAGGATCACTCTCATGCCACTGTTTTAAGGTCGTCAGCTTCCCGATGCTCGGCCCACTTGTCCCCACATAATCAGCCACTTCTAAGTCCAGCTCTCCAGAGTCGCCTTCATAGCGAACAGCCATGTAAAAAATCATTCGTGCCACGTCCCCTTTCACTTCGTCACGAGGTTCCCAAGAATCAGAATCATGGTACGTATCTGGGGCTTCGGAAAATGCTGACCCACCGTTATCAAAATCAAGGTTACCGCGTGCAGAGTTGACCGTCACATCGGTTGGACGAAGATGATGAATATCTGTCCCCGGGCCCATTGAAGTCCCGAAATCTCCATGGGATTTCGCCCATACATGCTCACGATTCCATTCATCTACATTCCCGCCATTATCATATTTAGAGAGAGAGTCTCCAGAATATAGAAGAATAACATGGTTCGAGTTGTTTGGATCCTCATCTGTATGTCGTAATGCTCTCCACACTTCACTATAGGATAATTCGGTATGGTCATCGATAATGTTATGGAGTGCCTGTTTTAACGCGGAACCAGAAAGTCCGGAAGCATTCTCATAATAGCCGGCCGGGTCTGTCCCGCCATCCCCACCATCATTGCTGTCGTCTGATACAGTTGTGATCGAGCTGACATCCTCGACTCCTTGATGACTGAAATAAGGATCCCTCGTTCCATCAACTTGAATGAACTTCCCCATGTTTCCTGGATTGTTCGCAAGTCCATACTCACTTCTATACTCAGCATCAAGCTTCACAAAAATCATATCATTCACTTGGGTTTCATTTGGGTCATCAGCCAGAGCAAGTGCATAGTTACTCGTGAAATTACTTTGCTGCACATAATCAATCGCTGTGGGTACACCGACAATATAACCCTCCACTGATACATCTGCACCGTTCGGCTGATTCATCGCTTCCTGAACAGATAGAACGCCGGCCCCCTGGACAGGAGTTGAGACCATGAACATGAAACTAACCATCAACAAAACCATTTTTCTCATTTTTTGAAGCACTCCTTTTTCTACTAAGGCATTTACATACCTTGAATAGGTTCGATAAACCTTCGACGATCCCTTCAAAAAATGAGGAAATTTTCATAACTATAACAATGGCTTAATTAATCTTTAATCATCGTGATGAACTCTGCAAAATCAGTTGTAAACTTGTCTTTTTGTACAAAGCCTAGTTTTTCATATAAATGAATGGCCCTTCCGTTAAACGTTGCAACAGATAATCTAATAGGAGTTCCCGTATGATTTTCTCTTATGTAATTCAGTATAAATGTACAAAAACCATACCCGTAGCCTTTTCCTACATAATCAGGGTCCATACCTAAGCCAATATCTATCAAATGTTCATGATACACACCATAGTGGTGACCCACTGGTATTTGAGCTGTTTCACCTGTACATAAAAAGCCAAACACATCACCATTATTGTCAATGACAGCACGATAGGAACCATTTAGTCGTTCTTTTATTTCTTCTTCATTTTCTTGATTATTATAGAAGTCATAGGGTTTTTCATATCTCCAACTCAGTATCTCCCTAGCTGTATTTTCGTCCATATTTCTAATGGTTAAATTCATGAAACCACCTCTGTTTCCTTAATTTGTGCAGTATTTCGTATTGCAATTATCTTTAAAAAAGAACTTGTAATTTCTTCTATTTATATCGTAATATCAAAAAAGCTATTTACGGCGTCATTGCCATCCATTAATGCCAATTATTTCAAAATATTTAGATAAACTCAATCTTTTATTTATCAAAACGAATCTTTGGAACTTACGTAAAGAACCGAAGAGCTATTATAGAAAAAATTCTTTAGTAAAAAGATTTTAAGTTGAATATATAACCTTATAGTGTTATAGTTTATTTGAAACCAAATGGTGTTATATTTAGGAGGCTACCTATGCAGAATCAAACAGTACCAGAGATTAAAAAGCAAGTTACATTTAATGCAGCCGTCGAAAAAGTATGGCAAGCCGTGTCTTCTTCAGAAGGAATTGCTGAATGGTTTATGCCAAATAACTTTAAACCAGTTGAAGGACATGAATTTTATCTGGAAACACCTTTTGAAACATCCTCATGTAAAGTCTTAACGGTAAACCCGCCAAAAGAACTTTCTTTCTCCTGGGGTAACCAAGGCTGGATCGTACACTTTTTGTTAAAAGAGGTTGAAGGGAAAACTGAATTTACGCTGATTCACGCAGGCTGGGGACATCCAGATGAGAAGATGCATCCAACAAATAAAACTCACCTGGAAACACGTCATACGATGAACAATGGCTGGGACAGTATAGTAAATGAAAGATTGCGAAAGGTTGTCGAGGGCTAATGACTGCAGTGCCTAAGCATGATGTATTTCAGGCAATTGCTGATTCCTCCAGAAGAGAAATGCTGAGGCTGCTTGCTGAACATGACTATTCCATAAAAGAGATTAGTGGCCATTTTTCAATCAGTCGTACGGCGATTGTAAAGCATCTAAATGTTTTATCAGATGCGAACCTGGTAACTGATCGTAAATCAGGCCGTAAGAAAATTTACTCTCTTCAGCCTGCACAATTAATGGAAGTCAAAGAATGGGTCTCCTACTTTGAAAAGTTCTGGGATAATAAGCTTTCTATACTGAAGCATATGGTTGAAGATGATGAGGAAGAATAGACATAATAAAGTGGCTGCCTAAAGGGGCAGCCATTTTGTTAGATTAATACTATTTTTCCATTAGTGAAAACCCCGTGATATATGGAAGCCAGCTCTTTAAATGAAGTTCAACATTGCCGCTCTAGTACAACTTTACTTTATATCATAAAAAGAGATCATCCAGATAAGCCCCCTATTCAATTGCATAAAATAATAATGCTATCTTCATTCCCCCTTTCTTTTTACTCAAGGAAATTTTCTATTCAAATGATATCCTAGACAACAAGGAGGGATTCTTATGAAGATCTTAATGGTAAACTTTCCGGCCGAAGGGCATGTTAATCCGACGCTGGGAATGGTCAAAGGATTTACAGATCGTGGAGACGACGTCCATTATATTACAACTGAACAATTTAAAGAACGATTGGAAGGGTTAGACGCCACCGTCCACCTTCATACTAATTGGTTACGATTTTATGCCCCAAATACACATACTGTTGATGGGTTGAACGATTTCTTAAAAATACATAAGGTACTAACCACCACCGGCACCGAACCCTCCAATAATTTCCTTTTTTCAGTGGCACAACAGAAGACCTTCATGTAAAATTGTTAGTATATGGAGAAAAACTAAAATTGCGGGACTATCTCCCCCCCATCACCCACTCATGATGCAGTAATCACTTCTAAGTTGTTATGAACATTGATATTAAGACTCATTACTAACTTCATTATTTTACAAGGGGATCTCATTATGAATGAAGGGAAAATCATAAAGTATTATCGTGAGCAGTCGGGAATGACCCAAGAGCAGCTTGGCAGAGGAATTTGTTCGACCACCCATATCAGCAAGATTGAACTCGGGCAAACTCATTACTCAGCAGAAATCATATCATTGGTTGCCGAACGGCTTAATATCAATATCAAGGAGGAAATCAACACTTTTGAAACGGTGAAGCAAGAGCTTGATCAATGGCTTTACGCCATGATTATGGAAAGGACACAGGAAATCGAAGCAATCAAAAGTAAATTTGAGACCAGTAAAGTCATTGAAATTTCTGAGTATCATTCTTACTATCAATTGCTTTTGGCCAGATACTATCTTTTACATGAAAATAATAAAAAGGCATGCGATATTATAAGAACCATTGAAGGTTGCGAGACAAGTCTTCCTCCATATGAAAACAGCCTGTATAAGCACGTACGGGGAATCCTTTTTTTGAAAAATCAGGAGTACCAGCAAGCGATCGAAATTTTGAAATCCATCGATAACGAAATGTACAATAACCCTGAATATTATTATCATTTGGCGATTGCCTATGATGCTAATGACGCGAAACATATGGCTTACTCATGCGCCCAAGAGGCACTTCAGTTTTTTAAAGAAACTAGTAACTTCTTAAGAATAATTGACGTAGAGATGCTTCTGTTAATTTTGAAAAGTCAGGATAAACATCACGATTTCAAGGACAGGCGCAGAAAATACGAAGCTTTAATCCAAAGTTGCGAGTTATGCCATACTGTTGCGAGGAAAGCATGCGTTCTACATAATTTAGCGTTAGAATACTTTATCATGAAGGATTATGAAACAGCAGGGAAACTTTACAAGCAATCTATAGATTTGAAGGACAAGAAGTCCGGTAAATATTTATTGTCTTTAGAGGGTTATATTCAAAGCTGCTTACGAAAGAAACGCTCATCTCTCAGTGAACTATTAGACCTTGCCCATGAAGGAATTGGTATTGCCGAAGACATGAATGCACCACTGTATGTTTATCTCCTTACTCTTACAACATTTTTAATAAAAAAAGAACACGTAAAGTACTATACGTATTTAAATGACCATGCCCTGCCTTTCTTTAAATTATCCGGCCATGTGTATTTAGTCAAACGTTCCGCAAAAGAACTCTTCAACTATTACTCTAAAATCGGACAATTTAAAAAAGCCGTTGACCTTGCGAAGCCTGTAATGAATTATCAAAACTAAACGACACCGCCTTGAATGTGACGGTGTCGTCTTACGAAATCTTATTGTACGCCTACCGCATCATACCCCTTTTTGACAGCTTCTACTTCTGCTGATGATTCTCCGTAAAGGGCGGCAGCGGCTTCGATGGCTGCTTGTCGCATCATGCTGAAATCAGACGTTGACGTTAAATATTGTGTATTGGCATGATAATAGATTTGTTCTGTAGCTTCACGCCCAATCCCTTCGACGGTAACTCCGTAGTGTGTACCGCCTTCGGAAATCAGGTAGGCTGCTTTGTTGTTAATGCTTGAGTTAATATGAACGCCGCCGTTGTCCGCTTCACCCGTGTACCTTTTACTGTAATGATCAGGGTACGGACCGGTCAAAGCGTTTGTGTAAGAAGCAGGATCCTTCAATGTACGTAAGGCATCTCCTTCAATTCCCGGTGTGTAAACATCTTCTCCCATCTTCCAATCTTCACGGTCAACCATGGTACCCATGATATCAGAAATGGATTCATTTAATGCGCCTGATTCATCCTGGTAAACTAGAGAAGAACTTGTATCTGTAACAGCATGGGTAAGCTCATGAGCGATGACGTCCTTTGCTCCAGACAACGGGATAAATGTCTCACCGTCCCCGTCACCATACATCATTTGCTTTCCATTCCATGCAGCATTATTCCAGTTTGTACCCACATGGACAGATGAAATCAGCTTCGCACCTTGGTCATCGTAAGAATCTCGTCCAAATGTTTCTTTATAATAATCATATACATCCGCTGCATTTACTTGCGCTGAAACCGCTGCAGGGTCAGAGAAATATTTATGGTCACTCGTCAGCTCTTCCCCAGTATAGTCAGCAAGCTGGGAGAGTAGATTGAAAATTAACGGGTTGATATGCTGGGCATGGAACGTGTGGATCCCATCCCCTCGTGTACCATCAAACAGGAAATAGTTCCCGTTCTCCCCCTTTGTCATCTCAAACATCTGTTTTTGATCAAGAACACCTTTTCCAAAACCGGTTACTTGATCGATGGCGTTGATCATTTTAATTACATCACCATTCTCAGCATCAATGAAATAGTGCCAGTAGCCTGGTTGAGGTTCTGAAGTGGATGCCTTCACAAGGTAAGACAGATGAAATTCACCATTATGTTCATAGATATATAATTCGCTGCTTATGTCACCGTCATAGTTTTCTACATGACCGATTTTCTTATCGATCGAAGCTTTAGCGATTTCTACTGCTTCCTTCTCTGAAATCGAAGCTTCTGTTGGAATCTCTTTCTCTTCCAAATTAGGGATAACTTGGCCAAAGAAAGATGTTACATGATTGTTCTCATTCAGGGTAATGGTCTGGTCCGAGCCGTATATGGGAATGTCCTTATACTGTTCAACAAGTCTGAGATGGTGGGTTCCGTTCTTCTTATCTTCTGTTTGCTTAACCACTTTAAAGTGTTGTTTCGCGTCCCCTTTTAACTTAAACAATTCAGCATTGGCCGTCAGGAAGGACAGTGCAACCTCCTTTTCGCTCAGTGGGTCTGATTTTGTTAATGACTTAGGCTGCGGGGCTTGCCAATTTCCAACAATATAAGAGGGCGTATTATATTTCTCGTTCATTTCAACCTTTTTCTCACTTGCAAAGACCGTGCCGGCTGAAGCAAATCCTCCTAATGCAAGGGAGATAGCTAATGTAGAGGAAACGACTTTCTTGTTCAAAATAAATCACTCCTTATATTTTCTTGAATACCATGAAAATGCTGCTCCATTCCCTTATTTCTCTGCGCCTTCTCCTTGTGTTGCGTTAAACTTCCATTCCACTTCAAGCTGGTCACCCTGAAACACGTTTTGATCTTCGCCGTTGTCAACAAACTCGAATTCTACCCATAATTCATTCATAGTACCTGTAGTAAGCCCGCCTTTCTGCTCCCACAATGGATCCCATACTTCCTTTTGAACAATGTCAGGGTCCATGTTTTTTAATTCATGAAGGGTTGTTTGAAAGACAGGTTCGCTTTCCTTATCCCAGTTGAATAGGAAATTTACTCTGATATGCTTGCCTAAATCTGCCGATCCGTTATCGCCTTGCGCATCCACAAGGGTATAGTCAGTTAGTAGATTCACTGTGTCAATTTTTAAGCTGCCATCGTTGGTTAGCTTAAATTCCCTGACCATCGTATCCCCTGGTTTCAAATTGCTGATGTCAATAATCTTCTGTGGATCCACAGATAAATCCAACGTCCCCGCTGCAAACGTATTGTTTGTCGTTTCTGTGTCGCTGAAATACGCGAATGTACCTCCCCCGATTAACGATAATCCGAGTGATGCCGTGACAACACTCATCCCCAATTTCTTTTTCATACCCATTTTCAATCTCCTCCCTATGAAATGTTATATTAAACTCTTAATGTATTTTGAGAAATACATCAGAAGAATAACCAAATTAAGCAGAACGGCTTTCTGTTTTTCCATCTATTTCTCTGATCGCTTGAAACATGGAAACGATAGAATACAAGAATAGAATGACTCCCGGCACAATGAGTAATAAAGCAGCACCGGCCTTTGAACTAGCATAGTTTAGCAGGTAACCTGCGTATGGGATGGTAAAGCCGACATATTCACCTATCACGTTCTTGCCGAGTACAGGATTAACATCAGCTGATTCATTGTGGTCACCTTTTGTAACATAGGTCACATTCCCATCAACCTGTTTAGTATCAATAATTCTATGGGTAATGACTTTATCGTCCTCTGCGAAAAACGTAATCACGTCCCCCTTTTCATAGGTCATCCCTTCATTTGACGGCTTAATCGCTATGATAGAACCAGTCTCGAAAGTCGGCTCCATTGATCCGGAGAGCACGGTCTTGAATTGATACCCAAATAGCGTTGGTTCTCCGCCGCTTGCCTTTGAGGAAATGACTACAATAGCCAGGCAGATCATGACTCCAATCATGAGAAATGTAATCAGGCTGCTAATTACTTTCCACGTTTTCTTCATCATTGTTTTCGATTTCCCCCTCTTTTGTTTTTCCCTTATCATTCGTCTTTGCGGATTCTGACTGTTCTTCTCTTGGTGGGTTTGAAGCTTGTTTTTGTTGTGTGGATTCGTTGGCAGGCTTTTCTTGTTGTGGTGTAGCTTCTTTGGTGGACTCTGATTTCTGAGTTGATGACTTCTTGGCGGGCTTAGCTTGCTTCGATGATTCCTCGTCGGTTGGTTCCTTTTGTGCTGATTCGTTGGCAGGTTGACTTTTTCGACTAGTTGTATTTTCGCTCGCTGTGTCAGATTGTTCATCTGTTGTCGTCTGTGGCAACGGTGCGGGCTTATTCTGTTCCTGCTTGAGTTCCTCAATTCTTTGCCGTAAATCAGTGATAAGATCTTCTATTCGTTGGAAATCTATTCTCTCGTTCGATTTTTCATAGATCTGGTGGATCTCATTCAAGCCTGCTTGAACATACTTGGTCGGGTCCTTTCCAGACGACTGAGCTCTCCTCTCATACTCTGCGATTTCATCGCGAATGGAGCTTAATCGTTGAAAATTAGTGTTCATCTGCTTCCGCTTCTTCTGTATTTTTTCTAATTTAGCCTTAGCCTGATCTATAGTAAGACTATCGGCAGTGATCGTTAAAAGATCATCATAAGTACTGCTCAATTGGTTGGTTATACCTTGAGCCTCCTTCACCAGTTCTTCAATAGTTTCAGGAAACACAGCAGCAGCGGTAATCGTCGAACTTACCACCTCCTGGTCGGAAAATTCGGCCTCTGTTTCATCCACTACGCAGGAGACTAAATAAAAAGTGATGCTCCATAAGCATGCCAGCACTGTAAAACTTTTGAGATTCATTCTTTCACCCGCATTCTCATGATTCTATTGACCTCTATTAACTTTTCGTTCGTCATAGGGAAACCATAAGCTGATTTCCGTTTCCTGTAAATGGGGGGAATCCCCCTTGAATAAACTGTCTGAAAAATGATGGATTTGTCGTTATTAAAGGGATACCTTTTATAACGAGATGAAAGCACCACATTATTCCCCCTAATAAGGTATAAATTCTCACATATGACGTAGGGCTTACCCTCTATTAAATATGGGCGCAAACGCTTATAGATCATCTCCATGAATAATTTTCTCCACAAAAAATACTCGCCCCACCCGCTTGATGGTTTTCTGTCTTTTTACAAACTTTATTTGGTTTTAAAAATACTATTAATCGTTTGGGCGCTAATTTTTGTTAGAGTTATTTTAAACAATTACCCTTGCAATACGATGCACATCGTTATACAATGTTATCGTCAAATATTGGTAAAGGGGCGAAAGCGATGGATCGAGAAATCATGAAAGGCAGCATCGACATCCTTATGCTCGGCTTAGTATCAAAACACGATATGTATGGTTATGAAATCGTCAAGCATTTAAAAGAACAGAGTGGTAACCTTTACAACATGAGTGAGGGTACTCTCTATCCTGCATTGAAGCGCTTAGAGAAGAAGGAATGGCTGACCTCGTATTGGGCAGAAACATCTAGTGGACGAAGGAAATATTATAAAATCACAGAGGAAGGTCGTACGGTGCTCGATCAGAAGCTTGGCCAATGGAAAAGCGTAAATGAGCTGATTATGAAAACATCGGAGGATTTGCCATGAATCGGATGGAGAAGCACGTAAACCGTATCCTGGACCAGATGCAAAGTCCGCCTGATGAGCGAGAAGATATCAAAGAAGAGCTTATGGCCCACTTGGAGTCGTCAAAGAACGATTATGTGAATCAAGGAAACTCTGAAAAAAAAGCAGAAATGCAAGCATTGAATGATTTCGGGGATCCGAACTTGATCGGACATGGGCTTCAGGAAAGCTTGTATCCCCATCAACGCAGCTTACTGTATGTGATTGGGATTGCCACACTATTGTTCGGTGTCTTTTTCTATATAAGCCTGACATTCGTAGTCGGCGAAGTCGAACCGATCTGGCTTCTCATTCAAATGATTATTGGAAGTGCCGTCACACTATCAGCCATCAATATTGCCTTTATGGGACGCCACTACTGGTCATTGAATGTCCTTGTTCTCATCACGGCTATGTGGAACGGGTTCAATGGGATGATTGTGGAGCAAGTCCCCGGTAGGCAGGCTATTTTATTCTGGTCCTACTTGGTTATCGTCGTTTTATTATGCATTTTGTTCGTAATACGAAATTCATATTACTCCTCAACTCAAACTACAACCACGAAAAAAAGCCGGAGTATCTTGAAGATCAGCTACGTCGTGAACATTATATTCGGCGTCATGATCTGTGCAGCTGCTCTGTTTTTCACCTACGGATTTCTTATATTTGGAGGGTTCGGCTGGACCTTATTGTTTCCCTTATCCAGTATTATTGCCTGGTTGATCTTCTTTAAGTTCCAGATGAAGCTAATACAAGACCGTCCTTTAACGGCAATCGCTGTAGGGTTTGGATTTTTAGTCTTTGTATCGGTGTCCCCTTTCGCCATCGCAGCAGCGATGTAAGGAGATGAATGACTATGGAATTCTCTATTGAATTAGTAAGCTGGCCCATTTTCATCCTGTTTTTAATCATTCACGGAGTTCTTCTCTTTTTCAAACAAAGGAAAAAAGTTCTCTATTCATCCATGATCATGATTGCATTTGGAACCGCCTCCATGATTTTAGGGCTGATTCACTTTCAGCACCTGGGTGTGTATGGAGTAATCGTCATACTTGTCGGTCTAGTCATCTACATATCGACCAAAGATCTTATTGAAAAAGGGTGATCACATGTCTTTGAAAAAAAAGAATACGATCTTTCTATTGATCGTCGCCGTTTCTTTCGGTTTGCTTTATTGGATGGGCACATTTGCAGAAGGACCAAAAAAAAGAACGGGACTCGGCCGCTCCCCTGTTCTTTCCGCAGATGGAGAAGAAATCATTTTTTCCTATTATAAAAAGGGCGATGCCGCGCTCTATACCGCTCCCGCTTCAGGAGGGAAAGCTCACCTGCTCCTTCAACCAAAGACGTTTGATTCATACGTCCGGCCAGCCTATTCTCCCAATGGAACGAAACTTTTGTACATCAAAGAATGGGAAGTTGAGGGGAAACCGTATAGTCAATTAATGATGTATGACTTCGAAAAGGAACAAAGCCTGCCTCTGAAGGATTTAGATCATTATATTAAAGAAGCAGTATTTGCTCCTGACGGGACTCATATTTATTTTATCAAAGCAGAAGGCTACCAGAAGAGTCCCAACAGTGAACGAGTTATGCCAGAGGATTATGATATCTATAAAATGAATCTCGATACGTACAAAACGGACCGAATCACAACATTCAATCTTTATAGTCTTTCCTCTTTGCAAGTCTCGAATGATGGAAAGCATTTAATGTTTTCACTTTATAATGGGAAGGATTTAGTCCAGCTTCTTAACTTAGAAACCAAAAAAGTGGAAACGATCATGCCAGGGCCTGAGTATGAATCAGGTGCTGCGAACGGGCCTACTATTGGATCTCCAGCACTATCCCCAGATGGAAATTCCATTGCCTTCTCTGATGTAGCAACCAGTTCAGAGAATGGCACGTATCTATATGAAGTCTTCACTATGAACATCAATGGTGACGATGTCGAACAAGTCACAAACTTCCATGAACATGTGACATCACCTGCTTTTTTTCCAGAAGGTGAAGACTTACTCGTCACGGTGAACCAGAATTTTGCTGGTGGTCTTCCTGATTATGAATATTGGAGAGTCAGTAAGGATGGGAGCGAGCGGAACGAAATTATCATTGAGATACCTGAATAATGTTTTATGATTAGATGGATGTACAAAATCCCGGCTGCACCTGGTTTCGAACCTTGAACATTCGGGATACTACATTTCTTATTAAGGCACAAGGAGATAATTCCTTATGTGCAGGTGATGAGGAAGGCAATAATTACACAGAGAAATAATTATTTGCACAATTCACGGTATATACTTGCTCAAAACACCTCCATATTTACCTGAAATCAAGAATAATTCATTCGATGCTTGAAGTTGAGGAAAAGCTTTGTCATCCAAAGAGCTGTGAAAACAATAGCTACATCAATAAGAAACAGATACATTAAGTTCATCCCCTTGTCCATTTTCAACAGATCCACGGCAACTGATAAACCGCCAAATCCGAATGCGAAAATCAAAGAGCCAATGATACCGTATATGTAAAAGTTTTTCTCCCTATTCGTACAATACTGATATAACAGCAGAAATGTAACCGGAAATAACACTGCTGTAACGGTTATGCCAACAGGGAACAAGTGGAATAGCGTGTGCGGATGCACGAGGAAATTTTTCTTGGATAAAACATTATCCACATTTGACCATAATACATGGACTGTGTAACCAAAAAAGCAGATTTCAAATAATCTAGCCTTGTCCACTTTAAAATATAGAATGATGAGCGGGATCACAACACTCGCCATATTAAACCAAAAAAACCATGTATCTATACCTGAGTACAAATCCCAATAATTATTTACTAATTTATTTAGCTGTTCTTTTTGTTCATAAATCTTTTCATAAAGCTGTGTTTCCCTCATAACTATCCCCCCCATGGACTATCATAGGGATAGCTTTTGCAAGGGAAATGGTTCTTATTCAATCTCAGGATTGAATAAGAACCTACGGGTCTGATGTAAGGTGAACTTGCTTACGATTAATGTTTTTTTACCTGGATTTTTCTGAATAAACGTTTTGCTTCAGGCGAACATACACAAAGTCCCTGACATTCACCAGGAATCTCAGGGACTTTTTAAGAGTCGTTCAGGTCATTTGTTATTTTTTAATGTTTGTCATTCAACCTTCTACTAATTTTTCTTCTTTCATATACCTAAAAACGGGTACAATCTCCCCCACATTAACAGGCAGGTAGTTATAGGTAACATAACCTACCTCAGACTCCGGTTCGAGTGACAAAGCAATCAGATTAGCCGCTGGCTGAGCCGAGCTGAAGACATAGCTGCCTTCTGGAAAGCGATAAGTTTTCTTCTTCCTATCCGTTTCAACATGGGTAAGCAGATGACCCTGATAGTATGTTTCATCTACCTCTTTATCTGTCACTTTATAGCGTTCTACCTCCAATGTTTTCGCTTCTTTCAGCTTTTTCACCTCAACGCCTTGCAGCTTAAGTTTCTTCGCGATCTCATGATAGGCTGGAGGCATAATATAGGAAGTTGGACGTACGATTTCCTCTGTCGGAACCGATTGTTGTGAACTTAAAAAATTCACGGGGATTCGCTCGACTGCCCCTTCAGCAATGTCAACGACATCCAAGTACTGCTGACCCGGAAGTTCTTGCCGTTTACTATCCAACACAATGTTATCTTGTTTCCCTATCTTTGCACCTTGACGTGTAATCTTCGCTTTGGCATGCTCAATCACAGATTCGATGGCATTCGCACGTTTTGCCGCCGTCTTGATGATATTGGTATGTGCCGTTACTGATGCAGCAACACGGCGTTTAAAGGTTTCACGGCCCAACCCGTATCCCCGGCTCTCGACTAAAATTGTGAAAGCAGGTTGGAGACCATAGGCGTTGGTATCTATTCCGGCAGCCAGACTGCCTCCTGTAATAGTTGGCTTATCCGCAGACTTCTTAAGCAGGTAGTACGGATAGGACGAAAAACCTTTATCTTCAAGCGCTTTATGCGTTGGTTTCACAAACCATTTAGCGGCTTTCTTTCGAACTGATTTGGGAATATTTAAATTCAAGTCGGGCGCCAATAGAATATCATGGTAAGGAATGGCCCCCTCTTCCCCTATTCCCGGTAATTTTTCCGGGTTAGGAAATTTGCTCGGAAGCCCCAGATACCCATGCGCACTGATGACCACTTCCGGCTGATAGTTGTTGAAAATCTTATGAAGCGTTCGAATGGCTGGAAGCTCTAATTTCACGTGATCACGATTGGCATCCAACTGATTCGCGGTCTGGCGTTGAAAATAATAAGAACCGTCCGGGTTGATACGGGGAACTAAAATGACATTAATCTCATCAAGGACGTTCTCTCCGAGCTTCCCTTCTGCCAGCTTCTGGGCTATGACAAGCACGGATTCCCCGCCCGTTGGCTCATCTCCATGAACTTGACCTTCCAGCATCACGGTTGTTTTATTTTTGAAGTCTTCCATATTTCCATGACTGGTTGATAAAACCAATAAAGGAATGGCGCGTTCCTCTAGGGAATGACCCGCAATTTTCATCTTCATCACGTCACTTGAACGATCTAACTCTTTTAAAAACGACATCATTTCTTGCTGAGTTGTAAAATTCTTCTTTCCCGGCTTGAATCCGGGTGTTTTAAAGTCAACATCTGGGGTTGGATATAACGCCTCAACTTGTTCGGGCAAGCTGTAAATCTTATCAAAGTACGGTGTAAAGCTTGAATTCGGCTGTCCTGCCACTGGTATATCCGTTTTCGGTTGAGTCGTATCTTCACCTTTTTGTGAATCGGTTGCTGCCTCAATTACATACCCTGAGCCAAACAATGCTGACGAAAACATTAAAATAACCATCAGTCTCGTCGCTAATTTATTTCTCTTCTTCACGGTTAAGCCCCTCCTTACATAGTTTCATAGAAAAAAACCGCTTCTTACTTATGTACTCCTATCGCCATTCACTCCAAATCGGTTGTCCTAATGCTTCCTGTACAATTTTATACTAATCACTCCCTCTAAAAAATAGTGACAGCCGACTCACCTTAATTAGCATGAGAAAAGCTGCCCTCCTTAAACCTTTCGATCTTTAATTTTTAAAAACCTTCATCATCCAGTTATTGTTTTTAAAAAATCATATTACGCCATGTGACCAAATAACGGTGTTAGTTTTATTTGTCCAGGAAATCAATTGGAACTCGTCTACTAATAAGACTTATTTATTCATGAACTAATGAGGCTCTCAAATTGTTAACGCCATTTTCCATATATCCCTTTAAACAAGTTAACGTATATACCCAGCCTTCTTTTTGGCCGATCATTTTCGCCACAATTTCGGGGTCGTCTTCCTTTAGACCTGATTCAATTACTTTAACAATTGTACTTGTATCAGACCCTTTTAGTGTGATGGCAACAACCGTTTCTTCATTATGTTCTTCTCCCCATGAGAACACTATTTTCTTATTGTCCTCGACCTCCAGCACCTTAATCTTTCCTTCAGCATTGTATTCATCATACCTCAATGTAATAGTCTTACCTTGCTGCCACCTTTCTGAACTAGAAGAAAACCAAAAGTTTCCGATTTTTGCAGGTGATACAAATGCTTCAAACACCTCACTAGCCGGTTTGTTAATTTTTAATTTCGTAATGATTTCCGTATTCATCCTACATCCCTCTTTATAAATTATTACAGATTACGTCCTAGCTATGAAATTTATCTTCTTTACATTGTCATGTTGCAAACTTGTTGTTTGTATGGGCAGAGATAGGGGCCGGGAAAATAAAAATACATCATCCTTCTTGCTCTGGATACGTTTCTCTCAAAAACTTAACAGATTGGTTGATTAACGCTTTCAATACATCCACATCAATATCTGCGGTTTTATTAATGTACACACATGCTTTTCCCGTCTTATGTTTTCCAAAGTCCTCCAATAACTGTTCACGTTCTGTGTCACCTGTCGCAAAATATAAACTAATTTTTGCTTTTCGCGGTGAAAAGCCGACTAATGGGGCATCACCTTCGTGTCCAGACGCATATTTATAATGATAAGCACCAAATCCAATGATACTCGGCCCCCACATTTTCGCAGGGTACCCCGTTGTTTCTGTAAAAACATCTAATAACTTATAGGCATCCTCACGTTTCTTTGGACTATCGACATTTTCAATAAATTCAATCACACTGTTATCATTTTCTTTCGTTTTTAATTCATACATATACAAAATCTCCTTTGATCCAAGTTACTTTTTTTCTTCGGTTTCCACTGGATTCTCATCATAAGAAGACCAGTCACTCCAGCTGCCCACGTAAAGCTTGACTTGATCACCAAAGCCGGCTTCCTTCAATGCGAGCACATTCGCACTTGCCGTCACGCCTGAACCGCAGTAGGCGATAATTTCCTCTTTGTTTTGCAAAAAGTCGAAACGTCCTTGCAATTCACTTTTTGACTTCCATTTTCCTTCGCTGCTTATGTTTTCTTTCCAAAACAAGTTTTCCGCACCAGGGATATGTCCTGCTTTTTTATCCATCGGCTCCACTTCACCACGGTAACGTTCCGGAGCGCGGGCATCAATGAGAGCTACATTGCTGCTCTCCTTTTTTTCGCTTACTTCTTCCATTCCCACAACCATCCCTGGCCGTATATTAGGCGTAAACACAGCTTTTTCTGGCGTTCCTTCATCTATTGTTGTCGGATAGCCTTGGTTGGCCCACTCCGAATAGCCGATCTCAAGCACTGCGACTTGGTCATGACCTAAATATTTCAACAGCCACCATAGCCGCGCTGCCATGGCACCTCCCTGATCATCATACGCTACGACATATTTTGTCTCCCCAATACCGGCGCTACTTAACTTTGCTGCAAATTCATCAATCTGCGGCAGCGGATGCCTGCCGCCGTGCTTTTTCACCTGCCCTGACAAATCTTTTTCAAGGTCAAAATAAGTCGCTCCAGGAATATGTCCTTCATTATAGTCATTACGTCCTTTATCCGGGTTACTGAGATCAAAGCGGCAGTCGGCCACTACAACCTTCTCATCCCCGATATGATCGTTTAACCAATCTGCACTGACCAGATTTTTTTCTATCATTATTCCACCTCGCTTTAACTATGCTCTTTATAGAATTTCGTCTTATGTTGCTGAAACTCCTTTTAAAGCGAGACTTTTGATTAAAAAAAAAGTCGCTTATCTTATGAAAGATAAGCGGTCTGATAGTTAAGAACACAATATTGGTTAAAAATTCAATCTAATGTTAAGTTAATAATTAATTACAGAGGGGGAGGGATGCTTAGGTGAATCATTCTAAAAAACATAACCTTAATTTTTATAGATGGTCTGGCTTTGTTATCGTACTCGTTTCAATGATAATGGATGGACTAATAACCAAAGGTGGTTTTTTTGGCTTTTCATATATATTCGTAGTCGGAACAATAGTTGGATGTGCCTTAACTTTCCCTGCGGAATATAAACTGAGGAAACGTTACTCAAAAGAAAATTCGCGCTAAGTGTTCCTATAGATGATTTCTCCTGTCATTAGCTCTTTCCCTTCACACATGAATCTCCAACCGTCTAAGTGAAATCGTTTGGAAACTATTGACACCACAGGGTAACTGCATCAAGTTCCACAGAAGGTTCGATAAGGACGGTTTGTAGGTTCAGGCAACTTCGTATATTTTTCCTGCTCAGGCGAATACGCGTATGGGTTTGAAAGAACATCCGTAAGCTGCTCCAATACACTGTAGTCACCTTTTTCCACGGCAGCCTCAAGTGCCTCTTCTACCCGGTGGTTGCGCGGAATTACCGAAGGGTTCGATTGCTTCATCAATTGATAAGCAGAAGCTTTCGATTCTTTCTGTCTATCCAGTCTCGCTTGCCACTGCTCATACCAATTAGTAAATTCAGTTGACCCACTCATAGCCGTGTCCTCCGGCTTCTCTAGCGTTAAAGCACGAAACGTATTGGTAAAATCAGCACGATGCTTTTCCATAATCCCGAGAAGATCCTCGATCAGAGGTTCGTCCTGGTCCTCTGCGGTTTGAAGACCTAATTTGTTCCGCATTCCCTCAAGCCAATGACGATGATACAAATCTTCAAACCCTGTTAGTGTCTCCTGTGCAAGTTCGACGGCATGATCCTGCTGGTCATGAAGCAGCGGCAAAAGGGTTTCCGCGAAGCGTGCGAGATTCCATTGGCCGATGGGCGGTTGATTTCGATAGGCATAACGACCTTGAACATCAATCGAACTGAATACCGTGGCCGGGTCATATTCATCCATAAAAGCACATGGCCCGTAATCAATGGTTTCACCGCTGATGGTCATATTGTCTGTGTTCATCACACCATGAATAAAGCCGACCAGCTGCCATTTGGCAAGCAGGGCAGCCTGACGCTTCACCACTTCCTGGTACAGGGCAAGATATCGATCTTCATTATCCTCAATATCAGGAAAATGACGCTCTAGCGCATAGTCAGCAAGCCGACGCAAATCCTCCACTGTGCCCCAGTTAGCCGTATACTCAAAAGTACCAATTCGCAAATGGCTGGCAGCTACACGAGTCAGAATCGCACCAGGCAGCTCCGTTTCACGCCTGACGGACTCTCCAGTTGTTACCACAGAAAGGCTTCGGTTGGTCGGAATTCCAAGCCCATGCATAGCTTCACTAATGATATATTCGCGCAGCATTGGGCCAAGTGTCGCTCGTCCATCACCACCGCGTGAAAATGGTGTCCGGCCCGACCCTTTGAGCTGAATGTCAAACCGTTCCCCTGAAGAAGTCACCTGCTCGCCCAATAGCACAGCCCTGCCGTCACCCAGCATAGTAAAGTTCCCAAACTGATGGCCACCATAAGCCTGGGCGATCGTTTCAGTACCTTCAGGAACCTCGTTACCAGCCATAACCTCTACACCTTCTTCACTTTGCAGCTTCTCAACGTCCAGCCCCAATGACTTAGCCAAAGATTCATTGAGAATGACCAGCTCCGGTGATTCCACAGGAGTTGGCTCGGTTTTTTTATAAAATAATTCCGGAAGACGGACATAACTGTTGTCAAAGTTCCATCCTATTTCTTTAGTATGTGTCATCGTATCTCCTTTGTTTGGTTTGTCATTTTACTATCCATCTATATTCTTCTACAAAAACCCAAAAATCATAGATGCTTATAAATAATTCCCTCGTTTTAGTGATTTAATCATTAATAAATAAAAGGAATGAACTTTTTCGTGTGCTTTCTATATGTATCAAATTGACTCCCATATTTCTCAGCCAGGTATTTATCTAATAGCGGGATGTTATAAAATGCAAAGAAGCAGAACAAAATGATTGGGATGCTCATCGCCCAAGGGGACCTGGTTAATAAAGCCAAAGCTGTAACCCATACCAAATCACCAAAGTAGTTAATATGCATCGCATAGTTAAATAATCCTTCCGTGTATAATTCCCCCTTATGTTCAGGGTTCTTTTTCCATTCATGCCTCTGCAATTCTGAATATGTGTTAATAAATGAACCAAACAGAAATAACAGAATGTAAACAAAGTCCAAAGTGGTTAGAGGTTTATGAGTAGTTAAGGAAAAAAGGGAAAATCCAATATAATATAGTGAAAAAGCTAGAGGAACGGAAAAGGCTTCAGCCCATGGCATTTTTCTTTTCAGGAGATAAAATAATGTAATACCCATACGTCCATATACGATTAAAAACAATATAAATAAGGTCGTATTTCTTATCTCATTCCCTTCTGTAAAACTCCACCCAAACCAATTGCTTAATTGTTGTCCGCCCTCCAGAAATAAAAACCATCCAGCAATTATTAATATGACTGATTCTAGAAGCACTACTGTTATTTTTTGAGATGTGCTTCTCTCTTTTCCCTGATACATATTTGAGCTCCCCCCTAAAAAAAGAATAACCAGCTTCTCGGATTATACTTTTGTTTTAACTTCTTTATAACACCCCCGAGGATAACCTCGCCTAAAAATACAATAAACATTTTGCTATTGATAAAAACGAATGACTTTCCGTGCTCTCTCCGTGATTTCATCAATTAAATACGTCGGGGATTTGACTTTCAACTGATCTCCAAAGCCTAACAAGAAGTTTACAGCTTCCTCTTCTGTCGGAAAAATTAATTCCATTTCTGTCCAGCCCTTCTGCTTTAGTTTATCAAACTCGCTCGTTTGAACGAAACGACCCGTAAACATGATTCTCTCCCTCGCTGAAGGGGAAGCGTTCACTTTTACATTAAATTCGGGAAGGTTCTGAACAAAATCCTGTTTGGATCCCTCCCAGTAGTCGGCTAATTTAAAATCGCTGGGTCTGTCAAAATGCTCATCCAGCAGGACAGCCTTAACGATCCGCTCCACCTTGTAATTGCGAAAGTCATCATTCTCGTTCTGTGCGGCGATATACCATGTGCTGCCTTTGGCCACTAATCCTAAAGGTTTAATGCTTATTTCTTTGCTCGTTCCATTTGCCTTTTCATAATGAATGCTTACCTGCTTGTTGTTCATGACCGCTTCCTGTAAGACACCCATCACGGAAGTTAAATCGATTTTCTTATCTCTCCAGGTTCCCATATCTATATACACGCGTTCCCAAAGATTAAGGGCTCGCTCTCTTGATGGCTCGGGGAGCGATAATGCCAGCTTATCTCCTAAGTCGGCTATGGACGCATCCATATTCAAGTCGGAAAGAAGCTTCTCTGCATGTGGCAAAAACAGCGTCAATACTTCATGATCTTTTAACCAGCTTAATTTTTGCTTCCAGTCATCTACAAGTCTCCAGCCTCCGCTTTTTCCCCTTTCCGAAAAAACAGGAATGCCGGCAGCATGTAACGATTCCATATCTCTATGAATCGTTCGTTCTGAAACTTCCAGCTCTTTTGCAAGCGTCGGTGTAGAAATGGTTTTCCCGTACTGCAGAAGGATTAATATCTTCATCATTCTTTCAGCTTTCATCTGTAATCTCCTTAAGAAAACTTTTTAAATCATGACACGAGATGTCATATATTCACTTTATACTAACCGTAACGAAATAGAAAGGATGGATGAACATGACGACTTTGAAGAATAAAGTAGCGATTGTAGCGGGGGCAACGAGAGGAGCAGGACGAGCGATCGCCACTAAACTCGGCGAAACTGAAGCAACCGTCTATGTCACGGGACGTACGACCAGACACGAATTATCACCGATGCAGCGAAGGGAAACGATCGAGGAAACAGCTGAGTTGGTGAATGAGGCAGGAGGGCATGGCATTCCTGTACAAGTGGATCATACTGACGAACAACAAGTTCAACAATTTATAAAAAAAGTTAAGAAAGACCAAAATGGCCAATTAGACATCCTGGTCAACGATATCTGGGGAGGAGATCCACTGACAGAGTGGGGCAAAGACATCGGAGAACACAGCTTAGACATGGGCTTGCAGCTGCATAAACAAGCTGTGCTATCCCATATCATCACCTCCCATTATGCTGTCCCACTTATGAAGAAAAACAATAAAGGCCTCATCATCGAAATTACGGACGGAACAGATTATCAATATCGAGGGAATTTCTATTATAGCCTAGCCAAAATCTCAAACATCCATATGGCTTACGCTACGGCCCAAGACCTTAAAGACTACAACATTACCTCGATTGCGTTAACACCAGGATTCCTTCGTTCAGAAGCCATGTTAGAACTATTCGGAGTGACAGAAGACAACTGGGAGGAGGGCGCGAAAGTTGAACCACACTTTATTGCTTCTGAAACGCCTTTTTACATTGGAGAAGCGTTGAAACACCTTGCCCTAGACCCACAAGTCCGAAGATTTAACGGCAAAACGTTAAGTACATGGGGATTGTCTGAGATCTATGATTTTAAAGACATTGATGGAACGCAGCCCCACTGGGGAAATTACTACGAGGAGCATGTGAAATAACTTCTTTAGGGCGCGTTATGTATTTAACGCGTCCACTTTCCTTCAGAAACTGAACTGATATTGTAACCACTTAAATCTTCTGAGCTACACAAATCAGTTCGGAAAAGTCATTGATTATCTCTTTATCTGAATTTCTATTTAAGTCGTATATTATTCTATCCAAGCCCTCAGCATACTCTTTATCATCAAGTAGAGTTAGAACAGATATATCTCTGTTTTTAACGTGATCCAAGTAATCAGCTACTTTGACCTTTTTCATTTGATAGTTACAGTCAATTTTGACGTTAAACCCTCTTCGATCAAGTTCTGCGAAGATAAGCTCCTTAGTCCAAAATCTTTTTAAATCCTCCCTGTACGCTGAAGGAAAGTAATGATAAATCCACCAGTTTTTCATCCCATGGATATCGATATTATGTAACTTATAAACTCCTTCCTTTTTAAGCACTCTCTGAATTTCATCCAGGACTTGTTCTTTTTCAGTAAAATGATGGAAGGCATAATTATTCAAGATGAAGTTCATCGATTCCTCTTCATAAGGCATTTCCTCAGCTAACCCATGCTCCAATGAGACACCTTTTAACCTCTCCTTTGCTTTGTGAAGCATATCCATAGAAGCATCGAGGCCGTGCCACTGGATCTGAACGTCATTAAAGTTGGTAGCTTGGTAATGAAGATATATTCCTGTCCCGCAAGCTAAATCCAATACGTTGTAGGAGGATCGAGGATTTTGTTTGATAAAGTTTTCTAGTTCAGTATCTGTTTGTACTTCTTCAAATCTATACCGGTTTTCATCATAAACGTTGGCTACTTCAGTGTAATCAGTAATCTTCATTGTTCACCTCTTCCTTTAAGATAGGAACTTTTCAAAATGCATGCATTCGCCATCCTCTGCAACCATCTGATAACCATTTGATGTATAAAAATTCAGGGCACTTTCCCAATCATTGTTCGTTTCTAATACAACTTTTTTATATTCCAATACTTTGGCATGTTCTTCAAGAGATTGCAGCATTCTTTTTCCAAAACCATTTCTTCTGTAAGACAACTTTACCGACATACGTAAAATTCGCCCCACACGATTCGATTCGTCAAGACTCCAGTAGCTACAAGTTCCTCACCTACTAAGAATACATGTCCAATATTATGATACGTAGACATAATATCCTTTAGGTCTGGGTTAAGGGTAACATCGATATAGCCAAAACGCTCTAGTAACCCGTCCAAAATCAGTCCCCTGGCTTTTTCTTCAAAAGACTTAGCGATCGGTAAAATTTCTATCGATCCAGTAATAATTTTAGCCCCACCACTTTCCTTCAATCTATTAGCAACCATAGTCCCTTACCGATCATGATCTGCATTACAAATTCCAAAAACATGGCCATCAGGATCAGTCACACCAAATCCAGATAACCCATCTTCATGACCATTTAATTCACTTACTTTGACTCCCTGCTCTTTCATCCATTGGTGACAATCCTGCAGATCCTCGGTATAAAAATCGATCACACTGTTTTCCGCTATTCCCCAGCTCGTATTATGAAACACCAACTTTGAAGGCTTCTCGGTTTTTACTAAAAAAATAGTAGCCGCTCCATGCAACTCGAATGAAAGCATAGCTGAGTCGTTATCTTGGTGTTGGACTTCAAGACCCAGCATCTCCGTGTACCACTTTAGAGACTGCTTGAGGTCTGTAACGGGAATCTCAACATTTGTGATCTTTCTTACCATCTTGTTTTTCAAGGCATCCATCTCCTTTTACTTGATTATCGGATCATACAACTTACAGCAAATCTTCCCTTCTAATTGTTGGGTCTGATCAAACCTTTCCAATGTCCAGGCATCAAAAACTCGTTTATACCCGGATTGCTCAATAAATTCATGCATCTTGCTGTAGGCCAGGTGAATATCCCAAGGAATTCCATGGTGATCGATTGAAGCATACGTTTGGGATGGCACAACAATCGCATCCATGCCCTCTGGAACTTCATTAATTTCTGTCACCTCCACACATTTCCAGTATCCGTCCGTTTCATTTGTCGCATCAACCATATGGATACCGGTAAACAGGTGCGAGTTAACCTTATTTGGTATTTCATCTAATCGATCATGAAGAGACTGAACAATCTGTGGTATCTTTTGCTGATATTCTTCAAGTGTTGTGCAGACTAGTCGAATGCCGATTAATTTGATTTCACCTTTGCTAACAACTTCCAGGATACTCCCTCCTTACTATTCGACCTTTTAATGGCTCCTAGAATTAAAAAAGTACGGAATTCAATTTATTTGTAATGGTGAGTACTTCTGCCAAGTCATCTACTATAAGATCTGTTTGCAGCTCCTTCTCCCAATGATCGTTTCTTTTCCAAACACCTTTCATCCCAACCTTTTGAGCAGCCTGGACATCTTTTTCAAGATGATCTCCAACAAATATGCTTTCTTCTGGAGAGACATTTAGTTGCGCTAATGCTCTCTTAAAAATAATTGGATCAGGTTTTTTTACGCCTTCCCATTCTGAAACGAGAATGATATCAGTATAGTTATCAATGCCTAAGACCTTAATATTGTCCATTTGAAACTTCCCTTTTCCATTAGTAATGATCCCGATTGAAAAGTTCCTTTTTTTCAATTGTTTTAATGTACGAATAAGATGTGGGAATGGCACACAGTTCTCCTTAAAATGATCGAGATAATCCTGTAGTAACTCTTCCCATGTTATGTCTTTGATATCATACTCCATAACTAACTGCTGATATACTTTATCTTTCCAAACGTACCCTCGGTTATCAAGTTCAGTAAACCTTTGCATGTAATTTTGTTTGGAAATGTGCCCCAGCCATTCAATTAGTCGCTCATATTGACTTTCTATAAATTTATTTAGTGATGCATCTCTATCTAGTAAAGTACCATCTAGGTCAAATAGGACAGTCTTGATCATGATAGATACATGCCCCTCCTAACTGCCTTTTCTTCTTACTTTTCCCGTCCATTTAGCTATTCAGTAACACTAGCTTCATTTTTATTGGTGATGTCTACTTAGGACGATAAAAATCACCTGCAATTTTTAACATTTTTCTCTTGGAAACGGAGTCACTATCAACAAATAATTCGTAATAAATATCGTCTTTTTCCCATTTTAAAATTTGTATGTTGTCTTTCTCTCCATAACTGCCTTCAAGGTTTTCATTTATTTGTACGGTTTCATCCGAAAAGTCAATTGCATTTTGACTCTCTAACGCCCTAAAAGTGATTTCATCTCGGTCTTCACTTAAAAATGAGACTTTAAAGAATCTCCCTTCCCTGCTTCCTACTCCCTCTACGTTCACTCTTATTTCTGCCGGTTTAAAAGGAAGAGCATTCGGTATTTCAGGATTGAAAGATAATTTTTCTAATGAGTGAATAACTTTAGCTTTATTGTAATCTACTAATTCAGCTGACGAGGTGCCGTCAGTGCATCCTCCCAAAATAAAGAGGAGCAGGCCCAAGTAAACAATTTTTTTCACTACCATCTCCCCTTAACTTTAATCCATATAAGCGTCCCCTCCTATACTTAATCCTCACAAACCATAAGCATATTACCGTCAGGATCCTTGATAACAAAAAAATGATCATGCTGAATATCCGTTACCAGCTCAACCCCATTCTCTTTCATAAATTGATAAGACTCCTGGATGTTATCAGTCCCAAATTGAATGGCTGGGACATTTAATCTTGGAAGTTCTCCCTTCTCATCTCGCCACATCGGCATAGTATCCAGAATCATCCCCGCCCCATCCATTTTCGCTACAAACAAATGATCAAAATGGAATTCTCCGTCCTCTATCCCGAGCATTTTAGAATACCATTTCTTCGATTTTTCAATATCCGTAACCGGAATGAAAACTAAATTGACTTTGTTTTTAATTGGACTTTTCACTATTCATGCATCCTCCTTTTGATATGGATATGAATTAATTACAGCACCCCAGAGGGTTACCATCAGGATCAAAAAATGTGAAATATCTCATAGATCCTTCTCCTCCGATGGGATTAACCCTTACTCCACGCTCACACAATAGCCTGTGCGTCTCTTCAATATCCTCGGGCAAAAAATTATAATATTTTGTCACACCAAAGTGGTTTTCCGGAAACTCCATAGGTTTGTGATCGGGAGTTCGAACTAGGCATATGACAGTCTGTGATTCTTCTGCCAACTTCATCGTTACAGCCTCTTTTTCCACGTAAAGAGGTGTGCACCCCAGAATTTCCTCATACCATACAGCTGATCGTGCTGGATCACGTACCGGAATAAATGCTCCTTCCAACCCTTTCATTAATGGTTGCACCATCCCTATTTCCTCCCTCTTTCTGACTATTTATACCTTCTTGTTCAACCTTACAAAATCCTTCATAAACTACATGGATTTTCAATTTTTTATGAGATATCGAAAAGGCGATTGAAGACAAAAAATGCGCATTTCTTCAATTCGAAATGCGCTGTAGCCAGATTAACGAATTTTGTAGGACATAATGAAAAATCAGAGACCATCTGGGTGTACAATTTCGACCATTGGCCACCTTGCCTCCCACTTTTTATTAGTTACTCTCTCTTTAAAAACCTCAAACCCTTTCCCTTCCCTATAAAGAGGTGTAGGCTTAACTTTCATACGAAAAACATCCTCTAATCCTTCCTTTCAACTAAACACTTACGTTAGAATTTTGCTTCTGGTGATCTGCTTTCCTCCGGCCAAGTTTATTAAACTGTGTTGTTAAAATCACTCCGCCTATTACAATCAGTGCCCCAATAATTTGCATGACCGTAATCGTTTCCTCCAGCCAGAAATAAGCTCCGAGCATAGTTACAACGGGTAAAAAGTTCAAAAACACAGAAGCCTGGGAAGGACCAAGTGCATCAACCGCTCGATTATACAGGATTAACGCTATAAACGAAGGAAAGATTCCCAGATATAGCAGCCCGATCACATGGCTTGAGCGTTCAAATGAGGGGACTCCTGTCACCCACCATTCGATTAAAACAACCGGGATCAATAAGATAACGGAAATACCTGTCATGAGGAGAAGAGCAGCGAAAGATGGAAATAAATGCATGTATCGCTTCACGTATATCGAATAAACAGCCCAGGACAAGATCGCTCCTGCCATTATTCCGTCACCGATATTCCAGGTCATAGATGTAAGTTGAAAAACTCTGCCGTCCAGCACTACCCACACAGCCCCAAGAAAGGAAAGAATAATCCCTAACCATTGTACAAAGTTCAGTTTTTCTTTTAATAAAAAAGCACTTAAAATAACCGTCACAACTGGTATAACACTTTCCAGTACGGACACATTTGTTGCTGTCGTGAACTGCAGGGCACTGTAAATAAACGTGTTAAAGAAAGTGATCCCGGCCAAAGTCATGATTAAAAAAGGCAGTTTATTTTCCCTAAAAGTTAATCGATATTTCCACGCAGCTTTATATCCAATTGGAAATAAGATGAGGAAGGCAATCAGCAGTCGAAAAAATGCAATCGTAAACGGAGGTAAATCATTAATTGCTTTTCCAGTAAGAATATTGCCCGCATATATAATAACGACTAGCACCATAAACAGATAGGAATAAATGTTGCTCTCCTCCTTTCTAGATAGTTAGCACAAAGCTTATCACGAAGGTAAACGAAAAATCCCCACTCCTAACCAACGGACCTTTGTTTCTATCTGTGCTTTATTAAGCACTTTTGGGGGTTCGCGAGTATCACACCATCATTACATATTATACCATTTTCATTACTATATTGAAGCATACCGCAGAAAAGGATGCTGAAGATAAGACCATTAAAAGGCAGCTGACTCCTATAACGAGTCAGTTGCCTTTTTATATGACATGTCTTTTCTAGGTAAATCAATGAATTCTTTCCCATATAGTACCTGTGCCCCTCATGATCAGTACTAATTTCTCATACCAAAAACTGCCGTTTAATACGTTTCAATTCGTGTTACACAGGCATTTGTTTCTGTTTAATAGAAAGATTCCGGGACCATAAGCTCCTTCGATACTTGCATAAACTCGTTTCAAAACTATTCGAAAGACTCATGCTTGGGAATTAATGGGTATGTTACTCTTTAAATGACTTAATGGTCAAAAATAGAACTGTTAAGTCATAAAAAAGGACAGGTTTATAAAGTAAAATGGTTTAAGTTGGGAGGTTTTTCGATGGCAAAATACGCGATCGTTGACCAGGAAACATGTATCGGCTGTGGAAATTGTGAGGGATTAGATTCAGATATTTTCGACCTTGATGAAGATGGATTAGCGTTTGTGAAACTAGATCGAAATCAAGGATCTGTCCCAATACCGGAGAATAAAGTCGAGAAACTGGAAGAGGCCGTGGAGGAATGCCCTACGGATGCAATTAAGGTATCCGATCAGCCTTTTGGTGAGGAAGACTGAATCGTTTAGCTTCACTTGCCTTATGTAACTTACCATTTGACCAGGTGAAGTAGTCAGTATCAAAATCAGGACTAACTAGGAGACCGCAGCATTTTAAAAATTGTGTTGATAATTCTTGAAGGGAGAGTATTTTTATGAACAAAGAAGTCATTTCACTGAAAGAAGTCAAGTCGTTTCAGACACGTTCAGAAGAGTTTTTTCCAATTAATTGGTATAAAGAAATGCTCCATCATAACCCTGTTTATTTCAATGAGGAAACGAATACGTGGCATGTTTTTAAGTATGAAGACGTGAAAGAAGTATTAAGTAACTATGAATTCTTTTCTAGTGAGGGATCTAGAACAACCATTCCTGTCGGAGCGAAAAATAAAGAAGGATCGATTCCGGATGCGGTGAACGTAACGATGGTAGATCCCCCGAATCACCGAAAGCGACGTTCCCTGTTATCGGCAGCTTTCACACCCCGCAGTTTAAAAAATTGGGAACCCCGGATTGAGCGGATTGCGGCTGAACTTGTTGAAGACATCGAGGGAAACTCTACTGTTGATATCGTACAAGCCTTGGCAGCTCCATTGCCCAGTATGGTGATCACGGAATTATTTGGAGTTCCCATAGAAGATCAATCAAAGTTTAAACACTGGGTGGATATCCTGTTCCAGCCTTTTGACAAAGAAAATCAGGAGGAAATGGAGCTGAAGAAACAAGCAGCTGCCAAAGAATATTACGAATACCTCTATCCTATTGTTGTTGAAAAACGATCAAACCCATCTGAGGATATCATCTCTGACTTAATAAATGCTGAAGTAGAGGGTCAGAAATTTACCGATGATGAAATTGTCCGAACAACGATGGCTATTTTGGGAGCAGGTGTTGAAACAACCAGTCACGCACTGGCAAATACCTTTTATTCATTGCTTTACGATGATCCATCCCTCTATGAAGAACTTCGAAATGATGTAGAATTGGTTCCAAAAACTGTAGAAGAAATGCTTCGCTATCGTTTTCAAAGCTCAAAACGAGACCGTACAGTAAAAAAAGACAACAGTTTATTAGGCCATGAACTAAAAGAAGGGGATGTTGTCGTCGCATGGATGAGTGCGGCCAATATGGATGGAGACATGTTTGATGATCCGTTCTCTCTTAATATTCATCGTTCAAACAACAAGAAGCATTTGACATTCGGAAAAGGCCCGCATTTTTGTTTGGGTGCACCTTTGGCACGTTTAGAATTAACGACTGCCTTAAGGACATTTTTACAGAAATTTTCTCGTATCGAGCCCGTGGAATCCTTTGATTTGGAGAAAAGCTTAACTACTTCAGCTCCAGGTCAGTCCTTAACTCAACTTCCTATAAAAGTGTATAAATAGAAGCCGTCATAAAATGGCCAAGGTGAAGTCGCAGCTCCACCTTGGCCATTTACTTAATACCTCATTGTATTTCATTCACCTGCAAACTATCGGCAAGTTTCACCCTTGTCTCTTTAAGTGAATGAATCGATTCAAGGTTGTGAAGCATCCCCTTTAGAATAGCCGATCTTGGCTGCATGCTTATCAGTTCCTGTTCCATGATGCTCAGCGACTGAACCGCTTCCTCTTTTTGTATTTCAGAAATCGAGTCAGATTTTAGCTGGTTTTTCATTTGCTTAATCAATTCAAGAGGATGGATCTTTTCTTCACTGGCTTCTTCTAAATATAAAGACCATAAATTTTCGTTCATTAACGGTTCAACACCACGATCCACCAGCCCTTTGATGATAAAATCAATTTGGATCATTAAAAATCGAACGACCTTTTTTATATTTAGAGGAAACTGATTCAAGACAATCAATTCCATGTATTGTCTGATCATTCCTATAAAAAAGAAGGCTCCATCGGCGGCGTAAGGTTTAATTTGATTTCCATAGATTTTGATTAAATATTGTTCAAACCATTTAACTTGATCAATATTTTGCTGATGCAAATACCGATAAATATTTTTATCCGACAACCCCGAAATTTCCTGACCCTGTAGTCTGTAGAACTCCTGATTTTCAATATAATGCCCTAATTTGATTTCAATTTCTTTCGTGAATTTTTCTGTTGGAGACAAAGAAGAATCTTCCTCAACAAGCATGATCTGGTCCTCAATATATTGGAAGTAATAGTGAAGAATATTTAAAAGCAAGTCCTCTTTTGACTTAAAGTATACATACAGACTTCCCTTAGAAATGCCACAACTATCAGCGATTTCCTGCATAGATGTTCGATTGTAATTTTTAGATGAGAAAAGCTTCATCGCCGTTATTAATATGTGTCTTTCTTTATCAGAATCTTTTCTTCTCATTGAAATACCACCTCGTACAATTGCCTGAACCACGGTTATAATCGATTAAAATTAATCATAACACATCACTAGTTAGATAGGGAGTGACACTAACTGATACAGATTGAACCGTAACCCCCGCTGATTAACCACCGCCAATAACGGGTACATTCCCTGAGAAGATTTTCTTAAGCCCCTTGGAGGTGGAAAGATGGAAACACTGAATATAAGTAATACTAACTTAGAAGCCAGTCGAATTGGCCTGGGAACGTGGGCCATAGGCGGCTGGATGTGGGGTGGAACAGATGAACAACAGTCCATCAAAACAATCCATTCCGCGCTAGATAAAGGAATTAACCTGATTGATACGGCTCCTGCCTACGGGTTTGGACGGTCGGAAGAGATTATTGGCAAAGCGCTAAAAGAGAAAGGCAGCCGTGATGAGGTCCTGCTGGCCACTAAAGTAGGCATGGAGTGGCAGCAGGACGAAACGGTCTTTCGAAATGGAAGCAAAGAGCGCATCCATCAAGAGATTGAAGATTCATTGAATCGTCTGCAAACAGATTACATTGACCTTTATCAGCTTCACTGGCCTGATCCGATGATTCCACTCCATGAAACCGCAGAGGCTCTTCATTACTTGTACAAACAAGGGAAAATCAGAGCTATTGGCGTGAGCAACTTCTCTCCAGAACAAATGGACGTGTTCAAGGAGGCCGCCCCGATTCATACGTTGCAGCCTCCGTACAACTTATTTGAACGCGGGATTGAAAATGAAGTGCTGCCGTACACGAAAGAACACAATATCACCACTGTCTCTTATGGTTCACTATGCCGCGGATTACTGTCAGGCAAAATGACAGCGGATCGGGAGTTCAAAGGCGACGATTTGAGAAATAATGATCCGAAGTTCCAACAGCCACGCTTCAGCCAATATTTGAATGCTGTAGAGGAACTCGATAAGCTGGCCCAGGACCGATTTGGCAAACATGTTCTTCACCTAGCGTTAAAATGGGTGCTTCAACAACCAGGTTCAGGGATCGCACTTATGGGCGGACGACGCCCCGATCAATTGGACCCCGTCGAAGAGGTCAACAGCTTTACCATTGATGAGGAAAGCATGCACGATATTGATGAGATTCTCTTAAAACACATTAAAGAACCAGTAGGACCTGAGTTTATGGCACCACCTGATCGACAGAATTTAGGAATTAAATAACATGAAAAAACCGGACTCAGTTATATGAAGTCCGGTTTTTCTTATGCATGTGATAGAATGGATGTGGTCACGATTAAAAAATGGTTGAAACTAAACGAGGATGTGCAACGTATAAAGGCACAGTATACGGTTTCTATAGGAGGAAAACTATTACATGGACATACTGATTTGGGTCATTATTATGGCCTTATTTCTAGCCAGCTTTGCTAGTATCATTTTCCCGATCATCCCAGGGCCTCTCGTGCTTTGGCTTGGCTTCCTCGCCTACTTTTTCTTTATAAATGGAGAGGAATTATCGGTTTTATTCTGGATCGGCATGGTCATTTTAACAGTGATTTTAATTGTCGCTGATATCATTGCGAACAGCTACTTCGTGAAACGCTACGGTGGCAGTAAGTGGGGAGAACGCTCCGCTGCCATTGGTGTGATTATCGGCTCCTTTATTATACCGCCGTTTGGAATTATCATCCTTCCCTTCGTTCTCGTTCTCATCGTTGAACTCGTTCAAAAGCGTTCAACAGAAGAAGCCTTTAAAGCCTCTTTAGGTTCTTTATTTGGTTTTCTTAGTGGGTCAGTGGCGAAAGTCATGATCCAATTAATTATGATTATCTGGTTCTTTATCGAAACTTGGCTCTAAATGAGAAAGAGCTTCTCGACATACTATTGGTCGAGAAGCTCTTTTTAATTACCGACGGCCCATCCCTTTTAAGAACTGCATCATCATCGTGATACTTCGGTTGATTTCAGGGTCCTTCAAGGCCTTAGCTAAATCAAAGACGGAGGTCTTTTTAGCTGGGTCCTCTGTATTCATTTGTTCAATTCCCTGATTCACTCGATCTGTTAATTCACGTAACGATTTCACATCAAGTTCGCCGAGCAGGAAAACCAGCTCCGGTAAGTTCTCAATCAATGGAGTATACTGCTCTTTGTTTAATTCATTGGCCACATAACCTAAAGCCTCTTTCTTCTTCTTCGTGAAGGCGTAGGCGGAATCGAGCGTCCCGCCTTCTTCTAACGCCTTCAGCAGTTTAATCCCTTTTAATATGGCATCCTTATTATCAGCAACTGCTTCTTTTACTTCAGAAACATCTTTTTCGATTTGTTCCTCCCGAGGCACTTCCATCGGTTTCACACTTCTGATCGACTTAGCCATTCTTATTCACCTGATTTCCTGGGAATTCATAATCATTACGCTCCCACTTCTTCTGAACTTGCACACTGATTTGGGGAACAGGATTTCCTCTTCGATGGTTATTAGGAGGGATCGGTGACTTTCCTTCTTTCTTCACGACTTCCATGTAAACCGCTATTTCTTTGTAGGCCGGCGTATTACTATCCTTATCTACGCTGTTATCTGTCAAGAAATTAATCGCTGATTTTCCATTATCATTTAACGGAATGTACAGTTCCTTGCCTCTGACTCGATCTGTAATGGTCACAACACCCTCAGCTTCCCCAGCATCAGAGTATAACTTCACAGTTGCACCCTCGTTCAGGTCGCGTTCTTTCGCTAGTTTTTCTGAAACCTCGATCCAGGCACTTGGTGTTTTCCTCGTAATCCCTTCAGACTTATAAGTCATATTCCCTTCATGGAAATGTTCAAGGATACGACCGTTATTTACGTGTAAATCATATTTTTCTGTCGTCTTGTATTCCAGTTCATAATCCAGCGGGAACAACTTCGCTTTTTTATCGTCAAAAGGGAACCCATCCAGAAACAGAAGCGGCTCATCTGTTCCATCTTCAGCAACTGGCCATTGCAAGGATTTATACCCTTCTAATCGTTCATACGATACGCCGGCAAACAGTGGAGTCAGGCTGGCCGCTTCCTCCATTATCTCACCAGGATGCTCATAGCCCCAGTCATGCCCAAGCTCTTTCGCAATCAGCTGGAGAATCTCCCAATCTGGTTTAGATCCAGGGAGAGGGTCCAGGGATTTGTATAACCGCTGGATACGGCGTTCTGTATTCGTAAAGGTGCCCTCTTTCTCGAGGCTCGGTGACGCAGGTAACACCACATCTGCATACTCAGCTGTTTTGGTTAAAAACAGATCCTGGACAATAAAGAGATCGAGTTTTTCAAAGGCGGCGGTTACATAGTTAATATTAGCATCTACTATTCCTGTGTCCTCACCCATTACATACATGGCACTAAGATTGTCATCATGGATCGCTTCAATCATCTGGTGATTATCTTTTCCCGGTTCTTTTGGAAGGTCGACACCCCACGCTTGTTCATAACGCTTGCGAACCTCGTCGTCTTCTGTTTTCTCATAACCTGGGAAGAAGTTCGGCATGCTGCCAAAGTCACTGCAGCCTTGAACATTATTATGGCCTCTTAGTGGATATGCACCGCAGCCCGGCTTCATATAGTTACCCGTAACCAGCAGCAAGTTTGAAATCGCGGTACTCGTATCACTTCCACGGGTATGCTGCGTCACTCCCATTGCCCAGCAAATGGCTACACGTTCGGATGAAGCTATTTCTTCGGCTACTTCCATAAGTTCCTCTTTCGGGATGCCCGTTAAATCCGAGGCATAGTCCATCGTAAATGGTTCCAGGCTTTCTCTGTATTCATCAAAACCATTGACCCATTCGTCTAGGAATGTTTTATCTTCTAATCCCTGATCTAAAATATACTTCGTTATCGCCGACAGCCACACTAAATCTGTTCCGGAATTTGGCTGATAAAAGCGATCAGCTCTTGTAGCCATTTCATATTTTCTTAGGTCAAAGACATAGAGTTTCTGGCCAAACAGCTTTTGAGACCGTTTGATTCTGGAAGCCAGCACAGGGTGTGACTCCGCCGTATTGGAACCGATCGTGATGACGAGGTCTGCTTTGGCGATATCGTCGATCGAACCGGAATCTCCTCCATGTCCTACCGTTCTGAATAATCCTTTAGTGGCTGGAGATTGACAATAACGGGAACAATTGTCCACGTTATTCGTCCCAATGACTTGCCGGGACAGTTTCTGCATAAGGTAAGACTCTTCATTCGTGGCTTTAGAAGAAGAGATAAATCCTAAATCATCTGCACCTTTTTCTGCTTTAATTTCTTTGATTCGTTCAGCGACATAAGCAATGGCCTCATTCCATTCGACCTCTTCAAACGAATCACCTCTGCGGATCAACGGTTTCGTTAAGCGATCTTCACTATTGACGTAATCCCAGCCAAACTTCCCTTTCACACACGTGGAAATCCCATTGGCTGGAGATTCGGCACTCGGTTCGACTTTAAGAACTTTCCGATCCTTTGTCCACACATCAAACGAACATCCGACACCACAATAGGTACAAACCGTTTTCGTCTTCTTAATCCGCTCTTCACGCATTTCCGCTTCCGTATCTGATACGGCAAAAAGGGGGCCATAACCTGTTTCAGCTTTCTTCGTTAATTCGATCATCGACCTTAAAATCCCTGGCTGCTGGTCCGTAAGAAATCCGGCCTCCCCTTCCATTCCTTTTTCCATAATGGCATTACAAGGACAGACCGTGGCACACTGACCGCAATTGACACAGGAGGATTGATCAATCGGCACATCATTATCCCAAATAACGCGCGGCTCCTGGCGTTCCCAATCAATTGTCAGGGTCTCGTTAACTTCGATATCCTGACATACTTCCACACAACGCCCGCAAAGTATACATTGATCCGGATCATACCGATAAAAGGAACCGGATTCATCGCGATTGTACGGCTTGGGTTCAAATGGTCTGGACTGGTGCTCGAGGCCAAATTCCGCCATCGTATTATGGATTTCACATGAACCGTTATTGTAATCACATACCGTGCAGTAAAGCTCATGATTTTCTAAGATACGGTCCAACGACTCTTTCTGTGCTTTATGTACATGAGGCAGTTTCGTTTGAACCTTCATCCCCGCTTCTACTTTCGTTCCACAAGCTCGCACCAGCTCTCCATTAACTTGAACAATGCAAGTATCGCATGTCTCAATTGGCCCTAGTGACTCGTTGTAACAAATCTGCGGTACATTCTCATCCGTTGTGTTAAGCAGTTCCACAAGGTTTTGACCTGGATCTGCTAAATATTCCTTTTCATTAATTGTTACTACTGTATGGTCACGTTCTAACAATTGTAGTTCCTCCTTCTTTAAGTAATCATTTATCACGCCAATCAAAAGAGACCACTCCGCAGCGAGATTAAGATTCTCCCTGCTGCAACATCCAATTGGCAGAATAGTTAGATCATAAGCCCCCTCCACTTCGAACAATTTACTGAAAAGTTCCCTGTTTACCTAGTTTTCAAACCTCTAAAGAATTAAAAATGTGACCCGTGATCGGGTCACATTTAAAAATTATCCTGCTTTTTGGCCCCACTTGTTATCTTTCTCTAATGGTACAACTTCCCCTTCTGCGCCATGGTCCTTATCTAACTTGAAATTCTGCAAGGAATCGTTCATTGATGAGGCGACATTCTCCAGTTCCTCAGCCAAGTGGTTGAGCTGTTCCATCGCAGAATTGCTTTCCTGAATGGAGGCTGACACTTGCTCTGCCCCTGCCGCTGTTTCTTCCGTTACAGAACTAATCTCATCAATCGTCGCCACAAGTTGATTCTTCTCCTTATCCATTTGCTTCATGGAAGAAATAATCTGGTTAATGGACTGAACGTTATCAGAAATATTCGCAAACACGCCTTCGAAGGATTGCTCGGTCGCATTCACAGATTGCTCTTGCTCTACCACGACATCCCCAGTTTGTTCGATCAACTCTACGATCGCTGCTGTTCGGGTTTGCATATGATGGATCATTTTCGCAACATCGGTCAGAGCTGATTCCGACTGTTCAGCCAGCTTCCTCACTTCTTCAGCTACGACAGCAAATCCTTTTCCGGCTTCTCCGGCTCTGGCTGCTTCAATAGCGGCATTTAGGGCCAGCAAATTCGTCTGCCCGGCAATCCCAGAAATCGTGCTTACGACCTGATTAATATTTTCTGAACTATCTTGTAATTCATGAATCGATTCTTTCATTTCAGTTGTCATGTTTGTCGTTTGATTAGAGTGGCTGCGCAGCTTCTCAACGATCGATTTCGCTTCTTCAGAGCGATCGAGCAACTCATCAGACTGCGTTTTAATTCGTTCACTTTGAGTGACGACATCGTTAATGGTTGAAGCGAGTGTTTGGGATGAATTGACACTGCTTTCCATGTACTCCGCCTGAGACTGAGCTCCACTTGCGATATCTTGTATTGCCCGGGAAATCTCGTTCGAAGCAGCTGCGTTCTGCTCGGCATTGGCGACTACATTTTCAGCAGAACTGCTTACAAGATTAGAAGACGATTTCACGTTTGCAATCAGTTCACGAATCGATGCCATCATTCTCTCAAAATCCTCTGACAGTTCACCAATTTCATCATTTCGAACAATTTTTACCGCAATGGCAAAATCCCCTTGCCCGGCTTTATTCATTAATTTCTGCAAGTGCTTGATCGGTTTGGTAAGATAACGCGTCACTAATACGGCTATCCCCAGGGAAATTAAAATCACAATCGCGAGCACAATCACGATCGGTAAAATAATCGTGTTGGCCTGGGCCACAAAGTCTGATACATTCACCGTCCCGGCCATTTTCCATCCTGTTTTAGGATTGGTGGCAAAGGCAATAATTTTCTGTTTTCCACCTTTACTGTACTCATAAGACCCCGCTTCACTTGACATTAATGTGTCATAAAAAGGTGCTTTCTCAGCCGTTTTACCGATCATCTCTTCGTTTGGATGCGCCAGATAAATCCCTGTTTCACTAAGTAACATCGCGTCACCTGTCTGCCCCACCTCTACTTTCTCGATCATGTTAAATAACGTATTCACCGTAAAATCGATCGAAAAAACTCCGGTAACACTGCCATTTTGTTCGATTGCCCGGGCAGCACTTACGATCGTATCGCCTGTCGCAGCATCTGTGTAGGGCTCTGTCCAGATGACTTCACCTGTCTGCTCTACCGACTTTGTAAACCAGGGGCGCGTTGTCGGATCATAGTCTGAGCCTAGCTCGGTTTCGGGAAAGATAAACATATCCTTCGTATCCTTGTCGCCCATATAAATATTTAAAATGTATGGGTTAGCTTCTTTGGTACTTGCAAAACTCGCAAGAATGTCCTCGCTCATTTCCTGTGGATTCGCTAGCTGATTATCTTCTGCATAACGATTCACGTTGTGACTGATGCTGTCAAACAAGGTATCAAATGAATCACTCATCATAGTCATTTGTTGTTCGACGTTCTTCGTCATCGTTTCCTTCATGTTGTTCAAACTAAACCAATAACTCGTTCCAGCTACTACAAATCCTGTTAATAAAATTAAAAATAAAAATGGAAAAAGAATCTGTCGTTGGATTCTCTTCGTAAAAAATCCATAACTTTTTTTTAATAGCTTCACTTACTCTCCCCCTTTACTCTTCTGTATGTTTTATCGACCTTTTTTCATATTTTTTTACCATTTTTCGAGAATTTTCTATAATTTTGTGAAAATAAAAACTATATAAGACTATAAATAAAACCATTGACCCAATAGCAGCGATTCCGCCGATAAACCCCACCTGCCTAGCAGCAAACGAATCGAGAAGCCATCCGGACCCAAACATCGCCAGTCCAATCACGACATTCGTTAACGACTCGATGAACCCGAATACTCTTCCTTGATCGGATTTCGGCGTCCGGGCCATCACCAAAGTATCAAAGCATGCAGCTCCTACCCCGCCAAAAAGTGAAATCCCTGTAAAAGCTAGAGCAGCCGCCCATATTACAGAAGCTTGACTGGCCAACATTTGTAATACTCCTTCCATTCCAATTGTAATGATTCCGATGAGGAGCATTTTCCCTTTCACTTGCTTAGAAATAAAGAAACTCATCACCAGGCCTATTCCTAATGCTCCATAAAGCAGACCGATTCCTAACTCACCCAAATTGAACGTTTCTGCTCCGTAGTAACTGATCAGTATGTTAAATAAACCATCCAATCCAGCACTAACCCCCAGGATGACCACGATGAATAGAACCATAGGATCCAGTTTGGCTCGGGGCTTTTGAACGGGTATTGCCGGTGACTGTTGCGACTTCTGCCGTTTAAACTTAAGAGGATAAATGAGAGACGCGGCGGCCATGAACGTACATCCATTAAGGATAAACGCCACATCTTTTCCGATTAAAAAAGCAACCAGTCCGCCTGTAATTGAACCGATAATAAGCACAATCCCGATGACCACTTGTTCGAATCCATTTACTTTGGCGTAATGCTGCTCTTCGACCAACACACCAATACTGCTTTTTCTAACCGGTTGATAAATGGCTTCTCCGCAAGCTAAGACAAACATACTGCTATAGAGAATCCAGAGATCATCTTGCGATTGAACGAAGAGGAACGAAAAGGCAAAAGGGACTCTGGCTATATCTGTCACCATCATCATCTTGCGGCGATCCCAAATATCTGCGAATTTTCCTGCAACAGGAGACAAAATCAAGTAAGGCAAAACACGCATCCCCATTAAAATACCTACCGCTAAACCAGACCCTGTTAATTCCAGCAATAAAGCTAATACAGCCACCTGGCTGAACCGATCCCCCACCCCGTTAACAATACCTGAGTAAAATAAATACTTGTAAGAATGGTGATGAAGAAAAATAACCCTTCCCCCCTTAAATTAGACAACCATCTAATTAGTTACCCAAATAAAAAAAGGTGACAGCGTGATCACCTTTTTACAACCATTGGCCACATTTCTTCTGGATTAAGCTCATATTTATTATTCTCACGATACATAAACTGTTGCATAATCCATTCGCGTCTCATGGTTGCATAATCCCCATAAAACTGTTTAATATAGTCGTTTACTTCGTGCTCTTCATAAACTGTTCCTCGTTCAAACCCTTGAACGAAGTATGACAAAATCACAAGTTTCTTCTTCAGTTGACTTGGCATCTGTTTTAACATGCCTTCTTCTGTTATAAAGTTGTTGAGAATTTTGCGCTGTTCAGCTTCGTTTACATGCAGTTCGTCTTTCTTCACGGTCTCATCTCCCATTCGTAAAATCGCTGTGGCCATAAATTCCAGTTTCTTTTCATCTAAGTAGAAATAAATCGTATTTCTATCCCGTCGCGAATACACCATCCCTGTATCTCTTAACTTTTTTATATGATGGGTAATCGTAGGAGGTCTTAGTCCGAGTTTTTGGGCGATCGCCTGACCATGGAGCGGCCCATGAAGCAAGAGTGAAACAATCCTTAATCGCGTCGGGTCTCCTACAGCTTTATGAAAGTCGACCATCTTGTTTAATTGCATCGTTTCCCCTCCCTTATTAAATAAGTATCTAATTAGATAATAATCTAACCTTGTATGAAAGTCAAAAAAATAAGCTGCCAGATCGATTCGATCCGGCAGCTCTATGTAATAGCATAGGAACTTATAAAAATTTCAGTGGTTTACCGTTATTCCGTAATTACCCTCGATTGTGTGGAATTTGATTAAGGTTCCATATTTTTCAATAGGAGAATGGGGGTGGGAAACCACTCGCTTTCCACGGGGAAGACGGCAAGCCTCCTCGGTCTGTGACCTCCCGGGTTTTGCCAGTCTTTCCTTTCCCGTAGGAGTCTCGCAGTTTTCCCATCCCCCATTTCGATGATGAGATCAACGGAACCATCTTAATAAAAATCGAAGGTAGTCCCTTTGCAAATGTCTTTAAATAATTGTGTTACTAAACAGCAAACGGAATCATTCGAGCTAATTCCTAACCCCCATATGGCAAGTGAAGATGGGAAAGGTGGAGACTCCAGTGGGACTAGTGTGCAGAGTGAGATCCTGCAAAGCGCCAGCCTGGAGAAGCTCACCGTTTAGAGGAACTTCCTCTGTCTACCAGCATGTCCCGCGCTTTTGTTCTTATCCAGCATGTTCCCGT
Organism: Halobacillus naozhouensis; assembly: GCF_029714185.1. NCBI lineage: Bacteria > Bacillati > Bacillota > Bacilli > Caryophanales > Bacillaceae > Halobacillus > Halobacillus naozhouensis. The sequence goes on along the minus strand of NZ_CP121671.1, from coordinate 1,565,667 downwards.
ATAGCTGTGCCTAACTTTCTCGCCAGTGAGGGCGCCCCAGACTCCAACTCCTCCTTTGAAAAGTATAATTGGATATTGGATTCGTCCATTTCTAACGCTTCCGCGAACAAGCCACCCAAGCCTCTTGCCTTACGATCGACTTGTAAAAATACTCGAGCGCCTTGATGATCTAGGAAGAAGATCAGTTCTAATTCGTCTAAATATCCTCTGAATTCACCGCCAGGGAGAAACTCAAATTCCTGAACATAGCCATGTCTTCTTGAGTATTCCATCTCTACTTTTTTCAGGCGGAAACCCAGCTCTCTTTCTACAGCTTGCAGGATCGATTCCGTATACGGGTGGACAGATATTTTTATGTAATCTCGATCCCCCGCGTCAAGAGCCATCGGCATATCAAGTCCTGTTTCAAACCATAGCGGCAGCCTGTTTAATGTAGCCGGAGCATGGATCGGAATTTCAATCGTAAACGGAATCTCTTTCGTCTCTTTGGCATGAATAACGAATGCGCCGGAGATCCGATATTCATCCAGCTTGACTGTTTCTTTAATTTTCTTATCGTCCGCTTCTCTCAATGCTTCGGTCATCAGGAATACAGTGATTTGGTCAATCTCTTGATCTACCTCGCCGCCCTGCACGACTACCTTTCCATCAACTGCTTCGCCAGGCTGAAAATCCAATTTCTCAAGCTGTGTATCCACTTTGGCAGCGCCAATACCGGCACGCGCCATTAATTTTTTAAACATCTCTATTCCCCTTTCCTGTTATACAACCATTTTATCTAGAAAATCATAGACTTCAAGATCTATGAACCCACGTTCCTGCTCACGGGCTTCAAAGTTCTCCCTATGCAGAAACGTCGAAAGGGCCTGGTAGAGATCGTCAGAATCAGGGTCATTATTCGATAAAAACCCAGTTCGATACAAATGGTGGACGACCCTATCTTTCAATTCCCCTTCAAGCGCCTTTATATTCTCACGTTTCGATTCCCCAAAATAAAGTTGCTGAAGCTGGTAGATTCGGAATAACTCCTGGACTGGTTCGGGATGGTCGTCAACTCTTAGATCGATAAAGACGTCACTCAGCCCACCGTAACCCCCTTGATCTTTCACCACATAAATTGCGGCCGACTGCCTTCCTCTGCTGTCACCACCAGCTTGTTCCGCGGCTTCAAGCCCTTTCAACAAACGGTCTGCTAACGAACCTATGCTTGTCTCAAAAGCCTTTCCCATTTCAGTGACGGTGGCTTCATTAACTAGAATATTGCCTTGGGCGGTATAGTGTTGACCAGTTACTCCGCCAGCCCAGTCATAGCAGCGGTTTCCTGTAAATGTAGCTGCCCTTCCTTGCGCGTCCACAATCCCCACTTGTCGGTCAGGAGCACCTGCATCTCCAGCGATTAATGTGTCAACGGCTTCCTGAGCGGTCAAGCCTTTACTTAATAGCTCCAGTCCTTCTGGACCATAAGCTGGATTAGCAAAAGCTTGTGTGGCAATTGCCCCAACTCCGGCCTTTGCCCATGGGACGACGGCTCCGACCCCTAAGAATTTCGACTGAACAGCAACCCCAAGTTCTTCTGTTTCCGGGTCAAATCCGACAATTGAATACGTAGCAATGATGTTTGATTGGTTCATCGTCTTCTACTCCCTTCCTACTACACTCATTCGACCTTTTTTAACGATTTCCCTTTCTATTTTTTCTCGAGAAAAGAAAAAACCTATTTTCACAGCACGAAGCTGTAAAAAATAGGTTCTTGATTTACGAGCGATTGAGCAGTAAAGTCGGCCGCTGTGAGAACAGCAAGCATAATACAATCGCACTAACGATAAACGCCGGCAGCATATATCCCCCATTATAAAGTAGAGAATATAACCATACCGGCTGGCCTGGCGGAGCAAATTCTCCATAAAAAACAATCCCTGCAGCGAAGTGGCCTAAGAAGCGGAACAGACTGCCGATAAATGCGCCTAACACCAGCCAGACAGCCATTCGCTTTACCTTTCTCGAGCGGGCCGCTTCCCATACCGGCCTGGCAAAAATTCCGGCGAGACCAATCACACCAAACGCTACAAAATAATCAAGGAACGTTTGCATTGGTGTCAAAATATAAGCTCCAAATAAAATTTGATAGAAACCGAGCAGCAGCCCCGTCAGCACTCCGCCGCCAAGCCCCCACCTAAACGCCATGATAAATACGGGAACCATTGCAAACGACACCGAGCCTCCCTGGGCCCAAAGTTTAAACGAAAGAAATGGAATAATATCAAGTAAGATGGCTAATGCCGAAAAAATCGCTACCTCTACTAAAAACAAAACACGTTTATTTCGCATCCCTCAACCTCCTTTTTCCATAGAAAAAAAGCGATGCCACAGGGAAGCTTCCTGATGGAGGAGTCCCGTTGCATCGCCATCAAAAAAGCCACCATCCCTACGTCAGTACTAACTGACAGGTTCGAAGGGTCTGAACAAGTCTGTTCACTCTCAGCTTAAAGCTCCCCTTGAAGGCTTATATTCTTTCGCTCTTTTTGCTATGGATCTATTATAAAGCAATCTCTAGATTCTATCAATGACTAAGAAGATCAGAGGACACTGGCTACCTTTCTCTGTTTGACAAAAAAAGGACAAAGTTATACAATGTAAATCGTAATTATTACTATTTAAAGGGAGGAGAACTGTCATGGCCAAACAAGCTATGGTCCAAAAAGAACGCAAACGTCAGGCGACGTATGAAAAATATAAAGAAGTACGTAAGCAACTAAAAGCAGAAGGTAATTATGAAGCATTGCGCAAACTGCCAAGGGATTCATCCCCTACTCGCCTTCATAATCGTTGTGCCGCTACAGGAAGACCTCATGGGTATATGAGACAGTTCGGACTATCAAGAATTAAGTTTCGTGAACTTGCCCATAAAGGCCAGCTTCCTGGCGTAAAAAAAGCCAGCTGGTAAAAAACTCAGAAGCCTATTTTAGCTTCTGAGTTTTTTACTGTTGCTACAAGGTCACATGAATTTTCGTAAACCGACGTCCTATTCGATTAATGGAATTTCGATATCCTCACCAACCTCAAGAATCAAATTTTGCCGATCCTTCACTGGTGCAAAAACCATTACATAGTTATCTGCATCATGTACCTCTTCCTTACTATAGATCGGCACAACCTTCTTCCCAGCTGACCTCAAAAAGACACCCGCTTTTTTCTTATTAGCTCTGTATCCATATTCCTTACCTGTTTCTCTAGGATTAAGGAATAGTTTTTCTAGTTTACTTCTCTTTTCATATTGTCTTCCACTTTCATCCGTATAAATTTTAATATCAGATCCAGTAACGACGACTCTTGTTTCTAAGGCAGAAAATTCCACCTGCTTAATGTTGTATGTTTCACCTTTAAAAGTGAATTCTTTATTGATTTCAGTTTTTTCTCTGGCAAAGGTGGCAGAAGGCTTAAGCTTGAATTCTAGAGGCCAAGTTGTCCGTACACTGCCATTTCCACCGTTTTTCCAGATGGTCAAATCTTCAATCTCTAAACGAATGTTCTGTCCCTCATATTCTTTTATTGATTCGAAGGATAAGGCCTCGTATACTGTGTTCTCTGTTTTACTGTAATATCGGCTTCCCCAGCCCACATTTTCTAATGATATCTTTTCATGGCCGACAATCAAATTAACCTTACTGACACCTTCCCAAAGGTCAATATAATAATTCTTTAAATTTTTCTCTTCACTATGATAGGTCAAAAGGAGTTTTGTTTCTTTATCATCGGTTAAAACCCTTTTGAAATGGACGGTTATGTCATACCTTTCATCATAATATTTTTGATCTAGCACTTGGCCTTGTCCCGATTTCACAGCCGCCCTTACACCAGCGTCATCAATATGCCGACTCATGAAAATATTGCCCTCTGCCTTCTCAGAGGCCGTCGATGGTATGAAAACTAGTGTCGCACCAATGGCTAAAACCATTAATATCGAAATGCCAACCACAATTTTCTTCATATGTACCTCCTAAAAAGTTTGTCTTTTACCATATGAAGATTCCTACATTTTTATTTCATTTCTTCGGCTATCGAAATCGTTAAATATCACCAATCTTATTCCACAATATAGTCCTTAAAATATAAAAAGGGTGCAGTTCCCTATTCCAATTCCAGAATGCGCCCCATTATTTAACACTCAAGAATATGGTCCTATTCAAAAAAGGACACCTTATTCAACAAGGCACCCTGATTCTGGAACAGTCTATCTATTATCTTTTCTTCCCAGCGTTAACGCCCCAGCAACCAGTGGAACTTGCAAGGGTAAACGCAACCATAGAATCCAAGGATTCGCTTGTTCTCCCGGCCGGAATGATATTTTTTTCACAGCCATGTACACATTTGCTGGAAAAACAGCGGTCGTAAATAGTGCTAAGAGTTTCCCTGTGATATGTTGTCCTTTTTTCACCCAAAGCAAGACGGAAAAAATCATTTCAAAAACACCTGACACCAGCACGATGGACCGTCGTGAGGGAAGTGTTTTCGGGACAATCCTGCGAAAGCTTCGTTCATGGACGAAATGCAAGATGCCGGCTCCAACTAAGAGGATGGAATATAGTGTTCGAAAAAACACCTTCATATGTATACCACCTTTTCCATTTACTATTTATTCAACAAAAAAACACCGATTCTTTTATATTTTATAAATGGAAGCAGTGTTTCTTCGTTTTAATTATTATTTCCGCAAAATCTTCTCCATCGCTTTTCCCTTTGCTAACTCATCGATCAGCTTATCCAAATAGCGAATTTCCTGCATAGTTGATTCTTCAATGTCTTCCACTCGGACACCGCAGATCACACCTTTGATCAAAGTCCGTGAAGAATTCAGTTGGGGAGCTTCCGCAAAGAAGGTCTCAAAGTCTGTCTGTTTTTCCAGTTGCGCTTCTAACTCTTCCTGGCTATACCCTGTCAACCAACGGATGATTTCATCGACTTCTGTTTTCGTACGTCCTTTTTTCTCCGCTTTCGTAATATAGTGGGGATAGACATTTGCGACACTCATTGTATAAATCTTATGTTTGGTCATGATACATCCTCCCTTTCATGTAATGTAGATTAATTGTTTTTCAATTATATCATTCAAAAATTATTTTGATTTCTCATGGATAGATATCTTTTAACAATTTTGTGTAAATGTCATTTGCATATTTCAGTTCCTTTTCTGTATGTTCAGTTATGAAATTTTTCGAGGCTTCCACATTTAATACTCGAGCTCATTAAACCTTTTTCTCAGATAAAAATGGAAAGTCCCCCAGAGTTGGATAAATTCCCTTTAAACTCAGGGGGAGAGATTATTAACATTACTGTTGCAAGTAATTGATCTGGTGTTTCATTTTCTTTGTTCTTAATTTTCTTAGCTCTCTCGTACCCTTTAGTTGAAAAAGACGGAATAAATTATAAAACCTACTAGTAATAAAAAAATAAGTATTCCAGTACCTTTCCAACCTAATTTCCCAACTAAATCTGGGAGTCCTCCACCATGAATACTCCCAGCAGGTTTTTTTGATTCTTCTTGTCTCAATCTTTCTCTTCTTTCTTCAGGAGTTTCTTTATCTTTACTCAATAAAAAACACCCCCACTTCCTATTCCAAGAATAACTAACCTGCCCTTTACTTGATACCAATTATTTCAAATTCCTATAATCTTCACAAGCAGTTATTCCATTATATGGACTTTAAGTTGTATAAAACTTCTGTAATTATTCCTTATCCTAAAAAATTAGCTTACCGAACTTCGATAAGACAATTCCATACATATAATATAAATAACGACCTTCAACTCCCCAAAAGGTTGTTCCTTGAATGCCTAACCTCCCTTTGTCGTGTCCCAAGGCCGCTTACACTTTTGTTATTTACATAGCCCTTTCATACATTTGAAAAAATTCCAGACTACGCTCAATGATTAAATCTTGATCGTTATCGAGCGTGGCCACATGATAGCTGTTTTCCAACCGAACGAGCTCTTTATGTTCAGAGTAAATCAAGTCAAAGATGTTTTCCGAATTATCCGGCGGAACGACATGATCTTCGTCCGAAACAAAAATTAATGCCGGGCAGTGGATGGCAGCAAGTCCTTCATGAACTTCTTTCATCAAAGCCATGAGGGAACGGATCGCGTTGACCGGAGTTCGATCATACGCCAATTCCTCCGCGCCTGCCTTTTTAATATCAGAGCCAATGGCATCCACGAATCGATCTTCCGCTGATTCCATCACTTCTTCCATGGCGGGAATGTCAATCGCCGCATTAATCGGCACAATTCCCTTAATCTTCTCGTACTTCTCAGCCAGGTATAAGGTCAAGGTCCCCCCCATAGATAACCCCACTACAAAGATGTTGGTACAACGCTCATCAAGCCACTGATAGGCAGCTTCGACGGATTGAATCCAATCCTCTTGGTTGGAGACTTCCATGTCCTCAGGTGTCGTTCCATGCCCTTCCAATCGTGGGCAAGCAACAGTATAGCCTGCTTTGACGTAGGCATTAGCGAGCGGTCTCATACTTTGAGTCGTCCCCGTAAAGCCGTGACTCACGAGAATTCCGACTTCATTTCCCTCTGTAAAAATCGGTTCAGCCCCTTGCATCATGACACATCTCTCCTATCTACTATTCTTTTTTAGTAGCTTCAACCTAGCAATTTTTTCAACACCGTACGCTCAAGCAAAAACCATGGCAGTACTTTTTTCAAAAATAAATTCATGCGGACACCTGGACCAATCGGGTAGCGAAGTTTATTCGCCGTTGACGGACTGGCCAGTTTAGTCAATAGATCAGCAACTTTCACTGGGTCCCCGTGTGCTTCGCGATTCAATGCTCTCCACAGCGCCTTTACATAAAAAGCATATGGAGACTCAGGGTCATAAGCGGATTTTGGCAGCTCCATGCCGCTGCCCCAAATATTCGTCTCATAGGAACCTGGTTCGATCAGGGACACATCAATCCCAAACGGCTTCACTTCAAAACGCAAACTTTCAGTCAAGCCTTCTAGCGCATGTTTAGAAGCAACGTAAGGTGACAAACCAGGAAATCCGATGCGTCCACTTATACTACTGACGTTAATGATCTTTCCTCTTCTATGTTGACGCATCATTGGCAGGACAGATTGGGTAACGGCAATCACCCCAAACAGATTCGTCTCAAACTGGCGCCGATAAGATTCGAGTGGCACTTGTTCGAGAAAGCCACCGATAGCAAACCCGGCATTATTGACTAACACATCAACCCGCTCTAATCGGTTCAAATGCTGCTTAAATTTTTCAAGGGAGGCGTCCTCTGTTACATCAAGTGGCCACACGTCGATGTTTTCCCGTATATGCCCAGGAATCTCTTCGGTTTCAAACACTTCTGCTTTGTCCATATTTCTCATGGTGGCAATAACACGCATCCCTTTTTCAGCAGTCTTTAATGCCGTCTGGTAGCCGAAGCCACTTGAAGCTCCTGTAATGATCACCGTCGTTTGCAAAGCAATCCTCCTCCTACTGTTTCTTTTATAAAATTCAAGATTAACAGACGATTTCCTTCTTCTGGATTGATTTTTATCATCCCCCCTATTGATGGGCTAATCATGATAAACTAGAGAGTGATTTTCAGAAATACTTCTACAAGAGAGGTCGTTTTTCATGAACCACAAGTTACAAAAGCTTTCCCCTGCTTATGATCCATGGGAGGCTTATATGGATGTTGATGAGCATGGTCAAATGATGCTTACGAATGTTGAATTTACTACTACCTATCTTTGCAATATGCGCTGTGAACATTGCGCTGTCGGATATACGCTGCAGGATAAAGACCCTGATGCGCTACCTATTGATCTCATACTGAAGCGATTAGATGAAATTCCTCACTTACGGACATTGAGCATTACTGGCGGAGAACCAATGATGTCGAAAAAGTCCGTGGAGCAATATGTATTGCCGCTGCTTGCCTATGCGCACGAGCGGGGCGTCCGAACCCAAATTAACTCCAATTTAACACTGCCTTATAACCGTTACGTGCCGATCATCCCTTATCTAGATGTTCTACATATTTCCCATAACTGGGGGACGATCGAGGAGTTTATCCATACCGGCTTTGCGAATATGGAACGAAAACCTTCTGAAGCCAATCGCCAGAAATTTTTTGACCGGATGGTGGAAAACTCCCAGCGTCTTGCAAAGGAAGGCGTGATGGTTTCAGCGGAAACGATGTTAAACAAACGCACCTATCCTTATTTGGAAGAAATTCATGATCACGTTCTGGAAATGGGCTGTGCCAGACATGAGCTTCACCCTATGTACCCCGTTGACTTTGCTTCAAGTCTGGAAACATTAACCCTTGAAGAAATGCGCGAAGGGATTACCCGCCTGCTTGATCACAGGGACCAGGACACATGGATGCTTTTTGGAACATTACCCTATTATCCCTGCAGTTCAAACCAGAAAGATTTAGCGATGCTGAAGCGTCTCTACAGAGAGCGTAACGTGACCGTAAGAAACGATCCCGACGGACGTTCTCGTTTGAATGTAAATATTTTCACCGGTGATATCATTGTCACCGACTTCGGTGATGAGCCTGGGCTTGGCAATATTCAGGACACCTCTTTAGAGGATGCGTATGAGGCATGGAACCGTACCGAGACGGCAGCTAGCCTGAACTGTCATTGCCCTGCCGTTAAATGCCTGGGACCAAACATTTTAGTCAAAAACACGTACTACCCGGAAGAAGATTTCCAGCAACGTCAAACCAACATCACTCTATAGATACTTTCCCTATAGAAAAAAAAGAAACTAAATTTTTTATCTACCTAGACATCCGCCTTTACCAACTAACTGGGCATTCATACAATATCGTATGACTAAAAGGAGGGATGTTAATGGGTTACTACGGAGGATGTGGTTGTGGAAGACGTCGTCGCGGCGATGAATTTGTTCTGATCATTATCCTGTTTATCCTTTTAATTATCATCGGGGCAGCGGTATGCAAATAACACTTATAGACCAGAGATCCCTTTCTCTGGTCTATGTGTCTGTTTTGACGCCTTCCCCCTTCTTTATTAAAATAAAATAATAGATTACGAGAAAGGGGATTACCATGCCCATCATCGAAGACGAACAAAGAACAATTGAGTACACGCTAACGACATTGTCAGATGTCCATTTTATTAAAATTTATCTGGATGATTTAAATGGCGCGCATGTGACAGCACCTGAGGCTAAATCAACTGACAAAGTGGATGACTTTTTACATAAAAAGACGCAATGGATGAAGGAAAAATGGCAGAAGCTCCATCAGGATCTTTATAAATCAGTCGAATGGGATTCGGATCAGCCAGTTCGAATTACGTATTTAGGCAGGGCCTATCAAGTGATGATGGAGCCTGGCACTCAAACCAGGTTCTATTTTAGCAAGGGTAAGTTTTTTTTCACATACCCGGAGCAACTCACACAGCAAGAAATACAAAGTGAGCTTGAACGAGCGAAAGAAGAGTGGCTGAAGGAAAAGGCTGAAGAAAAGTTTAACTCCCTCCATAAATGGACGATCTTACCCGAGCCCGACAAACTGCGGTTAGGGTATAAGGAAGAGCGAACGATCTATTTAAATTGGCGGTTAATTCAACGCCCCAAACAAAAGATAGCCACCGTGGTCGATGACTTAATCGAAGAACGAACCTATTAATAAAGCTGTGCGGAAAATCAAGTTTCCGCACAGCTTCTTTATTTCTTATATAAATAATAATAAACTCACAGCCATTACCGCCATACCTCCGACAACGCCATATATGGACAAATGGGCTTCTCCATATTGTCTCGAAGCTGGCAGCAGCTCATCTAATGAAATGAATACCATAATCCCTGCCACCCCGGCGAACAGGATTCCGAATAACGTATCACTTAGAAATGGCATCAATAATAAGTATGCAGCGATCGCCCCAACAGGTTCTGATAACCCTGAAAGAAAAGATAGCTTAAAAGCTTTTTTGCGATCACCAGTGGCATAATAAATCGGTACCGACACAGCAATCCCCTCTGGAATATTATGAATAGCAATCGCGATCGCAATGGCTATACCAAGCGACGGATCCTGCAAAGCAGAAGTAAACGTTGCAATTCCTTCTGGAAAGTTGTGGATTGCAATCGCCAGTGCCGTGAACGTTCCCATTTTTAATAATTGACTATTTTTTACCTCATCATGTGGTTTTGACATATCTTCTACACTCTTCGGTTCATGCGGGTTACCCTGTTTCGGAATGGCTTTATCGATAATAGCAATTACAAGCATCCCGCCGAAGAAACTTGCCACCGTGACCCAGCTTCCCGCTTCCACGCCCATGCTCCCGACAAGTGATTCTTTCGCTTTAAAGAAAATTTCCACCATCGATACATAGATCATGACTCCTGCTGAAAAGCCGAGCGCTACCGACAGAAATTTAGTGTTGGTGGTTGATGTAAAGAAAGCCAGCACACTGCCGATTCCTGTAGCTAATCCAGCCATTAATGTCAGGCCAAAAGCAAGCAATAATTCTTCCATACATCCTCTCTCCTTTTCGTTAACCTAAACATAGTGTAGTGTAAATCTTTCCTTAGTGCAACTTTTTTAGTTATAGTTACATTTTATGTGCCTATTAAAATTTCGTCACATATTTTTGCAATTGGAGTAAAAAAATGATCCTCTTCCATGTTGAAAGGGATCATTTCTAGATTTAAATTTGTTCTCCACTGCCAGAGATTATTTTCATCTGATCATTTTCATAGCCTACTACAAAATGATATTTGTATTTTTTCATTTCAACACTGCCATTTTTCGTTTCTTTCGTTGTAACAAAGGCCGTTACTTCCACCTTTTCCCCTTCTACTGGGTCAGCTACGATATGATCAATTGCTACAGATAATTTCTGATTATAGCCCGCACGAAACTCTTCATACGTTGTGTTGTTTTGCCACTTGCTCCCTATTAACGAGTAGGCGGTCACAAAGTCTCCCTGGTTAATACTATCGTAAAAGTATTGCACAATATAGGTGGCTTGGTCAGCATCCGTGCTATGAACAGATGAATTTTCGTTCCCATTGGTCTTTAACTCGGGAAATTCAGGCAATTCCTTCATAGGAGATTGCGACCACTTCTTAACCATTGGAAGGATGTCGAGAATCGGGATGCTGAAGCCAATCGTTTCCTGACCTAGCTTCGCCGAATTAATTCCCATTACTTCCCCCGTGTTCCCGTTCAGGAGCGGACCTCCGCTATTTCCTGGTGAAATCGGGGCAGAAATTTGGTAAACATTTTCATAGGTAAATGGCGGGAGTTCAAAGTTTCGGTTGAGACCACTGATTTCCCCGGTCGTTACCGTATTTTGCAGACCAAGCGGACTTCCAAGCGCAAGTACTTCCGTCAAAAGTTCTACATCGGCTGTCTTGTCAATAGGAAGTGGAGTTCGACCTTTTAGACCTGGAACTCGGACAACCGCTATATCTGTTGTCCGGCTTATCCCAATAACTTCCCCTTTCATTTCCTTGGAATCCGCTGTGACAATGGTCACTTGTTTAGCATTGGCCACCACGTGAGCATTCGTGATCACATCGCCTTTTTTATTATAGAGAAACCCCGATCCGATCGATCCATTTTTAAGTTCAATTTGGACAACCAATTTCTGAGATTCATAGATAATATCCTGGGTGCTCTTTGCTACTGTCTTACTGTCTTGCTTCGAGACGGGCTGATTGAGCAGCGAGCTTGCTTCGAGTTGCTTCGGAACACTATGCTTTACGTAAACGGTTCCCGCAATTCCCGCCCCTATACATACTAGCATCGCGAGCAGGCTCATGAGCCATCTCCGGTCCATACGCCGTCCTCCTATTCTACGTACCACTCGACATTCGTAATGTTTACTGTGACTTCTTCTTTAAGATCATAATAGATCTTCTCAAACGTCCCTTTGTCTCCTGGGTTCACATACATCGGATAAACTTCAGCCGTATCCGTTTTCACAACATCATCGTCTTTATTTTTCAATTCAAAAGTTACTTTAATCGAGCTGACAATTTTCGTCGCTTCGCTGCCGACTTCGCCGGTTACTTTGATATCTCCATACTCATCTTTAGTCGCTTTGACTTCAAGTACTTTTACCGCATGCTTTCGATTCTTAAGATCTTCTTCTGCCGCTTTCTCCATGGCATGCTTTATTCGTTCCTGCTGCCGTTGCTCGAAAGCTTGCTGTTCCTGTTTAACCCGGTTCTTTAATTGAATCAGTTTCTCATTGTTCACGACATACTGCAGTCCTTCATCTACCGTAGCAATGGCCTCATTAAATTGCTTATCTGCCATGGCCGCTTCCGCTTTTTTAGCCGCAATCGCCACAATTTTCTCATTAATTTTACTACGGGCTTGAGCGGCCTCTTTCAAATCCAGTCCTGACAGCGTATTTAGCTTATCGGCTAACTCATCGATATTTGTCAGATGCTTAATTTGATTATTAATTTCGCCAATTGTAATTCTGGAAGCCAATCGTTCAACTTTTGGAATCAGCGTAACAGATAGCTGACTTTGCGCATTATAAATTTGTTTTTGAATGGTTGATAAACTTGTTTGGGCATCTTCCAGCCTATTATTTTTAATATATTCAGACACTTTATTGAGGTCATTATTCATGACAAGTACAGAACGCACACTTGTTAAATCCTGTTGCAGTGCTTCAAAATCAGGCCGCTTCTCGACTGCCTCGGATAACATCGACTCTGCTTTTTCGTACTTCCCTTTCAGCGCCATCTGTTCGGCGTCTTCCTTAATCGTCAGCGTTTCTTCATTCACATTCTTTTCATACATATATGTAAAGCCTATTACCCCTAAAGCAAAAACGAAGGTTAGAAGAGGAGCAATGATCGTCCACTTCTGCTTGACACCTGGGGTGGATTCAGAGTTCGCGGGAATAAATGTATCATCACCATTTAATTTCTCTCCACATTGGGAGCAATAATGCGAGCCCGGGCTATTTCCACTTCCACATTCTTCACAATATTTGATGGGCCCGTCCTCCTTTTATTTTCTAAAAATCTTGATTGAATGAACGAACATAGTATGAATATTATATCATGATTTTCTCCAATTCCGACCGTCAAATTTGGCATTTTCGACTTATATTTTTAGCTTTTTTGACAAATTAGTTGAACACACGGGCCCCTTCTTACCAAGCTGCATAAGATAAACAATAGTCTTTCATATCCAGATCCATACTTTTTCGAAAGGAGTGTTTTCCTTGAGCGACCGTCCAGAAAAAGTACGCCCTCAGAAAAAAACACCAAGGAAGCGTACATCCTGCTGTGGAAAGAAACGCCGAAAGGAACGATGATGTTATGTAACAATCAATTATGGACCGCTCCTGCTTAAAGAGCGGTCCATTTAGCTGAAATAGCCATAATCCGTCCTGGCTCTCATATACTAGTAATCATTCAATCTTTTTATTGACCACAAGGAGGGGCACGTAATGAATGGAGAACGATTTACGGACAGGCTCAACAGCCGTATTCAACACTTGGACAACATTCTTAATCAGCCGAGACTCGTGTATGGCTATTTCACCCATAGTTTGTTCATGGACCACCGCCATGAGAAAATTCGACTCCACATCAAATTTACAGTAGAAAATCTAACCCAGCATGATTTACCAATGCCTGAGCTGATCTTCACCCTTGATTCTTCTAATACAGCCAATTGGGAAGGGGGATTCCTGGCGAAGAACACGTCTGCATGGTCCACAACTAATCGATGGGGAAAAGTTGAAGAAAGGGATCGGCAAATAAGGTTACAGCCTCCCCAGACAGCATCCTGGTTACAACGCAATCAGAAAGTCCGAATCGAACAATTGCATCTTGAATTTCCTATGGACAGGCCTGATAACGAGCTGGTTCTATCGGCCTTTATCGACTTTGGCGAGGAAAGTATCTATAGCAAACCAGCACTTAACTCCATAGAGGTGCACAAACTGGAATAGCATCCCAAACTACTATTGGACTTCACCTTGTGACAGCCAATTTGCAGCATAGTTAGCAAGTCCTTCCTGACCATGTAAAGGATGGTTGTTTTGTAACAGAAGCGTAATCATATTGTAGGACTTTTTTAATTGTTCAGTTCCATCACGGTTGTTATAATGCTCAAGTGACTGAAAAAGGAAGGGGACATAAGTCATGAGAGCATCTATTATTACGCTATCATTTCTATTCATTTATTTAATTGGTTTACCGTATATAGATCCGGACTCTTCAGCTATTCAAGCCGATGAAGTTACCGAAGAGGAAATCATTCATAAAGCTGAAACGAAAGCTCTTGACCTTGGTAAAAAGTCGCCAAATCATGAACGCTTTGACAAGGTGAAGAGAGTTGTAAATGTGGAGGCAACAGCTTATACCGCTAATTGTGAAGGATGCAGTGGGACAACCTATACCGGCATCGATCTCCATGCCAATCCTGACAGAAAAGTAATCGCCGTAGATCCTGATGTGATCCCGCTAGGCTCTAAGGTCAGAGTTCCTGGTTATGGTGTAGCTGTTGCCGGGGATATTGGCGGAGCGATTGACGGAAACCGAATTGACATCTTCATGAGTGAGCTTGATGAGGCCTTGCAATTTGGACGCCAGCACATTCAGGTGGAAATATTAGAATCCTGAGAATGAGACTGTCTCGCACTTACAGCGAGCCAAAAAAGGCCAGCTCCTGACATTGAGCTGGCCTTCCTTTTGTTTAACCTTATTATTCGCGAGAAAAGCGCGTCCGTCTGGCGGCCTTATCTAAATAGAAGCTTTGCACACTATTTGTTTGAATCGCTACTCCATCCTCTAAAAACCACCACTCCCCTTTATCAAGCTGTTTCACAATAAACTCAGAGGTTTCTCGTTCTGTCATTTCCTCACTTAATTCAAGGTCATGAGCAACAATCCGTTCACTGTTTAATAAAAAAATAACATGCCAGGATTTCTTACTTGTTGCCAATTCATTCACCATCCTTTATGTAACTTATCCATTTTTATACCCGTTCTTTTTTCAATTTAACCTTAAAATGAAAAATTATTCGACATTTTTTATAAAAAAATTAGTTTCAAGCTTAATAGTTTTACAAATGGATTCAGTTATTTTATGATAAATGACGATTTAAAAACATAGTTTACAACTAGGAATAAGGAGGATTAATATGGCAACCCAATTAAAACCATGGAATAAGCAATCCACGACGATGGTTGCTCCATTAAACCCCGTGCAAAAGCCGTTGGTGATTCTAGGTATTCTAGCTGCACTCCTTTTACTCATAACGATCGTTTCCGTAACAACCATTACTCAAGGAATTTTATTTATCATCGGAATCGCCTTTGGTCTAGCCCTTTTATATGCCCGTTTTGGCTTTACTTCAGCCTTCAGGCGTTTAATGTCTGTCGGAAATGTCCAGGGGCTGCAAGCACATATGGTAATGCTCGCTGTAGCGACAACACTATTTGCTGTCATTCTCTCCACCGGCTTTAGTTTTACCGGAACGACGCCTTCTGGCTACGTATCTCCTGTCGGCATTAGTGTGATTGCCGGTGCCTTTATGTTTGGAATCGGAATGCAAATGGGATCAGGCTGTGCCTCTGGCACCCTTTATACAGTGGGCGGCGGGCAATCGTCTATGGTCCTGACACTGCTAGGCTTTATCGGCGGCTCTGTGCTTGGTGCCTACCACATCGTTTTTTGGCGTGAGCTCCCTGCCCTGCCTGCGATTTCACTGGCTGAAAGCACAGGCCTTGGCTATTTAGGTGGATGGGTGCTGCAACTCGCTGTATTTGCTGGAATTTATGCGATCACGGTCAAGATCGCCCGCAAAAGGAACCCGCCGCAGATGGCTCCGCTGAAGACGACTTCAGGTTGGAAAAAGATTTGGCGCGGTGCCTGGCCGCTGCTCGTGGCAGCAGTTGTATTAGCTGTTCTCAATGCCATCACACTCTCTGTACGCGGTAACCCGTGGGGCATTACTTCCGCCTTCGCATTGTGGGGGTCCAAGTTCCTGCAAACCTTCGGAGTAGACGTCGCCAGCTGGGGGTATTGGCAAGGCAACACAGCAGCTTTAAATCAAACCGTCCTCGCTGACTCAACCAGCGTGATGAACTTCGGGATCATATTAGGTTCCTTCATTGCAGCAAGCTTCCAGGGCAATTTTAAACCGAAGAAAATTAAACCCGGAGTAGCTACCTCATCTATTTTAGGTGGAATTCTAATGGGTTACGGAGCACGTCTGGCGTTTGGCTGTAACATCGGCGCCTATTTCGGCGGAATTGCTTCCTTCAGCCTTCACGGATGGGTATGGATGAGCATGGCCCTTGCCGGAACATATCTGGCTCTGTTTATCCGGCCGATCTTTGGACTAAGTAATCCAAACCCGAAGGATTCCATCTGTTAAGAATAAAAGCACTCCAGGTGTTCCGTACAAATAAATATTATTTCTTTCACCAACGAAAAACCGCATTTTCAACAGAATAATGCGGTTTTTTTAATAGTTATTTTGCTTTTGTTTTTAATTTAAGTATCCCAATAAGATTAATGATAATAAAGTTTGTTTCCGGAAAGGACCAGTAAATCCCCGGAGTAAAACGCTATTTGGTGAATCTTAAGACATCCAAACCTACTACACCTACAATTAAACTGTCCCACATGGAGGATTGTTTGAATAATCAATTTGACTTTAGCCATTACTTCTTCTCTTTAAATTTCATTAGCGAATTGAATCAAGAAATAAATACTGTAAAACAGAACTGCCAAACCACTTATTAGGAGTATAAATTGTCTTCTTTTTCTGTTAAGCCATCTTTCTCCAAGGTGAAGTAGTACTGCCAGCGATACAAACCAGACGAACGCACCTAGTAAAACAGCTAACGGGTAAACAACAGTTATACTGCTTCCGGAGTCTACGATTGGGGTAAGCAGTCCCATCCACCACAATACGGTAAACGGATTAAAGGCTGTGATAGCCGTACCTGTCCAAAACGCTCTAAAATAATGTCGGAATGGTCTCTTAATATTCTTGATTTGTTTTACTTCTACGCCTTCGACGGTCTTGATCTCTTTAAATATACCCCAGGATACATAAAATAGTACTATACTTCCAAACAGCCAGAGAAAGGTAACGATTAAAGATTCTGAGTCAATAAATGGCATTAGCCAAAGTAAGATAGCTGCCAGAACGATAGCATCCCCCATTACAGCTCCTACCCCCACTATGAGCGACGAAGAGAAACCATATTTCGTGCCATGTTTTATTTCTTCTCCGTTACTCGGGCAAGTTGGTGAGGAGACAAAGCCAATGATAAGACCACTTAATAACAAACGAAGCATCTTAAAACTCCTCTCTGATACAATTCTACATTTCGATAACTATGAAATTGTATAGCAAAAAAATTATTGTCCCCCTTTAGTAGATTGTTGGAAAAACATAACCATATTATCTATTGTCTCTTGTTCTACCCAACACTCAATATTTTTTCCTTTTCGATCCATGCGTATTAATCCAGCTCTTCGCAGCTCCTTTAAATGATGTGAAACAGTAGAAGGCGCAATATTTAACCCCTCCCCCAACTCTCCCACCGTCATCCGCATTTCCTTATCTGTGCTAGGCTCTCCCGGATTACAGTATTCAGCTAAATAAAGGAAAACATTTAACCGATGAACATTAGAAAGTGCTTTGAAAATATCACTGAATTGGTTTAGGTCTTTATTATTATAATTCGACATGTTTAGAAGTATGAACTAATACTCCTTATCTGTCAAATGAACTCCAATAAATACAGAGAACGTTCTTAAAATGTTGTAATTCCATATTTATTAATTATTAAAAATGGAAACAAAAAAGGCCTCAAAAGAGACCTTTTTAACAACAATTATCTAACCCTAACAACACCAATTGTTCTCCATTTTTATCTAAAGTTACCTGGTCAACAGTGCCTTTTACTTGTTGATCGATCGCGACGCGAATTCCATTCACGTCTTCAACCGTATCGGATTCCTCTGGTTGATCAAGGGATAGCCCAATCTGGGGACCGCAACAACCTCCTCCCACGGAGTGAACGCGGATTCCTTCGGCTCCCTTTTCCCCTATAAGTTTACTTAAAGTTTGTTTTGCATCTTCAGTAATTTTCATCATTTTTCTCCTCTCATTAGTTGAATATCTAGAAAATCGATCTACAGACTTTGACTCCAATCTTTTACGGCTTCTCCTTCTAGAAATCGTTCAGAGTCCATAGCAGCCATACATCCTGTTCCTGCTGCCGTAATAGCTTGACGATACTTTTGATCCTGAACATCCCCACAAGCGAATACGCCAGGGATATTGGTGTCCGTCATCCCGGGCTCGACTAAGAGATAGCCTTTTTCATCCATATCCAGCTTACCTTTCAAAAATTCGGTATTTGGATTGTGTCCAATCGCTACGAAAATGCCATCTGTCTCGATGAGCTCTTCTTCACCTTTATCGTTATCTTTTACTTTTAACCCAGAAATCTTCATCCCGTCCGAGACCATTTCAACGGGGGTTTTGTTAAGAGCCCAGGTGATTTTCTCATTATCACGGGCACGATCCTGCATGATTTTAGACGCCCTTAATTCGTTACGACGGTGAACGATTTGGACTTCGCTTGCAAATTTCGTAAGGAAATTTGCTTCTTCCATCGCAGAGTCTCCTCCACCTACAATCACGACTTTCTTCCCTCTAAAGAAGAAGCCATCGCAGGTTGCACAAGTGCTTACACCTTTTCCGATGTTTTCTTTCTCCCCGGGGATTTCTAACAATTTGGCTGATGCTCCTGTAGAGACAATCAATGATTGCGTTTCAAGCTCTCCCAAACCGTCTACAGATAATTGGAAAGGTCGTTGCTCCACTTGTACATCGGTTACCCAGCCTCGTTTGAACGTGGCTCCAAATCGCTCAGCTTGTTTCTTCATATTATCCATAAGTTCTGGTCCCATAATGCCATCAGGAAACCCTGGGAAATTCTCTACCTCTGTTGTTAGTGTAAGTTGACCTCCTGGTTCAGGTCCCTCTATGACTAATGGTTCCATATTTGCTCTAGCTAGGTAGACAGCTGCCGTTAATCCAGCTGGTCCTGTTCCTAAAATGATGACTTTCTCCATGTTGATGCCTCCTTACTTAGTTAGTTTATTGTAAATTCTCTAAGCTTGGTATAACCGATTTTCTCTTCACTGATCCATGGGATAATAGCAGTGTTTTGAGCCAATTCATCTCTTACTTTTTCAATCCATTTTCTTTCGGTATTGGCTCTTCCGGCTAACACAGGGTCTAGGGTTTCTGTTGCGTGTAAACTTTGATTTATAACCCACCACTCAGGGTTAATATGAGCTCGAACCAGATCTTTTTGCAGTCTTTCTGCTTCAAGTACCGGTGTCGTTTCAGCTAGCGTAACGATGACGACACTTGTTTCCTTAGGATTTCGTAGCCGTGGAAGTAATGCTCTGACACTTTCCGGTACTTCTCCTGTCGATTTAGTCAGCTCTTTATGGTATTCCTCGGCGGAATCAAGAAGTAATAACGTGTGCCCTGTAGGAGCCGTATCAATGACAACAATTTCATCATCACACTTCGCGACCTGCTCAGCAAAAGCTCGAAAGACAGCAATTTCTTCCGTACAAGGGGAATCAAGATCTTCTTTGAGATAGGCGAGACCTTGTTCATCCAAACTTTCGCTTGCTTGTGACAACACCTCTTCTTTATAAGCTGTCACTTCATCTTTAGGGTTAATCGAGCTAATCGATAGCTTCTCATGATCGAACGTATCTGAAAACGTGTACTCCAAATGCGCAGCTGGATCCGTCGTCGTTAGATGCACTTTATGACCCTTTTCAACTAACCCTACGGCAATGGAGGAAGCGACCGTTGTTTTCCCAACTCCCCCTTTTCCCATGGTTAAGATAACTCTTGTATGACTTTCAGAAAAGCGATCAATTACAGAACTCAATTTAGGTAACTGAAGGTTCTCTTGTTGTGATTGAGTCTCTACTTTTGCCGGCATGGTATATTGCTTGAATAGATAACGAAGATTCTCAACCCCTGTAAGCGAGTAGGAAACAAACGGCAGCGAATAAACCGGCATTTGCTTGAGTCCATTTGGAAAGTCTTTTAGAGCTTCCTGTTGTCGCTGGTAAAAAGCCGATGAAACTTCATCATAGGAAAGATGCGTTTGCAATAATCCATTAACTATAAGCATTTGGTTCTTTATGCCAATTTCCTTTAACTCATTGGCAGAGCGATTCGCTTCATATAACGACGAAGTTTCAGGCCTTGTAATCAAAATTAAAGCCGTTTTATCCTTATCTGAAAGGGACTTTACGGTTTGTTCATACAGCTCCTTTTTCTCTTGCAATCTTGATAAAGGCCCTAAACAGGAGGCCCCATGGGTACTTTCTTCCAAAAATTCATTCCAAGCCGTTGGGAGTTGTAACAATCTCAACGTGTGTCCGGTTGGTGCTGTATCGAATATCACGTGGTCATAACGACTCCTTATGGCTGGATTTGAAATAATACTTGAGAACTCATCAAATGCAGCCATTTCCACTGTACATGCACCAGATAACTGCTCTTCCATACTTTTTATAGCTGCATCAGGCAATGTACCACGGTAAGGCCCAACAACATTTTCCCGATACATTTCAGCTGCTTCTTCCGGATCGATGTTAGATGCATCCAAGTTGTTTATATTAGGAACAGGCTTTGGCGTATTGGTTAGCTCAACTTCTAATACATCTTGTAAATTGGATGCAGGGTCCGTGCTGACAAGCAGCACTTTCTTTCCCTCATCTGCTAAATGGATGGCCGTTGCACATGCTGTAGATGTTTTTCCGACCCCTCCTTTTCCTGTAAAAAACAAGAATTGGGTGTTCACAAAAGACTTTGGATTAAACGATTGAAACATACATTCCCACACCTTTATTATTTCAGTTCACTAATATCGATCGTGACACTGTTGTTTTTAGGTCGATCATTTAATTCTTCTGTATCGATGTCAAACCACTTTGATAGCTCATCATTACTTGGATACGTGGATTCCATTACAATGTCTCCATTTAATAAAATGACAGGGAGTGCATCAGGGCCTTTCTCCTGAAGAAAATCTGTCACGGCTTTAATCTCAGTAAATTTGCCAGGCTCATTGGCTAAATTGTATCGCTCTATATCAAAACCTCTTTTTTGTAGAGAAAAAACAGCACTTGCCACACGAGTTAATTCCGGGTCTACACTTGGACCACAGACCCCGGTAGAACAGCACATCGCTGGATCGTAAATTTCAAGCTTATTCATATGATCCCTCCATTATTAAATAACTATATACTTATATATTGTTTAGGAAAATAGCCAAAACATAGATGTCTTGGCTATGAAAGTTTTATTCACCAGTTTCAGCAAATCGTTGAATACGTTCTCCAATTTGATCACGAACACGCTGGAAAACAGCCCATTTTTCCTCTTCAGTTCCTTTAGCTTTAGCTGGATCGTCAAATCCCCAGTGCTCTCGTTTAACATGAGGAGGCGTGATCGGGCACTTATCTGCCGCGTCTCCACATAACGTTACGATTAGATCTGCCGTATTGAAGATTTCAGGGTCTATGACATCAGATTGTTGGTTTGAAATATCGATGTCTACCTCTTCCATGGCTTTAATTGCTTTTGGATTTAATCCGTGGGCTTCGATGCCAGCGCTTTTTACATCCCACTCATCGCCAAGATGTTTTTTAGCCCATCCTTCTGCGATTTGACTTCTACAAGAGTTACCCGTACATAAAAAGTATATTGATTTTTTAGACATGTGGTGAATTCTCCTTTTCGTTTCTTATTGTTTTTTTCTTTTTCTTCTAATACTCAAGAAACTTAGTAACACAGCAACTTTAATAGAAGGTGGCATTCTTTCGTCCTCCTTGGGACATCGCATTATCTATTAAGCTAAAAGTGACCCTCGTTTTCTTATAAAATGAGCGTTAGCCATAAATATAAACCTGTTAACGTAATGAACAACGTCGGTACAGTAAGGAGAATACCTACCTTAAAATAGTATCCCCACGAAATCTTAAAGCCTTTGGTCGAAAGAACATGCAGCCAAAGCAGTGTCGCCAACGAACCAATCGGTGTGATTTTTGGACCTAAATCGGAGCCAATCACGTTCGCATAAATTAATGCTTCCCTCATAATTCCCGACGTGTTTGTTTCCGCAATCGCAAGCGCATCAATCATAACCGTCGGCATATTGTTCATAATCGATGACAAGATGGCTGCAATGAATCCCATCGAAACGGTGGCCACAAATAGTCCTTGTTCAGCCGTATATTGAATAACACTGGCCAGCACATCCGTTAAGCCTACATTACGCAAACCATAAACGACCACATACATTCCTATAGAGAAGAAAACAATCGCCCAAGGAGCTCCTTTTACAACTGTTGCTGTCTCAACCGCAGCGCTTCTCCTCGCCATGAGAAGGAAGAAGATCGCTACAATTCCAGCAATGATCGAAACCGGGATGCCCAATGGTTCACTTGCAAAATAGCCAATCAATAATACCGCAAGTACACCCCAAGATACACGGAACATCTTAGGATCCTGAATCGCCTGCTTAGGTTCTTTAAGTTGGCCTAAATCATAATTGTCTGGAATGCTCTTCCTAAAGAAAAGATAAAGCACGAGGATACTTGCCCCTATTGAAAAGAAGTTCGGGACAATCATCCGTGTCGCATACTCAATAAATCCAATGCCAAAGAAATCCGCCGAAACGATATTCACTAAGTTACTCACAATAAGGGGTAGTGAAGCCGTATCTGCGATAAATCCACTTGCCATAATAAATGGCAAAATCATGGCTTCTTTAAAGTTTAAGTTTCTCACCATCGCTAGAACGATTGGTGTGAGAATGAGCGCGGCCCCATCATTGGCAAAGAGAGCTGCAACAACCGCACCTAGAAGAATGACATACACAAACATCTTCTTCCCATTTCCTTTGGCTACTCTCGCCATATGAAGGGCGGCCCACTCGAAAAAGCCAATTTCATCGAGAATAAGCGATATAATAATAATCGCTACAAAGGCTAAGGTTGCATTCCATACGATATCAGTTACCGCCAATACATCTTGGAAGTCAACCACACCAAAGAGTAATGCTAGGATCGCTCCCCCACATGCGGACCAGCCAATTCCTAAGTTTTTCGGCTGCCAAATCACTAGCACCAACGTAAGTACAAAAATTATTGTTGCTACAATCGCTAAATTCAAATAAATCCCCCTACTAGTCGCATTGGATACGTAAACCAGCTTCCTCCAATGCACGTAATTTCTCTTTCTGATCAGGTATTTGTTCTAAAACTTGTTGAATGATTGGGTATGTCGGATGGGAACTGTTTAATGAGTAAAAGATCCATTGACCTTTCCGTTGCTCTTTCACAAGCCCCGCATCCCGAAGCTTCCTCAAGTGCTGACTGATGGAAGGCTGACTCATTTGCAAGACCTCTACAAACTCACAGACACAGCACTCCCCACCCTTCACTAATCCCATAATCGTTAAGCGTGTTTTATCGCCTAATAGCTTCAATGTTTGAGCAGCATTTTCTAATTCAATCGTTGTTTTTTCCATGAACATCACCTCGCACGATTAGTATATTAGTATATACTTATATTTGCAACAAATGATTATTCTTATTATTTCCCTAATCTTCCACACCTTATTTTAATATCAATTTTTTTTGATTTAATACTTGCTTTTCAGAACACAATCCATTACACTCTACCTATTACATCAAAATAAATTGATTAAAGGAGGGTTCGAAATGAACAAACACTTCCAACTAACCGATGTATCCCTAGAGAGCACGTTTAGTAAATATGAAAAGAAATTTAAGGCCCTTGCTGATCAAAGAAGGCTCCACATCTTACACGAAATCACAGAGAATGGTGAAGTATGTGTTTGTGACCTATCAGAAAAGTTACAGTTGCCTCAATCGAAGTTATCGTACCATCTAAAGATATTGATGGATGCCCAAGTTATTGAAAAAGAAACACGTGGTACTTGGAGCTACTATACACTTAATCATTCCGAGATCAACCATCTACTGTCCGAAGAGCTTTGTTGCCTATTTCGTCGAGATTAATTTTTTTATCTTATAAATCAAAAAAATTGATTAATGGAGGAATTCAAATGAATGTACATGTTGGGTTAAACGTAGTGGATCTTGAAAAGTCGATTGTGTTTTATACGAAGGTTTTCGGTGAAGAGCCTGTAAAAATAAAAGAAGATTACGCTAAGTACATGCCTGAAGATTTGTCATTAAACTTTACGCTGAATGTAAAATCTCAAGTATCCGGCAACCGAGTAGGGCATTTTGGAATCCAGGTTGAGAATCAAGAAGACATTAATCATCATAAACAGCGTCTAGAAAAATTCGGTTTTTTCACTCGGGATGAAATGAATACCAATTGTTGTTACGCCATCCAAGATAAGTTCTGGATTACTGATCCTGACGGTAACGAGTGGGAATTTTTCTACACGAAACAAGACGCTTAAGCTAGGAGGAAATAGGATGGAAAATATCTATGCGATAGCTAAAAGAATTGAAGACAACAAACAACAATTGAGTGAAGTTAACCTTAATGGTTGGAAATTAGAAGCGACCCCTAAGAAGAAACTGAAACTGCCAATGAATCTTTGGAAAAATAAAAACATCAATACTGTTTGTTGTGCACCGTGTTGTTAAGTTTATTAATACTCCCCAAATTAAAGAATTTTGGGGAGTTTAATAACCAGAATTGTATTGTAATTATACCGTGTAAGCTTTTACAAACGTGAAACGTCCAATCATAAAAAATCTTTTAAAGCCATACGAATTTATATAGGAACCTGCAACCAATTTTCTCCTAATTTAGCAATTGCAATTCCTTGTTTCTGATTTTCCCCGAATATTTTTCCTCTCTTCTTCAACCATCCAAGAAAGCAGCTGCAACACAAGGTTCGTTATCAGTTGCCTCTTTTAATTGAAATACTCATCTTTAATCTTTCCAGCTTCCTCGATTGGATCGATCATGCTTAAAATTTTTTTCTTTTGGCTCAACGCCTTCCTCCCTTTGTACATCCTCGATATAACGTTTCCCTTACATTGGTGACCCACTCCATTATTTAACAGTAAATAATTTTCCACCGGGTTAAGGGGATTATATTCATAATCACTCTTTACTATGGGATAACTAAAACAAAGTTATAGTCGGGAGTGACAAAAATGGAGAACACTCAGGAATTGATTGAAAAAAACGACGCTGTTTTAAGGCAAACCTATGACCAACAATTTCAGATTTGGCTGGATCACATTGTTTTTACTTGGCGCTGGTGGATAGGCGTTATAGTGATTCTAATTTGCATAGGGGTATGGATTTGGCTAAGGAAGAAAGGGTACTCAGACCGTTTGTTTTATGTAGGTTTTTTTGTGGCATTCACTGCAACATTCTTAGATTCAATTGGCGAGTATTTTGGTATTTGGGGTCAACAATATGAAGTATTCCCCGCCTTTGCTTATTTACCTTGGGATGCTTTCATGCTCCCCACTATTATCATGCTTTTATTACTATTTAAACCACATATTCACCCTTCACTCAAGGCTCTACTATTAGGCGCGTTTACTTCATTTATCGGACTGCCCTTGATGACTTGGTTGGATATTTATGAACCAACTAACTGGAGATTTATATACTCCCTTCCCATTCAAGTGGTCATTTATTTACTTGCACATTTTTTTAGTCGAAGAAAGCATTTTGACCTCCTTTGAACACTAACTCAGCATCAAATACACTGCTTATTCCATCTGATCTAAAAATAAGGTGTTTAAAGGGATTACCCGTAATATTTCCCATTAACATTAAAAAGAATAATAGCTAAAATGAGTCTCATCATTGAAAAGACAATCCTTTTAAATAGTTTCCCCTTAATATTTCTTCATATCCTATCTCACATTTTACTTTTCATGTAATTTTAAAGGCTGATATAACAGGTATCTTGGAATAACACCTATAAGGATCAATTTGTAGAAAGGGCTGTAGGTAGGCTCAAATACTTTGCTATAACTTGGGGACTATAAAAATGAGGTGATGATATGGATAAAGAGGATTTAAAACTTACTTCTTCTGAGATTGGGACATTGTGGGGAGAATATGTAAATGGAACTGCGATTGATATTATAAACAAGTATATGGTTTCCATTGTTAAAGATGAAAAGATACGGGGCATTTTCGAGGATGCTATACAGACATTTAGTAAACAAAAGAAGCAAATAGAAACGTTCCTTAAAAACGAAGGGTTCCCAGTTCCAGTTGGTTTTACTGAATCGGACCTCACTAAGGGAGCAAAAAGGTTATTCTCTGACATATTCTGCTTACACTATTTGCACATTATGACGCTACACGGTTTATTAGGGCATACCACATCGCTTAGCTCTTCTGTAAGAAAAGACCTGAGAGAATTTTATGATTCCTGTGATAATGATGGGAAGAGAATGTACCATCAAACGATTGAATTATTACTCGAAAAGGGGCATTATCAAAGAACTCCTTACTTTTACCCTGATAAACGTCCTGAATTTATTTCTGGACAACAATTTGTGGATGGTTTTGGGGGTCAACGCCCTTTATCCGCACCAGAAATTATTAGTCTTTCGTTTAATATCAAAAAGAAAATAATGGAGAAATCCCTTTCCATTGGATTTAGCCAAGTGACACAATCCAAGGAGGTTAGGAAGTTTTTGAAATCTGCCCAAGATACTTCAAATAACCAAATTCAATCATTGGTTAAAATACTTAAAAAAGATAACTTACCTGTACCTATGTCTTGGGAATCTGAAGTCACAACATCCCAGGATTCTCCCTTTTCAGATAAGTTAATGTTATATCACATTGGGTTTTTATTACAGGCCGCACAAGCTTATCACGGAGTAGGACTTGCATCAGCTATGCGAACAGACCTCGTCATGAGTTATGAAAAAATCCTATTAAAAAACATCATGGTTACAAAAGAATGGTTCAATATAATGACAAAAAATAGATGGCTTGAACAACCGCCACTTGCTCCAAACAGAAAAGAGATTGCAAAAGACAAATAACTGTAAACCATCTCCCTTAGTAGGAGGTGGTTTATAGTGGACCAACATTTCAACTTATTGTTTTAGAAAAACACTTCGCTTACTACCCTGGTTACTATTAAAAGATCCACTTGTTGAAGATCATAAAAGCATAGCTCATTCATTTATTTCCCCCAGAAAGTAATAAAGTTCATATTTAGAGAAAGATTAAAGGTAACAACAACTTTGGAGGGTTTAAAACATGACTACCTCAGATCACCTGTCCATTTCTGCATCAGAATTAGGAACGCTATGGATGGCTTACCAAAATAAAACGATGAACATGAGGTTTTTAGAATATTACATTGAAAAAGCGGAAAAACAAGAAGCCAAAAGACTTTTGGAATCCTATTATAATAAGGAAAGTGAACATGTAAAAACTTTGATAAAAATATTTCAGGACGAAGGAGCCGCTTTGCCTATAGGCTTTACTGAAAAAGATGTCACTCCAGGAGCCCCTCGTCTTTACGATGAAATGTTTGATATCATGCATTTACGTTTGATTACAGAAATTAATATGGGCCTTTTTACAGTACACTTTTCAATGGCCTATAGGGATGACATACGAAAGTTGTACCAACGGTTTACCGCGGATGCCCAAGAAGCTTTTGACCAGACGACAGGTTTGCTGTTAGAGCAGTCGGCTATTCCCCGCCCCCCTTATGTCACGATGCCAAAGCAAGTAGAATTTGCAAAGAACAAACAATATATGACTGGATTTAATCTGTTAACTCATAAAAGGACCTTAAATGCCGTGGAAATTGGTCATCTTTACCAAGCCATCGAGGCAAACACGATAGGTGAAACACTTATGACGGGTTTCGCCCAATCGGCCCAAAATAAAGAAGCAGCAAAGATTTTCTTTGAAGCAAAAGATCTTGCGAAAAAAATTACTTCCACTTTAAGTGACCTCTTGCGTCAAAGTGATGTACACACCCCTTCACCATGGGCGGGGACAGCGACTGATTCCACCAACGCACCCTTTTCAGACAAAATGATGATGTATCAAACCAGTGTATTCTCTAGCTTTGGTCTTACCAGCAATGCTCTTGGGTCAGCATTTAGTTTACGAAGTGATTTACCCTTAAAATTGGCAAAAATTGCACAAGACACCTTCAGTTTCGCTAAGAATAGCGGGCAAGTTATGATCAAAAATGGATGGTTAGAGGAACCCCCTCAATCAGAGGACAGAGCAAAATTATCAAAAGGACAAACCAATAAATAAAAACAAGGAATCGGGTAATGCTTAATTGCGTTACCTACTCTTTTGTCCCCTATAGACAGAGCAATGTATAAAAAATTATGAAATAACATCGATACTTGGACGGGGTCATATGAATAAAAAAAATAAACATGAAAAACTCTTTTGGAGTATCGCGTTACCAGGTCTTGGTCAAATTTTAAACGGTAAGTTTCTTAAAGGATTCCTTTTCATTGCATTGGAGTTACTAATTAATGTTCAATCCAACTTTAACGAAGTGATCTTTTTAAGTTTTCACGGAGAAATTGAAAAAGCAATTCAACAAACGAATTATCAATGGTTAATGTTTTACCCTTGTTTGTATTTTTTTGCGATGTGGGATGCATACAAAGATGCAGGTGGAGGGAGATCGTCATCTTCCTTTTGGCCATTTGTAGTTTCCGCCTATTCTGTAACGGTTGGTCTAATCTTTTCGCCAACCTTCAAGATGATGGGGATGCTACTAGGTCCTGTATGGTTACCCCTGTTATCCGTGATTCCGGGGGTAGTCATTGGACTATTTTTAAAAAAGCTGGTTAGTAAAAGCTCCCGTTAACCAATACTTAACGGGTTGCTTCCTGAAATTTTGTCGTTACCTCTTCCCTACATTCTACATAACGTCTTAAAAAGATATGATTCTCCCAAACCTAAGGAGCCTCTTCATGTAGTAAGAGAAACGATTTTATTGTCCCTCGACACTAGAAGACACGCCAAGAGAAGGTTAGACTAAAACCAAGAACAAAACTGCCACCTCCTGTGGAGTAAAAAAGCGTAAGATCCTCACTTAAATAAGGATCTTACGCTTTTTATTTATTATTACCGCAGCAATTTCGCGCTTACTGTTCTCTGCCTTGGCCCATCAAATTCACAGAAGTAAATCCCCTGCCATGTCCCTAACACTAACTCACCTTTTTCAATGATAATCGTTTGAGCATGGCCGACAAAACTCGTTTTCATATGAGCCGCTGTATTTCCTTCCATATGTTTGTCCTCTGGATGTTCCCAAGGAAAAATTTCGCTCCACCTTCTCAACATGTCCGTTTTCACGTCAGGATCAGCATTTTCATTGATGGTAATGCCGGCCGTTGTATGCATGGAGGATACAATAACAGCTCCGTCCTCCACCCCTTCTTGTTTAATCCAATCGGCAATATCCTGAGTGATATCAATCATTTGATCATGATGGTCTGTTTTTACTGAGAACGTTGTAATCATTCAATCACCTCTCCCATCCATCAGATTTGTGATGCAGCGTACTGTTCAAGCTGCGTGTAGGTAGCTATTTCCTTATCAAAGGTTTCGGAATTTGCTTGTTTCCAAGTCATCTCTTCTAAGTCTACTTCAATTGCAGCTCGGTACACATAGGTCGCATTCCCTTGCAGTTGAATAGAATAACGTTCTTTTTCTTTGCTCACGACACAATTGACGAGTCCACCTTTGTTGATGACCATGATCGGCGTATCAAGATCGTTTCCTCCGATTAGAGTTGATACAAGTGAGGAGGCTGACATGGCGGTTCCGCAGGCATTCGTTAATCCAACACCGCGCTCATATGTCTGAACGAACACTTTATTCGGAGCGAGCAGCTTCATAAAGCTGACATTAACTCCTTTTGGAAAAACGTCCGGCAGCTGATTGGCTTTTTCACCGACCGCAGCTAAATCTTCTTCTTGATAATCCTCGACAACAGCGACGATATGCGGGTTGGGTACACTTAACGCGGTGAAACGATAGTCCTTCGACAATGCTGGTACTTCAACGTTTGCCGCTTCGTCAGCCGGAAAATTCATCGGCAGAGATTTTGCAGCAAAAGAAACCGGTTCAATTGCTACCGAAAACGTATCAATTCCTGTGTAAATTGGGTCGACTTGACTTACGGCAAGCACTGCTTTGTCTGTTTCAATATCAACCGCCTGCTTACCTGTTTCTTCTATTATATAGCGGGCCACACAGCGCAAGCCATTGCCGCACATTTCCGCCTCGGTCCCATCTGAGTTAAACATTCGCATTCTCGCCTCGGCTTTATCGCTATCAAGAACAAATAGGATGCCATCAGAACCGATGCCGCTCGCACGATGACAAAGTAATCTCGAGAGGTCATAACGGTCCTGTTCTGAAAACGAATACGTTTCAAGTCGTTCATCTATTAAAATAAAATCGTTGCCTGATCCATGACATTTTATAAACTCTATCATACGTAAGCTCCCTTTAATTTTTTATCCATCATAGCATATTTCTCTCATTTATATCGAACGGCGCTTCATCAGCCATAAGAAATAAGGCGCTCCGATCAAGGCCACTAAAATCCCTGAAGGAATTTCGTTCGGGGCGAGCAAAGTGCGACTGAATAAATCAGCCAATACAAGTAAGAAGCCGCCAATCAACATCGTGACAGGCAACAGCTTTTGATTGGCACTGCCGACTATCAACCGTGCAAAGTGCGGGGCAATTAAGCCGACGAACCCGATCGAACCAACAGCTGCCACGCTGCATGCAGCAAGTAACGTAGCCAGGAGAGCCATTTGAAAACGAACCGATGTAACCCCGAGACCTAACCCTTTAGCCGTTTCATCGCCAAGGGACAGAACATCCAATGTCTTGATATGAACCGCTAAGATCGGAATAAATAAAATCACCGGCCAAATTAGGAATTGCAGCAATTCCGGCCACCCTCTAGCATATGTGGTTCCAGACAGCCAGGTTAAAGCTGAGGCTACACCCATATCAGCCTGGACAACCAGGATTTGAATGATCGCCGAGCCAAATGCGGAAATACCAATTCCTAATAAGGCAAGTGTTGTTGGATAGAAGTTGGCTTTTGCCCCGAGCACCATGACGAGCAGAAAGAACACAAAAGCTCCCGCCATCGCACCAACAGGGATCCAGACAGCTGACACACTGAATAAATACATGGTTGTCAACGCCCCAACCCCGGCTCCTGACGTAATCCCGATCACAGAAGGGTCAGCCAGTGGGTTTCGTAACACCCCTTGAAAAATTAATCCGCTGACCGCGAGAATTGCCCCACTGAACAGGGCCACCATTGAGCGTGGCAGCCTTAACTCAAGGATGAAATTTCGAATAAATTCATTCGCATTTCCAAACAGGGCATTGATCGTTAGTACAGGCTCAAAGCCGAAATTACCTGACGCCATACTTACGAAAACCGTGATAAGGATGACCACGGATAGGGTCGGAACAATTTTTTTCAAGGAAATATTGGCTGCTCCCTTACCAGCCATAATCGTTCCGTTCTCCTCTGTATTGTTGTCATTTCTCATCCGAAGGACAAGCCAAATCAACCATGGCGATCCTACAAGAGCAGTAATGGCTCCGACCGGCAGTTCAGCAAAGGAAGGGTCAATGATTCTCGCCATCACGTCAGCCATCAACAGAACATTGCCTCCCCAAATAAAGGAACCAATCATTAGCGGAATATGAGAGCGATAGCCGATCAGCTTGATAATATGCGGGGCCACCAAACCGACAAAACCGATCGGTCCAACGACACTCACCGTCACAGCCGTTAATAAAACAGCTGCGATAACCGTAATGAATTTAACAGAACGGACATTTTGCCCTAATGCGGTCGCCACATCATCTCCGAGGGTCAGCGTATTGAGTTTTCCTGCATAGATGAGTAATAAGACGATCGATAGCAAGATAAACGGGGAGGAAAACTGTACACCGTTCCAGTTGTTTTGCACCAGCGTACCAGACCCCCATAGAAAGAGCCCCTGTACTTCATTTTCGTAAAAAATTTGCAACACCGACGTCAGTGAGGAAAATAAAAAGGTGACGATCATCCCCGCTAACACCATTCGTACAGGAGTGGCATTGCCTGCCCCTGATAACAAGTAAACAATCAGAAAGGTGACGACTCCTCCGACAAAGGCGGTCACAATACCATTTCCGAACATCGCAAACGGGAAAAAGATCGTGGACACGACGACGGCAAAGTAGGTTCCTGAATGAATACCGAGCGTACTGCTTGAGGACAGCGGGTTTTTCGTGACGGTTTGCAGCACAACCCCTGACACCGCAAGCGCTCCACCGGCAAGAATTCCCATAACAGCACGCGGCAGCCTTAGTATCCTAATCGTATGGTGGTTTAAAGTGTCCTGCGGGTTAAAGATAGCTTCGACTACAGTCCCAACCGGTATCGACACATTTCCCTGATTAATGTGGATAAAAGTTAACACACACAACAAAGCAGCCCCGCCTCCAAAAGTCAGGACACCAATTATTGTCTGTTTCATCATTTGATTCATAACATCACTACTCTCTTAAAAGCGGATCAAAGCGCTTAGGGGCGACTGCATAAGCAAAAACACTGGAGAGATCGGCTCTACGATATTATACGTGGAGCTGCTTATATCACCCGCCTCTGCCTTGAGAAGCTAGATAAAGTAAACGCGGATGGATACAATTAAACGTAATCTATGTATATAAGCAAAAACCCGTACTTGAACGAGAAAAGATCAAGACGGGATTTCACTTCATGAAGGTTCAGTAAACAACCTAAATTATTTTACCACAGAATCTACAATTTGTTTGGCTAGAACTTCAGCGGATAACGGTCCTCCGAATGTCCATGTGTCACCAGGAAGCTTGTGGGTCCGGCCTTCTTCCACAAAAGCTAACTCTTCCCAAACTGGGTTCCCGGCCAGCTGTTCGCTAAAGATGTTGTCCTCTTCCTGTACAATATAAAAGAAATGGGCATCTTGATAATTTTGTAACGTTTCAACCGTCGTTTGTGTATATCCGTAGACTTCCAGCTTGTCTGATTTAAAGACGTTGTTCATCCCCATGTTTTTCATCACGTGCGCCACAATTGAATTGTCGGTAAACAACCGTAATGTTGGAGTATTTTGGGCTGTAAATGCCTGAGTGATCAAATAATTCATATCTGAAAATCCGGCCTTTTCAAGCCGAGCCTGCTGCTCTTTAAACGTCTGTTTCATAGCTGTTAAAACCTCGTCAGCTTTTTCCTGTTTGGCGAGAATTTTAGCCATTGTATTGAATTCATCTTTCATATTCTTAAACTGATTTTTCGCACTCTCCTCTGAGTACGGCGCAAACATCACCGTTGGGGCGATATCTTTAAGTTGATCCGCAATTTGTTCATGGCGGAATTTTACCCCGATAATTAAATCCGGATCGAGTCTAGCGATGGCTTCAAGGTTAGGTTCAGCACGCGTTCCTACACTTTTCACCTCATCACTGAAAGGGATTCCGACGTTTACCCACTTGCTATATTGGTCAAGCCCCGCCACTCCTACAGGTTCCATACCTAAAGCCTGAAGATTTTCAGCATACGTCCATTCTAATACGACCACTTTCTTAGGAGTTCCCTCAATTGTCTGCTCACCCATTGCATCCGTAATGGTTACAGAACGTGTATCTTCATTTGACTGAGAATCACTGCTGCTTTCCTCGCTGGAATTCTCGTTACCTCCACTACAAGCTGCCAAGACAGCCATCATAACAAATAAACAGATAAATCCTAGTTTCTTCACGTTTCCTCCACCCTTTCTATTGTAGGACCTTTTAACAAAAAACATAAATATATTAAAAACAAAACAGGTTCATAATGTATGTATCGTTAGGCTTTCCAACCTGTTCAATCTTATCTCTTTCTCGAGCTCAAAATCTAAATGATAAAGATTATCATTATCACCAATGTAATCATACCTAAGACTCAGACTTGTGTCAATCCTCAATTTCACCCGCAATTATTAAGACTTATTCTTAGGACCAGCCTATACATATTAATTGACACGGTATGCCCAACTTGCTACCATTAAGAGAATTAGGATTCCGGTAAGTCTTTGCAGCTCTCCGGTCTCGTAAAAAAGGAGAATTCCATGGAAGACTTTCATTCATACGGCTGGTACGCAAAGCGTATCGCAAAACATCTGCCGAAGGGCGTTTTCAAACCTGTTCCGAAACGTCTGTGGGGAGGATTAGCCTACTTAGCGATTGTGGTTGCTGGTTTATTGCTGATCAGTTTGTTTGATTGGCATCCACTCATTTACTTACCGATTTCGCTTGTGCTTGGAGCGAGTTTTGCCGGGATGGGATTTCTCGGTCACGAAATTCTGCACGGTACCGTGGTTAAGAAACCTTGGATCCGGGACCTCTTGGGTGCCATTGCGTTTTGGCCGCTCAGTACAGGTCCGAAGCTTTGGAGAAAGTGGCATAATTTAAATCACCATATTCATACACAGCACGAGGAGAATGATCCAGATTCATGGCCGACACTTGAACGATTGAGCAAAAGTAAAATGGTTCGCTGGATATACAAACTGCCCCTGTTCATTCGAGCCTTTTTCGCATTTGCGTCGCTGGCCATTCAGTTCTCTGCCCACTCGCTGAAAATGTTTTTTGCTTATATTAAGGATTTTAAACCAAAGAAACAGCCCGAAGTCTGGCTGCAAATGATACTGCCGTGGGCCACCTGGATTGGGCTTCTGTTTCTGATCGGCTGGGAAAAGTGGTTATTTGCCTTCTTTCTTCCACTACTGTTGGCAAATTTGATCGTGATGGGTTACATTTCAACCAACCACCGATTAAACCCGCTCGTACCTGTCAATGATCCACTGGCGAACAGTTTGACTGTTACCGTGCCAAAATGGGTCGATTATATTCACTTTAATTTTTCATATCATACCGAGCACCATTTGTTTCCTGGTATGAGTTCGAAACATTATCCCTTGGTTAAATATCATATTAAAAAAATGTGGCCGGAACGCTATCACGAAATGCCTATTGGCAAAGCCCTGATCGCTTTATGGAAAACACCACGGCCTTACTTTGACAATCGGGAATTAATTGATCCCTCACAAGGGAGTCTTTACGGATCTCTCGGCAATGGATTAAATCCAGAGCACATTACAATTAAAAAACAGCTTGACGACTAATTACAGCTTCGCCTGGTATGCCTAGGTGAAGCTTTTTTTCACGAATAAAGACACCACTCAGAACCATTCTGAATGGTGTCTTTGACTTGGATCACCTTAAACCATTACCATTCGTTTGGCTAAAGCCAATTCCTGTACATGGGGTAATCGAGAAACGTCCATATTTCCGCCACTGACGACGACGCCACATTTTTCGCCGGTTAGTGCCAATTTATCCGCTAGCACAGCTGCGAGTGCGGCAGCTCCAGCCCCTTCTACGAGTGTCTTCTCCCGCTCAAGCAAATGAACAATCGCACTGGCAATTTGCTGTTCGTTGACCGTGACAATTCCGTCTACAAATTTTTTAATATAGCGAAAGGTCAATGTTCCAGGTTCCTTCACGGCGATGCCATCTGCAATCGTCGACACAGTGGTCAACTTTTTAGGACCTGTTTTATAAAAAGCATTACAGGTAGCTGAGGCTTGCGCAGACTGAACACCAATGACGTTAACGGAAGGCTTTATTTGTTTCGCAGCATAAGCAATTCCCGCTATGAGCCCTCCCCCGCCGATCGGTACAACAATCGTATCGAGATCAGGCTGCTCCTGCAGCATCTCCACCGCCACTGTCGCTTGCCCTGCCATAATATCGACATCGTCAAATGGGTGAATAAAAGTCGCCCCCGAGCGTTGCTGCTCCTTCATAGCAGCTCCGTAAGCTTCCTGAAAAGATTCTCCAGTAAGAACGGTAACTGCTCCATAAGCTTCGGTGGCTTGCACTTTGGCTCTTGGTGTTCCTTCCGGCATAAAGATTTTCGCCGAAATTCCGCGTTTAGCGGCCGCTAGGGCGACGCCTTGAGCATGGTTGCCAGCGGAAGCTGCAATCACTCCGCACCGCGCTTCTACCTCAGTTAATTGAGCGATCTTAAAGGATGCCCCCCTCACTTTGAAGGCACCAGTCTTCTGCTGGTTCTCCATCTTCATGTACACTTGGCTTCCTGTTGATTGGTTGAATGTTTCCGATGTTTTGAACGGTGTTTGATGGACAACATTATATAAATGCTCCTTCGCCTCAAACACCCTTGGTAATGTTAAGAAATCCCCAATGTCTTCACTCCTCGCAGAAAATTATTTTGCATGCTGTGCTTCATATTGATCAATGGCCGCTGCATAGTTGAGCGTTACCGATATTTCGTCCCAGCCATTTACTAACATATTCTTATGATAAGGCTGAATCTCAAATGACGCTTTTACGCCATTTTCGCTTTTTACGAATTGATCGATTAAATCCACTTCGATCTGCAATGATTCTTCCTCAGCCTGCTTTAACAATTCATTGACTTTCTCCTTCGGCAATGCAATAGGAAGAATCCCGTTTTTAAAACAATTGTTATAAAAAATATCAGCGAAACTTGGTGCGATCACTACTTTAAATCCAAAATCCTGAATTGCCCATGGTGCATGCTCGCGAGAAGAGCCGCATCCGAAGTTTTCTCCGCCCACCAGCACCGTGGCCTGCTTATACTTCGGATCATTCAGGGAAAAGTCTTCACGCGGAGTTCCATCATCGTGAAAACGCCAATGGTAAAATAGAAACTGTCCGAACCCTTGTCGTTCGATCCGTTTAAGAAACTGCTTAGGGATGATCTGGTCTGTATCGACATTGGACCGGTCAAGCGGATAAATCAATCCTTTATGTCGCTGAAATGGTTCCATCGCTTACCCTCCTACGGCTGCGGCATATTTTCTTACATCGACAAAATAACCTTCCAGCGCCGCTGCTGCTGCCATCTCTGGACTGACAAGATGAGTTCTCGCCCCATTCCCCTGCCGTCCTTCAAAATTGCGGTTGGACGTAGAGGCACAACGTTCTCCAGGTGGGACAATATCATCATTCATAGCCAGACACATACTGCAACCTGCGTCACGCCATTCAAAACCGGCGGTGAGGAAAATGGTATCAAGCCCCTCTGCCTCGGCCTGCTCTTTGACCGATTGCGAACCTGGAACAACGAGAGCTCTGACATTTTCGTTAACTTTGCCGCCTTTGACAATGTGTGCAGCTTTTCGCAAATCACTTAATCTTGAATTTGTACAGGAGCCGATAAATACGTGCTCAACTGGAATCGACTGAATCGCTTGATTGGCTTGTAGGCCCATATAATCAAGAGCTCGCTGCACACTATCCCGATCCTGGACATCCTTTAGAGCTGATGGATCCGGTGTTGAGGCTCCTACCGGCACACAATGTGACGGATTGGTTCCCCACGTCACCTGGGGCTCTACCTTGGAGGCATCAATCTCGACCGTGGCATCATAAACAGCCTCCGGGTCTGACGCTAAAGCTTTCCATGCTTTTTCGGCTGCCTCAAATTCTTCACCGTCTGGCACGTATCGTTTACCTTTCAAGTAGTCAACCGTTGTTTCATCAGGGCTGATCAGTCCAGCTCTAGCTCCGGCTTCAATCGACATATTACAGATCGTCATCCGCTCTTCCATCGACAAGTCCCGAATTGCCTCGCCAGTATATTCAATCACATAGCCTGTGCCAAAGCGAACACCAAATTTAGCAATAATAGCCAGAATCAAGTCCTTAGCTGTTACCCCTGTACCGAGCACACCATCCACTTTCACTTCCAGCGTTTTCGGGGAAGCCTGCCAAAGTGATTGTGTTGCTAGTACATGCTCCACTTCACTCGTACCAATGCCAAAAGCTAATGCTCCGAAAGCTCCGTGTGTAGACGTATGACTATCTCCACATACTATCGTTTTGCCCGGCTGCGTTAATC
This sequence comes from Halobacillus naozhouensis, assembly GCF_029714185.1. Classification (NCBI taxonomy): domain Bacteria; kingdom Bacillati; phylum Bacillota; class Bacilli; order Caryophanales; family Bacillaceae; genus Halobacillus; species Halobacillus naozhouensis. The sequence goes on along the minus strand of NZ_CP121671.1, from coordinate 1,527,572 downwards.
CAAGCTCAGGGCCAATCACGTGTACAATCCCCTGATCAGGATGGTTGATATCCGCAAGACGGATGCCAAATTCCTCGCAATTTTGTTTTAATGTGTCCATTTGCTTTTTAGCAACGGCATCTTTAATGACATTTCGATGAACCGTGGGCACATTGTGATCCACTGTGCCATACGTACGATCCGGCCGACGAACGTCTCGCCCACTCATTCTCAGTCCCTCAAACGCCTGAGGAGAGGTAACTTCATGAATTAAATGCAAATCGATATAAAGCAAATCTGGCTTATTTTCTTCCTGATGCACGACGTGCTGCTCCCAAATTTTTTCAATGATCGTCTTCGGCTGCCCCATGTTTATGGCCACTCCTTTCCATGCTTAGACATAACATCGCATAATATTTTCCGTCGTATCATGTGAGCTCATTTGTTCAGATACCTTGTTAGCAAGTACGCTCCCACTAACTTGAATTCCTCCAGCTACCTTAAGGTCAGCTGTATGATATTTATCTTGCAGCACTGCGTGGACTGCTGCTTCCACTTCATCTGCTTCCTCACTCATTTGGAATGAATAACGCAGCATCATGGCTGCTGACAAAATGGCTGCCAGCGGGTTGGCCTTATCCTGACCGGCAATGTCTGGTGCTGATCCATGCACAGGTTCATATAACCCGAGGCCATCCTCCCGAATACTTGCAGACGGCAGCATTCCAAGCGACCCAGTCAAAACAGAAGCTTCATCGCTTAAAATATCACCAAACATATTTTCCGTCACCAATACGTCAAAGTAAGTTGGATTCGTAATCAATTTCATCGCCGCTGCATCCACGAGCATGTGTTCCACTTCTACATCCGGATAGTCATGTTTCTTCTCTTCCACGATTTCTCTCCACATCCGGCTTGACTCCAGGACATTCGCTTTATCGACTGAAGTTAGATGACGGCGCCGTAGCTGTGCACTTTGAAATGCTTGATCAACGATCCGCTCAATCTCAGCTCGTGTGTACGTCAACGTGTCTACGACTTCTGTATTCTGATTGCGGCGCTCCCGCGGTTCCCCGAAATAAAGGCCGCCAGTCAACTCCCTTACAATCAGCAAATCACTGCCTTCCACAACTTCCCGCTTGAGAGGGGACGCATGTAAAAGCGATGGAAACCCTTTTATCGGTCTAAGATTCGCAAACAAGCCAAGTTGTTTACGGATCCCAAGCAGCCCCTTCTCCGGACGAAGGTGACCAGGCAGGTGCTCCCACTTTGGTCCGCCCACAGCCCCGAGCACGATGCCATCTGCTTTTCGGCAGGCAGCCAGAGTATCCTCAGGAAGAGGAGTGCCCTGATGATCGATCGCCGCTCCTCCGATGTCCTGTGTTTCAAACGTAAAGGTATGACCAAACTGTTCCGCTGTCGTTTCCAGCACTCGTTTTGCCGCTTTTGTTACCTCAGGACCAATACCGTCACCAGGCAATAGAACAATATGCTTTTTCATTCGTTTTCCCTCCTTAAGCTTGAACTTTATTAACTGGCTGCTCGTTGGATTGCAGTGTACGATTCACAGCATTTAAAAAGGCGTGAGCTGAAGCTTCCAGTACATCCTGTGCCGACCCTCGGCCTGATGTTGTGACCTCATTAACGGTCAATTGAACATACACTTCAGCTAGAGCATCTCTTCCTTTACCAATTGAACTCAACTGGTAATCTTGCAAATGCACTTCTTCATCCAGCAGCTCATCCAGTGTGTTGTAGATCGCCTCAACGCTTCCTTCTCCAGTACTCGCTTTTTCCACTTCCTTGCCGTCAGGTCTCGTGAGCAGGATTGTCGCCGTTGGACGATTGATACTTCCATATTGAACTTGAAAAGCTTTCAATTCATATTTCGCCACATCTTCATTTTCCGTCTGTTTATCTGTAAGAATCGCAAACAGGTCCCCGTCTGTCACTTCTTTCTTCTTGCCTGTTAAATCTTTAAACGAAAGAAAAGCTTCTTTTAGTTTGCTGTCTGTCAATTGGAATCCTAATGATTCTGCCTTTTGCTTAAAGGCGTGACGACCAGAATGTTTTCCGAGTACAAGGTTATTGGAATCGATACCAACCATATTAGGAGTGATAATTTCGTATGTCGTGGCCTCTTTCAGCACGCCATCCTGGTGAATGCCTGATTCATGGGCAAAGGCATTACGGCCAACGACTGCTTTGTTACCCGGTATTTGCATGCCCGTCAGCTTACTGACGAGATCACTCGTTCTTTTAATTTCTTTCAAGACCAATCCTGTATGAAAATCATAGTGGTCTTTCCGGATTTCAAGCGCTACGGAAATTTCTTCAAGCGCTGCATTACCGGCGCGTTCTCCAATTCCATTGATCGTTCCTTCAATTTGCCCTGCTCCCGCTTCAATCGCAGACAGCGAATTACTGACCGCCATCCCAAGATCATCGTGACAATGAGCAGACAAGGTAACCTGATCGATATTCTTCACGTGTTCTCGAACATAGTTGAAAAGTTTGCCGTATTCAACAGGAGTTGCATAACCAACCGTATCCGGCAAGTTGATCACGTCTGCCCCTGCCTCGATCACTTTTTCGATAATGTGAACAAGAAAATCGTAATCCGAGCGAGTTGCATCTTCTGCTGACCACTGAACAAATGGGAATTTCTCTTTCGCATAAGCAACCGATTCGACCGCTGTTTCGATGACTTCATCCGGTGTTTTTTTCAGCTTATGCGTCATGTGAATCGGTGACGTGGCTAGAAAAATGTGAAGCCGGGGCTCGGCGCCTCCTTTCAGCGCTTCCCAGGCCGTGTCGATATCACTTTTATACGACCTGGCAAGGGCGGTTACCGAGCAATTCCGAACCGTATTGGCAATCTCTTTCACCGCTTCAAAATCTTCCTGAGAGGAAGCGGGGAAGCCCGCCTCCATAATATCTACACCCAGCCGTTCCAATTGCTTAGCAATCTCAATCTTCTCTAAACGATTCAAGTTAACGCCTGCAGATTGTTCCCCATCTCGTAGCGTTGTATCGAATACATTAACGTGAGCCATGTGTGACCACTTCCTTTTCTTTTGATTGAGATTTCTTAACAAAAGGCATTAATTCACGTAACTCCTTCCCTACTTTCTCGATTTGATGTTGACTCTCGCGGGCATTCACGGCGTTAAATTCAGGGCGATTTGCCTGGTTTTCAAGGATCCAGCCTTTTGCAAACTTGCCGGATTGGATTTCATTAAGAACTTCTTTCATACGAGCTTTGGTTTCTTCATTTACGACACGCGGTCCTGAAACGAAGTCTCCCCATTGGGCTGTATCCGAGATGGAATAACGCATGCCTTCAAGTCCGCCTTCATACATGAGATCGACGATCAACTTCAACTCGTGCAGACATTCGAAGTAAGCAACTTCCGGTTGATAACCCGCTTCTGTCAGCGTTTCAAATCCTGATTTTACTAAGCTTGTAAGTCCGCCGCACAGTACGGCTTGCTCTCCGAATAGATCAGTTTCGGTTTCTTCCTGGAAGGTTGTTTCTAGTATACCTGCACGCCCGCTGCCGATTCCTTTTGAATAGGCGAGAGCTACTTCCCGGGCTGATCCTGTAACATCCTGCTCAACACCGAACAATGATGGAACACCTGCTCCTTCTTCAAATGTACGGCGTACTAGGTGTCCTGGTCCTTTCGGAGCCACGAGGAAAACGTCTACGTTATCAGGAGCGACCACTTGGTTGAAATGAACATTAAAGCCATGGGCAAAAGCTAAAGCTGCTCCTGCTTTCAGGTTTGGTTTGATTTGTTCCTCATACACTTTAGGCTGATGCTCATCAGGAAGCAGAACCATCACGACATCTGCTTCAGCTACTGCATCTGCGACGGTTTTTACTTCTACACCATCTTCCACTGCTTGATCCCATGATTTCCCTTTTCTCAATCCAACTACCACGTCATAGCCGCTGTCCTTCAAATTCCGTGCGTGTGCGTGTCCTTGGGAGCCATACCCTACAACTGCGATCTTTTTGTTTTTTAGTACCTCATCTTTGATATCATTGTGATAGTAAACTTGTGCCATTGTTCATTCATCCTTTCCCATTTTTATTTTAGGCTGTTTTCGTAAACTTTTTGCTATATTAAAGAGAGTGGTTGATTTCTCTCCAGATGCTCGCTTTCCGCTCCAATCAACTTCTATATCAATGGTTTGCTTTCACAAACTCTTTTAAAAACAACAATCTATAAAAATAGCCTTATTTTAATAACGAATATGATTTAATCTCTGCTACCTGTTTTTGATGACCTCTTGTGAATGCGGTCAACCCTGTTCTGGCTAATTCCTTGATTCCGTATGGGCGGAGCAAGTCAATCAGGGCATCTACTTTGTCTGAGTTGCCGGTCACTTGAATCGTTGTATTCTCGCGGCTGACATCGATCACTGTTGCCCTGAATGGTTCAATGATGCCTTGAATCTCGCTGCGAACTTGCGGGTTGCTGATAACTTTGATCATTGCCAGCTCGCGAGCGACAATCGCTTTATCGGTAATATCAGAAACTTTTAGGACATCTACCTGTTTATTTAACTGTTTCGTCAACTGCTCAAGCTTTCGTTCATCCTCGATTTCCACGACAAAGGTCATTTTGGAAACTCCCTCTGTTTCGGTGCGGCCTACCGAAATGCTTTCAATATTAAATTGTCGTTTGGCCAGTAAGCCGGTCACCCGGTTTAATACGCCGCTTCGGTTGTGAACGATCGCTGTGACAATACGTTTCATCGTTTCACCCCGATCATCTCATGCAGCCCTTTTCCTGGTGCAATCATTGGATAGACATTTTCTTCTTGCATGACGCGACAGTCAATTACGGCTGGATGAGGGTCATTTAATACGGACGGTAGAATTTCCTCTACCTGGTCTCTCGAATCCAATCGATAGCCTGGAATTTGATAACTTTCTGCTAATTTCACAAAATCTGGCTGCGTATCAATAATCGAATGGGAATAACGTTTATCATAAAAACTCTCCTGCCACTGCCTTACCATGCCTAGTGCCTGGTTATTTACGATGAGGACTTTAACAGGCAGCTTCCTTTCCTGAAGAAGCGAAAGTTCCTGCATCGTCATTTGAAATCCGCCATCCCCGACAACGGCGATAACTTTTGCATCAGGATCAGCAACTTGAGCTCCAACTGCTGCCGGAAAGCCAAAGCCCATTGTCCCAAGTCCCCCTGACGTTACCCAGCGATTGGGCTGATGAAAGCTGTAATATTGTGCCGCCCACATTTGATGCTGGCCTACATCTGTTGTCACGATCGAATCCCCGTTTGTATAATTATGAACTTTTTTCATAAGCCACTGTGGTGCAATTTCTGAGTCAACATCTTGATGCCATAGCGGAAACTCATCTTTATTGGCCTGAGTCTTTTCGAGCCAGTCATTGTGATTAAGCTTTGATGAAGGATGATGATTCAACGCTTCTAAAGCAGCTTTTGCATCCGATACAATCGGGATATCCGTTGGAACGTTTTTACCAATTTCAGCCGGATCAACATCCACATGAGCAACTTTCGCGTGTGGGGCAAAATGCTGTAAATTCCCTGTCAGCCTGTCATCAAACCGTGCCCCGATATTGATGAGCAAGTCACTTTCATACAGCGCCATGTTCGCTGTGTACGTTCCGTGCATACCGGCCATACCCAGTGAGAGTTGGCTGCTGCCTGGAAAACTCCCTAACCCTAATAGCGTCGTCGTTACCGGCAGTTCATAAGCCTCGACGAACTTGCTCAGTTCCTCTGATCCGCCTGCATGAATGATTCCCGCTCCGGCTAAAACCACCGGCTTTTTCGCTTGCAGCAAGGCGTCATGTAATTTTTTAATTTGCAGCGGGTTGGGGTTAAGTGTCGGCTGATATCCCGGCAAGTGGAAGCTAGCATCTACTTTTGCTTCGTGAACCGTCGATGAAATGTCTTTTGGAATATCCACAACAACCGGTCCTGGACGTCCTGTTGTAGCGATATGAAACGCTTCTTTAACGATCCTCGGCAGCTCCTCAATACGCTGAACCTGGTAGTTATGCTTCGTAATTGGAGTTGTGATCCCCATCACATCTGATTCCTGAAAAGCATCAGTTCCGATCACTCCCTTGGCCACCTGCCCGGTGAAAATGACAACCGGCAGAGAATCCATCATGGCATCAGCAATTCCGGTAATTAAGTTGGTAGCACCCGGACCTGAAGTGCCGATTACAACTCCCGGACGCCCCGATACTCGCGCATAGCCTTCAGCAGCATGAATCGCGCCCTGTTCGTGACGCGGCAATATATGATCGAAAGACCCTCCAGCCCGGTAGATCGCATCGTAAATCGGGAGCACAGCTCCACCCGGATATCCAAATAACGTATCAACCCCCTGTTCAATTAGTGCTTCCACTAACAAATCCGCTCCCGTGCGTGGTGCTGTCTTCACGTTGTAAGTTGCTTCAGCCTTCATAGATTTTTAATCCCTCCTAAAAAGTAATAATGATGAGTACTTTAGTTATAAAAAAAGACCTTTTCCTCCCTCTTCTCCTCTACACAGATTGGTAGAGAGAAAGAGGGGTGAAAAGGTCTTCTTGTTATTCCACGGTACCACCCTCATTCGCGTACAAACGTACGCCTCAAGGAGCTTATCGCTTTCAAGCTCTCGTTTTGATAACAGGTGTTCGAATAACACCTGATCCCACCTACTTAAAGAAATCGTTCAGTTGGGACACTCAAGGATGATGTCGGAATAAGCAGCAGTTCCGGGCTTCCAGCAACCCCGGCTCTCTGGGAAAGCTTAATCTTATTCCTTTATTCCTGTCTTCGAGTTTTTGGATTCAGTTGTTTAGTAAAAAATTGCACCTAACTAACTTGCACTTTATCTTTAGGCGGATACACTTGAACGCCATCCGTTGTCGTAATCTTTCTAAACTCAGATAGCAAGTGGCTCGTAACGACACCAGGCTTTCCGTCTCCCACTTTTCGCTGATCTACTTCAACTACCGCAATGACTTCAGCAGCCGTCCCTGTTAAAAAGACTTCATCAGCCACATAGACATCGTGCCTTGTGAACGGTTCCTGCTTCATTTCGTACCCTTTTTCCTCAGCAAGGTCAATAATCGCATTGCGCGTGATTCCTTCCAACGCTCCGAGGTACACGGGCGGAGTGTAAATCGTGCCATTCTTGACGATAAAAATATTATCCGCTGAACCCTCCGTCACGTACCCTTGATCGTTCATCATGAGTGCTTCATCCACACCTGCTTGATTGGCTTCCATTTTTACCAGAATATTATTTAAATAATTTAATGATTTCACTTGTGGCGGTAAAATGTCCGGTCTGTTTCTGCGGCTCGATGCCGAGGCCAGCCGAACACCGCGTTCATATAATTCTTTAGGAAATAAAGCAAGTGCTTCGGCAATGACAACCACTCGTGGCTCAGCACAACTTGTCGGGTCCAGCCCGAGATTGCCAGCTCCTCTAGAGACAACCACACGAATGTACGCCGTTTCCAGTTGATTCTTGCGGACGGTTTCAGCAATAATCTGCTCCAGTTCCTCCTTCTCATATGGAATGTGAAGCATGATGGACTTTGCTGAATCGTAGAGACGATTGAGATGCTCTTCCAGTTTGAAAATGTTGCCGTCATAGACGCGAATACCTTCGAACACCCCATCTCCATAGAGAAAACCATGGTCATAAACCGAGACAACGGCTTCACTTTTGTCGACGTATTCGCCACTTAAATAAATCCACTGGCTGCTCATTCAAAGCACTCCTTTCTTTTAGTGATTTAATGTTTAAACTGGGCAAAGGCCCTAAATAATATGGGGGACCCTGTGTATGATCATTCCTACATTTGTCAGGGTCCGGGGTCGGTCTTCCACATGAATCAACTAGGCGCAATCTTCGGAAAGCGATGAAGTTGATTGAGGACTACTTTAACTCCATTTTCACAGAAGGTCAACAGGTTTTTTGAAAGTTTTCTGAACTATTCGATTATTCTATTTTTAAGTTAAGCGTTTACATTCAAGCTATGAAAAGAATTATGAACTATTTATCGTCTGAGTTTTTTTCTTATTTATCTTAAAAGTACAATTCGTTGGCCTCATTATCTCGAGGATGATTGCCCATCGCGCCCGTCTTCCCCTTCTCGTGAATTTCGCAAAAAAAATCACACGCTACCCGAATGTGTGATTATTCTTTCTCATGACTATTTTGTTTTGAAAAACCTCCACGTTTCTTGACCATTTCAAACAGCCCGGTTCCGGATAATCCAGCTCCGACACCCGCCCAAATTCTGAGCATAAGGCTCATATCTGTGAACGGAAAAGCCGCAATCCCTGCGAATAAACCAATCCCCACACTTAACAGCGGGATGTAGTTTTTAGGGATTCGAAACGCTTTTTTCACGACCTCGATCACCCCAAACACAAATGGACTAATCATTGTAATGAAAAGAAGAACCTGCTGCATGATTTCGTTCTCCATAACGAATCCCCTATCGTGTAATTTATTAAAGCATAATAATGGCTCCATACTTTGTTCATATTTTATTCAAAAAGCCTGTTTGATGTAACCGCCCTGGGACTTGTTTTCAGACTTCACGCCTGCATAACCATACTTTTGTTCCCCTTATATAATTTTCTTAGATGGCTACACTATAACTAAATCCAATGATAGAGGTGGTTCAATGGCACGTAAAAAAGAAAGGCAATATACCGACTTTTCAAATGTGGAGACTCAGAGGAATTTCTTAACTTCCGAAGAGTTTGTAGAGGGGCCTTATGGCTCTCCAGATGGACAGATGGATCCCGTGGAAAACAAAGAAACACCTTGGGAAGGTGATCAACAATTCTATAGCGCCTTCACCTACGAAAACCGTAACTTACACCAGAATCTCCCAAGGCAAGTTCCAGGAGCGCATCCAACACATGACGAAAAAGGTAAAGACACAGAGCAACCTTATGAGGATGCCCCAAATTCGCCAAACACCTAAAAATCATTAGGGATTTACAAGAGGGTAGAAACCCTCTTTACATATGGCATCGATCACCCTTCTGCACGAAACGAGCTGTCTCTTAACGGTCTTTTTTTCCACTCTTTTTCTTCCACGGAGGATCGCCATGATGGTGTAATAATTGATTGATTTTATATATAGTCACGGGAACCCCAAAAGCGAGAGCTGTACAACTAATAATCATGGTTGTTGGAAAACGGCCTATAATATATTCCCACATCGGATACACCCTCATCTCGATTATTTCTCTGTTTTAATGACGGAACCTTCGCTCCTAACCACAGCTTTAGTTTTAACGGTTATGTTACTTTTGGCAAAATAATTTTCCCCTGAGTCCCAGTTCTGCTTTATGGATGTCCATAGAGCATAATCACTTGCCTTAACTTTCCTCCCAAAATCAAATACATCAACTTGTAAATCCTCGTGCAATTTTTCCAGGGAAACGTTAGCTAGCCGTTTAAGCTCTTTTTCTACCTTTTTTTCCACCTTAGAAACGTTAGCTGGGTCACTATAATCGATATTCCCAAATGACTCTGCTATCCTTCCTTCTGTTTCAATGGTTACAGTAAAATGAATATCATCTTTTCCCTTTATTTCTGTTCTGATATTCGCCTTCGCACGTCTAATCTCATAAACAACGGAGTGGTCCTCAATATTTACGGTTACCGCCCCACCATCCACCTTACCCATAATTAAATTTAATCCTTGCGTTTCTTCATTATTAAGAACACCTATCATTTTGTGAGAGGGACCGTGATACACAGCCGTCCAATTAATCTTAGGTCTGCCTTGCTCAGTAATAGCTATACCAGGGATGGCTACACTTCTTCCCGTCAGCAAATATTCGTGAATCTCTCCAATTTGTAACGGCGGAGTGAGGGCAATATTTTTACGGGAATTTTCTGTAAGGGAATTTATATGGACGACTGGCAATTTTTCGGTTTGGGGTTTGAATTCAAATACACTCTTTGCCCTATCTTTTGCGATAAAAACCTTTACAGTTCTCCGCATTTCATGGTCACGCATAAAAAGATCAAGAACATTAGCAAATGCGTGAGGTATTTTGGCAGCTTCACTCGAGATAACAATGATTTGATTATGTCCAAGGTATGGTGTCCGACTCGTTTTGGTTGCCATTTCTCTCGTAATATCAAAAATATTACTACCATGACCGGTGACATTAAAATAGGGTTTTTGCTGCCCGCCCTGACCCTGTTTTTTTCCTCCTGCTCCTCCCATACCTCCTGGTGAGACTATTTGATAGGTTAAGGCAAAAGATGGGGCTTCTGCTGATTGAGTCACCTTCTCAGATTCCGAAAGGTCAATAGCCGCTCCCAAAACGAAACCGCGCTGTTCAATTTGTACTTGATCCCAACATCCCGTCAAGATTACGATCGATAAAAAAGAAAAAAATAAAGAAATTCCTTTTTTACTCATGCCCTTTAACTCCCCTCATTTTAGCTACGATTAATAATATAGTTGGAATAACTATAGATACAGTAATTCCTCCATAACCAAGAATCTCACTAAATTTAGAAAGGTGAAGGCGATCTTGAGGCATCATACCAACCAGGAAAATCACGGGTGCTAAAACAAGAATGAGGGTGATTTTTTTCACCTTCTTAAAAAGAGAATTCAGGGCCACCACCGACACATCAAAAAATACAATAGAGGATGTAAAAAGAGCCATCACCCATATAGTGAAAAATACAATTTCCATACGTTCAAAAAAACCACCTGGAACCTCAATCACTTTTGCTAATTCATTCGTAGGGTATGTGAGGTTAGCCGCCACAACATTTGAAAGAACTCCAATAGCAGCAACATAAAGGAGAATATAGAGAATGATGGGCACGCACATCCCAATCATTCCTGCTTTAGTCGCCTTTTTAGGCTTATTCATTAAGCTTGTATAAAATAATAAAGCCCCCCACCCCATGAACGATAGCAGAGTGGATTTTGTCCCCTTCAAATATCCTGTGCCAGAGGTCTTAAAGAGAGGGAAAAAATGGTTCATATCAATTAATGGAACCGCCATCAATAGAACAATAAATAAAATGCCAATAATGATAGGTAAAAATAATTGATGCAGCCGGAATAAAGCAACCCTTGACCCTGCAACCGCATAGGTCACCACAAGGAGAAAGACAAAAGCTAACACTTCTTTAGGGGTCGAAGCGAATAAATATTGTTGAGATAAAGTGGCGACAAAGCGTATTTCGTAAGAGGCAAAGAGCATAAAGTACATGGCCATATAGGCTGTTAGTATAAAAGCAAGTGGCTTTGAAATCAGTAACGAACAATAATCGAAAAAAGATTTCTTTGGGAAGCGTGACGCCAGTTTAGTAACCACCCAGGTGAAAAAGACGGCTATGATCCCTCCTACAAGGATAGCAAGCCATCCGTCTGCATTAACTGTGTCTTCTGACAAGACACGTGGAAGAGAAAGAATACCAGCGCCAATGACAACGGAGGGAATCACATACCCTATTTCATTTTGACCAATTTCTTCATCTGCGTATTCAAACGACTTCATGATTGGTCCTCCTTGTCAATGCGTTTTTCATCTTCTGGCTGCAGGAACTTAGGACGTCTGTTCATCATTGGAATAGGAACGCGTAATACGAGGTCCTTCCAATCCGACTTAAATGCTGGGGCAAAAGGAGTGGAATAAGGAATGCCAAAGCTTTTTAAGTTGACGATATGAATATTAACCATGATGTAAGCGAGAATAATTCCGTACAGTCCCAAAAAAGCCGCTGCCAGCATAAAACTAAAACGCAGCATCCGAATTGAAATCGCAAAACTATAGCTAGGGAGAGAAAACGAAGCAATCGCTGTAACTGCCACAATGATCACCATAACCGGACTGACGATTCCGGCGGATACAGCCGCTTCTCCGATAACCAGCCCGCCAACAATACCAATTGTCTGGCCAATGGGCTTCGGCAAGCGTATCCCAGCTTCACGAAGAAGCTCCATCGTAATCTCCATCAAAAAAGCTTCAATTACGGCAGGGAATGGCAACCCCTCCCTTGTAGCCGCAATCGAAAAAGCGAGCTTTGAAGGAATCAGCCCTGGATGGTAGGAAACGAGTGCAATATACAAAGCAGGTAAAAAAACAGCAAGAAATGCAGCAAAATACCTTAAAATTCGCAGTAAGGTCCCAATCATCCAGCGTTCATAATAATCCTCAGGAGAATGCATCATAGCCCCAAATGTGGCGGGGGCGATCAGTACAAATGGGGTCCCATCTAACAGGATGGCAATCTTCCCCTCTGTCAATGCCGTAGCCACCTTGTCCGGCCGCTCTGTATTATGCATTTGTGGAAAAGGAGATAAAAAGCTATCTTCAATCCATTGCTCGATGTATCCAGACTCTGGGGCATCATCCAAATCAATGGATTCGAGTCTTTTATTTACCTCTTGTAATAAATCGTTATGAACAATGCCGTCAATATAAGCTACGGTTAGGCGGGTTTTTGAACGTCGTCCGATTTGTTGTGATTTAAATCGTAAGTTCGCATCCCGGATACGGCGGCGAATCAGCATTGTATTCGTACGAATACTTTCTGTGAAAGCGTCTCTAGGACCGCGGATAGTCCCCTCGGTAGTAGGCTGTTCGATGCTTCTGCTCTTCCAGCCTTTTGTGTCGATTACTAACAGCTGGTCAGTTCCTTCTACGAAAAGGGCTGTATCCCCAGATAGAATAGCTAGTGATGCCTCGTCCATTGTCGTTACCTTTTTCACACTGCCACTGGAGATGAAATGATGGGAGAGCCTATCTAATAAAGCCGTTTCTGTCTCCTCAGACCTGCTCTCGATTTCATCTACTCCAATTTGAAGATTTTTCATAATACTGTCGTTTATGACCTTCGTATCGGTTAGTCCATCTATATAAATAATCGCACATGCGGGACCAGTTTCCCCGACAATAAAAGGTCTGGTAATCAGATCACTTGGTTGATCCAGCATTTTCTTAATATTAACTATGTTCTGTTCCAGACTCGTTGATAACTCCGTGGAAAAGTCCTCTTGTTTTGAATGATCCTGCTCTTTTCGCTTATTTTTTTTAGGTGATTTAAAAAACACGGACAATCCCCCCTCACATAATAGAATTGTTGACCTACTATATGAGTTTTATACCTCAAGGATCTATCAATGATCGACAGCTTTCGGACCTTGAATACAAATGATTGTATAACACTTCGTAACCGGGAAACCTATGGTTGACTGTTTAATTAGATGGGAGCAACTATAAATGAAAATCATCTATCTGACCACCGAGCTGTTGGTAGGGTTTATCCTGCTTTTTATCATCGTGAAGTTCGTCGGGAAGAAAATCATTAGTCAAATTACGCCTTTCACCTTTATTGCCTCTATCGTGCTCGGCGAGTTACTGGGAAACGCTCTCTATGATCACAAAATTGGCGTCTTTTATATTATCTACTCTCTGAGCCTGTGGGGGGTTTTATTATTTCTCGTAGAATATCTCGGACAAAAGTTTCTGCCCTTCCGAGGTGTTTCTGAGGGAAAACCATCTGCTTTAATAAAAAATGGAGTGGTAGACCGGGAGAAGTTAAAGAAAAATCACATGAACCTGAATCAACTGCAAAGCTTGCTCAGACAGAGTGAAACTTTTTCCATCCGAGAAGTGGCTTTTTGTTATTTAGAAGCAAACGGATCTATTAGTATATTGAAAAAAACGAAGTATCAAAAAACAACACAGGGGGATTTCGGTATGCCCGTTGCCTCTGTCCATGTCCCTGTCACTCTGATTCGGGACGGAAAGATACTACAGGATGAGCTTGCCGATTTAGGTGTTGATGAAGCCTGGTTACAAACACAGCTTACCGCCCAGGGCGTTTACGACCCCCAATCGATTCTCATAGCAGAGTGGCTGGAGGAGGATGGATTATTTGTGCAAACGTACTAACGAAGTTTCACCAAGTGCCCTTATACCAGCACAACCTCATAAATCTGCTCAAACTCAATTGTCAATTGTTCATTGCTGGTGCTCCTGCAGGAGAGTCTCTTTCTATGAGGATCTATATGTAAGATCCTCGCTTTCCTATAGCTATAATTAAATCCATTGTAATAGGTGATTCCGACCAATAATTCGTCATGGATCGCATGCTGAATCACTGCTTCATTCTCCTCTGCCTGCTGTTCATCAACCACCTTCTTCGGTACGCCTTCATCCTCCTGCCAAACTTCTTTAATGAGCTCAACATGTTCCGGCAGCATTAACGACGTCCATTTGATTGTCCCTCTATCCCGATTTCGATCATCCATTACTGTGCCTCCAATCGTCTTCCTTGCAACACTAAAGGTGCCACAGACAATACCCTTACTTTTTTAAACGTTCGCACTTTTCTTCGCGAATAACAGTAAGCAAGGATATCCTCATTCCTGACTCCGAGAACTCTGATGATTCTTTGCGACATTTGACCATCCGCATCCAAATAAATCATTTCGAGCTTCTGTTTTTGTTCAATGGCACGAATCAGTACCCCTTCCATCTTCTTCACCTCTTTACGCGTAATGACCGCCGATTTTTTGGCTGCGTTCTGGTATAATCCCGCCGCTCGTATAGCTGCTGGCTCGCAGCAAAGCTGTCGATCCATAGCGATCACGAATGGTGTCCATCACAGCCCCGATTTCTTTCTCTTTTGACCGATCTTCAAACAGGCTCAACTGGACGTCGGTTTCTTCTCCCAAATTGGTAAGGGCTACAGAGGCTCTCCTAATCTTGCTTGAGCCATCGTAAAACCGATTGAATAGGCGCAGACACATATGATAGACCTCCATCGTAGAATTTGTCGGCATCTGGACAGACAATGACCGACTGAACCCGCCACCCGTTTCGGTTGAATAGCCGATGCCAAGGTGTACGGTCCTGCCTTCCTTGCCATCATGACGCGCCCGCCGGCAGGCTTCTTCACACAAATCAAGCAGACAGGCAAAGATCTCCTCTTTTTGATAATCCCTCAACAAAGTAATTCCGTGGCCATATGACTTTTGTTCCGTTTTACCAAAATCTCCACACACAGGACTGAGGTCAATTCCCCAGGCGTGCCAATATAATTGTTCACCCATGATTCCATAATTCTTCTTCAGATATTTCAACGGATGCTGAGCCAGCTGCCCGAGCGTTACAATACCCATACGATTCAAGTTGCTCGTCATCCGTGAACCAATCCCCCATATCTCATGGATATCCCTTGGCCATAACAGCTCCTCGACATCCTCATAGCGGCATTCGGCAATCCCGTCACTCGCCTTTTTCGCATGAATATCCATAACGACTTTTGCCAAGAACTTATTATCTCCGATGCCCACGACACACTCAATTCCAAACTGTTCCCGAATCCGGGACTGAATCAGCTTAGCAATCTCATAAGGAGAACCATAAAGTTTCCGCAATCCGTTCACCGTTACCCATAGCTCATCTACCGAATAGACATGAATCGCTTCCTTGGGTACAAAATTCTTCATCATCTTTGTAATCTCTACGGATACGGCCAGATAGTCACCCATATGCGCAGGAGCAATCACCAATTCCGGATCCTCCGGCAATTCAAAAAAGCGGCTGACATTACTGATCCCATGCTTCTTTTTAAGAAAGGGCGAGGCAGCCAAAACGATACTGCCGCGTCTGTTTGTGTCCCCCACCACCGCCAGCAATGCGGTCTTCGGATCGAGCCCGCGCTTGACGCACTCGATACTTGCATAGAAAGATCTCATATCAATGCACAAAACATCATTTCTAGGATAAATTGAATAGTCCATTCTTCCTCACCTTTTCCACGAACATTTGTTCCTATTATATGTAAGGGACCTCAAGATGTATACTGGAAACTTACACCACACTAAAAAAAGAAAGTACACTTGCCTGACGACAGGGCATATGCTGAATCATGAGACCGTCAATATAGGAGAGGATTAAACTCATGTATCAAAACCAATATTACAATCCTTATGGAAATTATCGTACTCCATACGATGCTCCCCTAATTCGGGACATTAAACAGGCCATCGATGGGGAATACAGTGCAGTCGCGTGTTACAGCCAACTAATCGAGATCGCACCAAAGAAAGAAGAGAAGCAGCAGATTCGCGAAATCCTTCAAGATGAAAAGGATCATTTGGAAACCTTTAAGAAAATCTACACCATCCTGACAGGACGACAACCTGTCCCTCAAATTATCGAAGAATGCCCGAACGCATATAGGGAAGGGATAACAGCAGCCTTTAAAGATGAACAGGAAACAGTGGACTTTTATTTAGAAATAGCCGATAAAGCACACGATGTGTTTATCAAAGAATCATTCAGACGCGCATCAGCAGATGAACAAAATCATGCGGTATGGTTCCTCTATTTTATAGGCTCACCCTGATTTTCTTCCATCCCTCTTCGACAAAAGAGATCTCGTAGCGTTATAATAAAGAAAATAGATTAAGTTCTGGAGGGAGCCTTATGATCGTTCGCTTATTATCTGCCTTTATGGTCGCAGCGATTCTGCTAACGCTTCTTACCCTCTTTGTTCCACAATGGCTGAACGGAGCTTGGGTGGTACTGAGCGGTCTGCTTGTGATCGGATTCGGCTATTTGGCATTTGCGTATCTACGCAAGACGATGACGTTATTAAAAAACTCTAAAAAAGACAATCAGAGCCTGTAGCTCGGATCTAAAAAAACACAACCCTGCGTAAGGGTTGTGTTTTTATGTTTTTCTCTCTTCCTTATAAAAAATATCCAGCTCATCCCAGATGTCTTCAAATTTCCCAAGACGCTCCTCTACTTCAGCCATTCTTTCCTTCCCAATCGCTGCCACCAGCGCATTGACTACACTAAATGGGGCAACGAATGAATCAATAAACGACGGAAGCTGGCTTGAAGCCGTCAACGCTATGTCCGCATTCGGGATGAGCGGGGACAATAAGGAATCAGTAAGGGCAATCGTTGTGGCGCCCTGCTGCTTTGCATAGGATGCCATGTTGATCGTACTTCGTGTATAACGTGAGTAACTAATCGCAAATACCACGTCTCCTTCCCCAAGTTTGTACAACTGTTCCGCACTATTTTCAACCGTCCCGACTCTTTCAGCGTTGCCTAACATGACACTGAGATAGTATTGAAGAAATACACCGAGTGAAGCGGCACTTCGATTGGCAGAAATATAAATGTTCCTTGCCTCAAGTAATGCCTCAACAGCCCGGAAAAAGGCTGTTACATCTAACTGTTCCATTGTTAAGCGAATATTTTCCTGGTCACTATGAAACAGATCATAGACCGCCTGCTCTCTTCCCTCCCCCATTTCCGAAGACATCTTCAGTCTTTCTGTCGTGGACAATTGTTGCTTAACAGCATGCTGCATAGCCTGCTGAAGTTCTGGGTAGCCGGAGTACCCTAAAAAAACAGCAAACCGTACAACCGTTGCCTCACTTACTTCAGCCTCCGCCGCCAGTTTAGCTACATTTAGAAATGGAACGGTACTGGTTCGCTCCAATACATAGGACGCTATTTTCTTTTGTGATTTACTCATGAGCGGCATTTTTTCAGCCATGAGCTGATAAACATTGTGTTCCATACATTATCTATCCCTTTATTACAAAATTTCCAAGCATTTATGAAATATAAATTTCATATTCATTATATAAAAGAAAATTAGTATTCACAAATTCGAGTCAGCGATGTAAAATGAAATATAAATTTCATAATAAATAAATTAGGTAATATAATATTCCTGAAGAAGGTGGAGTGTATGCATCAAACAAAAAACGAAGCGTTGTCCGAATTCCTAAGAAGAACACCCAAATCCAAGGAATTCTCAGCAGCAGCCAAACACGTTATGCCCGGCGGGGTCACGGCTAATATTAAAGCCTTTGATCCTTATCCGGTTATTATGGATAAAGGAGCTGGCGCGCAACTATATGATATCGATGGCAATCAATATGTGGATTACCTCCTCTCCTACGGTGCCCTGATGCTTGGACACGGACATCCAGCCATAACCAATGCCATCCAGTCCCAGATGGAGGCCAATGGAACAGTTTTATTTGGAACTCCACACCGACTCGAGGTGGAAATGGGGAGAAAAATCATGCAGCACTATCCGAGTATGGAGAAAGTTCGTTACACAAACTCAGGTACAGAAGCGACCCTTTTAGCCATCCGTATGGCACATGCTTACTCAGGCAAGCATAAAATCGCCAAGTTTGAAGGTCATTACCACGGAGGTTACGACCAGGTCCTCTTAAGTGTTAATCCTTCACTCGACAACGCCGGCCCCGCTACGGAGCCGGCATCCGTCATCGAATCAAAAGGAGTCGATCCGTATCACCAGCAACACACTGTTGTGCTGCCATTTAATGACCTCGATGCCACGGCAGAGATTTTGAGGAAAAAGAAAGATGATATCGCAGCGGTGATCCT
The DNA here is from genome assembly GCF_029714185.1 of Halobacillus naozhouensis. NCBI lineage: Bacteria > Bacillati > Bacillota > Bacilli > Caryophanales > Bacillaceae > Halobacillus > Halobacillus naozhouensis. Next base: position 1,509,124 of record NZ_CP121671.1, on the reverse strand, counting down.
GGAGCCTATTCAAAGCGGGTTTATTCCAGCTGATCAATCCTTTATGAAAGGACTCCGAGAGGTCACAGAAGAGCTCGGCATTCTGCTAATTTTTGATGAAGTCAAGACAGGGTTTCGTGTTGGGCTCGGCGGTGCCCAAGCCGTTTATGGAACCACCCCTGATCTTACTACATTAGGAAAAGTAATTGGCGGTGGTTTTCCTGTGGGGATTGTGGGAGGAAAGCAGGACGTACTCATGACGAGTGCTCCTACTTCCAATTCGGATGTGTTCGACTCAAGCCACAGTAAATCATCCCAAGCAAAAGACGTCCTGTTTCATAGCGGCACATACAACGGCCATCCAACTATTCTCGCCGCCGGACTCGCCACCATTAACGTACTTGAACAGGAAATGGACCATGTCGTGACCATGACCAATAAGTTAAAGAAAGGCCTCAGCGAGCTGTTTGGGAAACACGGAATTTCCATGCAGACAATTGGCCTCGGTTCTATTTTCAATGTAGTGATCACCGATAAGGAAACGATAGGGAATCACCGTGATTTTCAACAGGCGAATTTTTCTATGAGAAAAGAATTAGATTTTCTTCTGTTAAATGAAGGCATTTATACGAAGCCGTTAAACCGTTACAGTTTATCAACGGTTCACGGGGAAAAGGAAATACAAGACACACTCGCAGCTTATGAACAAGCCTTATCAAAACTCACCTGAAAAACTATCCCTCTGCATAAATCTGCAGAGGGATTCCTTCACATTCCTTTAAAAAGTTTCATAACGGACGATTTCATCTCTCGGCATGTGAGTCTTTGGCTTTGGCGTTTGATCCGGATAACCGAGTCCCAAACCGGCTACAATGCGGCAGTCCTCGGGGATTCCAAGAAGTTTCCTAACATGCGTTTCCCGATTCACAGATTCTTGCTCATCCTGCGCATGATAGATCGCTCCAAAAGCTGAACCAAGACCTACTTCAACAGCCTCAAGCCAGATAAACGCACACGCAAACGAAGCATCCTGCAGCCAATATTTGCTCACTTCCGGCTTCCCGACCACCACAATAGCTGCCTGAGCTTCTTTCAACCAAGTCATATATGGTGTGGTCTCAGCTAACTTATCCAACGTTTCCCGCTCCTTCACTACAATCAAGTGTTTAGACGGAAGATTATTGCCTGTTGGAGCAAAAACGCCCCCATCCTCCACTTGGCGCAGGATATCATCGGGAACCGGCTTCTCCTTATAAGATGTAATTTCCCTTCGAGCCTTAATTGCTTCTAGCACATCCATACTTAACTCCCTCATTTGTAAAAAAATAACTCCTTCAAGTTTTATACCCTGTTGAAGTCTTGCAAAACCCGTTCAACATGCCCGAAACAACACCTCTCCATCAACCGTTTTCCGTTCTACTCTTCCAAGCCCTTCTAAATAAATTAATCGGGTGAGCGTCGCCATGAACGGGCTTAACCATAAAACAATATGTAACATCCCATACATGTCCTGACAGATGTCATGGGCTGTTTTCCACTGATTATGAATTCCATCTAACACTTCCTGAAGGCGTTGGTCATGTCTCTCCCTGACTTCATCCACCCGTTCAGCTAAATGATCGATCTGCTCTCCATGACCAGGCAGCGCGACGCGGACATGATACGTCTTGATGCGCTCAAGCGAATCATAGTAATCCTGTAAGACATCACTTTCCTCGCCTAACCAGAGCCCGATCACAGGTGAAATATGTTTCAACAGATGATCGCCAATAATCATTACTTGCTTCTCTTCACTGTAAAAACAAACATGATCGCGAGCATGGCCTGGCGTCCAAATCGTGTCATAGACATCATTCCCCAGCAGAATCTTGTCGTTTTCCTCAAACAATCCATCGGGTTCAAAATCATAAATAAACGAATCATCAGCCATTTTCTCGGGAACTCCAAGTCCACCGTGACGTTTGATTAAATGATCTATGTTGTGCCTGACATTCGTCTCTCGGCGTTTCTTCATTGCATTGTAACTAATCGTCGAAGTATAGACAGGAACACCTTTCTCCTGCTGAAACCACTTCGCAAGCCCAATATGATCCTGGTGGGTGTGAGTTAAGACAACTTTTTCGATTACCATCCCTGACCTCAGCACTTTCTCCCACCCTGCTTTGGCCTCGTTGGAATAAGTGCCTGTATCCATCACCGTGTAGCCTTGATCGCCTTCGATCAAATAACAATTCACTTCTTGCATCCCTGATGGAAATGGAATCACCAGTCTATCGATGTTTTTAGTCATTTTTTCCAACATAGCTTTCCCCTTTAATGAACACGTTCTAGATTGGAATAAAATAGTTCCTATTATCGGTAACTTTAGCTGTTATACACAACTGTCGTCAATTAATTTGTCTGACAATTCAAGAACAAAAGCGTTCCAGACCCTCCTTCGTATGATTTCAGGCCACTTAGGAAAATCTAAGGATTAGGAGGGATTATTATGAGCCGAGACTACTTATCCGTTGAGGAATTTAATGAATTGCTGCAGCAGTGGAGTGGAAAAACGATTAAGGTGTCTAAACAAGAACTCGAAGATCACGACGAAACCTTCATGCAGCTGAATTCAATCTCTTATGAAACGAATACGAGACGCCTCGACGAGTACGAACCGATGCATGCCTTACAATTAAACGGCACGGGAACCATTCAAACGGAAACGCCCGCCCCCCAGCCGCTGCCGTCATCCTTTTACGAAATCCCCCTCGAAGACACGAGCTTATATCAATTTGATGAATCATGTTTCTCGTTAATCACAGAGCGTGGGACTTACAGAATTGAACTGATCGATCAATAGGCAACACAAAAATCCCCTCCTGCACCCAGGAATGGGGATTTTTGAGTGTAAGCCCTTATACTTTTTTTACAACGGGGATCCAAATCTCACTTGTAAAAGTTGAGGACTTGACATCCATATGCTCGTTCCACAACATTTCAGGTCCCTCTGTTTGTTCGTAGGTGGAGGACGGGAACCATTCCGAATAAATGCGTCCCCACACGTTTTGCAGCGTCTCAGGAAACGGACCGACCGCCTCAAATACTGCCCACGTCGTTGCCGGGACTTCAAGCTGATCGAAGTTCTCCGGCGCTTCCTTAGTTGTAGCGGAGCCGATATAATGATCTAACTCCCCCTTTTCTTCCATCCTGCCCTCAGAAAAATTCGTCGATGCTTGAATCAATCCTTCAGGTTCGACGTTAGAAAGATCCTTAAGTTTACGAATTGTCTCTTCATTTAACGTTTTCCACATCGCTGCGATCTCCGGATTCTCACCCTGAAAAATAATCGGAACCCTTTTCTTCGTGCCCACAATCCGAAATGGCTGTTTTTCTTCGATTCGATAGTTCATTTCTTCTCCCCCTTGAATGGCTAATTGAAAGGTCATTCGCGGATAAGCTTTGAGAGAATGGCCATTTTTTCTAGCTTCAGACGGTGTAAGGCCGTGAACGTTGTAAAATGCGCGGGCAAAAGAATCTGGTGAGTTATAGCCGTATTTCAACGCTATATCGATAACCTTTCCCGAGCTGTTTTTGAGCTCAAATGCCGCCAGAGTCAGTCGTCTGCGGCGTATATATTCCGATAACGAAACACCGGCAAGAAACGAAAACATCCGACTAAAATGATACTCAGAACAAAACGCCCTTCTCGCCGTCTCCTTCAAATCAATGGTGTCCAGAAGATGTTCTTCAATATAATCAATGGCTTCATTCATACTCTTAACCGAATCCATTAGCTGACCTCCTTCCTTTTCAGAGTAACAGGAATAGATGGCCTCCCCCCGACATTTCGTGCTCCATTGTGCAGGGTTACCTGTACAAAGAAGCAGACACCTATTCATCAGCTCTCTTTTTTGAGCTATGATAGTCAACGCAATTCTAGTAGACTAGATACTAGAAAGGAGTGTTCATCATATTTAAATCGAGTGAGGAATTTAATGGCGAAGTCGCGCGAATCCTTAATGAAATTCATCAGTACCCAAAGCAGATCGACCGCTGGCAAGGTCACCTAAGTGAGGAATCCTTTTATGATGTCCTGGAACATACGCTCAAATGCCGTCTCGCATCAGGTTTTGGCTTAAACAAAGGGCCAGATGATTTTCTAACTGTTTCTTTATCAGATCCTCGCATCACGCAAGCAGGCTTAACTTTTCTAAAGCAGCATATTTAGCAAGGTGACACTGCAAGCAATCCAAGCCAGTAAAGAAAATATTTACATATTATAAAAAATGGCACGGTCCTCCTTCTAATAGGAAACCGTGTCATTCTGCCATTTTGCTTGAATGGTTTCATCCATAAAATTTAACATGAAGCCTTTTAGCCTATTCTTCTGATTACGGCTCGATTAGATCGGTATCATCCGGGGTGTACCCTAACTGCCTGCTCATCGCTACGATTTGCCCTTTGTGGTGAAATTCATGAGTAGCTGCATGAGTGTAAAGCCAGAGAGGAGTTAGCTCTTCTTCCTCATCATGCCATGGTACAGACCCTGAAATACCAAGGTTCCACTGCCCTTCAAACTTCTCAAGAAACTCAATAACAAGCCTGTCTACCTTTTCAAAAATCCGCCTCATCTCCCCCACATTGCTCACAAGGTCCGGCGTCGCCAACGAAAGACCTTTTTCAAGGCCAAAGTTCCCAAGCCAGGATTGATAACATTCCGCTACGTGTACGTGCAAATTACGTATGGATCCCCAGCCAAATTGATCAAGTTCGCACGTATAATCTTCTGGGGTTATCGTTTCACAATAATGAAATAGTTTTTCTCTCGTACATCGAATCCAATTATACTGTTCTATCAAAACGTTCATTGCTTCACACTCCTAAGCATAGCGTTGGGTGACCTAACTACCGATCATAAAGATCAATTTTGTAACGTATAGCGTCCATCCTGATAGACCTTATGCACGCCCTCTATAATCCACTTTTTGGAACGAACAATTGAACCCAAATATTCCTCCCTTTCTTTATCTGTTCTTCTTTTATCACCATATTTGTTTCGTTGTCAACCTACATTATCTAATTCATAAAAAGGGATATTTAGCTTTCAGACAACTCCCTTGCTAACGTTGTTTTTCCGCTCCCCACTGAACCAATAATATGGATTTTATTAGGGAAATTCCTTTTCAAAACGGGACACCACCTAAATCTGGTAATAAACTTCACTGCTTTTTTTAATGAGAATTGTTATTTATCTTTTTTAAATTACCTGCATTTCCAATAATCCCTATAAAACCTGTTACCGCAAACGCTATTGGAACAATCAATAAACTCTCAGTGTAAGGGGCTTCAACCACTAGGCGGTATGAACCAAATAGACATACGATCAGAGACCCTATTAATCCAATTATTGATTTTGTTTTACGATTCATCTAAACTCCCACCTTCCCTAACAATACTTCTTTTTAAAAAACCTTTGTGATACCGACTATATTTTACCATATTTTGGCCGCTAAATATGTACAGTCAGTTTTTTCAATAATCCTTCCAATATAGGATGACATGCTCTACGGCGAAATCGACCAATTAATATCATATTTATTCCCCTCAAAGTCTAAAATAAAGTATCCCCTTAAGAATCGATAAATAAAGAGGTGTGACATGCTATCATCAACTAACCCCCGTAATTGGGCGTACACTACTCGATTAAATTTTATGGCTATTGTGGATGTTCTTATTCCATCTATTGTGAGGACATCCCCATCTGGGTGGACATTTCAGTATGGCGGGGTGGATTTGTATGTTTGGGAGTACCTGCTTATGTTGTTTGACAACCTGCCAACACCATTAGCGAGCGAAACCTCTCAGCTTCTTGATTTATCAGCTTTTTATGAATATCAGGAACGTTACAATTTACTGTCCGCCTATTCCTTTCCTCCCTGCAACGGACTATTTTCAACGTTACCCAGGAAGGACCGACTAATGGCCATCGACCGCTTACATAATCTACAAGTGCCTCTTGATACTCTTCCAGTTCCTTATCAAAATAATCCTGTCTTAATACGGATAATGATCGATTCTATCTATCAATTAACCTATTTCGGCTATTATTCTGAATGGTTTGGATATGGTGATACTCGGTGTAATCCACCTAGTTTTAGACAGCTTCGCACCTATCCCATCAGTTGGACCTATACAGGATATCCCGGACCTTCTTTTGGTTATCGAGATTTCAGAGGTTTTTTATTAAAGATGCAAAACTTAAAGTCGGAGTGATTACTTATGCAAAAACAGGACGTGATCGTGATCGGGGCAGGTGGCGGCGGAGCCGTTATTGCAAAGGAACTTGGTGAACAGGGGCTGCATGTGCTTATACTGGAAGCTGGCCCATGGTACGGAAATAAGATGTGGCCACATCCGAATACCGAAGCAGGTGGCGTTTCCAGCAGATGTCCTAATGATTTAGATGTGGGGCTGTTTAAGGAGAATTATAATAGATTGGAAAATAATATGAATAACCAAATAACAGGCAAACTGCGTTGGGGGCCTGCCAACCGTGAGCACCCGCCCTGGAATCGATCATACCAGCAAAGGGGATTTGTATGGCAAAATTCCGGGGTGGGAGGCACTACTCAGCACTATTTAGCCAATTCGCCCCGTGCATTTCCAGCCTCAATTGATAGTGAATGGCCGCTGACCTATCATGAATTAGTTCCTTATTACGAGAAAGTTGAAGCTGAACTTCCCGTAGAATTTGCTCCCACTACCTCTAAAGAAGAGCTTTTTTATTTTGGAGCAAGAAAAGCCGGCTGGGATCTATTAGCTACTCTTAATGTGGAGGCTCCTGGATTCCGCCCGCAGCCCAATGCGATTTTGCCTCCCAATGCAAATTTTCTTAATCCAGCGTACTCTGAGGAGCAGCTATCATGGATGGAAGGCTGTACACTTGCGGGCCATTGTATAAATGGCTGTCCCATAGGCCCATCCGTTGATAAAATTGCTAAGCGTTCTACCAATGTCAGCTATGTGCCTTTAGCTTTAAAAACCGGTAATGTGGAAATCCTCCCTAACACATTTTCGTATAACATCATCACTGAATACCACCCTGAAGAAGGGCTAAAGGCTATTGGAGTAAAAGTGAGAAACACATGGACAGGGGTACGGGATGAATTATTTGCCGACTGCATTATTGTCGCTGCTGGTGCGATTGAAACCCCACGATTGTGGCTCAATTCCTCTCTGCCTGTTAATCAATGGGTTGGCCGGGGCCTAGTGAATCATCAGATGGATATGGTTACTGGAATTTTTAATGAAAAAGATCTGCTCCCCATACTGGGATGTTCTGAGGTTAATCCCTTTGTCGGCCATACATCAGGTGCCAGGTTAGATCACCCCGGATTAGGATCTATTCAAACCATTGGAACCAGCCCAGGGTTAATGGCAAGCTTTACCTATGCGTTAGGAAAATCAGGAGCAACGCAGTCGGAACAATATGGTATTCAAAAAGGACGGGTAATGGGGAAAGAATTAATAGAGTTAATGGGAGATTATAAATCCTCTCTTAATATCCTAATTTGTACGGATGACGAAGTTGATATAAGAAACGGCGTCTCGGTTTTAACCGAAACTCCTGACGAAAATGGACCCATCCCATCGATACGCTATACTCCGACCACAAACACACTAAGAAAAAAACGAAAATTAGTAAAAATCGCAGCAGACATTCTCCTTCAAGCTCGGGCAAGAAAAGTGATCCATTCAGATTGGCCCGACGGTATGATGATTCATATCATGAGTACTATGAGAATGGGTTATGTTGTTGATCAAAACTGTGAATCATTTCAAGTCAACCGATTGTTTATAGCAGATAACAGTGTCCTGAACAATGGACTGGGTAGTGCAAATCCAACGTTAACCACTCAAGCTATAGCCGTAAGGACTGCCGAGCAAATCTATAAGAAATACTTTTAAATCTCTTGAACCACCTTGTTAACTTGTAGTGAAGTTTTTCCAGCGTGATTCTTAAATACCTGGTTTAGCCTCCCAAAAACTTTCACAAACCCAAAAATAGCCAGAACATTATTGCAAAAAGCGCATAAATGTTCTGGCAATTAATTTTACTTATTTAAATAATCCGGACCGAAACCATCCCTTCAATCCCCTCAATGTTATCTGCTAATTCAGGAAGAACATCCCCGTTTACTTCATTGTCAATATCAATCATCGTATAGGCATAACCTTCTCGGCTTCTATTCACCATATCAGCGATGTTCAAGTTGTAATTGGATAAAGCAGACGTAATTTGACCCACCATATTTGGAACGTTTTGGTGATATGCTGTCACACGCCGCTTCCCTGTATAAGGAAGAGATGCATTTGGGAAGTTTACTGAATTTTTAATGTTTCCTGTATCCAGAAAGTCCTGAACCTGACGCGCCGCCATAATGGCACAGTTTTCCTCTGATTCTTTAGTGGAGGCACCAAGATGCGGAAGCGGAATCGCATTTTTCATTTCCAGGATATTTTCATTCGGAAAATCAGTCACATACTTACCAACCTTACCACTTTCAAGGGCAGCAGCCATATCCTCTTCGTTCACCAAACCGCCGCGTGAAAAGTTTAAAATGTTTACACCTTGTTTCATCGTGTTAAATGTTTCTTCATTGAACATGTCCTTAGTATCCTTCGTTAATGGGACATGAACAGTAATGTAATCAGAATAAGCAAACAGCTCCTGCATGGACATCGCGCGTTGTACATTGCGTGAAAGATTCCAGGCTGTGTTGACAGAAATAAAGGGATCAAACCCGATCACATCCATATCGAGGTCCAGTGCATCATTTGCTACGAGAGAACCAACCGCTCCTAAACCGATGACACCCAGAGTCTTTCCCTTAATTTCTTGCCCGATAAATTGTTTCTTACCCGTTTCCACAAGACTCGGTATCTCTTCACCTTTTCCTTTTAACGTCTTGGCCCAGGATACACCTGAAAATAGGTTACGAGATAATGCCATCAATGAGGTCAGCACAATTTCTTTTACAGCATTCGCATTAGCACCCGGTGTGTTAAACACGACGACTCCACGTTCTGTGCAATCTTCAACGGGAATATTATTGACACCAGCCCCTGCTCTTGCAATGGCTTTTAGATTTTTGTCAAACTTCATATTATGCATGTTATAGCTGCGAGCAACAATCGCGTCAGGACTTTGACTCTCATTATCTATTGTATAATTCACCTTGTCGAATACGTCCAAGCCACGCTGTGCAATGTTATTAAACGTTTTGATCGTATTTACCTGATTTACCGTTACCGTGCCCATTTTGATCTCCCCTTTTATTTATATTTATGTTCAAATTCTTCCATAAACGTAACCAATGATTCGACTCCTTCTATCGGCATCGCATTATAAAGGCTGGCACGCATGCCGCCTACAGAACGATGGCCTTTCAACGTCTCAAGCCCCTTCGCTTTAGCTTCCTTAATAAAAGCAGCATCTGCCTCAGCCGACGTACTGACAAATGGAATGTTCATGATCGAACGGCTGCCCTTATCTACAGGAGAAGTAAACAGATCTGACTTCTCAATGGAATCATAAAGGATTTGAGCTTTATCACGGTTCATACGCTCCATTTCCTTAAGCCCGCCAGCTTGCTTGAGCCATTCAAAAACCAATTTTGCCATATAAATTCCAAATGTCGGCGGCGTATTATATAAAGATCCGCTGTCACTGTGCGTTTCATAATTGAGCATGGCCGGACAGTTTTCTGGAGTTTTCCCGATTAAATCTTCGCGAATAATCACAACGGTCAGGCCAGCAGGACCAATATTTTTTTGCGCCCCCGCATAAATCAGTCCGAATTGAGAGACATCTAATTCCTCAGATAAAATATTAGATGACATATCCGCTACAAGTGGCACTTCTCCCGTATCAGGAATATCGTGGAAAGCTGTACCTTCTATGGTATTATTCGTCGTAATATGAACATAATCGGCTTCTCGATCTATCATACTGCTGTCGACAGTCGGTATATGCGTAAATTTCGCATTTTCTGAAGAAGCGATGACGCGAATATCACCATATTTCTCAGCTTCTTTAATCGCCTTCTTCGACCATGACCCTGTATTGACATAATCCGCTTTTCCACTTTTATTAAGAAGATTCATGGGCACCATGGCAAACTGCTGTGAAGCTCCGCCTTGCACAAATAATACTTTGTAATTCTTCGGGATCCCGATTAGTTCCCGAAGCAGCCGCTCTGCTTCCGTAATAATTTCTGTAAATAATTCAGACCGGTGACTTAACTCCATCACAGACATGCCTGAATCAGCATAATTCACTAATTCCCGTTGCGCCCTCTCTAATACTGGCAGTGGCAGTATGGAAGGACCTGCTGAAAAATTATAAATTCTCTCCATGTTATCCTAACTCCCTCATTCAATTGTTTAGAACTCCTCTATATTCGATATAGAATATAAAAAAAAGAGATTGGGGGTCCCCAGCCTCTTTAGATGTCAGAATAACAAATAAGTATTTATTATTCTTCTGTCCCTTTGCCTGAGATTGTGAACCCTTCGGCGATGCAACGAATTGCATTCTCTCCAGAAATTGCTCCTGTTATAGTGTGACCCATAACAATCAACGCTAGCTAACTATGCATTTGTAAAAGTATGAGATTAATAGATCCAAAAAACATCGTTCGTTTTTTGAAAATAATAAAGATTGTATTATTGGATTATAAATCATCTGGCTCAACATCTCAAGAGGGGTGAACCAAACATTTTTCCCCGCCAGTCTAATGATAGCGCTTTCCTTGTTGGTGTGAAGGAGTTGTGATCAAATACGGATATTTTTAATGAGTTAATCATATTCATTCGTGTTTGTTTCATTCAAATCAGAGTTACCCTCAACGTGCTTATATCAGAAAGAGAGGTTTATTTTCTACCCAGGTTAATGAGGGTAACGCCCATGTAATCCTATTCCCATAAAAAGAAATGACGCGGCCTCCCCTTTTTAGGAAACCGCGCCATTCCGGCACTTTGATGGATGATTCCGATTGGGCTCGAACCAACGACCTCCACCCTGTCAAGGTGAATGACCGGGTAGGAAGCCTTCAGACGTTCCAGTAAAGAACGCTGTTATATCAGTTTTTATGAACTGTAAATCAGACTAATTAGGATGACTTTTGAAAGTTTATTATGTTTTTGGTCCACAAATGGTCCACTTCAGCAAAAATAATAAGCTCTCAAATTATTGAGAGCTCATAAAAAAGTAACCTAGTTCTTCTTGACACCCTCCTAAACTTTCGATAGTAAAGATAGGAGGAATTCTTTTTTATAAAGTTAGAAGTTAGCAACTGGGGTTCTAAGAGTATAAAATAAGGAACGTTGTTAGCCACAAAAAACCTTGTACGCTGGGAGAAATCATACTTGCCTTCTTATCTCCATTACTTATGAATCTAAGTCTTACCCTTTATTACATAAGAAGTTAATTCCTTAAGATATGAAGATTCCGCCAATTTTTTTAATTGGTTTTCTACTTTCTGATTAATATCTCGTTTATTCACCAACAATCCACACGTTAATAGAAAAAAGTGAGAACACTGATTTACAAATAGAGTATTCCAGCTGTCAGAATGTGTTTCTAAATCTAGTAACAACGTTCTTACAAACTTAAATGGAACATTGTTTTTTATATTAGCCACGGTAAGATTATGATATTCTTGAGCAATTCTGTCAGAACTAATTTGACGTTGCAATAGATAATAACTGTACCAGACAACATAAATTTTCACATTATTGTAGTAGTCCGGATCTTTATTTAATCTTTTATCAGACAACCCAAACTCTTCAAATACATCATCAAATATTGATGAATCTTCGGTTTTAATATTCTTTACCAAAATATCATTAATTTTAGTTAAGTTAAGATTAGAAGTAACACAAAACCTAACTAAGTTTGCAAAGCTACGCATTCTCTTCTTTTTCAATGAAAATAGCATTAGTTTATATAACTGATTAAGTGTGTCATTGTACATACTGCTATTAAGATTTTCTTCATCAAATATTTTCCCGAAGTACTCTAAGGCAGTATTTAGAAACCTATATTCCCCATTATCGACACTATTATATAGATAACTAAAATAGATACTTAAATCATTTATTTTATGTATGTTATCAGCATAAATGGAATTAGTACTTTTTATTATTTTTGTGGATAGAAGAGAGTCTTTATCACTTTCATCTTTTATAGATATTTCAAATAACCTACTATAAATATCTAAAACCTTTTCCAAATCATCTCTACTTAGCGTCCCTGAATTGCCTATTGTAAATTGATATAATTTATCGATAATAATTTCACAAACAAAATATTCTTTTTCTTCATAACCTTGCTTAAAAGCGTTTGTAAAAACTGAAATAATTGTTTCAAGACTTTCTTCAAACACTTCAGCGAATTCATCATTGACTTTATTTTTTTCGATGTAATCACCATTTTCGTCAATCAAGTCTAGAAGTTTATAAAACTCTTTATCTAATTTGGATTGCTTTTCCTCATTAATTTGTATCATGAACTTCCAAACATCTATTAACTCAACTACAATCCCCTCAATCACTTCAAAATCTTTTGATTTTATTGAGTTAGATAGTAGGTTTGTAAACCATATTATATAGCGATTCATTATACTTTTATACTTATCAATTTTCTTCTTCTTCTTCGTATTTTTTTCAGAATAGCCAATATCTAATTTATTCAAATAATATTTAATGGATAATGCAAACTTATCCTTTAAAGTTTTTGGCCAAGAATAAAAAAATATATGTATACTGACCAATATTGCCAACAGAATGTTGATAAATGCTATAGAAGCATCAAAAAAAATAAGGGACACTAAATTCTCTTTCAAATCTATAGTGGTTTGATCCTTTAAATTGATCGGTATAAACCAAGCAGTTAATGTATGAAAAAGTAAAAAACCTGTTGTGTAACCCACTAAAATTTTTAAGGTTAAATCACTAATAAGATTCGCAAAAAAAGAGCCTGTAAAAGAGTTTACAGTTAAAGATGATATAGCGATTACTACTGTAACTATAAAGGGGGAGAAACGAAACAAAATTTGTTGAATGCCTTCTCTAAATGAAAGTAAATGCTCAATGTTTTTATTAATATACTCAAAACCAGGTTTTGGGTGGTCAATAAAATAAACAAACAAAAAAAGAGCTATAGCAATAATTAACGCTATCGCTATAGTTAAAATGCCGTTCCCAGTAAGATATTTTAAATTGCGAAAAGGTTTGACTTTATTTCTAAACATTTGGTGACTCACTTATTTGAAAATATTTTAGTGGTTCAATTATCTCACCCATATTATAAGTTGTAACATCGTATTCTTCATACACACCTTCTAAAAGTTCTCTTAAACTTGAGGCCCTAAACTCTTCCACAATGTTACTGACTGTGTCAATATCAGCAAAGTTAGGAAGAGAACCCCTAACTCTATTTAGGGCTCTTTGACCTAAAGCGGTTAGTGTAAACCTGTTAGATGTGTTGGCATGGATAAGGTTATTAGACACTAAAAATTCAATATCCTCTTTTAGTTCCTTGCTGTATGGTCCATAATGCCACCTAATAAATTTATAATTAAAAGTATTAGTATCCCCTGATTCTCTTGTAGAAGCTTCTGAAGCAAACACCATTTTTTGAAGACGTGTTGCCCCCCTGATCCCACCTTGGCCAGCAGACTCAATAAGGTAAAGTAGTAAGAATTTATTCAAAACTCCACGCTTCATAATGATAACACCTCCAAGAAACCTAATATTATAACAAAACGCTGATAAAAAGACAACACCTTTTTATCTGATTATAATTATACATTATTTTTCCGAAAAAGCAATAATTTATTCATTTTTCAAATTGATTATGGTATAATGCTTTTTCTCGGATTATTTCTTTATTAGGATAAACAAACCTTTTTCCTTCTTTTAAAGAAAAATGACTTTAAAAATATCCTCAAACTTAACTTTTAAACTTTCTTTGTTGGGAGCAGCGCACCTTACCTTCTTTGTGTACGGATCCAATCCTTTAATCTTTACTTTGACACTAATGTATTTAAAACCGTTATGATATTTAAGTTCTACAGGCAGACCGTCATTCATCGCGCGTTGCAGAGCAAAAGAATTCTCTTCTACCTGTGATTCATCAAGGACCTTCTTTTCTTCCCCTTCATCCTCTTTCCAAAGTTTTTGAATCATTTCAACATGCTCTGGCATCATTAGTGCAGTCCACTTAATTGTACCTCTGTCTTTCGGTTCCATAATCTAAGCCCCCACTTTCTTCCGTACTCGGGCAATAGATAAAATGTTTTCCTTTTTGAAGGTCCTTACCTTTCTACGTGAATTGCAGAAAGCAAGCAGATCATCTTCCCTCACATGAACAACCCTAACAATCCTTTGAGACATTTCTCCCTTGCTATCCAGGTAAATCATTTCAAGCTTCTGGTTTTGGCCAACTGCGCGATTTAGTAAACCATCCATTTCCTCAACTCCTTAATACGAACGTTTGTTCTATTATATCAAAAAGCAAGGATGCGTATACATGAAATTTATTACAAAATAAGAAGCCCCACACCAATCTAATGATGTAGGGCTACACTACCTATACCTATATTTTATCAAAGTCGTCTCTAATTTCTATATATCTTTTGTTTTGTATATGTAGCGTAAAAGGATATATTACCATAATTATCTCGATTTCTAAACTTTTTTGATTTTTACATACTGTTAATTTATAGAAAATAAGGCAGTGTCTTATATCACCTAACTTAGTGTTGTGACAATCTCTGTCCCTGCCCATCGGGAAGTTGCTGTATTACAAGAGCGCGTCTTCCATTACGCAAAGAGATACAAACAAATTGAGGGGGAAAATGGAGAACAAATAAATCTAGAAATCAAACGGATTCAAAATATGTCTGTAGCTCCATTAGTCGAGTTTCAACAGCTAATTGATGCGACAATAGCTAAATTAGCTCGTATTACTTCACCGATTAGTATATTTTATGGTGAATTAGATGAATTACTGTACAAAGAGAGTGCAAATCTTGTATATCGAAGTGTTATATCGAGTCAAAATCGATTAAAGGTTATCCTAATTCCATCCACTTGATGCCAATAGGTTTAGACATCGAAGAAGTGGACAAAGATATTCTTACATTTTTAAATAATTTAATTTGGTAATTAAAATAAAAAATTCAATTAACGGGGCGCTTAATTAAATACCAGCGAAGTCAATTATCTTTATTACAGTATTCAACAATATGGAGCTTTTGTTGAAGAAAAAA
Organism: Halobacillus naozhouensis; assembly: GCF_029714185.1. Lineage (NCBI taxonomy): Bacteria > Bacillati > Bacillota > Bacilli > Caryophanales > Bacillaceae > Halobacillus > Halobacillus naozhouensis. Next base: position 1,493,825 of record NZ_CP121671.1, on the reverse strand, counting down.
ATATAAAAGGATCGTCCATTAGTTTTGCTTAATATGGATGATCCTCTATTTTTTGTTCGTGCAAAATAAATAATAAATTGATAAGCAAAACTCTGTAATTCAGGGTATAAAATGTTCATTCGGAGTTGTTCAATAATATTTGTCGATTAATTACTTTAATTGAAATCTTAAATTTTAAACACCTTTTCTGATTCACTCCCCTGAAAATAAGAATATTTATTGGGGTGGAGTGAATCCTACTGGTAAATATCCTTTTGATTTGAAATGGAGTCTCTTGAAGGAGTGGTTAAATGACAACAGGACGTATACCGGTAACGTCATCCGAGCTTGGAACCCTTTGGATCGTGTATCAAAAAAAGACCATGATGGTCCAAGTAACTGACTATTTTTTGAAAAATAGTCAAGAGCCAAAGGCTGCCGAAATCCTTCAAACCTTTAACGATGAGGAAAAGAAACTTGTCCAGGAATTAAAGGGGATTTTCAAAGCAGAAGGGGCAACGGTTCCAATTGGGTTTACAGAGAATGATGTAAATTATAATGCGCCACCACTGTATGATGATATTTTTCAAATCATATATTTGCGTATGATGATGAAAATTGCCACAGGAATTCACGCCTTACATTTAAGTATGAGCTATCGAAAAGACATTATGGATTTATACAGGAGATTTTCTGCATTTGCGGAGGATCTCTGCGAACAAACAACGCAATATTTGCTCAGCAAAGGCGCACTTCCCAAATCTCCGAGTGTCAACATGCCAAATCATGCTGAAATTGCGGAAGGGAAAGATTATCGTCAAGGGTTTAAATTAAAAGGTCCTAAAAGAACCTTAAATACTGTGGAAGTAGCTTATCTCTATCAGGCGATTGAAGCCAACGTTACAGGGATGAAATTAATGACAGGCTTTTCCCAGGTTGCTGAAAAAAAGGATACTCGTAATTACTTTTTCAAAGGAAAAGAATTGTCCAAATCGATCAACTCCAAATTTAGTGAGATCCTGTTAGAAAGTGACATCATAGTTCCAGCTACGTCAGCCGGTTTGGTTACGGAATCTACAATCTCCCCTTTCTCAGATAAGCTTATGATGTACAATACATCCATTCTAAATAGCTTTGGTTTAGGCAGCAATGCTTTAGGTACATCATTCAGTCTTAGAAAAGATTTACCGTTAAAGATGGTAACGACTGCTAAAGATATTTTCGAGTTTGCAAATGAAGGAGGAGACCTGATGGCTAAACATGGATGGTTGGAGGAACCACCTCAAATGGAAGATAGAACTCGCTTATCAAAGGGGAAGTAAGCAGGTTAAAAGTTAAAAGGTCCCCTCTTTTGTAACTCCTTTTTGATCAATGGACATAAGTTTGGAATGTTACTTTCAATATGGAGATAAGAAAATTAACACCAGCAGAAACTTCCAACCTTTGGAGCTCTTATGTGACGAATACGATGGGGATATTTGTAACGCGTCACTTTATGGCTACAACTCAAAGTCAAGATTTATTGAAAATGCTTAAATTGGCTGAAGAAATGGTAATCAAAGAAGCAGAACAATCTAAATTATTTTTAACAGAGGCAGGGCAGCATCCCCTTCCATCGCCATTTAAATCACTTCCGTCCGTGCTGACCAAAGAAGCTACTTTATTCAGTGTAATATGGAATCCTTGCAACTATACGATAAAATCGTAGAGGTGATGTTACAAAAAGGAAATTTAAGTAGACCTCCTTCCATCAACGCACCGGAACAGATTGACTTTGTGAAAAAGCAAAATTATTTAAAGGGGTGGTTTGGGAAGCAAAGACCTTTAAATGCAGTGGAAATTGTGGTTTATTTTTTAATGTACAAAAGCTTATGGTAAAAATCGTACTGTAAATCGAATTCAGTCAGGTCACCACATCAAAAGATCTTCGTAAGTACTTTCAAAGAGGAGCAACACTTTGTCAAAAACAAGTTAAAATCCTCGATTCGTTTATCACATTTATTATGATAATGGCTTAATGTGGGAGTTAATTTAGGCAATTACTTTGATTTCAAGTCTTCAACAATACCAGCTAATAGGTACTCTTCATTTATTAAATAAACGTGGCGCGATTATTCAAAAGATAGAAAAGGGTTACCCAAGTTAGTCAAGGCTAATATGGATGACCCTCTATTTAATAGTTAACGCAAAATAAGTGAGTAATATACCTTTTTATTTGTCTAAACTGACTACGTAGGCGTGGGCTTTAATCGGCCAAAGATTAAATGCCGGGTCTAAGTAAAGGAATTACACAGAGAGGGAGCTACTCAGGATTCCATCTTTTATTTATAGCATTTTATGGGTTTTAGCTTTTTATAAAGAGGTAATAGGAAAATTAAGATAAATTTCAACCTAGGAGATTTCCTGTGCGAGACAATCTAATTAATTTTCCAACAAAAATGGCCCAATACAACAAACCAGATGATTTATACCTTATTGCTGAAATTCAAGATTTAATTTACCAATTTCAGGATCCAAATTCATCTATAACAACTAGAGAGGAAGCCTTTAAGAAAATTATTGATTTAACAAACCAATTAACTAGTTAAGACCGCAATGGTTTATGCATGGCTTTATGGTGGCAGGCTATTAAAAAAGCAATGGAGAAAAGTGTTCTCCATTGCTCGTTTTTTAACTGTCAGACCACTTCGACCCAGCCGTTTTTAATGGCTGAAATGACAGCTTGTGTACGGTCATTAACCTTCATCTTTCTCAAAAGATTGCTCACATGGTTTTTAACTGTTTTTTCACTGATATAAAGCGATTCAGCAAGACCACGGTTACTATTTCCATTTGCCATTAGTTGGAGTATCTCACATTCACGGCGTGTAAGCAGATGAAAGGGCTTACGATACTCTTTCATTTGGAATGAGAGTGAGTTCGCCTCTGCGCTTTTTAATAGACGACGATATTCACTCACTAAATGGTGGGTGACTTTCGGGTGTAAGTAGGATCCTCCACCACTGACTATTTTAATCGCCTCTATTAGAGCATCAGAATCCATTTCCTTTAACAAGAACCCTCGGGCCCCCATTTTCAGAGCGTGAATTACGTAGTTTTCATCATCATGAATGGAAAGAATGATAATTTTTAAGTCTGGATAACGAGATGTAATCTCCCTCGTTGCCTCAATACCGTTCATATTGGGCATATTAATATCCATCAATACAATATCAGGTTTATTTTTTTCGATTAGGTCGAGCGCTGCAGTTCCACCATCGCCCTCTGCAACGATTTTAAAGCTGGATTCAAAATCCAATATCCGCTTCACACCTTCACGAAATAATTTATGATCATCAATTAATACAATACTGGTCGCCATTAGCTATCCTCCTATTTTCCCCATTCGGTTCTCTTTTTCTATGAATGAAAAAGTCTCTACTTTTCTCTGTCTATTCACGGTCAATAACCTAACCCTATTTTTATTATAAACGCTTCAATTCATTATTCATATTGTTTGGGTGTAAATATTGGGTATCCACATCTTCTGTTAGATATGTCCAAGAAATAACTTGCTGTAACTCAATGGAATATTCGTCCCACTCATGCGGAACAATATGGTCAGTACTTACTTAGGGGGAACGACAGTGAAAAATAAATCTCAGCCGAATCTAAGGCTAACTGCCTCAGAGTTAGGAATGCTTTGGACTTCTTATATCAATGACAGCATGGCGATTTGCGTATTGAAACACTTTCTTGCCAAGGCGGATGATAAAGAGGTAATACCAGTTTTAAAATTTGCTTTGAATCTCTCTCAAAAGCATGTAGAGGAAATTGCAGAAATCTTTAAAAGAGAAAATCAACCCGTTCCTGAAGGATTTACGGATAATGATGTTGATACTACAGTACCACGACTTTTCTCGGATACCTTTGGACTTGTTTATTTACAAAACATGTCACGTCTTGGTCTAATGGCTTATGGTGCAACCTTACCACTTTCTCCACGGGAAGACACAAACGATTATTTTCATAAATGTATCGGCTCATCTGCCGATCTTTCAAAGAAAATAACGAAAGTAATGTTGAAGAAAGGCATCTATACAAGATCTCCTTATGTCCCTGTTTCCGAGAAAATAGAATATATCCGGGATCAGCAATACATGAACGGTTGGGTGGGGAAACAGTACCCCTTAAACGCCGTGGAAATCAACGATGTTTTCATGTGCGAGTTAACAAATATATTCTCGAAGGTGTTATTCACTGGCTACGCCCAGGTCGCTAAAACCGAAAGAGCAAGAGAATACCTTAAAAGCGGAAAGAAAATCGCATCCAAGCATACGAAAGTATTCGCGGACCTCCTAACAAAAGAAGACCTCTCTTCCCCCCAAACATGGAATTCGGAGGTCACGGAATCCACTCAAGCCCCGTTTTCGGACAAGTTGATGGTATACCATACTAGAGCACTTAGTATGGGCGGCATAGCCACGTATGGGGGAAGTATGTCTACAAGTATGAGACACGATTTAATACCGATGTATGGGAAGCTCGCTGCGGAGCTTGGAAAATACGGGGATAAAGGAATGGAGATCATGATTGCCGAGAGATGGATGGAAAAACCGCCAACTGCTGCAGATCGAAATCAATTGATCCATCAGCGACCGAAAAAACAGTAGGACCTATTTTAAGGGGGCGTAGCAACAATGGAAAGAAACTGCCAAGGATAGATCTCATGATCAGCAAGAACCATTAAAACATTATGAAAAAAAGTTCATAAGAGTGATTAGGAGGTTAACCATGGAAACTAATGCTCATGTAGAACTAACATCTGCTGAAATTTCAAACCTTTGGACATCGTATGTTCAGGGGACAATGATGATTTGTGGTCTGAGGTATTTTTTGGCGAAAGTAGAAGACCCAGAAATATCAGGGGTACTAGGCTATGCGTTGGATAAAGTCTTCTCTTCCTTACTTGAAGAGGAACATTTGCCCTCCCCTCAAACGTGGGATCACACCGTTATGGACTCTATTGTTTATACTTTTTCAGACAAATTAATGATGTTTCATATTACGGCCTTGATTGCTTCAGGAATAGGGCAACACGGGATTGCTATGTCCGACAGTCCGAGAAGAGACTTAGGATTACACTACCTTCGTTTGGCAGGAGAGATTGCCAAGTACTCCGAATACAGGGCAAACATTTTGATCGACAAAGGTTGGTTGGAGCAACCATCTATAGGAGTTGACCGAAAAACTCTAGCAAGGAAAAAAGATTAACAACCGATGGAAAAACTGTTTTGGAGCATTGGTCTTCCAGGTTTTGGGCAAATACTCAATAGAAAATATATAAAAGGTATCGGGCTCATATTACTTGAGTTCTTAATTAATATACAGGCAAACTTTAACCAAGTCATCTTATTAAGTTTTCATGGAAAAGTTGATGAAGCGATTCAGCAAACTAATTATGGATGGCTGATGTTTTATCCTTGTTTATACTTTTTTGCCATGTGGGATGCTTACAGGGACGCCGGGGGTGGACAACAGCCTTATTCTTTTCTTCCCTTCGTCTTCTCGGCTTATTCGGTCACAGTTGGATTAATATATTCTATGACATTCACATTATTTGGAGTATTGTTGGGGCCGGTTTGGTTACCTATGCTCTTTGTAATACCCGGCTGTATCTCAGGGTTCCTCATGAAGTTTTTTCTATTAAGGTATTTCCATTAAAGCCGTATGCCTAATAAGGCATCGACTACATAACCGGAAAAGTGTGTATTTTGACCAAAAAGTTGATCTAAAATAGCTTATAGAAACTACTCTGGAATCGGGTGCGATTGTTAAAGTTGAAAAAATATTTCCTTAACTAATTATGCAAAAGGCCCCATGACAGGGGCCTCTTCGTACGAAACTACTTATTGATTTATCTAACTAACTCATACTGCTGATCATACGATCCCAATTCGATCCATGCTTTTTCCTTTTCGAGGAACTCGCGTAAGTGGGATTCTAATGAAGGAATGTCTGATTGAAGGACTTTTCTGTAGCAGAACGGCGTGGCCAGATATTGCACAATAATATGTCGCTCATTGTTCACTACATAAGTGTAATGAATTTCAAGAGGACCTTGTGCGGGGTATTCACGGGTACATCCAAACCCGTCATATCTAATAATGTACTCCATTACTGTTACCACCCCCTTATAAGCATTAAAGACTAATACCATTTTACCACTAAAAGGGGGTTTGTCTATTAAAAAATTTAAGCCCTGGCATAGACCAGGGCCTTTGCTTTATATTAGCTTTACATACGTTTCACTTGTAGTGACGTAATAAACCTCACCATTAGAATTTTCAACCTTATACTGTGGTGATCCATCTACATCAACTATTGCAAGTACGTTCGGAAATCCATACCCATATTGAAGATAGCCAGCAATATCTGAATCATCCCAGGACGGTACACTGTAGAAACGTAATTCCCCTTGATAAATTGATTCTACACGCCTCCCAACATATGAGGGTGTGGAATAATTCGAACTACCTTCTACGATCAAGACACTTCCGATTTGAAGGGCTTGTGGATCCACTCCTGGATTAAGTTCTTTCAATCGCTCAACTGTCGTATTGAACTTCTGAGCAATCCCCCAAAGAGTGTCACCCTGCTGGACAATATAGGTACCACTTGGTGCAGAATTACCAGGTACATAGGAAACTCCAAAGTAATCACAAATCCCCTTAGCGTGCTCAATAGCCACTTCTCTTTGAAAATCTGGATCAACCATAAGCAAGGCTTCACGTTCATTATCCATAAAGCCGTTCTCAGAAAGAATGGCAATCATAGCTGTTTCACGTAGTACATGGAAGTTTGCCTCATTAATACCCCGCCAGTTTTGAGAAGTTCCCTGACGTAGATACTTGCCAATACATGCTGCCAGTTCACCTGCAGCACGATTCGTGTGTCCTGGATAAACATAAATCTCATTACCTTCTGGATCAGCTCCAGAGAATGAACCATCAAAGGCATTATAGTGCACAGAAATATAAGCGTCTGCCCCTGCATCATTTGCACGGTTTGTTCTAAAAATTAAAGAGTTATCCTCGTCCCCAGGGGCCACAAGCAATGTTTCAAAACCACTTCTTCTTAGTTCCTCATCTAGGTGTTTTACAACTGCCCGGTTAAACTCATTTTCATGGACGAAACGACCAAGACTGCTAATATAAGGTGTGCGTTTACCTGGTGTCTCCATTCCGTGCCCATCATCTAAAGCGATTAAATATGCCATAATTATTTATCCCCCTTGATTGATTCTAAATAGTTTTGAGCGTATTTAGCTGCCTGGCTGTAATTGTTGTTCTTGTAATGATTCCATATTTCACTTCCGACCATCGCGGCCATTGATACACCAGTAGCAATTTCCTGACTGGAAAACGGCAATAATTGATATCCAAACATCATGGCGCCAGTATTAACTCCGACGATAACCATTAGTGCTAATCGAACCCATTTGTTATTGATTTTCGTTAATAGTTCTTTCATGTGAATTCCTCCTTAGATATATCGAAGCAATAAAGTAAAGACAGCCAAAAAGAAGGCTGCCCATGCTGGTAAATTTCTTTTCCAATTGTCTTTGTCCTTTACGATCCTTTCCACTTCTTTACTACCTGCTTTCTCTTTGACTTCATCCCTGATCTCTTTAATATCTTGATCTCTTGCCCGGAATGCTTCATTAATCTCATTCCTCGGAACATAATTCTGGTTCCAAACGTCTAGCTTGTCATTCATGTTGATTACCATCTTGGTAAGCTGCCGTAATTCTGTTTCGACAACAGCCAGTCGTTCTTGATTCTTCATCTCCTCCTGTGGCATTCTTGACCCCCTTAATAAAACATTTTTTTATATTAAAACCCGCCCATGTACCAAGTGGACGGGTTTATGCGCATAAAAATAACGCCCTTATTTCTTGGCGTTTGTTTTTCCTTCTTTTAATTGTTTATTTTCTTCTGCAAGATGCTCTCTTTGCACAACCAATACGGCAATTTCCCTTTCTAATGCTGCTACCGTATGTGAGTGTCGAGCTGACAAAACCTCAATAACTTTATTTACATCTAATTGTTGCTGTTCCATTATAAAACTCCTCCTTCTAATTCGGTAATACGTTGTTCAAGTGCATCGATTCTTTTCTGTTGTTCCTGCGTAAGTCTAGCGAAAATAGCAATAAAATCGCCTACACTCCAACTTCCGCCCATCATCCCCTCGATTTTATCCGGAACATCCTCGGCTCTAGGCATACCGTACTCTATGTTTCCGTAGTCATCCTCGTATTTCTGAATGTGAGCGTCGAGAGTTATCTCTAGCGCCTCTTCATAAGTTAGAGACTCGATAATTTTCATGTTAAATACCTCCAGTTTTATGTCTGCTGTTCTAACTCTGCGATTCTTTTCTCTAACGCGGCTATTCGTTGTTCGTACTCCGCTTGTGCAACTTCACGTTCTTCATTCTCTTCCTGCAACGCCTTCCATACATAAGCAACCGCAGAACTTATCCCGATTCCGCCAGGTTCATGCTTTATTTCTTCTGGAGCTTCATCAAACATCCACCCTGTTTTCCTTAACGGAGTTTCAACGGCGTCTCCCCTGTGTGTCAGGTGTTTTTTATACGTATACCTATAAACAGGTGTGTTTTTAACGCCTTCTAAAGTTTTACTGTGAAGGGGCTCAATGTTCGTTTTAGCATCTCTTTCTGATTTCTCAGTTACGCTCCCGCAATATATCAAAGCATTTGCGTGGTCATACGGGTTCTTCCCTTCCCCGACGGTAGGTGCGTCAGCGCAAAAGTAGAATACGCCTGGGGATGCCGAGGAGTCGTGAGTTGCAATATACTCCGCGTTGGACTCCGATCCTAATCCGAAGATGACCGCGCCGTTCGCCATATTGCCGCGTAGTTCCATCGGTCGGGATCCTCCATGCGATACGATGTTGCCGGCTTCAAAGCGTGCGTGCGTTGTCGATTGATATTTAGAGACATGAACGGTACCTGACTCAGACTGCATCCAAAAATCGGAATTGTAAATAGTGAAGCGACCTTGGTTAGTACCCACGTAAAGAGTAGTACCGTCAACAGTAAGGTCTCCACCTACCGTTAAGCCTTCACCTATTGTTGCCGAGTTATCTACTTCTAAGCTACCAACATTCGCTGCGTTTAGTACATCAAGACTATTGGCATCAACCACTCCTCTGGCGTCAAGCTTACCGTTTACAACAAGCCCTCCCCATATAGCTCCATCTACAGCAAGAGTCCCTGTTACCGTAAGGCTATTGGCCTTTGTGGTACCTGAAAGTATGGGACTAAATAAATCTACGACAGTACCGGCATCAGCAGTTAAACTACCTGTTACAGTTAAGTTACCTATGCCAACAATACCTGGCATGTTTACCAAGTCTGTGTCTATTTGGGTGTACGTTTCGTTATTAAGGTCTGAACTAACCATAAATAACTGCGTAGTGAAGTCTGAATCGTCGCCTACTAACTGGTGTATCGAAAACCCATAGTCAATAGAAGTTTGCCCGGCATTGTATGAGTCAGCTAACGTCTGCTCGGCGTTACCGATTGTTACTTTTACACGTGCATAGTCACTACTACCGACCACAGTATCTTGCTGCACTAAAATATTTGGAGTGTCGTGAAAAATGTAGTCTGCTGACTTCACCATTACATAACCGTTTTCGCTATAACTTTCAGCACCAAATAAATGTGTGTATTGGTGTTCTAGGTCTTCCCAGTTAAACTCCATTAATGTTGATTGCTTCCTTGAAATACTTACATAATCAGCGTCACCTGAAATAGAAAAACCTACCGATATGCCTTCAGTTCCACTAAAATTGGTTCCGCTGATACTGGCTACCTCTACACTATTACCATATTCATCGAGGTTTCCGGGGTCGTAGAACCACATAGCGTTGTCAAACATTGTTATAACACGTTTTCCGCTAGACCATGACGTCCAACCTCCACCTGAAATTTGCAGCGAACGGTTGTCGTAAGTTGTTTCAAGTGTACCTGTAAAATCTCCGTCTGCACCGCTTAACGTACCGGCAAAGGTTACGTTACCTAACTCGTCAACAACAAACTGACCGTTTCCTACGTTTAATCCTGCAAGCGACTGAATATAGTCTGCAACTAACCAATTAACGCCAAATGAAGTATTAGTGTCTACAATGTTCGGACCCCTTGGCCCTTGTTCACCTTGCGGCCCCTGTGGACCTTGATCACCTGTGGGCCCTTGTGGTCCTATTGGACCTTTAATTCTAGCCCATGTGTAATCAGCAGGGTTCGTTGACTCAGTTGCAGTTAGCTTATTGGAAGCTATCCCGATGTACTCTTTATCACCGGGCACGTTCGTCATACCGTTGCCGCTCGCATCATCAGCGTACCTTACCCATGTATAACGAGGCTTACCGTCTTCGCCCGGCGGACCTTGAATACCTTGCTGTCCCTGTGGACCTTGCGGCCCTTGAGGTCCTGTATCTCCTGTCGGTCCTTGTGGGCCTAGAATCTTAGACCAAGTATAGTCAGCTGGATTACTAGATTCAGTTTGGTCGAGGTTATTATAGGAAATCCCGATATACTCTTTATTTGTTGGATCATTCGACATCCCACTTCCTGAAGCAGTGTCAGCATACTTGATCCAGGTGTAATACGTTTCACCATTTGGTCCAGGCGGTCCTTCAATCCCCTGCGGCCCCCGTGGGCCCTCTGGTCCGATTGGTCCCTGATCACCTACAGGGCCTTGTGGTCCCTGAATTAAAGACCAAGAATAACTGGAGGGATTTGTACTGTCAGTAGCATTAAAGTCCGTATACTGACCAATGTACGCTTTTCCGGTTGAATCCGTTGTACTAAATCCTGCTGTCCCGTCACTATTTGTCGCATATGCAATATGGAGATAAGGGGTCCTTCCATCCTCACCGGCTGGCCCAGGTATACCCTGCTCACCATCTGCCCCTTTAATCAAGGTCCAGTTATAATCAACTGGATTGGTGCTATCACTGGCAGTATGATCCACATACATACCGATATACAATTTGTTTTGACTATCGCTAACACTAAAACCGGTTGTCCCATCAGCACTGTTTGCATAAGCAATATGGGTGTATGAAGATAAACCATCCTCACCAGGAGGCCCCTGGATTCCCTGTTCACCTTGCTCACCTTGAATTCCCTGCAAACCACGTGGACCTTGCTCCCCTTTAGGACCTTGTGGGCCTTCAATTTTGCTAAACGTATAGTCATTTGGATCATCTGATTCGGTTTGTTCTAGGTTGTTATAAGAGATTCCTAAATACGGCTTCCCTGTTGGATCATCTGATAGTCCGGTGCCTATATTGTCATCCGCATACTTGATCCACGTATATCTAGGCTTCCCATCCTCACCAGTAGGGCCTGGTATCCCTTGATCCCCTTTAGGGCCTTCGGTTTTAGACCAGGTGTAATCATCAGGGTTGGACGATTCAGTTGGATCCGTTTTATTGTAAGCTATCCCTAAATACTCTTTTCCATCTGGTAAATCAGCCATGCCTCCACCTTGGGCATCATCCGCATATTTAATCCAGGTGTAAAGAGATTGCCCATCTTCTCCTGGAGGACCAGGCACACCCTTCGGACCACTTGGGCCAGCTACCCATTCAGATCCGTCCCATGTTCTCCATACAATGTTGTCAGGATCTGAGGTGTCGATCCACTTCTTGGTTTTATCTTCAGGTGGGGTAGGACCTTCATGGAACTTTTGTTCAGCATATTCAGTCGTGTAATTCTTAGCTTCTTTCAAGTTTTCCTTAGCTTGTTCTATACGTGCTTTTTGTTCTTTAGATAATTGTTGATCACTATATTCCTTGGCTTTTTCCACCTGAATCTGAGTATATTTGGCTGGCAACTCTTGTTGTTCTATACCACTGATCTCATCGAATTTATTTTGGATCTTAGTAACAAGCGTTGGTTTTGATTCTCCGAATGTGCCTTCTAGTCGGAATCCGCCTGGTTCATGAACCTCTAAAAATTCAGTAATGGGAGCTGACATAATGACTCCCCATGATTTATTAAGAATAGTCACTCTGTTTCCTAAATCGAAATCGACTTCATACTCAAAGGGTGTTTCTGCGATAGCTTCACCATTAGGTATACGGTTGACCCTTTTAGTAATAGGTGTTAGGATTTCCGCTTCAAATGAAAGTTTATTTTGCATGTCTGAAAGTTGCTGATCTCCGCGCTCTCTTAATTGCTGCTCTATTTCCTCTTCGGTAAGCTTTTGATCTTCTTCTGTTCCTTTATCATTGCCAAGATCGCGAGCATCAACAAATGTTTCTATTCGGTTAAGGCCCTCTACTTCCTGATTTCCTACGACAACAATTCTTCGATTCTCACCTTCACCTTGTCCACCTACATAAGCGATATTTCGATATTCTTTATCGCTGTTAGTGAAACTTTGCCCTTTCACTGTTCCGAAGTCTGGAGAAAAGACAATAGGTGTGTTTCCATAAGGATTTCCTTTAGTTAGGTCCTTGGATTCGATCACGTCGAAAACAAATTTCTTGTTTTTGGTATCGATTTTAACAATCCAACCTAACCCGCTGCGCTTACCTATCTTGGTGAATTCCTCTGATACAATTTTAAAACGGGATTCCCAATCTATATGATCACCACGGTGTTTGTTCGGTGCGATTTCCAACTGGGGCATTTTACGTTTTGGATCTTCAGGGTTAATAAAATGCTTTTGAATATAATGTTTCATGACCGTTTCGGAATCGCCGCTTTTCCGATCATAACCACCTGCATCATCTTCACTTGGAACAGTTCTTCTACGACTCAACAATCCATCTAAAGTATAACCAGTAATCTTCCAATTCTCCGTTGCTTTACCATTTTCGTCTAAGGCAATTTCTTTCGATAGAATCATACCTGCTTTGTTGTCTTGTTTATCTAAGACAATAATGTTCCCTTTTTCAAACGTATCAGCACCGTGAACATACTTATTAACATGAAGTTCAAAGTTCCCGATCCCATAGAAGCTCCGAGGAAATTGCAAAGATTGATAGTTATCCGTTTCCATCACTAGATCAATAAACGGTGTATAGATCCTAATTGGCTTTTTCATTTATATCACCATCTTCTTACTAAGAGATTTTAGCGATCCTTTGCTGAATCAGATCCGGATAAAGCGTTTGCCCGCCAGTGTTATACATTAGAGCTCTAATTGTAACCTCATCACCAGCATGGATCTTATCTAGCCCGCTTGCGATGGCATAGTTATCATTTGTTGAATTAAATACCTTGGCCACCAAGGGAAATGAGTTTTGACCGTTGATGTACAGATATATCTGTACGTCTAAACCCACCGGAAAATCAGCTGCATAAAAACCAATCTCAGCCCAAAAATGATATACACCATCTTGTTTAGCTGTAAAAGAATAATCTGAACTGATTTCCCCTTGTGTATCTTCTCGGATCTGTCCAAAAGGAATGGTTCTTGTTGTACCTTCTACAAAAGGTACGTTTGCCGAATCGTTATAAGTTTTAATGAACGATTGATTTAAAAATGTTGCTGTTCCACTTGGAGAAATTTTTAAAGCTCGATAGATATTGTGAAGTGGAATATATCCACATACGGTATTATCTGCTCGCTCATCTGTAATTTCTGATTGTTCAATAAAGGATTTCCCCGCCAATATTCTTACCTGAGCTACACTCATTTCAAAAACGTAACTATCTCTTGTAAGGCCAGGTGGTACTGGAGATGAGGATGGTGTTCCTTTTTTTACATAAGCGTAAGTCTTACGCTGGGCAGGCGTATTATCAAACGCTATAATGATTCGATCAATCCGATCTTCAGTCGGTTCAGCTATTTCATGTGTTAAATCCATAGCTGCCGTGTTTTCATGCATGTATCCATTAGCAAAGGCATATCCAGCAGATAATGACACAGTCATATTCGTTTTTTCTGAAACAAATAGATCATCTAACGTATCGGTGTTAGAGACTCCATCTCCTATGATCTGAGCATGAAATCTCGCCATATCAGTTGCCTCGTAATTATACTTAGGTCCACCATCTGGTGTATTAAAAAAATAACTGCGTTCCATTTCTTATCACTCCTTTTAGAGCAAAATAATTGCATCCTCATTGGGGATGCTATAACTTTTTTAAATTCCGGCGTATCTATTTTTCCAAGCAATTGCTTCGATGGCTCCAGTAGTCCCGGAGTCTGCTGTATATGCGATTTCATTACTCCCAACTAACAACATTAAGAAATCTGAATAATCGTCGAGATACCCCCACGCTTTTTCAATGACCCTGCCCTCACGATAAATTTCCACCCGCTTATTCTGTTCGTTCGTATCTATATGAAGAATCTCATCAGACGATAACGTCCTGTTAAGTTGCAAATATTCTCCTGTGGTCCTATTCGTAATCCTTGGGTTTTTAACTGGACCCTGAATATTGATTTGTACAGGAGTTTCTACACTTCCTTCATTTTCAAGGATTGTCGAATCCCCTTCCTGTCCTAATTCAATAGGAAAATTAAACGGAAACTCGAATAATCCCTCATATGCCTTTAATGCTCTAGATACTTCCTGCGGATCTTTCCAATAAGGATCATGAGCAATGAGGTTAATCATGATCTTTTGGAAAGTTGGGGCACTGTTTTGTGGACCCGACAGAAAAACCGGAGTGCCATCTGCTACTGGCTGGATTTCATATACTTCACCATATCTTTCAAAGCTCAGAAGACCCTCGCCAAGTTTCGGGTTAAACACTTTACTGATATGCCTTTTCATAGAAGCCAACGTGTTAGGATTATTAGCATCAATCATAACCCTGAGAGTTAGAGGTCTATTCTGTAACAACGTATCGATATACGTACTTCCATCTTGATAAGGAGCTCGTTGGGATTGAATATCCGCATCTAACTCACCAACCCCTTCATAACTTTGCAGTAAATAGGGGTAAGCGCCACTTGTGAAAGTGACCCTCTCCCCTCTTGCATTGGTAAATGTAATAGTAGGAATGATTACTCCCCCCATTCCTCAGCCATACGTCTGGACGCTTGGCGTGTTTTTCTTGATATTTCTGAAGGTTTCAATGGAGTCGGGCTGTTGAACGTTAGATATTGATTAAATTCATGGCCACCTCGACCTCTTCCACCTTCTCCTGGATAATTAAAGCCAAGTTCATCCCCGGTCTTACGCCAAATAGCTTGTTGAGATGCGCGCTTCGCTGGATCAAATGAGATGACGGACTCGGCCCAACCTCCCTCAGCAATCCAGGCTAACTGAGCCGTATCTATCCCGTATGCTCCGCTGGCATAGCCATTTAGATTCGCAAACTTCTTGCCTACTTCTCTAACCCTTGAACGTAGCGAGGAAGGTAAATGCGTAATCCAATCGTTTGCCCAGTCCCCATCTACTTGAATAGCATTGAAATATTTCCATGCAGCACTTCCACCTTTTTGAATCAACGATCTGATGGCATTGCCAACACTCTTGTGTTTTGGATCGTTATATCCTCGAATGGCTTCAAATGTCCCGTCAACTATATTCTGATAATGCTTCTCTCCATACTTTCCTTGATCTTCACCACGTTGCACCGCAAGATCATGTCCAGCCATAAGTAACTGTCGGCGTAGACCTTTATCGAAGATACTCATGGCGCTATCATTCAGCCAGTCCCCATGTTCTCTAATGAATTGGAAATATTCACGTGCGTGTTTACCACCTTTACGTGTTATAGCATCTATTCGATCTTGAAGACTGTTTGAATCAGCTGGTTGTGATTGCTTATCTTTCGTTTGTGCAACTTTTTCAATGGCTTGTACAGTTGCAGTTTTGATGTTCTCCCCTAAAGTATTAATTGTCGTCATTAGTTTGGTATTACCAGAAGTTAATGTAGCCTGAATACTGCTTAGTTCAGCTGAAGCCATTGCATTCCCTTGATTAACCGAATTCACAATTCTTCGTAGGAACGGACTTTGATTAATGATCCTCTGAGTTTGGTCTTTAGTTCGCGTAATAAGGTTTTCTATAGCTTTGGTCACATCTTCTTGTGCATTGTAGAGAATGGCTATAGATTGGCCGGACAGTCCAAGACGTCGACCTGCTTCCTTCCACAAGCCGATAGCTCTGCTTCTATGTTGTTCCAGAGGGATAATAACTTCCTCTTTGTTTCCTTCGCCAACCATAGCCGTGTGCTCTTGATCAACGATCCCGCCTTTTTCATAGCCCACATAAGGGAGACCTCTGGCCAAGTTACGAATACCAGGCACATTAAAGGCACTGCCATAACGGGACTTAATGTAATTGATAGCTGCAGCTGCGTTATGGATCGGGTTCATGATATTCCCCATACCACTTTCCATGTGCGCTAAGAAAGTAGGACGAATGGTTTGCATAAGCCCCATTGAAGGTGTACCGCGTCTCCAGTTACTATCCCATCTATTAATGGTAGAAGGACCGGTACGTCCGCCGGATTCTCTCATGGCTATAGTCGTTAACGGTCCCATCCAAGATGCAGGAACACCGGTTCTTCTCATAGCTGCAGCAATCCAACTTCTGACGTTACCGGGTGCATTGCTGTCAAATGAACCGAAGTCACCGACCTTATCTTTCAGGAACCCTATGAACCCATCTTTGACTTTATTAAATAATCCACTTCCGAATCCCTTAAAGATTCCTGATAAGCTTGGTGTTTCAACGCCAAACAGATCAAGAGCTTTATTAAATAATTTGGTAGGATCGGAAATATATTGCCATACATCTAGAGCTGTATCTTTCACGTTGCCAGCAATGTTTTTCGTGCCTTTCCACGCTTTTTTGAGTGTTCCAACACCCCAAGAGTAGGCAGGGACAGATTCTAACCATTCCCTTGTATCCTTTGCAGACAACACGCTTGATCCCTTAGGAAGATCTACCAACGTATCTGAATCAGGGGATAGACTCAACTGTCCGTCAGGTGTTTGAATTAACTCGGATCCGGAATTGCTTCCCTTTCCATCACCGACAACTGCTAACCCTCCAGGATGGCCTTTTGTTCCTTGTGCATACTGAGGAACATCCCACTTAGGTACTTGGGAGTCAATTCCTATCTTATCTAGGACCCAGTTAACGCCTCCAATAACACCATTAATACCTTTACCTAACGTGCGAGCCATAGTGTTAATAACACTAGTGATCCCGCCTTTGACCTTGCTGGCCATGTTTCCAATTCCGTCACCAATTTTACCCGGCAATTCCTTAGCTCGATCAACAATGTTATTGAATCGGTCACGAATAGAGTTATAGATTCTCTTGAATATATCTCTCGTACTTCTCCATAGACCACTCCAGGTGTCACTCACCTTAGTCCAGATTGATGTTACCGTTCTAGAAATAAATCCACTGACCGTACTCCAGATATTCTTCAAGAATTTCCAAATCCCACGGAAAACTTTAAACGTGGTATTAGTTATGAAATTCCACCCAGTATCAATTGCTTTTGAAAGAATTTTAATGGATCCACGGAACAGCGAAACAATGGTATTCCAAATAGCCTTAAAAAATCTACCAATTGCCCTGAAGGTGATTCGTGTTGTTTTCGCAATCATATCCCAGGCTGCTCTCAAGTTTATCCAGATAGCCCGGACATTACCTAAGAACAGAGACTTGACTGCTTTCCACATGGAAATAAAGGCCGTTCTAAACCCTAAGATGAACAGCTTCGCACCCTTGATGATACGTCCAAAGAACGTTAAATTAATCCAACCCCAAATGAGTTGGATTGCGCCAAAGAACATATCCTTAATACCTTGCCACATCTTTTTAAAATCACCTGTAAAGATACCGGTGAATAGCTTTATGGCTCCCATGATGAACTTCAATCCACCCTGGATGATGTTTTCTATCGCACCCCAGATAACTTTTATAATGGCCATCACAGCCGGCATGACGAATTTCACAGTTGAAAGGATGAAATTAAAGGCGTTTTTCACTGCTTTCATGATCTGTGATCCGTTTTTGTTCCAGAAATCAGAGATCTGACCCACGATTTGACCCACGAAAGAAACAATACGTAATAATAACGGTTTGAGGAATGGCCAAAGCGTTGACCAGATTCTTTTGAAAGCTGTTCCGATAGCTTTAAATCCAGTGACCGCGCCTTGCCTGAAACGGTTTATCCAGTCGTGAATCTTGTTGATCATGTTAATGATCTGATTTACTTCACCAGAGGTAAGCCCTAATCGAGAAAGAATGCTAACACCTTTTCCTTTGTTCCCGATAAATAAAGCAAACAGTCCTTTAATGACTTGCTTTGCCCTGTTAACAGGTCCTTCGATCTTGTCCATTTGAGTCTGTAAGAAGTTTACAAACTTATTGAGCCCCCTGAAAGCTTGGTTCAAAAGCATCAGAATTGCATCTCCAACTGGAGATAGTAAGACAGAAAAGTTGATTAAGAACATGGTCATGTTTTTTAGGAGGTCCAGGAATACTGGCCCCATTTCCATAGAGTAGTTAATAAAATCCTTGAATCCCTGTGTTTCACTTAAGCTTGACGCCCACTGGGAAAATCCTAGTGTCATTCTTAATAAACCTGCTTCCATCTTTTGAGCAACTGGATCAAAGGCAATCATTAACTCCATAAATCCATCAAGAATATTAATAGCAGAGCTACCAAATGCCTCGATCGATGGCCCAGCCCTACTAGCCATGAAATTGAAGAAAGCTTCCACATCATCGGTTTTCACAAACTTATCGAATTCTTTCGATAAGTTGTAGACGGCATCAGCAGAGGCTTGTACAACGGGGGTAAACATATCTATAACATCCATCAAGGTGTGCATAGTTTGTGCTGCGATTTTATAAACAGGATCTGTAAAAAGAACTACCGTTTCCCCTAGTTTAAGCTGGAATTGTCCCAGAGCATTAATCGCATCTCTTGTCGCTTGGCTTGTAGCATACCATTGCTCTGAATTCCGCTTGAGATTCTGATCCATCTTTATCAAGTTGTTAATAGCTGGGATGGCAACAGCGACTAGTCCTGCTATACCACCTCCAGCTGCCGTTACCGACGATGCTAACCCCATAAGTCCGGTTGTCACGGACGATAAAGCAGGTATAGCAGCAGGCGCTAATCCTGCTAAAGCATATTTCAGACCTCTAAGCGATACGGTTACGTTCATAACGCTTTCTCTGAAATCACTAAACCACCCGCCACCGTCATCTTTTTTGCGGAGCTTTATCTGAAGATTTTCCACTTCGCGATTAAGACCCTTGGTTCCATCGGTTGCGTCTTCGATCTCATCTTCAAGATCATCTAGGTTCGTGTTGTTTAGTTGCTGCACTTCTCGTTTTGCACCTGAAATAGCAGATTCTAAATCTTGAAAAGACCTAGACCCCTCAGCCCCCATCTCGTTAAGATTGCGA
Organism: Halobacillus naozhouensis; assembly: GCF_029714185.1. NCBI lineage: Bacteria > Bacillati > Bacillota > Bacilli > Caryophanales > Bacillaceae > Halobacillus > Halobacillus naozhouensis. The sequence goes on along the minus strand of NZ_CP121671.1, from coordinate 1,474,425 downwards.
CCAGCTGAAGAAACGGCTTTCTCGAATTCCTCCATAGTCTTTTCGCTGACTTTACCGGTTTCCTTGAATTCCTTACGAACCTTCTTAGATGCCTTGTTTAATCCGTCAAAGGCCTTGGAATTGTCCAGTTTATCAATTTCCTTCTGAAGGTTTTCCGTTTCTTTCGCCAGCTCGTTATAGCTCTTTTTCGACTTATCGACGGCTTTCTCCGTGGTCGGGCCAAGCTCACGAATATCTTTTTTGATTTGCCTGAAGGTGGCTTTTAAACTCTCCGCTTGCCCAACAAACTTTGTTCGCAATTCGCGTACTGTAGCCATTCATTTAACCTCCCTTCTGCTTTTGCTGAATTCGTTTCAAGCGTTCAAAGTCCCAATCATAGACCTCTGCTGGCCCTAGTTGTTGCTGCGAGGATGGTTTTTGTTTTGGTTTAAGAGTTTCCACAAACTCCTCACGAGCACGTTTCTTACTAGGGGGTTCTTTTTCTTCTGGACGCTGAGAGTAGATGAGGGATAGATAGTTCATCCATAATCGATGCTGCTCTTTTTCAACTTCCCCCTCATCTTTCTCGAGCTCCATATCCATGTACTTAAGGAGCTCCAGGAATGGACTAGTCAGAACCTCCATGCGCCCTCCTAATGGATTGGAAAGCTTGAATATGAAGGCCTCACTTAGGCTTGCGTTTTCTCCGCGGAGTTCTTGCTTGTAGCTTTCTTCCTCAGATTCACGAATGCCATTTTCGCTTTGGTTGTGGCCAAAGACTTTTTTGCGCGTTTCCATAAACGTTCCAAGTCATTCTCCTCGATGACAGCATCATAAATATCCATAACATCTAACATCTTCTGTTTTTGTAAGGTGTTAATCTCAATATCACTAAGGACAGACAATAAATGAACTGCCTTTGCCGGCAAATGAACAGCAATAGTATCGAAGGAGTCGATCAAATTCATGATGAACTGCGCATCTTCATCATCTTCTTGCGATTCCTCGTCCTTTTCTTCCCCTTCTGGCTTTTGCTCTTCTTTAAAAATGTTAGCAAAGAGTTGTTTCAGTCCTTCATCCTCTTGAACTTGAACAAATACGTCTTTGATCACTTTCATTGTTTGTTCGAATTGAAGTAAGTTAATAGCTTCAATTTCATTTTGTTGTTTTTGAATATCTCCGGCTTCGCCTTTCACTTTCAAAGTAACTGTTGTAGACATATAGTTTTTCCTCCTACTAAAAAAGAGAGAGCCTCAAGAGCTCCCTCTTTATGAATTTATAATTATGCTGCTGGTGCATTTGGATCAGTGCCGCCTACATAGAAGAAGTTACCTGGTTTACTTACATCAAGACCGTCACGGGGATACATGGTGAACTGCATTGGGATGCTACCCTGTTCATTAGCATAGGAACGAGTATATTCACCGTTAGAAGCCATCTTATAAACAACAATATCCAATGAGGTATCGGTGCCCATAATACGCGGGTGAATGGTGATCTTTTGAGCTTTTGAACGCATAGACGTTCCGATCTTGCCATCCATAAGCCCCGTTACTTCACTTGTCGTAGCATCCGTGATTTCCTCCATATAACTCATGGCCAACTTAAGGTTTTGTAGTGTTTCCTGTGCTCCTGAGAGAGAAAGGGAACCTTCATACCCTGTAACGCGTTGGTCGAATACGGACTCACCAAAATCTGCGACCGTAATGTCTTGTAAGATAGGCGTGAATGTTAACTCTCCACCTTCAAACTGAAACTCTTCCTTTCCATCAAAGTGAATAGCATCGGTATCTTCACCAATCGTTACATCAGCAAGTCCAAATGGAATTTTCTCTGCATCAAGTGCCATTTGTCATTTCCTCCTTTATTTCTGTTAAAGTCACATCAAAATTGATGCTGTAATCCATGATGTCGTCTTGCACACCAATAGGAATGGGATCGGAAACAGCAGACACAAAAAAGACGTGATAGCTTGTTGAACCGGTCACGTTTCCTTGCCTATCATGCTGTTCCACTGTTGCTGTGAAATCTTTCTTCTTATGAAGGGCTTTATAAACCTTTTCGGCTACAGTCTTCGCATAGCCCCAATTAGAGGAACGGATATACACCATATAAGTGGGGTAACGCATCCCGACATCATATTGGCCAGGTGCTCCTCCCCCCTCGCTATATACTGTTCCCGTGTGATCTGGAGCCGACCGAAAATCGATTGTCCAAGTCAGATCAGGAATTAGCAGCTTCAATTCATCTTTCAAGTACTTCTGGATCATGATTCTTCACCAAACGTTCTATTTAAGACTCTGAGATTCATAATGTTGTAGTCTTCTTCCGTCGCAATGATAGCGTTGGCCAAATACTTGCGACCTGGCTTATAACCCCGCCAGTTTGGTTTCCTGTGCGTTTTACGGCCTCTACCATTTACATAGTAGCCGGGATATTTGGTGCCATTATCATACTTATCGTAGACACCCATGCGGTAAGGTTCTTCGTGTCGTCGTAATGCATAGGGTAGATTGGATCCGCCTTCCACAACAACAGATTCGCCTTCGATTTCTCCTTTATCAAAGTGGATCGACTCTTCCAAATCCCCATGATCACGATGAACGAGAGCCTTAGACCCTTCTTCAACTAGTAGACCGTATTTGGTATACTCATCGACTAAGATTTCTTCAAACTCTTCTTCCATCTTGTCGAATTCCTCTTCCAGTTCCTGAAGACCGCCCCATTCAATATCGAACAAGAAATCTCCGGCCATAAAAAAAAGCCCCCTTTAAGAAGGAGATTGATTGAAGTAGACCGTTCGGTAATACACTTTCTTTCCTGAGTAATTCAGCACTTCTTCAACCCCTTCAACGTCACTCTCTATCAATTCCCCGAAACGGCTTACCCAGGAGATACGAGCCCCCTTCAGTATCTTCGTTTTAGTAGGGATATTAATCTCAGCTATTTCAACGAAATTAATCCCATCCAGCGTTTCATCGGTTTCCACCTTGTATTTCACTCGAGCCTTGGAAGATTGGGCACGTTCGTATTGGTAACGTCCATAATCATTGGTTACTCTGTCACCACTCTTATCAAGCATAGGGTTATACACCTTAATATCATCATTCATAGGTGGTTTAGGCATTAGATGAGCCTCCCGATTCCAGCCTGGACGCCACTCTTCGCCTTTTTCTTTTTGATGATGGCCACAACCTCAGGAGAAATATTATTAGGATTGTCGAAAGAGAAACTTAGATCTCCTACCTTCATGTTTTTAACACCTTGCCTTTTGAACATGGCGAACTCCTCAGATTCACCCTCGATCATATACAAAGATTGTAGGCCTACAATCTTATCAGTGATGAGCTCCGTTTCCAAATGACGCTCAAGCATTTCATTAGCTGTAAAAGTGATCTTTTCCCGGACCGATTCCTCTAGTTCCGTGTAGTGATCGGCATAGTAAAGTTTATGAAGGTAATCGTCAATGGCTGTAAAGTCCATTTAACCACCTTCTTTACTCTTGATTTTCTAGGATGAATTCAACCCGTTTATCTTCGTTGGTTAGCTCCTCAAGGTTGCCGTCTAACTCTGTTACAATCTCTTTCTGTTCATCAGCGCTAAGTTTTCTAAGAGAATTCTCTGTGTATTTCTCTGGGTTTTCGTCCGGAGCCTTCACTTCTTCAGTCTCTCGCAGTTCCACTTTATCCTTGAGTTTCTTGCCCTGTTCCTCAGTAAGTTCAATTTCTTTACCAGGTTCGAAGACTTTTCCATCCTTTGTTAAATACGCTTGTGCAACATATACTGGCATGTGAATGCCCCCCTTACTGAGACATAAAAAAAGACAAAGCTTTTACGCCTTGTCTTTCGTCTCTTTGCTTTTTGACTTATCGATAATTTCAACATATCCAATGCTCTCCAGGTACTTAGCAGATCGTTCTTCCACGCTTAGCTGCTCCCCCTTTGTATTTCCATCGACAATCGCGTCTAGTACTTCAACTTTCACCTTCGCCATAACAACGTCACCCCCTCTATTTTATGCTGGTGTATAAGCATCAATATGAAAAATAAGCCCTGGTTTTTCTGGTGCTGGGAATCCTGCCCCTACTGCACGCAATACTGACTGGATAGGTTCTTTCTTATCGTAAGCATCCAGAAATAGACCTGGGCGGAAGTTATTTTCCAGTGTAGGACCGAGTAGATAACTTCCTATCCCTTCAGACAACATTACAATACGGTTCACAGGTAATAACTCGATTGTAACCAATTCCCCGGAATAAAGGTCTTTCACCTGAGTTGTGCGTTCTGAGATAATTTGAATAGGTGGAATACCAAATGAATCAAGTACATCTCTTAATTCGGATTGAGAAACACGGGTAGAACCTTCTGGCCGTCCAGATTCTAATACAATATTCGAGTTTTTAAGCAGCTTAGCGTTCATTTCGCGGGACATCCACATAACATCAGGAGTCTTACCTTCATTGGCATTAGCATAAGCATCCACTTGTTCAAGCAAGAAGCCAATAATATCGAAATCAGGAGTCTCAAAGTCATTACCGGAAGTTAGAGCGACTTTATTTTCTGCCGGAATACCGAAATCAAAAGTATATTTAACATTGTTTTTATTGTAAGAATGGCTACCTTTTGCAAGGGCCTCCATCTTAGCTACAAACATCAAACGCCTAAGACTGTCCAATAAATCGATATTTTTAATTAAAATCTTTTCTATAACTGCAGCTTGCTCATCATCATTGCGGGCTTCGTTAATTGCTTGTAGTTCTTCATAGGTCACGATATCTTTTAAACCAAAGTAAGCGATCTCCCCCATTTTTGATGCAACGGCGTTACGGTCCATCACCGGTGGTTCAGCACCATATCCGATGTACGCAGCGATATAGCGATTGTTCTTCACGATGTCATAAGCAAATTGACGTGAGAATGTTTCTTCAGTCGGCAAAAAACGATCTGCAATGTTCAATTCCACGTCTCTTTCTGTTTCGTCAACCAAAGCCCTTAAAGCAGGGCCTTGGAAAGCTTCTAAATGTGTAATCCCAGCCATTTAAATTCCTCCCTAATTAAATATGTCTTACATATCGAATTTGTGGTCTTGTAGCTGCTTTAAATGCATCTGTAAACCCAGCCGGTAACTTCGCTTCATAAACTGAACCGCGAACAAGAACCTCGCCAACGATTAAGTCATTTTGACCGTCAACGTTTACATCAATGTTCAAGATGGAAAACTCATCGAACCCTGGTTCCAATGTTCCAGCTGTGGTTTCAGAGTAGACTTCAAATTTACCTGTTGTTGTATTGCGGGCAACCGGTGTTCCTACCGGAAGATAAGTTTCTCCGATGGCCATGGCATCTAACGTAGCACCCGCTTCGATAAACTGGAAATGTTCAGAAGCCAAGATGTTTATGCCGCCTTTAAAATCAGTTCGACTTGATTTTGGTGTGTAAGGCATTGTTTATTCCTCCTTTTTTCTTTTTGATTTGATTCTGCCTTTTTCTTTCAGATTCTTGTAAGCAGAGACGCCCGCTTGATAAGGGTCTTTTTCTTTTGTTTTACTGTTACTTTTCTGACGAGAACCTGGACGATAGGCTTTCTTCTTTTTCTTCTTACGAGTTGTTTCTTCTTCCTCATCCTCTTCCGGATCATCATCTTGCTCCCCAAAGTATTCAGGGAATTCTTCTTCCAATTCTTCATACAGCTCATCAAGGTTTTCAGCGTCTCCGTCATCATCCAATTCAATGTCATCCACGTTGATCAGACGTGCTAACAGTCGAGGATTATGACCGTTGTCAGCTGCAAACTCTTTAACAAGAGCTGTCTTTTCTCTACGTTCAGCACGCAGGAGCTTTTTGTCACGGTCGTTCAGTTCGTTTTTGAGGGTATCCAGTTCTTCGTCTTCTGGATCATCTTTCTTATCATTTTTATCCTTCTGCTTATCTTCCTTTGCCTTTAGGCGACGATATTCTTCCGGATCTACGTCTTCGTATTTCTTCATGCGTTTGCCAAGCTGCTCTTTCATTTTCTTTTGATACTGCTTTTTGAAACGCTTGTCTTTAAGCAACTCGTTTAAATCCGGTTCATCATCCTCAAGGTCATCTTCTGGATCGTCTTCCGGATCATCCTCGGGGTCGTCCTCAGGATCATCTTCTTTAGCGAAAAACTGAAGGTCAAGCTTCATAGGATAAGATTTCTCTTCTTGTTCAGCCGGAAGGCCGCCTTTATGGAACATCCCTTTGATTGGTAAAACGACCCAAACATAAATAGCTTTAAACATGCATCTTGCTCCTTTCCTCTGCTTTCTGGTAGCAGGCACCTTTTCTCATGCTGCTTTTTACGTCATCAGCATGGTTTGGACAATAAAAAAAGAAGCCTATTGGCTCCTATCCCTCACTACTTCCTGAGCAATACTCCTGTATTCACTTTGAAGTTCTTGGAACTTGGCTGTATTCTGCCTTTTCATTCGCCTGAAAGCTCCCAATGTGGCAGGTGCGCCCTTACCGAGAACCATCTGCCAGCGTGCGTATTGCTTTTTCTCCTCATTTGCTCGCCTTCTCGCATCCTGCTCTTTGTTGTACTCTCTCTTTTGAGTAGCTGAACGAGTATCCTTTTCAGGTTTGAAGTTCTGCCAACGACTCTTAGCCTCTCCAATCTCTTGCTCTGTTTTGAATTCTAGTACATAAGGCGAAATTCCATGTGAACAATTTGGGTGGTACGGAGGCAAGGCTATATCAGCTACTATACTCGGAAATCCATCATGCTCACCCGTTAAACTCACCACTAGTCCTTGATAACGAGCGCATTCATGACACGTTGGATAATGAGTACTTATCTGTACTAAATTGACACCACTTTCGGTGTATCGATTGGTTGAACCTTTAACATTAGCTTCCTTCATTTTGGTTTTTGTGACTGTACTAGCATAGAAGTCTAGGGGCAAGTTTCTGCCATCAACAGTAGTAAATGCCGTCAAGCCATTCTCTGCAAATGAGTCTGCTACTCGTTTGTTAATGACCTTCCTGGTATTACCTGCAATATAGCCTTCCGCAAGATCCCGCTTCACACTTTCCAACGCTCCAGTGATAGAAGCTTTGGAGCTTTTCTTCGCTGTACGTATAGCCGCCTTGAAATCAAGGAGTGTGTCGTCCGCGATTTGCTCTAAGGCTTCCATGTGAATCTTCTTTTGAAATCCTTTAGCAACTTGGCCACTTTTAGTCAGAGTTAATGTTTGATTTACTTCTAACCCTGCCTGGGACATTAACTTAGTTGCCTGATCGACACCACCAAAGTAATTCTCAATGACTGCTTTAGGAATAACGACTTCCATTTCTAAACCGAATTGATCCAGGATACCGGTAACCTCATCGATGAGCGATTGAGCTTTCTTTTCATCCCCTAGATCACGAGCTTCAGCAACTAACCCGATGATCCTTTGAACAACATTGGAAATGTACTTGAGTATCTTATTGTTCATCTGGATCATCTTCTATGGGATTTCCACTAGAATCCCTATTATCCATAAAACTCATAAGGCTACTTCGACCGCCAACTAAAGAAGCCGTGTCATCAGCTGCTTTCTCTTCCTCGATTCTTGTGACTTCCTCTTGAATCCAGTCATCAGAAGCATGAGGATTATTTCTTCGAACGGTGGTTTCAAGTGACTGAGCACCATCTACATAACCTTTGTTGTTCTCTTCTATAAGCTCCTTGCGACTTATAGGAATCATGGACTTAATAGTGATCTCTGGCTCCTCTACAATAATCGATCGATCATCCTCATTCGCAAGCCATAGACAGCTTTCAAATAACTGTTGCAGGAAGTAAATGTATTCACCCTGGAGTTGCTCTGCTTTTACAATAGAGATGAATAAATCATAGAACTTGGCCACTCCTGTTTGAGCAGCTCTACCCCCTTCATCCATATAGAAATCAACAGCTTTCTCGGATGTCTTGGTTTCAACAAACATCATTTTCATAAGGTCCTTGATCCATTGGATATCACCGATCTTCGTAATATCAATTTGAATAACTTCCATGGCATTTCCGTTTTCATCAAGCGTAGTAATCTCTAAGTCTCGGTGATCAATTTTGCTTTCGTCACCATAGCGTTCATGCGCCTTATCCTGAAGGGCTTGGAATATCTCTTTTGAGACAGCAAGACGTGGCTTACCATTACGCTCAAAAGTGATAGCATTGCGTGTGAGTGTCCAGTTAATCTCATCCTGCTTACCTTCCTGACCTTTAAGACAGGAAACCCCTAAGGGATTGGTGAAAGTCTTCTCGTTTGGCCAATACATAATAAAAGGACGAGTGCGACCGTTATACACAGTTTCTAACTCATCCATACCAAGCAGTTCTTTCGCCCATTCTTCATCCACTTCCTCAAGTCTGTCACCAGCTTCGAGCATATATAGAATGTTGCTTGCAATAAGATCTCCATCCTCCACACGCTCTCTATAGATATGAAGAAATTTCTCCTCATCAAACTCCCTCTCATAAGCTAAATCGGCGCCTAAACCATCTTCATGAGGGAAATACACATCACGCTGTTTGAAATCGATTCTGATGCCTACCTCGTCTTTCCATGGAACACCAACTAGCCCACCATCTACTTGCTGCTGAACAATATTGGACCAATGTTCAAACTGCAGCGTTGAATTTTTCTCAATCTGTTCGATCATCTGTTGCTGTGGATCAATGATGTCCGCGCTTTCCGGATTGTCGATCTCGTCTTCCGTTTCCTGGTTGGCTTTTTCCTCATTCTCCTGAGTGGAATTAATGCTGCCAATTGAACGACTAACGAGCATGGCAGGAATCTCAGGTATGAGCTTTGATATGTTCGCTGTTATATAGGGAGTTTGCACATTTTGAGCCTTACGTGCTCCTTCGACTATGTTGTCTATGATTTCGCCTTTACGTATTAAATCCTGCGCCCTGGTAAAGATTTTCGAGTGCTCACCCTCGTATAAATCACGGAAGAAGTACACCTTTCCATGCGATTTTTCAATGATGTCATTATTCCACTTGGTCCAGTTGATTGTCATTAGATCACCTGCCTTTTACGCAAAATAAAAACGCCTATTACCAGGCGCTTGCTCCACTTGCCATTCCCCCACCTTTTAGATCAGCAACTTCATAGTCATCTAATCCATACCAGACAGCTGAAAATGTGTGGGCATCGATATTAAATTCATCTTGAATAATTTCCCCTAACTTATCCTTTTTGTAGGTTAGATCCTTAAGCTCATATATTGTATTTGGACAATTATCAGAGCAAATGATCTTCTTAAATCGTTTGACCTTCTTAGTATTTTGCAATCGAGAGCCCTGGAACTTCGTAGCGCCCTCCATGTTGAATCTGTTTTGCTTAAAAAACTGAATGGTCTTGGGCTCCGCTGAATCAGCCTTGATCAGTTCCCTTGTCTTTTTAAACTCAGCTAATTCCTCAGCGGTTTTATCATCGGTCATCTTGTTCTTGTAATACTCCCAATAGATATAGAGATACTTTTTATCATGGTCGATGGCCATTCGAATAACAGCATTGTAAGAATCCTCAAACCCAAAGTCCATGCCCACCTTCTTCATAGAAGGCCGCATTCTTGTAACTTCCTTCATCACTTCGTCATGCGGTTTCACTATAAACTGAGGGAGGACTCGAATACCGTTAATGCCGAAGCGACCTTTTCTAGCAACGCGGTATAAATCTGGGTCGTATTCTTTCATCTCTTCCAGCTGGTCGATATAACTTTCCGGCAGGAATAAATTATCGTCTGCTAAAGAGTGATGATAATACGTATTACCAACGACGATGGTTCTTTTCTTATAAAGTTCTTCATCGTCAAGAACAGTACGTTTATTACGATTATCCTTAAAGAAATGCTTAAAGGTCCAATTATCCTCACTTACAGGGTTTGTCGAAAGAATCATGTACAGCTTTAAAGTGGGATGCCTTAAACGACCAAGAAGTTCTTTAAAACCAGCATATTTAATCTCTGAACATTCCTCTAACCATATGAGAGATATGTTGTTAATGGATTTCAGCTTTACTGGCTTATCCATTCCTTTAAATATGATCTTTGAGCCGTTAGGGAATCTAACTTGTAATGGTGAGGTCGGGCACTTAACTTTATGACTAAGCCCCAGGTCCTCAATAATCTCTTCAAATAAGGAATGGGTAGATTCTCTATGAGTATCATATACTTCACGAACTACAAGTGCCGTTCGCTTTTCTTCAAATAATTTAAGAATGATCTTCAGGGCCACATGATAGCTTTTCGAGGATCCATAACCACCGACTAGAAACTGAAACTTCTGATTCCAATCAAAGAGGAAGTCTTCAAAGTGTGGGTTCACTTCTTTTTCAATCATTCCCCATCACCTTTTCTTTTGATCATGATCTCGATTGGTTGGTCACTATCATCGTTCTGGAGCTTATCAATTTCAGCCTTTGATCGATCTGTATCAGCTTTCGTTTTATCGATAGTTGCTTTCATCTTCTCAGCTTCTAGAGCACGATCATCATCGTAATTCGCCATTTCAGTAAATTGCTTCAACATGCTTCGTAGCTCACCCATCGCCCTACTTTGAGCATTTAAAAAGTTCGCCTGTTTATCCCAAGCGAACTCGATCTCCCATTCTGTTTCAGAACTACTGGAAGCATCCCCCCAGCTTTCTTTTTCTTTCTTTATTTCTTTTGTTAGATCATCTTTACTTTCAACATGCATGATCTGCTGTGACCGCATTATCTGAGCGAACTGCATCTTAATATTCATCCAGAGGATGTCTAAGGGGGTAATATCATTGATCTGGTTTGCAATCTTCCGTGTCTCTTCCGGTAAGTATTTCGAGAATAATCCATGAGTGACAGCGTTCGTATTTGCTGAAGGAGCTCCATGTCCTTTTGCATTCTGATTGCCAACCTGACCACCCTTTCGTTTTGTGTGCACACTTTTTTGTTTGGGTGCACCCTTTTCGCGTGACCATCCATGACGTTGTTTCCACGACTTTACCGTGTTGATCGAGACATTATGTTTCTCAGCTATTTCTTTATATTTCGTCCCTTTGACATAATCCTGCTCGGCTAATTTATGTTTGTCTGCCACTTCACATCACCGCCACCTCCGTTATGTATTCGTTTGTTCTGTGAATAGAAAAAGCACCCCGTAGTGGGATGCCCTTTATTTTAACAGCTTAAATACCGATAAAATTTTCTTCTTACACTCTTCATTTCTTCTTCCTAAATCTTCAGAGCTATCTAATAAAATTTGCTCGTTGCCGGCAAACTTGATATTCAACATCCCTTGACCTTCAGCATTATATGTTAGTTTTACATCTTCTATATTTCTATAGTGGTGAATTGTAGCATTTACACTTCTTTCTATTGAAAAATCAAACTTCAATAAAGCATCTTTTTCAAAAATGAGAACCTCAACTTCTGAAAAGGATTTGTCTCTAAAAGCATTTTTAGCATAGAATACTTCAATTTTTTCTTCTTCAACTACATGATTGAGCGAATGAAGTTGACCCTCAATACTTAAGTCGTGAAAAGTAGCCTTATTCATCATTTCCTTAAAGGTTTGCAGGTTTACTTCTGGCATTCTCTCACCCCCTCTAATCGAACTAATTCGACAGAAGGAGATAATTTCCTTCAACGAAAAAAGCACCCCAGTTGGGATGCCCGCTGTTATAAATTCAGTTTAGATAACGCCTCTACATCTTGAGAATTTTTTCTGGATATCTCATTTTTTTCAGTTTGAGTCTGAATAAAAATACTTTTAACATTATCAAGATTGATCAATTGGTTTCCATTGTTATACCATCGATTGTCTAACTTCCGAAGCCTAATGTAGAAATCGTAATTCTCATCTTCTTCTTTAGTGACTTGGATTTTACTTCCATCCACCATGTGAAAATTAATATAGTACGTCTCCAATATGGCACCCCCTTCTATCGGACTATTTCGACAGAAGAAGGACATTTCCTTTAAATTGAAAAGACACCCGAAAGGGTGCCTCCATTTCCACAACATGCTTTGGCATTCAGAAAATACTTGCTTCTAAATCTTGCTGTGCGTATTGCATTTGCCCTGGCTTTTCCATTTTCAGACTTGAGAGGGGGAACAATCTAACTCATCAGCAATACCTTTTAAATTACGTTTACCCTTGCTTCTTTTCCATAACTCAAATGCTTTATCTTTCCGCGGATCTAGCTTCCTCGGCATTACATATCTCACCCACATCCACTGTCATTCGTTTGTTTCGAAATCGCGATTAGTGCAATAAAATTATATTTTTAGAAGGTATTTGAAGTTTTTTGTAGAATAAGAACCTATATATAGTCTTATTGTCACTTGTCACTGCTTTACATTATGAGACTTCCAATACTAATGACTCATCCCATCTAATATATATGGTCCCAACACAATAAGACTGCTTATCAATGTTTATTATACTACCTGTAGAAAGGATGTTTTCCTTATCGATTACCTCAGAAAGTAAATATTCACCTATAAAAGTTGAGTTACTGTAAATTTCACATTTCATTAAGTTATTACCACCTTAAAAAGGGAGAGTTTCATTTATGACTACTGGAACCAATGATCAGCTTCAAAATTTAATGCTCTTTTTTCCATACTTAAAAAAAGGAGAGGTTATACGAAAGTTAACCTTTATTCAAAGGTTCCCAGATTTTAATGAGGTTTATACAAAAATCAGAAAAGATAATGAACAAAATGAAACCTCCTTGTTAGTAGCAAAAACCCTAAACCAAGGACTTAGGGAAGAAAAAATCAAAGTTGAAGAAATAGACGAGCTTTTATTTCTCTTGCTGGAAGATTCCTTGTTTAACTCCTATATTTTCCCTTTAGAACATAGAAATCTGAACATTGAGACTCCTGAAAAAGTAAATCAACTATTAAGTTCGTGGGAATTGCCCGAAAAAAATGAGTTATTAAGTAATGTAAAGAAAAAAGGTTACCACAAGGACTTCATCATGTGTGGTTATAGAACGCAAAGTAGCAGCAAAACGGATAGGAACATTGACTCTATCCGGATGTTAATTCTTGATAGAGCACCAGTAAATCTAAGCGATAAGAATGGCGATACAAAAGAGTCTGTCTACCCTACGATTATTGAAGTGGATTTTGCAAGGGACCTACTTCATATAAGGCTAAAAGATGTGGATAACATCATTAATGCCGAAGACAAAATAAGAACAATGTCAGGTCGTATTGAAAACACCTTGCATTTTATAGATTCCTTCCAACCTCATATCCATTATTCGAAATTTGAAAGTTTCAGGTCTTCTTTATACAAGATGGAGGAAAACCTTTTACAAGAAAAACGGGACCAAGCTCTTAGTAAACTGAGAGATTTCGATGAACAAATTATTGATTTCTCCAACAAAGTTACTGAAAAGTTTAACCCACCCAGTGATAACGATATCTCTGTAAAAACATATATCTCTAATGGTGTCCTATCAATTATTGCAACAACCCTAAATGATAATGAAATAGGGGATGTGGTAGGAATAAAATTCAGAAATAATCAAGAAAATGATAACGATAAGAAATATGCTGAAATAACAATCTCTGACAAAGGATATAATTGCATTTCAACAAACAATTTATATTGGCTGAATTTACCTGTACTACACAATCGTAAAATGGTTGAATTTTTGAAAATCACAAAAAGCTTCGAGTCAGGAGCTGTGGTTGCAAATTTAGAATTTTCAATAGATACGGCAAACATACGTTTACTACAAAGGACGACTAATGCAGAGCACAAGAAACCGACACAAGAGAAATATGATGATTTAATCAATTACCTTAAAGAATTTTTATAAAAGAGGGGGCTCTCCTCTCTTTTACTTTTTAATCCTCTTTTGGTCAATTACTTTTAGTTAATGTTACCATGCTTTACTTGCTAGCCCCTTATATTAGATTTAACGTTGACATTTACTAATAGTTTTCAACAACAAAATTCACATTTTTTATTGCCAATTCTGGCAAAGATTCTAGTGTATAAAAATCGAAAAGCTTCTCCAAAGCTATGAAAAACTTTGATAAAAGAAAGACACCCGAAAGGGTGCCTCCATTTTCACAGCATGCTTTGGCATTCAGAAATACATGCTTCTAAATCTTGCTGTGCGTGCTGCATTTTATCTCTGGATTGTCCACCATCCATATGATTCATAGCGAGTTTCAAGTGTGATATAGCACTTTCACACTCACTGATACATTCCTGGATTTGAGTTTTGTCCATTTTAATTCCTCCTTTCCTACATATGATAAAGTTTCCGAAGTTATACTAATTTATGTAAGTTGGGAGGACGTATTAAGACAGCTTTGCCTCACCTGTCCTGCCTTCCATTTTAAACGCACTGCTTTTGGGTTGTCGATTCCTGGGCAAAGTGTGAAAAGTGTGCAATTCTGTCCACTATAGTTTCTTTGATGTTGTAAATATGCCTTCTGGATAGTCCCATATGATTACTAATAGCAATCATACTCATTCCGTCCAATAAGCACTCAAGCACAGCCCTCTCACGCTCGTTCTCAATCACAGACATGCGCTCCTGAATAAACAACACTTTCTTTTCCAACTTGTGCACCCACGTAAACTTCTTATCTCTCCTAACGACTTCCTGAGCGACTGGATCCCCAGACTCCCCTTGCGCTTTAGGAAGGATGGATTCAATGCCAGACTGAGCAACTAGATTCGTCCCAGCATCCTCAAGTAATCCTCTTTGTCTCTTGATCTCATTGATCATCCAGTTATAATCACGTAATGCTTCCTCAATCTGCTTCTTATTCATCCTTAAACCTCGCCCCTTCCATCAAGCTTTTCAAGTATTTAATACGAGATCTAGCTTGTGTAACACCTACACGTTTATCCCGTCGCTCCTTGCTGACTTTCCAACGCAGCTTATAGGTTTGATTTCTCATGTCCGTCTCACCATCATCCATACAATAAACAATGGCCAAAAGCACATAAGAGCTATTAAAGCGTACATGTAGTAATACTTCTGCTCTCTGCTTTGTTGCTTCGGCTCAGTCTGTAGAGAACAGCAGATCAATCCGACAATTAGATAAAGAAATAAATATACCATTTACATCACATCCCTTTGAGATAAATAAAAAAGGACACAAACCACGAGCGTTTTGCTCTTGATTTGTGTCCTCCAGTTGGCTGGTAGAACTAATTATTTGGTATAGTTAATAGCAATATCTTTTATGAATAAAATTCCTTTATTAGTAAGGTTTTCTGATGAATCTATTATGTTATTTTCAATTAGAATTTTCAAATCATCTAGAGAGAGATCTCTTTTTGTTTTATGAAACATCTCAATTAGATAATTTGCATCTGCTTCAATTATTTTATTTGCACCAACCTCATAAATAAAATCCAATAAACAACTCATAATATATTTTTCCTGAATATTTTTTGGTGGTCTTAATTTATTGATTTCGTTGTTTAAGTGTGAAATATGTTTTTCTTGTTCATTTAATTTCCGCATGTATTCTGACTGTTTACTTTGCTCAACTCCTGCTTCTTCAAGTATTCTTTTAAGGGAATCGTCCCTCTGTTTTTCTACATCCTCAATTTCCTTACGTTTTTCGGATATTTGTTCCCAAGGCATATTGTCAAACCTTTGATTCATAGCATCACTATTTTTTTCTATTAAATCTAGTGATTTTCCGAATTCACCTCTCATATTACTTAAGGATTCAGCAATATCTTTCGTATGACTATAAGAACGGTCATAAAAATTATTACTTTGTTCAGTAGTCTTAAAGTAAAAGGTAGCAGACAAATATATAGAGAAAAATGCTAATAATGTCGTTAGAATAGTTGCTATATCGATATTAAGTGCATCATTTTCTATAATAAGCCTAAAGAATATTACAGAAGATATCACTAATGTAATTACAACTACAACAAATACTAAAAGCCAACTGTTTCTGTTCCTGATCTTGTCTTGAGCCGAATAATCATCCTTTTTATCTCCTTGATTAACTCCACTTTTTGGGATGTTTTCTCTGAACTCTTTCATTCTTTTTATTTGAGATGTTCCCATAAAAATCTTCCCCCTCATCAAACTTAACCCATTCACTTTTCCTTGTGTGTTTCCGACCTCTCATACTCAGGTTAAGGTTTCCTTTTATCCTTAACTTCCCCTGAGGACAGGATTCATGCATGACTTTTCATTATATAATAACTAGCAAGTTGAGCTAAATCTACGTCTATACCAAATTTAGCTAGTTTTCCTTTCCTTATATTGAACAATTCCTTAAGCATTCCGTTTTTCTGTCGTTTCGTCCCGTGATGGATACATCGATGACAATTCGGACATAAAGCAACTATATTTCCAGGGACATCAAGACTATATGTAAAATCAATTTGACGCTCCATTGGGACGAGATGGTGTGCTTCTACGAAATTTTCACCAGTTCTCGAGGACAGAAAGGTAATGTGAGTACTATCAAACTCGCATCGATGGTTTGCCTTCTCCAGTGCTTCCTTTGCTTTAGCTGGATTTCTATTATAGGCAGCGCTATTAAACCTACTGCTAGTACGAGGAGGAGTTTGTGGCTCTTCTGGTGTATTATCAGCCTCAGTGATTGAAATATCCTCTTGAAACTTCGTATCCTCAATTTCTTCATCATAAATTATGTCGTCAATAACTTGATCAAGAGATTTTATTCCCATAAAGTGTTTTATTTTGTCTAGACCTGCTAGTAATGCGCGGATATCGGTCCTTAGTTGTTCATTATCGAAACTATCATCAATGCCGTAATACTTTGCACAGATATTAGCAGCCTCATAATTTTTAGCATTTTGCGTATGAGATTTTAATTCAATACTAGTTAGAGGAAATCTTTCTTGGGGCAGCTCTAAACTATCTCTCAAATACCTTGCAACATAAGCCATTTTTTCTTTAGGTTTATTACCCTTAAATTTAGTTTGTAGATATTTTGTCCCTTGGTTCAATGAGAGGTAAAACCCGCTCATATCACTGCAGAATATAATTACTATGTAAAACCCTCTTTGAGCGCTGTCTGTAATGTTACGATCGAATATTGCCACCCACGGAGTAGTTGTTAAATTTCCAGCTCCATATGATCCGGTAACCATATATTTATTATCATCGAGGCTTAGTTGACTAGCAATTACTCTGGGCAACTCAACTCCTAAATTCTTTCCTACACGGTGTGTGCTGGGAGTTCTACTTGTATAATAGAATTCTTGGTAATCTTCCATCACTTCAATTAATTTTTCCCTCATTTATTGTAATTCTCCTTAATCGTACTCCATCAATTCGTTTTAGAGCACAAATCATGGGCGTTTGCTCTTGATCTGTGTCCTCCATTGAGCTGGTAGAACTTTATTTAAAAAGTGAATTGTGTTTTTTTAACGTTTTTTCTAAATGATTAAACGTATCCCTAATTAATTTTTTATAGGTTAAAATAAATTGTTTAAATTCGTCCTTGCGTCCAGGATCAACTATGGCTGCCTTTTTTTTATCATCATCCAATATTTCTTTAAAACGGTCTACTAAGAATCTATAATCATCTTTAAAAAGTTCGGCAAAAATAAATATTTCATTTTCATATGTCATATTCTTTGTCTCTAAGGAATTATACTTTTCATCTCCAGATACAATTACAGTCATCGTGGTAACTATTTTTGGAAGGTCTGGCTTATCTTTATTTTCTTGCTCAATAATTATTTCTAATGAAGTGAGCAAGTCATTTACTAGATTACTTATAATTCTAAATTCCTTGTAATCATTTTTTTCCTGTTCTTTCTTTTCTTTTTGTTCCATACTACTTAAATTCCCTTTATAAACCACAAGCGCGATTGATCCGGTAAGGACTGACCCAAGAAACGCGCCCCAAAACCCAGGATCACTTAATAGACTTTCTACAAAACTCAAAACTCTTCCCCCTCATCAAACTTTACCCTCTTCACTTTACCCTGATGAGTAATGACCTTTGTCTCACCATGATCAGGTAGAGTGGTTATTTTCGCCTTACCTCCACAATATACGACACAGAAAGGGGAATTTCCTCCTAGTAAATCAGTTTCTATACTTAGCTTTCCATTATCTATATTTACATTTGCTTCGTTTAATCGCATCAAGCAGACCCCCATGTTATAATTAAATTGTCATATTTCATTAGTCAGGAGCACTGCTCTTGGCTTTTTTTGCATATTATGGTTCCACTGACTCATACTACTCGAAAGGGGCTAGCGGACTAACCCATACGTCACCTTTCCATATTCTTGCTAGCCCCGACCACATTTTGTTCATGGCCTAAGATTGAGCCCTCTCTGACCTATCTTTATCCAATGGCCTTTGCGCCGGCTTTTTCACTTGATCTTTTAAACGTAGTCGTCCATTTAAGTATATTTGTTCAATACCGTGTTTATAATAGAAGTGGGCAAGGTGTGTTTTGCTCAGATTTACATACCCCTCGCCCGACTCATCCAATTGCCGGCCTTAGAGCCGGCTTATTTTATTTGTAAAATGTATAAAATATCCTTTTTTAACAACACTACCCTTGAAACTTAATTAAAGGAGTGAAGGACTATGGGTATTCTTAGTGGTAATCAACAAAAAGAACCTCTACATTATGGTGAAGTATTCAGTCTCTGGAGCTATTTATCTGTTGCAAAAGGGAACTCGGCAAGTTACCAAACCATGTACAATCATGCAGGTGATAAAGAGTTAAAGCGCCTTTTGGAAGAGCTAGTCCAAGGTGCTAAACAGGAAACACAGGATATTGAAGAAATTCTTAAAATCAATGGGGTTGTTTTACCTCCATCACCTCCTGAGCGCTCAGTAGCAGACCTTGAAGACATTCCCGTAGGTGCTAGATTAAATGACCCGGAAATAAGTGCAACTGTGTCCTTAAATATTGCTCAAGGGCTTGTCGCATGCAGTCAAGCAATTGGTCAATCAACTCGAGAAGATATAGCTATGTTATTTGGACAGTTCCACATGAATAAAGCTCAAGCCGGTGCCAAAGCTCTTAGATTAAATAAGGAAAAAGGCTGGTTAGTTTTGCCACCTTTGCACAAAAAGAGCTAATCAACTTAATTTACAAAAAGTAACTTTGCCAAGGCTGTGCTCTTGGCTTTTTTTATGTCCTTTTATGCTATTAGCCTTTCCAATTCATACTCCAGCCTCATAAGATGCTATAAAGATTATGAAGGTGGTGATTTAATGAGTTACGGATGTGGTGGTAACTTTGGCGGCGTCGGCGGTTTCGGCGGCTATGGTGGTTACAGACACAAAAAAGGTAATGACTTTGCGCTGATCGTAGTATTATTTATTCTCCTAATAATTGTAGGAGCAGCACTTTTTAATGATAAAAAGGATTGTTAATCAGACTTTTGCCCCCTAACCGACTAACCCAACCCTCAGCTTATTTGTATAATCCCTCACCATAGCGTCTATAATGATGAATGCGGCCGGCCTCTGGGGCCGGCCTTTATGCCGGCTTTTTTAATGCTTTTTAGCTCTCTTTCCACATACCAGGCACTTACCGCTATAAAAGTCATAACGATGCTTATTAAAGAATTTACAATCAATCCACCATTTGATTTTCCTCATATACCCTCCAATTCACCTAACTCAATAGGTTCTTGATTATCCCGATGCTTGAACACTAACTTTCTAGCTTCAAAGAAAGAGCAATTATGGCTCTTTTCAACAGCATTTACATATGCCTTCCAAACCCTCTGGACTTCTTTAAATGCCTTTGATCTAGGACTCTTATCACATTCCAAGGGGCAAAGAACATTTTTAGGTATGATCTCCTTTTTAAATGACTTGAACTCCGGTTCACCAAAGAGGGAAAGTTGCTCATAATCTTCTTCGATGGTGGGGGGCGCCTTTGATTTTGTGATGTCCACTTGATCCTCCACCACTTCGAATCGATCAGCTTGATAACACCCCATGTGCGCCGTCTGCCTCTCGACCTTCGACACGTAGTAAGCCCCCGGGCCACCAGGAAACACATAATAATCCCTGCCCTGATCAAGGGTTGTCGTTCCAGAAGAATCTAGGCAAAGGGCTTTCATGCAGCCCCCTCCCGGATCAGCTTTTCAAGCACAGGCAGGTAATCCAAAGGAACACCATTCCCTGTCCGTACCTCCGCAGCTGCATAGAAATTAAAGTCATCGAAAGTGATCGATTTGCGACCGCCTAACTTAGCATGTTCTACATAGTGCTGCACGACTGAGAAAGGCACTAAGAATACTTGATTCAATTTCCTGAACTCGATCAAGAAGAAACAAAGTGCCCCTACATTCTCAGCTAAGTATAAGTAGTCGAGTTGGTGCTGATGGATATTTTTCAGTGGGAACCGCTTCTCTCCGGTTGATTTAGCTTCAAAACAGATGGCCCGCCCCTGATATACACCGTCATAGTCTACGGTTGATTTAGACTCATAAAACCCGCTCAACACCTTTGTGCCTTTAGACTTCATAACCTTTACAGGAGTTGGTCGCTTGTTAATCACAGCTAGTCCTTTTCGGTTGTAAGTATCATTCGTTAGATTAATCAGGTTTTCTAAGCCCATCCCTCTGTTGCCCTGGTACATTTTCATTTTTGTTTTTCCTCTCCTTCGCTATTCGAGATGTAACGGCAATGTACGAATGCTCCAGTTGGAATAAACTCAAATCATATATGGACCTTCCATCTGGTATAATCGTTGTTCCCATTCGTTTTAGTGAATTTCTCAAAAATCTCTTACGTTCTTTAACTTCTAGTTCCAGTTGATCTTCTGTTGATAGATTCATAGATGCTTCCCCCTATGAGCCCACGACTCTAAGCTCAGACCTTGACTGCAATACATCTAAAGCTGTAGCTTTTTTATTCTTAACAAGTTCAATATCATTCTCAGTTAGTCCATAACCCTCGAGACCACCTTCAGTTACAATTCTCTCAAGGGATCGTCCAATTCTTACACCGATATCGAGTTTAGTAGCGTCGCTCTGAATTTGAGTTGGTTGCTTCCCTTCACTTTCGCCCCTGTCCTGCACACTGCGTTGATTAAACCACTCTGGAATAACCTCATTGCTTTGTTTCCCAAAGGAATTGCCTTGCTTTCTATTTCTGAATTCAACTTCCTCAGCCTGCGCCTGCTTGACCGTGGTAATATTTTTGTTTACCCATGATTGGAGAATGCTCTTCACATACCCCCAGCTGGGTTTATTACGATCCAGAGATCGTTTCATGGCAACAAGAACCATTTCATCACCAAGGTCATCAATCCATGCTAAAATCTCCTCAGAGGTTTGAGGACGAATCATCCCGAAATTGCTTTGATAGAATTGAATGGCATCCGTTGTTGTTGACGATTTTTCATCTTCAACTACTTCTTTACTTTCATTTTCTTTACTTTTCTTTACTTTATTAGGCATTGCGGTTGCATTGCGTTCGCTATGCGCTTGCATACCTTCAGCATTGCTAGATTTTTTATTTGCTTTAGAATCGCTTGAATCCTTGTCGTTGCGGACTTTCTTGTTCCATCTTGCTTGAGCCGCTTTCTTCGCTTTTTCTGATTTTGTATCCTTCACTTCCATGCGTTTAAGGAGTGATTCTGACCAAAAATATTCTCCGTCTGAATGCAAGAGTTCAAATTCGTTTATGCAATCTGATGCAAACCTATGCGCCGCATCTGCGTCGCATTGCAGTTGCATTGCAAGTGCATTCCATGTGTATTTATTGATCTTTATTTTGTAATCATTTTGCTCACGAAGCATTTCTATAATGATCCAATACCATCCATATCCTTCTGAACCATAAACACTCCTCATGGATAAGATCTTGGGGTCATTTCTTGCATTTCCATCATGAGAGAAGTAATAAGTATTCTTCATGGTTGCCTCCTTAGCATTTAATCTCGTTCACAAATTGCTTTCATACCTTTAATTTTCACCAACCTCCACCCTGGGAAGTTGTGTCTTACGTAAGACGCCACATAACGCTTGAATGACTGCCCAGGGTTTTGATGATCTTGTACCATCCACACGTAGTGATATGGGATGGCGATAACTTGTCTCATTACTTAAGGTCCATAGCTGCTTGCTCAGTTGTTATTTCTGGATTATCTTTTGGTTGCTCTTCCCCTGGTTCTTCGGGTGTTGGCATATTAATGTACTCTTGATCATGAACTGAGTTCGCTTCTTCTGTGATACCTTTCCGGACTGTATCATCCTGTGAGGCTTGTTGCTGAATTTCAATGCTGATCGGCAAGTATTTGAACATGCGGCGAATAACCGTTTTCTTAGCCATTTCTTCATAATCCGTTTTCCAAGGGCCGTTATTTCCTGCCTTAGAACGTTGCTTCACTTTCTCCACATCATTGGTGCTGAACACTTCAAACTGATAACCACCGTCTTTAAAGTGAGCTACTGCATAAACAAATTCCATGTCCCCACGTTCACCTGTAGCTGGTTTGTGAACGAGTTTAGGGTGCAACCCTAGCTCATATTCAAACTCGTCGTTCTCATGCACTGTGTGGGCATATATACTTTCGATATGCCCAGAGCGTCTAGCAAGGTCGATCATGCCCTTATAGCCAATGATGAACTGGACATCCATTTGCTTTGCTTTACCGTTATAAAAAGGAACCAGATAACAGTGACCGATCAAGCCAGGTTCCAGTCCTAATTGTGCTGATTGCATCACAGCTCCCATGAGAGAAGGAATGGAGCATTCTAGTAGTTTAGGGTTCTGACGGATAGTTGTGAGTGCAATACGCCCTAAGCGATCCGCATCCATATGCTTAGGAAGTGCCTTTTCAAATTCTGGACCCATCTTCTTCATGTAAGCTTGGATTGTGTTAGCTGGATTGTTTTGCTTTTCTACCGAATTGTTATTTTTACGTTTGGCAAGCTGGCTTTTCGTTGTTGAGTTGGTAGCCATTATTTAGCCTCCTTAAATTTTAGTGGCCTGGATGAGCTTACTTTTGAATACTCATCATAGAGATCAGGTTTTTCAGCTTTTAATCGTTTGGAATCTACCGTTCGACGTTCCTGAGATTTATAAGTGATAACATAATGATTAGAGAATCCTTTTTCATAGGTTCCTAGAATCTGTTTCAATTGATTCTCGTACTTTTTCTTACGAGTATTTAAATCATTCATTTCTTCTTTCACTTGCTGTAGTCCCTCAATCAGCTTATCTGTATCAGAATCAAGATCTGTTTCACTCTCTGGCTCTGACTGAGGATACAATGCTTTAAGTAATTCGCTGGAAGCTTCTGATCCATCAATTTCAGGAGGTTCTTGCTTCACCACACGTCCTTCCCAAAACTCTTTTTCAATGTCGATCAGATAAGCAATAAGTTCTTCATCACGGTCAATCTTTTTATAGACAAATTTATTACCTCCGATTAGGACAGCGATCCACCAGGCATCTGCCCCGGTTACAGCCATATAATGTTGGCATTGAAGCAAGTAGGCACCAGGAATTTCCTCCCCATCCCATTCACCCTTTAAATACTCACTGGCTGTTTTGCATTCAAGGCCTTCATTTTTTCCAACAATCAGCCGGTCTACGTTAGCAAGCATCCATTCATGCTCAGGGTGCTGGAGAATCGCATTTCGTTTTCGAACCTTTAAGCCTGTCCGACGACTAAACTCTTGGGCTACTGTCGCTTCCATAACATTGCCCCAGTAAGCAGCTTCTTCATTAGTAGGCTCTGTGTTTGGTGCTTCTCCGATCTTTTCCATATAAACAACCATTGGTGATTTCCACTTGTTTAGTCCGGCGATAGAGGCAGCATCACTTCCACCAATCCCCTTTTTACGTGATTCAAGCCATTCCTTATGTTCCATATCTGCTGTACTGCTTAGCACTTGCGCTTTTACACCCATATTTGCCCTCCTAATAATTTCGTGAGATAATATAAGTCAAATATTTTTTAAAGTGCCACATTGCCGTGTGGCTTTTTTTATGCCTTCTTTTCTTCTGCTCCAATGACCTCAAGTATTTCAATTGCATCTGAGGGCAACGTTTCTTTAAGAAAGAACTCCTCGTTAAAGGTTAAGATCGTGTCTCCTTCATAGACTTCATTTCCAAGGCCATCCAATCCATATAGAATCGAGTCCTTTACTCGAAATGAATAGCCTGTACGTTCTAACTGCTCCACTACTGGATGGTTCATGATTATCTCCTTCCTCTACTCCAGTACATAATTAGAACTGGGTAGCTTTTACTTTTCCAGATAAGCAATAACTTCTTCTATTTTGTTTTTGGCTGCGGTACTTATGCTGCTTTCTTTTAGCCAATTAAGATTTATTAGCAATTGCTTCTTTTCCTCACTTGCTTCATATTTCTTAAGAATGATTTGGTCACTGTCCACGTATATCTCTAAGGGATCCCTTTCCTTAATTTCTAACGTGCGCCGTAGTTCCATCGGGATAACTACTCGCCCCAAATCATCTACCTTTCGAACAATTCCTGTACTTTTCATGTACTTGTCCTCCTTCAGATTTGTAAATTATTGATGCCAGCGCATCGTCACAGGCAGAAGGCTAGATGAATCACTGGTATGGGAGGGCGCCTTCTACCCATGACGACAGGCTGGATAAGGCCTGTCGTGTGAAGAATGGAAACATGTGCTGATTACTTCATAATGATCACCTCCATAAGTACCTTGTCTGCGACCAAACATACATGGTATATTAGGAGTTAGTTCAAGAGTGCTACTATGGGTTGCAGCCCTGGTAGCTTTTTTTATGTGCTTTTTTCATAGCAATATCTCCCCTGCATAAATGATTGCGTGGTATAGAAATGCCAGGCTTGCTATAAAAAGAAGGATGTACGTAACATCTAACCAATTAATGTTCCGCATCTTCCCACCTCACGACTGCTGAAGTGATTCCTCGCTGTTCTAGCTCGATCGCTAATTTGCCAACCTTGTGATAGTGCGCCATGCGTTTGGTGTATTCTTTCTCTTCCTGCTCGGCCTTCCGAGTTCTTAGGTATTTCAGGTTGTTAAGTGTGTTCAGCAAGTCAACTGTTCGGGTCACGGCTGTATCAATATCACCTTGAGTAAAAGCTTTTTGCACTTGCTCTGATAAATCCCAGAAGCATTTTGTTTCCCTTGCTGCTTGTCCAACATCTTGTGGTAAGTAATTGTTTAGATTATTCATTTCTTATAGCGCCTCGCCTTCAACGTAATAATCCAATCTTTAAATAAACCCTTCATAGAAAACCCGTAATCCCTACACAAGATAGCAACAAGATTAACCATAGAAGCAGCTGCATCCAGCAGCTCATAAATTAATCGTTTTATTTCCTCTTTCTCTACATCACTACGAGAAGAATGTGGCTTATGCCATTTCACTTGGTCCAGTTTCTCCATCGCTTCTTGTGCTTCCTGATCAACAAGGTGATGTAAGGCCAAGGGGTCTTGATAAATGTGATCACCGTCAAAGTACGGAATGTGTACATGCCCTGCTGCATCCTCCCAGGTATGAAAGAAAAATTCCGGATCATCTACCGATTCAGCAAAAGGCCTCCTCATTTCGGGTTGATATTTTCGATCCCCTGTCTCAACTTTTGATATGGTTTCTCTTGAATAATTGGATTCAAAGGCTAGTTCTAGCTGTTTAAAGTCTTGTCGGTGTCTTGCTTTGACCAATTCATCTTTAATGGTCATTGCTTTCTCCTTTCGTACCACGGTTTATCTAGTCATGTGTTCCTAGTTATTGGTAAAGTTTAGTTACATTGCTTCTATTTGATTGGTCTCCTGCTCCCTGATCCATGCATCGATCGTTTCCTGAGAGAACAGAATGCGACGACGCAAACGGAAATGGGGGATTTGTTTTTGTTTGACCATGGTGTAGATCGTGTCAGTGCATACTCCTAAATATTCAGCTGCATCATTAACGGTCATTGTGCGCCTTGCCATTTAGATCACCTCCTTAGATCTATGTTTCGATTTGTTACATTTATCTTCAAAAAAAATAATCCAATCAAATCCAAGTGTTTTACTAATTAGTTTTGCGGTGTTTACACTTGGCGTCCGTGATCCTGATTCAATCATTGTATAGTATGACCTCTGTATTCCAGAATTCATAGCTACATCATATTGAGTCATTTTCTTACTCAACCTGATTTTCTTTAACCAGTTCCTCAATATTATCTCACCACCTTAACTAATTTTCGTTTCATTTCGTTACATTTATGATTATAGTTTCATTTCGTTACATAGTCAACAGACAAAGTAAAAAAATGTTTCTTTTCGTTACTTTTGTTTAAATGTAACGCATTGTTACTGTAAAATATTAAATAGGTGAGGTGAGTTGCTATTGTTAAAGAACCGTTTAATTTCTTTAAGAAAAAGTAAAAACAAAACTCAACAAGAGCTAGCAGACTTATTAGGTATTTCCCGCCCTGCTTATACAGCCTATGAACGTGGAAATAGAAATCCTGATTATGAAACTTTAAGTAAGTTAGCAGATTATTATGGTGTAACTACTGATTATTTATTGGGGCGCTCAGACAACCACTATAACGAAGTTAATGAAAATAAAGATTTTGACTCAATCCAAGAGATAAACAGGCTATTAGATAAATATGAAATTGACGATATGTCTTTCTTTGACATTGAAAAATGGAAATCAATGAGTCCTGAGCAGATTCGTGAGTTAGAGAGCTATTTTCAATATTTAGTTCAGAAATCTAAAGAACTTGAGGAACAAGACAAATAGAACAGCACGTCTATACGACGTGCTTTCTTTTTACCTACTTCGGAAAATATTGTATTATTTGTGTGAACAATGTCACTAAGGATAATTTAACCACCCGTATACCTTAAAAACAAATTAGAGAAAGGATGATTTAATTGTCAGACGATGAATTTCGTTATGAGATCGATGTTATTTATAAGAAACCTTTAGAGAGTGGTTTACTCCCTGGTGAAGTTATTTTACTAGATTGGATTACTGGGAAAAGCATTGATGCAACTTTCCCCGGGTATTTTAAGTATATGTATGGGATAGATGCGGAACAGTCGGCAGAAAAATTGATTAGAGAAAAACACCTAGAACATGCCTCTATATATGAGTCCCTTCCTTCTCTTAAAGTAACTCAATTAAAAGAGATTCTAAAAGATCATAACCTTAAAGTTTCTGGAAAAAAAGCCGAACTAATTGAACGTATTATAGAGGATGTTCCCTTAAGTGCTATTCAACTCCGTATTACTGAAACTTCGTTGAAGTTAACAGACAAAGGTGAGAAGTTACTTGATAATTATTACTATATAATCCCTGCTCACAAGAATTCTTCAAAGGATGGTGTTTATGATCCTGCTAGTGCTATCCGTTTTGTGAATAGGAGCTTAACTAAACCTACTAACAGTGAAATATCATGGGGGTTATATACCCAAGCGAAAGAAAGATTTCTCAAAGAGAATAAATTTGGATTGTTGGCTAATGTAATTAGAAATATGGCAAACCAATTACGTAAAGAAGAAAATTATCAGGATTCACTTAACTACCACTTACAAGAATTCATTATAAGTACCAGTGGCCTACACAATGGTTTTATAGAAGAACCAAAAGAAATCTTTGCCACTCCCCAAAGCTATCGTTTAATTCAACTAACGGAAATTTTAGATTTAAATGAAAATGAGTTGGAGGAAAAATTCAATTACTCTTGGAAACAAGTTAGACCATCACTCCCCCAACATTACTTAGATGAATATTCCTGCTTCAGATGCTTACTTGCCCATTTGGATGATGATGAAGAATCACTTAAAGAAATAATATTTACATCTTTCAAGAAAAATAATGAAATATATTCTCAAAACACAACTAAACAGAGTACTCCTCAGGTTGGTAATACTGATGAAAAATCTATCCCTCAAAAACCTGATTTTAAAGCGAAAGGTTCATCTAAGAAAAATATAGTAAAAGCTTTGTTGGATAGTAAACATGATGATTTTCTATACATGGTTGAGGGGGAGTTATATAAAACAAACGAGACCTCCCAATATATTGCTATTACTCAATCTGGGATTTTTGTTTATCAATTCAAAAACAATGAAATTATTAAACTAAAACAAACCTATTGGAAAGAAGTAAGTAAAGCTTCCATAGATTTTAGGGCAATGACTGCATTGTTAACTTTAAATGGAGTAACCTATAAAATTGTTAACGACAGTAAAAAAGTTTTAAATACAGCAAAAGATAAGAGCGATGTTGAGATTCATATCTTAGGGAGGAAATGGCATCAAAAAGTTGTAGGCTTTAGAACAGGGAAAGCATGGAAGATGGTTACTGCTGTTTTAATTTATCTTTTATTAATTGGATCTAGCGTAGATGCGCTGTCTGGTGACAGCAATGATACTTCTAAAAACAGTGAAGAAACCGAAAACACTACTGAAGAAGTAATGACTGACACCGATTCAAATGAAGATACTTCTAGTAAAGAATCAGAAAAAGACGAAGAGGAAAGAACCAAAGAAGCTGAGGAAAAAGCCCAAGCAGAAAAAGAAAAGGCTGAAGAAGAAGCTAAGGCTAAAGCTGCTGCAGAAGAGAAAAAGCAGAATGACACAAACGCTACAGTCACACGAGTCATAGATGGAGACACTATTGAAGTTAATATGAATGGAAAAACGGAAGATGTCCGCTTACTACTTATAGACACTCCTGAAACGGTCCACCCTAGCGAACCAGTTCAACCCTTCGGTCCTGAAGCATCACAATTCGTAGAAGAAACTCTATCTGGAGAAGATGTGAGAGTAAAGGTGGGAACTGAAGAAAGAGATAAATACGGTCGCTTGCTCGCTTATGTATTTATAGATGGAGAAACAATTCAGGAGAAACTTCTTAGTAAAGGCCTAGCCCGAACAGCATACTTATACAATGATCTCACTATGCTTGATGAGTTTCATGAAGCACAACAACCAGCCATGGATTCAGGTACAGGTGTTTGGTCTATTCCTGGATACGCGCACAAAGATCATGATCACGGGTATCACTACGAGGAAGAAAAAGAAGAGCCCGCTCCTGAACCAGAACCCGAGCCGGAGCCCGAACCGGAACCTCAGTCAGAGCCTGAAGAACCATCTAATAATGGTTTAATGTTTGATCCTTTTGGTCCTGACCGTGATTGTGGTGATTTTAACGGGAATCATGCTGCAGCTCAGGCATTCTTTGAGGCAGCTGGAGGTCCCGCTTCTGATCCACATGATCTAAATAGGGATACTGATGGAATAGCGTGTGATAGCTTAAAATAGACTTCTGTTCAATAGGAAATCGAAAAATACTTACAATATTAGATATTAAACTAATCACTCAAACAAAAAATAGCCCGCATTATTGTGCGCTATTTTTTGTTAATTATCATTCATTTCATTACATACAAAAAATAATACATCGGTTGGTGATTATAATGTCATATTTTGTAGAATCTCTATTATTAGATAGTCCAGAGTTCGAAAATTATATGTTTGGTGAAGACTTTTTATTTAGTAACTTATCGAAAGTCAATATATTAGTAGGAAGTAACAATTCTGGAAAAAGTAATTTCATGCGGAGAATCGTTTCTATTGAAGATATAATGTTTAAACCCAATAACATAAATCTAGAGAAACTAAGTAATTTGAAAAGAGAAGTTAAAGAAGAATTAGAGAGCATTATGACTACAAAAGGGATTTTAGATTATGGAGAAGTTCTGAGTAAATCAAAGCAATCATTAGTCGAGAATGAATTTCTAACGACTAAGGAAGACTTTATACGCCCTTTTGAGGATTTTTTAAATGAAATAAACAATATTCAGGGTTCTTTAAGTGTTACATCAAAAGGCGGTTTCACATCACTCAATACAGATATTATCAACGAAGAAATAAAACAATTGGGTGATAAATACATAGAACTCCTCGAAGATTTTTCTTCAGAAATACCTCAAAATACGCCAAATAAATTTCAGTTTAGCAGAGTTTATATTCCAACGTTAAGAGGACTACGTGGATTCAGCAAAGAGGATTTTGAAAGTAAGGAATCAGATATATATCATGAACGTACAATAAACGATTATTTTAGTAAAAATAATTCCAATTTTGAGGTCTTTACTGGACTAAATTTATATAAGGAGATTAAAAATTTATTATTAGGTAATTTGAGGGATAGAGAGTTAATCAGAGAATTCGAAAAGTTCCTAGGTGAAAAATTCTTTAGTGGTGAAAATATTAGCTTGATTCCTTCAATTCACTCGGATGTTGTTAATGTGAAAATAGGTACAGAGAATGAGAGGCCAATATATGACCTGGGGGACGGAATTCAATCAATCATAATTATGACTTTCCCTTTATTTAAGTACAAAGATGAAAACCTGTTATTATTTATCGAAGAACCTGAAATGTTCCTTCATCCTGGAATGCAAAGAACACTTCTAGAAACTTTTATGAGTAATGAACTTGCACCTCATCAATACTTTTTAACAACTCACTCCAATCATTTTTTAGATTTAACATTAGACATTGACCAAATATCAATTTACACATTTAATAAAGAGTTAAAAGATGACGGTAGTAATGAGAAAACTCCTAAATTCAATGTTGTGAATGTAAACAACGAAGAGACGTCAACACTTGAAATGTTAGGAGTAAAAGATTCTTCAGTATTCCTATCTAACTGCACAATTTGGGTTGAGGGGATTACAGATAGATACTATATACGTCACTTCCTAAAACTATACCAAATGCATCTGTTTCAAGGTGACATATCCAAATATTACAGAGAGGATCAACATTATTCTTTCATTGAATATAGTGGAGGAAATATTACTCACTGGTCCTTTTTAGATGAAGATGATACTCCCAAGGAGAAGGCTTTTAAATCAATATCTTTTAAAGAGATCACTAAAAAAATATTTTTAATAACTGATCAAGATGGAGAGGGAAAAAATGAAAGACAAGCGAAGTTAAATGAGGCTCTAGGCGATGACTATTTTTGCTTGAGCTGCAGGGAAATTGAAAATCTGATAACGAAAGATATCCTATTAAAAGTTGTAGCAGATTATGAAGGAAAAAGCCCTGAAGGTTTAGATTTTAAAACCGACTTCTCCTATGCTGACTATAAAAATGCTTATCTTGGGTCTTTTATTGAAAACAATTTAGAGGATAAACAAAGGAAAGGTAAATATAACTCCTCATCTGGTACTGTATCTGACAAGCTTAACTTCTGTAAAAAAGTTGTACACCATACTAATACTTTTGAAGATCTATCAGACGAGTCCAAAGAACTTTGTCAAAGAATATATTCGTTTATTGAATCTAATAATTAATGTAAGGATATCAAAAGTTCCGAATTAGTATTTTGAAACATTTTTAAAAGAATGTATCCATTTGTGCATAAATTCATCTATAAGAAATTAAAGCGAGGATTAGTATATGAATAAAAGAGGAATAATTAACCTTTATAAAATTAATAAAATATCGGAAGTAATATTGTTTAGTTGCTCTGTAGTATTGATTAATATCCTATTAAGCGAAAAATTATACTGGTGGGTTTTAGTTGTAGCAATTATTATACTAACTTTGGAAATTTTTATTAAACATAAAGAGTATAATCCTATAATAAAACAAGCAACTAAAAGAGAGCAAAAAATTAAACAAATCGAAAATCACGGGATTACAAACCAATATTTTATGAATAACAACGAATCAAAAAGCGTTAGGAATTCCGAGACTGCCAAAGCCATAGACAAATCAAATGAGATGCATTTAATCGCTGAAACTGGTAAGTCCTATTTAGATATTCCTACTGATAGACATTGGAAGAATATTAAAGAAAAGTTAGATGAAGGTATTCATTTTCGTGTATTATTAATAAATCCCTATTGCGATAATAAATCGATTAGAAATGAAATGAATAACGTTGAAGGGGCTGATCGAAAATTAGATATTGAAAACATAATAAAATTAATGAAAAGATATGAAAATCTAGAAATAAAATTTACTGACCAAGTTTATTGTTCATTATTTTTTACAGATAAATACATGATTTATGATCCATATCATCTAGGTAAGATTGCAGACAGGATTGAAAATAATTTTATTGCTATTGAATTTAACTGTGATAACCGTAATTATAATATCCTCAAAAGCCACTTTAACAATTGTTGGAAGTATGCACTGTCGTTTAAAGAGGTGATTAAATAATGAGAAGGCTTATTATGACTTATAATCAAAGTTGCAATCTCTCTTGCGATTTTTGTTATGTGAATTTCCATCATAAAAAAATACAGGACAAAACGTACGAGATAATAAAAAAGGCTATATTACTAAATTTTGATGTAATAACCTTTGGAGGTGGTGATGCGTTTAGTAAAAAGAGTTTTAGAAATTCATGTATACTTGCGAAAGAAAATAATCTTTTTACACAAGTAGATACTAATGGAATAGCTATTAGATTAAATGACCATGATTTTATAGATAAGTATGTAGATTTAATAGGAATATCACTTGACAGCATTGGTGAAGAATATAATGAATTCAGAAAATCAAAAAAACTCTTTACTAAGGTTAATTCCGTTCTTAAGACTTTAGATAAAAATAACATAAATACAAAACTTAAAATAAACACTATACTAACTAAACAAAATAAAAATGCCATATATGATATATATAATTACTTGAAGAGCTTTAATAGTATTGAAAGATGGAGCATCTATCAATTCTTTCCACTATCTGCTGCTAAAAGAAAAAGAGAAACATTTGAAATTTCAAATGAAGGTTTTGACGAAACATTATTTTTTTTAAATGATGAAAAGCCTAATTTCAAAATTGAAAAGTTTAAATTCAGCGATAGGGTTAGTGGATATATTTTTTGTGATGAAGAAGGTATCTTATATACAAATAGTTTAGAAGGAAATTATATAGTTATTTGTTCTATTTTTGATACAGAAGCAGAAAAAAAACTATTAAATCTACATGAGCTTATTAACCCTAAAACCGAGAATAGATATTCATAAAATGATAAATTTAATTAGTTATAAACTTGTTACATAGAGGATGTGAGAAGCCCTTAGTCCGGTTATTTATGATCCGATTATTCGTTGCTTATATATTCTATATAAGCTAATGGGATAGTAGTATAGAAGCAAGGGGATATCCTATATTATTGACTTTCGACCACCAAGTTAAAGAGGAAACGAGCATTGCCTTCAAACTCATTACTAGACATTTCAGAAAGATTTAGTAAGGTTATGAATGCCAGAATGATTGGGGGTTTGATGGTTAATTTTTTAATAGCTAATCTCTCATTTTGATTGGACACAATAATTCAAAAAGATGTATAAAACTTGTTAAAAATATTATTCTTATTAAGCATGGGTACAATAATAAAGTGGTCTCCAGCTTTTCTTTATTTAATAATAGGCAGGATAATTGATAGATAAGCTTAAGCAAATCAGGCGCGTTACTTAGTAACGCGCCTTTTTCATTTGCATATTACGAACATTTGTTCCTATAATATCCTTAAGGAAGGTGACTAGTATGAATTTCCCACAATTTACGACAACTGCCCTAGAAGATTGGGTGTCTCAGTGGTACATAAAACGTAATTTCCTCTACCCTGTAGATCTAAAAGCAAGAAAAATAGCCATGCAATTTGAAATCTTTATCCACTATAAGCCTTTAGAGACACGTTATACACGTTTTGGTCGGTACAAAGAAATAGTCCTTAACTCTAATCTAAATAAATTAATTCAGCGTGAACAGTTCTTCCATGAGTTATGCCATGCAGTGCGGCATGTTGGCAAACAGACTATGATGCCAGAAGCATTTAGAGAGCTACAAGAAAGAGATGCAAAACATTTTACCCTTTATGCAGCTCTCCCCTATCACATGATTAGAAGATACGACATAGAAGATACAGATATCATAGAAAGATGGTCACATGATTTTAAAGTGAGGGAAAAATTATGTAAAGAACGGCTTGATCAAATCAGGCGAAGATACATAACAGCAGTAAACGAGAGTTGTACCGCGAATAAGAAAGCTTATGAGCTATGTTAAAAGTAAGGAGGTTATAATTAATGGCGAGCTACGAATGTAGAGGAAAGAAATCTTTCCTATTAACTGTTGAGTTAGGCTACGACGGTAAAGGAAGGCGTAAGAGAAAACGGAAAACCATCCAAGTTGACGAATCGTTGCTTAAGACCAAGCGAAAACTGGAAAACCATTTAAATGATGAATTAGTCAAATTTAAAATTGAAGTTGAAGCAGGAGAATATATATCTCCAGGTAAACTGAAATTAAAAGATTTCGTTGAAGATTGGGAGATTAAGTATGCTCAAAGGAATCTAGGTGCACAAACACTCGAAACTTACAAAGGAAATCTGAGAAATCATATTTTACCTGCCTTCGGTGATAAACGTGTCGATCAAATTAAAACAATCCATGTCGTAAACTTTATCAGCGAACTGGAGCAAGACTCCGGATTATCTCAAGGGACAATTCAATATATCTATCGAGTATTTCGTAATGTAATGCAGAGAGCAAAAGATTGGGACCTAATTAAAAAAAATCCGTTGGCGTCTGTTGGACGCCCGAAGGATAATAAAAAACGCAAGGTTAACATATACGAGCCTGAAGAAGTACAACAATTGTTTGAAGTGGCACAAAGCCAACCAAAGCATTGGAGGCTTTTTCTGTCTTTGGCACTCGCATGTGCTATGAGGAGAAGCGAATTATTGGGACTAGAATGGAAACACGTCGATTTAATTGAAGGAACGATTGAAGTTGAACAAGTTATAACTCGAGGAGAAAAAGGAAGAGCCGTTATTAAAGAACCGAAGTCGGAAACTTCTAAACGCATTATCTCCCTTCCCAAATCAGTTATAGCAGAATTAAAGCTCTTTCGAATACATTGGAAGAAGGAAAAAATCAAAGCTGGCGAATGGTGGATAGAAAAGAACCACGAATTTGTGTTCTGTAATGAGGATGGTCAGCATTTTTATCCTACTACTCCTACCACATGGTGGAGAAGATTCATTAAAAAAGCAGATGTTAGATTTATACGTCTGCACGATTTAAGACACACGTCAGCTACTACTTTAATTAACCAAGGGATTCACGCAAAAATTATTTCTGAGCGACTAGGCCATTCAGATATTCGAATTACGATGGATACATATGGTCACGCTATCAGAACGGCTGATCAAGAAGCTGCAAGTAAAATGGATGAAGTATTTTACTCGCGAAAAAACAGCTAATTCATTAATTGGTCCACAATTGGTCCACAAATCAGAAAAACAAAAGAAGTGACGCGGCCTCCTCTTTGTTAGGAAACCGCGCCACTCCGGCACTTTGATGGATGATTCCGATTGGGCTCGAACCAACGACCTCCACCCTGTCAAGGTGGCGCTCTCCCAGCTGAGCTACGGAATCATATTATGTAACATCTTGTTGTTAGGACAACTATTAATATACAATGCTATGACATTGATGTCAACAATATTTGATATTTTTTTACCTTGGAAAATTTTCTCCTCGTTCAAATAGGTTCATTTCTCCTTTTTTTCACAATTATATGATAAAATAAAAGGGATACGTTACACGATTTACGATACGGGAATTTCCACGCGCGAACTTGATCGGACGTTAGGAGGTGGTCAAATGGGGAGAGACGGGACGATGACGGAGTACAGCATCGACAGCCAGTATCTCAATGAAGAAATGAAGCTAAAAGTGTACACACCTGAAAATTTCTCGCCTCTGTATAAATACCATTTTTGTATTATGCAGGATGGAAACGACTACTTTCAGATGGGACGCGCTGCGACGCTGAGTGATCAGCTTCATGCAGATAAAGAGATTGAAAACACAATTTTCATCGGCATTCATTATCATAATAAGCATGATCGCCGGGACAAGTACCATCCTGATGGAAACAGGCAAGGTGATTATGTGAACTTTCTAGTAAGGGAAGTTGTTCCTTTTCTGGATGAGGAACTTCCTGGTTTTCATATGGGGAATGGCCGTACACTCGCTGGTGATTCACTGGCGGGTACGCTGGCCTTGATGACAGCAACCCGATTTCCAAACGTATTTGGCAATGTGATTATGCAAAGCCCTTATGTAGATCCTCATGTGATGGAAGTTGTGAAAGCAGCTAAAGATTTGTCATCCTTGACGATTTACCATACGATTGGAAATTCAGAAACCGCTGTGGAAACGACAGACGGGGCGACTAAAGACTTCTTAACGCCCAATCTCGATCTACAACAATACTTATCTCAGCAGTCATTATCTTATGTGTTTCATGAGCTCGATGGTGACCATACATGGAAGTCCTGGCAGCAGGATTTCAAACGAGCTTTGCTAACGATATTTGGTTAATTGCCGTAAGTAGCGTGTAAAGAAAGATTTAGGAGGGATCAAACGAATGAAATATGGTATAGCAATTTTTCCATCAAAAAAAGTACAGGATGAAGCGAACTCTTATCGTAAACGTTATGACCCGCATTACGCTCTGATTCCACCACATATTACTCTCAAAGAACCATTCGAAGCAGACGAACAGAAGCTTGAATCAGAGATTGTTCCTGAATTAGAAAATATCGCGAAAGGTATCACACCATTTAATGTGGAAATCACAAAGGTCAGCTCCTTTTCACCAGTGACCAACACGATCTATTTAAAAATTAATCCAACTGAACCGATTATAAAGTTGAATGAAAAATTGCGCGATGGCACCCTTCCTGACAATCAGGAGTATTCATTTGTTCCGCACATCACAATTGCTCAGAAACTTTCGGATGAAGAGTTTTCAGACGTATATGGCAGTTTAAGTATGGATAGCTTTAATATCGTAGACAAAGTGGATCGTTTTCAACTGCTTTACCAGTTAGAAAATGGAGCCTGGAGTGTTTACGAAACCTTTCGATTTGGTGACCAGTAATGAAGGCGGATTTCCGGACCGTTACCACACCTCATGAACAAACCGATGCCTACCAAATACGCCGGAACGTGTTCATTGACGAACAGGGTGTATCAGAAGCAGATGAGCACGATGCCTTTGACGATACTGCTACACATCTTATCGGATACCTGGATGAAGAGCCATTTGCTGCAGCCAGACTTCGATTCATCGAAGATTATGCTAAGCTTGAGAGAATTTGCGTGGAAAAAGCTCAACGCGGGCATACGTACGGCCAACAAATGATTCATCATATGGAAAAGGTCATTAAAGACAAAGGATATTCTAAAGCGAAATTGAATTCGCAAACCCATGCGGAAGGTTTTTATAAAAGCCTGGGGTATCGGACCATTTCTGAAGAATTTATGGATGCCGGCATCCCCCATGTTACTATGGTAAAAGACTTATAATGGAAAAGGATCTGCCTCTCTTCAGGCAGATCCTTTTTTGTATAAAGGCCACCTTTTTCGTCTAGAATGATAGCTATACAATACGCTAGAGGAACAGGTGATGGTATGGCTTATGTACAAATGTTCGTTGAAATTATATTTGGATTCTTCGCCCTATTTCTTATAACCAAGCTCCTTGGGAAAACTCAAATTACTCAAATTACACCCTTTGACTTTATCTCTGCTTTAGTATTAGGCGAGCTAGTGGGGAATGCTCTTTATGATGGCAATGTTGGACTAAGACAAATGGCGTTTATGATTGTGCTTTGGGGTATTCTGATCTCTGTAACAGAACTTATAACACAAAAATTCAAAGGAACAAGGCACCTTCTCGAAGGTAGCCCCTCCCTAGTCATTCATGAAGGTAAGATTATGAAAAAGCAGTTGAAGAAGAATAAATTAGATATTAACCAACTCCAGCATTTATTGCGCTCCAAAGATGTGTTCACGATAAAAGACGTACAATATGCTGTACTCGAAACAGATGGATCGATCTCCGTGTTAAAGAAATCAGATCATCAGACTCCGACGAGGAAGGATTTGAACCTCCCTCTATCCACGGTCTCTTTATCAAGTATTTTTATAAGCGATGGAGAAGTCATTTGGGATAATCTTAAAGAAGCCGGATTTGATAAGCAATGGCTGCAAAATGAATTACGCAATCAAAATATTTCGAGTGTTGATCAAGTCCTGATGGCTGAATATACTCCGGGTGAAGAGCTATTTATTATGCCTTATTAACAGGGTAAAAAGTCCAGCGAAACTTCTCCACCTTATCCCGTACCCGCTTCTGTTTCCTTAAAGCAATGAGATAAGCCGTGACGGCCGTTCTATATAAAAGCCATTGTGATAATTGCGGAGCATTTACCTCATAGTGCTCGCACATAGATGAAATAATATGTTCGTGACTGACACCTTCTGGATGTTGCTGCAAATAAGTTTCAAGCCAGTGTAAGACTTGCTCATGGTAGGAGATATTCGCCCCTACGGTCGCTTTAAATTGCTCTTCATAATCTCCATGGCCAGGCAATGCCCCTTCACAGGAAATTTCTAAAAGCTTATGCAGGCTTTTTAGTGTCAAATCCACATCCGTCACATACGGAATTTTATGCTTATGCAATTGACTCTCACTAAAATAGGCGTCGGCCGCATATAAGACGCCATTGAAGTGAAGACCGAGCTGATGATAACTATGTCCGGGTAACAGATGTATTTCGACTTGCAGCGAACCTAAGAACAATGTCCCTTCTGTTATTACTTGATCTACCTTCATCTCAGGGCCTTGTAAAAATTTATTTTGCAATTCTTCCAATGGATCGTTTCCACCGAATAAATAAAGAGGTTCAAGCCGAGGATTTCTTAGAATCGCCTCTTCGAGCATAGGTGCTACTGTATGTACGTTATAATGATCCTGAATATAGGAAGCCCCGCCATAATGATCAGCATGGGCATGCGTAATAAATAAGTGCGTCAAGG
Source organism: Halobacillus naozhouensis (assembly GCF_029714185.1). Lineage (NCBI taxonomy): Bacteria > Bacillati > Bacillota > Bacilli > Caryophanales > Bacillaceae > Halobacillus > Halobacillus naozhouensis. Next base: position 1,435,579 of record NZ_CP121671.1, on the reverse strand, counting down.
GAAGCTCTCTGGATTTGAGTTCCTTGAGCACTTTTTTTACGGAGGAACGATCAATTCCGGTATCGATAAGCACTCCAGTCGCTCCCTCATTGATATAACCGACATTCACAGCACTATGGTAATAGTAGCAATGTTCATTAATTTGTTTAAATGACATAGTAAGGACTCCTTGATTGATGACCTGGAATAGGGCTACACCTTCTCACTGAAGTGAAGCCCTTTCCCTGTAACATTAGAATAAACCTTTTCTGAGATGTTCTCGGTCTGGGGTACGGTATGATAGTGAATCGTTGCCGGGGTGTAAAGGGGGTGAAAACGTTCATTCTTTACGTCTTTTTCCTGTTGTTCTTGCTGCTGGTGTTCGTTCCCTTGTAATTTTTGATCGAGAGTAGCTTTAAAAACAGCATCTAAAACAAAAGGCGACCGCGCCGTCTGGGTAACTCGTTTCTTATAATCCATATACTGATAGTGGTTGATTGGAAGAATGTATCCCATTGAAGCCTCTCCCCTTTCCTTCTATATAAGTAGATACCCCTTTTGCTTAAAAGTATTCCTGTTCTATCTCGAACTATTCAAAAAAGTTTTCCACCTTCTTCATTTGCTTATTCAGTTCCTTCTCTATTTTCGTCATCCTTTTTGAAAAACGCTTTTCCCATGCATCAAAATCTCGCTGCCACTCCGTGAAACGCTTTTCCGGTTTCTTCATTAAACCGTCTGATTGATTTACTTCCTTGTCGATTTCCTGCAGCAGCTTGACGAGAGGCTTTTGTTTTTTTTCGATCAGTGCTCACTCCATTCGTAAATAATCGATTGTAGACCGGCTACTGCCAATATCAGCAGAGCTATTTCACCGTAAGGAATCAAATAATAAATAACGATCATAAGGAAGGCTGACCACACCCCTACACACCAATGACAGTGAAGAAATTCACCGATTATTCCCCTTGGCTCTCTCCACTCCTCCGTGTGGCCGCTTGAATCCGTAGTGGTTACTACTTTTTCAAAAGGCTGGCGAGCCCATTCCATAATAAGATCATCGACGACTAGTCTTGTAAAACGAAAGCTGGCAAAGATTAATACGATAAATGCAAACCATCCCATATCCATGTCGTTTCCTCCTTAATCGTTAGAAAAAGGCCACTACCTTGTAGTGACCTCACCATTACCAATAAATTAGAGCCAGGAAAACCCTCCGTGTGAACTCGATTCGTCATCATGACCTTTATCCTTCTTCTTATCCTGTTCCCTTCTGCGTCCGCCAAAGAAAGGATCATTATCGCGCCAGTCATGATGTTTATCATGTTTGTCGTGTTTATCATGTTTGTCGTGTTTATCATGTTTGTCATGATCCTGCGGTTCAATGAACACATTGTCTGCTTTAATGACAAGATCCTTAACATGGATCACCTTTTTTTTCTTTTCAGACATTCATTTCATCTCCTTATTAAAAGTCATTGTTATTTTATGGTCAGATTCATTAATTGGTATGGTCAACTGCCCAATATTCCCGTTCTCATCAGCAATTCTTATAAAACAGTCAGATGCCCACACCCACAGGGCATAATTACATAGTCTATTAAGGACAATACGTCAATACGTTTGGAAATCAGAAAGGAGTTAAATAAATGGGCTGTAAAGAAAGAAAAAACGATGTTGAGAGTTGTGTTTGCGATATTCTTAGAGATATCAAAGCAGCACAAGATGATGTAGTTGGTAACAACTGCTGTGATTCCGGATGCAGACAGTCTATCGATGACTTGGTTGGCGGTGCCGGCGGAGGAAATGGCCGTGATACCATTCCAGTTATTCTTTACTGCGAAGGAACATGCAAACCATTTAAAGGGTTCGGAGGGAAACGCTGCGAGAATGGCAGTGATGACTTTGATGTTAAAGAAAGTTTCTTCTTCCGTGTGAAAGATGTAGATGACGATTGCTGCGCCACTTTGGAATTACTTCTTTCACCTTCCGAAGACGATAAACATGATTGTAAGCTTGATTGTCCTGCAGAACAGTGTACTGAAGATCTAAGCTCTACCGGAATATGTATTACAGTTGATCTAAATTGCTTCTGCCATGTGACTTGCTTGCCTGCCATTTCCGCAATGTTTTAAGAAAGCAGCTTCATGGAAAGTAACTTCAACCAATCAACTGGAAAAACAGGCTTAAAAGGGATTATGAACTTATAAGGAGACTTCGGTGTTAGCCGAAGTCATCTTTATTAATCCCCTGTCAGCCTAAATGAATAAACTGATGTTTGTCATGTCTGACCAGTCTTTTGACTTCAGAATTGGTTAGAAATGGAGGGGGGATCCAACCATACAGGTCGGATACCCCCTCTATTTAATAACCAGTCATGTTGACTTTCTTGTATAAAGAAGAGGTTATGCTGTAATCCGAACAGCATTCATATATGGGACAAGCTGATCCCGGTAACTCTCGCTTAATCCAAAATGGAAGTCAATCCATGTTTAGCTTATGAACATTTTCGAGTAAGATAGCACTGACTTCATTCAAAGATTGTGAGCCATTGACTTTGAAACGGTGAAGGAGGAACATAATGGAAACCCCACTTTTCGACCGTAAAATTCCGTTCATCAAAACATTTGGAAAGGTGACTCTGGCCTTGAAGGGTTTTCAATTATGCAGCCAATTTCGCTCGACCATGCCTATATGAAGTCGGAAGTCAATTCACTCTAATGTTCTTATCCTTTTTTATACATAGTCCTTCCTTTCAGCTTAAACAAAGGAAAAGGGAGATGCCAAAGTACGAGGTAAGGCATCTCCCTTAAATAGATTTAGTCATCAACTTTGAGGGTACTCTACCTCTTTTACATAAATATACCGTTACATTACAAGATACCTAGTCGAACCACCAATGCGATTAGAACTTGGATCGCTACTTGAACGTTTACTGCAACATCTGAATCGTCTGTTGCGACCGTTACGTTGCGTGAATTCTCGATATACGTTTGCTGTTTGTTTACCTGTGCTGATTTCAATTGTGCTTCTATATCCTGTGTGATTGAGTTAGCTCTTTCACTATCTGCAATTGATATGCTGATAATCAAGGCAATAGCAACCTGGATGGCCACCTGAATATTTACAGCTAACTGCGTATCAGTTGTTCTAACGTCTACATCGCATGAATCTTTGATTACAATCGATTCAAAAGACTTTTGAACATTTTTCAGTTCTGCCTCAGCGTCTTGATCAATACTATTCCCAAAAGGAAAATCCATAGTCGGGTCTAGTGCATTCCACTGTTTTGGACCCTGGTCACAGACATTACAATGGTCATCACAGTGATGATCACAGTGATGATCACAGCTATGGTCACACTTATCCTCGCGCGTAACCGGCTCTTGATCTTGGCACCTTTCATCATTTCTTCTTTCAAGCATTAACAATCTCTTTTTATCATAACTTGACATTCCCATGTTACGTCACCTCCTTCTTGCTATTTAATACTATCCTACGCGGATAGCCTTAAAGGGGAAGGGTGATTGTCTCTATATACATACCTATTTTCTTAAAATATTGATGATTTTTTTCAAATCGTCACCGTGAAAAAGGAGAAGGATCAGCTGTCGTAAATGTGACGTACGACGATTTCGATGGTGGGAACGCCCCTCCCCTTCACCGACCATAAAAAAACCGGACAATGGAGGCCATTATCCGGTTTCAGCTTAGCGATCTATTTATCTGTTTCATCCTTATTATCTTTTTCACTATTATCTTCTTCACTTGTTTTTTTAGTTAACGAATCCGCACTTTTCCTTAAATCTTCAACAATTTTTTTGATTTCTTCTCTTTGCTCAGGATCTATTCTATTAGGGTCGAGCTTTACGCCGTGTTTCTTCAATGTCGAGCCTACAATCATATCGATAATTCTTCCGGAAATATTCTGGAAGTCATCATTATTGTTACTCAATCCATCCACCTCCTATTTTTCTCTTGTATAGTATATGACTCAGAAACAGTATGGGTGTTATAGGTGAGGGTCTATTTTCAAACGGCAAAAAAAGATGACTTCGGGCTGGGCCGAGGTCATCTTGTTGGTACTCATTAAGCTGAATAAACCCTTCCATTCCGCTGCGATGCGAAAGGACAGGTTAGAACCCTAATAAACGAATGGATTGAATATCTTCTAATTTTATTTCCTTTTCGAACGGCTTCTGTAGTGTCTTCATCACAACTATGCCTTCATTAAACCCTTCAATAAACCCACGAAATTGGCCTTCTTCTTCGGTTGCTACCTCACATTTCATTTTCGGAACTTGTGCAGGAAGGTTGACGAAATACTTTACCTTTTCCTCGATTGTCATATCACGAAATTTTGTTCGATTCTCTTTATTGTCAGAGGATTGACCCTCCTGCACTGCATCCTGCTGTTTAGGTAAATCCTTTTGATTTCCGGTTACTTTTTTACGGTACGGGCTTCGTTGACGCAATTGATTTTCAAAGTTTGACACTCGCCGTGGTTGTTGTGACGAAGGTGGTCGGTCTGACGATTGTTGCTGGGTCGGTGATTGGTTTGTTGCTGCATCGCTGTGATAGCTCGTTTGCATGGATATTTCAGCTGGTTCAAGGTGGGGTTGTGTAATATACAGAACAGGAGGCTTTGCCGTTTTCTTTTTACTTGCCATTTAGGTATCTCCCCTTTTTCATTTGGTCGTCATTCTATGTATATGCCTACATATCTTTTCATGTGCTGTGACTTACCTGCCCACTCTGTATTTTTTCCGCCAGCGGATTCCATGAACCATGTTATAGGACTGATTATTTCATCAAACGATAGATATTCTAATTTAATGGCACGAAATAATAAGTAATGATACATTCAAACACACATCAGCTGATCTTAATGTCCATAAAAAACCCCTGACTTTAATGGATACATTAAAATCAGGGGCAGGACAATTAATAACCTACAATGTTATAACCAGAATCACAGTGAATGATTTCACCGGTAACTCCTCTTGAAAGATCGCTCATTAAGAAGAAAGCTGTATCTCCTACTTCCTCCTGTGTCACAGCGCGGCGAAGTGGAGCTCGTTCTTCGATTTCTGTTAAAATTTTGTTAAAATCACCGATGCCTTTAGCTGACAGCGTACGAATCGGCCCGGCTGAGATCGCATTGACACGGATTTGATGTTTACCGAGATCGTTCGCTAAGTATTTCACACTTGCATCAAGGCTTGCCTTCGCAATTCCCATGACGTTGTAGTTCTCCACTACTTTTTCCCCGCCAAGGTACGTAAGCGTGACGATCCCTCCACCGTCAGACATGACAGGTTTAGCTGCTCTGGCAACAGCCGTTAAGGAGTAGGAGCTGATGTTATGGGCAGTAAGAAAACCGTCCCGGCTAGTGTCAACATACTCCCCTTTCAGCTCGTCACGGTTGGCAAATGCGATACAGTGAGCCAGACCATGAATCACTCCGACATCCTGTTGAATCGCAGCAAACGTTTGATTGATGGCCTCGTCATCCGTTACATCACATTCGTAAAATAAGGATTCAGGCCCTTCCAGGGTGTTAGATAAGTCACGGACTGGCTTCTCGAATCGTTCCGAAGCGTAAGTGAAGATCAGTCGCGCTCCTGCTTTATTTAATGATTGTGCAATTCCCCATGCAATACTGCGCTTATTCGCAACACCCATGACGACATAAGTGCGGCCTTCTAAAGATCCATTCATAAAACAAGTCCTCCTTGGGGTCTTACTAAGTATTATGGTTTGTTATTAGTACCTGATCTCATTTTATATGATCTCCATTCAAATTACAATTACAGCCTGGTAATCAGTTATTGAAGCAGTTGTGAGTCTTCAAGATTTAGTTGGAATTGGTTACCTCAGGAATAATGTTTCCCCCATAAACACACACTATAAATCGATCCTGTTACGCCGCAAGGTTTCTAAAAATCTAAAAATCATCATCTATAGAGAGGGGTACGAACATGGATCCTGCTGATCAGCATGCTAACAAAGATAAGCAACTGGAATCTCAGATACTAGAACATCAGCAACACTCAGCCGTTACCTCTTCAGAGCTGGCAGACTTATGGAGCAATTATATGGGGGATTCCATGTATGTTGTGATTTTTGAACATTTTATAGAAATTGTGGAGGACGAGGAAGTTAAAGAGCTTCTTCTTTTTAGTCAAGGTCTGTCCAAACGGCACATCACGACCATTTCAGAGTTGTTCACTAAGGAAGGTATTCCAGTTCCAGCCGGGTTTGGCGAATCAGACCTTCATAAAGCAGCCCCGCGTTTGTTTGATGACACCTTTATACTTTTTTTCCTGCAGCAAATGGCCGTAGGTGGGTACGGGCAATACGCAAGGGCGCTTACTAGTTCTACTCGGCAGGACATTATCGATTATTACCGTCAGGGGATTCATGAGTTAAATGAATTGTACGAGAGGAGCACTCACCTCTTATCAGAAAAAGGAACGATCCTTAAACCGCCAAAAATACCTTATCCTAAACAAGTCGAGTTTGTAGAAAACAATTCCTTTACGTCTTTTTTTTCAAGTAAAAACAGACCACTGGCTTCCATTGAGATTAAATATATGAATTTAAATATGACAATGAATATTCTAGGGAAGTCGTTAACGATGGGCTTCAGCCAGGTCGCATCCTCCAAAAAGCTGAGAAAGTATTTTCAGGAGGGCAGGGAACTTTCGGATAAGATCATCAGGCAAATGGGGAGCATGTTAGCCAATGATAACATTCCATCCCCTATGACAATGGATCCGCATGTAACAGACTCCAAGGTCCCCCCCTTTAGCGACAAGTTAATGTTGTACCAGGGAGGTTTGGCGAATCAGCTTGGACTCGAAAACATAGGCATCTCCATGTCGAGAACCCTAAGACATGACATCCATGCCAAGTATGCTAAATTCATGGCGGAAATTGGCGTCTACTCGAATCATGGTCAACAAATGATGATTGACCGAGGTTGGCTTGAACAACCTCCGTTAGCGGCTGACAGAGATAAACTGGTCCACAATCCGCTCCAATAACATAATTTTCGATGGGAGGTTATAATATGGAAGCAGAACATAACGCTCGTCTGACATCAGCTGAGATCTCCCAAATTTGGGGATCCTACCAAAACGGTACGTTAACCATCTGTATGATTCGTTACTTTTTGAACCATGTGGAAGATGATGAGATTCGCCGTCTCCTGCAGTACACGCTTGAGATCTCATACTCCCATGTTCAAAAATTAACGACAATAATGCGCAAGGAAAATTTCGCTGTGCCGGTAGGTTTTACGGAAGACGACGTCAATGTGAAAGCACCAAGACTTTACTCTGATACATTCATGCTAGCCTATGTACAACAAATAGGGAAGTTAGGTTTGAATGCACATAGTGTTTCAACGGCTCTCGCAGCACGATCGGACCTCCATTCCTTTTTTCTTGAATGTTTACATGAATATGGCGATCTTCATAAAAAGGCCAATCAAATCCTGTTGTCGAAAGGGCTTTACATTCGTCCCCCTCATATTCCTTATCCTAAACAAGTCGAGTTTGTATCAAGCCAGCATTTTCTTGCGGGCTGGTTTGGGGAAAGACGACCGTTAACTTCATTAGAGATTACGAATCTTTACGACAACATGCAACGAAATAGTTTAGGAGAGGCTGTCCTGATGGGTTTCAGTCAAGCCGCCAAATCGAAGAAAGTTTCCCAATACATGGTTAGAGGCAGAAAGATCGCGGCCAAACATGTCGAAGCGTTTAGAAGTGCCCTGAGCAAGGACCATGTTCCGGCAGCGATGACGTGGGATTCGGAAGTCACTACCTCGACTGCACCGCCATTTTCCGATAAGTTGATGATGTTTCACGTCACAGCGTTAATTGCTATCGGCATTGGGTATTACGGTACGAGTATGGCGACGACTATGAGACGAGACATTCATTTTAAATATTCACGCCTGACCGCGGAAATCGGAAAGTATGCTGAAGATGGAGCAAATCTGATGATCGATCACAATTGGATGGAACAGCCCCCGCTAAACCCAGACCGTGATGAACTAGCTAAAAAACAATAAACTTAATCCCGGATTTCGCTATTAAAGGAAGCCCGGGATTCTTTGTCATATAAGTAAGCTCATAAATGCTGTAGCCATTCCAAAGTAGATTAAAATCGAGATGATATCATTGATGGTCGTAATAAAGGGCCCAGAGGCTACTGCTGGATCGATGTTAAACCGGTGCATGACCAGCGGCACCAGAGAACCAGCAAGCGTTGCTACAATCAAAGTGGACATAATCGATAATCCCACTAACAATCCTAAATAGATATTATTTTGCCAAAAGTAAACGACAAGCGTAATAATCACACCACAGCTTACTCCTGTAATAAGCCCAGTACCCGCTTCACGCATAATCATTTTCAGCTTGCCCTGTTTATCAATCTCTCCTGTAGCAATTCCGCGAACAGCAACAGCCAGCGCCTGTGTTCCTGTATTCCCAGCCATGCCCGCAATTAGCGGAATAAAAATAGCTAAAATCGCTACTTTGTCTAATGTATCCTCAAAGCGCCCTATTAGACTGGCTGTTAAACTTCCGAGGAATAGCAAAATCACGAGCCACGGCAGTCTTTTTTTCGCAGAGACAAAGGCATTTTCATCCGGACTATCTACATCCGAGATCCCTGCCAGTTTCGAATAGTCTTCACTAGCCTCCTCTTCCATAACATCCATAATATCATCGACAGTAATGATCCCTAATAAATGCTCCTGAAAATCAATAATTGGTAAGGCAAGAAAATCATAATCGCGCATCATCCGGGCAATTTCTTCCTGATCTTCCCCAACGGGAGCCGAAACGACACGTTCACTCATGACATCAGAAATGAACCAATCCTCTTCTGAAATGATCAGATCACGTAACGAGATCACCCCAACGAGCCGCTTGTCCTCATCGATAACATACGTATAGTAAATCGTTTCGGCATCAGGTGCTTCTTGTCTTAGATGAAGCATAGCTTCTCGTATCGTCATGCCTGCTTTGACAACAACAAACTCAGTCGTCATAATCGAGCCGGCCGTTTTTTCCTCATAATGAAGCAAATCTTTAATTTCTTCTGCTGCCTCATCGTCCATAATCGTTAAAAAGCTGGCCACTTTGTTTTTATCGAGCTCGTTTAGGATATCCACGGCATCATCGGTAGACATTTCCGCAAGAACCTGGGCCGCAAACCTTGGATCCATTTCAGAGAAAAACGGCTCAATTTCCTCATAATCAATATGTTCCATGACTTCCGCGACCTCATCAGGAGATAAGTACGTATAGATTTGCATCCGGACGTCATCCGCTACCTCTTCAAAAATTTTCGCCTGATCATATGGATGAAGTTCAAGAAATTCCGCCCTGAATTGGTCGATTTGATCGTTAAACAAAGCATCTTGAATGGTTTGCCAAACATCGCGTCGTTCTTGATCATCTAAATGTTCCATACGTCTCCCTCCCCTTCGTACTCTTAAACCTTTATTATACTAATAGGACGCCATACTTTTGTCAATAAATGTCGTTTCTTTTTTCAAATTGAAAAACCTTACTTAAAAAAAGTCCGTGAATGTTGTACACTTACAATGATACACGTTGTTTTAGAGAATGTTTAGAGAAAGGGAACAAAGATGAATGAAACTCAACAAACATCACCAATAGACTATACGATCATTTTCGTAGTAGTCGCATTAGGAATAGTAAGCTGTTTTACTTTATACACACTGGATCCACTCTTATCGCCAACGGATCAGGGCTCATACTTAAAACAGATCGTCTGGTATATCTTAGGCGGAATTGGAGCCGCCATCGTCATGATCATGGATTATGACCGCCTGCATCATCTCGTTTGGTTCTTATACGGTTTCGGTGTATTCATGCTCTTGATGTTGTTTTTTAACTTCCCGCCACAAATCATTGTTACTTCAGGAGGTGCAACTAGCTGGTTCAGTCTTCCAGGAGGTGTAACCGTACAACCTGCCGAATTTGTAAAGGTCTTTTTAGTCCTTACGCTATCCCATGTGATTGTTAGACATAATGAAAAACATCGCACAAAAACCGTTAAATCTGATTTTTTGCTATTAGGTAAATTGATCGGTCTTTCCCTTCCACCGATGGGATTAATCGCTGTTCAGCCAGACCTTGGCTCGTTTCTCGTTCTTGTAGCGATTTCCAGCTTCTTAATTCTCGTTTCAGGGATTCGATGGAAAATTCTTATTTCCATTTTTGCCTCAGTTTTAATAGTAATCGGTGTAACCATTTTAATGTTTTTCTTAAATTTCACGGTCGTAACCGACTATTTGGAGGAATCTATTTTTGCTCACGTCGATTCACGGTTTTACGGATGGCTTCAACCAGAGCAATACGCACAAGGTTACGGGTTACAGCTCATTAAATCAATCACCGCAATCGGTTCCGGACAGCTGACTGGAAAAGGGATCGGTAACTTCCAGGTTTCTGTTCCCGAACGTCACACAGATATGATCTTCACAGCCGTCGCAGAACAATTCGGGTTTATCGGAGCAAGTTTAGTACTGACATTATTCTTTTTACTGCTTTATCGAATGATCCAGATCGCTATGGAAAGTAATGATTCCTTCGGGAGTTATATCATTGTCGGAATCGTAGGCATGATCACGTTTCAAGTTTTTCAAAATATCGGCATGTCGCTCCAGCTGCTGCCGATCACAGGGCTGCCTCTGCCTCTCTTAAGTTACGGAGGAAGTTCTACACTCGCTTACTTGCTCGCTATTGGCATTGTACTAAATGTTAAATCACGGACGAGAACATATATGTTTGAATAATAATGCAAAAAGGTGGAAAAGCTTTAATAGTCAATCCACCTTTTTTTCTTTCGAACTATATTTTTCGAACAAGGAGGGTTATTATGCAAATAGATGTTATCGGAGATGTGCATGGCTGTCTCGATGAACTTATTGATTTATTTAATCAGCTCGGTTATCAATGGGAAAATGGCCTCCCTGTTCATCCTGAAGGTCGAATCCCTGTCTTTGTCGGTGATATTACCGACCGCGGCCCTCGCTCCATTGAGACGATTCGGTTCGTTTACCGTTTAGTCATGGAACAGAAGCTTGCCCAGTATGTCCCCGGCAATCATTGCAGTAAGTTATATCGCTATTTTCTCGGAAACCCTGTTCAGGAAAAACACGGCCTCGAAACGACAACAGCCGAATACCGCCAGCTTTCCACAGCTGAACAGCAAGCGATTAAGCAGATGTTTATGGAGTTAGTTGAAACATCTCCGCTTTATTTACAGCTTCCCGAAGTCGGAGCGGTTGTGGCTCATGCCGGCATTCGAGCTGAGGATATCGGCAAGGAAAACAAACGGATTAGGACGTTTGTGCTGTATGGTGATATCACAGGCGAGAAGCTTCCAGATGGACGTCCTGAGCGAAGGGACTGGGCGCAAACCTACAAAGCCGATACATGGATTGTGTACGGCCATACTCCTGTTTACGAACCACGTTTCGTTAATCGAACCGTCAATATTGATACAGGGTGTGTATTCGGAAACAAACTTACGGCTTTCCGTCTCCCAGAAGAAAAGATCGTAACCGTCCCCTCCTCCATGCCGTTTGTGGAGGAAAAATTCAATTATCATACGTGAGAACTGGCTAACCTGGGTACGGGTTTCCACTATCTCTCAAGAAAAATAGCAGCCCCCAGCCGGGAACTGCTATTTTTCTGGCTTTAGCCATGTTTGCGGGGGCCGAGATTGAAAACTCAAATGTTCTCCAAGAGAAGGATGGTTAAATGCTAACCGATGACAATGCAGCGCATGCCCCTTGACTTCATCAGAGCTAGATGCGCCATATAACGTGTCCCCGACCAGCGGACAGCCTATAGAACTCATATGTACTCTAATTTGATGAGTTCGCCCGGTATGTAATCGCATATGGACCAGACTAGCGGATGGAAACATTTCTGCCACTTCGTACTCCGTTACCGCTTCCTTCCCCTCAGGCGTTATCTCTCGCTCAATAATCGATCCGGCTTTTCTTCCAATCGGGGCCGTGATCATACCTGAGGAAGGCGAGAGATTGCCTTCAACAAGCGCCGTATAGTCCCTTTTGATATCTCCAACTACCGCAAGCTTCCCGTGGCTGTACTGTTGTTTTGCAACGAGAAGCAGACCTGATGTATCGCGGTCCAGCCTCGTGACAATATGGACCGTGTAGTCATAGCCTTTCTGATCATAATCATACACGATTCCATTCGCGAGCGTTCCGGAACGGTAATCGGCAGTAGGTGACACCGCCAACCCTGCTGGCTTATCAAGTACGAGTACATCCTCGTCCTCATACACAATTTGGAGAGGAATGGGTTCTGGAATCAGTACCTTTGAGCGCACTTCTTCAGGAAATACGACCGTCAGTCGATCCGCTGTCGATAACATGGTCGAAACGGGAACTTCCTCGTTGTTAATTAAGATCAAGCCTCCAGCCTTAACGTTTTTTAACAGCTGTCTGGAAAAAAGCGCTTCTTCTCTTAAAAAAGTCTGGACGGTTTTCCCTGAAAACTCTTGATCAATGTCCCACTCTTTTTGATAACTCATTCAGGTGAATAATCATCCGCCACAAAGGAATCGTGAACCCTTTTCCAAAATGGGAACGGACGGAAGCGGGCGAATCGGACTCGTTCTTTCGCAACCCGGCATTGAATGGATTTCACGTCTTTGTACGTTCTCGTAATATGATCAATTGTAAATAAAAAGCTGCGTTCATTCAGCGGCTTCAGAAGGCATGTGTGATGGCCAGGTAAGATGAGAGGCGAACCGATCGTCCGGAAGACACGGTTATTGATCGAAGCCATCTCGGCAATTTGTATCGCTTCAAGGGATGGATGGAGAATGGCGCCACCCAGTGCCTTGTTGTATGCAGTACTTCCGGAAGGGGTAGAAATACAAAGACCGTCTCCCCGAAAGGTTTCAAAGTGATCTCCTTTGATTTCAATATCAAATACTACAGAGCCCTCCGATGTCTTAATGGCACACTCATTAAGGGCCAGGTAACGATCCTCTTCCCCGCCATCCTTAGGCCGAATTGTCACCTCAAGAAGCGGGTATTCAACGACTTGAAATGGTGTGCGCGCAATTTCAATAATCAACTTCTCGAGTTCCTCTGGCATCCAATCCGCATAAAAGCCCAAATGCCCGGTATGTACCCCGATGAAGGCGGTTTGATCGAGCCGGTGAACATACGTATGAAACGCTTCCAATAAAGTCCCATCCCCGCCGACAGAAATCGCGAGGTCCGGCTCTTCCTCATCATACTCCAAATTAAATTCAGTCAAGTAACTTTTAATTTTTGTACGGATTTCGTTCGACTTTTTATCTCCTTTTGAGAGTATAGAGAATTTCATTTGCCTTCCACCCCTCTATGGTTTCTTCGTTTTCCTTTTTTGGTCTTCTTTGCGGTTAAATATTTTTTGGGCTTCCTGGATTTCGTGCTTGATCTTTGACATTTCTTCATCAAGTAAAAAAGCAGCCTCACCTGCTCGCTTTAAACGTGCCTGAATATCCTTAGGGATCTTACCCGCATATTTGTAATTAAGGGAATGCTCATTAGTCGCCCAGAAATTCATCGCTAATGTACGAATTTGAATCTCGGCCAATACCATTTTCTTTCCATGAATCGTTTCAACTGGATACTGAATAATAATATGATAAGAGCGATATCCGCTTTCTTTCTTTTCCGTAATGTAATCCTTTTCTTCCAAAATGTTGAAATCGTTGCGATTCTTCAACATTGTGACGACAGAATATATATCATCTACAAACTGGCAAACCACTCTCACTCCGGCAATATCCTGGAGCTCTTCCCTCATGTCTTCGGGGTTAATGGCTTTCCTGCGCGCTTTCTCTATAATACTTGTCTTTGGTTTCACTCTTCCTGTGACAAATTCAATGGGAGATTGTTCACGTTCATATTCAAATTGTTGCCGCATTCCTTTTAATTTAACCTTAAGTTCGTCAACTACCTGTGCATAAGGTGCTAAAAAAGTATCCCAATTCATTCGAGCACCACCTTTATGTACCAACTGTATATTCCATATGTGTGTTAAGACTCACAAACATTGTATCATAATCTTATTCCATCTCAGAATTTAACTCATTGTAATGGCTAACTTTTGCAATTCTAACCTATTATAAATCATAATTAAAGGTGAGGTGACACATTTTATGGCACAAGAAATTGAAATCGAATTTAAGAACCTGTTAACAGAGACAGAGTATCATACTCTTTATACACAACTGGAGTTTGCAACCATAGAACAGGTAAAGCAAACGAATCATTATTTTGAAACAGATGACTACAAGCTGCGCGATAAAGGAGCAGCTTTACGAATAAGGCAAAAAGCCGATACGTGGACACTAACTTTGAAGGAGCCTCATCCTGATGGCCTCTTGGAAACACATAGTACCCTGTCAAAAGAAACAGCCATGCTCTGGCTTGAGAATCAATTGTCTGCACCATCTGAAATCAACAGGCAGTTAGAGCAGCTCGGGATTTCAGCAGCTGATCTGCGATACATCGGGGCTTTAACTACAAAAAGACAAGAGCGCGAGTATAACCATACACTAGTCGTTTTGGACCATAGTTTTTACTGTGGACAATCGGATTATGAACTGGAGCTAGAAGCGCGTTCTAAACAGCATGGAGAGCAAGTCTTTGAAGACATATTAAACACCTTCCATATTTCAAAACGAGCAACAGATAATAAAATAAAAAGGTTCTTTCAGGCCAAACTAAAATCAGAATAGTTGCCGTTCATCTTCACCGTTGCTAAAATGAATTAACAGACAAGGAAGGGATTATATGAACGAAAAACCCGGCAGCATTTATGAGGCTATAGGCGAAGACAAAATCAATGTGCTAGTGAATTGCTTTTATCGGCACGTCAGCCAGCATCCGGACCTCATCCCTATTTTTCCGGATGATTTAACGGAAACGGCTCGTAAACAGAAACAGTTTTTAACTCAATTTTTCGGAGGTCCCCCTCTTTATATCCAGGAGCATGGTCACCCCATGCTAAGAGCACGACATCTCCCTTTTGAGATCACTCCAACAAGAAAAGATGCCTGGCTGTCCTGCATGGCAAAAGCGCTCGAAGAAGCTGACATTCAAAACCCATACCGTCATGCAATATTTGAACGCTTAACGATGACAGCTAATCATATGATGAATACACCAGAAGATGAGAAAGGAGAATCGATGTGAGTTGGAAAAGTACGAGCAGCCCTTCAGAGAACCAGAATACCGCTAGTGGTTATTTTGATCTGCTAAAGCGGCCTATTGAGATTTATGTATTTATTGATCCTCTCTGTCCTGAATGCTGGTCGCTTGAACCGTTTTTGAAAAAGCTCACAATCGAATACGGACGTTTCTTTACGATTCGTCCCATTATTAGCGGGAATTTAGCTTCCTTGCAACAATTTAAGTCCGAAAAACGGGAAATACTCAAGAAAGTATGGGATAAAACAGGAACACGGACAGGAATGTGCTGTGACGGGGACGTGTGGATCGAAAACCCAATTTCTTCTCCTCTCGTAACGGCTTTAGCAGTAAAAGCTGCTGAATTACAGGGTAAGAAAGCGGGTATGCGTTTCCTTAGAAAAGTGCAGGAATATGTGTTCCTAGAAAGAAAAGATATTTCGGACGAAGACGTTCTTATTGAATGCGCTGGCAAAAGCCGCTTGGATGTAAATGAATTCAAAAAAGACTTACGTGGGGAAGCTGCACACAGAGCCCTTAGATGTGACTTAAAATTAACAAAGGAAATGGATGTAGATTCCACACCCACTATGGTTGTTTTTAATGAATCGGAAGAAGATGCAGGGCTTAAGATTACCGGCCTCTATTCTTATGATGTCTACGTGAAGGTATTAAAGGAAATGCTTCAAAAAGATCCGAAGCCTGCCATCAAACCTGAGTTAGAGGATTTTTTACATCATTATCGTTTTGTCGCAAATAAAGAAATATCCGTCGTCTACGATTGGACAGAACAACAAACAAAAAAAGAATTGAAGAAGTTAGTGTTACGACAAAAGGTACGAGAAGTTCCAGTGAAATACGGTACTTTCTGGGAATATATCAGTTCTTAAACCAAAAGTGCAAGTGCGTTGGAGCTGGATGTAGATAAACTTCATCAAGCTTATTCGCAAGTCAAGATTAGAATAGCGCTAAAACAGAAGAATTCTTATGTAGGAAGCATTAGCAGGTAACTGCTAATGCTTCTATTTTTAGGGGGTGGTTACACAGTACAGCATTTATGTGAATTGCTTCACTATTTAAGTATATCAATCCTTTCAGCAATGAACAATGCGGTCAAGCTATTGTTCACAATGTTGTCAATGGAAGAATTCTTCAGGGAATGATTTAGAAACTGGCTCATAAAGTAGATAAAAAGGAGGTTTCTGCCATGAAACGGTGGGTCATTTTGGGCTACATCCCTTTATTCTTGTTGTTAATTATGTTTCACATTTTCGGTTTAATGTTCCTGTTTCCACTCTACATTACCGCCCCTCTCCTATTCGTTTCTATTTATATGTTTATTAGTTTTATTTTTCACCAGAAGAAATTCCGAGGATTTATAAAATAAAACAAGCTGCCTTTTAAAGAGGCAGCTTGTTTATTAAATCTTATTGCAATAACGCTTCCATTTCATCAAGCTTTTGCTCAAATACATCCAATGCTTTTAAGATAGGCTCTTTCGAGGTCATATCTACCCCAGCTTTCTTCAACACTTCAATAGGGTAATCACTGCTCCCCGCCCTCAAGAAGCTCATGTACCTCTCAACAGCAGGTTCCCCTTCAGTCAAAATTTGCTCAGCGAGGGTAGTGGCTGCTGCATATCCTGTTGAATATTGATATACATAGTATCCCATATAGAAGTGAGGAATTCTTGCCCACTCTAGCCCGATCTCTTCATCGATAACGAGATCGTTTCCGAAGTACTTTTTATTCAAGTCGTAGTACAGCTGTGTCAGTTTATCGGCTGTTAAAGCCTCGCCTTTTTGTGCTTGAATATGAATTTCATGTTCGAATTCAGCAAACATCGTCTGCCGGAAAACCGTACCTCTGAATCCTTCCAGGAAGTTGTTCAATAAGTAAAGTTTCTCTTTCTTATCATCCGTCTTCTTCGTAAGGTGATCGTTCAACAGTGCCTCATTACACGTTGAAGCCACTTCCGCCACAAAAATAGAATAATTTCCATAGCGATACGGCTGATTGTTATGAGTGTAATAACTGTGCAGCGAATGTCCCAGTTCATGGGCCAGCGTGAAAAGATTATTGACGTCATCCTGCCAGTTCATTAAAATAAACGGGTTCGTTCCATAATGGCCAGAAGAATAGGCGCCGCTCCGCTTGCCTTTATTCTCTTCAACATCAATCCAGCGGTTGGTCAGTCCTTCTCTCACTACGTCCACATAATCTTTTCCTAATGGCTCAAGAGCGTTTAGGACAACCTGCTGTGCTTCCTCATAGGAGACTTCCATCTCAGCATCTTTCACAAGCGGTGTGTACAAGTCGTACATATGCAACTCATCTAGTTCAAGTACTTTCTTACGCAGAGCTACATAACGATGCATGAGCGGAAGCCGCTCTTCCACTGCCTCAATTAAATTATCATACACAGATTCAGGGATTTTGTTTCCATCCAGGGCCGCTTCCCGTGCACTCTCATATTTTTTCGTTTCCGCAAAGAAGTTATCCTTTTTCACTTGCCCGCTTAGCGTAGAAGCAAAGGTGTTCTTAAAAGAACCATACGTGTCATACATCTCCTTGAACGCATTCTTTCTTACTTCACGATCCTCTGATTTCAAGAAACCTACAAAGCGGCCTTGAGTCAAATCAACTTCATTCCCGTCCTCATCCTTAATCGTCGGGAATGTTAAATCAGCGTTACTTAGAGACCCATACGTCTGGGAAGGATTAGAAGCGATCTCAGAGAATCCTGACAGCAGCTTCTCTTCTTCTTCACTAAGTACATGCTCTTTTCTTCTCAAAATTTCATGGAGCGTATGTTCATACTGCTGTAATTCCTCATGCTCCTTCAAATATTTCATTACCATTTCTTCAGACAAGGACAAAATTTCTGGAACGATAAAACTCATAGAGGAAGAAACCTGTGTCAACAGGCTTTCCGCTTTCGCATTCATCTCCTGATAGTGAGAATTGGTCGTATCCTGATCACTGCGCATATGCGCATATGTGAATAATTTCCCAATTCTGTTTGATACCTTATCCTGCAGTGTTAACAATTGGTACAATTGGTCGGCAGAATCACCCAGCGTGTCTTTATAAGCCTGTACCTCTGGAATCAGCTTCTTAATTTCTTCAAATTCCTTGTACCATTCTTCATCACTAGCAAAAATCGTCTCAAGATTCCATGTTAACTCCTCAGGGATCTCTTCCCTTTTTGGTAACTGTTTCGTTGTCGATGCCATGTGTACATCCTCCTCCAAATTATGTCGCCACTTAGAAATTTCGCTCTCTCAAGTGAAAATTCCTTCCTATAAGGATACATTATTATGTGTGTACAGGATATTTCTCAAAACGTTCATCACTTTTTTATCTTCTTCCAAAGCCTGGGTAATATGAGTCGGAAAGGTAATTTCTTTTCGTTTCACCCAGCTGCCGTTAGAAGTGTGTGCCACAAAACCCATTTGTCCAAGTAATTGAAGGTATTCCTGTACAGGGTCTGCTTGGTAACGATTGACTGTCAGGCACTTGTTACGTCCGAGTTTAATTATGTTTCCTATCCGTACCTCCATAAAGTGCTCAAGAACAAACTTCGTCTGCCACATATAGGCCTTTATAGAGCAAGTGGACTGACTGGGAACGGGCAGAAAGCAGACAGAAGGAATTAAAGAGAAATGCTTCCCTTTTAAGTAAAGGAACTGGCGCCATTGACGCTCCTCAGTTCCAACCGATCTCTGATAGAACGTCCGAAGTTTGTATAATTGTTTTTCCCAGAAATATATGTAGGGAGTCGATGGAGAAGCTGAAGGGGCAAACAGTTGAGGAAATGTAATCGAGTCGAGCGAATAAGAGCGAGGTCTGCCAAAGCAATAAGAATGTGTAAATCCGAGGATATGATCAACAATTATGACGGACTGAGCATTTACGTTTAAATAGTACATACAGTAAGAATGATGAAAGTAATAGAGGAGGGAGCGATGAAAGGAAGTGTGGAGCAGAAGATTCTTCCCCTTTCGTTGGAAGTGACGGTTCCCGACAATCCATAACGGGAAAATACCTGCCTTGTAGTAACTGTTCGTTCGTTTCTCAATGATATCAGGGGGAATAGTAGAGCACTGGAATTCCACAGCAATTTGCCGCTTATCACCACTCGTAAAAAATAAATCAGGACGCTGATTTATTTCCTTTACAAAATACTCGATTTCAACATTGTATCCCTGATATTTCAGCCATTTGTAGAGCAGCCATTTTCCAGATTCATGATCGTCTGATTCACCTTGGGAATTTCGTTCGCACTGACTGTCTGGAAAATGAGCAAAGTGTGGGATGTGATGGCGGCCGGAGCGAATTTGAAGAGCTTCTTTACAGGTTGGGCAAAAGTATGTCACCTCGTGCCTCATCTGTTCAATGCGCTGTCTGGACAGTTGATATAAGGAGCAAAGCTTTCCATGATGATCGTAAGCATACAGCAATAACATCACCTCTAAATTCACTTATTCGCCATAAAGCTGAAATATCCTTCTTTTTTGGACAAAAAAAAGCACACTTCATGCAGTGTGCATTCATTAATGGGATGGGAAATAATCTTTAATTTGCGCTAAAGCATTCTCAGCGAAAATGACTTTACCGTATTCTTGAAGACGATAAATGGTTACAGAAGACTCATGTCCATATTCCATCAGCTGACTTAAAATATTTTCTTGTTCATCATCACTCATATTTTCATCATTGAATTGAATATATAAATAGTAGGTGTCTTCAAAATGAATGAGAGAATTATCCATATTTTGCTCATTCGTCATATAATGGCTCAGCTGAATGACATCTTCAAATTCATTAAAACGCAACGTAAAGTTCAATGGTTCAAAGACACCCTCTTGTGATTCATTATCATCTTTGAGTGGTTCTGATTCATTTTGTTCTGTGTGACTGTATTTATCATCAAGTAAAGATTCTAGTTTCTCATCCATCGGAACATCAATCGATTTGCCGTCATCACTTGGGAGTTCGAGCTTTTGACCATCTTGGGAAACCTGCGCTTTAGTGACGATCACTTCTAAACCTTTGTCCATAGCCTGAACCTGAATCCATAGCGGTCCATCAGCCTGAAAGTTTTCCTGATCGTTTACTTCATCCATCATTTCCCAGAAAAGCTGCTCACTTCGCTCACGATTGTACCAAATTTCTTCACGGTCAAATCCGAGCTGTTCAACATCATGATAAGAAACGTAAAATTTAACAGTGTTCTCATTAATGCGTTCGATTTCCATGTGTCTCTCTCCCTTCTATCTTTTAGTATGGCGGAAGGGATCGTTCACCCTAATACGCTTACTTTTACCTTACCCGTTAGGCAAAAACTTCAACCACTGTGATGGGTAACACTTATAAAGATTGATGTTACTTTTATTGTATGACAGGAATCAGCAAATGGAAAACAAATTGCTTGAATTCAACGTTTGACCATAACCAAGCTTGTTGGAGAGGTTGATTTTCCATTGTAGCTTATTTTAAGTCGTTTGTCATTAAATTGTAGGAGGATTCTCGAATGAATTGGGACTTGCTTGAACCTATTTTTATCATTGTGTCAATTGATCTTATTTTAGGTGGAGATAATGCAGTAGTTATAGCTTTAGCAAGTAGAAATCTTCCTAAACATCAAAGAAATAAAGCGATCTTTTTAGGGACAGGCTTAGCCATCGCTGCCCGCGTCTTGTTAACTACGGTCGCTTTATACTTGTTGCACGTACCATTTCTACGATTAATTGGTGGAATCCTTCTTATATATATTGCGATTAAATTGCTGACTGATACAGATGATTCGCAAAATATTAAAAGTAGTGATAACCTTTTTACCGCCGTAAAGACCATCGTGTTTGCTGATATCGTCATGGGATTTGACAATGTTCTTGCGATTGCTGGAGCTTCACATGGTGAGGTCTTTCTTGTGATTATCGGCTTGTTGATTTCTGTACCGATTATTATCTTTGGAAGTCGGTTCATCTTATTATTAATGGATAAATTTCCGATTCTCATCTATATAGGGGCAGGTATCCTCGCCTTTACAGCTGGTGAAATGATACTGGAAGATCGGAGAATCATGATCTACCTTCAGTCAGATTCCATGATTCACTACATCTTCCCTGCCCTCATAGTGCTAATTACCATTGCTGTCGGTTATTTCATGAATAGAAAACCCCATGCTGCTGCTTAAATCAAGACAAAAGCAATCCGGCTGACACCGCAGAGGAAGTTCGACTCAGTTAGGCACGTTATGTGGGACAAATGAAAAAAAGCTGCACCTCCGTATTCATCAGAGATGCAGCTTTTTATTTAATTGACTAAGCGTTGTGCTTCTCTAAGCTGGAAGGTACGTACGCTTCGTGGTAAGAAACGTCTGATTTCGTCTTCATTATAACCTACTTGCAATCGCTTATCATCAATAATAATCGGGCGGCGTAGCAACCCTGGATTTTCTTGGATAAGATCAAATAGATCCTGCATAGGCAATTGATCGAAATCAACTTTTAACTTTTGAAAGACTTTAGAGCGTGTAGAAATAATTTCTTCTGTGCCATCTTCAGTCATTCTTAGTATTTCTTTAATCTCATCGATCGTTAATGGTTCAGAAAAAATATTTCTTTCCGTATAAGCAATGTTATGCTCCTCAAGCCACGCTTTTGCTTTCCGGCATGATGTACAACTTGGTGAGGTATAAAGTGTTACCATACTGAAACTTCACTCCTCAAAATGTATTGTATTTCATTATTTGACTGCTTATTAATTTAAAATTAGTATAATCTAATCTTATATTATAACTATAACACACATGTCAACTGAAATCTATAACACCTAAGTAAAAATTAGTGTAAATCACTTATAATCCTGCAAAATAACTAAACTGTACTATACGCAGTACCACTAACCACCATGATCTAAACCTGTTTTTTACAAAAATCATCTACTTCGGACATGATCATATTTTCAACTATCCCAAGCGATTGAAAATCCCCACCTGAAAATGGCCGGGGACTCCATCTGGCCATATATTATTTTAAATCTTTCAAAATATCATCTGAATCACGATCTTCATCCAGTTTTAGTACCTCGTCCACTGGCTGATAGGACTTTCCGTAAAATTCACTATCCTTATACGTATGGATCTCTTCGTACATTCTCTTCATTTGTTCATAAATACTTTCTTCAGAAGCATCTTCAGGAGACCAATAAAGAATTTCCATCGGAGTCGGCTCATTTGTTGCTAAGGACCTTCTCGTATACCCAATCGATTGAGCGTGCTTGAAGCCTTCTCGCTGGTAAAAATGAAGACGTTTTGCCGAATCAGAATCTTCATAATCTATCGGCTCTACTTCCAGAATAATTGGTTTTCCTTTTGCTTTCATTTTCTCAATTAGCTTATGACCTAAGCCTTGCCCACGGGAGGCAGCTGATACATACACATAGTCAATGAAAATAAACGAGTTAAACTCTGCATACATTAACACATGGTATTCACCTTCATCTTTATAGTAAACTTCGCTTTTTTCTTTCAGCAAAGCCTCCATGTGTTCTTGTGATTTCATTTCCTCTACCGGAAAATATTGATTTAACTTTTCATACCAGTTCATGAATCTACTCCCTTTAGTCATTTTCATCTTCATTATACAGAATAATCGCATAATTGTTAAATACATTTAAAAAAGCGATTATGATCTACTTTCCCGATTGTTCTATTCTCTAATCAAAAAAGCACTGGGAACCCCCAGTGCTTTTTCCAGAACACTACGGTGTATAATCTACATTAGGCGTATAATTATTCGTAGCATTCCAAATTAAATACTCATTTATACCATTTTCTTGTAAGGCTTTAATTTGCGCTTCTACCTCTGCTTTCCCATATTGTTTCGCAGGACCAGAATAGAGCCATGGTGCTTCAAAATCCTGTATCCACGGTCTCGATGTTGGAGGATCCTCCAGTTTACTTAGGACTTTATTTTCTATTTTGGCGTATGAACTGATCGTCTTGTATGGATGCATATCAGGCTTATCTAATCCGAAAAATGGTCCCCAGTGACTCGGATAAATCATTGATGAAATGACATCAACATGACTTGAGATTTTCGTAAAGTTCTGGCCGATATTAGGAGCTTCCTCGATCGTGGCTGCATATCCGAAAATGTCGACGGATACGTCAACATCATAATTGCTCAGTTCCTCTTCGGCATAAGCTACAAAATCAGTGACTGCTTTTACACGTTTATCCACGTTGCTCATTTCCAGATCTGCATAATCACCTTGACTGTAATCCAGCTCTTCATCACGTGTTCCGAACCCTTCCGGAAAACGTACATAATCGAATTGGATCTCCTGGAATCCCAGTTCAGCAGCTTTTTTCGCAATCTCTAAATTATACTTCCATACTTCCTTCATAAATGGATTTACGAAAGCCTCGCCTCGTCCGTTCACCCATACCTCTCCATTTTTTGTATAGGAAAGGTCAGGTCGTTTCTTAGCAAGTAATGAATCTTTGAAAACGACAATTCTAGCGATTGGATAGATCCCTTTTTCCTCCAGCTTTTCAAGCATAGCCCGCGGATCATCAATATAAGGCTGCGCTATATCCGCATAGGGGGAATCCTCCGGGGGAGCAAAGGTGATATTGCCGTGGTCCTCTTTTATATCAATAACCATCGCATTTAAATCCGTTGACTCTACCAGGTTTGTCAATTCCTCCATGTTTGATCCACCTGCTGAGGGACCAGTTACATAGATTCCCCGAACAGCTTCAGGATACTCAAAGTCTAAACCAGAATCGTACATAAAACGAGCTGCAGTATCTGGCATCTTAAGGGTACTCAGCCCAAGTTTCTTACCGGCAAGCAATTGTACTTTTTTAGTAGCCGCTTCATCTGCACTTACATTATGTATAGGAAACGCGCAAACTAACAAAAGCAGACTTGTAAAAAAAAGCACGAGATGTTTCTTATTCATGATATCCTACTCCTATTTAATATGCTCTCTTAAGTATATAAGAATAACCAGCACATTGGATAGTACTTTATGACAATTTTTGTAGATTTTTTTACAAGAATATTCTCACCGTACAAAAATAGGAAAAGACCTTGCTTTATTACTGTGCAAGGTCTTTTCTAACATTTACTAACTGTTTACAGTAGTTCCATGTTCTTTTTGATAATGTTCATATTCCTTCGTTGTGCATAACACCCAGTGACCTGGACGTACTTCTCTGAATTCCGGCTCTTCACTTGTATCGTGATCATTAGGATCATATGTGAAACGTTCGCGGTTCCGCTCGTAATCCGGGTCCGGCAAAGGAATCGCCGACAGCAAAGATTGTGTATATGGATGAATCGGGTGCTTATAAAGATCTTCTGCACTCGCTAACTCAACCATTTTACCGAAGTACATAACCCCTATACGGTCACTAATATATTTAACCATCGATAAGTCATGGGCGATGAACAAATACGTAAGCCCGTGCTCCGCTTGTAATTGCTTAAGCAAATTAACCACCTGTGCCTGAATGGATACATCTAAAGCAGAGATAGGTTCGTCTGCGATAATAAAACTTGGGTCAACAGCAAGTGCTCTTGCTATCCCAATACGCTGACGTTGACCGCCACTAAATTCATGAGGGTAACGGTTGGCGTGTTCTTTATTTAGACCAACTGTTTCGAGAAGTTCATAAACACGCTTTTTTCGGGCACTCTCATCTTCAGCAAGGTTATGGATGTCCATGCCTTCTGCAATGATATCCTCAACTTTCATACGCGGATTTAAGGATGCATATGGGTCCTGGAAAATCATCTGCATTTCGCGATTGAATTTCTTAAGGTCGTCGCGGCTTTTCTTAGCATGAACATTTTCACCATTGAATAAAACTTCACCATCTGTTGCATCATAAAGGCGGATAATTGTACGGCCTGTTGTGGATTTTCCACAGCCTGATTCTCCTACAAGACCGAATGTTTCACCTTTATAAATATCAAACGTCAATCCATCAACAGCTTTAACAACACTATGACGGCCCGTTTTAAAATGTTGTTTTAAATTTGTTATTTCTAGTAGTTTTTCTTGACTCATACACGATCACCTTCCGTTGCCTTAGCCGTTTTAGCCATGCCCTCCATACGTTTCTTAATGGACGGAGGCGGATCAATATCAGGAGCATGCTCATGCAGCAGCCATGTTGCAGCATAATGAGAATCCGACACTTTGAACATCGGAGGTTCCTGCTCCAGGTCGATTTGCATAGCATATTCGTTACGAGGGGCGAAGGCGTCCCCTTTTGGCGGATCAAGCAGATCTGGTGGTGAACCAGGAATCGCATATAACTCTTCATTCGCGCTATCCAATGAAGGCATGGAACCGAGCAGTCCCCACGTGTATGGGTGTTTCGGATTGTAGAATATGTCGTCAACCGTTCCAATTTCTACAATACGTCCTGCATACATAACCGCTACACGGTCCGCCACGTTAGCCACAACACCAAGGTCATGGGTAATAAAAATAGTGGCAGAATCAGTCTTCTTCTGAATATCTTTCATAAGCTCTAAAATTTGAGCTTGAATGGTAACATCAAGGGCCGTTGTTGGCTCATCCGCAATCAGTAACTTCGGATTACAAGCCAGGGCAATTGCGACAACCACACGTTGACGCATCCCCCCTGAAAACTGGTGCGGATATTGCTTCATACGGTTTTCCGCATCAGGAATACCAACGAGTTCAAGTAATTCCAGTACTCTTTTACGTGCTTGTGATTTACTCATTTTCTGGTGTTTAATAAGTCCTTCGGCAATTTGATTGCCTACCTTCATCGTTGGATTAAGGGACGTCATCGGATCCTGAAAAATCATAGAGATTTCTTTTCCGCGAATCTTCTGCATCTGCTTTTCGCTCATTTTAGCAAGGTCGCGGCCTTCAAAAAGGATCTCCCCTTCTTTAATCCGGCCGGGCGGCATAGGAATCAGCTTCATGAGGGCTTTCGTTGTAACTGATTTACCAGAACCTGACTCTCCTACGATCGCCAGTGTTTCTCCTCGTTTCAAATCAAAGTTAACCCCACGTACAGCCTGCACTTCACCTCCATAGGTGTCAAAGGATACATGCATATTTTTTACTTCAAGAAATTTTTCCATAATTACACCTACCTCCTATTCACGCATCTTCGGATCAAATGCATCTCTAAGACCATCAGCTAGTACATTAAATCCAATCATAATTAATGAAATGACGACAGCCGGGAATACTAGCATATGTGGGTATATTTGCAGAGATGAGAACCCAGCATTAACTAATGTACCCAGAGATGCCATTGGTGTCGGTAGCCCAAGCCCAATGAAACTTAAGAAAGCTTCAAAGAAAATGGCACTAGGGATGGTAAACATCGTATTGATGACGATTAATCCCAGAACGTTTGGAATTAAGTGTTTTCTTAAGATACGGTTATCCGGTGCCCCTAATGTTTGAGAAGCTAGGACAAATTCCTGGTTTTTCAGCTTAAGAATTTGCCCCCTGACTATCCTGGCCATCGATATCCAGGCAGTTAAGGCAAGGGCGATAATGATCGATAAAATCCCGGGGTCTAAAATCAAGATCATCAAAATAACGATGACTAAGTTCGGAATGCCAATTAAAATCTCAATAACACGCTGCATATAATTATCGACACGTCCGCCATAATAGGCTGATATTCCACCATAAGCTACACCGATTAACATATCAATGGCTGTAGCAACAATGGCGATAAACAAGGAGACTCTGGTGCCGTGCCACGTTCTTGACCATAAGTCACGTCCAAGTCCGTCTGTACCAAACCAATAGTTAGTTTTCTGATCTTTTGCAGCATATACATCATATTCTGCTTCGACTTGTGCGGGCTCTCCATTATTTCCTTCATTCACAATAGTTGTGTCAATATACTGTTTCTGATTGTTATAACGCATTAAAGCTTTTTCACGAGCTTCCTCGACGGTAGGAGCACTTTCTACCGTGCTTAACGTACCATCAAAGCCTAACCAGCCCAGTCCATCAATTTTAGGCGGCATCTTAGCAACCGTTAAATCTTGATCATACTGTCCGAAATCATTCATATATGGGCCGAATATGGCGAAGAACGCCAATATGATTAAGATAACAAGCCCAGCCATTGCGCCTAAGTTTTTACGCAAGCGAATAAATGAGTCCTTCGCGAAAGAAAGGGCCGGTCTGGCTATCTTTTCATTCTCATCATCCTTAATATCTACAGGTACAAATAAATCCTTATTTGGTTTGTGATTATCCATAATAGGTACTACTCTCCTTCTGACAGTCGGATTCTAGGGTCAATAACACCATACAGCAGGTCAATTACAAATACGATAAAAATAAACATAAACGCTAGTAACAATGTCGTTCCCATAATAATCGGATAGTCGTTTGTATTAATAGACTTAACAAACTGCTCCCCTATTCCAGGGACGGCAAAAATGTTTTCAATAACAAGCGTTCCTGTCATCAACCCGACTGCGAGCGGACCTAGAACAGTAACTAATGGAATTAATGCATTACGTAATCCATGCTTAAACACTACGCCGAATTTATTTACACCTTTAGCTCTTGCTGTAGTAATGTAATCAGATCCCATAACCTCAAGCATTTCTGTTCGCATAAAGCGGGCTGCAATCGCCATTGGAAAAATAGCTAAAGCCACTGTTGGCAATACCGTGTGCTGCCATGTTCCCCACAGGGCAACAGGAAACCATCCTAGCTTTACGCCAACATAATACTGTAATAACCCTGCAAATACAAAGGAAGGAATCGATTGTCCCAGAATAGCCGTAAAAGTAGACCCATAATCAAGCGGTCCATTGTGATAAAGCGCTGATACTAATCCCAGCAGCATACCGAGGATTGTTCCAATAATCATAGCCTGGACCCCTAATTGAATAGATGGCCCGATTCGAGACATCAAAATATCTGTCACTTCACGATTATCAAACTGGAAAGAGATCCCCATATCACCCTGAGCTAACCCAACCATATAATTAAAATATTGAACTGGAACAGGTTCGTCCAATCCGTACTTTTCCAATACAATTTGCTGTTGTTCTTCTGACAATTTATCTGCAGCACTTAGGGGAGTGCCGGGTAAGAACTTCATTAAGAAGAATGACAAAGTTGCAATTAAAACCAATGTTAAGAACATATATACTAAACGCTGAACAATATAACGTCCCATACGAACACCTCCTAAAAAATAACCCTATCTCTACCTTTGTCTAAATTTACTGAAATTTGTCTATTATTAGAATATTTCCTCTACAGGGAAAAAGAGAGCATATGCCAACTTTTTTGGACATATACTCTCTCCCTATTAGCCAGCCTATATGTGGTTAAACTTATTTACCTTCAATATAAGCATACTTGTAAGTGTAATCTGGTCCCATTGGCTGAACGAATACGTTCTTCACATATGGCTTCCAAAGCTGTGCTAGTGCACGCTGATAAAGAGGTGCAAGTACTGCGTCTTCTTGAATCAGCATTTTCTCAGCTTTTAGGAATGTTTCAAAACGTTTTACCGGATCCATAGCATACTCTGTATTAGCTTTCTTAATTAAAGAGTCATACTCTTCGCTAGAATATCCAGTGTGGTTATTTCCACCGCCTGTTACCCACATGTTAAGGAATGTGTTCGGGTCAATGTAGTCAGGACCCCAACCAGCATTTTGTAATTCATAGTCCATATTCTTATCGCGCTCGATACGAATTTGGAATGGAACACTCTCTACTTTAATCGAAAGACCTTCAAGCTGCTCAAGCTGGTCTTTAATGTAAGCATCAAGGTTTTGTGCTGTTTC